>NZ_CP137549.1:0-1200000 GCF_033335955.1 Streptomyces sp. N50
AGGGGTCGCGGACCTCCGCGAGAAGAAGGCCGCCGTCCGCCGCCTCGGTGAACACGGCCTCCAGCGAAGGCACGCCGGAACCTTCGTCGGCCGTCCGCGGGGCACCGGTGTTCAGTGCCTCGATCTCCGTCGCCGCCCATGCCCGCAGCGCGCCGAAGGAGGTGTCACCGGACACGACCGCGCGCAGCACGCCGTGCCGGGTACCGGAGGCCCCGGTGACACGCCAGCGGATCCCGACGACTTCGTCGGTGGTCCTGCGGTGCGCCACCGTCACGGCCGCCGCCACCAGGGCAGCCGCGTCGTGGGTCCGCGGCTCCGGGCAGTCGATGTCCATCTCCTTCATCGGGGGCCGCCCTCGGGACCCGGCCGGGGCGTCGTTCCGGGCTCCGGTCCGAGCCCGTCGAGGGACTTCAACAGCGAGGGAAGCCGGGGAATCACCCGGGGCCGGGGCATCAGCCCGGAGAGCCCGCGCGGCACGCCGCTCAGTGCGTAGCACCGGCGCAGCCAGCGGTCCCGGCCGTCGTAGCGGGGCGTGAACGCGGTGCGGCCGTGGACGACGGACCGGTTGTCCAGGACGGCGAGCTGCCCCGGCCGAAGCCGTATCCGCCGTGAGGCCCGGTCCAGTGCGTCGCCGAACGAGGCCAGTGCGCGGGCGGCGTGCCCGGTGACCGCGGTGGTGTTGTGCGTGTTGTAGCGGACGGTGGGTGCGTCCGGCGCGCCGGCGAGTACCGGGTGCGGGGCGGAGACCGGCCGTCGCCCCTCGGCGTCCAGTCCGAACGACGTGGGGTAGAGACTGCGGAACAGCGGCTCACGCAGGACGTCGAGCGTTCCGGGCGTCAGGTGCCGTACGGCGTCGCGCGCGGACGAGATCCGCAGCGCCGCCGCGTCGTCCGGGTCTTGGCGCAGGCACAACAGGCTCACGAAGTCCGGCCGCAGCGGATGGTGGACGTTCTCCGTGTGCAGTCCCAGAGATGAGGAGCCGACGTTCTGGATGTACTCCTCCATGCCGGGTTCCGGCGAGACCTCGTGGATCAGCGCGCCGTCGTTCTCGTCCGCGTAGCCCACGAGGTCGCCGAGGAGCTCGGCGACCAGGAGCAGAAGGCCCGCGGACCAGTGGCCGCCGGGCGCCGGGCTGTCCGCCGTCGGGGTGGGGGGCAGGGCTGTGAGCGGCTCGTGTTCGGACACGTCGACAAGACAGTGGAACGGCGCTTCGTCGGGCTCGGCGAGGGCGGCCAGCGGCCGACGCAGTCCGGCGGGTACCTCGTCCAGTACGTTCCCCACCCGGTCCGGGGCACCTGGCACGAGTCCGGCGACCTCCGATGCCAGTTCGTGCAGCACCGCCATTTCCCGGCGGTCAAGAGTGCACTGATATTCGGGCCCCACTTGACTCCTCCAAAGGTCGGGCAGCGGATTCGAGTCGCATGACACGCCGAACCTACAATCAGAGCCAAGGCGAGACAATATTGCGGAGATTAAACACATTCCGCGCAATGGAATCAGCAACACAAAGTCTTGGCAATGCAACCTGGTGCTACCGCGCGAGGCCAGGTATCAAAGTGTCAGGAATAATCGGATCGACTCACCGAGGCCTCGGCCGCAATATTTCCCCGGAGGGACTGGTCGCACGTGCTGTCCGAGCATGAGAAATTCCTTTTCGATGTCAACGGCTATCTGGTGGTGGAGGACATACTCGAAGCGGGCCACCTGAAAGAACTCAACGACGCGTTCGACCAGGCCGGCGACAGGGTGGGCCAGCTCGGGTTCTCACTCGCGGAGAAGGCGGAGCGGTTCCAGGGCGAACACCGCCGTGACGAGTTCAACGAGCCGTTCGACTGGCCCAAGCCCGCCTGCCTGGCCTTCCGCAAGCTGCTGTCCTTGCCGGCGTCGGTGGAGCTGATGCTCGAACTCATCGGCGACGGCTTCCGCTACGACACCATGAAGGGCACGATCATGAAGCCCGGCACGGAGGGCTACCGGCTGCACGGCGCCGGCGGCATTCCGGGCGACCTGCGCTTCTACCGGGTCAGCGACGGCAGGATGTCCAGCGGCCTGATGAACATCTCCTTCGCCCTCACCGACGTCAACCCCGGGGACGGGGGCTTCGGCTGCATCCCCGGCAGTCACAAGGCGAACTTCCGCTGCCCCGTGGAAATACGGCGCATGGAGGCGTACGCCGAGCACGTGCGTCAGGTCCCCGTACGGGCCGGGTCGGCCGTGGTCTTCACCGAGACCCTCGTGCACGGGACCCTGCCCTGGACCGGGGCGTCGGAGCGCCGCACGGTCTTCGCCCGCTACAGCCCGGGCGCCATGATGTTCCGGCCCAGCGCCCTACCGGTCGGCTACGAGGACTTCGCCCACGAGCTGACACCGCTTCAGCGTGCGATCTTCGAACCGCCCTACTACCTCAACCGCCCGAAGATCTCAGAGCTGTTGGCAGAGGAGTCGAGGACGCGCGTGGCGGACTCCGCGCCCGGGACGAGGCCCGGCGACACACCCGGGGCGTGAACGGGGCATGCGGTTGCGGGCGAGCGGCCCCGGTCCCAGCAGGGCGCCGACGGCCGATACCCTGGCCCGGACACTCATCCCTGTTGCCGGCCGAGCAGAGCCCGCCGCGGAAGACCGTCTGTCGGCCTGCCGTCCGGAAACACCCTCGGACGGAACGAATCTCATGCACGAAACGGAGTCGGCCGGCTCGCTCTGGCGTCACCGGGACTTCATGCTCCTCTGGGGTGGACAGTCCATCAGCCTGATCGGTGCTCAGGTCACCGTGCTGGCACTGCCGCTGCTCGCCACCCTCACCCTGCACGCGTCAACGTTCCAAGTGGCGTTGTTGACGTCGTTCAGCACCTTGCCGTGGTTACTTTTCTCCTTGCCCGCCGGGGTGATTGTCGACCGCTCCCGCAAGAGAAACGTGATGCTGTGGTGCGACCTGCTCCGGTTCGCCGTGCTGTGCACCGTGCCGCTCGCGGCGGCACTCGATGTCCTGTCGCTGGTTCAGCTCTACTCCGTGGCACTCGTCTCCGGAACCCTGGCAGTGCTTTTCAACAGCGCTTACCTGAGTTTTCCCGGATTTCTCCTGACGAAGTCTCAACTCGTCGATGCCAATGGAAAGGTCAGCACCGCGTCCGCGGCCGCAGGTGTGGTGGGACCGAGTACCGCGGGTTTCCTGGTCGCTCTCGTGGGCGCGGCCGCCGCCGTGACCGCCGACGCGGTCTCGTTTCTCGTCAGCGCGGCCGGTCTGCTGCTGGTCCGATTCCGCGAGGTGCGGCCCGCACCGAAACCCAAGGACGAGCGAGGGTTTCGGCGGGAACTGTCCGCAGGGCTGCGCATCATCGTGGCCGACAGGATTCTGACCTTCATCACGATCTCGAACAGTCTGGGCAACTTCCTGCTCGCCGCCATCAACTCCGTATGGGTGTTGTACGCGGTCCGTGAACTGCACTGGTCCGCGCAGACCATCGGTCTCATCGGGGGCATCAGTGCGGTGGGCGGCGTGATCGGCAGCCTGATCGCCAAACCCCTGATCAAGCGCTACGGACTCGTCCGCGTGCTGCTCTTCAGCCCCGTCCCCTTCGCCCCCGGGCAGATCGCCGCCGGGTACGTGCTCCCGGGCCTCTACGGACAGATCGTGCTGACCGTCGGGTTCGCCGTGACGCTCGCCTCAGCCCTCACGTACAACATCGCTCAGCGCTCCTACCGCATGGCGTCGTGCCCGCCCGGCATGCTGGGCCGGCTGAACGCGACGGCCAGCTGGCTGCAATGGGGTCTGCGGCCACTCGCCGGCGTCGCGGGCGGAGCCCTGGGGACACTGCTCGGGCTGCGTCCTACGGTTCTTCTCTTCGCCTGGCTTCTGCCCCTGGTCGCGGTGATTCTGTGGCTGTCGCCTCTGCGGAGGAACCGCGCAGCCGGGCAGAACCCTGCCGCGCCGGTACCGGCTGCTGCCGGGGCACGTTCGGTAATCGCCGATGAGCCGCTTCACCCCGTAACCGATAAAGCCGCTCAGGCGCCCCGACATGGCCGTAGCGGTGAGCGACCTCAGCCACACCGGCATGGGCCAGAAACCTGAGATATCGCCGCGCGGTCACGGTACTCATTCCCGTGTCTTTCGATACATCGGCTGCGGAAACGTCTCCCGGTTCCGCAGCCCTCAGGGCGTTAACCACGTTTTTGAGGGTAATCTCAGATATGCCTTTCGGTAAATGAATTGTCGCCACCTCCGGCGGTTTCTTCCGAATCGAAATATGTTGATTTCAGGTGAGATCCGTACGAGCGTCCACCAGGGATCGCCTCCGCGTCAACCAGGCGGTTGGGACTTGATTGCATCTTGAACTCTTCCTAGATCACACTTGACGGAAACATTCATTTTAGGACGGCTCGCCAACAGCCGCAGATATTGGCCTGATGTATGTCATCGAAGTCCGGAAAACGGCTGGCCGATTCCCTGGATTGCAGTTAGGGCCTACAGAACCGTCGCATTCACTCCCATGATGCCGAATGAAATTCATGCGGACGCCAGGGTAAAAGGCCTGTGAAAATTTGCGCACGTTTCGGCGTGGAATCGGGAGGAGCCCGGATGAAGGACGGAATCGACGCCTTACGACTCACAGCGGAAGCAGGTGGAGGCCCGGTCGAGCCCTTCGGCACAGCCGGCCGCATCTCGGCGATGGACAAACTGGCCTCATCCCTCCGCGACATACTGGGCCACAGCGCCCGCGCGGACGTGATCTCCTTCGCCGGGGGAATGCCCGCCAGCGAGTTGTTCGACGCGGAAGGCATCGCTGCGGCATACAGCCGTGCGCTGCGGTCCCCCCGCCAGGTTCTGCAGTATTCGACCACCGAGGGCGATCCTCGGCTCCGTGCGGCGATCGCGCTCCGACTGAGCGCGCGCGGGTTGGAGACCACCCGGGACCAGCTGGTGATCACCACGGGGGCACAGCAGGCGCTGGCGTTGCTCAGCGCCGCGCTGCTCGTTCCCGGTGACGCGGTCCTCGTCGAGGAGCCCACCTATCTGCTCGCGCTGCAGTGCTTCGCCTGCGCGGATGCCGAGGTGATTCCCGTGCCCTGCGATCGCGGGGGCGTGATCCCGGAGGCATTGGAAGAGGCCGTTGCCCGCCATCGGCCCAAACTGCTGTATCTCATACCGGAATTCCACAATCCGACGGCGCGCAGCATGCCTGCCGAACGCCGCCGGGAGGTGGCGGCCTGCGCGGAACGGCACGGCTTGTGGATCGCCGAGGACGATCCCTACGGCGAACTGCGTTTCGCGGGCCGGCCGGAGCCCTGGATCGCGTCGATGCCGGAGTGCCACGATCGCACGGTGCTCCTCGGCAGCCTGTCCAAGACCATGGCACCGGGGCTGCGGCTGGGCTGGCTCAGGGCTCCTGCCGCGCTACGCCAGGCATGCGTCACGGTCAAAGGGGCCATGGACGTCCATTCGTCCACCATCGATCAGGCAGCGGCCGCCGCGTACCTGGACTCGGCCGACGTCGACGGCCACCTCGCACGCGTGTGCTCCAGCTACCGGGAACGCTGCGAGGCGCTGCTCACGGGCCTGGCAGAGGCCCTGCCTGTCGGCAGTGAGTGGGTACGCCCCGCCGGCGGAATGTTCGTCTGGGCCCGGCTCCCCGAAGGACACGACGCCGCGGACCTGCTGCGCCACGCGACTGAGAGGGGGGTCGTCTTCGTTCCGGGAGCGCCCTTCTTCTCCGGGCCTCCGGACCACACGACGCTGCGGCTGTCCTTCCCGACCCATACCCCTGGGGAGATCACCGAGGGGGTGCACAGGCTCGGCCGGGCGGTAGCGGACATGTCCGGCACCCGAACGTGAGCCGACCGGCCCGGACCTGACGTAAATGCCTCCGGGAAACGGGCCCACCGTCGCGAGGGGCGACAACCAGCTCGGACACTCCGCCGGGGCATCTCCTCAACCACCCAGAAATCCGATGACCGCCTCGTTCACCGCGTCGGGCCGTTCCGGGTAGCCGTAGTGGCCGCAGCCGGGTATCTCGGTGCACGCGGCCGCCGGGATGGCCGCGGCGAGTTCGCGCGAGAGGTGCGGGCGGACGACCAGGTCGTCCTGGAAGGCGATGCCGAGGCACGGGCGGGTGATGCGGCGGTAGCGCGGAAGGCGGTTCGGGACGACTTCCAGGCCGAGTTGTGCGCGGATCGTCGACGGGTCGGGGCCGGAGAGTTCCAGGATGCCGAGCCAGTCCCGGAGTCCGTCCTCGTCGTCGAGGGTCCGTGGTGAGAGGTTCTGAAGGGCCTGCCGGTACGCGGACACGGCAGGAGGGATCTTGACACCGCTGTCGGCCAGCTCGATGTCGGCGGCCGACACGGCGGTGATCAGCGCGTCCGCGCGTCCGCGGCTCGCCATCAGCCCGGCCCGCGTGACGAGTTCGGGCCGTGCCAGGAGGAGTTCCCGCGTGATGAGCCCGCCCAGCGAGTGGCCCACGACCTGGCAGGGCCCCGCGCCCAGATGCTCGATCAGACCGGCGACGCGCCGTGCACGTCGGGGAGGTCGCGGTCGAGGACGACCACGTCGCAGTCGCCGTCGATGGGGAGGTCGAGCGCGGTCCTGCCGTCGTAGCCCGCCCCGGGTCACACCCGGGTCACTCCCCTCACAGGCTGGCGTACCGTCACCCGCCTGGCGACAAGGGCCGTCCCGCGGTCGCGCCCATCAGATCCGGTAACCGGCGTGCGGGAGCGTCTCGATGACAGCCGGGTCGCCGAGCTTGCGGCGCAGCCGGCTGACGGTGGCCTTGGCGGTGTTGCTGAACGGGTCGGCGTCCCGGTCCCAGGCCCGTTCCAGCAGTTCCTCGGCGGATACGACGGCACCGCCCGCGGCGAGCAGCACCTCCAGGACGGCCATCTCCTTCGGCGGCAGGTCCAGCTTGCGTCCGCCGCGGAGCGCGGTACAGCGGGCGGGGTCGAGCTCGATGTGCCGCGGACGAGGACGGGGGGGGCACGGCGGGCTGATCTCGTCTGTCCAACGCCTGGACACGGGCGATGAGTTCGGCGAAGGAGAAGGGCTTGGCCAGGTAGTCGTCGGCGCCGAGGTCGAGGCCGTCGACGCGGTCGGCGAGGGTACCGGCGGCGGTGAGCATCAGCACGCGGGACGGGCTGCCCTGCCGGACGAGCGCACGGCAGATCTCGTCACCGTGCACGAGCGGCAGGTCGCGGTCCAGGACGACGACGTAGGCCCCGCTCGACGCCCGGCTCAGCCTCTGCTCGCCGTCGTGCGCGGGCTCGACCTCCCTGGCATGCCGACGCAGCCCCCTCGCGACGCTCTCCGCGAGATCCTTGTGGTCCTCCACGACCAGTACGCGCATGACCCAACTGTGGTAGCAGGAAGGTCACTTGGAGGTAACAGGGGTTTCCCGCGGTGACATCGAACAGCCGGCCGGCTTCCCCCGTCACGGCAGCAGCGAGGCACTGTCAGTGGTGGGTGGCAGCATCGGGCGTATGACGGATCCCACGGTGTTCGACTGGCGGTCCTTCCTGCTCAAGTGGAGCGGGGAGTGGGCGGATTCCCTCCCGGGCGGCGAGACGCGGGGCGAGGGCGACGAGGCCGCGCGACGGGCGCGCTGGCTGGGTTTCCCGGCCGCGTCGGAGGAGCGGATCGCGGCCATGGAGGAGCGCCTCGGCCGGCACATGCCCCCGTCGTACCGGGAGTTCCTCAAGGTCAGCGACGGGTGGCGGCACGCGGGCGGGTTCGTAAGGCTGCTGGCGGGGGCCGAGGACGCGCACTGGCACAACAACGAGTCAGGGCTCGCGGACATCTTCGAGGAGTACCTGGACGAGGACGCGGGGCCCGAGGAGCGGCGGGAGGCGGACCTCTGGCGGCGTGGGCTGCAACTGGACGTCGAGTCCGACATCACGCACGTCCTCCTTGATCCCGAGGACGTGGACGAGGACGGCGAGTGGGCCGTGTACACGTGGTCGAGCTGGCGGGCCGAGGCGCCCGCGCGGCACGCTGACTTCACCGCGTTCATGCGGGACATGCACCGCGAGTTCCACAGCCTTCAGGCGCGCCGGAGCGACGGTGGGCCGGTGTTCGCCAACGACACGACGCGAAAGCTGGACGCCCAGGTGGAGGAGGCCCGGCTGGAGGCGCTGCGCGGCGGCTGGGAGGAGGCCGTGAAGGCGCTGGACGAGGCCAAGGGATACAGCAGGGCGCGGGCCGCCGGGCTGGGGGACCAGATACGCCGACTGCTCGGGCAGACCTACATGGTGTACTTCGACGGCCTGGTGACGGACCCTCGGTACGCGCCCGATCTGCTGCCGCCGCTGGTCGCCGAGCACGCGAGGCACTCGTACCGGGACGACTCCACGCTGACGTTCCATCTGCCGGGCGCCGACGACGACCTGGTGGCACTGGCCTTCGCGACGCTGGATCAGGTGAGGGACGGCACGTACCGGTACACGGCGGCCGGGCCGTACGGCGAAGCGGTCGAGCGGGCGCGGGAGTCGGCGCGCTGGGGAGACACCGACGGGGCATGGCGGGCGCTGATGAACGCCCTTCCCCTCTGGCAGCCGCTGGGCCCGGACCATCTGGCGCCGCTGGGGTGGGTGGCCGACCCGTTGCTCGGACCGCTGCTGACCCCGGAGCGGGGCCGCGAGCTGCTGTCCACCCCGAGGGGCGGGCAGTCCGGTGAGACACCGAGGCCTACGGCCGACCTCGACCCGGGTGACCTGGCGTGGCTCGCGGAGCCGTACCGGGGCAACAACCGCGCGTCGTACCGGTTCGTCCTGCTCGAAGGCACGGAGCCGGAGGAGTTGCCCGGCCGTCTCACGGACGGCGACACGGGCGAGGACGGCACCGTGCTGAACGAACCCATGACCTTCTGGGAGGCGCTCCAGAGATCGCGGCACAGCCGGAGGGAGTTCTCGTCCTACGACGACAGGGCACTCATGGTGGTCGGCCGGGCCGGCACCGGCTGGAGCTTCGCCTTCGACGGCGAGCCCGCCCCGTTCACCCCGCAGCGCTTCCTCTCCCCCGCCGCGACCGCCGGCACGGGCACCCGCGCGGTGGTGGTGTGGAGCGGCTTGAGGGCACCGCACGGGAAGCCGTTCTTCCACCTCTCGGTGGCACAAGACGGTGCCGAGCAGTACGCGTTCACGTACGCGGACGGAGAGATCCGGCGGAGCGGGGACATACCGCAGGCGCTGGATCCGAGCCGGTTCTTCGACGACCTGGAGGACAGCGCCCGAGCAGAACGGCCGCTGCTGGAGGCGGTGGCGGAGCAGTTCGGTGCGTCTCTGCCTCGTCATGCCATCGTGAACGGGCGGCTGCACACCTTCACCACCCGCTCCTGGACCCGCCCGCCAAGGCAGGGCGAGACGTACATGGTGGTCCGCCTGGAGCCGACAGCCACGCGCCCGGCAGACGATCGGTACACCTAGGGTGTGCGGAACCCGCCTACCGCCCGTTCGTAGGTGTGCGCGACGCGCAGCACGGTGCTGTCGTCGAAGCGCCTGCCGGTGATCATCAAGCCCGCCGGGAGGCCGTCGACCAGGTCGGTGGGGACGCTGCATGAGGGGTGGCCGGTCGCGTCGAAGGGTGCGGTGTTGCCGACCATCGACAGGGCGAGGTGGAGGTAGTCGGCCAGGGAGACGTCGGCCGGTGGGATCTCCTTGGCCGTGTAGGGGACCGTGGGCATGACCAGCACGTCGTACCGGTCCAGTGCCGCGTCGTAGGCCGCGCGGACCTGCGGCAGGAGGCGGCGGGCCATGCCGTAGTACTTACCGCCCCCGGCCTCGAAGGTGTAACGGCCGGACAGGCCGACGAGTTTGACGGTCCTGGAGAGGGTGGCTCCCCGGTCGACGCGCCCCTGCGCGTAGTGGGCGATCAGCTCCGGGTCGTAGAAGTCGTCGGCGTTCATGCCGTAGGCGTTGCCGTCGAGCATCTGATATGCGGCGCCCTCGGTCGCGATCACGTTCCACACGTGGAGGGCGTCCAGGTGCCAGGGGATCGACACCTTCTCCACCGTGAGTCCGGCCGAGGCCAGCACATCGATCGCGGCGTGGACGACCTCGTCGACGCCGGGATCCGACACCGGCGTGCCGAAGCCCTCCGTGACGACTCCGACGCGCAGACCAGAGGCGGGTTCGGCGAGCGCGGCCAGGTAGTCCACCGGGGCGATCGCGTCGGGCTGGCGCGGGTCGAAGCCGTCGGGGCCGGCCAGTACGCCGAGCATCGTGGCCGCGTCGGTGACGGTGCGGGTCATCGGGCCCACGTGGTCGATGGTCCGCTCGATGGGGAAGGCGCCGGTGTAGGGCACCAGGCCGTGGGTCGGCTTGTGTCCCACGATGCCGCAGAACGCGGCCGGCATCCGGATCGAGCCGCCCTGGTCGCCGCCGAGGGCGAGGTCGACCTCCCCGGTCGCCACGAGCGCGGCACTGCCGCTGGACGAACCTCCCGTGTTCCGGCTCTCGTCCCAGGGGTTGCGCACCGGCGCCGGGTGCGAGGTGAAACTGGCGCCGGAGAAACACAGGTCCTCGCACACGGACTTGCCCGCGATCGTCGCGCCCGCGTCGAGCAACCGCCGTACGACGGTGGCGTCTTGGCGCGGGACGAAGCCCTCGACCGTGCGCGAACCGTTCATCATCGGTACGCCTGCGACAGCGATGTTGTCCTTCACCGCGACTGTACGGCCCGCCAGTTGACCCTCGGACGACTCGGTGACCGAGGTCTTCACGTACCAGGCGCCGAGCCGGTTCTCGTCCGGAGCGGGTGACGTCCAGGCGCGGTCCGGGGCTGTGGGAGCCGTGCGTTCGTAGAGCCGCTCGACCGCCTCCGAGGCGGCGAGGGAGCCTGCCACCGCGGGCGCGAACTCCGCCAACTCCTCGGCGGACAGGCCGAAGTGGAAGTGCTCGGCGATCGCCGCGAGGCGGGCGGCGTCGGGTGCGGAGAGTGATGACAAGGGACGACTCCTTTTCGGCTGGACAGTCATCAACCTAGAACATCGCGCCAATAGGTCAATACTTATTGACGTAACTTAGTGGTTAACCAGGCTGACCGAGCCACCCGGGTCGAGCCGACCGGCCCGGCTGGGCTACAGCGAGACCGGTCGCAGTCCGGTGGCGGTCGCCTCGGTGACGAAGAGGCTCTGGGCGACCCCGCCGCTGTCGTCCAACGTGACTGTTCCGCGCGGGAGTTGGAAGCTGCCGGGGCGCATCGCCTCGGCTATCCGTCGCGGTTCGTCCGCGCCGACCCGGCGCGCGGCGGACCACCAGATGTGCGCCGCCTCGAAGACCGACTCGCTCAGGGTCGACAGCGGCGGCGCCCAGCGGCCGTACACCTCCCGGTAGCGGTGCAGCAGTACGGCGTTGCCGGGCGACGCGAGTTGCTCGACGTAGCCGGAGACGGCGTACAGGCCGGGCGCGGCGGCGGCTCCGACGTGCTCCAGGGTGGACTCGTCCATGGCCGGCGCGAGGGTGAGGCACTGCTCGCGCAGGCCCGCCGCGTGGCACTGCCGCTCGAACGCGGCGGCGTCCGCGCCCACGAACGTGGACAGCACGATGTCCGCGCCCGAAGCCGTCACCGCGTCGATGACCTGGGTGAAGTCGCGGGTGCCCAGGGCGGCGTACCGCTCCCCCACCACCCGCGCGCCCGATCGCGGCAGGATCCGGCGGGCGGCCGCGTGCGTACTGCGCGGCCAGCAGTAGTCGTTGCCGGCCAGGAACCAGCGCTTTCCGCCGGCCGCCCGCATCAACGGCCGTACCGCCGCCGCCAGTTGGTCCTCGTGGTGCTCGCCGAGCTGGACGCGCAGCGGGCCGGTGCCGCCGCCCTCGTTCATGTGGGGCTGGATCAGGAGCACTTCGGTTCCGGCGAGCGCCCGCGAGACCGCGAAGTAGGTGGCGGAGGTCGTGGCGACGAGGATCGTCCGGCAGCCCGCCCGGACCAGTCGCCGCGCCTCGGCGACGCCGACCGCCGGGTCCGAGGCGTCGTCCCCGACCACCAGCTCCACAGGGCGGCCGCGCACCCCGCCCTCCCCGTTGATCTCCTCGACGGCGAGCATGGCCATGTGGTCCGTCGCGGCCCCGAACATGCTCCCCAGGCCCGACTTGCTGTTCAGCAGACCGAGCCGCGCGTTCGGATTCGGCGCGGACCCGCGACCGGCCGGCAGACCCCGGCGGCGCATCAGCCACTCCAGCCCGGCCTCGTCGAGCTCGGCGAACAGCCGGACCCGTGTCCCACCCCGGTCGGCGTCGAAACGCAGCTTGATCCGGCCCCGCCAGGGCTGGTCGTGCACGATCTCGATACGGCCGCCCTGTCCCGCGTGGCCGCGTGCCTTCCCGCGTGCGGGCGACGGCGGCCGTACTTCACTGATCCGGCCGATGATCTCCACCATGTCGGAGACCGGGCCGCCGAGCGGAGCGCCCATCCGCACCACCGCGCCCGCCGCGACCCGGTCACACACGGCGTCGAAGACCCACCCCGCACCTGTGCCCGCGCCGAACAGGCCGAACGTCGCGGCCGGCGATGCGTCGGTCCATTCCTCGGCGGGCAGCAGGAGTGCGGCCATCACGTCACCCCATCAGGCGGACCGGCTGTCCTGGACGTCCGGGTCGGTGGCCGCGGCCTCCGTCGCGGTGGCGGCGCGCCCCGCGTCCGCGAGCGCCCCTTGGAACAGCGCCTGCAGCGTCGCGATGACGTCACGCGCGGGGCCGGCCGGGTCGATCGAGTAGTGCCGGAACCGGCCCGCCTTCCGCTCGGTCACCAGCCCGGCGGCGCGCAGGACACGCAGATGGCTGGAGACTCCGGTGCGGCCGATGCTGGTGATCCGCTCCGCCAGCTCCCCCACGGTGCACTCCTCGCGCTCGGCCAGCACGCCCAGGATCTGGCGGCGTACGGGGTCGGCGAGCGCGTCGAACGCCAGGTCTGCGGGCACCTGGGATCGCCCCCTCCATAGGTCAGCGACGGTTGACATGTCCCAGCGTAGTCGAGGGTGCCGCAGCGCTGCGCGGAGCCGCCCGCGTGGTCGTGACGCGCAGACCGGCCCGGCGGATCTCCAGGACCTCGCGGTACGGCAGGACCGTCCAGCGGTCGTCCGGCTGCGGGATGCCGCTGGAGGCTACGACCACTCGGTCCGCGTCGACCCGGTAGCGCAGCCGGAAGAAGTCGGGGCCTCGCCGCCTGCTGACCTCGGACTCCGGGTCCTCGTCGGCGTACGCGTACAGGGCGTCCTCGGTGAGCAGCAGGCAGTTGAGGCTGGCGTAGGCGGCGGCCCGCTCCCGGACGTCCGCCGCGGCCCGGGCGAGCGCCTCGACGGGGCCCGTCTCCCGCAGCAGGGTCAGCACGCGCAGGAAGTACCGCTCGGAGTCGGTGCTCCCGGCCGCCCCGGACAGCAGTTCCGGCGCGATCAGTTCGTCGAGGGCGTCGTACGGCGTGAAGTACCCGTTGTGCACGAAGGCCGCGGTGTCGGCCGTGAACGGGTGGGTGTTGCCGGGGACGACCGGCAGCCCCGGGCTCGCCAGCCTCAGGTGCAGCAGGGCGGCGTCGGTGACCGTGCCGGTGAGGGTCCGCGCCCAGGAGTCGGCAGCGGCGGCGGGCTCAATTCCCTTGACGACCAAGGGGCTTGCCCCGCTCCCCCGCCCGGCGGCGATGCCCCAGCCGTCACGGTGCTCGATGCTCAGCTCGGTGAACGGCCCGGCCAGACCGTCCAGTGCGGTGTCGAGCGGCAGGGGGGCGCGGGTGACCACGCCGAGCAGGCGGCACATGCCGGTTCGCTCCTCTCTCACGCTGCTTACGTCACGCATTGCTTACGTCACGCATTGCTTACGGTTCTTCTCGTACGCCGGTGTCAGGCGCGGCGCGCTTCCAGCCACGAAGCGGCCCCGGACAGCGCGGAGTTGACGGCGATGAAGCAGGCCGCCGCGACCAGGTAGGTGGAGAGCACGGCGTGGTAGTACTCGCCCAACACCTTTGCCTGGTGGAGCAGTTCGAGGTAGCTGACCACATAACCCAGCGTCGAGTCCTTGAGCAGCCGGACCAACTGGCTGACCAGGGCCGGACTTACGGCCCGCAGCGCCTGCGGGACGACCACGCACGCCATGGTCTGACGGTGTGTCATACCGAGGCTGTACGCGGCCTCCGTCTGTCCGCGCGGCAGGCTCAGCACTCCCGCCCGGAAGATCTCGGCGACGACGGCCGCGTTGCCCAGCACGATGGGGATCACCAGCTGCCAGAACACGGGGAACGTCAGGCCGACTCCGGGCAGCCCGAACAGGAACACGTACAGCAGGAGCAGCAGCGGAACGGACCGGAAGAGTTCGACGTACGTCCGGGCCAGCGCGCGCGTCGGCCGGTTGCGGGCCAGTCGGCCGAGCGCCACGAGTCCGCCCAGCGGGAAGGCGAGCGCGGCGGCGACCGCGGTGACCAGCAGGGTCTGGCCCAGCCCGGAGAGCAGGAAACGGATGATGGGCCACTCGCCGAACATCCGCCACTGGTCGGCGTCGAACTGTCCGTGGGCGGCGAACTGCCGTACGGCGAAAGCGAGTAGCGCGGCGAACACGGCCAGGGAGACGGCCGTAGCGATCCTGATCCGGCGCCGGGCGCGTGGTCCTGGCGGATCGAAGAGAAGGTGGATGTCGTCGCGGCGCGCTGTCGTGACCGGCTTCATCGGACCACCGCCAGCTTCCGTTCCAGGCGCCCGGCGACGAGGCCGGACGTGAGGGTGAGGGCGACGTAGACGACCGTGGTGAGGGCGAAGCTGGTGAGCGGCTGATCGTAACGGAGCGTCAGGAACTCGGCCTGGCCGGTGAGTTCGGCGACGCCGACCGCCGCCGCCAGTGAGGTGCTCAGGGCACAGCCGATGAAGATGCTGCCCAGCGGCTGCACCATCGGGCGGACGGCCTGCGGCAGGATCACATGGCGCAGGCACTGCCCGAAGCCGAGCCCGAGCGCGCGGGCGGCCTCGGCCTGTCCGCGCGGTACCGCCCGTACCCCCGAGCGCACGACCTCGCACACGAACGCGGCCCAGTACAGGGCCATCGCCGTGGTCACGGTGGCGAACAGCGGGTACAGCAGCCCGAGATCGGGCAGCCCGAACACGAACAGCACGAGCAGGACGAGGAGCGGGATGTTGCGGAAGACCGTGACATAGCCCGCGCCGAACGCCCGCAGCGGTGCCACCGGGCAGATCCGCAGGACGGCGACCACGAGGCCGCCCGCGACCGCGCCCGTGAAGGTGAGCGCGGACATGGCGAGCGTCAGCAGCAGCCCTCGCCCCAACTGCCCGGCGATGGCGTCGACATGGGAGAACATGGGGTCGGTCAGCTGCCCTCGACCGAGCCGATCACCGGCGGCTTGGGCGCGCCGCCGGTCACGGCGGTGCCCAGCGTCGCCTTCCACAGCTTCGCCCACGCGCCGCCGGCCTCGATCTTCTTCAGCCAGGCGTCGACGAACTTCTTCATCTCCGGGTCGGCCTTCGGCGTACCGATGCCGTACGGGTCGGTGGTGAAGGGCTGTCCGACCACCTTGACCGAGGGGTCGCGGTACTGCGTGCCGACGAGGATCGCCTGGTCGATCACGTAGGCGTCGGCCCGGCCCTGCTTGACGGCCTGCACGCACTGGCTGTTGCCGTCGAAGAGGATCACCTTCGACTTCGGGGCGAAGTCCTTGATGTCGTTGGCCGCCGTCGAACCGCTCTGCGTGCACACGGTCCTGCCGTTGAGGTCGTCCACCGACGTGATGGCGGTGTTGGCCTTCTTGACGAGGATCGCGTCGCCGGAGGAGTAGTACGGCCCGGCGAAGTCGACCTTCTTGGCCCGCTCCGGGGTGATCGAGTACGTGGCGAACACCGTGTCGACGGTGCCGTTCCGGAGGAGCTGCTCACGAGTGGCCACGCTGACCTGGACCAGCTTGGTGGAGGTCTTCCCGGTGATGTACTTCGCGAGCATCGCGGCCAACCCCGCGTCGAATCCGGTGAGTTTGCCGGTGACGGGATCCTTGAGCGAGAAGAGCGCGGAGGTGTCGGTGCCGCCGACGATCAGCGTCCCGCGCTTCTTTATCTTCGCCATGAGGCTGCCGGCCGGTATCTGATCCGCGGACGCGACCGGGGCGGCGGCGAGGATCTCGTCGTAGGTCTTCGAGGCGTCCGCGGCGGCGGAACCGGACGAACCGGAGGCGGCCGGCAGGGTCGTGGACCCGCCGCAGGCGGTAAGGGTCAGGGCGAGCGCGGCCGTGGCGGAGGCGGCACCGAGGGCACGGCGGGGCCGGGACAGTCTCATCGGGCGGAATCCCTTTCGTCGTTGCGCGAATACGGGGTACGGCGAATACGAGTGCAGCGAATACGGAGTGCGGCGGCCGCCGGACTCAGTGGCTTCGGCGGCCTCAGTGGCTTGAACTGCTTCCGTGGCTTCTGCTGCTTCCGTGGCTTCCCTGCTTCAGTGGCTGAGGACCTTCGACAGGAATTCACGGGCCCGTTCGGTGCGGGGCGCGTCGAAGAATGCGTCGGGGGTGGCGGTCTCGTGGACGCGGCCCTCGTCGAGGAAGACGATCCGGTCGGCGACCCGTCGCGCGAACCCCATTTCGTGGGTGACGACGAGCATGGTCATCCCGTCGGCCGCCAGCGCGGCCATGACGTCGAGTACCTCGCCGACCGTTTCCGGGTCCAGTGCCGAGGTCGGTTCGTCGAAGAGCAGCACCTGCGGGTCCATCGCCAACGCCCGTGCGATGGCGACCCGTTGCTGCTGCCCGCCGGACAACTGCGCGGGCCGGGCGTCCGCCTTGTCGCCGAGTCCGACCCGGTCGAGGAGCTGCCGGGCCCGCTCGACGGCCTCCCGACGGGAGAGCCCGCGTACGCGGACCGGGGCGAGGGTGATGTTGTCGAGCACGCTGAGATGCCCGAAGAGGTTGAACGACTGGAAGACCATCCCCACCCGGGCCCGCAGCCGCGCGAGTTCGCCTCCCTCGTCGGGCAGGGGAACGCCCGCCAGGCTGATCAGTCCGGAGTCGACGGTCTCCAGCCGGTTGACGCACCGGCACAGCGTCGACTTCCCGGAACCGGACGCGCCGAGCAGGACGACGACCTCGCCGGTGTGGATATCGAGGTCGATGTCGCGCAGCACATGGTTTTCCCCGAAGTGCTTGTTCACTTTTTCGATACGTACGAGAACCTCAGGCACGTGATCAGCATCGTCGGCACCGCTCGCGGGCGTCCAATTCAAATGTCACCCGGAATTAATAAAGGCTCTTTATGCTTGCCGGATGTACGACCCCCGACAGTTGCAGGTCCTGGCCGAGGTCGCCCGTACCGGCACCTACACGGCCGCGGCCGACGCCCTCGGCTACACGCAGCCCGCGATCAGCTACCAGATGCGGATGCTGGAGCGGTCGGTCGGCGCCCCCTTGGTCACCCGTCGCGGGCGGGGCGTTCAACTCACCCCGGAGGGACGGGCGTTGGCCCGCCACGCGGGCACGGTGCTGGCAGCGCTGCGCACCGCCGAGGACGAACTGGCCGCGCTCACCGCTCCCGAGGCCGGCCGGGTCCGCCTCTCCGCGATGCAGAGCAGCTGCGTCAGCCTGGTTCCCCGCGCTCTCGGCACGCTCCGCCGGACGCGTCCGGAACTGGAGGTCACGGTCACCCAGGCCGAATGCCGCGTCTCGCACGGGCTGTTGCTGGAGGGCGCGGTCGAACTGGCGGTGATGTGCGACCTGGACTTCAACGACACGGATCCGTCCGGGAGTTCGGGCGGCACACGTGACAGCACCGGCTCACGTGACAGCACCGGTACACGTGACAGCACCGGCACCCCCGACAGCACGGGTGACCCGTCCGTCGCCGTGGACCCCCGCCTGCGCCGCGTCCCGCTGCTGACCGACCGCCGCTGTGTCCTGCTCCCGGCCGACCACCCGGCCGCCGCGTCGCCCACGGTGTCGTTGGCCGACCTCGCGGGCGAACGCTGGGTGCTGGAGTCCGGCCGTACCCGCTTCCTGGCCGCGTGCCGCGACGCCGGGTTCACACCCCGGATCGCCGCCACCGCCGACGACCAGCTGACCCTGCACAGCCTGGTCGCCAACCGCATCGGCCTCGCGGTCATGAACGAACTCGGTGTGACGGCCCACTTCGACCCCCGGGTCGTCGCCCGCCCCTCACCGACTGGCCGGTCCGCCGCGTCTTCGCCCTGCTCTGGCCGGACACGCTCCGCATCCCGGCGGCCGCCGCCCTCCTCCACGCACTGCGCGACACGGCCCGGCCGACGGACGACACACCCGTGCCGTCGTGACCGGGAGGCGCCCAACAGCCGGGATGGCGCAGGCCGTTGCCGGGCCGTACCACAGGAGCCGACAGGCCGGCTGATCTGTGAGCCGGCCGTCACTCCGGCCGACGCGGCGCCGTGGTCGACTCGCGCACCACCAGCCGGGAGCCGACCCGGATGAGCCGGCCGGCTCCCTCCTCGCCGGGCTCGCCGTTGTCGGGCTGGCTGTCGATGCGGCGCAGCAGTTGCTCAGCGGCGAGTTCGCCGAGGTCGCGGGCTCCGTTGTCGACGACGGTGATCGGCGGGTGCCAGTACGGAAACCAAGGGGCTTCCTCGTGGCACACGAGCGAGAGCTGCTCCGGCACCCGGACCCCGAGCTGCACCAGGGCTCCGAGCACCCCGAACGTCGCCTCGTGGTTGGCGCTGTACAGCGCGGTGGGCCGGTTGTCCGCGGCCATCAGCCGCATGGCCGCCTCCGCGCCGAACGGCACGGTGAAGGGACCCCGCGCGCACAGGGCGGGATCGGGTTCGAGTCCTGCGGTGGCCAGGGCCGCGGCGAATCCCGCGTAGCGGTCGCGTCCGGAGTCGACGTGGGGAGGGCCGCCGATGAAGGCGATGTTCCGGTGCCCGAGGTCGAGCAGATGACGGACGGCCAGTTCGGCGCCGTCCCGGTCGCTGGCCATCACGGAATCGCCGGGGGCGCTGTCGGGGGTGCGCATCAGGTTGACCACGGGGATACCGGCCGCGCTCACCTCCCGGACCGTCGCGGTGTTGTCGCCCGTGCCCACGATGATCAGGCCGTCGACGCGATGGTCCAACAGCATGTCCAGGTAACGGCGTTCGCGCGCCGGGTCCGAGTCGGTGACGCACAACAGCACCTGGTAGCCGCGTTCGTCCAGCCGTTGCTGGAGCACCTCGGTGATGCGGTGGAACGAGGCGTTCACCAGGTTCGTTATCACCAGCCCGACGAGGTTGCTGCGCCGGGTGCGCAGCCCGCTGGCGATCCGGTTGGGGCGGTAGCCGAGCCGTTCCGCCGCGGACTGCACCGCGCGCTTCGTCTGCGCACTGACCCGGCTGGAACCGCTGAGCACCCGTGAGGCCGTGCTCTTGGAGACCCCTGCCGCCTCGGCCACCTGGTCCAAGGTGACGGCCACCTGCCCACCCCCGATCATGAAATCGATCCCATACGACTCTTCTCATGCGTCGAGCCGTGATCGCCATCATGTCAGACGGGGTCGAGTCAGTGGCGTAAACAATGCGTTTCGCCAGCAGTTTCCGGCCAGAACGAGGTTGACCGGCGCCTCTGGCCGGTGTCACGGTGCTGTGCAATCGATCCCACAGAGTGGTCCCACAAGGCGAAGTCCCGACGGGACGTCCTGACGGGACGGACACTCGATCGGAGCACACACGATGAACACCTCCGGCGCCGCTCCCTGGCGCGGCTACTGGCCGGCCGCACCCACCCCCTTCGCCGCCGACGGCTCCCTCGACGAGGACGCCTGGCGCGCACTGCTCGCGCTGTACGCCGAGCACGGCGTGCACGGAGTCCTGGTGAACGGCACGACCGGCGAGTGGTTCTCCCAGACCCCCGAGGAGCGCCGCCGGGTCGCCGAGATCGCGGTCGCCGAACTCTCCGGACAGATACCGGTGGTGATCGGCTGCGGCGCGTACACCGCGGCCGAGTCCGCCCGCTACGGCGAGCACGCCCGCTCGATCGGCGCGGACGGCATCCTCACCACCCCGCCGCCGTACGTCCATCCGAGCCAGGACGAGATCCACGCCTTCTACGCCACTCTCGCCGGGGCGGTCGACCTGCCGCTCATGGTCTACAACTGGCCGCGCGGCACCGCCGTCGACATCACTGTCAACACCCTCGTCAAACTGGCCGAGTTGGACACCGTGGTGGCCGTCAAGGACAGCTCCGGCGACGAGTTGAAGGTCGCGGACACCTGCGCCGCCCTGGCCGGCAAGGTCCAGGTCTTCGGCCGCTTCATCCACCGCCGGGGCATGGCCGTCATGGCCGAGTTCGGCGGCGCCGGGAACATCGACGGCGGCGCCCTCGGCGCCCCCTTCGCCGTCCCCTTCTACGAGGCCTACTGGGCAGGCGACTTGACCCTCGCCCGGGAATGGTCCGCACGCTACGAACGTCTTGTGAACCTGCTCGTCAACGACGACTACAGCTCACGGTTCGCCTCACCCACCTCGCAGCTCAAAGCCGCCATGCGGCTGCTCGGGCAGCCCGGAGGGCACGTACGCCCCCCGCTGCTCCCCCTGGAGGACCCGTCCGCGCTGCTCGGCCTGTCCGAGGCGCTCGACGAGGCCGGGCTGCACCCCTGTTCCACCAGCACCGGAAAAAGGTGAACCGACCGTGCGCAGACTTCTCATCGCGGCCTCCTCAGCCGCCGCCCTCCTTCTGACCGTGACGGCCTGCGGCAGCGAGGACTCGTCCTCGTCGTCGGCCGCCGCGGTCCCGACCGGCTGCACGCCCAAGGTGGGCAAGGCCGACCTCGTCAAGGCGGGCACACTGACGATCTCGACCAACGCGACGCTGCCGCCCATGCAGTACCTGGACGCCTCCAACAAGATCGTCGGCATGCGGGTGGACCTCGGCGACGAGATAGCCAAACTCCTCTGTCTCACGCCGAAGTTCGTCAACATCCCTTCGACGCGCAGATCCCCGGCGTGCAGTCCGGCCGCTGGGACATGATCGACACCGGGATGTTCTACACACCGGAGCGCGCCAAGACCGTCAAGCTCGTCCCGTACGAGGTCCAGGGCGTCTCGATCTCCGTCGCCAAGGGCAACCCGAAGAAGATCACCTCCGAGGACGACCTCTCCGGAAAGACCATCGCCGTGGAAGCGCCCGGCTACGAGTTCGACACCCTCACCGCGCTCAACAAGGAACTGAAGGCGGCCGGCAAGAAGCAGGTCACCGTCCGCACCTTCACCACCACCGCCGACGCCTACCAGGCACTGTCCGCGGGCCAGGTCGAGGGCGTGGCCATCGTCGAGGCGGTCACCAGCTACTACCAGAAGGACGGCCGCTTCGAGACGGCGGTCAAGGGCATGAACCCCGCCCCGCTCGCGCTCGGTTTCGGCAAGCAGAAGCCCGCCGACGCGGTCGCGGACGCGCTCAACACCCTTCGCAGCAACGGGTACTTGGCCACCTTGTACAAGAAGTACGGCGTCACGGCCTACACCGGTGACCTCAAGGTGACCACCGGCGCGATCAGCGCCAAGTAACCCGATCAGCGCCACGTAACCAGCGAAGGGCGAGAGCCATGTGGTCCTGGGATGCCTTCTTCGACTTCCTCACCAACCCCCAGCTCATCCAGGGAGCCTGGACGACGATCTGGCTGACCGCGGTCAGCATGGCGCTCGCCCTTCCGCTCGCCGTACTCGTGGCGCTCGGCCGGGCGTCGCGTATCGCACCGGTCCGCGCGGTCACGGGCTTCTACGTGTGGCTGATGCGCGGCACCCCTCTCCTGGTCCAACTGGTCATCATCTACACGGGGTTGCCCCAGCTTGGCCTGCGCCTCGGTGTGATCAGCGCGGCCCTGACCGGCCTGGTCCTCAACGAGGCGGCGTACCTCTCGGAGATCGTCCGCGCCGGGGTGATGTCGGTCCCGCGCGGCCAGTCCGAGGCCGCCCGCGCGCTGGGCATGCCGCCCTGGAAGGTGTTCCGGGTGGTCGTCATGCCGCAGGCGCTGCGGGTGATGGTCCCGCCGCTCGGCAACAGCTTCAACGGACTCCTCAAGACGACCACGCTCGTCTCGGTGATCTCCGTCGAAGAACTGCTGCGCCGCACGCAGTTCGCCGTCCAGACCAACTTCCGTGTCCTGGAAGGCCTTACGGCAGCCGCCCTGTACTACCTGGCGATGACCACTCTGTGGGGACTTCTCCAGCGGTGGCTGGAGATCCGGGTGGGCCGCGGTCACGAGAACAGGCCGAGCAGTAGCCGCCGCATGAAGAGCGCGGTCCTCGAATTGGAGACCCGATGAACACCGAGACGGTCGTCGAAGCGCGCCAAGTACGCAAGTCCTACGGCGGAGTCGAGGTCCTCAAAGGCATCGACCTGACCGTCCGGCGAGGCGAAGTCATCCTCGTCCTGGGCCCTTCGGGCGGCGGCAAGAGCACCTTCCTGCGCACCCTCAACCACCTGGAGACCCCCGACTCGGGCACCGTCAGCATCTGCGGCGAACGGATCGGCTACGGCGAGAAGGGCGCCCTGCGGGAGAATCGCATCGCCGTCCAGCGGCGGCGCACCGGCATGGTGTTCCAGCAGTTCAACCTGTTCCCGAACATGACCGCGATGGACAACGTGGCGTCCGGTCCGGTGCATGTGAACGGTGTCTCCAAGTCCGAAGCACGCCTCGCGGCAGGCGAGTTGCTGGCCATGGTGGGACTCGCCGACAAGACCGGCTCCTACCCCGCCCAACTCTCCGGCGGCCAGCAGCAGCGGGTGGCCATCGCCCGTGCCCTGGCGATGCGCCCGGAGCTGCTGCTCTTCGACGAACCCACCTCGGCGCTCGACCCGGAGATGGTCGGCGAGGTCCTCGACGTCATGGTCCGGCTCCGCGAGGAGGGCATGACCATGATCGTCGTCAGCCATGAGATGGGCTTCGCCCGGGCGGCGGCCGACCGGGTCGCCTTCATCGCCGACGGCCTGGTGGTGGAGGACAAGTCCCCGGACCTCTTCTTCTCCGCGCCGGAACACGAACGCACCCGCCAGTTCCTGGACCGCGTCCTGTGAAGCCCCCACCCCTCTTGACCTCTGTGAGCACAGCCATGAGCACCAACTCCCGGCCGGAGAAGGTCACTTTGACCATCGACGGCACCCCCGGCCAGGCCTGGGCAGGCCAGTCCGTGACCGCCGCCCTGGTCGCGGCCGGCATTTGGCCGCTGCGCCGCAACCCGGTCAACGGCCAGCTGCGCGGCCCCTTCTGCGGAATGGGCGTCTGCCTGGAGTGCGAGGTGACCATCAACGGCCGCCCCGGCACACGGAGTTGCACCGCGCACGTCACCGACGGCATGGACATCAGCACCCACACCGAGCCTCTGCCGACGGCCGCCCATGGCTGACGTCATGGCGGACTCGGAGGCGGACGTCGCGGTCATCGGGGGCGGGCCGGCCGGGCTGCACGCGGCGCTGGTCCTGGCCCGGGGCGGCCTGAGCGTCGTCCTGCTCGACGAGTCCGACACCCTGGGCGGCCAGTACTACAAGCGCCGGGCCGAGCAACTCACCGCCGCCTTCGGCGACTTCCGCCCGCGCGGCACCGAACTGATCGCCCAGGTGCGGGCCGCCGGGGTCGACTGCCGTACCGGCACCCTGGTCTGGGGTGCCGAGGACGGGGGCCGCACGCTCTTCACCTCCGACGTCCACACGGGCGCCCTCGGTCGCATCAGCACCCGGGCCACACTCGCCGCCACCGGCGCCTACGAACGCACTCACCCCTTCCCGGGCTGGACGCTGCCGGGCGTGGTCACCCCCGGGTTCGCCCTGCACCTGGCCACCATGGACCGCGTTCCCGTGGGCCGACGGGTCGTGCTGGCCGGGACCGGCCCGTTCCTGCTGCCGGTCGCCTGCGCGCTGCTGGAGGTGGGCGCCCGGATCGAGGCGCTGGTCGAGCTCAACCATCCGTACCGGCCCGGGATTTCGTCGATCGGCGGGGCGCTGCGACAGCCCGCCCGGCTCGCGGAGGCGGCCCGCTATCTGCTGACCCTGGCCCGGCACGGCGTCCGCGTCGAACAGGGCGCCCGCGTGCTGGCGGCGCACGGCGACACCCAGGTCACCGCCGTGGACATCGGCCAAGAGGACGGCAGCGTACGGCAGTTGGAGACCGACGCGCTGTGCGTGGGCTTCGGTTTCCGCCCCAGCACCGAACTCCCCCGACTGCTGGGCTGCCGTACCGAGCCGGACGCGACCGGCACGGAACAGCTCCCGGTCGTGGACGCGGACGGCGCGACCTCGGTCGACGGCCTGTACGTCGCCGGGGACTGTGCCGGTATCGCGGGCGTGCACGCGGCCGGCGTACGGGGACAGCTCACCGCCCACGCGATCCTGCGCCGCCTCGCACCCGAACGCACGCCGGTGCGGGTGGCCGGGCTGCGCCGCCGGGCACGCGCCCTGGACCGTTTCGCCGAACTGGCCGACCGCCTCTACCCGTTGCCGGCCACGGCCGACATCCCCGACGCCACCCAGGTCTGCCGCTGCGAGAGCGTCAGCGCGGGCGAGATCCGGCAGGCCGCCGCGACCGGCTGGAACGACCTGCACGGCACCAAGGCCGCCACCCGCGCCGGCATGGGCCCCTGCCAGGGCCGCGAATGCGGCCACATCGTCGCGGCGTTGACCGGACGGAGCGAGGGGGGGCCGGAGTGCTTCGCGGCCCGGATGCCGATACGGCCGCTGCCCATGGCCGCGACGGTCGAAGGGCAGGAGGTCCCGTGACCCGGCCCGACGTCATAGTCATCGGCGCGGGCATCCTCGGCGCCAGTGCCGCCTTCCACCTCGCCGAACTTGGTTACCGCGTCGTGGTGTTGGAGCGCGGCGCACCCAACCGCGAGGGCTCCGGCACCACCGCGGGCAACCTCCACATCCAGGCGATCCACACCCGCCGCCCGGGCCAGGATGTCCCGGTCGACAGCGCCCGCCTGCTGCCCCTCCAACGCCGGGCGTCGGACCACTGGTCGCAGATCGAGGAACGGCTCGGCGCGGACGTGGAGTTGCGGCGCGGCGGCGGCTTCATGGTCGCCGAAACCGCCGTACAGGAAGAGGAGTTGAGGGAGAAGCACGAGTGGGAGCGGCGGGCGGGCATCCCCACCGAGGTGCTCACCGGTGACGAGGCCCGCAAGCAGTTGCCGTTGCTCTCCGACCGGGTACGCGCGGCCAGTTGGTGCCCGCTCGACGGATACGCCAACCCGCTCCTGATCACCCCCGCCTATCTGACCGCGGCCCGCCGTCTCGGCGCCGAACTGCACGCCTTCACCCCGGTGACCGGCATCCAGCGGGTCGGCGACGACTACAAGGTGCTTTCGGGCGACCGGAGTTGGACCGCGCCCGTGGTCGTCAACGTGGCCGGGCCGTGGATCACCGGGATCTCCGCACTCGCCGGAGTGGGGATCCGGATGTCCCCGGTCGCGATCCAGATGCACGTGACCGTGCGGGTCCCGCCGGTCATGCACCACCTGGTCCAGCACATCGGCGAGGGCATGTCGGTCAAGCAGGTCAGCGCGGGCAACCTGCTGATCGGCGGCGGCTGGCCCGCGGCACGGCTCGACATGGAGGGGCGCAGCACCGTCAGCGTGCCCAGCATGGCAGGCAACCTCGCCCAGGCAGGGCGCATCCTGCCGTTCCTCGGAGACCTGCGGCTGCTGCGCATGTGGGCCGGACCGCTGGCCGCGACCCCGGACGAGATGCCGGTGATCGGCGAAGTCCCGGGCCACCCCGGGTTCTTCGTCGCGGGCGGCACCTACGCCTTCACCCTCGCCCCGGTGTGGGGCGACACGCTGGCCCGCCAGATCGCCGGCGAGCCCCCGGCCGACCCGGTCGACGACCTGGGTCCCGGCCGCCTGTTGCACGACGACGCCACCGCTCCCGTATCCCCCTGAAAGGCACTCCCCCATGACCCTGAGAATGTTCGTCAACGGCCAGGCCATGTCCGGAGGCACCCTCAACCACGCGCTGAGCGAGGCCCGCCTCCTCGGCCCCGCCCGCACGGCACCCACGTACCAGTTCTTCTCCGTACGTGACGAGTTCCCCGGCCTGCACCCGGTCGCGGAAGGCGGCGCCTCGATCAACGGCGAGGTGTACGAGGTCAGTTACGAGGTGCTGCGCGAGCGGCTGCTGCCCGAGGAGCCCGAAGAACTCGAACTCGGTGTGATCGCGCTGGCGGACGGCTCGGGTTCCTTCTCGATGCGGATGCGCGCCTCCGCGCTGACGGCCCCTGACGTCGTCGACATCACCGCCCACGGCGGCTGGCACGCCTACCTCGCCTCTCTCTGACACTTCGCCCTCGCTGGAGGTCCGCCATGCCCAACCCCTCATCGATCGAACCCGTCCGACCTGTCGACCTCGTCGTCCGGGGCGGCACCGTGGTCAACGCCGACTGGCAGGGCGCCGCGGACGTCCTGGTGGGCGGCGGCAAGGTGCTCGGGGTGGTGGAGCCGGGCGCGTACCGCGCCCAACAGGCCCCTGGCACGGCCGAGTTGGATGCCTCCGGACGCCTCGTGCTGCCCGGCGGCGTGGACCCGCACTGCCATGTCGGCTTCACCTCGGGGGACTTCACCTCCCTCGACGACTACCGTCAGGCCACCACGGCGGCCGTCTTCGGCGGTACGACCACGATCGTGGACTTCGCCATCCCGCGCCCCGGCGAGAACCCGGCCGACGTCGCCGCCGTCCAACGCGCCAAAGCGGCACAGGGGTTGTGCGACAGCGCGCTGCACGGGTGCGTGGTCGAGTGGGACGACACCGTGCCGGAGCAGCTGCGGTCGCTGGCCTCCGACGGCATCGTCACGGTGAAGATGTTCACCACGTACCGCGGCGAGACCATGGCCGACGAGAAGACCATCCTCAACGTGATGACCACGCTGCGGGACCTCGGCGGCATGGTGGTCATCCACTGCGAGGCCGACCACATCATCGCGGACACGCAGGAGCGCGGCGAGGCGGCCGGGTCGATCAGCGCGTCCCATCACGCGGGTACGCGGCCGGAGTTGGCCGAGAACGCGTCGGTCGCCGAGATCCTCGCCATCGCGGAGTCGGTGTCGGCGCCGGTGTACTTCGTTCACCAGTCGACACCCGAGGCGGTCGACCTGGTGGCCCGTGCCCGCGGCCGGGGAGTGCGGGCGTTCACGGAGACGGTCGCCCACCACCTGGTCCTGGACGACACCGCGTACGCGGGCCCGCACCCCGAACGCTTCGTGTGCTGCCCTCCGTTGCGGGACGCCGGCACGGTCGCCGGACTGCGCTCACGACTCCTCATGGGCCAGGTGGCGACGATCGGCAGCGACCACTGCTGCTACGACACGGCACAGAAGGAGTCGGTGAGCCACGACGTACGGTCAATGCCCAACGGCCTGCCGGGAGTTGAGACGCGCATGCCGGTGATCTTCAGTGAGCTGGTGGTCAAGGGCGGCCTGCCGGTGGGCCGCTTCGTCGAGTTGATGTGCGCCAACCCGGCCCGGCTCAACGGCCTCTACCCCCGCAAGGGAGTCATCGCGCCCGGCTCGGACGCGGACCTGGCGATCTGGGACCCCACGGCCACCCGAACCGTCCGCAGTGCCGGCCTGCACATGGCCACGGACTACACGCCTTACGAGGGCATGTCCGTCACCGGCTGGCCGGAGACCGTCGTGGTGGGTGGCCGTCCGATCGTCATGGACGGCCGGCTGACGGATCCCGCCCCCCGGGGCCGCCACCTGCGCTCGGGCCCACTGAGCCGGTCCCTGGTCTGCTGACAAGCTCATGGTGCGCTGGTGATGCTCCACTGTTCGTCGATGACGGCGGTGGCGCGAGACGCGAGGTCGTACCGGGTCCAGCCGGGTTCGCCGTCCCGTATGAACGAGGTCCACGCCGCGTGCGTGCGGTCCGCCAGGTCGGCCGGTGGGTGGTGGGAGCCCAGCAGGGCAGTGTCGCCGTAGAGGGCGGGCAGGTCGGTGCGGTGGAAGACGAACGGGAGTTCCACGCAGTGGCAGGCGCCGAGCGTGCCGCCGAAGGCGGGTGAGCGCCAGGCGAACTCGTAGGCGAAGGTGCGGGCGCGCCGGTGGCGGGCGTGGGCGTCGGCGAGGAGTCGGCTGCCCTGGGCGAAGGTGTCCGTGATGAGCCGGCTCGCCAACTCGGCCGGCTGGGCGGC
The DNA here is from genome assembly GCF_033335955.1 of Streptomyces sp. N50. Taxonomy (GTDB): domain Bacteria; phylum Actinomycetota; class Actinomycetes; order Streptomycetales; family Streptomycetaceae; genus Streptomyces. The sequence goes on from NZ_CP137549.1 coordinate 28,059, forward strand.
CGGTTGGTGAGTCCGGTACGCGGTGAGCTGTTCCCGGGGGTTGGTCAGCCGCCGTTCGGCGAGGGCGAGGAGCTGGGTGTCGGTCATGGGGGTGCCCGAGGGCACGGTGTAGAGGTTGGCCTCCTCACGGTTGGTGCCGATGAGCAGGTCCACGTCGGCGCCGTGGCCGTCGTGCACCGCGTCGGCGGGCTGCCGGTCCAGGGACCGGCCGTCGATGACGCATTTCACCGGGCTCTCGCCGAGTGAGGTGTCGAGTGGACCGTCCGGGATGACGACGACCGGGCCGATCGCGCCGAGTGCCTCCGTCAGCCGCCGGTCGTCAACGGCGCCCAGTTCTGCGGGAGTTGCCCGGACGCTCAGCGCGTCGGCCACCGCCCGGGTGGTCAGGGCGGCCTGTTCCGCGCTGATCGCCGCCGTTCCGCTGCCGCTCTGGCTGATCGCCCGGCTGAAGAGTCGTTCGCGCCGGGCCTGGGGGTTGGCGAGCAGTGCGGCGACGATCATCGCCCCGGCGGACTGCCCCGCGACGGTCACCTTGCCCGGGTCGCCGCCGAAGGCCGCCGCGTTCTCGGCCACCCAGCGGAGCGCGGCGACGACGTCGAGCAGTCCGCGGTTGGCCGGTGCGCCGGGAACGTCGAGCCAACCGGCGATCCCCAGGCGGTAGTTGAGGGTGACGGTGACGATGCCGTCGCGGGCGAAGGACGAGCCGTCGTAGAGCGGTGCCTGTCCCGTGCCCGAGATGAGGCCTCCGCCGTGCACGAAGACCAGCACCGGCAGCCCGCCGGAGGGGTCGGCGGGGGCGGTGACCGTCACGGTGAGGTAGCCGGGGTCCGGGATCCAGCCGGGGCCGAGGACCGGGGACAGGTCCAGGCCGCCGAAGCCGGAGCGGGCCCGGGCGGGCGCGGTTCCGCCGGGTACGGTCGCGTCCCGTACGCCGTCCCACCGTGCGGCCGGGGCGGGCGCCGCGAACCGGGCGGGACCGGTCACCGGGGCGGCGTAGGGGATCGACGCGAAGGTCCGTACGCCGGAGTGGAGGGTGCCGCGGACCGGTCCGCACGTCGTACGGACGACCGGCGCGCCGCTCACACCCGCTCCCCGAACGGGGCCCACGACTGGACGGTGTACGACGTGCCGGTCCGCCGCAACCGGGCCCCGGAACCGCCCCGCAGATGCGCCGGGAAGACCAACGCGCCCTGGTCGGCGGCCTGTTCCAGCACACGTCGCCGGGACGCGCGGGCCGCGACCGGGTCCTCGCAGAAGCAGCTGTTGGCGTCCGGCTCGATGAACTGCACCGGGTTGTGCAGCACATCGCCGACGAACACCGCCAGTTCACCGCCCGACCTCAGTGTGAGCACCGAGGAGCCCGGGGTGTGCCCCGGCGCGTACTCCAGACGCAGGGCACCGTCGATGTCGTAGGCGTCCTCCCAGAGCACGGCCTGGCCGGACTCCACGACCGGTGCGACGCTGTCGTCGAAGACGTTCGCGTTGGCTGCGGCGGTCCGGGCGACTCGGGTGCTGTCCGGGTGCCAGAAGTCGTGATCGGCACGCGGGATCAGGTAGCGGGCGTTCGGGAACGTCGGGACCCAATTCCCGTCCACCAAGCGGGTGTTCCAGCCGACGTGGTCGGCGTGCAGATGGGTGTTGACCACCAGGTCGACGTCCTCCGGCAGGACGTCGGCGGCGGCCAGCCGGGCCAGGAAGTCCGTGCCGCGATGGTCGAACGAGGGGGTGGCCGGGCGGGATTTGTCGTTGCCGACGCCGGTGTCCACGAGGATCGTGGCGCCCCCGCTGCGCAGGACGAACGTCTGCATCCGGGTCATCAGGAGCCCCGCGTCCGGGTCCCAGTGGTCGGGGGCGAGCCAGGAGCGGTTGTCGTCCCACACGTGGGGGCTGATGTCCGTGAACATGGCCGCAGGCGGGCGGGTGGGGGTCTCGAACTCCACCACACGCGTCACCTCGACGTCCCCGAGGCTGAAGGAATCCACACGCTGTCCTTTCCCGGGAGTGTTCAGCGGAGGTCGCGCAGACCGGCGACCAGGACATTGGGGTCCTCGGCCGTGACGTAGGCGGCGTTCAGCACATAGACGGTGGTGCCGCGCACTTCGATCGCCGTGGGGTTCTGCAGACCGTCCGCCGCGGTCAGGACAGTGGTCTGGTGCCCGTCGGGGCGGATGCGGACGACAGTGTTGGTGTGGTTGAGAGCGGCGAGCATCTCGTCCCCGGCGCCGGTGAACGTGAAGTCGTCCACGGTGGTCAACCCGGTTGCCCTGAGCTGGAGTTGACCCGGGCGGCCGCTCGGCAGGAGGGGGACGCGCAGGATGGTGCCGTCGTCCGTGTTGGACACCCACAGCGCGCCGTTGTGGACCTTGACGCCATTGGCGCCCGCGATGGCGGAGTAGGCGAGTTCGGGGGCGCTGAGCCAGGCGGTCGGGGTCCCGCCGGTGACGGGCACGGTCCAGATGGTGCCCCGTACGGAGTCGGCGATGTAGAGCCTGCCGGTGCGCCGGTCCAGGGCCATGCCGTTGGGCAGGCCGTCGGCGGGCAGGGCGGCGATGCGTTCCGGGGTCCCGTGCGGACGCAGCCGCCACACTCCCGTCAGGTCCGAAGTGCCGGTCGCGTAAAGAAAGTAGAGGGTTCCGTCGTCGGCCCGGACGATGCCCATCGTGGGCGCGAAGTGCAGGACGGGCGTGTTGACGCCGCCGTCGGCGGGCAGCGGCATGGTGGCCAGGATGTGCGTCCTGCAGTCGGTACCGACCCGGGCGACCTGCCGGGCCACCGAGAAGGTCACGTCGAGACTGCCGTCGGGTTCCAGCACGCCGTTCTCCGGTGTCTGTCCCTTGGCCAGGTCGAAGTGCGCGGCGACATGGGCGACTTGGGCCGCCGCTCCGACGGATGGGCTCGCGGTGGCCGCCCCTGAGGCGAACCCGAAGGTTCCGACCACGACGGCCGCGACCGTCAGGGCTGCTCCTGAAAGCTTCTTGTTCATGGTGTTCTCGTCCGTTCCGGCGCACGCGGACATGGCGCGGCCAGGGGGGTAGGTGCGATGAGGTCAGTAACGGGGGTATATGCGGCGGGAGTTGGCACTCCTGCCAGAGGCCCGGTCGCCGCTCGCCGGGTCAGAATGCTCTCAAAGTCGGTTTCAGCGGGGGCTGTTGGTGGCCGTGGGCCTGCGTTCCGCAGCTTCGGTGACTTCGGCGGGGTCGATGCTCGGCACAGTCGGGGTGTCGGTTCGGGCGAGGAGAGAAAGTGCCGCGGCGGACGCGGTGTCGGCGCCCGCCGTGGCCACGACGACGCGCTGCCCCTCTTCCTGGGGAACGTTCAGGGACTGCAGGTTGAGTTCCATGCGGCCGACGACCGGGTGGTGCATGCGGTACTCCGCGAGGGCCCACTTCCTGACCCCGTGCTCGGCCCACATCGTGGCGAACTCCGGGCTCTTCATGGTCAGTTCGCCGATGAGCGAGGCCAGCCGGGGATCGTCGGGGTGCCTACCGGCGGCGAGCCGGAGCTTGCCGACGACGTTCCTGGCCTTCTTCGGCCAGTCCACGAACAGGTCCCGGGTGTGCGCGTCCAGGAACACCAGCCGCGCCATGTTCGGGCGCAGATCGGGCTGTTCGGAGATCCGCGGGTCCAAGTGCCCGGCGAACAGGGCGTGTCCGGTGCGGTTCCAGGCCAGCACGTCGCTACGGCGGCCGAGCACGAGCGCGGGTGTCTCGCCGAGCGCGTCGACCAACTGCCGTGTCGCGTCGCCGACCCGCTCCGGCGCGGACCTGCGCCGGGCGGTCGTACGGCGTGGCGCGCTGGCCAGATCGTGCAGATGGGCGCGCTCGACCTCGTCGAGGCCGAGGGCACGGGCCAGCGCCTCCAGGACCTCGGGGGACGCGTTGAGCGAACTGCCCTGCTCCAGCCGCGTGTAGTAGGAGAGGCCCACCCCGGCGAGCTGGGCCAGTTCGTCGCGGCGCAGACCGGGCACCCGACGGCGCTCCCCGAAATCCGGGAGCCCCACATCCGCCGGCTGCAACTGGGCTCGGCGTGTCCTGAGGAACTCCCCCAACCGCGGCTTCTTGTTCATGCCCCCGAGTATCCGGCACCGGGACGCGGCACAGCCTGCCCCTGACAAGGGCAGGCTACGAACGGCGCCGGGACAGATGGGAAGGCGTGCGCCCGGGGGCGAGTCACCCTGCCGCAGGCAGCACCGCGCGTTCGTCCAGCAGCCCCTCGCCCCGCAGGTCGGTCCAGAGCTCCGGTGGGACGGGTGCGGCGAACGCGGCGATGTTGCGCCGTACCTCCTGCTCGGTGCGCATGCCGACCGCGACGCAGGCGACGGCGGGGTGGAGCAGCGGAAAGGCCATCGCGGCCTGCGGGACGGTCACGCCGTGCGCCTCGCAGACGTCGGCGATCCGGTGGGCCCGCGCCAGCAGTTCGGGACCGGCTTCGCCGTAGTCGTACCGCGCCCCCGCGGTCGGCCGATCGGTGGCCAGGAGGCCGGAGTTGAAGACGGAGGCGGCGACCACCGACACCCCGCGCCCGGTGCAGGCCGGCAGCAGTTCGTCCAGGGCGCTGTGGTCCAGCAGGGTGTGGCGACCGGAGAGCATCACCACGTCGGGGGCGGACTCCCGTACCAGGCGGGTGAGTTGGCCGGGGTGGTACATGCCCGCGCCGATCGCCCCGACCACGCCCTCGGCGCGCAGTTCGGCCAGCGCGGGGTAGCCGTGCCGCAGCGCCTCCTCGAAGTGCCGCTCGGCGTCGTGCAGATAGAGGACGTCGATCCGGTCGAGGCCGAGGCGGACGAGGGAGTCCTCGACGCTGCGGCGGATGCCGTCGCGGGTGAAGTCCCATACCCTGCGGTGGGTGGCCGGGACGGCGAAGGACTCGTCCATCCGTCCCTGCGGGTCCTGCGGTACGAGCAGCCGTCCGACCTTGGTGGACAGGGTGAACTCGGCCCGGGGCTTGCCGCGCAGCAGCTCTCCGATACGGCGTTCGGAGTGGCCGATGCCGTAGTGCGGCGAGGTGTCGTAGTAGCGGATGCCCGATTCCCAGGCGGCGTCGAGGGCCTGGGCGGCGGTGGCATCGTCCAGTGGTTCGAACAGTCCGCCCAACGGGCCGCCTCCGAAGCCCAGTTGAGTGACCTCGACGTCGGTGCGGCCGAGCCGGTGGGTGTCCATGTGGTGCTCCTTCGTGTGCGGGCTGTGTGGCGTGGTGACCTCAACCGGACAGCGTTCAAAAGGCGGGGAAGGCCCAGCCGGAGGGGTGGAACGGTGCGCGCTCGCCGCGGAAGGCGAGCGAGGCGGCGGTGACCGCGCCCGGCCGCAGTTCCTCGACGCGGCCCGCCGCCGCCAGCGACGACAGGGTGGTGCCGCCCAGGTAGGCCGCGCCCAGTTCGGTGGTGGTCACTCTCAAGTCGGCCCGGGCGCGCGTGAGTTCACAGGTCACGGAGTCGCCGTCGGCCGACAGGCGGTGGCGTCCGGCGTTCCAGGGGCAGAACGTGTCCTGGACCTCCAGGACCAGATCCAGCGGGGTCGCGTACCGGCGGGCTGCCAGCGCCCGGTCGACGTCCACCAGGCGGACCCAGAGGTTGTCGGTCACGGTGGCGCGGGCCGCGCGCGGGTCGGTCAGCAGATGCTTCAGCGGTTCGTCCACGGCACCGTCGTAGACGAGGCCGTCGTGCGCGTCGAGGTCGATGAGGAAGCGCCACAGGGCGGCGTACGACGGCCGGGAGGTGGCCGCGACCTCGATGACCTGCACCGTCCCCGGCCTTGAGCGGTAGACGGTGTAGCCGGTGGCCGCGCCGCCGGGCTCCAGATGGACGGCGAAGCGCAGTGCCGTGCCTCCGTCGCGTGCGCTCTCTCTGTCGGCGAGCCGGGCCTCCCAGAACTTCTCCGTGCGGTCGACCCATCCGACGGCGGTGCCGCGCACGGATTCGTAGACCTTCTCCAGCAGCGGCCGGGCCTCCTCGCGGCCGAGCAGGCGGATCGTCCCGTCGCCGAGGTCCGTGCCGGGGCGCAGGGCCATGGACCTCTTGTCGCCCCGGATCTCGGCGACGTGGCTGGCGATGCCGTAGCCGAAGCGGCCGTAGATCGTGGCTTCGGCGGCGTTGAGCGCGGCGACCGGTTCGCCGCCCGTGTCGTGCAGGCCGGTGAGCTGCTCGCGCATCAGCGCGGTGAGGATGCCGCGCCGGCGGTGGGTGGGCAGGACCGCGACCAGCGTGATGCCGGCGACGGGCGCGGTCCCACCGGGAACCGTCATGACGCGGCCGTAGATCGACGCCCCACCGACGATCTCCTGGCCGTCGTAGGCGGCGATCGTGCGGTCGGGTTCGAGTGAGGAGGCTGCGTTCCGCAGGCCGCCCTCCTGCCAGTCCTGGCCGTAGGTCGTGGTGACCATGTGAGCCCACGCGTCGAGCTCGTGGGCGGCGATCGTGCGCAACGGGTAGGTCGTCGTCATGCGTCGAGCGTGGCCGGATAAACAGCTGCGGCGCATCGAGCGATCTCCCTATTTATATGCTGGCGGCGTGGTGGCGCAGCGCGTGGTCAGTCCGGTGTTGGTCGGCCGGAGCGAGGAGTTGGCGAGGCTGACGGCGGCGCTGGACACGGCTGTCGAGCAGGGTCCGGGCGTGGCGCTGATCGCCGGGGAGGCCGGGATCGGCAAGTCACGGCTGCTCGCCGAGTTCGCGCGGTCGCTGGACCCGGGGGTGCGGGTGGTCGGGGGCGTGTGCGCGGAGCTGGGGCGTGACTCCGTGCCGTACGCGCCGTTCGTGACCGTCCTGCGCTCGCTGATCCGGGTCGAGGGCGTGACGCCCGGCCCCTACCCCCGGCTGGCCCGCTGGTTCCCCGAACTCGGCGCGCCGGGCGACGACTTGGAGGGCGGCAGGCACCGGCTGTACGAGGAGGTGCTGACGCTGGTCGAACGGGTGGCCGTCGGCCAGCCGCTCGTCGTCGCGATCGAGGACCTGCACTGGGCGGACACCGCCACCTGCGAACTGCTCGGCTTCCTGGCCAGGAACCTGACCCGGCCCGGGGTACTTCTGGTCATCACCCACCGGCCGCCCGAAGTTGGACCTCTGCTGTCGGAGCTCGCCCGCCGACCGGGCACCACCCGACTGCGCCTCGGCCACCTCGACGAACGGGACGTGGGCCGTCAGCTGGCCGCGATTCTCGGCACCGAACCGGACCCGGTCACCGTGGGCCGCGTCCATCGACGCAGCGACGGCAACCCGCTGTTCGTCGAGGCGCTCGCCCGCGCCGGCGAACGGACCCCGGACGACGTACGCGACCTGCTGCTGGACGGCCCGCGGTCGCTGCGGAGCCCGGCTCGCGAGCTGCTGAGTCTCGCCTCCGTGGCGGGCGGGCGGGTCGGCCACCGCCTGCTGGCCGAGGTGGCCGGGCAGGACGGGGCCGAGCTGGACACCCTCCTGCGTGAGCTCGTCGACCGCAGCCTGCTGGTCACGGCCGGCGACGGCTACGCCTTTCGCCACGCCTTGATCCGGGACGCGGTCTACGACGACCTGCTGCCCGGCGAACGTGCGCGCCTGCACGCCCGCTACGCCGAGGCCCTGCGCGACGGCGACGCCCCGGCGGAGCTGGCCGCGCATGCCCACGCGGCCGGCGATCGCGGCCTGGCGCTGTCGGCCGCCCACCTGGCCGCCGGACGGGCACGCGGGTCGTACGCCTACGCCGAGCAGGTCCGGCTGCTCGGCATGGTCCTCGACCTGTGGGATCCGGACGTCCCGCTGGGCACCGACCGGATCGGCGTACTGACCGACGCCGCCGAGGCCTGCATGCTCAGCGGCGACTACGCTCGCGGCGTCGAGTACGCCACCGCCGGGCTGGTGGCGGTGGACGAGCGGCGCGAGCCCGAGCGGGCCGCCCTGCTCCTGGAACACCGGGGCAGGCTGCGGCACCGGCTGGACACGAGCGGCAGCTCCGACTGGGAACACGCCCTGGAGCTGCTTCCGCCCGGCAGCTCCCAGCGGGGTCGGCTGCTCGGCGTACTGGCGATGGGCGTTCTTCCTGATGTGGACCGGGCCCGTGCGTCGTTCGAGGAGGCGCTCGCCATCGGCCGGGCCACCGGCGACGCCTTGGTCACCGTCCGCGGACTGCTGGGCGTCGGATCCATGACCAGCGATCTCGGCATGCTGACCGAGGCCCGCGCGCTCGCCGAACGGCTCGACAGCAACGACCTGTTGATGACCGTGCCCATGTACGAGGCCATGCTCCACACCAGAGCGGGTGACCACCAGCGCACCATCGAGATCGCCGGTGCGGGGATCCGCCTCGCCCGCCGATACGGTCTTGCCCGCAGCCGGGGAGCCGAACTCGCCCGCTACGCGGGAAGCGCCCTGATCCTGGCCGGGCGGTGGGACGAGGCAACCGCCGTACTGGAAGAGAGCCTCCAGGCTGACACACCACCGCAGTCACGGCGGGGTCTGCGCGCCCTGGTCGGCCATCTGTCGCTGCTGCGCGGTGACTTGACGACGGCGGCCGAGGCGGCGGCAGCCCTGGACCACCCCGACGCCGGAAGCCTCTTCTCCCGCCATCAGCTGCTGTGCCTGCTCGCCGTGGCCCAGGGCGACCCAGAGCGCGCGGACCTGCTCCTGGCCCGAGCACTGACCGACCCCGCGCTCCCCCGGATCTACAGCAGCGACGCCCGTCCGGTCCTGGTCGCCGGCGCCCTGGTGCAGCGGGCGCGGCTGTCCGCACGCGCCGACACGGAACTACGGCAGCGGGTGGCGACCCGGCAGGCCCAACTGGCCGCGGTCGACGCCGAGTTCGGCGTGGACGGGACACTCGACCGAGCCTGGCGGACCATGCTCCGGGCGCTGATCGAGGACGCCGGCTGGGACCAGGCGGTGGACTCCTGGCGTGAGCTGCGGCAGCCGTACGAACTGGCGCTGTGCCTGTTCCACGCCGCGCGCGCCCTGCTGACCGCGGGCGACCGCCCCGGCGCGACGGCCCGCCTCAGGGAAGCCGCCCGACTGGCCGAAGACCTGCGCGCCACACCGCTCACCCGCCAGATCAACCAGCTCCTGCGCCCGCGCCCCACCCAGGACGGCCTCACGGAACGCGAGCTCGAGGTGCTCCAGTTGATCGCCGAAGGCCTGAGCAACCGGCAGATCGCCGCCCGCCTGCACATCTCGCCGAGTACGGCGGGCGTACACGTCTCCCACATCCTGACGAAGCTGAGCGCGACGACCCGCACCGAGGCGGCGGCCATCGCCTTCCGCGCAGGGCTGGTTGGAGCCCGCCTCGGCGACAGGTGACGAAGGGGCGGGCGGATACGAGCGATGCGCGGGCGGACGGCACCAAGGGACTGGTCGCGATGACCAACGGCTACCGCGTGTCCTCGCCGTCGGCGCGTCACACCGATGACTTTGCCGGTTGCCTGAAGTCTTCCTCGTGACATGCCCGCCCCGCCGGCGGACCAGGACGCGGCGGGTCCCGATGCCATGGAGGAGAGAGGCATGGAGGAGAGAGGCAGACCAGGATGATCAATCCGATTCGGCTGTACATGTCGATGTCGCTCGACGGCTTTGTCGCCGGTCCGGACGATCGGCCGGGGCAGGAGCTCGGACGCGACGGCGGACGGCTGTTCAACTGGCTGGACGACCGGAAGTCCGACGGTCCCAGCGGCCAGGTCTACCGCGAGGCGCTGGCGACCGGCGCGTTGATCTCCGGCCGGCGGACCTTCGAACTCGCCGGACGCCGGCCGGGCGACCATCACGACGGTGTGCCGATCCTCGTCCTCACCCACCAGGTGGACGACGGGGACGTGCCGCCCGGCCACGCGCGTTTCATCACCGATGTCGAGGACTGCGCCCGTCAGGCTCGCGCGGCCGCCGGCGACCGGCCGGTCATGGTCCACGGGGCGGGGGCGGCCCAAGCGCTCCTCCGGGCCGGGCAGTTGGACGAGATGGAGATCCACCTGGTGCCGGTCCTCCTCGGGGACGGCCGACGACTCTTCGACCAGCTGGGTGGCGATCACATCGAACTCGACCTCGTCCGACGACTTGAGGACCGAGACGTCACGCACCTGCGCTACCAGGTGCGCCGACCCGGGGGTGCCGCGTGAAGACGCTCTTCGTCTCCTACCGCGTCACCGACCTGGACCGCTCGCTCGCCTTCTACACCGCCCTGGGTTACGTCGAGTTGGGCAAGGTCGACATCGGCGACGGGGCTCGCCTCGTGATCCTCAAGTTCCCCGGCGAACCGGCGGCCTCGCTCGAACTGGTCCACCGCCCCGCCGGCGGACGCGTCGACGTGGGCAGCGGTTTCGACCACCTCGCGATCCAGGTGGACACGCTGACGGACACGGTCAAGACTCTGACCGAAGCCGGTCTGGCACCGTCGCCCCTCCAGTTTCCCGGCGGCCCTGACGGCCCGAAGACCTCATGGCTCACCGACCCGGACGGCTACCGGATCGAGCTGGTGGAGTGGCCGTCCGGACATCCCGACGGCATCACCGCGGCGGACTTCTCCTGAGGTGGCCACCGACGAGGGGATCGACGTACCGCAGAGCAGCTGACCAGCCGGCCGCCGGCTATGCCGCCGGGCAGTGCAAGCGCAGTCCGGAACCGCCCGGGCCACCCCGAGCAGGCCGTACAGTCCGGTCAGCGACGTCATCCCGCGCAGCCGTATCGAAGTCCGGTTCTCGCGGGCGAGGGCGGGGGCGGGGGCGAGCAGGCGGCGCAGAAACCGTCCGGGTCGGATGACTGCGGCCACAGCTTCAGCAGCACCTCCGAGGAGAGCGCGGCGGTCTCCGCGAACCGGGCGGCCACGGCAAGTGCCGTTCCGTCGTCCGGGATCGCGACGAGCTCCCCCATGGCCCGACGCACCTTGACCGGCTTCCCCGTGGCCAGTAACTCGCGCAGTCCGTCCAGCCGGGAGACACCGGCACCACTGTCGTCGTTGCCGTCGTTGTTCGCAGTCATGGCTCGGCACTGTAGAGGCCGGGTCCGACAGCCGTACGCGGGTAAGGGTGCGAGCCGAAAAACGACCAGCGCTCAAGGGGCGGGACGTGAGAAGGTCCGGTTCGATCTGGAGCAGGGGGAAACATGGGGCTGATCTACGGCTACGACATCTACCTGCGTCCTCGGAATGTCGCCAGGGTGTTGGCCAATCTGGCCGAGCTGGCACCACCGGCCCGTGCCGTGCCGCCGCTTGACGTCCTCCTGCCCGGCGGTGAGCGGCTCGTCCTCCCATTCACGTCCCGCTTCGAGAGCGCGCCGGTCGACTGCTCCACGACCGGCACGCTCGACCTCGACACGTCCCTCATGTTCGACGCCGATGACGCACTGCGTGAGTACGCGCGGAGGAACGGTCCCGATCCCGGGGCGGACGGGCGTGTGCAGATCGGGTTCGTCTACGCGACGATCCGGTTCGAGTCCGTTCCGCACCCTGGCTTCGCGTCGGTGGAGTGCTGGGCCGCGACGTCGGAGATGAGCCGCTTGTTCGCGCGGTCGGCCAACATCAGGAAGGTGTTCGCCGGCCTCGCCGCCGCCAGCGGTGGAGTGTGCTGCCTGTTCGACACCGGCGACGGCGCCCCTCAGCAAGTGTGCTGACTCAACGGCGAATCCACCCAGGAGACAGTGCCCGGCCCCCGCTTTCCAGATCTACGGGCACTTGTGGCGACTTGGCCCGCCTCCGAGGAATGACCATCGGTGAGTCCATGACCGTATGCGAGCCGTACCGTCCACCCGCCCCCAACTCCCCACGGATCCACGGCACATACCGGCCCCTGAGCCTGCCTGCCGACGACCGGCGCTGAGGGGGCTGTCCCCCGTTCCGATCCTCGGGTACGCCGGATCGTGCCTCACCGGCGGCCGAAACTAGCGTGCAGCCATGATTCCGACTCTGCGGAAGCACCTCGCCATGGCCATCGGTGCCGCCACGCTGCTCACCGCCGGGATGACCACCGCCGCCGTCGCTCAGCCCGAAGGCCCGTTCCCCACCTGGCAGTTGCGCCAGGACACCGAGGCGATCCATGCCCTCGGGGTCAGTGGTGTGCAGGCCCGCGTGATCGCGCCGGACGGTCGGCAATCGGTGGCCACCAGCGGTACCGCCGGCCTGAGCACCGGACGACCGGTCCGGTCCGACGGGTACTTCCGTATGGCCAGCACGTCCAAGACACTCGTGGCCACCGTGGTACTCCAGTTGGAGGCCGAGGGCAGGCTGTCCCTGGACGACACGGTCGACCACTGGCTGCCGGGAGTGGTGCGGGGCAACGGCAACGACGGCACCCGCGTCACCATCCGCCAACTGCTCCAGCACACCAGCGGAATCCATGACGACCTCCCCGGATACACCACGCCAGCGGAGTACTACCAGCAGCGCTACGACGTCCACAGCCCCGAGCAGTTGACCGCCCGCGCCATGGCCCACGCGCCGGACTTCCCGCCGGGCGAGGGCTGGAACTACTCCAACACCGGTTACGTCCTGCTCGGCGGCATCGTCCGGAAGGCCACCGGCCGACCCGCGCACCAGGAGATCGAAGACCGTATCCTCCGTCCGCTGGGCCTCAACCACACCCGGTGGGGCGGTACTTCGCCCACCCTGCCGCGACCGCACGCCCAGGCCTACCAACTCTTCGGCCCCGGTGCCCTGGTGGACGTCACGGACCAGGTACCCGTGGACTACGAGAACCTGTCGTTCGTCACGACGACGCGGGACGAGAACGTCCTGTTCCGCGCGCTGCTCGCGGGCCGGCTGCTCCCGGCGCGGCAACTGACCGAGATGAAGCGGACCGTCCCCGTGAGCGCCGAGGTCCAACAGCTGTGGCCCGGCGGCCGATACGGCCTCGGCCTGGCCGAACGCCCGCTCACCTGCGGAGGCACCTACTGGAGCCACGAGGGCGGCGACGGCGGCTACATCACCCTCAACGGCGTCACCGACGACGGCGGTCGAAGCGCCGTGGTCTCCATGTCCGAGGCGCGCGGCGACACGCTGGACCACATCCTCGCCCAGGAGAATGCGGCCAGTTCATTGATCGACCATGCGCTGTGCGCCGGGGGCGGAGGCACCCGCTGAGCGGGGGCGTCGGCGGGTGCCCCCATGGTCCTGACGCGTAGACCCGTCACGGGTTTCTCGGAGTGCCAGGTGCGCGGCGCGGCGCCGAGGGCGGAGGCGATTCGGTCGGGTCGTGAAGGGGCCGGACGACGATGTCGCCCTTCGTCCGACCGGTGACCGTCGCCGTCTCGGCGTGGTCACGCGCCGCCTGCTGCAACGCGTCCGCCACCGCCCGCGCGGCCGCTGCCGTGCCGGTGTGCCCGGTGCGGTAGAGGGTCCGGGTGATCTGGCTGCCCGTGATCGGCAGTGCCGTCACGGTCACCTGTTCCAACTGGGCCGCGAAGAAGGCGGGCAGCACCGCGGCGCCGAGCTGTCCGGCCAGCAGGGTCTGGACGGCGATCATGTGGTCGGCCTGGTGCTCCACCGACGGTACGACCCCGTGGGCGCTCGCGAACCGGGCGAAGGCGCGGCCGCGGGCGGAGTGCGCGGGGGCGCTGATCCACGGGCGGCCGGAGAGGTCGGCAGGGATCGCCGGCGGCTCCCAGCCGGCCGGGACGACCACACGGTAGTCGTCCTCGCTCAGCACTTGCGCCCGCACCGACGGCGGCAAGGGCGCGGCGGTGTCCCGGTCGTCGATGATGACCAGGACGTCCAGCTCCCCCAGCCTCAACTGCCGTAGGCCGTCGGGCAGTCCGGTCTCCACGAACCTCGGCTCGATCCGGGGGTACGACAGGGCCAGCAGGCGCAGCGCCCGGACCGCGAGGCGGGCCAGTACCCACGAGGTCGCCCCGATCGCCACCGGCCCCTGGGCGACTTGATGGTTCCCGGAGTCCAACTGCCGTGCCGCAGCGGTGAGTTCCCTGCCGATGCGCTCTCCGGTGGCGGCGAGCAGTCGTCCGGTCGCCGTGAGTTCCAGCCTCGGGCCCGAACGGTCGACCAGCGGCAGGCCCACTTCCCTTTCCAGGCTGGCCAGTTGCTGTGACACCGCCGAACGCGTGTGTCCCAACACCCGTGCCGCCGGGGCGAGTCCGCCGCTCTGCGCGATCGCGTTGAGGACCAGCAGGCGTCTGGGATCGAGGTCCATACGCGCGGCCTCCCAGGGTCGTTGGACATCAGACATCAGACATCAGACATCAGACATCGTGCGCGGGCTGTGCCGACGTACCGCAAGTATCCCTGTCGGGTGGACGCAAGCAGCACTGTACGACGGGGCCACCGGGTGGCCGCGCGGCTGCGAGACTTGCCGGTATCCCGAGGGCTTCGGCCACCAGCCGCCTCGGCACAGCCATGCCCGAAGCCCGGTCAACTTCCGTCCCAAGGAGGCCGCACGTGGTCAGTTCCGCACTCCGGCGCGCTCGAGTGTCGTCCTCTCCGGGGCCGCGCCGGTCCGTTGTCGCCCTGGCCGTGGCCGGCACGCTGCTGGGGCTGCCGCTGGTGTCGGGCTGTGGTTCGTCCACCGGCTCGGCCGACGGTCACGCCTCTCCGGTCGCCGCACGGAGTGGCGGCACCACCGACGCGGCCGCCACGGGGAGCGCGACCTCCGGCGGCGCTTCCAGTGGTACCGCGTGGATGCTGACCGCTCCGCAGGTCGCGGCCGGCTACCGGCAGGGGCAGCCGCCGGCGGACATGGTGCAGCGGTTCGACGCCGACACAAAACAGAACGCCGCGCGTCTGGGTGTGTCCGGCACACATGTGCACGCCTACTACGACGATCCGGCAGACGGTGCGTGGATCTTCTATGTGGGGCTCAACGGCAGCGGCTACGACCCCGACCATCTGCACGACATCCTCGACCAGCTCCCGGCCGTCAGCGACGACGGCGCCGGGGACCGGATCACCACCAGCGCCATCGACGCCACACCCGGCCCGCACGGCGGCCGGGCGATCTGCGACACCGTCCTGCTCCGCAACGACCTGATCACCACGGCGGTCACCACCTGCTCCTGGTTCACCCCGACCACGGTCGCCGGCATCACCCTCGTCTCGAAAACCGACGGCACCAGCACCAAGCTCGGCTTCACGGCCACCGATGTCGCCCCGGTCATGCGCGCCATACGCGCCCAGGTCGAGGTACCGGGGCAGTAGCCGCAGGCCTCGATTTCGGGCCCGCCGACGCTTGCCCGGGAGCGTCCGGGCTGCGGCAAGGGCGGCGCGACCGCCGGATTCATCGGACCCCGGGGCGGGTTCGGGCAACGAGCCGGGTCTCGATGGAGCGCAGGGTCGAGATCACGGCGTCGATGTCGTCGGAGTCGGTCACGGCCTCCTCGAGAAGGCCGCTCCAGACCTCACGCAGTCGTCGCAGGTTCTCCTGCGCCTTCTCGGTGGGATACAGGCGCACCCGCCGCGCATCGCGCTCATCGGTGTCGCGCCGCACCAGGCCCGCCTGCTCCAGGCCGCGCACCGCCCGGCTGAAGTTGCTCGAGATCATCTGGGTGGCTTCGGCGGCCTCACGGGCCGTCGTGCCCGGGTGGCGGTCGATATAGCGCATCACCGCTCCCTGCAACGGTGTTCCCGACTCGACCTCCCCCTCCTTCGACGCCCCGATGTGGCGGCCCACCGCCAGGATCCGGTCGGCGAGTTCGAACAGCCGCGAGGTCTGCTCCTCGTCCATGCGCCAGGACCTCCGTCGTCGCCCCTCGATTGCTGTCAGTTGACAGCTACTTTAGTCCGGGCGTTAGCTTTGCTGTCAAATGACAGGTATCGCTGGAACGAAGCCACCGGCCGTGCCGCCCACCTGTCCACCTCTCCGTCTGCCCGTCTGCCCGCTTGCCCGATCGAAGGACGAAGACCATGACCCTCATCGCCATCGAAGAACACTGGGTGACCCCGAGCCTGACATCCGCTCTCAAAGCCCTGCCGCGGCCGGACGAGAGCCTCGCCTTCAACGAGCTGGGCGACCACCGACACCGCCTGGAGGACCTGGGCGCGGAGCGGATCGCCGCGATGGACGCCCAGGGCATCGACATCGCGGTCCTCGCCCTGACCCCGCCCGGAACCCAGCCGCTCGCCCCCGACCAGGCCCGGCACCTGAGCCGCGCCGCGAACGACATGGCCATCGCGGCCGTCGACAAGAACCCGACACGGTTCCGGGCGCTTTCGACGCTGCCCATGTCCTCCCCGGAGCACGTCGTCGAGGAACTCGTGCGCGCGAAGGGCCTGGGCCACGTCGGCACGATGGTCTACGGCCGCTCCGGCGACCGCTTCCTCGACGACCCGGCCTACGACGAGTTCTTCGCCGCCGCGGCGGAACTCGGCCAGCCGGTCTTCATCCACCCGCAGATCCCCTCGGACGCGGTGCGCGACGCCTCCTACCGGGGTCTCGGCGAGCTGACCGATCTCGGCCTGGCCACCTTCGGTTGGGGCTGGCACCTCGACACCGCGACCGCGGCACTCCGGCTCATCCTGCGCGGCACCTTCGACCGCCACCCCGCCCTGCAGGTGGTGCTCGGCCACTGGGGCGAGATGCTGCTGTTCTGGCTCGACCGGGCCGACAGCCTCTCCCGCCTCGCCGGCCTGCGACGGCCCGTCTCGGACTTCATCCGGACCAACTTCCACATCACCGCCTCCGGCATGCTCAACCCCGCGCTGCTCCACCACGCCCTGTCCGTCACCACCGTCGACCGGCTGATCTTCTCCACCGACTACCCGTTCCAGCACCCGACCCGGGACGAGATCAACTCCTTCCTCGGACACTTCAGTTCCGACGAGGACCGGCACAAGTTCTCCTCCGCCAACGCGGCAACTCTCTTCGGCCTCGAACTCTGATCGCCCTCCAGGCATGGTCGGGCCGAGCCGGGTAACCCCACTGGTATGCCACGGACACCGGGACCAGGAGAACGGGTCGAGCGCCGGGCGCCGGACCGGCCCACCAAACTGCCGAAGCGGTCCTGGTGGGCGGTGCTCAAGGGCACGGTCAGGGAGTTCCAGGTCGACGAACTCGCCGACCGGGCCGCGGCGTTGACGTACTACGGGGTGCTGTCGCTGTTTCCGGCCCTGCTGGTCCTGGTCTCGCTGCTCGGCATGGCCGGCAAGTCCGCGACACAGCAGGTCCTGGACAACATCGAGAAACTGGCGCCGAGTTCGACCCGGGACATCATCAGCGACGCGATACGCCAGCTTCAGGCGCCCGGCGGCCTCGGCTCGATCGTCGCCGTGGTCGGCATCGTGGTCGCGGTGTGGTCGGCCTCCGGCTACATCGCGGCGTTCATCCGCAGCGCCAACGTCGTCTACGACATGCCCGAGGGCCGCCCCGTGTGGAAGGTCCTGCCGATCCGGGTCGGCGTCACCGTGGTGCTGCTCGTCCTGACGGTGGTCAGCGCGCTCATCGTCGTGTTCACCGGCGGCCTGGCCCGCGCGGCCGGTTCGGCGCTCGGCATCGGGGACGCGGCGCTGACGGTGTGGTCGGTCGCGAAGTGGCCGGGGCTGGTCGTCCTGGTCATGGCGATGATCGCGATCCTGTACTGGGCGGCGCCCAACGTGAAGGGCCGCGGCTTCCGTTGGGTCACTCCGGGCAGCGTGCTGGCCCTGGTGGTCTGGATGGTCGCCTCGGGGGGCTTCGCGTTCTACGTGGCGCACTTCGCGTCGTACAACAAGACGTACGGCACGCTCGCCGGCGTGATCGTCTTCCTGATGTGGCTGTGGATCAGCAACATCGCCGTGCTTCTCGGCCTCGAATTCGACGCGGAACTGGCCCGCCAGCGTGCCGTCGCCGGCGGACTCCCGAAGGATGAGGAGCCATACCTCCCGCCCCGGGACACCCGCGCCTGGAGCAAGAAGGACCAGCGCCGCATGGACTGACCGTGTCGTCCACTGGGCGCCGGTCAGGTCGTGATCATCACCATCAGGAACTGAGCAAACTCCTCAAACAGAAGCCCAGCCCCTGTCCCTTGCCTCGGCGATCCTTCAGCCGGTGCTGCCGTCCTCCAACTGCTCGGCGACGTCGCGGGGTTCGCGGCCGAGCAGACTGGCCAGCAGGGGGTCGACCCCGGCGAAGCGGCCTTCGCGAGCGGCCTGGTATCTGGTGAGCATCATCCGTGCCATCCCCTCCGGCATGCCATCCGCGACCTTGTCCGCGATCCACTCCTCGTCGTCCAGCACGACCCGCCTGACCTCGCGGCCGCTGATCTCGGAAGCCATCGCCGCGACGTCGGCGAGGGTCACGGCCTGCCGGGCGGTGAGGGTGACCGGCCCGTCGAACCTCCGGTCACCGGCCAGAATGACCGCTGCCGCTTCGGCGGAGTCGGCGCGGTCGGTCCAGGAGATCGGGCCATCGGCCGGTGCCGCGATCTCGCCGGTCTGCCGCCAGGGGCTGAGCAGCCACAGCACGCTGTGGGCGTAGTAACCGTTGCGCAGCGAGGTCCAGGCGACACCGGATTCGGCGAGGAGCACCTCGGTCGCGGCGTGATCGCGGGCCGGAGGGAAGGGGCTGTCGGCCCCGGCACCCTGATGGCTGGTGTACAGGATGCGCCGGGCTCCCGCCGCGACGGCGGCCTCGATGCCAACACGGTGCAAGCCGACATGGTCGGCATGCGGGTCGTTGGAGGACACGAGCAGGACCTGATCGGCACCCTCGAAGGAGTGCCGCAGCGCGTCCGGATCCGCGTAAGAGCCCTGACGCACCCGCACCCCGCGTTCGGCAAAGTGCCGCGCCTTGTCGAGGTCGCGCACGCTGACGCCGATCCGCTCCGCAGGAATACGCTTGAGAAGGTGTTCAACAGTGGCGCCGTTTAACGCGCCCGTGGCCCCGGTGACAACGATCATGGTGAATCCCCTTTTACTTGTCACACCCGCCGCACTCAGTGCGCACGGAATTGGTTTGCCTCAGCGGCCCTCAAGCAGCAACGGCAGAAGAATGTCGTCGACGAGGTGCTCGACAAAGCGTTCATCGCACGGCTCGCCCGCGACGACCACACGGTGCACGATGACCGCCGGAGCGATCTCGGCGAAGAGCTCGGCGGCCCGGGGAGTCAACCGCTCGCCGTCCCCGATCGCCTTGCGGAACGGCTCATCAGTCATCGCCGCCTCGTCCCGGCGCAGGATTCGACGCATCTCCTCAGCGAGCCGCGGGTCCCCACGCATTCCCGCGAACAGCGCCCCGAGCAGTCCGATCTCCTGCTCAGCGATCTCCCGGGCCAGCCACCCGGCAAGCGCAAGCAGGTTCGCCCGCAGGTCGGCCGCGGCAGGCGCGGGCGGCGTGGCATGCGAGCGATAGTCCACCGCCGCGGCAACCAGGTCGGCCTTGTCCCGATAGCGACGGTAGATCGTCGTCTTGGCGACCCCCGACCGCCCCGCGACCGCCTCGATCGACAACTGCTCGTACCCGAGCTCCGTCAGCAGCGACAACGTCGCCTCCAGGATCGCCACATCCCGACGAGCATCCCGCGGCCGACCCATGCCGGCCGCGCCGTCCGCTCCGCCGTCACGCGGCCCACTCGATGCCCCGGTCAAGAGTGACCGCCTCACTTTCGATACGCTACCGTTGCGTATCGAAAGTACCCCCTGATCGCCCCCGAGCTCAACCCGAACGGCGGGCGGTCAGCGCTTTCCGGCCACCGATGGGGGCGTTGAAGGTCAAGGCCGGCCGTACGCGGTCCCCCGCGGTACGCCCGCGCACACAGCGGTATTCGGCGAGCCGGCATCCCGCCCCAGGACGACGGCGTACTCACCTGCCCCCGCCACTTCAGCCTTGTGGTCACTCCGTATCGGGCACCGCCACCGGGTCGACGTCGAAGATCGCGGCGCGCTTCGTGGTCATCACACGCTCACGTCACCGCTTGCTGCTGAGCCGCACATCGACCTCCTTCCCCTGGTCACCCGACGCCGCACCCCAGTGGTCCACGGCGAACGCCGTGCTCAGAGCCTCGAACAGCTGGTCCACGGCGGCGTAGGCGCCCTGGAGCGTGGCGGAGACCGAGCTGTCCAGCGGAACGGGATCGGTCGGGATCCGCTCCCGGGCCGGCTCGAACTCCGCGGTCCACACGACGGAGTGGTCGCCCGGCTGCTCCTGGGCCATGTCGTCGAGGGAACGGTCGGTCGGGAACGCCATCCGCAGGACGCCGAAAACAGTGGCAGCGTCCTCCTTGGACGCTGCGGTGAGGGACACGGTGGCCATCGGGCTCACTCTCCTTCAGAACGACGGGACACAGAGGATCGAACGGACGCATGAGTCACAGTGGGCGGTTCGTCGGGCACGGAGTGCCCTGGACGTGGGCTGCCGGAATGCGTGGCGCCTTTCCGCCCGGTTTCGGCCCTCCGGTGTTTCCTGGGGCTTCCGGGCCGCGCTCGCTCACGGCGTCCCCTCTTCCTCGCGCAGACTTCCTCGCACAGACTTCCTCGCACAGAATTGGTGTCAGAGCCGGGTACCCCGACGCCCGAAGACAAATCCGACCTCGACACCCCTGACCTGGGGGGGCCGGACCGTGCGGACGTTCAGGGCATCGGTAGGGCTGCGAAGGGGCGGGCGCCGGCCGAACGCCGGCACCCGCCCCTGTGCGCTGTGGTGACCGTCAGGCTCGGTGGTCTCCGTAGTAGCCGCCGACCTGCTCGTGGTAGCCGGCGTCCCCGATGTGCTTGTCCTTGTCGAACTCGGGGGAGTTCTTGATCTCTTCCTTGGTACGGCCGACGTGGATCGTCCGGTCCGCGACGTCGATGGAGGAGACGACACCGGCAGGGAGCAGAACCTGCTTGCCGAAGATCCACACTCCGGTGTCGACGACGATGTACGCGGCTCCGACGTCCTCGGAGTGCTTGTCGACCTTGCCGATCGAGCCGTCGCTCGCCTCGACCTTGAACCCGGTCAGATCCGTCCCCGTCCGGTGGCCCGACTCGGCCTGGTAACCCCACATGTTGTCCGTCATACAAACCTCCCCTTGTGGTGCGTGAATACCGAGGAAGCCCGTCCGAGATTTCGGTGGGTGATCCTCGGAGGTCGAGTGCCCACCGTTCTCGATCCCACACAATGTGAAATGTCGACTACGCACCACGCGTCAATTGATCGCGAATCCGACGCCACCCAAAATCAGCGCGGGGAGAAGTACAAGAATCAACACAGCCATATCGATTCCCCTTCGGGAAGGCCGTAGTACCCGCCTTACTCAATGGCATACGGGCGCTTTCCGGCCTCCCTTCCCCGGTACGTCGCCGACCGGACCGACCGAGACTTTTCGCCCGGTCGACGCGGCCGGTCCGCATAAGACGGCTCCCGCGGGTCACCCGTGGGCCGTGCTGAGAATCGGAATGATCGCGGTGGTCGTGGCCGCCGCCCTCGCGGCCGCGGCCGCGGCCGTGACGGTGTCGCCCTGGTGGTGGACGGCCGCGGCGCCGCTCGCCGCGCTCGGCGTGATCGGTGTGTGGGACCTGGTCCAGCGGCGGCACTCGGTGCTGCGGAACTATCCGGCGCTCGGGCACGCCCGCTTCCTGCTGGAACGCGTCCGCCCGGAACTCCAGCAGTACTTCGTCGAGCGGAACTTCGACGGCCGCCCCTTCGACCGGGACATCCGCAGCATCGTCTACGAGCGGGCCAAGGGCACCGCCGCCGAGGAGCCGTTCGGGACCGAGCGTGACGTGTACCAGGCGGGATACGAGTACCTGGTTCCCTCGATGGCTCCGCGCCCGGTGCCCGAGGACCCGCCACGGGTACGGATCGGCGGCCCGGACTGCACCCGGCCGTACGACATGGCCCTGCTGAACGTCTCCGCGATGAGCTTCGGCTCCCTCTCCGCCAACGCCGTGCTCGCGCTCAACCAGGGCGCGGCGGCGGGCGGTTTCGCGCATGACACCGGTGAGGGCGGGCTGTCGGAGTACCACCTGCGCCCGGGTGGCGACCTGGTCTGGGAGATCGGTACCGGCTACTTCGGCTGCCGGACCCGGGACGGGGACTTCGATCCCGGGGAGTTCGCCGAGAAGGCGTCCGGCGAGAGCGTCAAATGCGTGTCGCTGAAGCTGTCGCAGGGGGCGAAGCCCGGGATCGGCGGGGTGCTGCCCGGGGCCAAGGTGAACGCCGAGATCGCCCGGGTGCGGGACGTCCCCCAAGGGCGGACGGTCATCTCACCGCCGTATCACCGGGTCTTCTCCACGCCTCGTGAACTGGTCCGATTCATCGCGCGGATGCGGGAGTTGTCCGGCGGCAAGCCTGCCGGCTTCAAGCTGTGCCCCGGTTCCCGGCGCCAGTTCCTCGCCGTGTGCAAGGCGATGATCGAGGAGGGCACCGCGCCCGACTTCATCATCGTCGACGGCGGTGAAGGCGGCACGGGCGCCGCCCCTCTCGAATTCGCCGACCACGTCGGCACCCCGCTCACCGAGGGTCTGACGACCGTCCACAACGCGTTGGTCGGCGCGGGCCTGCGGGACCGGATCCGGATCGGCGCGAGCGGCAAGATCGCCACCGGGACGGACCTCGTCAAACGCCTGATCCAGGGCGCCGACTACGGCAACGCGGCCCGCGCCATGATGTTCGCGGTCGGATGCATCCAGGCCCAGCGCTGCCACACCAACACCTGCCCCGTCGGCGTCACCACCCAGGACCCGCGCCGGGCCCGCGCACTCGACGTCGGCGACAAGGCCGCACGCGTACGGCGCCTCCAGGAGGCCACCGTAGGCAGCGCGTTGCAGATCATGGCCTCCATGGGCGTCACCGACCCCGCCCAGCTCCGGCCCCACATGCTGCGCCGTCGCATCGACCCGCAGACCGTGCGTTCCTACGACGTCCTGTACGACTGGCTCTCCCCCGGGCAACTGCTCGTCGAGCCCCCGGCCGACTGGGCGGCCGACTGGAAGGCCGCCGACCCCGACCACTTCACCATCTGACCCGCACCCGCCGCACGATCCGACCTGGAGGAATCCGTGGCACGAACCGTCGCCCGCGTCATCGTGGACGCCCTGAGCGAACTCGGCGTCCGCCAGGTGTTCGGCGTCGTGGGAGACGCGCTCAACCCCCTCACCGACGCCATCCGCACCACCGACGACGTGGAGTGGGTCGGCTGCCGCCACGAGGAGGCCGCCGCCTTCGCCGCCAGCGCCCAGTCCCAGCTCACCGACCGCCTCGGGGTGTGCATGGGCACGGTCGGCCCCGGCTCCGTCCACCTCCTCAACGGCCTCTACGACGCGGCAAAGAGCCGTACGCCCGTCCTGGCCATCGCCGGCCAGGTCCCGCTGTCCGAGCTGGGCAGCGACGCCTTCCAGGAGGTCGACAACGACCTGCTCTTCCGTGACGTGGCCGTCTTCCGCGCCACCGTCACCGACCCCGACCAGCTGCCGCAGCTCCTGGAGACGGCGGTGCGCAACGCCCTGGGCCACAAGGGCGTCGCGGTCCTCACCGTGCCGGGCGACCTCGGCGACCGCGAACTGCACCACGACCGTCCGGCCCGCTTCTCCCTCACCACACCCACCACCCGCCCCGAGGCGTCCGCCGTACGACGGGCCGCCGGCCTCCTCTCCGCCGCGGACCGGATCACCCTGCTGGTCGGGCAGGGCGCCCGCGCCGCCCGCGAGGACGTCCTCGCGCTGGCGGACCGCCTCGCGGCCCCGATGGTGCTGACGTTGAAGGCCAAGGAGGGCTTCGAGGGCGACAACCCCTTCCAGGTCGGCCAGACCGGACTGATCGGCAACCCCGCGGCGGCCGGAGCCATGCGGTCGGCGGACACCCTGCTCCTGCTGGGCACCGACTTCCCCTACCGCGACTGGTATCCCGAGGGCCGTACGGTCATCCAGGTCGACACCGAGCCCGCGCACATCGGACGCCGCGTCCCCGTGGACCTCGGCCTCGTCGGCGACGTGGGTGCCACCGTGCGCGACCTGCTCGACCAACTGGCCGCCGAGCCAGGCGAGTTGGGCGACCTGAGCGGCGCACGCGACCGCGGTCACCTGGAGGAAGGACGGAAGCGTTTCCTGAGCTGGCGTGCGAGCCAGGCACGCCTCGCCGATCCCGCGCACGACCAGAGCCTGGTCGGCAAGGCCCGCTCCGCGCTGGACAACCGCGAACACGGCATCCGCCCGGAGGCACTGGCCGCCGCCGTGGACCGCGGCGCCACCGACGACGCGATCTTCACCTCGGACACCGGAATGGCCACCGTCTGGCTCTCCCGGTTCGTCGAGATGCGCGGGACACGTCGACTGATCGGCTCCTACAACCTGGGATCCATGGCCAACGCGATGCCGCAGGCGCTCGGCGCGCAGTACCTGGACCGGGACCGCCAGGTCGTCGCCTTCTGCGGCGACGGCGGCCTGAGCATGCTCCTCGGCGACCTCATGACCCTCAAGTCCTACCGACTGCCGGTCAAACTCGTCGTCTTCGACAACCGCCGCCTCGGCATGGTCAAGCTGGAACAGGAGCAGGCGGGACTCCCCGAGTTCGGTACGGTCCTGGACAACCCCGACTTCGCCGCCGTCGCCACCGCCCTCGGCATCACCGGCATCCGCGTCACCGACCCCGCCGACCTCGACGACGCCGTACGCCGCGCCTTCGCCACCGCCGGCCCCGTCCTGCTCGACGTCCTGACCAACCCGGACGAGATCGCCGTACCCGCCAAACCCACCGTCGAACAGGGCTGGGGCTTCGCCGTCGCCAAGATGAAGGAACTCCTGCACAGCCACGGCGACGAAACCCAGCACTGATCACGGGCGCAGGAGGACGGCGGCCCGGCCCACTCCGACCCCGAGGTCACCGGACAGCCTGTCGACACGTCTGCTCCGACAAGCGGTGAGGCGTCCTTACCCGGGTACTCGGACACACGATCAGACGGTGGCAGGAGAAGGCCGGTTGATCGCCACGCTCTCGCTCGTGCTGGATGTACAGGCGGCCGCACTGATCGTCACCGGCGCCCTGGCCGCCGGCACCGGAACAGACCATCGACAGCGTCAAGGCCGACGTGGCCGAGATCAGGGAGAAGGCACACCGATGACCCAGGACAAGCCGCACACCGGCGATGAGGCGACGCCCGCCACGGACGAACCGCGTGCGCAGGTCGAGGCGACGCGCGAGGAACTCGGCGAGACCGTCGAGGCGCTCGCGGCGAAGGCCGACGTCAAGACCCGCGCCGAGGAGAAAACGGCACAGGCCCAGGCCCAACTGCGGGACAAGGCATCCCACGTGGTCCACGTGGTGCAGGACAAGACCCCGGAGCCGGTACGCGAGAAGGCCGGCCAGGGTCTGCAGGCGGCACGGGCCAACCGTGCCCCGTTGCTCGCCGCGGCCGGTGCGCTCATCGCGCTGCTGCTCATCCGCCGCTCCAGGAAGCACCGATGAGAGCGAGCAAGATCGCTTACGGACCGCCCGGCCATGACGAGGACACCCCCGACGCCACCGACACCCGTCGACTGACCGGCACCTGTCCCGGCTGATCACTCCTGTCGGCGTCCCCCGCGACCCGAACCCGGGCGGACGCCGACAGGCAGCCGACTTTCCGGAGCCTACGACAGGCGGAATGTCGTCGTGTTGTCGTTGGTCCTGGGGACGTACTGCTGCTTCCAGGTCCATCCGGCGTCGCCGCGCTTGTAGTGGAGTTCGACCGACGAGTTCTTCTTCCACCAGAAGTTCCAACCCGTGGCGCAGGTGCCCGCGTTGACCCTCCAGACCGGCGAGTCGTCCCAGTCGTTGTACTGGTTGTAGCCCTTGACCCAGAACAACTGGGTCACGTCGCCGTCGTTGCAGACCGTGATCTGTACGGCGGGGACCGTTGCCGCGCTGGCCGTCGTGGGAACGGCCAGGCCGCCGAGGACGGCGCCCGCGGCGAGCGCCGTCATGGTGATTTTCCTTCTGATGTCCTGCATGTCGTTGCCACCATCCTGTGGGGTGAGGGAGATCAGCTGAGCAGTTCTTTGGACCGCAGCCAGGTCAGCGCCGCCTCGGACGGGGACTCGCCCGACCCGACGGCGGCGGCGAGAGCGGCCAACTGGTCTGTCGTGAGGGCCGAGTTGAGGCGGGCCAGGGCATTTCTCGCGGCCAGGCCCGCGTCGGGGGCCTGGACGAGGGGGAAGACGTGCTCGGGCGGGATGACGCCCGCGGGGTCGGTCAGCACGACCAGTCCGTCCCGGGTGATGACGGGGTCCGTGCCGCGCAGGGCCAGTACGTCGGCGGTCGCCGAGGTGCCGGCGGGGGTGAGGGTGACGCCGTACGCCTCCTTCAGTGACGAGGGCGTCGGAGCGTCCGGGGTGCCGGCGGCCGATCCGCCGAGGGCGAGGCGGCCGCCGGCTTCCTGGAGGTCGGCGAGGCTGTGCAGGTCGTGGCGCCGCGCGGTGGTCGGGCTGACCGCGAGGACGACTCCGCGCTGGGCCACGGCCGGGGGCAGGGCGACGATCCCGACCGGGAGCGCCATGCTCAGCGTCGCCGGCATGTTCCCGGGCAGGATCTGCCCGCCCGGGAACGTGCGCAGCAGGGTGCTCTCGTACGCCGGCGCCAGGCCGATCTCCCCCGCCACCACGGCCTTAGCGGCGGCTGCGGGCGACGGGTAGCTCGTGGCCGCCATCCGCACCCGCTGTCCGGCGTGGGTGAGGAGTTCGCCGTACAGGGCGGCCACCGCCCGGCTCTCTGCCGAGGTGTCGGTGCCGATCACGATCGGCCCCTGACGGTCCGCGTAGGCGGTGTCGGATTCGCTGTGTGCGCCGGCCGCGCAGCCGGTCAGGAGGACCAGGGAGCAGACGGCGGCCACGACGAGGCCGAGCCTGGAACGGGGAGGGGAAGCAGGGGAGCACCACATGCCGTCGTCCGGTCTCAGCAGTGGGCGGCGCGGTCGCCGGAGCTCATCTTGGCGTCCTTGAACGTCACCGTGTCCCATTCCGGGTGGTCGCTGTTGGCGCCGGAGGACTGGTAGTTGTTGACGTACCAGATGTAGTGGCCGTAGTAGCGCTTCCCGAAGTGGATCTCGTACCAGCCCTTGGCCTGCTGCTTGGCGGTGCCGCGCTCGATCCAGCCCTTGTAACCGGCGGGGATGTTGAGCGTGTTGCTCTCGGTGTCGGTGTGCGATGCCTCCCAGCTGTGGCTGTAGCTCGCGGCGATGCTGGCCGTGAACACCTTGAACCACTCGTAGCTCGCGCTGACCGTGATGCCGAAGGTGTTCGTGGAGCCGGTCGTGTCCGACCAGTCGATACGGTGCTGGTTGGTCTGGCTCGCGCAGTTGAACGCGGTGCTGCCGACCTGGTGCGTCGGACCCGTGTAGGTCCAGTAGTCCGTCGCGTGGAACTCGCACAGGTCCGCCCAGCCGCAGGCGTCCAGCAGCTCCTTGGTGGTCGGGCTGTCGGCGGCGGTGGCCTGCGGAGCCGCCATCAGGGACGCTCCCAGGGCGAGGGCCGCGACGGCCCCGGCGGTACGGAACACGCGCTTGGGGAGAGCGGGCTTGCGGAACGGGAATGACATCGGGGCACTCCAGTGGGGGGGCCGGCGGGGGAACCGTCGGCGCGAGCGGGGTGGGTTGCGGGCGGCCGACGGAATTGCCGTGAGCCGCCCGCCCGTTCCGCCCACGGGGAATTGAGGCGGACCGGGCACGTCCCACTCTTGGGGGCTCCGATTTGTTGATCAATGCAGCTCAGAGGCGTAAACAAGCCGGATCCGCGCCGGATACGGATCGTTGACCGCGTGGTTGCCGGCGCATTGCCCGGCTCTGTGTGCGGTGCTTGCCGGGCTCGTGCGGTGACTCGGGTCCGGCGTCAGGAACCGCACACGCGCCGGTAGGGCACGTCCGGGAGGTAGGCACGCCATTCGGCGGCGGTCAGCGTCGTTCCGGCGCGCGCGCAGAGGCGGGTGACGGCCGACGAGGGATCGATGGCGTACCGCCGCACGGGGACGTGAGCGCCACCGGCGTAGACAGAACCGCCGTCCGCCGCGAAGGCGAGGGACAGGATCGCGTCACCCGGGGTGCCGAGGCCGCCGCCGAGAGGTTGCCGCGCGTCGACGTCCCAGAGCCGGAGGGCGCCCGAGCCGTAGCCCACCGCGAGGGTACGGCCGTCGGAGCTGAAGGCGAGCGCGGTGACCCGCGAGCAGGCGGTGCAGTCGGACGAGGACACCGGGGCGGGGGCGGGTGGGATGACAGTGGCCCGGGTACGGATGCCGCGGCCGTGCCAGAGGGTGACGCTGCCGAAGCCGCCGCCGGTCGCGAGGTACCTGCCGTCACGGCTGAGCGCGACGGCGTACGGGCCCTCCCCTTGGTCGAGCGGGACGGTCACGCCGTAGGGCAGGTCCGCGTCCGGGCCGCGGTAACCGGCGACGAGGGCTGCCCTGGACGCTCTGGCCAGGGCCCGCGGTCTGTCGCTTCCGGTACGGCGGACGGTGTCCCACACCTCACCGTCGAGCGGGCCGGCGAGGGTGGCCCGGGACAGCAGCAGCTCCCGGCCTCCCGGGGTGAGCGCGATGGAGCGGACCCCTGATGCGAATGCCCCGCCCGGGTCGAGCGAGGCCCGCGGCCGGTTGCCCGGCACGTCCCACACGACGAACCGGGCGGACGTGGGGCGCGGAGCCGGGAGTCGCGGAAAAGGGGCGCCGATGCCGTAGGCGAAAGCCCGGCCGTCGGGACTGAACGCCATCAGGGGCCGGCCGCTCCCCTGCGCGGTGATCACTCCGGTTCCCCGTGTGCCGGGGGGCACCGATGGCAGCGGTGCGTCCATGAGGGGGCGGCCGGTCCTGGTGTCGCTCAGCCGGAACCGGTAACCGCCGCCGTATCGCTCGGTGGTGGCCAGCAGGTGGCCGTCCGGGCTGAGCAGCAGTCCGGCCGGTGCCCGGTGGGCCCACGGGGTGGCGAGCGGCACCGAGAGGTCGAGGGAGTGCACGGTGCTTCCCGCCAGGTAGCGCAGGGTCGGATCGGCGGGATCCCAGGCGAGGGCGGTGACGGGTCCGTCGGCCGGCAGCCGGCGGAACACCGGCGCGGCCGGGGCCGACAGTCGCCAGACCGTCACGTCGTCCGGCCCCACGGCCGCCAGAAACGTTCCGTCAGCGGTGAAGGCCAGGTGTCGGTCGCCCGGGCGGGAGAGGTCGGCGATCTGTCGCCCCGACGCGGTGTCCCAGACGCGTGTCCCGGTGGCCGAGACCGCGGCGAACCGCGTCCCGTCGGCGTCGAACGCGAGGGACGAGGACGAGCACTCCGACGCCGGCGTGGTCTGCCAACCGCCCGGCAGCACGCGGTGCCGGACGGTGTCCCACAGCGTCAGCGTCCGGCCCGGCGCGCACACGGCCGCCAGCCGCGCGTCCGCGCTCGGGACCAGGGCATCGGCCCGCGCCGTCTCGAACAGCGGCCGGTCGTCCGCGAAGGCGCGCAGCTGGATCGTCGAGTCCGGGCCCTGGACGACATAGCTGGCGCCGTCGACGCCGAAGCCGACGACCTGGCCGGCCACCCTGCGCGGACCGGACAACTCCCCCGTCCCGGCGGCCAGTCGCCACAGCCGCCGGCCCCCGTCGTCGGCCAGGGCGACGGTCCGGCCGTCGGGGCCGACCGCGGCCACCGAGACGCCCGGGGTGTCCGAGACACCCGGGAGACCCGGCAGTCGGCCGGTGCCGACACGGCGGTGCGTGACCACGTCCCAGGTCGACCAGCGGCCGGCGCCCACGCTGAGCAGCGTGCGGCCGGAACCGGTGAGGAAGTCCCGGACGCCGTCTCCCTGTTCGGGGGCGGTGAAGACGTCCCGCTCGGGATCGGCCAGGGCGCCCAGCAGGGCCGCGCGGCTCTCGGGCAGCGGTGCGAGCCGCCAGGCGGCGACGCTGAGCAGCGCCGCGGTACGGGGGTCGGTCGTCATCACCGCACCGGCCAGGGCGGCGGCGTGCCGGGCGGCGGCCCGGGTGCGCTCCAGGTCGGCCGAGCGGCCGGCGTCCCAGGCGGCTTCGCCGGTCACCAGGACCGCCGCCGTGACGAGGGAGAGGGCGAGGAGGAGTGCGCGTACGCGGCCCTTCGCGCGGTGCGCGCTCCAGCGCTCCATGCGGTGGGCCACGCGGGAGGCGCTGAGGAACGCCCGTTCCAGACCGGTGAGATCGTCGTCGTTGCTGCCCCGGACGAACAGCATGTCGGCGACGACGAGGCGGGCTCCCCGGTACAGGGAGCCGGCGTCACGGCCGTGCTCCTGCCAGCTGCGGGCGGCCTCACTGAGATGCCGGTGTATTCGCAGCCGGTCGCGGTTGCCCTCGATCCAGCACTGCAACCGCGGCCAGCCGGTGATCAGGGCCTCATGGGCGAGTTCCGCGTTCTCCTCGTCCAGGGTGACCAGCCGGGCGCGGGCGAGCCGCTCGAGGACGACGGGGACCTCGGGGTCCTGCCACTCGCGCAGTTCGGCGCGGGGTACCGGGCGCCGGGTGTCGGGGCCGCCCTCACCCGGAGTGATCAGCGCGAGCAGGAGACGCTGGGCGGTACCGGCCTGATCGGGGGTCAGCCGGCCGTAGACCTCCTCGGCCGCGCGGGCGATCGCCCCGTGCACGCCGCCCGCCTCCTCGTACGCGGCGAGGGTGAGCACACCGCTGCGCCGCCTGCGCCAGGTCTCCCGCAGGGCCTGCGACAGCATGGGCAGCGCGCCGGGCCGGCCGGCCACCTCCTCGACGATCCGCTGGGTGAGCCCACGCTCCACTCTGAGGCCCGCCGCCGTGGCCGGTCCGACGACCGCCTCCCGCAGTTCCGTGCGGGTCATCGGCTCGACGGTCAGCGCGGTGTCGCGCAGCGCCTCGGCCAGGCCCGGGTGCTCCGCGCAGCGGTGGGCGAAGTTGCGGCCCACCGTGATGACCACACGCAGCCGGTGTGCCGGGTCGCGGGCGGCGAGCAACTGGTCGACGAACCGCCAGCGGTCGGCCCGGTCCCGGCAGAGCGTGAAGACCTCCTCGAACTGGTCCACCACCAGGAGGCGTTCAGGACCCTCCGGCCGCGGCACCAGTAACGGCCCGTGGGTGGCCGCAGGACGCTCGCCCGGCGTGATCATCCGGAGCTGCGCGTCGCAGCCCGCCTCGTCGACCACGGTCTCCAGCCGGGGCATCAGCCCGGCCCGCAGCAGCGAGGACTTCCCGCTGCCGGACGCCCCGAACACCACCACGAACCGGTGCTCCAGCACCATGCGCACGGCGTCCTCGGCCAGCCGGTCCCGCCCGAAGAACAGCTCCCGGTCGCCGCTTTCGAACCGCGCCAGCCCCTGGTACGGCGACTCCCCGTCCACCCCTGCACCCGCCTTCGCCGCGTCGGCCGCCGCTCCCAGCCGCTTCTCCCATACGTCGGGATCGGCGCCGCACGCCAGCGCGTACGCCCGGACCACCGTCACCGATGGCAAGCGCTCTCCCGATGCCGCCCGCGACAACGCGGCCACCGAGAGTCCGGCCCGCTCGGCCATCACGCGGTACGACGGGGAGCCGGCCTCGCCGCGCAGGGACCGCAGCTCATGGGCGAAGCCCTGCACCGGCCCGGCGCCAGGATCCAGCGGGCGCTCAGGACGCCCGCGCCGGGCGGTCACGGGTACTCCGGGGGAGAGCTGATCGGCTTCATGGGCGGTTTCATCGGCAATCGCTTTCGCAACGACAGGGCTGCCCGGACGGGATCGGCCTGAGCAGACGGACCGGTGCTCGACGGAATGCCGCGTCGTCGCGGCCGTCGACAGGAGCGCGCGGCATGCGGGAACGTTCACAGCCCATCCGGACGCCGCCGGAGTGAGCCTCCTGGCGGCGAGTATGTCAGGACAGCTTGAAAGTGAGAAGACTTTCCAGTTCCCGTCATCGAGAAGATCCGTCCGCTCGTGGCCCAGCACATCCGCTCCGCCGGCCACGCCCCCGACGCGCGTCTGTTCACCAGCCCGCGAGGACCGCCGGTCTCCAGCAGACGAGCACCGGGGAGGGACCCCAGACGCCGGAGGGCGTCGGACAGTTCCTCGACGAGACGGTAGAGCTCCGCCACGGTTGAGGGCGGCGTCGGGGCCTGGCTCCGACATGCGGCCACCCGTCGCCGGTGAGTGTCGAAGCAGGCGGCCAGGTGGCGCAAGCCAAGCCGTCCATCACCCCAGACGCCGACGGGCATCAAGGGCACGGTCCCGACAAGCAGGCGGGTTCCGGGAGTTCGCGGCATGGGCGATCGGCACGGACCCGGTCAGCGCGGCTCGGCCATCGTGCCGCGCACGACGAGGTGCGGGGCGA
Organism: Streptomyces sp. N50; assembly: GCF_033335955.1. Lineage (GTDB taxonomy): Bacteria > Actinomycetota > Actinomycetes > Streptomycetales > Streptomycetaceae > Streptomyces. The sequence goes on from NZ_CP137549.1 coordinate 60,126, forward strand.
GGACCACCTCTCGCGGCTCGGTACGCCCGTGGTCGAGGCGTTCCACGGCGGCGGCCACCGCGTAGCGCGCCTGCTCCTCGGCCCCCTGGCTGACCGTGGTCAGGTCGAAGCAGCTCAGGCGGGAGAGCCGGTCGTCGTCGTACCCGGCGACGGACACCTCGCCGGGGACGGACACACCGGCGCGGGCCAGAGCGGCCAGGACGCCGATCGCGCTCTGGTCGTTGAACGCGACCACGGCGGTGGGCAGTTCACCCGCGTCGAGGAGGTGACGGGCGGCGCGCTCACCGGCCGCCTCGGTGTTGTCGCCGCGCAGGACACTGATGTGCGCGTCCAGATCATGGCGCCGCATGGCAGTCCGATAACCGCGGCGCCGGTCGGTGGCGATCACGCCCTTGCCGCCGTCGACGTACGCGATCTCGCGGTGCCCGAGCGCCACCAGACGGTCGACTATCTGCCCGACGCCGTCGTCGTCCGCGGTGCGGACCACGTCCAGTTGCCCTTCCTCGATGCGTCGGCCCACGACGATGACGGGGGCCTTGCCGTCGAGCGCGGCGAGCGTGTCGACGGGGGCGGTCGGGCCGAGCAGGATCAGCGCCTCGCTGCGGAAGGCCAGGAGCGTCTCGATGGCGGTGCGCTCGTCACGGGTGCGGGTCTGGGTGCTCAGGACGAGGTCGTAGCCGACCTCCTCGGCGGCCGAGTGCAGGTGCTCGACCAGGTCCGCGTGGAAGGGGCTGTGGACGTCGACCATGACGCCGAGCATCCTGGTGCGCCTGCTCGCCAGCAGGCTGGCGGTGCGGTCCACCTGGTAGCCGAGGTCGGCGGCGGCCTTCAGGACACGCTGCCGGGTGCGTTCGCTGGGGCCCGCCACACCCCGCAGCACGAGGGAGACGGACGCGGTGGAGACACCCACGCGTGCGGCCACGTCCTCCAGCCGCGGGCGCTTCTTCGCGGCTGCCCGGCGATGTTCCGCCCCGACGTCCTCCACTGTGCCTCCCGGCCGCAATCTTCTCGCGCAACGCCCTTGACACGCTCTCGAAACGAGTCGATAGTACCAGGAATTAAAGCGCTTTAAATTGTCCTGACGTTCCAACTTCCCGATGTTCCGGCGAAGGTCGTTGGCCCGTCGCCCGCGATCGGCGGGGACACCCGCTCACCGTCGACGCCGCCCACAAGGCGGACGAGCGGCCGCGGTCGGCACCCCCGGCCGCCACGGCTCTCCGCGAGCCGACTCCGATCCCCCGTCCAGACCCCGGCACCGGCCCGTCAAGCAGCCGGCGGATCCACCGCCCTGCTGCCTCTTTCAGTCGCACAGCGAGGTGCACGAACCATGAGCCGTACATCCCTTCCCCGCTCCCGCAGAGTCCTCCCCGTCGTGGCCGCCGCCACCGTGGCCGCCCTCGCTCTCGCGGGCTGCTCCAGCAGCTCCGGCGGCAAGAAGTCCGCGGACTCGGCCGCCGACGCCTCGGTGGGCAAGGCCACCACTCCGCGCATGACGATCGCGATGGTCACCCACGCGCCCTCCGGCGACACCTTCTGGGACACCATCCGCAAGGGCGCCGAGGCCGCCGCGGCCAAGGACAACGTCAAGCTCGTCTACTCGAACGACGAGACGGCCGCCGACCAGGCCAACCTGGTGCAGAACGCGATCGACCAGAAGGTCGACGGCATCGCCGTCACCCTCGCCAAGCCGGATGCCATGAAGGCCGTCGTCGCCAAGGCCGAGCAGGCCGGCATCCCCGTCGTGGGCTTCAACGCCGGGCTGAGCGAGTGGAAGAAGCAGGGCCTGCTCTCCTTCTTCGGCCAGGACGAGTCCGTCTCCGGCCAGGCGCTCGGCACCAAGCTCAACTCCACCGGCGTCAAGCACACGTTGTGCGTGATCCAGGCCCAGGGCGACGTCAACCTCGAACAGCGCTGCGCCGGCGTGAAGAAGACCTTCAGCGGCAAGACCGACATCCTCTACGTCAACGGCACGGACATGCCGTCGGTGAAGTCGACGATCTCCGCCAAACTCACCCAGGACAAGTCCATCGACGAGGTGGTCACCCTCGGCGCCCCCTTCGCGCTGACGGCCGTGCAGTCGCTGTCCGACGCGGGCAGCAAGGCGAAGGTCGCCACCTTCGACCTCAACGCGAGCCTCATCTCCGCGATCGAGAAGGGCACCATCCAGTTCGCCGTCGACCAACAGCCCTACCTCCAGGGCTACTTGGCGGTCGACGCGCTGTGGCTCTACAAGACGAACGGCAACTACAGCGGCGGCGGTGAGCAGCCCGTACTGACCGGCCCGGCCTTCGTCGACAAGACCAACGTCGACACCGTCGCCAAGTTCGCCGCGAAGGGCACCCGGTGATGAGCACGGTCCAGCACGCCGAGCCGGCGGTGACCTCACCGCCGGCCCCCGGCCCGCCGGAGACCGACGGCCGGACCACCGAACGGCCCCTGGTGATAAGGCTGTTGGCGCGTCCCGAGATAGGCGTCTTCCTCGGCGCCGCCGCCGTCTTCGCGTTCTTCCTGATCACGGCCCCGCCCGTGCGGGACGGCGCCTCGATGGCGAACATCCTCTACAGCTCGTCGACCATCGGCATCATGGCACTGCCCGTCGCACTCCTCATGATCGGCGGCGAGTTCGACCTCTCCGCCGGTGTCGCGGTCATCACGTCGGCGCTGAGCGCGAGCATGCTCAGCTACCAACTGACCATGAACATCTGGGTCGGTGTGGTCGTCGCCCTGGCGGTGTCGCTGGGCATCGGATTCCTCAACGGCTGGCTGCTCGTCAAGACCGGCCTGCCCAGCTTCCTCATCACCCTGGGCACCTTCCTGATCCTCCAGGGCGTCAACCTCGCCGTCACCAAGCTGATCACCGGCAACGTCGCGACCGACGACATCAGCACCATGGACGGCTTCGACCAGGCCAGGAAGGTCTTCGCGTCCTCGTTCGACGTCGGCGGCGTACAGGTGAAGATCACGATCGTGTGGTGGCTGGTCTTCGCGGCCGTCGCCACCTGGGTCCTGCTGCGCACCAAGTACGGCAACTGGATCTTCGCGGTCGGCGGCAACAAGGACTCCGCGCGCGCCGTCGGCGTCCCGGTGGACTTCACCAAGATCTCGCTGTTCATGCTGGTCGGCTTCGGAGCCTGGTTCGTCGGCATGCACCAGCTGTTCTCCTTCAACACCGTGCAGTCCGGCGAGGGCGTCGGCCAGGAACTCATCTACATCGCCGCGGCCGTCATCGGCGGCTGCCTCCTCACCGGCGGCGCCGGCTCCGCGATCGGCCCGGTCTTCGGCGCCTTCATGTTCGGCATGGTCCAGCAGGGCATCGTCTACGCCGGCTGGAACCCCGACTGGTTCAAGGCCTTCCTCGGCGTGATGCTCCTCGGCGCCACCCTCATCAATCTGTGGGTCAGCCGCGCGGCGACCCGGAGGTGAACCCAGTGACCACCACCCACCCGACCACGCCCACGGCCCCCGCAACGGGCAGCGGCGCCCCGGTAGTCGAGCTGCAGAACACGGGCAAGTCCTACGGCAACGTCCGCGCCCTGCACGGCGTCGACCTCGCCGTCCGCCCGGGCCAGGTCACCTGTGTGCTGGGTGACAACGGCGCGGGCAAGTCCACGCTCATCAAAATCATCTCCGGCCTGCACCAGCACACCGAGGGCGAGTTCCTCGTCGACGGCGGGCCCGTCCACTTCACCACCCCGCGCCAGGCACTCGACAAGGGCATCGCCACCGTCTACCAGGACCTGGCGACCGTGCCGCTGATGCCGGTGTGGCGCAACTTCTTCCTCGGCTCCGAGATGACCAGCGGCCCCTGGCCGATCCGCCGTCTCGACATCGAGAAGATGAAGAAGACCGCCGACGAAGAACTGCGGAACATGGGCATCGTCCTGGACAACCTGGACCAGCCCATCGGCACCCTGTCGGGTGGTCAGCGCCAGTGTGTGGCGATCGCCCGTGCCGTCTACTTCGGGGCCCGCGTCCTGATCCTCGACGAACCCACCGCCGCACTCGGCGTCAAGCAGTCCGGTGTGGTCCTCAAGTACGTGGCCGCGGCCCGCGAACGCGGCCTCGGGGTCATCTTCATCACCCACAACCCGCACCACGCCTACATGGTCGGCGACCACTTCAGCGTCCTGCGCCTGGGCACGATGGAGTTGTCGGCGGAGCGCAGCGAGATCACCCTCGAAGAGCTCACCAACCACATGGCCGGCGGCACCGAACTCGCCGCGCTCAAGCACGAGTTGTCCCAGGTACGCGGCCTCGACGTCAACGAGTTGCCGGAGGGCGAGGACGCCACGGCCCCGGTCGGAACGGCCGGCTGACAGCCGTACCCCCACACGGGTGGACGCCTTCGTCCGACGCGCCCCGCACCAGCTCCAACTCCCTCTCCCCACACCCCCGTTCCTCTATCCCCGAAGGCATTCCCTCATGAAGATCGCCCTCGACCCGTACATGATCCGTCATGTCCCGCTGCTCGAACTGCCCGGTGTGGTGGCCGAGTTGGGCTATGAGTGGATCGAGCTGTCGCCCCGCGAGGACTTCATCCCCTTCTTCCGTCACCCCCGCGTGGACGACGCCACCGTGCGCAAGTTCCGCAAGGCGCTGGACGCGGCCGGTGTGGGAATCTCGTCCCTGCTGCCGCTGTTCCGCTGGTCCGGCCCCGACGAGGACGCCCGGCAGGCCGCCGTGCGCTACTGGAAGCGGTCCATCCAGATCGCCTCCGAACTGGGCGTGGACAGCATGATCTCGGAGTTCAACGGCCGGCCCGAGGAAGCGGACCGCAGCGAGGCCCAGTTCTGGAAGTCGATGGACGAACTCCTCCCCCTCTTCGAACAGGAGGGCATCCGGCTGACGCTGGAACCGCACCCCGACGACTTCATCGAGGACGGGCATCAGGCGGTCGACTTCATCCGGGGCATCAACCACCCGAGCGTCAGCTTCCTGTACTGCGCCCCGCACACCTTCCACATCGGTGACGACGCCCCCGGCATCATCCGGCACGCGGGAGACCTGCTCACCCACGTCCACCTCGCCGACGCCTTCGACCACACCGCGTCCTCCGGCAACCGGTACATCCTCAACCCGCCCGGCACCACCGCCCGGATCCACCAGCATCTCGACATGGGCGAGGGCGAGGTCGACTTCGGCGAGCTGTTCCGGGCCCTGCGGGAGAACGACTTCGACGGCACCCTGACCGCGTGCGTCTTCGCCTGGGAGGAACGGGCCAAGGAGTCCTCGCTGTTCATGCGCGCGAAGATCGACGAGTACCTCGCCGCATCGTCGTAGCAGACCGTTGACATGCCTTTTCGGCGTGTGGACAGTACTCCGCCGCAGGCGCTCTTAAAGCGCTTTAACAACGTGCCCCCTGGGGTCACCGGAGCGAAGGGAATCGCGAAATGCCGTTGGAGGTGCTCACCGTGGGCCGTGTGGGAGTGGACATGTGTCCGCTCCTGGCGGACGTGGGCCTGACCGACGGCTCCTACGACCTCCTGGCCGCGCCCGAGTCGGCGGGCCGGGGACACTCCGGCTTCAGGATCCTGGCCCTGAAGCCGGGCGAGGCACACGCCCTGTCCACCGGAGACTCCGAGGTCCCGGTCCTGCCGCTGACGGACTCCCGCGCCGTCACCACGGGCAGATCGGCCTTCGAACTCACCGGCCGGACAAGCGTGTTCGCCTCGGCCACCGACTGCGCGCATCTGCCACGCGCGTCGGAGGCCCCTGTCCGCAGTGCGAACGGTGGGACGTTCGCACTGCCCCCCGCCCGTACCGGGTGGAGCTCACTCTCCGCCCGGTACGGGCCCAAGGGGAACGTGCCCGTCGTGTCGACCCGCTCGACGAGGCCATCAACGTGATCAACGCCGACCCGTACGGCGACGGAACCGCCCTGTCCACCGTCTCCGGCCAGGCCGCGCGCCGCTTCAGCATCCGCTTCCGCACCCGCCCCACGGTCGTCGTCACCGCTCGTCGGCCACAGCCCGTCTTCGACCTTCCCGCCCCCAGCTGACCTCTCATCTCAAGGGACACCTCATGACCTCCTCCGCCAAGCCCCTGTCCGTCGCGGTGATCGGAGCCGGTATGGCCGGCCGCAGTCACGCCGCCGGATACCGCAACGTCAACACCGTGTTCGGGCCGGGACTGCCGCCGGTCCGGCTGGCCGCGATAGCCGACGCCAACACCGCGCTCGCCGAGGACGCCGCCCGCCGCTACGGCTTCGAGAAGGCGTTGCCGAGCTGGGAGGCCGTCGCCGAGGACCCGACGATCGACGCCGTCAGCATCGTCGTCGGGAACGCGCTGCACCGGCCGATCGCCGAGGCGCTGGTCGCCGCCGGCAAGCACGTGCTGTGCGAGAAGCCGCTGGCCGGTTCGCTCGAAGACGCCCGTGCGATGGCCGAGTTGGAGCGGTCCGCCGACGTCGTCACCGCCGTCGGCTACACCTTCCGCCGCTCCCCCGGCATCGCCGCGATCCGCGAGCACGTACGGCGCGGGGAGCTGGGTGACCTCACCCTGTTCAGCGGACGCTACTGGTGCGACTACGCCACCGACCCCCGGGGGCCGCTGAGTTGGCGCTTCAAGGGGGGTGCCGGTTCCGGCGCGCTCGGGGACGTCGGCTCGCATGTCATCGACGCCGCCGAGTACGTCGCCGGGCCCATCGCCTCGGTCTCCGGTGCCATGCTGTCCACCCAGATCGCGAAGCGCCCGCTGCCGCTGGGCGCGGTCGTCGGGCACAACTCCGCACCCGTTTCGGATGAGTTCGGCGAGGTGGAGAACGAGGACACCGCGTCCTTCACCGTCCGCTTCGAGTCCGGGCTCGTCGGCACCTTCTCCGTCACCCGCACCGGTTTCGGGCTGCCCAACGGGCTCGCGTTCGACGTCCTCGGGGTCGGCGGCCGGGCCGCGTTCGACCAGCACCGGCCGGCCGAGTACCTCTTCGACGACGCACAGCCCGACGCCCATACGCGCGGTGCCCGGCAGATCATCGCCGGGCCCCAACTGCCGTACTTCGCGGGCGGGGTGCCGATGGAGGCGCCCGGTGTGGGCGCGAGCAACGCCGACAACTTCACCTACCAGGCCCGGGCGTTCCTCGACCAGGTCGCGGGGGTCGCCGACCCGCTGCCGGCCTGCGCCTCGTTCGCCGAGGGGCTGCGGACCATCGAGATCATCCGCGCGATCGTCGAGTCCTCGCAGACAGGCGGCGCCGCCGTCACCGTCCCGCCCGCCGTCTGACCCCCGCACTCATCCAAGGAGCACCCGCATGTCCCTCAAGCTCGGCGCCTACACCGCCTGTCTGCACGACCGCCCCCTGGCCGAGGCCCTCGACGTCCTCAAGGAGAACGGCCTGACCTCCGTCGAGGTCAACACCGGCGGGTTCATCCCCTCCCCGCACTGCCCGGTCGACCTGCTGCTGTCCTCGGCGGCCGCGCGCGAGGAGTACCTCGCGACGTTCGCCGAGCGCGGGATGGAGCTGACCGGCCTCAACTGCAACGGGAATCCGCTCAATCCGCTCCCGGGCGTCGGCCCGAAGCACGCGGACGACCTGCGCCGTACGATCCGCCTCGCGGGACTGCTCGGGGTGCGGCACGTGGTCACCATGTCCGGTACACCGGGCTCGGACCCGGACGCCAAGTACCCCTCCTGGGTGGTGAATCCGTGGGACGGCGTCTACATGGACGTCCTCGACTACCAGTGGGGTGTGGCCGTCGAGTTCTGGAAGGAGATCGACGCGCTGGCCCGGGAGAACGACGTCCGGGTCGCCATCGAGATGCACCCGCACAACATCGTCTTCTCCCCCATCACCCTGAAGCGGCTCGTCGACGCGACCGGCGCGACCAACGTCGGTGCGGAGATGGACCCTTCGCACCTGATGTGGCAGGGCATGGACATCGTCGCTTCCATCAAGTGGCTGGGCCCGCTGGTGTTCCACGCCGCTGCGAAGGACGCGACGCTCTGCCCCGGCGCGGACATCCGCGGTGTGCTGGACACGTCGTTCACCCGCGTCCCCGCCGACGCGCCGGACAAGGTGCCCACCGGCTACGGCTTCTGGTGCAACTCCTGGCCCGAGAACCCGGCGTGGAAGTTCGTCGCCGTCGGCGAAGGCCATGACGTCGCGTACTGGACGGAGTTCCTGCGCGCCCTCGCCGAGGTCGACCCGGACATGGCCGTGAACATCGAGCACGAGGACGCCGCCTACTCGCAGACCGAGGGCCTCGCCCTGGCCGCGAAGAACCTGCACGCCGCCGCGGCCGCCGTCTAGGCCCAACTCCCCTGTCAGGTACGGGAGTACAGGACCGCGCCCGGCCCAGCCGGGCCGGTCCGCCGTCCTCAGCCGCTCACCGAGCCGCGCGGTGACGCCGCAGGGAAGTCCACACGCTGGGCAACGAGGTGACGCCGCAGCGGACCGCCCAACGGGCCGGTGACCGCGGCCCCAAGCACCGCACGGCCGCGTCAGGCCGGCTCCCCCGGGCGCGGGGCTGGTCCATGGCCTGGACCCCTGGTCGGCAGTCCACCAGGAAGCGATCCGGACACGGGAGCAGAAGCCGAACTCGGCCAGGATGTCCTCCACATGTCCATCGACCGTGCGGGGTGAACATCCGAGCGCGCGCGGACCCCAACAGCCGCCCCGCGTGCCGGTGTTCAGCGCTCGCGGCGGTGACCCAGGCGAGCTGCTCGACCATCAGGGCGACCCTGAGGCAGTCGGTGAAGCCCCGTTCGTTCTCCATCGCGGTCCGGATCATGAGCGCGGCCTCCTTCAGGTCGCCGCGCATCCAGGCGTCGTAGCCGAGCGTCCATGGGCGTGTGCGCGGATCTCCGAGGTGGGACTGGGCGGTGGCCAGCCGGATCAACGCGTAGACCGCCCCGATCTCCTCGTCCGTCCCCTTGTGGGCGGCGAGCGTGTTGACGACCAGGTCGACGCGTCGTCCGGCATGGGCACGGGCCCACGCGGCGGTCTCCTGTGCGTGGCCGACGAATCCGCTGTCGACGAGGGCCGGGCAACGGCCGGGCAGGAGCAGCAGGTTGGCGTCGGGGAAGGGCCTGCGCCGCCAGGTCGCCCAGCCCGGGAGCCGCTCGTCGCCGCTGTCGTCCATCGTCAACCTCCCTGCAGGGCAAGTGAGTTGGCGTGCACATCCCCGGACATGGCTCACCACTCGGCGGGGCGCCCCTTGAGCTCCTGCCAGTAGCGCCGGTGTGCGTGGCGGGCCCGGTCGCTCGTCATCCCGGCGGGGAGTCCGGTGTCGAGCGGGTCGGCGAGTTCGGCGATGTCGCGCAGGGTGGCGGCCTGGCAGGCCCGCTTGGTGAACGCGTACTGCTCGACGCAGTCCTCGGGTGTCCGCTCGGCCACGGCGATCGCACGTTCCAGCAGCTCCCCGGCCGGGGCCAACTCGTGCACCATGCCCAGCGCGAGAGCCTGATCCGGGGTGAAGATCTCCCCGAGCAGGCAGGTGCGGGTGGCGACCGGGTCGCCCCAGGCGTGGGCGAGCATGCGGACGTACACCGCGGGCATCGGAATGCCGATCGGCACCTCGTTGAGTCCGAACCGCGCGGAACCGTCGGCGACGGCGACCCGGTGGTCGCACACGGCGGCGGTGATCAGCCCACCGGCGAAGGCGTACCCGTTGACCGCGGCGACGGTCGGCCGGGGGTAGGTGAACAGGCGCATGTTCGTGGCCCGGTACGCCTGGAACCAGTCGGCTACGGCCGCCGGGTCGCCGGCGAAGAGCGGGAAGTGCTCGCCGAGATCGAGGCCGGCGGAGAACCGGGCGCCGGTGCCGGTCAGGACGACGGGAGACTCGGCGTGGTCGCGTTCGAGCCGGTCGAAGGTCTCGTGCAGGTCGGCGAAAAAGGCGCGGTTCTGGGCGTTGACCGGGTTGGTCGTCATCGTCACGACGGCGACCCGGCCGTGCCGGTCGATCGTCCAGCTCATCCGTGGTCCTCCCTGGGGAGCGTGCGGGCATCGCCTGCCGCGGCGCCCTCGGTCCTGGCCTCCAGCGCGTGCACCACGGCGACCATGTCCTCGCCGCCGTAGCCCTGCTCGACGGTCTCGCCGTACAGGGCATGGCAGACGTCGAGGAGAGGGGAGGCCAGTCCGGCCTCGCGGGCGGCCTCCGCGATCAGCCGGTTGTTCTTCAGCACGTCCGCGGCCGCCGCCTGGACGGTGAAGTCGCGGGTCACCAGCTTGGGCCCCTTCACCCTGGATACGGAGCTGGCCATCGGTCCCGCGTCCAGGACGTCGCGGAGCAGTCGCTGGTCGAGCCCGTGCCGGTCCGCGAAGTGGAAGGCCTCGGCCAGTCCGGTGACGAGCGTGATCAGGAACAGGTTCACCGAGAACTTCATCAGCAGGGCGCCCGGTGCCGCGCCGCAGCCGAACGTCTCCTTGCAGACGGGCGCGAGCAGCGGTCGTACGACGTCTACGGCGTCCGTGTCCCCGGCCAGCATGCCCACCAACTTCCCCTGTTCGGCGGGGACTCGGGACCCGGAGACGGGTGCTTCGACGTATCTCCCGCCCGCGGCCCGGATGTCGTCCTGGAGGCCGGCCGAGTACTCGGCGGAGGTCGTGCCCATGTGGACGACGGTGTGTCCGGCGACCCGGACTGCGAAGTCCGCGGTGCCACGGCCGAGCACCGCGTCCATGGCCGTCTCGTCGGCCAGCATGAGGAACACGATGTCGTCGGCCCGGTCGAAGACCTCGGCGGGGTCCGCCGCGACCTCGGCCCCGGCGGCCGCCAGAGGTTCGCAGCGGCCCGGCGTGCGGTTCCAGACCACGAGCGGTGTTCCCGCGCGGGCGAGGTTGAGCGCCATGGGCTGCCCCATGACCCCGAGGCCGACGAAACCCACGTACCGCACGATGTACCGCCGTTCCCGTCCGGCGGCGGAGCCGGAACGTGTCCGCCGCCGCTGACTATGACGGCGGTCATAGTAATCCAGTCTATGACCGTCGTCATAGACTGGGCCCTGGACAGCGTGCGGAACGGTGGCGGAGGTCGGGGAGAGCGATGGCAGAGGTGTCCGGACACGGTCCGCGCGATCGGATGGTCTTCAGCGCGGCGCAGCTCATCCGGCGCGACGGGGTCGCCTCCACCGGCATGCGCGAGGTCGCCGTCCACGCGGGCGCGCCGCGCGGTTCGCTCCAGCACTACTTCCCCGGCGGCAAGGAACAGCTGGTCAACGAGGCCGTCGGCTGGGCGGGCCGGTACGCGGGCAAGCGCGTGGACCGTTTCCTCAACACGCTGTCCGAGCCGACGCCGAGCGGGCTGTTCGGCGAGATGGTGCGCCAGTGGACCGACGAGTACGAGAGCGCGGGTTTCGCGGGCGGCTGCCCCGTGGCCGCCGCGACGGTGGACTGTGCGGAGACAGTCGCCTCCACGCGGGAGGCCGCAGCCGACGCGTTCACCACCTGGACCGGGCCGGTGACCCGAGCCCTGGCCGACATGGGCGTGCCCGCGAAACGGGCGGGATCGCTAGCCACGCTCATGATCAGCGCCCTGGAGGGGGCCATCCTCATCGCCCGGGCCGAGCAGGACGTCCGCGCCCTGACGACCGTGGCCCGCGAACTCGGCCCCCTCCTCGATTCGGCGACCGGGGAGGCGGACAGCAGCTCATGCGCCAACTGAGCGCAGGCGTCCACGAGATGGTCGCTGTTTCCGATATCGCCTATCGGCATTCAATGGTCCGAGAGGCCACGAAACGTGAACAGCTGCCGGGACTTCACGACGCCTTGGACCACAGCCCCCAGAGGGATGTCAGTAGAACTCGACCGTGTCCACCCGGTTGAGCAGGCCGTCTCCGTCCAGGAGGCGGGTCGCGTTGGCGGCGAAGAGTTCGGCGATGAGACGGTCCTCCGCCGCGTTGAGCGCGGCCGTATGGGGGCTCACGAGCACCTGGTCGTGGTCCCAGAGCGGGCTGGCGGCGGGCAGCGGCTCCGTCTCGAAGACGTCCAGCGCGGCGAAGCCCACCTGTCCGGTGTCGAGGGCTTCGAGCAGGGCGGCCTCGTCGACGACGTTCCCCCGCCCGACGTTGACTAGGGTCGCGCCGGGCCGCAGGGCGTCGAAGAACCGCTTGTCCAGCAGGTGTTCGGTCGCCTCCGTCCCGGGGAGGGTGTTGACGACGGCGTCCACGGCCGGCGCCACCTCGACCAGCCGGTCGGGGCTCACCACCTCGGACACACCGGGGACGGTGACGTCCCTCCGGCTCGTGCCGACGACCCGTGCGCCCAGCGCGTGCAGCTTCGCGGCGACGACCCGGCCGATCCCGCCGAGGCCGAGGAGGAGCACGGTCTGCTCGCTCACCTGCTTCATCGTCCAGCGTCCGCTCCACTCGCGGGCACGCTGCTGGCGGTTCAGGCGGGGCAGGTCCTTGGCTCCGGCGAGGACTCCGAAGAGGGCGAACTCGGCGAGCGGCTGTCCGTGGACACCGGCCGAGGTGGTGAAGGCGACCCGGTCGAGTTCCGCGGCGCCGAGTCCCGCCGCCCTGACCTGGCTGCCGCCGCCGGCCGCCATGGTGTGCACCCAGCGCAGCCGTGCGTTGGCCCGGACCGTGCGGGCCAGCGCGGACGGGTCGACGTCGGGGATGCCGTACAGCGCGTCGGCGGAGTCGAGGAGCGCCTCGTAGGAGTGTTGCTGCCGGGGCGTGCGGCGCCAGGCCGGATCGCCGGCGAAGTCGGCGGGCCAGCGCATCGGCGGGAGGAGCGACTGGTCGACGACGAGGTCGATCCGGGGCTCCAACTCCCTTGTTCGGGCGCAGTTCTCCTCCGACAGCGGCGCGGCGACCGCGACCCGGAGCCGGCCAGTGATCCGTTCCGCTGCCGTCAGGTGACTTCCCGCCGCCGTCAGGTGATCTTCCGCTGCCATCAGGCGGCCTTCCTCCGGAGCGTCTCGACCTCGGCGTCGAGGTCCGCCTCGCGCGCGACGATCTCCTTGACCGCGGCGAGGGCCTCCTCGGCGCGGTGCGGGGGAATCACGATCACCCCGTCGGCGTCGGCGACGACGATGTCCCCGGGCTCGACGACCACCCCGCCGATGGCGACGGACTCGCCGATCGTGCCCGGTCCGTTCTTGAACGGACCGGCGGGAGTCAGCCCCCGCGCGAAGACCGGGATCCCGAGCTGCTCGATGATCGCGCCGTCGCGCACATAGCCGTCGACGACCGCGCCGACGGCACCGAACACGTCGAAGCGCTGGGCGAGGTTGTCGCCGATGATGGCGCGTCCTTCGAAGCCGAAGGCGTTGATGACCAGGATGTCCCCGGGGCGGATGTGCTCCAGCGCGGCGATCACGGCCTTGTTGTCGCCCGCGACCGTGAGCACGGGGAGCGCGGTGCCGACAGCCTTGGCCCCGGTCCAGACGGGCGCGATGCCCCCGTCGACGATATTCAGCCGGTCGAGGGCGTCGCCCAGGTTGGCCACGGAGTGCTCGCGGAACTGGTCGAGCACCTGCGGGTCGACACGTTCCCACCCCGCGCGAACACGCACGTTGTCCTGGGTCATCAAAGATCCCCTTCCAGGAAATGAGAAAGACTTCGCGTTTCAATGAACCAGTGTGCATCGCCCCCAGCAGTCGGACAAGGGGTGACGGCCACCGGATCAGCTGCAACGAACACGGAAACATGGCGGAATCGCAAGGTTGACATCGATGCAACTCCAGCCCTTGACCACCCCGAGAATGCGAACCTATTCTCATTCGCGATTCGAGTCGCAGCTTGGAGCAGTACCTCTCCGCCGTCCCCAGGACACCTTTCCACCGGTCCCAGGACACCGCTTCGGCCGTCCGCGACACCGAAAGTTGAAGCTATGGCAACGTCAGATCGGCTCCACTCCGCAGCAAACCAGCCAGAGGCACCGGTCGTCATCCCCGTCGCCGCTCAGGACGGGGTGGTCCGCAAGGCCACCGTCGCGGGCGCCATCGGCTCCTTCGTGGAGTGGTACGACTACGGCATCTACGGCCTGCTCGTCACCTATCTCGCGGTCAACATCATGGGCGACGCCGGCGCCGGCGGGCTCTTCCTCACCAACGTCGGCTTCCTCGTCAGCTTCCTCGCCCGGCCCTTCGGCAGCGTGATCTGCGGCTACCTCGGCGACAAGCTCGGCCGCAAGAAGCTCCTGGCCACCCTCTTGGTGCTCATCTCCGGGGCGACCGCCGCCCTCGGCCTCATCCCCTCCCACGCCGCGATCGGGGTGGGCGCGCCGATTCTCCTCGTCCTGCTCCGGGTGCTGCAGGGCTTCTCGGCGGGCGGCGAGGTGGCCGGTGCCATGTCGTTCGTCGGCGAGTACGCGCCGGACGCGCGCCGCAACTACATGATGAGCTTCATCGCGGTCGGCTCGTTCGTGGCCCTGATGTTCGGCAGCGCCTTCTCCGCCGTCCTCATCACGGCCCTCGGCGACGACGCGATGACCTCCTGGGCCTGGCGGGTGCCGTTCCTGCTCGCCGTACCGCTCGGCTACGTCGGCTTCTACATCCGCAGCAAGCTGGAGGAGACCCCGCACTTCACGGCCCTGCGCGAGCAGAACACCGTGGCCCGCAACCCGCTGAGAGAGGCGCTGACCTCGAAGCGGCACCTGAAGGCGATCGCGCTCACGATCTTCCTGCCCGCGCTCAACGGCCCCGGCTACTACCTGCTGTTCGTCTACATGCCGACGTATCTGAAGACCTCGCTCGGCGACCACAACTTCTCGATGGTGCGGGCGCTCATGGTCACCGCGTGCAGTCTGGTCGCCATCGTGATCTGCATCCCGCTCATGGCACGCCTGTCGGACCGGATCGGCCGCAAGCCCGTCCTCGCCGGCTCAGCGATCGCGATGGCCGCCGTGTCGTACCCCATGTTCCTGCTCATCACCACCGGCCGGTTCGGGCTCGCCTGTATCGGCACGGTCGTCCTGGCCGTCGCCTTCTCCGGGCACGCGGCGGTCGTGCACACCGTGCTCGCCGAGATGTTCCCGACCAGCGTGCGCTACTCGGCGTACAGCATCGGCTTCAGCCTCTCGACCGTCGTCTTCGGCGGCAGCGCCCCGCTCGTGATGACCGACCTGATCGAGTCGACCGGGTCCAACCTGATCCCCGCGTTCGCCTCGATCACCACCGCCGCAATCACCCTGGTCACCCTGGCGTTCGTGCGGGAGACCAAGGGCCAGCCCCTCGCAGCCCACTGAACCGAACCGCACTTCGGGAGAGACACCATGGCATCCGGAATCAACTCGGTGGCCGTCGTCGCCGACCTCGGCGAGAGCTTCGGCAACTACACGATCGGTGACGACGCGGCCCTGCTCGGCCTGGTCACCGCGTCGAACATCGCCTGCGGCTTCCACGCCGGCGACCCGCGCATCATGGACAAGACCGTCGCCGACTGCATCGAGCGCGGCATCGAACTGGGCGCCCACCCCGGCTACCCCGACCTCGTCGGCTTCGGCCGCCGGCTCATCGAGGCGTCGGAGGAGGAGATCCGTACCGACGTCCTCTACCAGCTCGGCGCGCTCGACGCCTTCGCCCGCGTGCACGGCGGCACGATCAGCCATGTCGCCCCGCACGGCCGGATGGGCTCGATCGCGCAGACCGACGCCAAGCACGCCCGTGCCATCACCGACGCGATCGCCGCGTACAACAAGGAGTACATCGTCATCTGTCAACGCGGCCTGCTCGCCGAGGAGTCGGCCAAGCGCGGCCTCGACGTCGGCTACGTCTTCCTCGCCGACCGCGGCTACGGCGACGACGGCATGCCCGTCCCCCGCTCGCACCCCCAGGGTCTGATCTACGACCCCGAACTCATCGGCGAACGCTGCGCGCAGGTCGTCCGGGAGGGCACCGTGCGCTCGGTGGACGGCAACGTCGTACCGCTCGGCCACGACGTGGACGTCCTGCTGCTGCACGGCGACCACCCCACCGTGCTCGCCAACGGCACAGCGCTGCGGGCCGCGTTGGAGAAGGCCGATGTCAACGTCACAGGGCTGAAAGACGTGTTGGCCGAGAAGGCCAAGGCAGCGGTCTGAACTCCCCATGACCGCCGCACAGTTCACCGCCGTCACCGTCGAGCCCTTCGGGGACTCGGCGGTGATGGTGACGATCCCCCACCCCGACCCGGTGATCCGCCGCACCGCGATCGTCGCCTTCCGCGAACGGTTCCTGGCGCATCGCCCGCCGGGAGTGCTCGACGTGGTCTCCGGTCTGGAGTCGCTGCTCGTCGAGTTCGACCCGCTGGAGACCGCGCTGTCGCACGTGGAGTACGCCGTACGGCTGCTCGCGGAACGCCTGCCGGTCCAGGAGCGGCTCCGGACACGTACGGCGCTGCGGTTCGCGGTGCCCGTCGTGTTCGGCGAGGAGACCGGGCCCGATCTGGCGTCCGTCGCCGAGGAGTTGGGCGTGGCCCCTTCTGAAGTCGTCGAGGCGATCGCGGAGTCCACGTTCACGATCTCGCTGCTGGGCGCGGCGATGGCCCCGATGATGGACGGACTTCTGGTGCCGCGGCCGGTACGACGGCTGGCCGAGCCGCGGACCGATGTCGCCCCCGGCGCGCTCATGATCGCGGGCACCAACGCGATCATCCAGCCGTTCCCCGGCCCGACCGGCTGGCGGGTGGTGGGCCGTACGCCGCACACCATCGTCGACATCTCCCGGCCCGACCCCGTCTCGTTCGGCACGGGTGACGTCGTGCGGTTCGTGCCGGTCACGCGGGACGAGGCGGCGGCCCTGGACGCGGGCTTCCTGCTCCCGGTGACGGAGGTGTCCGCATGAGAACCGTGGGCCTCGACATCACCCGCACCGGCTGGGTCACGACCTTCCAGGACCTCGGCCGGCACGACACCGAGCGCCGTGGCGTGCCCACCGGCGGTGCGGCCGACCAGCACTCGGCGGCCGTGGCGAACGTCCTCGTGGGCAACCCGCGCGGCGCCACCCTGATCGAGAACCTCGGCGGCGACCTGGCCTTCGTGCCGGACGCCGATGTCCTCGTCGCGGTGACCGGCGCTCCCTGCCGGGTCACCGTCGCCGGTGCACCCGCCGACACCTGGTCGCCAGTACTGGTCCCTGCGGGCCAGGAGATCCGCGTGCGTGCCGACCTGGCTCTCGGCGCCCGGAACTACCTCGCCGTGAGCGGTGTGCTCGCCGCGAAGACCCTGCTGGGCAGCGCCGCGCCGGACCCGCGGATGGGATTCACGCAGGAGCTCGGGCAGCGGGTGCTGCTGGAGTCCGGGTTCCGCGGATTCGGGCACAGCCACTTCACTCCCCCGCTCTTCCGGCTCCCCGTGCCCGTCCTGCGCTGCCCGGAGGGGCCCTGGGTCATCGACGTCGTCGAGAGCTACGGCGCCCGCTCGATCCCCGGGGTCCGAGAGCTGATCGCGCAATCGCCGTACACCGTCACCACTCGCTCGAACCACGTCGGCCTGCGCCTCGACGGACCGGTGCTGCACCCGGACACGGACGCCGAGATCGTGTCGCACGGGGTGCCGGTCGGTGCGCTGCAGATCCCGCACGCGGACGAGCTGATCGTGCTGGGCCGGTACCGGAGTCTGACGGCCGGCTACCCCATCGTCGGGGTCGCGTCGCGGGCGTCGCTCCCGCTGCTCGGACAGGCCGGGCCCGGCCGTGAACTGCGGTTCCGGTGGGTGGACCGGGAGACCTCGGTACGCCGGTCCGCCGAGCGGGAGAGCGAGTTGCGGGCGCTGGAGCGGGCGACGGGCGAGGCGTTCGGCGCGCTCGGTTTCTCGGGGCACTTGATCCACCCATAGATGAGAAACTATTCTCACTTGATATGAACGTCTCATTTGGAGGAGCACAGTGACGCGGACCGCGCTCATCACCGGCGCCGGCAGCGGGATCGGGCTCGAAGCGGCCCGCCTCCTCGCCCGGGACGGCATCACGGTCGTCCTCGTCGGCCGCCGCCAGGAAGAGCTCCACAAAGCCGAGGCCACGATCCATGCCGAGGGAGGAACGGCCCTCGCCCTCGCGGCGGACATCACCCGCGTCGACGACGTGACCCGCGTCCTCGACCGGGTCCACGCGGAATTCGGCCCGGTCGACATCCTCGTCAACAACGCGGGAAGCGCGTCGTCGGTGCTCAACCCGCAGTGGCTGCCGCACGACGAATGGCGCCAGGTCCTCGACGTGAACCTCACGGCGGTCTTCCAGCTCACCCAGGCCGTCCTGCCCGACATGCTCGGACGCGACGCCGGGACGATCGTCACCGTCTCCTCGCTCGCCGCCGTCAACCCGAACCTGCTCGGCGGGGCGGCCTACGGAGCGGCCAAGGCGGGCGTCCGCAACTTCATGACCTTCCTGCACAACACCTTCCGCGACCAGGGGCTGCGGGCCGTCACCGTGCTGCCCGGCGAGACGGACACCCCGATCCTCGACAACCGCGCCCGGCCGCCCGCCGTCGAGGAACGCGCGAACATGCTCCAGCCGCAGGACGTGGCCGAAGCGATCCACCTCGCGATCACCCTGCCCCAGCGGGTCGTCCTCCAGGAGATCGTCGTCGCCCCGACCCGGCAACGCGACACCTCGGCCGACCTCGAGATCAGCCGCTGGGCGGGCGCTCCCGCCGACGCCTCGCCCCAGCACTGACGCCCCCTGCCACTCCAGGAGAACCGCATGCCCTCCACCGTCACCGCCACCCCGCTGTCGTCGTTCGCGCCCGCAGCGGCCGTCGCCCGGATCACCGCAGCCTCCCGCCGGACCCAACAGCCGCAGTCCAGTGGCGACTTGGTCTCCCTCGCCATGGGCGAACCCGACTTCGACACACCCGAGCAGGTGACCGAGGCCGCCCTCGCCGCGCTGCGCGGCGGCCGTACCCACTACTCACCGCTCCTGGGCGAACCGGCCCTGCGCGAGGCGCTCGCCGACAAGCTCGCCGGCATCGCCGGAGCACCGGTCTCCCCCGCCGACATCCTGATCACCCAGGGCGGCACGGCCGGTCTCGCCGCGTCGATCCTCTCCCTCGTGGACCCCGGCGACAGGGTGGTCGTCCCCGACCCCACGTACTCCCTCTACGCCGACCTCGTCAGCATGGCCGGCGGAGTCGTCGTCCCCGTCCCGCTCGCCCCCGACCTGCACTGGGACCTCGACCTCCTGGCCGACGCCCTGGCCGACGCGAAGCTCTTCGTCTTCTGCAACCCGGGCAACCCGACCGGAATCGTGCACAGCCGCGCCGAACTCGACGCGCTCGCCGACCTGTTGGACGGCACGTCCACCCTCGTCATCTCCGACGAGGCGTACGCCGACCTCGACTTCACCGGCCGCCCGTTCACCTCGGCGATCTCCCTCGACGGCCTGCGCGACCGTACGGTCTACTGCCAGACCTTCTCCAAGAGTTACGCGATGACCGGCTGGCGCGTCGGCTACCTCTGGGGCCCGACACCCCTGATCCAGGCGGCCGCACGCATCCACAACACCTTCAACGGCTCGGTGAACACGGTCGTCCAGGACGCCGCGCTCACCGCGGTGCGGACCTGCGACGCCGACATCGCGCGGATGCGGGCGGAGTACGAGCGGCGCGGCGAACTCATGCGGACGGAACTCGCCAAGGTCCCGGGCCTCACCCTGAGCGCACCCGAGGGGGCGTTCTACCAATTCCCGCGCTACGACATCGACTTGCCCTCGGTGGACGTCGTGGCGGCGCTGCGCACCCACGGCGTCGCGGTCCGGCCGGGCAGCGAGTTCGGTGCCCGGGGCGAGGGGCATCTGCGGCTGTCGTACGCTGCCGACGCGGAGTCCATCACCGAGGGCGTCCGTCGTCTGGCCCACGGCCTCTCGGCCCTGCGGTGAACACCGCCGCGACGCGAACGGGGAGTCGACCCATGCGCAGTGACACCCAGCGCAACCGCAGGCAACTCATCAAGGCCGCCGCGGAGTTGTTCGAGAACTCGCCGACGCCGGTCAGCCTGACCGAGATCGCCAGGCGCGCCGAGGTGTCCACCGCGACGGCCTACCGGCACTTCTCCTCCGTCGAGGACGTCCTGCACGCCTTCCGCGCCCAAGTCGGCTCGGAACTGCGGGACTTCAGCGCGGAGCAGACCACCCGGGGCATGCAGCGCCTCGAAGCGGTGTCCCGCCACTGGGTGTCGCTCGTCCTCGAACACGGCGGCGCGATGGCCCAGATGCGCTCGCACCGCGGCTATCTGGAACGGCTGCGCGAGAACACCGGCTACCTCGTTCCCCAGGCCGAGGCACTGATCGAACCCCTCCGCCAGACCACCGAGGACCTCGGCCTCGGCGACCTCGGCGACGAGGCGCTGTACCTGTGGAACGCCCTGTTCGACCCCCGCGACATCCTCGACCTCATCAAGAGCGGTCGCACCGAGGACGAAGCGGCATCCCGCCTCGTGGCCGCACTGCGCGGCGCCCTCATCGGCTGGTCCACAGCACCTGACCGGAAGTACGACTGACGTCCGCCTGGTCGGGGGCGGGGCCTGTGGGTCAGTTCCCGGCCGGCGTGGAGGCTCGGGGAAGACGTAGCCGGAAGCATGCTCCGAGGGTCTGGGGAGCGAGGGTGAGGGTGCCCCGGTGGCGGTGGGCCAGGTCGCGGGCGATGGCGAGGCCCAGGCCGGTCCCGCCATGGTCGCGGGAGCGGGCGTCGTCGAGCCGGACGAAGCGTTCGAAGATGCGCTCGGCGTCCTCGGCGGGCACGCCCGGTCCGTCGTCGTGCACGGTGAGGACGACCCAGTCGTCCTCGTTCCGGACGGTGATCTGGATGCGGTGGGCTGCGTGGCGGGCGGCGTTGTCGACGAGGTTGCGCAGCAGCCGTTCGTATGCGTCGGGGTCTCCGTGTGCGGGGGCGGGGTCGGTGCTGTCGCAGGTGAGGGTCAACGGCCGTTCGGCGAGGGGGTACTGCTCGCTCAGCCGGGAGGCGAGGGCTGCCAGGTCGACGGTGTCGGGGTCGGCCGCGGGAGTGCGGGTGTCGAGCCGGGCGAGGAGCAACAGGTCCTCCGCGAGGGCCTGAAGGCGGCGGGTCTGCCGTGCGGCGGTGGTGGCCGCGGCGGGCCAGTCGGTGCGTTCCGGGTAGGCGAGCGCGACTTCCAGGCTGGCGAGCAGGGTGGTGAGGGGGCTGCGCAGTTCGTGGGCGGCGTCCGCGACGAAGCGGCGTTGCCGGTCGGCGGCGTCGTCGAGCCGCTGGAGAGTGCTGTTGATGGTGGTGGCCAGGGCGGCGATCTCGTGTCCCGTGGCGGGGACCGTGACGCGTTCGCGGGGGTCGTTCGCGGTGACCGAGGCGGTGAGGACGCGGATGGCCTCGACCGGCCGCAGCGACCTGCGGACGGTGAAGTACACGGCGGCGCCGATCAGTACGAGGCCGACGAGCCCGGCCCGCAGCAGCAGGAGGTCGGTGGTCCTGGCGATGTCCTCGGCCGTTTTCGGGAGCACCACGACATAGACCCGCAGGTGGGAGTCGGCGGCGACGCCCAGAGCGGCGGCTTGGTCCGTGCTCAGTCCACCGGCGCCGACATCGGCGAACATGACCGTGCGGGTCTTGCCGGCCATGCCGAATCTGTCCCTGACGGTCGAGTCGCGCGCTGGTATGCGGAGGGGACGGATCGTCAGGAGTCCGGGCTCCCTGACGTCCGATGGCGTGGGCAGCACATGGCGGATGCCGGGAGCCAGGGCCTCCATGCCGCCGCCGTACGCGACAGCGGTACGCCGGCCGGTCGCGACGACCTCGTACGGCAGCACGGTGCCTCTGCGAGCGGGAACCACACCCCCGTTCAGCTCGTCGACGAGGGCCCACACCTGTTGCTCGGCCTGGACTTCGGCGATCCTCGTGCCCTGACGGTAGACGTCGTGGTGCAGCCACCAGCCGATGCCGACCAGGATGACGGCGGCGGCCGAGGCGGCGGCCAGGGCCGTGCGTGCGCGTACCGAACGCGGCGCGATCCGCCACCAGCGGCGTCGCGGCTCAGTCGCGGTCACGGTCGTCCACCAGCCGGTAACCGGTGCCCCGTACGGTCTCCAGGGACCGTCGGCCGAACGCGGAGTCCACCTTCTTGCGCAGTGCGCTCACGCGCGCCTCCACCAGGTTGGGATCCAGGGCCTCGTCGGGCCACGCGTGATAGAGCAGATCCCCCTTCGAGACCGCCTGGCCCGCCCGGCGGGCCAGCAGCTCCAGCACGGCGAACTCCCGGGGCGTCAGTTCCACCCGGGCCCCGGCCCGGCGGCAGACCCGGCCGGCGACATCCAGGGAGAGGTCGCCCACGGCGAGGACCGGCGGGGCGACCGTCGCCGCCCGTCTGACCAGGGCCCGCAGCCGTGCGACGAGCACCACGTAGGAGAAGGGCTTGGCCAGGTAGTCGTCGGCGCCCGTGTCCAGGGCCTCCGCCTGGTCCCACTCCCCGTCCTTGGCGGTGAGGACCAGGATCGGCGTCGCGTTGCCCTCCCGGCGCAACTGGGCGCAGACCTTGTAGCCGTTGAGTCCCGGAAGCATCAAGTCCAGTACGACCAGGGCGTATTCACCGGTCCGGGCCATCCACAGCCCCTGCCGGCCGTCATGGGCGAGGTCGACGCTGTAGCCCTCGGCGGTCAGACCGGTGTGCAGGGTATGGGCGAGGTCCACCTCGTCTTCGACCACCAGGATGCGCATGCGGTGCAGCCTCGCACAGGGCCGGCCCGCCTTCCTGATCGCCCGGTCAGGTTGGATCAGCAGTTGGTCAACGGGGCCCCGGCACGCTGGCGGAACTTCTTCGCCGCCGCTGAAAGGCCCTGCCGCCGATGTCCCTTGATGAACGTGCCCCCGCCGGGACCAGGACGGTTGCCCCGGTAGCCACCCGCCCACCGTCACCGAGCCCGGCCGAGGCCGTTGTCGTGATCGCGCCCCTGCTGCTGACGATCGCGCTGGGACTCTGGGGTATCCGCAGGGACAACACGATGTGGGGCGACGAGTCCGCCACCTACCAGCTCGCGCACCGCGATCTCCCGCAGATATGGCGCACCGCCCAGCACATCGATCTGGTCCACGCCCTCTACTACGCCGTGATGCACGAGCTCTTCGGTCTCTTCGGCGGCGGGCTGCTGACGCTACGGCTGCCGTCCGTGCTGGCGATGTCCGCGGCGGCGAGCGGAGTCGGGCTGCTGGCCCTACGCCTGGCGGGACCCCGAGCCGGGCTGCTGGCCGGGCTGGTGTTCGCGGTCCTTCCCCAGGTGCAGAAGTACGCGCAGGAAGGCCGCTCGTACGCCATGGTCTGCGCCCTGGTCACCTGGGCCACCTACGCGCTGGTGGTCAGCGTCCCGCACCGCGGTCGCCGACGGTGGTGGCGGTGGGCGGTCTACGGCTCCACCATGCTGCTGGCCTGTCTGCTCCATGAGTTCGCGGTCCTCGCCCTGCTCGCACACGGCGTCACCCTGGTCGTCTCCCGCGTTCCACGACCGGTGCTGAGGGCGTGGAGTGCGGCTGCCGCGGGGGTCGTGGCCGGGCTGTCGCCGCTGGCGGTCCTCAGTGCGGGGCAGTCGGCGCAGGTGTCCTGGATCGGCGGACCGGTGCGGCCCGACTATTTCCTGGTGGCGGCGGTCGTGGGCGTGGTGTGTGCCCTGGCACCCGTGAAGGGGAGGAGGCCTCTGGGGGCGGGGGGACCCGTGCGGCTCTCCGCTCTGGCCGTGCCGATTCTCGTGCTTCCCGGCCTTCTGCTGCTGACCGCCTCGCTGGTCAAGCCCCTGTTCGTCGACCGGTATGTCGTCCCCAGCAATATCGGAATCGCCTTGCTGCTGGGCGCCTGGACGGACCTCTTCCTCGGGTTCCTCCGGCGGCGACGGTCGTCGCACTACGCCTGGATCGCGGCGGTCGCCGTACTGGCCGCGCTCGTCCCGACGAGCCTTTCGCTGCGGACGCCCCAGAGCCGGAGCAATGACGTCACGGCCATCGGCGCCGCCGTACGCGAGGAGGGCCGACCCGGCGACGGGCTGCTCTACCTCCCCGGCCGGCACCGGATCCTGACCGCGGCGAACCCCGAGGACACCCGTCTCCTGACGGATCTCGCCCTGGCACAGGACCCCGTTTCGTCGAACACGCTTGCCGGAGTCGAGCTTCCCGCCCAGCGGATAGCGGCACGCATGCTGCGCTTCGACCGGATCGTCGCGGTCCGCGACCCGGCGGATACGCACGCCCCGGCCAACCCACAGGAGGAGGCGAAAACAAGCACCCTGCGGCGCTGCTTTCGCGAGCACGGGACAACCCGTGTCAACGGCGCGCGCATCACCGTCTACGTCCGAGACCACACCCCGTCTCCGAAGGCCTGTCCTGGATCCGGCGGCCCGGGCGTCCTGGGCCAGGTCGGCGCCCTCAGGATCACGCCCTCACAGACCGCGAATCGGCTCTGCTCCCCGTGGGCGGCCTGGCACACCCGGAGTGTCCGAGCCCGTGACCTTCACTCCTGCAAGGTCGATACTTGCCATAGGGGCACTCGCACCATCCCTCGCCCAACCGATCCAGGACGCCTGACGACCCGTCATCAAAGTCAGCATTAAGTCAGCATCAGCCCCGCCACAACCCGCTCCCGACCACCGCGGACCACCAAGACCGATAGCCGACAGAACCTGTCTGACCAGCACAGACACAGGTCAGACGCCATCTGCCAGTCTCGCCGGGAGGTACCCATGAAGATGCTGGCGAACATGCTTCGGTCAGGTCCGAATTCCTCGATCGCGCCCAGCACAACCAACGGGATCGAATCGACAAGGCCACAGTCGACCCGGGTTCCACCACGTCCGCGGTGGGGAGGGCAGCGCCGAGTCCCGTCGTCACTCCGCAGCCCCGGAGGGCGAGTTGCTCGTCGGGCAGATAGCTCTGTACGGCCACCACCGACGCCTCATCGACGACCATGGGCCCCGGCGAACGAGCCGCTACCGCATGCCGCGACCGCCTTCTGCCCCTCGGGGAGATCGAGGCGCGGCATGTAGATCACCGTCAGACGCTGGCAGCGCTGGGACATCGCGTTCGTACACCATCAGCACGAACCGCAGGCGGGAGCCACCGAGGCCAGGACCCGGTCTTCCGCCTTCACACGAAAATCCAGGGTCAGTCGGCCGTCGGCGGTGTCTTCGGTGCTCGCAACAGGGCGCCGACCGCAGCGGCGAGTACGACGACGCTCACCGCGATCAGGGAGGCCGACAAGCCGTCCATGAAGGCGGACTTGACGCCGTCGGCGAGAGTCGTGCCCCGGGCGCCGAGCTGGTCGGCGACGTGGAGGCCGGCGGCTGCCGAGTGGCGTACGGACTCGGCCGCGCCGGCGGGGAGTTGGGCGACCGAGTCGGGGAGCGAGGAGCGGTAGTGGCTGCCGTAGATCGAACCCATGAGGGCGATGCCGACCGCCGAACCGACCTCGCGGGTCGTGTCGTTCATGGCCGAGGCGACGCCCTGCTGTCCCCTTCCGAGGGAGCCGGTGATGGCCGCCGTGCCGACGGCGCCGCTCAGGCCGATGCCGAAGCCCGCCAGGACCAGGCCGCCGAGGAAGGGCAGGTAGCCGGAGTCGACGTCGAGGAACGAGATCAGGAACAGGCCGGCGGCGAGCAGGAGCAGGCCGACGGACATGACGGCCTTCATGCCGACCCGCTGTACCAGGCGCGGGGTGAGCAGGGAGATGGGCAGTACCGCAAGCGCGACCGGAACGAGGGCGACGGCGGCCTTCAACGGGCTGTAGTCCAGGATGAGTTGGAGGTACTGCAGACCGACGAAGAAGAAGCCGAAGACGGCCATGAACTGCACCAGGACCGTGATGGCACCCGCACGGAAGCCGCGGATGCCGAACAGGGCCGGGTCGAGCAGAGGGTGTTCGGTGCGAAGGCCGAGGTAGGCGTAGGCGGCGAAGGACACGGCCGTGACGACGAAGGCGCCGATCACCACCGGTTCCGTCCAGCCCCGCTCGTTGCCCTCGATGATGGCGTACACGAGGGTGCCGATGGCCAGGGCCGTGGTCACGGCGCCGGCCACGTCGGGCCTGTGCGGATGGGCGTCCTTGGTGTTGGGGGCCAGCAGGACGGCGCCAAGCCCTGCGGCCAGCGCGACGGCGGCGCTGGCGACGAAGATCGACCGCCAGGAGAACTGCTCCAGCAGTGCACCTGCCGCGAGCATGCCGATGATGGCGCCCGCGGCGGCGAACCCGGACCAGGTGGCCACACCTTTGGCGCGCTGTTCGGGCGGGAAGGCGGCGGTGATGGTGGACAGCGTGCCCGGCATGATCATCGCGGCACCGAGGCCCATGACGGCCCGCCAGGCGATGAGGGTGGTCGTGGAGTCGGCGAAGGAGGCTGCCAGGGAGGCCGCGCCGAAGACGACGGTGCCGACGACGAGCACGTTGCGGCGGCCGAGGCGGTCCCCGGTCGCGCCGAGCGGCAGCACGAACGCGGCCAGCGCGACGGTGTAGGCGTCGGCGATCCAGGTCAGGGCGCTGTTGGAGGCCGACAGGTCGATGGCCAGGTCGGGCAGGGCGAGGTTGAGAGCGGAGACCGACGCGACGACCAGGACGAGTGAAAGGCACATCGCGAACAGGACACCGCGGGTTCCGGCGCGGCCGGTGGCGACGGACGGGGCCGTCTCCGTGTGGGGGGTGGTGGTCATGGGGGCCTCGGTGAGTGCTGGGTCGGACGGTGAGCCAGGCGAGCGGGTACGGAAATCTTGAGGAACTTATCAAGTTTGACGACTACCGCGCCGCTGAGCGCGACGTTCGACGCCCAGACGGGCGTAGTACTCGATCAGGTCTGGGGCGTCCACGGCGGCCGGGTTGACGACCTGGTCGACCGGGGCGCCCTGGAGCAGGCGTTTGACCGGGACCTCCAGCTTCTTGCCGGTGCGGGTGTGCGGGATGCCCGCCACCTCGATGATCTCGTCGGGGACGTGCCGGGGAGAGGCGCCGGTGCGGATGGCCTCGCGGATGCGGTCGCGCAGGGCGTCGTCCAGTTCGGTACCGGCCGCGAGGACCACGAACAGGGGCATCCAGTACCCGCCGTCCGGCTCCTCCGCGCCGATGACCAGCGCCTCCGTGATCTCCGGCAGCCGCTCGACCACGTCGTGGATGTCGGCACTGCCCAGACGTACGCCGCTGCGGTTGAGGGTGGAGTCGGAGCGGCCGTGCACGATCACCGAGCCGTGAGAGGTGAGGGTGATCCAGTCGCCGTGCCGCCACACGCCGTCGTACGTGGAGAAGTAGGCGTCGCGGTAGCGGCTGCCGTCGGGGTCGTTCCAGAAGTACAGCGGCATCGACGGCATCGGGCGGGTCACCACCAGCTCACCGACCCGGTCCACGACCGGCAGGCCCTCCTCGTCGTACGCGGCCAGCGCCACGCCGAGGTAGGGCGCGGACAGCTCGCCGGCCCGTACGGGGACGGTGGGTGCTCCGCCGGCGAAGCCGGAGACGACGTCGGTACCGCCGCTGATGGAGGCGAGCTGGACGTGTGCGCCGAGGTGCTCGCCGACCCAGGGGTAGGCGGAGGCGGGCAGCGCGGAGCCGGTGCAGCCGACCGCGCGGATCGACGACAGGTCGTGCACCGACGGGTCGATGCCGAACTTGGCCATGCCCAGCAGGTACTGGGGACTGGTGCCGAACAGGGTGACGCGGTGCCGGGCCGCCAGGTGCCAGAGGATGTCGGGGTGGGTCAGCAGGGCGGGGCTGCCGTCGTACGTGCAGGTCGTGGCACCCGTCAGGAGCGTGGAGACGACGAGGTTCCACATCATCCAGTGGGTGGTGGTGTACCAGAGCAGGCGGTCGCCGGGGCCCAGGTCGGACTGGAGGCCGAGGGTCTTCAGGTGCTCCAGGAGGACGCCGCCGTGGCCGTGGACGATGCCCTTGGGCAAGCCGGTCGTGCCGGAGGAGAACACGACCCAGAGGGGGTGGTCGAACGGCACGGGCGTGCAGGTGAGTTGTTCGGTGCGCGTCGCCGTCTCCTCCCAAGGGAGGACCAGCGACGGGTAGTTCGACGAGAGCCCCGGCAGCCCCACGTGGTCCACCAGCACGGTGGCCTTCAACGTCGGCAGGACGCGGGCCAGTTGGAGGGTGGCCTCGCGGCGGTCGTAGGTGGTGCCGTTGAAGAGGTAGCCGTCGGCCGCGATCAGGACGGTGGGTTCGAGTTGCGCGAAGCGGTCGGCGGCGGCCGTGGGGGCGTAGTCCTGCCCGCACACCGACCAGACGGCGCCGAGACTCGCGGCGGCCAGGAACGCGACGATCGCGTGCGGGGTGTTGGGGAGATATCCGACGACCCGGTCGCCCTGGCCCACTCCCAGGTCGCGCAGGGTGGCGGCGACCGAAGCGACCTGCGAGCGCAGCCGCTTCCCGGTCACCTCGTACCCGGAACCGGTCTCGTCGAGAGCGACGATCGCCACGTCGTCGTCCACGAGGTTGCGCAGGGCGTGGTGGGCGTAGTTGAGGGTGGCGCCGGGGAACCAGCGGGCGCCGGGCATCCTCTCGTCGGCCAGCACCCTCTGGTACGGCGTGTCCGCGTCGACGTCGAAGTACTCCCAGACCGCGCCCCAGAAGCCCTCCAGGTCGGTGACCGACCAGCGGTGCAGGGTGGGGTAGTCGGTGAGGTCGGTTTCGACACCCTGGTGCCGGGCGGCCCAGCGGCCGAAGTCCGCGATCCGGCTGCGCGCGGCGGCTTCCGGGTCGGGGGTCCAGGACGGGTTCGCGTACGGCGTGGTCATCGCGCGGTGCTCCTCGGCAGCGGGGTGGACGCGGGCTGTTCGACGGGCCCGCGGGTGGTGCAGAGCAGGGGCGCCCAGGCGGCGGTGTCGGTGAAGTCGCCGCCGCCCGCCGGGACGGCGTCCAGGACGACGCGGTCGGGGCGCAGCAGGACGGCGTCGGCGTGGCCGGCGCGCAGCCAGGCGGCGAGGGTGCCGTCGTCGCCGGACTCGTGGACGTCGACGACCTGGGCGCCGAGTCCGTCGGTGAGCGCGCGCAGTGCGGGCGGCAGCGGCACCGCGGTCAGCACGGCGAAGGAGTCGCCGAGGACGTCGTCGAAGCGGAGGTGTTGTCCGTCCTCGGTCGTCACCCGGGGCTGCGGGCACGAGGTGCCGCCGAGTCGGCTGCGGCGGGTCAGCGGACCGGCGGACAGCGGACGGCCGAGATCCCGGCTCGCCCTGCCCGTCACCCCCGGTATGCGGCAGACCGTGGCGACGGCGGTGCGGCGCAGTGCGGCGGCGCGGTCCTGGCCACCGGTCATCGCCCAGCCGGTGGCGACCGCGAGGCGGATCAGATGGCGGGCGTGCGGCTTGCGTTCCCGCTCGTAGGTGTCCAACAGCCGCTCGTCGCCGCCCTGTTGAAGGACGCGGGCGAGTTTCCAGCTCAGGTTGTGCGCGTCGCGCAGACCCGAACACAGGCCCTGTCCGACGAACGGCGGGGTGAGGTGGGCGGCGTCGCCGAGAAGGAAGACGCGGCCCCGGCGCCAGCGGTCGGCGATCCGGGCCCGGAAGGTGTACTGCGCCTGCCGGATGACGTGGAAGTCGTCGCTGCCGGAGATGTCGATCCAGGGGGCGACCAGCTCGCGCAGCCGCTCGGCGTCGAGGTCCTCCCCCTCCCCCAGCCGGAACTCCCAGCGGTAGCGGTCCTCGCCGATGCGCATGAAGGTAGCCGGGCGGTTCGGGTCGCAGACCTGGTCGACGCCTTCCCAGCAGCGGACGGCGGCTTTCGTCGTCACGTCGATGACGGTCCAGTGTTCCTCGAAGCGAAGGTCCTCCCACCGCGCGCCGATGGCGTCGCGGATGAGACCGCCCGCGCCGTCGCAGCCGAGGACGGCGTCCGCGAGGAGCAGGTGCTCGCCGTCGTCGTCGCGGTAGGCGACACGCACCGGCCCGTCGCCGCGCTGTCCGACCGCCGTCACCTCCGCTCCGCCCCGCAGCTCGCACTCCGGTCGGCGGGCGAGCGCCTCGCGCAGCAGCCGTTCCAGTTCGGGCTGGTCGAACATGCTGGTCTGCGGGTAGCCGTGGTGGCCCTGCGGTGAGCGCCGGAATTCGGCGATCACGCGGTGGCGGGCGTCCAGCAGCCGCAGTCCGCGCGCGGGGCGGGCGACGGCGGCGAACTCGTCGGCGATTCCGGCGGCTTGGAGGATGCGGCGGACCTCGTCGTCGGTGGCGACGGCACGGGGCAGGGGGTAGACGTCGTGGTGGCGTTCGAGGACTACGGTCCTCACCCCGTGCCGGGCGAGCAGCAGGGCGGCGGTCACCCCCACGGGCCCGGCTCCGACGATCACGACCGGCACGTGCTCGGCGGAGTCCGGTCCTGCGGCTTGGTCGGCGGTCATGTGCGGCTCACTTCGGGTCTCAGTTCGCGTCGGCCACGGGCGTGCGCTGCTCGCCCAGGTCGATCCGGCCGTCCGGGGTGGCGATGGTGGCGGTGACGACGTCGCCCTGGTGCAGGTAGTGGGGGTTCTTGGCCTGGGTCTTGAAGAACGCCTTCCACTTCACGGCGGGCGGTAGCAGCGCGCCGATCTTCTCGACCGCCTTGGGCGGGGCCTTCAGGGCCGTGCCGCCGGGTGTGCCGGTCAGCAGCAGGTCGCCGGGGTCGAGGGTCTGGAACCGGGCCAGCAGGGTGAGGGCCTGCGCCGGGCGGACGATCATGTCGGCGAGGGTGCGGTCCTGACGCAGCTCGCCGTTGACGCTCAACCTCAGCCGCAGATCGAGGAGATGACCGAAGTCCTCCGGCTCCAGCAGCGCCAGGTGGGGGCCGGTCGGCGTGAAGGTGGGGTACGACTTGCTCTCGTAGAACTGCGTCTTGGTCAGCTGCACGTCGCGCGCACTGACGTCGTTCGTGACGACGAGCCCGGCGACGTACGACGGCAGATCCCGCTCCTCGACGACGGTGCCCACCGGCAGGGGCGCGCCCATGACGAGGCCCAACTCCACTTCGTAGTCGAGGAAGTTCACATGCGACGGCCGGACGATGGCGCCGCCGGGGCCGCTGACCGAGCCGGACGCCTTGCGGAAGAAGGCGGGCGGGATGTCGCCGGTGAAGCCCGAATCGCGGGCGTGGCTGCGGTAGTTGACCATCTGGGCGACCACCCGGCAGGGCGTGGTGACCGGGGAGAGGGCGACCAGATCGGCCACGGGGGTACCTGCCTCGCCTGAGCCGGCGGCCTCGCTCACAGCGGCCCGGTCGGCCAGCAGCTCGGCGGTGGTGACGGCCTTGGTGTCGACGCGGACGGCGCGCGCGTCGCGCACCACCCACCAACCGTCGGCGGTGCGCAGGACGTTGGTGCTCATGAGTTCATCGCTTTCATCAGGCCCAGCAGACGTGCGGGATCGAGTTCGTTGTCGCCGCGCAGGGCACGCAGCACCTCGCGGACCTTGGCGGGGGACGGACTGGTGCCCAGGAAGTCACGGGTGGCCGGCGGCCCCCACTGGGCCAACCCGCTCGCCGACATCGGTGCCCAGCCGGGTTCGACGTCGTGGGAGAACAGGTCGCCGTCGGCGAAGTGCTCCAGCATGAACTGGTCGGGGTCGCGCCAGTAGTCGAAGAGCTGGCTGCCCTGGATGTGCCGGCCGATGCCCCAACTGCGCTTGTATCCACGCTCGTTGAGGTACTCACCACCCGCGGCGATCGAGTCCAGGTCGGTGACCTGATAGGCGGAGTGCACATACCCCGTCCCCGGCCCCAGGTGCATGGCCAGCGTGTGGTGATCGGCCGGTACGCCGCCCAGGTCGCAGCGGATGAACGCCATCGTCGGACCCCGCTCGCGCTGACCGTCCAGGAACAGGAAGTCGGACACGATCATCCCGAGCGTGTCCAGGTACCAGTCCAGGGCCCGGCCGAACACCCGTGTCTCCAGCACCACATGGCCCAGTCGCTGAATCCGGGACGGCTCGCGGGGCGGACGCTGCGTGCGGTTCGTACGACGGTGATCCGTACCGAAGTTGAGGAGCAGCGGCTGCTGCCCGGGCAGCGCCGGCAGGGCCTCGGCACAGTGCACGACCCGCACCGGGAAGCCGGACGGGTCGAGCAGACCGACCGCCTTGCCTCCACCGGGCACGTCCGCGTCCCGTACGTCCGTCCCTGTCGCCCGGGCCAGCCGGTCCAGGTCGGCCCGCTCGGCGGCACGGAACGCCGGGCCGATGAAACGGGACGTACAACCGCGCCGGATCACCATGCAGGGCGAGCCCGCGAACGTGCCCCGCAGCCACAGCTCCCGATCCGTGCGGGCCGCGATACCGAAGCCGAAGTCACGGGCGAAGACCTCGGCCCGGTCCAGGTCGGGCTTCTCGAACTCCAGCCAGGCCAGGTCGGCGACCTTGATCACGGGGTTCCGGGACCGGCCGGGGCGTTCGCCGCGCAGGGCGCCCTGCTCGCTGTGAAGGTCCTGGTGGGGCGTCGCGACGGCGGCTTCGGCCACGCGTGTGTCAGACATGGTGCCCTCCGAGCAACATTGCCGTAATGAGGAAATCATCAGCTTTGACGGAAGCATCGTCAATAGCTGGAGCAAGAGTAAGTGATGGATTCATCAGAACTGTGGTGGCCCTGGAACCGCAGCTAGACTCGGCCCATGTCCACCTCAGCCCCGCCCAGCAACCGGTTCGAACGCCGCCGCGCCGAAACCCGCGGAGCGCTCGTCCGAGCCGCCCGGCAGATACTCGCCGAGACCGGGGACACCAGCGTCAGCATCCAGGCGATCGCCGAACGCGCCGACGTCGGCTTCGGCTCCTTCTACAACCACTTCGAGTCCAAGACGGAGCTGTTCGAGGCAGCGGTGGTGGACGCCCTGGAGGAATTCGGCCAGACCTTCGACGAGCGGCTGAACGGGATCGACGACCCCGCGGAACTCGTCACGGCCGGCTTCCGGCTCAGCGCCCGCATGGCCGACTCCCACCCGGAGCTCATGCAGGTGCTGCGCCGGCGCGGCCTCGGCCACCTCTACTCGGACAACGGCCTGGCGACCCGCGCGCTGCGCGATCTTCAGGTCGGCATCGCCTCAGGCCGCTTCACCGACGTCGAGCCGGTCGTGGCCCTCTCCGCGCTGGGCGGGACCCTGCTGTCCTTGGTGGAGCTGCGGTTCGCCCGCCCCGAACTGGACGGTGACGAGGCCGCGACCGATCTCGCCGAGATGGTCCTGCGCATGCTGGGCGTACCACCGGATGACGCCCACGAGGTCGCCCGTCGACCGCTGCCCGATCTGGGCTGAGTGGTCGGCACCGCCGCACGGCGGGCTCGATTCCGTCGTGGTGAACGCACAGTCCGTCCCGCGAGGAACAGCGAACGTCACCGGCCGAGTTGGAGAGTCGAAACCCTCCGGACCACGGCGTCGGATCCTCCGGCGCTGTCCTGAGGGGCGTCGTCGGCTCGGAAGGTGACCGAGTGCCCCGAGAAGTGGGCGATCAGGCCGTCGGTCGTGGTGGTGACCGAGCGCAGGTGCAGGCCGTGGGGGATGTTCCGCAGCTGGATGGGCTGCTCGAAGACCTTGTCCAGCGCGGCGCTCCCGGGGGCGGGCAGCGCACCGGCCGTGACGTCGAAGTTCTTGAAGGCGATGCGATTGCCCGAGGCCGCCGTAACGGTCGTCGTCACAGTGACCTGCTTCCCGAGGGGGACGAGGACCACCGCTCTCACCTGACCCGGGCGGCTGCCCTGGGAGATCTCCAACCCGAGGGTGTTCGACACGTCCGTGTAGGACAGGAAGGCGGTCGCCTCGGCACTGTCGGCCCGTGCCTCGCTGTCGTCGTCCGACTTCGTCAACCCCTGGAGCCGGAGGGAGAGTTCGGATACCGGCAGTGGGCGGGTGGCCCCCTGGGCCGGTATGTCGTGAGCGGTGATGTCCACGTGTCGCAGGGTTCCGGAGGCCGCCTGGGTCAGGACGGGGAAGCCTCGGACGTGGACCTGCGGAGGCAGAGGCGTGTCCATGCCCTCCTGGAACGCCTTGGCCGTGCGTGACTCTATGCGTGCCGCCACGACCCGGTCGGCGGCAACGGAAAGGACGGCCAGCGCGACAAGAGTGGTGGTCGCGACAGCGCGGGGGTGCCGTCGACTCCGCCGGAGCCCGGGCGATGCGTACGGTTCGCAGAGAGTGGCCTCGTCCTGAGAGCCATAGCCGTAGCCG
Organism: Streptomyces sp. N50; assembly: GCF_033335955.1. Taxonomy (GTDB): domain Bacteria; phylum Actinomycetota; class Actinomycetes; order Streptomycetales; family Streptomycetaceae; genus Streptomyces. The sequence goes on from NZ_CP137549.1 coordinate 94,079, forward strand.
TAGTTGTAGCGGTCATAAGAGGAGTAGTGGGGCTCGTACTGCGAGCCGTCGTCGTGCCTGTGCTGGGACGTGGACAAGGGCGATGCCCTCCTTCAGTGGGGTCGGTGGGGCGAGTGGAGCGGCCTGGTTCCGTGCGGACGGCGGACCGCGGCGGCGATGCCGTCGTCGGCTCAGATCCCGGAGTTGGCCACGGTCAGGGGGCCGGAAGGTGGGCCTTGATGGCGCGTCGCCGACAGGCGTCCACCTGGCCGGGCGTCATCTCGGGATCGGGAGGACCGGCAGCAACTGACGCGCCGTGGTCTCCGTGCCACCACTCGTGTCTCCGCCCGGCGTCGCGCCCCCGTCCGACTGGTCGGTGGCGGCGTCCTGAGTGACGACGACCACGGTGCTTCCCGCCTCCACCTCGCTCCCCGCGGCTGGAGTGCTCGACGTCACCACCGCGTCGGACGCTTGGGAGTATCCGGTGGCGACGGCGACCTGGAGGCCGAGCGCGTCCAGTTCGTCCTGCACCTCGGCAAGGGTCTTGCCGACGATGTCGGTGGGGATCTGCACGGTCTGCACGGCCTTGGCGATCTTCACGCCGATCGCCGTACCCGGCTCGACCTCGTCGCCGGAAGCGACGCTCTGTCCCACCACGGTCCCCGACTCGGCGTCGCTCTCGACCTCGGTCGTACTGCCCAGTCTCAGGTCCTGTGCGGCCAGCAGCTTCCGGGCCTCGCTCACGGTCGCACCCGTGAGGTCCGGAACCGTGGCCTTCTGCGCCTCCTTGGCCGCCGTGAGGGTGATCTCGGTGCCCTTCTCTGCTTTCTCACCGCCCTCCGGGTCCTGCTTGAGGACGGTTCCGGGGTCCTCGCTGCCGGATGTGACGTGCCGGAACTTCACCTTGAATCCCTTGTCCTCCAGGATCCGGGACGCGTCGTCCTCGTCCTTGTCCGTGACGTCCGGCACCTCGACCTTGGGCGCCCCGGTGGACACGGTGACCGAGACTGCCTCACCCTTGGCGAGCTCCCCTTCCACTGGGTTCTGCTCGCAAATGTGGCCGCTCGGCTGGTCCGCGCAGGGCTCCCGCTTGTCAACGGTGACGGTGAGGTCGACGTTCTCCGCGGTACGTCGCGCCTCCTCCAGGCTCTGGCCCACAAGGTCGGGTACGTCGGTCGTGCCGTCGTCGGCCGCACCACGCCCGAACATGAACCAGCCCACTACCAAAGCCAGGACGACGACGGCGACGCCCGCCGTGATCAGCACGACGGTTCCCCTGCGCCGACCGCTCTCCTCCTCCTGGTCGGCGTCGTCGTAGGGGAAGTCGCCCTCCACAGGCGGGGGTTCGGCGCCCGACATGAGCAGGCCCGTACCGAGGAACGCCTCGATGTCGGCGAGCATCTGCTCGGCGGACTGGTACCGGTGTCCGGGATCCTTCTCCAGGGCGCGCTGGACGATCGCGTCCACCTGGGGGCCGACCTCCGGGTTGTAGAGGCTCGGCGGGCGCGGGACTTCCTGGATGTGCTGGTACATCAATGCCATCGGCGTCTCGCCGGTGAACGGCGTGCGGAAGGTCAGCAGTTCGTACAGCAGGCAGCCGATGGAGTACAGGTCGGACCGCGCGTCGGTCTCCCGTCCCATCGCCTGTTCCGGCGAGAGGTACTGGGCGGTCCCGATCACGACCGACGTCTGCGTCATGCCGACGTCCCGGGCGTCCCGGGCGATCCCGAAGTCCATGACCTTGACATCTCCGGCCCAGTTCAGCATGACGTTGGCCGGTTTGATGTCCCGGTGCACGATGCCGTGCTGATGGGAGTGGGCCAGGGCCCGCAGGACTCCGGCCGTCACCGCAAGGGCCCGTTCGGCGGTCATCGGCGGCCCGGAGTGCAGGGCGTCGCGCAGGGTGGTCCCGTCGACGTACTCCATCACGAGGTACGGCAACCGGGACCCGCCGTAAGCCACCTCCTCCCCCGTGTCATACACCGCTGCGATGGCGGGATGGTTGAGCGAAGCGGTGGACTGCGCCTCCCTCCGGAACCGTTCCTGAAGCGCCGGTTCGTGGGCGAGGTCGCCGCGCAGGGTCTTCACGGCCACGCTGCGGTCGAGCCGGAGATCGTGCGCGAGATACACCTCGGCCATACCGCCGGAGCCGAGCAGGTGTCGCAGCTCGTACCGGCCGGCGATGAGGGCCACCGGGTGCCCCTGCTGGGCGAGCGTCAGGTCGTCTGGTCCGCCGAGATTCACTGCGCTTCTCCACAGAGGGTCGGAAGTCGGGGCCGGGATCCGACGCGACAGACGCACCGGCCATGAAGCCAGGAACACAAGAAAGATAATTGCACACACAGGGGCAAGTAACTCGCCCGACGGCAGACCAGAGCATGAGACGCTCATCACGGTTCACGCTCCGGCCGACACTCCGGGCTCCGCCTGGACGACACAACGGCAGCGCACGACTCCTCTCCGGCAGAGAGCCCGGGGCGGGCAAGGTCGGCCAGATGTCCGGCGAGACGGCGCCGACGACTTATTAGCCGTCAGCCACGGACTACGCGGTCGCAGCCGACGCGACAGCCTCGGCCACGAGAGCCGCACCTGGCCAGGACAAGGAACAGGCGATCAGGACCTGACCCGCCCAACCATTCACCTGATGCCCCATCAGAGCGAGCGTCAATTCAGCGTCTCTTCCGGACGGTCTCGCTGCCGCCCGTGGGCCACGGGATCCGCTGGGATCCGTCCCTCGGCGAGGCCGAGGGACGGATCCCAGCGGCTACACGCCGCGCCGGCAGATCACGACAACGGCGGGTACGCGTTCTGGATGAGCTGCTGGAACTGGGCGGAGAACCAGTGTCCGGCCAGCGGCGAGTTCGGCAGCGCGCCCGTGGGGTTGTTGCCGTTGCGCGCGTTGCCGCCATAGGTCGGGTCGCACATCCGGTCGAAGCCCTTGCCCTCGTCGTTGGGCACGGCGGCACTGTTGCCGTCGGACTCTCCCGGCGGCTTGACCCAGACGTAGGCGTCGATACCGGCGGCCGGAGCCGCAGTCGGCCGTGCTCCTATGCCCGCCCCGCTCTGGTTGCACCAGTTGCCGGCGTGGATCCGCCGGTCGACCCGGCTGCTGTCGACGTAGCCGTCCACGGTGGTCTGCGCTCCGGGTCCGGTGGGCCGGGCGGAGCCGCCCCAGCCGTTGCGTGAGGTGTCGATCAGCATGCCGATCCCGGAGTCGAATCCGGACGCGACGAGCTTGCTGCGCAGCGCCTGTGCGAAGGACTGCTCGTCCACGTACTGGTTCCAGTCCACCCACTTCGACTGACGTACGGTCTGTCCGTTCACCGTGTCGGTGACCTTGAGATACGGCTCCGTGGTGGGGCTGTAGTTCGCGGTGTTGACGATGAAGCCGGCCACGTCGTTCACGCTCGCGCCGTTCGAGGTCGCGACCTTGTGGAACTCCTGCACCGCGGGATCGAGGTTGCTGTCCCAGCCGAGCCAGCCGTGGTGGGCGGCGTCGATGTAGTTGTAGACGTTGGGGATGGCTCCCAGCTTGTCCAGGGCGTAGCCGACGCCCTTCTCGTAGTTGCCGTTGGACTTCATGGTCACGCAGGCGTCGGTGGTGGTGGGGGTGCCGCCGGCGTTGGTGACCAGGTTGGGCAGCGAGTCCGGCTCGATGACGGTGGCGACCCGCAGGCCCGCGTACTTGGGGTCCGCCAGGATCGACGCGATGGGGTCGATGTACTGGGACTTGTACTTGTCGAGGTCGTTCGGTCCCAGCTCGCCGTTGGACGCCAGAGCGGCGCAGTCACGGCCGGGCAGGTCGTAGATGACGAGCTGGACGACGAGATCGCCGGAGCCCTTCTGCTTCAGGGCCTCGTCGAGGTGGGCCCGCAGACCCATGCCACCGCTCACCCCGTTGATGGCGGCGATGCGGTCGAGCCAGACGGCGGTGGGCTGACTGGCGATCCGGCTGCCGCCCGGTTCGGCGGCCGCCTTGGCGGACCACTCGGGGTTCACATACACCTTGGCCCCGGTGTACGGATTGTCGGCACGGCTGCCGGTGTCACCACCTCCACCGCCGCCTCCGGTGCCGCCACCCGTACCGCCGCCGGTACCACCGCCGCTGCCGCCACCGGTACCGCCGCCGTTGTCGACGTTGCAGGCGACGCCGTCGAGCGTGAACGTGGCGGGCACGCTGTTGGTGCCGCTGTAGGAGCCGTTGAACCCGAAGCTGACCGAACCGCCGCTCGCGAGAGCGCCGTTGTAGGTCTCATTGGCGGCAGTGACGTCGGCACCGCTCTGGCTGAGCTTCGTGTTCCAGGCGTTCGTAACCTTCTGGTTGCCTGCGTACGACCACTTCACCGACCAACTCGACTTGGCCGCCGCATTGTTGGTGATGGTGACGGCGGCGGTGAAGCCGGTGTCCCACTGACTCTGCACCTTGTAGTCGACGGTGCAGGGGATGGACGAGGTGGCGGCGCCGGCCTGGCCGACGAGGAACGCCGACCCCGTCGTCCCGGCGACCAGTGCCAGGGCGACGAGCAGCGTCGTTCTGGTGTGACTCATGTGCGGGTGCTTCCTTCTCTCGTGGTGGACGTACGGATGAAGAGCGCGCGAACGGCCGCGCGAACCCCTGCCTGGGGCACGCGGCGATCCAGTGATCGGTGAGCTGACATGTCCGGCATCGGCACGAAGGCAGAGCCGGCGGGAGGCCGCTCCGAGGCCTCCGTCGTACGGGGCAACCGGTCAGGCGCGGAGACGCACAGCAGCGCACGAAGACGCCGACCGACGACCTGGACTGCCGACGGTTCGAACGGCGGCCGCGAGTTCCCGGGCTCGAGGACCGGCAGGGTGCGGAGAACGCGCGGCGCTCGCGAAACTCGGCCGGCCACTCGTGGATCGGGCGACCGCGCTGTCCCGGAACGCACATGCCCGGCGTACGCGGCGGTGATTGCCGTGGATGAGCACGCCTGGCGGAGCAGTGCGCGAGAGCGCGTCGCTGACTAAAAGTACTGAATGCGGGGGGTGTCGCATGAGCGAGTCCTTACAGCTCGGCGCGCCGCTACGGACGCGTCACTGATGGAACCGCTCCCACTGGTGGGGAGGAAGTTAGCGTCAACTGACGAGGTTTCATAGGGTCCTTGCGAAACTTTTCGGTCCAGCGGCTCAGTTCGAACTTTGAACCCCTCAGCGTCTTGACCGCAGCCGCCTTCGTCTCCACGATGGGAGCGCTCCCACTGGATTCAGGCCTTGGCATCTCTCCGTGAGTCGCGTGACGCAAGGAGGAACAGCACATGGATCCCGGACGCAAACGAAGAGCTGTAAGGCGGTTCTGGACCGCCGTCGCCGCCGCGTTCGCCCTGCCCCTGTCCATGCTCGCCACCGGCACGACCACCGCGAACGCGGCGACCGTGCAGTGCAGCGTCGACTACAAGACCAACGACTGGGGTTCCGGTTTCACCGCCGACCTCACCCTCACCAACCGCGGCACCACCGCGATCGACGGCTGGACCCTGACCTACGGCTACACGGGCAACCAGCAGCTCGCGAACGGCTGGAACGGCACCTGGTCGCAGGCCGGGCAGACCATCACCGTCAAGAACGCCTCGTACAACGGCACCATCGCCCCGGGCGGCGCCGTCTCCGCGGGAGCGCAGTTCAGCTACAGCGGAACCAACGCCGCGCCAACGAACTTCGCGGTCAACGGCACCAGTTGCACCGGCGCCCACCAGCCGCCGATCACCGTGCTGACCAGCCCGGCAGCCGGCGCCGTCTACTCGCGCGGGGACGCCGTGCCACTCGCGGCGACGGCGGCGGCCGCGGACGGCGCGACGATCGGCAAGGTGGAGTTCTACGACGACACCACCCTGCTGGGCACCGACACCAGCGCGCCCTACACGTACTCCGCCTCGGGCCTGACCGTGGGAAGCCACTCCCTGACGGCCAAGGCCTACGACAGCCTGGGCGCGTCCGGGGAGTCCACCCCGGTCGGCATCACGGTCGCCGCGGGTCCTGCCGTCGTGGCCTCGACGTCCCAACTCTCCGTCCAGCAGGGCAAGACGGCGACCTACGACGTGAAGCTCTCGACCCAGCCGTCGGCCAACGTCACAGTGACGACCGCGCGGACCGGCGGCAACACGGGCCTGTCGGTGACCGGCGGAGCCTCACTCGTCTTCACGCCGTCGAACTGGAACACCGCGCAGAAGGTGACCGTCACCGCGGACTCCTCCGGGACGGGGGCGGCGACCTTCGAGTCGACCGCGGCCGGGTACGGCACCGCGTCGGTGACAGTCACCCAGATCGCGGCGTCCAAGACGTACGACGCCCGCTTCCTGGACCTGTACGGCAAGATCACCAACCCGGCGAACGGCTACTTCTCACCGCAGGGCATCCCCTACCACTCGGTGGAGACCCTGATCGTCGAGGCGCCGGACCAGGGGCACGAGACCACGTCGGAGGCGTACAGCTATCTGCTGTGGCTGCAGGCCATGTACGGGAAGATCACCGGCGACTGGAGCAAGTTCAACGGCGCCTGGGATCTCATGGAGAAGTACATGATCCCGACCCACGCCGACCAGCCGACCAACTCCTTCTACAACGCGTCCAAACCGGCGACCTACGGGCCCGAGCTGGACACCCCGAACGAGTATCCGGCGAAGCTCGACACCTCGGTGCCGGTGGGATCGGATCCGATCGCCGGTGAACTGAAGTCGACCTACTCCACGGACGACGTCTACGGCATGCACTGGCTGGAGGACGTCGACAACACCTACGGCTACGGCGACACACCGGGCGGCGGGTGCGAGGCGGGGCCGACGGCGAGCGGACCGTCGTACATCAACACCTTCCAGCGCGGACCGCAGGAATCCGTGTGGGAAACGGTGCCGCAGCCCACCTGTGACGCCTTCAAGTACGGCGGAAAGAACGGGTACTTGGACCTCTTCACCGGTGACTCCTCGTACGCCAAGCAGTGGAAGTACACCGACGCTCCCGACGCCGACGCGCGGGCCGTGCAGGCCGCGTACTGGGCGGACCTGTGGGCGAAGCAGCAGGGCAAGGGGTCGGCTGTGTCGGGCACGGTCGCCAAGGCGGCCAAGATGGGCGACTACCTGCGCTACGCCATGTACGACAAGTACTTCAAGAAAATCGGCAACTGTGTCGGACCCTCGACCTGCCCGGCCGGGACCGGCAAGGACTCATCGGACTATCTGCTGTCCTGGTACTACGCCTGGGGCGGTTCCTCCGACACCAGCGGAGGCTGGGCCTGGCGGATCGGATCCAGCTATGCCCACAGCGGCTACCAGAACCCGCTCGCCGCGTACGCGCTGAGCGCCGACGCCGATCTGAAGCCCAAGTCGGCGACAGGGGCCACCGACTGGGGCAAGTCGCTCCAGCGGCAACTGGAGTTCTATCGCTGGCTCCAGTCGGACGAGGGCGCGATAGCCGGCGGTTCGACCAACAGCTGGGCGGGACGCTACGCGACCCCGCCGGCCGGGACGTCGACCTTCTACGGCATGTACTACGACCCGCAGCCCGTCTACCACGACCCGCCGTCCAACCAGTGGTTCGGCTTCCAGGCGTGGTCGATGGAGCGGGTCGCCGAGTACTACCAGCAGACCGGGGACCCGCAGGCCAAGACGGTTCTCGACAAGTGGGTCAAGTGGGCGCTGTCGAAGACGACCATCAACCCGGACGGCACGTACCAGATTCCCTCCACCCTCCAGTGGTCGGGCCAGCCCGACACCTGGAACGCGTCAAGTCCCGGCGCCAATACGGGACTTCATGTCACCGTCGCCGACTACACCAATGACGTGGGGGTGGCCGCCGCGTACGCCAAGACCCTGACGTACTACGGCGCCAAGTCCGGTGACGCGAAGGCGAAGTCGACCGCGAAGGCGCTGCTCGACGGGATGTGGGGCAACTACCAGGACAGCCTCGGTGTCGCTGTTCCGGAGACCCGCACCGACTACAGCAGGTTCAACGACCCGGTCTACGTGCCGAGCGGCTGGACCGGCAAGATGCCGAACGGCGAAGCGATCAACTCCGCTTCCACGTTTGCCTCGTTGCGGTCCTTCTACAAGAACGACCCGTCCTGGTCGAAGGTCGAGGCCTACCTGAAGGGCGGTGCCGCGCCCGTCTTCACCTACCACCGGTTCTGGGCCCAGGCGGACATCGCCCTGGCCATGGGCTCGTACGCGGAGCTGCTTGAGTAACCCCCCGCCGGCACTCCGCGTACGGACCCCGTCACCAGACGACGGGGTCACCGGCCGGGCGGCCCCCACCCTCCAAGGGGGCCGTCCGGCCATCCCACGACCAGCGGACAACACCCCTACTCGCCCATCCATGACGGGAGCGCTCCCAATCCTTGGGGCAGGGCAACTGCCCGTAACTATGCCACTGGTGAATTCGTGTGCTCACCCTCCTCCGGCCGGTAAGATCGGTGATCTCTTGGGGAGGTGGTCATGGGCAGGCGACGCCCGGGGGCACCGACGCTGGAGGAGGTGGCCGCCCATGCGCGGGTGGGACGGGGCACGGTCTCCCGCGTCATCAACAACGCGGCGGGCGTGAAGGATTCGACGCGCCGGGCCGTGCAACAGGCCATCGAGGAACTGGGATACGTGCCCAATCTCGCGGCCCGTTCCCTGGCCGGGCGGCGGGCCGACGCCGTCGCCCTGGTCATGACGGAGCCGGACTGGCGGCAGTTCGCGGAGCCCTTCTTCTCCGAGATCGTCAGCTCGCTCGGAAACGCGCTGACGGACACCGGAATACAACTGCTGCTGACCCTGGTCCGCTCGGACACCGAGCGGCAGCGCTTCCTCGAGTACGCACGCGGCGGCCGGGTGGACGGTGTTCTGCTGATGTCCGTGCACGCCGGCGACCCCCTGCCGGACATGCTCGCCGAGGCCCGGCTGCCGACCGTGCTGCTGGGGCGCCGTTCCGGGGAGGAGTACGTCAGCTACGTCGACGCGGACAACATCGGGGGCGCCCGCAGCGCCGTATCCCACCTGGCCAAACGAGGCCGCAGAGTCATCGCCACCATCACCGGGCCGCTCGACCTGTACGCCGCCCAGTGCCGCCTGCGCGGCTACGAGGAGGCCCTCAAACTCGCGGGCCTGAAGGGCGGGCCGACCCTTGTCGCCGAGAGCGACTTCACGGCGGACAGCGGACGCCGCGCCATGGCCCAACTCCTGGAACGGCATCCGGACATCGACGGCGTCCTCGCCGCGTCGGACACCACGGCCGCGGGGGCTCTGGAGGCCCTGCGCGCGGCCGGACGCCGGGTACCCGAGGACGTCGCCGTGATCGGCTTCGACGACTTTCCGCTGGCCCAGCAGACCGAGCCACGGCTGACGACGGTACGTCAGCCGATCGATGAGATCGGGCGCGCCATGATCCGGCTGCTCCTGGAGGAGATGGAAGAGGGCGCCGTGGCCTGGCGTCACGTCATCCTCCGTACGGAGCTGGTGGTCCGCGACTCGACCTGACGTCAGTCGCCGCATCCTCCGGAGAAACGCACCGCAGGCCGCCGCACTGCGTCTTGTCCCCGCGCCTGACCTGCGGCTCCGAAATCAGCTCAACGGGATCACGCGCACAGTCTTGTCATGGACCTGGACCATCCCTACAGTCCTGCCGAGCCAAGTTTTGGGAGCGCTCCCATTCACATAGTCGCCGGAACGCTTCCCCACTACCCCCATCCCTCGGAAGAGGATCCGCATGCGTCCTTCAACGCACCATGCCCGCAGCGCGCGTGGTCTGCTCGGCGCGCTGCTCACAGCGATCGTCTCGCTCGCCGCGCTCCTGACGACAGCGCCGGCACAGGCCGACACCGCGATCTGCCAGCCCTTCGGAACGACGACCATCCAGGGCCGCTACGTGGTCCAGAACAACCGCTGGGGCACCAGTGCCGCCCAGTGCGTCACGGCTACCGACTCGGGATTCAGGATCACCCAGGCCGACGGATCCGTCCCCACGAACGGCGCTCCGAAGTCGTACCCGTCCGTCTACAACGGCTGCCATTACACCAACTGCTCACCCGGCACCAACCTTCCCGCGCAGCTCAGCACCGTCTCCACCGCACCGTCGAGCATCACCTACAGCTATGTGAACGACGCGGTGTACGACGCCGCGTACGACATCTGGCTCGACCCCACGCCACGGACCGACGGCGTCAACAGGACCGAGATCATGATCTGGTTCAACAAGGTCGGATCCATCCAGCCCATCGGCTCCCCGGTCGCCACCGCCAACGTGGGCGGGCGCGACTGGCAGGTGTGGTCCGGCAACAACGGCTCGAACGACGTGCTGTCGTTCGTCGCACCGTCGGCGGTCACCAGCTGGTCCTTCGACGTCATGGACTTCGCCCGGCAGGCCATTTCCCGCGGACTCGCCCAGAACAACTGGTATCTGACGAGCGTTCAGGCCGGGTTCGAGCCCTGGCAGAACGGCGCCGGTCTCGCCGTGACCTCGTTCTCCTCCGCCGTGAACACCGGGTCCTCCGGCGGTAACCCGGGCAACCCCGGCGGCTCCACGTCCTGCAAGGTGGCATACGCGACGAACGTCTGGTCGGGCGGCTTCACCGCGGACGTCGCCATCACCAACACCGGCTCCTCCCCCGTCAACGGCTGGCAGCTCGCGTTCACGCTCCCCTCCGGGCAGCGGATCACCAACTACTGGAACGCGAACCTGTCCTCGTCGTCAGGAGCCGTCACGGCGAGCAACACGGCCTACAACGGCCAGATCGCAAGTGGCGGCCAGGTGACCTTCGGGTTCCAGGGAACTGCCGACGGAACCTTCGTCAGGCCCTCCGGCTTCAGCCTCAACGGGAGCGCCTGCACAACCGTGTGACGCACCATCAGCCTCCGGGCCCACCCGCCGCAACGCCGACCGGCCGGGCCCGGAGGCCACACGGAACACCCCTTCGGGTACGGAGCGCGCCGGAGCACCGCCAGACACGCGCCCGCCTCTCGGCATCGCCAAACATTCAACGACAAAACGGACATGCACAATGTGCCGGAGTGATCGCGCCCGCAGGTCAGTCACTGATCCGCGCCGTGGCCGCGCCTCACCTGCCCAGCTCCACAGATCGAGGTATGTCATGCATGGGTCCGATCCGAGTCGGCGTGCCGTTCTCGCGGGGAGCGCGGCCGCGGCCGCGCTCGCCGGCCTCTCCTCGCTCCAGGGCCGAGCCCGGGCCGCGGAATCCGCGCACGGCGAGGCAACCGCAGCGTCGCCCTACAACTGGCGCAACGTGTTCATCGGCGGCACCGGATTCGTCACCGGCGTGGTGTTCCATCCCGCCGTGAAGGGGCTCGCGTACGCCCGTACCGACATGGGCGGCGCCTACCGCTGGGACGACACCGCGGCCCGCTGGATCCCGCTGCTGGACTGGGTCAGCCAGGACGACCAGAACCTCCTCGGTGTCGAGTCCCTGGCCATCGACCCCGCCCGGCCGGACCGCCTCTACCTGGCTCTCGGCACCTACGCCCAGTCGTGGGCGGACAACGGCGCGTTCCTGCGCTCCGACGACCGCGGGGCGACCTGGACCCGTACCGACCTCACAGTGAAGCTCGGCTCCAACGAGGACGGCCGGGGCACGGGCGAACGCCTCCTCCTGGACCCGCGCAACAGTGACACCCTGTGGCTGGGCACCCGGCACGACGGCCTCCTCAAGTCGACGGACCGGGGCGCCACCTGGGCCGCCGCGACCGGCTTCCCGCCCGTCCCCAGTGCCTCCGGCCAGGGCGTCACCGTCCTCGTCGCCGCCGGGCGCACCGTGTACGCCGGCTGGGGTGACGGCGACGGCTCCACGACCGCGAACACCCTGTACCGCACCACCGATGGCACCACGTGGGTGCCCGTCCCCGGCCAGCCGACCGGACCGACGGCCAAGATGCCCATGCGGGCCGCGTACGACGCCCGCGCCGACGAGCTCTACGTGACGTACGCCAACGCCCCCGGTCCCAACGGCCAGTCCAACGGCAGCGTCCACAAACTGGCCGTCGCCGGCGGTACGTGGACCGACGTCACCCCGGTGAAGCCCGGCGGCGCCGACGGCTTCGGTTATGGCGGGGCCTCCGTGGACGCCCAGCGCGCCGGCACCGTCGTCGTCACCACCAACAACCGCTGGTCGTCGGGCGACACCCTGTTCCGCACGACCGACGGGGGCCGGACCTGGACCTCCCTCAAGGACACGGCGACCATCGACGTGTCCGAGACCCCGTTCCTCAAGTGGGGGAAGGCGGAGCCGACGTTCGGCTGGTGGATCCAGATGGCCGCCATCGACCCCTTCGACTCCCAGCACATCGTCTACGGCACCGGCGCAACCCTCTACGGCACCCGCGACCTGAAGAAGTGGGCCCCGCAGATCCGTGGCCTGGAGGAGACGTCGGTGCTCTTCCTGATCTCGCCGCCGACCGGCCAGGCACACCTGCTCAGCGGCTCACGGGACATCGGCACGCTCTACCACGACCGGCTCACGACGTCTCCGGCCGGCGGCCTGGCGACCAACCCGGTCTTCAGCACGGCGGCGGGCCTCGCGCAGGCCGCGAACAAGCCGTCCTACGTGGTCCGCACGGGCCTCGGCGACAACGGCAACGGCGCCTCCTCGAACGACGGCGGGCAGACCTGGACGCCCTTCAAGGCCCAGCCCGCCGACGCCAAGGAAGCACCGGGGCCGATCGCCACCACCGCCGACGGCAACGTCCTGGTGTGGTCCTTCATCCACTGGGACGGCACCAAGCACGCGACCCAGCGCTCCGCGGACAACGGGGCCACCTGGTCGGTGGTCTCCTCGTTCCCCGCCGGTGCCACACCGGTGGCGGACCCGGTCGACGCCAAGATCCTGTATGCGTTCGACACCGCCACCGGAAAGCTGTTCGCCAGCACCGACAAGGGTCTGACGTTCACGGCCCGGGCCACCGGACTCCCCTCCGGCGACGCCGGGTACCAGCTGACCGCGGCACCGGGACGCTCCGGTGACCTGTGGCTCAGCACCAAGGGCAACGGGCTGTTCCGGTCCACCGACGGCGGCAAGTCCTTCGCGAAGCTCCCGAGCTGCCAGGCCTCGTTCACGCTCGGCTTCGGCGCGGCGGCCGAGGGTGCCTCCTATCTCTCGGTCTACCAGGTGGCCACCGTGGGAGGCGTCACCGGCGTCTACCGCTCCGACGACACCGCAAAAACCTGGCTGCGCATCAACGACGCCCAGCACCAGTGGGGCTGGATCGGCCAGGCCATCACTGGAGACCCCCGGGTCTACGGCCATGTGTACCTGGCCACCAACGGCCGCGGTGTCCAGTTCGGCCAACCGGCCTGACCCGTGAACACCACCGCGGCCGGAACTGGATGAACCGACTGCGGCCCCTCCGAGCGACCCGCCCGGAGGGGCCCCATCCACGCCCGTGGGCGGGGTCCCGTTCGTGCTGAGGGTGCCACCACAGGGTCTCGACCAGTACGCCCAGCTCGAGAGCGAGATCCACCACGACCGTGCCGCTACCGCTGCACCGGATACAGCGACGGTGAGCCCCGCCAGCTCTTCGACCCCTGGCAGCAGTGCCGCGACCTGCGTCACGTCATCACCCACCTGACGCTGCGCGACGACATCGACGCCGACCGCATCGGCGTCTGGGGCATCAGCATCGGCTGCGCCAACTCCCTGTTCACCGCCGCCATGGACCGCCGGGTCGCAGCCGTGGTCAGCCTCATCCCGCCCGGCAGCGGCTGGAGCGCCCGGGAACTCCAGCCCTCCGACACGATGGCCGAACTGGACGCCCTGATCCCGCACGGCCGCCAGGCACAGCTGCGCCGTGAACCCGCTGCCACCATCCAACTGCACGGCAGGCCCGAGCCGGGCAAGCCGGTGATGTTCAGCGACGAAGAAGGCCTGGAGTTCGTGGAGAACATGATCCACGGCCTGCCCAGCTTCAGTAACGAGATCACCGTCTCCGCCCTGGACCACCTGTTCGAGTACGAGGGCCGGCACTACGAGATCCTGTCGGGCCAGCTTCCCGAGTCATCTCCGCAGCGACGACACAACGGCAGATCGGCCGGGTGACCGCTGACCCGGTGTGCGACGGCGACGGGCAGTTCCGGCCGGGAGCGCTGGCTGCCGGCCCGCCGGCCGCGGAGAAATCCCGATGAGGTGTCGTCCGTCCGCTCAACTCGCCTTCGTCCCGGGTCCGTCGGGCGTACGCCCCAGTGTCTCCCCGCCTGATCCGTCGCTGTCGCCGCCGGCGAGCCGCTTCTCGGGAAGCACGACGGCCAGCACGGCACCGACGAGGAACAGCGGGACCAGGTAGGCGAAGACTGGTGCCAGGGCGTGCTGGTAGGCCTCAACCACGGCGTCCTGGACCCGAGTCGGCAGAGCATGGACGATTGCGGGGGTCAGTGACTCCGTGTCGCCGACTGTCGTACGGCCGGTCGAAGACAGCCGGGTGCCGAGTTGGTCGGTCAGCCGGCTGGTGAAGATCGCGCCGACCGCGGCGTTCCCGACCGTCGCGCCGATCTCCCGGAAGAAGTTGTTGGCGGAGGTCGCGGTGCCCACGTCGGCGGCGGGGAAGGCGTTCTGGACGGCCAGGACGAGGGTCTGGGACATGAGGCCGATGCCCACGCCCATCAGGAAGAGGTAACCGCAGATCAGGGCGAGAGGCGTGGCCACCTGAAGAGTGGAGAGCATCAGAGCCGTGACGGCGATGACAAGGGAACCGGCGATCGGATAGATCCGGTAGCGGCCGGTCCGGCTCATCCGCAGGCCGACCGGCAGGCTCGCACCCATCAGGCCGACCACCATCGGCAGCAACAACCAGCCGGACTGCGCGGCGGTGACGCCGTAGACCATCTGCAAGTACGTGGGCATGTAGCTGACGACCGCGAACATGCCGACACCGATCACGATCATGCCGATGATGGTGGCGATGTCGAAGATGGGGCTGCGGAACAGGCGCAGCGGGATGATCGGTTCGGTCACCCAGCTCTGCGAGTAGAAGAACAGGGCCCAGGATCCAGCACCCGCGCCTGCGAGGCCGAGGACGAGCGGGTCGCTCCACGAATAGTCGGTTCCGCCCCAGTCCGCGACCAGCACGGTGCAGGTGACGGCTGCCGTCATGAGGGTGATGCCGACGTAGTCGATCGTGGCCTTGAGCGCCTTGCGCGGCAGGTGCAGCGCCATGGCGCACACGGCGAGTGCGAGCAGGCCGACCGGCAGGTTGATCCAGAAGCACCAGCGCCAGCCGATGCCGTCGGTGAACCAACCGCCGAGCAGCGGGCCGACGACAGACGACAGTCCGAAGATGACGCCGATCGGTGCCATGTACTTCGCGCGCTGCCGGGGCGGTACCAGGTCGGCGACGATCGCCTGTGAGGTGATCATCAGTCCGCCGCCGCCCAGGCCCTGGATGGCCCGGCCGATGATCAGCATCGCCATGTCCTGCGCGGATCCGGCGATCGCGGAACCCGCCAGGAAGAGGATGATTCCGCCGAGGTAGAGGTTCCTGCGGCCGAGCAGATCGCCGAGGCGTCCGTAGACGGGCATCACCACGGTGGCGGCGAGGATGTAGGCCGTGGTCACCCAGGCCATGTGTGTCACACCGTGCAGCTCGCCTACGACGGTGGGCAGTGCGGTGCTGACGATGGTCTGGTCGAGTGAGGCGAGCAGCATCACGGCCATCAGGCCGGCGTATATGAGTCCGAACCGGCTGCGGCCGTCGAAGGAGTGCCGCTTTTCCTCCGGCGAGCGCGCCACAGAGAGGGAGTCACTCATCGGTTCTCCGCATGGGGGTAGGGCGAGCCTAGGCCGGGCGGCCCACGTGGCCGCCCGGCGCATCAGGTCGTGGCAAGGGTCTTCGGGAGATCGGCGGAGCGCTCGGCATACGGCACGGCCGAGTTGGCGCTCGTTCGGCGACTCCCGAACACCGTCACGCCGACTCGGTGGCCAGGTCGGGAGAGCTTTCGATCTTCCACTGCGGCGGGAACTTCGGTAGCAGCGCTGCCAGAACGACGGCGACCAACGTCATTACGGTGAGCGCGAGCACCGGCACCGTATAGCTCCCGGTCGCGCTCTGCACCGCGCTGACCAGGTAGGGCGCCAGTCCGAGCGACAGCGTGGAGATGGCCAGCGTCAGGCCCTGCAACTGCGCGAACGAGGTGAGACCGAAGTACCGCGCGATGAGGAAGGGACCCAGTGACGACTCAGCGCCGTAGGCGAAGCCGAGGAGGATCATCGCGACGAACAGCAGCGGTATCGAGCCGTGGTTCACGAAGGCGATCACGAGCCCCATCGGCACCGCCGCGAGCATCGGGACCACGACCCAGGGTCGGTCGGTCCGGTCCAGGACCAGCCCGCCGACGAGCAGTCCCACCACCGACGTGGCGAACAACGCGGACAAGGTCAACGAGACCGTCGCCTCGCTGAATCCCCGCTCGCTGAAGAAACCGACCGCGATCTGGCGCACGACCATCGGGCCGGCTGCCGCGAAGGCGAGGGAGATCGTGATGGAGATCCAGACCCGGGTTCGGATCGCCTTGGGCAGCGGAATGCCCGGAAGACGTGGCAGCTCCAGTTCGGGCCCCGTCACGCGCGGCGCCGTCGGCTCGGAGATGAGGAACATGGCCGTCGGGATCGCCACGAGCGCGATCACCACCGCCACGAGTAGGTAGGTTCCCTTCCATCCGAGCCCTGCGCCACCGCTGATCAGCCACTGAAAAACCGGTGAGAACACGGCGGCGGCCGCGCTGGGGGCGACGCCGATGAGGGCGAATCCAAAGCCCTTGTGCTGGGGCAGCCAGACCGAGATCACCTTGAAGACGACAGCGAGCCCCGCCATGAAGCCGAAGGTGGACGACAGAATCATCACGACCGCCAGCGCCGGCACGCTGGACCCGCATGCGGGGATCAGTGCCGTCAGCGCGGCGTAGAGGACGGCGGAGCGGATCGCGACCCTGCGTGCACCCAGCTGATCCACCCAACGGCCGGCGAAGGGCAGGGCGATCGGCCCGATCAGCAATGGCAGCGTGACGAACACGAGGATGCCGGAGGATTCGGCGGCACCCGTGTCCTTGGCGAACGACGGAATGACGAACGTCGTCATCGCGGAGAGGCCGGAGGGACTTACCAGCATGAGGAGGAGACAGCCGCTCAGCGCGGCCTTGGCACCTGGTGGTGCGTTCCAGAGGTCGCCGAGATAGGACTTCCAGCCTGCTTCGGACGAGGACGGGACAGTGTCGCCCGTGGGCACGGAAGTGGTCATGGGAAAGCCTCCGTTACGGAAGCGCCGCGGCCCCATTGGCGCGGCGAGCTGATGCAGAGGGCGGCTCAATCGGTCATGGACTGAGGGTGTGAAGCGGTGGAACGCGTTGCCTCCCATCCGCTCGGGGAACTGCTTCGGCGGTCGTAGGGGCCGACGTCAACTGGTGCTTGACGTCGGCCTGTTGAGTCCGATCGCGCACCGATACCGACGCGCGATCGACTCGGACAACAGGGCCGGCGGAGACACCGCCGCTCGGTTCACGCGGGGCGTGGCACCGGGCCCGGGACGCTGCCGTTGGCCGCGTGCGGGGGCAGCTTTCCGGGCGGGGGCGAGCCCAGGGCGGCGATCACCGGGAGCGGTTCCAGCCCGAAGATGTCCCGACCGTTGATCTCCGCCATCGGGTCGATCCGGAACGCGCCGTGGGTCGCCAGCACATGCACGTCCCGGACGAAACGCTGGATCGGGTTGGACAGGCCCACGGTCGAGGAACCGAGTGCCAGCTGCAGCCCGTCGATCACCTGGAGACAGGCATGGATCTGATGGACGAGGTCCATCGTGATCTCCGGTTCGTCCCACGGGTGGAAGTCCTCGCCCGACAGCGCACGCCGGTCGATCTCGTCCGCCTGGCGCTCGATGACCGCCGCGGCCGTGTTGATGACGGCCCTCGCCTTGCCGGCCACGACCTGCGTCGAGGCCATGTCGGCCATGGTCGGATAGGGCAGGTTGAACGGCGGCCGCTTGGCGGCCTGTTCAACGAAGGCGCGGAGTGCGCCCTCGGTCATGCCGAGGGCGAGCGCCGCGAAGGCCGTCGTGGTGGCGACCATGGTTCCGGTCGCGGAGTGCATGAACCCGAGTCCCTGGTACTTGCCGCGCAGAGCGTCCATGCGGGCGGGCATGTCCATGGTGTGGATGACGCGGTACTCGGGGACGAACACCTCCTCGTCGGCCCGCACACTGTTGCTCGACGTGGCGCTCATGCCCATGACCTGCCAGTCGTCGACGATCGTGTACTGGTCCTGGGAGAGCAGTCCCATCGCACGACGCCGTTCGCCGGTCTTGGGGTCGTCGTACTCGAACCCGACCGAGCCCCACTTCGCGATCTTGCAGCCGCTGCCGAACGCCCACTTGCCCTTCACCATCCAGCCGCCCTCGACCTTGCGGCCGTCGCCGACCTTCGGGGCGAAAACGGTGGCGCCGAACAGGAGTGGTCCCCGCCAGGTGTCGATGTCGGCGAAGACCTCGTCCTTCACACGGTCGTCGAGTGCGAGCGCGCTACGGGACGCGCTGGAGACGATCACCGTCCAGCCGGCCGACCCGTCGACGCGGCCGAGTTCACGCACGACCTCCGCGGTGTCGCGGGCACCGAGGGCGAACCCGCCCAACTCCACCGGGATGGTGATGCGGAAGACGCCGATCTCGTGCAGCACCGAGACTGTCTCGGGTGCGAGCGTGCCCAGCAACTCGCCCTCGCGGGCACGTTCGGCGAGGCCGGGCGCCGCAGCGCGCACCGCGTCGCGCATGTGCCGTCCCTCCTCGCTGATATGGGGCGACTCGGGGAACCTGCTCACTTTGGGCAACGTCATGGTCATCTCAGTTCTCTTTCTTCATCCTTGGGCATCGCCGACGCGTTCATCGCTGCGCACGGGTGGCGGGCGGTCGCGATGCGGGGCGGCAGCACCTCGGCCCGGCTGCGTCCAAGACGGGTGGAGGGAGGGGCCTTCGAGAGCGACGGCGGGAGCTGCGGCGACGGTCGGCGACTGGACCGAGCGCGCCCCTTAGGTCCCCGGCAGCGGCGCGGCCATCTTGCGGAAGGCGCTCCAGTGCTCGGCGAGCTTGCCGTCGCGTACGCGGAACACCGTGACGATGTACCAGTCGTAGGTCTCCCCGGGGCTCTCCGGGTCCGGTGTCGGCTGCTTCATCATCACGCAGGCCAGTTCGCCCTCCAGGACCACGCTCACCACCGGCGGCGGAGTGCCGTGACCGGTCGGGACGTGGCGGAAGTGCTCGATGATGTTGTCCCGGCCGTTGCCGGGGGCGTTCGGGTCGTGCTGGACGTAGTCCTCGACGATGTAACGCTTCATCACGTCTTCGACGTTCTCCTGCACGGTGCCGTCGCGCACCATGCGCGCGAGGTCCGCCTCGAAGTCGACCAGCAGACGCTTGACGGCGGTCCGCTCGGGCGTGTCCGCCTGGGCGACGGCCGCCTTGTAGTCCTCGCGGTCGAGCCAGGTGTCGTACAGCGCGGGGTCGTTGATGTGCGCGACGCCGTCGATGATGCTGAAGTCGTTCATGCGCGGATGGGCTCCTTGTCTCGGGACGGGTCTGTCGAGGCGCGGCGCTCGGGGACGGCGCCGCCGATCATGGCGAAGGGGGCCAGGCCCAGGAGCCGGCGTCCGTTCTGCTCCGCCAGCGGGTCGATGCGGATCGCGCCGTGCGAGGTGAGCACGCGGGCGTCGCGGACGAACCGCTGGATCGGGTTGGACAGGCTCACCGTGGACGAGCCGATCGTCTTCTGTAGGAGGTTGATCGCGTCCTCGCACAGGTTCGCCGCGAAGGCGATGGAGAGGCTGATCTCGGACTCCTCCGGCGGGGTGAAGTCGAGTCCTTCCGCGGTCCGCGCGTCGATCTGGTCGGCCGCGCCCTCGATCGTCGCGGCGGCGACGTTGATCATCGCGAGTGCCTTGCCCGCCGCGACCTGGGCGGACGCCATGTCGCCGATCGTGGGGTAGGGCAGGGTGAACGGCTTGCGCTTGTTCGCCTGCTCGGTGAAGCAGTCGAGCGCGCCCCGGGCCATGCCCAGGGTGATCGCGAGGTTCGCGAGCGTCGCGCAGAGCAGCAGCGCCAGGCCGCGTTGCCCGTAGCCGAAGCCCGTGTAGCGGTCGTGCAACTGCTGCAGCCGCGGCGGGAAATCACCGAGGTCGATGAAGCGGTGCGCCGGGACGAACACCTCGTCCTGCACGCGAAGGCTGTTGCTGGCCGATCCCGACAGACCCATGACGTCCCAGTCGTCGAGAATCTCGTACTGCTCCCGGCGGAGCGCGACCATGCCGCGTCCGCTCCCGCCGGCTTCGGCGGGGTCGTACTCGATGCCGACCAGCGCCCAGCTCGCGTGCTTGCAGCAGCTGCCGAACGGCCACTTGCCCTGCACCATCCAGCCGCCGTCGACGGCACGGGCGGAGCCGACCTTGGTCGCGAAGACGGACGCGCCCACGATGGCCGGCCCGACCCAGTCCGCCGTCTCGGCGCGCACCTCGTCGACCACCTGCGCATCCATCGCGAGCACGTTCTTCACGCCCACGCCGACGAACCCGGCCCACCCGGCGGAGCCGTCGCCCTCGCTCAGCGCGGCGATCACCTCGACCAGGTCCCGTGCTCCGAGGCCGTACCCGCCCCACTCGACGGGCATGGACATGCGAAAGACACCGGCGTCGTCGATCGCTTCGAGCACCTCGGGGGTGAGCGCCGCGATCTTCTCTCCCTCGCGGGCCTGAGAGCGGATCAGCGGGATGAGCCCGCGCACGCGGTCGCGGATCCGGCGGCCCTCGTCGGTGATCCACGGGGAGACCACGGGTGAGGCGGGCGGCGGGGGTGGCATCGGCGGCAGTTGGCCATCAAGGGCGGGCGGCGGGGGTATTGCAGTCATCGAAGCACCATGATTTCTCTAACATGCACTGAACAGTTCAGTGCATTCTGTAGGCGGAAGAAGGACAGGTCGGGAAAACGGAGCGCGAGGTCGCCAGGAGGCGTCGGCTCAACCCAGTGGGGAGGGCGGGGCGTCGACGCCCCGCTGCGGCACCGCGGCGCCGACCATGGGGAACGGCTTGAGTCCGAGGATGCGTCGGCCGTTCTGCTCGGCGAGCGGGTCGACGCGGATCGCGCCGTGCGAGGTGACCACGCGGGCGTCGCGAACGAATCGCTGGATCGGATTGGACAGCGAGACGGTCGAGGAACCGAGCGTCTTCTGGAGGAGGTTGATGGCGTCCTCGCACAGGTTCGCCGCGTACGCGAGCGCGAGGCTGATCTCCGACTCCTCGTCGTCGCCGAATTCGAGCCCGGCGTCGGTGCGCGCGTCGACCTGGTCCGCGTAGCGTTCGATCGTCGAGCCGGCCAGGACGATCATCGCCTGCGCGCGCCCGACGGCCACCTGCGCCGAAGCCATCTCGGCGACGCTCGGGTAGGGCAGGGTGAACGGCTTGCGCCTGATGGCCTGTTCCGCGAAACAGGACAGCGCGCCGCGCGCCATGCCCAGCGTGATAGCCGTGCTGCTGAGCGCCACCGTCATCAGGAGCGCTCGGCCGCTCTGCCGGAAGGCGGCGCCGCTGTAGTGGTGTCGGATCTGATCGAGCCTCGGCGGGAACTCCGCGAGGTCGAGGAAGCGGTGGTCGGGGACGAAGATGTCCTCGGTGACCCGCAGGCTGTTGCTGGACGTTCCGGAGAGCCCCATGACGTGCCAGTCGTCGAGGATCTCGAACTGCTCCCGCTCCAGCACCACGACACCGCGACCGGTGCCGCCGCCTTCCGCGGGATCGAAGGCGACTCCCACCAGCGCCCAGCGGGCGTGCTTGCAGCCGCTGCCGAAGGCCCAGCGACCGTTGACCAGCCAACCGCCGTCGACCTTGCGGGCGTTGCCGACCGTGGTCGCGAACACGGAGGCGCCGACGAGTGCCGGCCCCACCCAGCCCTGGACGTCCTTGCGGATCTCCTCGACCACCTGCGGTTGCAGGGCGAGGAAGTTGCGCAGTCCGACGCCGACGAAGGCGCTCCAGGCGGCCGAGCCGTCCGCCTCGCCCAAGGCCGCGACGACCTCGACGAGGTCGCGGGCGCCCAACGCGCTGCCACCCCACTCGACGGGCATCGTCATGCGGTAGACGCCTACTTCGTCCAGCGCCTGAAGCACGTCGGGGGTCAACGCCCCGATCCGCTCCCCCTCACGCGCCTGCGACCGGATGAGAGGGACGAGGTCCTGGACCCAGTCGCGCAGCTCACGTCCGGCGTCGGTCAACCACGGCGACTCGACGGCCCTGACCTCCGGGGCGATGTGCTCGGACATCGGATCTCCTCATTGAGATTGAGCGAATACAACGAACTCATCTGTAGGGGTGGGTGAGTTGGTGGCGGCCCTCTCAGGCGGCGACAGCCGACCTGTCGCTGTCGTCGAGCCGCCGGAAGCGGCTTCCGTGGAAGACCAGGGGCTCGGCCGACGGCAGCGTCCAGAGGCGATCTATCTCCAGCAGGGCGATGGTGTGGTCGCCCGCCGGGAGTTCGGCGCGGAGCGTGCAGGTGTACCAGGTGACCGCCCCCGGAAGGACCACCGCTCCTTCTCCGGTCGTCTCCCAGTGCACGTCGGCGAACCGGGTCTCCTCCGCACCTGCCAGCGCGCGGCACACCTCACCCTGCTGCTCGCCCAGGACACTCAGGCCCAGCCATGGCAGCTCCCTGAGCTTGGGCCAGGTGCGGGACGAGGTCTGCATGCACACCGAGACGAGGGGCGGGGCCAGCGATACGGAAGTGAAGGAGCTGACCGCCATTCCGACAGGGCGGTCGTCCACCATCCCGCACACCGCGATCACCCCGCTCGGGAAACGTCCGAACGCTTCCCGCAGGGCCTGCGCGTCCGTCGGTGCCACGGGGGTGGGCTGCGGCTCCAGACCCAAGCCCACCCCCGTGTGCTCAGGGGACCTGCGCTCATTGATCGACATGGTCATCACGTTCTTTCTTCCTGTGCGGCGGTCGGCTCAGCCCACTTGGGGCACGCCGCCTGCGAACATGGGAAACGGTTCGAGTCCAAGGAGTTGGCGGCCGCTCAGCTCGGCCAGCGGGTCGAAGCGGATCGCGCCATGAGTGGCCAGCACGCGCACGTCCCGCGCGAAGCGCTGGATCGGGTTCTTGAGACTCACCGTGGAGGAGCCGATGGCCAGTTGGAGCTTGTCGATGGCGTCCGCGCACAGCCGCACCGCGTAGACGAGGTCCATCGTGATCTCGGACTCCTCGGCGCCGGAGAACTCGGTCCCGGCCAGGGCGCGGCGGTCCACCTCGTCGGCGTGGCCGAGGATGGTGGCCTCCGCGGCGTTGATCATCGCGCGGGCCGTACCAGCCGCCACCTGGGTCGACGGCATGTCCGCCACCGTGGGGTAGGGCAGGTTGAACGGCTTGCGGACCTTCGCCTGCTCGACGAAACAGTCCAGCGTGCCGCGGGCCATGCCCAGCGCGACGGCCACGTTGCTGAGGCAGGTGATCAGCATGAGCGCGCGTGTGTCGTTGCGGAATCCGAGGCCTGCGTAGCGCTCCCGAACGCTGTCCATGACCGCGGGGAAGTCGGCCAGGTCGACGAAGCGGTGGCCGGGGACGAACGCCTCCTCCTCGGCGGTGATGCTGTTGCTGGAGGTGGCCTTCAGGCCCATGACCTTCCAGTCGTCCAGGATCGTGTACTGCTCGCGGCTCAGCAGCGCCATCCCCCGGTGCGGTCGGCCTTCGGCGTCCTCGTAGGTCACTCCCACGGCAGCCCAGGCAGCGTGCTTGCACCCGCTGCCGAACGCCCACTTCCCGGAGACCAGCCACCCGCCGTCCGCTCGGCGTGCCGATCCCACGCTCGTGGAGAACACGGAGGCACCGACGACCAGCGGACCTATCCAGGTGTCGATCTCCTTGAAGACCTCGTCGACGGTCTGCTGGGGGAAGCCGAGGACATTGCGGATGCCGCCGGCCACGAAGACCGTCCAGGCGGCGGATCCGTCGCCTTCGCCGAGTGCCGTGATGATCTCCACGGTGTCTCGCGCCCCGAGGGCATAGCCGCCCAGTTCGCCAGGAAGGGCGATCTTGAAGACACCCGCTTCGTGTATCGCTCTGAGCGTCTCAGGAGGCAGGGCGCCGAGTTGCTCTCCTTCCTGTGCTTCCTCCCGCAACAGAGAGGTGAGGGCGCGCGTCCGGTCCCGGATCTGCCGCCCGCGGTCGCTGAGGCGGGGAGAGGAGCCCCGCTCGGTCGACGCAGTGATGTCGGCTCCGGGAGGGGTCGCAGAGTGTGGCTTGCTCATGGAGAGCCTTCCTTTTTCGATTGAACTGCACCGTCCAGTTCAGTTGAACCGTACGGTAGAGTTCAGTGAAAGGTCAAGCGATGAGATGCGTACCGGTTCCCACCAGGGCCGGGATTCAGCGAGGAGTGAGATGGCTGAGCGGGAGCGCCCCCAGCGCGCAGGTTCGAGCGGGCGAGGCAAGCGGGCACCCATTCTCGACGCGGCCGTCGAGCTGTTCCTCGAACTCGGTTTCGATCAAACCTCGATGGATGCCGTGGCAGCCAAGGCCGGCGTCTCGAAGACGACCGTCTACGCCCACTTCGGCGACAAGCTGGAACTGTTCCGCGCGGTGATCGCCCGCGGAGGGGCCTCCCTCGATTTCGACCTGGATCAGACGACGCTCGCCTCCGTCGACGACCCGCACGAGAGGCTGGCCCGGATCGTCCTGAAGCTCCTCCAGGCAACGACCGCTCCGACCTATCTGGCCTTCATTCGCGTCCTGACCGTCGAAGCGGGCCGCCGCCCCGAGCTGACCGAGGCGATTCGGTCCCTCGGCGTACCTCATGTCGTCGACCTGGTTGCCGTGGCCCTGCGCGATGACGCACGGCAGCGCGGCTACACCCTGCCCGACCCGGAGGCGTACGCAGGACTGTTCGTGCGCATGACGGCGGCCGGACCACAGATGGACGCGCTGCTGGATCCGGAGGCCGACCGCGACCCGGCGCACTTCGAGGCGTACGCCCGATGGACTACAACGATCTTCCTGCAAGGCCTGCGCGCCGACGACCTTCCGAACGCCCCGGATTCCGCGATGAGTCAGGTCTTCCCCCGACTGTCGCGGGCGACCTCCTGAGCTACGCCGTGGCGCGGCAGGCCAGACCTTCCGCGCCACGGCACCCTTGAGCATCACCGGCGAGCACCGGCCACCGCACGCTCGACCTCCGCGCTCCCCCGCGGGGCGATCATGGCAAATCACCTCATGCAGGCCTCTTGACCGATGAGCTGCACTGGACCGTACAGTTCATCAATCGGAGTGCCGCTCAGCACTCGGCGCCTCAGCAAGCCACTGGCAGCACGAGGCCGCCCCGCCCGCTCAGCCGGCGGCAGCCATCTCCTTGCTTGAGGAAGGACGATGATGTCCCCATCCCCGCCCCACCCCGAATTCGCTCCGCCCGGTCAGCCGGACGCCCCTTCCCCCGCCACCCTGCGGGAGTCCTTGTCCGCACTGCGCGGCTACCCCACACCGGCGTGGAAAGCAGCGATCGCCTGCGTGCTCGCCATGGTCGTGAGTCCCCCCGCTCTCGTCACGACCGTCACATTCCTCATCGCCCCGGTCGCCAGGGACTTCAACTGGTCCCCCTCGGAAACGTTGAGCATCTTCAACATTCCCACCGTCGCCGCCCCCTTCGTGCTGCCCCTGGCCGGCCGTCTGGTCGACCGCTGGGGCGCCCGGGCGGTCGCCGTTCCCGGCACCGCCCTCTACGCCATCGCGACGGCCGCGGTGGCGCTCGTGGGCGCGAACGGCGTCGTACTGACCGGGCTCCTGTTGGT
This sequence comes from Streptomyces sp. N50, assembly GCF_033335955.1. Taxonomy (GTDB): domain Bacteria; phylum Actinomycetota; class Actinomycetes; order Streptomycetales; family Streptomycetaceae; genus Streptomyces. The sequence goes on from NZ_CP137549.1 coordinate 119,841, forward strand.
GAGCACGGCCCTGGGCTACACCTCCATCCTCGGCGTGGTGTACAAGGTCGTCTCGGAGTGGTTCCCCCACCACCGAGGGCTGGGCTACTCCATACTCATAGGCGCCACCTCCAGCCTCGCCGGTGCCGCACTGTCACCTCTGAGTCAACTGTCCATCGACCACCTCGGGTGGAGGACGACCTACCTGCTGATCGGCGGAGCCATCCTGCTGATCGCCTTCCCCGCCCAGTACTTCCTGATGTACGAGCCCGCGTCGGCCGCGCTGGACCGTAAGAACGTCGTACCGGGGAAGGGAAGGGGGCTGCCCGCGCACAAGGAACTGCCCGGCCTCCCCCTCGGCCGGGCGCTCAAGAGCCGGGCCTGGTGGTACATGGTGCTGGTGCTGACCGTGGCGGCGGGCGTGGCGATGAGTGTGCGTCTGAACGCCGTGTCCCTCTTCGGCGGGCGGGGCTATTCCCCTACGGAGGTGTCCCTGTCGGTGTCGGTCATGCTGGTGGCCTCCCTCGCCGGGCAGATCCTCGCGGGCGTGGTCCTCGACCGGTCGCGCACACCTCGTGCCTTCGTTCCGTTCATGGTGTGCCTGGTGCTCGGCACGGTCATGGTCTTCGCCGCCACGGGCGGCATGTGGGCCCTGTTCCTCACCATGGCCTTGCTCGGTGTCGTGACCGGCGCGGAGTCCACCACCGGACCGTTCCTCGTCGGGTGCTACTTCGGTATGCGGGCCTTCGCCCAGATCCAGGGCATCACGCTGGGCATCGTCAGTCTGGTCGGCATCGGACTCTTCCCCGTGCTGGCGCAGGGAGTCGCGGACAGCACGGGCGGTTACACGGCGACGCTCATCGCCCTCACCGCCGTAAGTCTGATCGTCCTCGCCCTGTCGCTCTTCCTGCCGCGTTATCCGAGCCCCGCCAAGAACCCGGACGCAGACGCACAGTCACCCAGTCTCACCGATGACCGCACGGCCAACTTGTGACGGTCGCCTGCACAGAGGACCCCGGGAGGTCACGCGCTGCGCGTGACCTCCCGGGTGTCGTATCCGCTCGGTCCGGCAGCGGCTTCTCAGCCGTCAAGATGCGCCCCCGGTGCTGTGTTGGCTCCTGAGACGACGACGGTGGCCCCGTCCGGGAAGTGTTCGGGGTGGGCGAGCAGCGCGGCGAGTGCGGTGGCTCCGCCGGGTTCGGCCACGATGCGTAGCCGCTGCCACAGGAGTGCGCGGGCGGCGGCGACGACCTCGTCGGCGACGGTGAGGGTCTTCATGCCGAGCGAGAGGCCGACGGCGGTGGCTATGCGGCCCGCCCGGCGGGCACCCAAGCTGTCCAGGGCGATCCCGCCGACTTCCACGTCCACTGGTTTCCCCGCCTCCAGCGCCGCCGTGAGCGAGGGCGCCGAGGACGGTTCGGCCGCGATCACGTGGTTGCGTCCGGCCAGCGCCAGGGCGACCCCCGCGTACAGGCCTCCTCCACCGCACCCGACCAGCACGGGCTGCCCCTCCGGTATCTGCTCGGCGAGTTCCAGGCCGAGCGTGCCCTGCCCTGCCACCGTCTCCGGGGCGTCGAAGGCGTCGATGTGGAAGGCGCCCTCGTGCCGGGCATGGTCCTGGCTGGCCGCGCGTGCGTCGGCGTAGAAGCCGTCGACGCGGCGCAGGCGTGCGCCGAGAGATTCGATGATGCCGGTCTTGGTCTTGGGCGAGAAGTCGGGCACGAACACCGTGGCAGGCAGGCCCGCTTCTCGTGCCGCCCAGGCCACGGCGGCCCCGTGGTTGCCTCCCGACGCGCAGCAGACGCCAGCGGCCGGAGCGCCGGATTCCGCGGCGCGCAGGTGGGCGAGGGCGTTGAATGCGCCGCGGACTTTGAAGGAGCCGGTGTGCTGGAGGAACTCCAGCTTCAAAGCCACCGGGACGGGCACGTCCAGTTCCCCGGCCGCCACCCCTATCACGGGGGTACGGCGCACTACGGCACGGATCCGTTCGGCCGCCGACGCGATGTCTTTCGGGGAGGGGATAGTGACGGGCTGTGCATTCATGGGTGGTGTCCAAGGGCGCCGGGGCCAGGCGTGGCACGCGATGAGGTGAACGTGGTGGGCAGGGAGGCCGAAGTGGACAGGCTCAGGCGGTCGTTGGTCCGTACGGCGCGGCGTTCCGTGGTGTCCACATGGAGGCGGAAGACGTCGGGCCGTGCGTAGTGGCCGACGGGGTCGAAGTCGTAGCGGGCGCGTGGGATCAGTGCCATGTCGAGGTCCTCGGTCAGCAGGGCCTCCTGATCCTGGACGGGCACCGCGTGCGCAGGCAACGGAACCGGGGCGGCCTGCACCACGCCTGCCCGGACGACTCCCGCCAAGCCGGGACCTGTGTCCGGGCCGTTGGAAGTGCCGTTGTCACTGGTCATGCCCATACGCTGCGCTCTCTGCACCCTGAAGCCAAGGGCGAGGTTCTTCAACATTCCTGAAGCATCACTACATTGAGACGATGAATGAACGGCAGTTACAGATCTTGCGGGAACTCGGCGAACTGGGAAGCGTCACCGCGACCGCCGAGGCGCTGCTGATGACTCCCTCCGCGATCTCCCAGCAGCTACGGCTGCTGCAGCGCTCGATCCCGGTCCCACTCACCGAGCGTGCCGGACGGCGGTTGGTGCTCACCGATGCCGGGCAAGCCCTGGCCGGTGCGGCGATCGAGGTGGAGACCGCGCTGGCCAGGGCGCGGCACACCATCGAGGAGTTCGTCGACCAGCCGGACGCGGCTGTGTCGGTAGCGGCTTTCCACAGTGCGGCCGCGTCGTTCTTCCCCCTGCTGCTCGCCCAGGCCGGCCCCGGACGCCCGCGGCTCTCGTTCGCCGACCAGGACGTCGCGCAGGACCATTTCCCGCGTCTGACCCGGGACTACGACCTCGTACTCGCCCACCGCCTCGACCAAGCGCCGCCGTGGCCGGGCACGGTCACCGCCGGCACGCTGCTGCGTGAACCGCTCGACATCGCGCTGCCGACCGACCACCCCCTGGCCGCCAGACGACGCCTCACCCCGCGAGACGTCGCGGGCCAACCCTGGATCACCGTCGACGACGGCTTCCCGCTGATGGCCACCGTCGACGCCATCGCGACCGCCGCGAACCGGCGGCTCGACATCGCCCATCGCATCAACGAATTCGCGGTGGTGGCCGAAGTCGTAGCCGCCGGGGGCGGCGTGGCCCTGATGCCCCGCTGGACTACACGCCCGCACCCCGAAGTGATCCTCAGACCGCTCAGTGGCGTGCACGCCCGACGCCGTATCGACGTGCTCCACCGCCCTGAACGTGTCGCACGGCGAGCCGTACGGACGGTGCTCACCGAACTGCGCCGTGCGGCCGCGACGATCCGGAGCCGTGACGTCGGTGCGGGTTCCGACGCGCAAGAGACACTCGCTGACGAAGCCTGAGACGAAGCCTGAAGCGGGCGCCGACGTCCGCGAATCGCTCGAATCCCGCCGACGGCTGTCACCGCGGGGCGGCCGACGGCCTCCGGCGATCGGTCGCTCTCAGGTGGCCTCGCCGAGGTCCTCATTGAAGCGTGCCGCAGCTTCGACGCTCGACGGCCGACTCGCGACAAGCCGGGCCAGGTGTGCTTCAAGGGCCTTGAGTTGCTCGGGCCCCATCTGTGCCGCCCAGCGCTCGCGCACCTCGTCGAAGAGCGAGGCGCCGAGCGTCATCATGTCGTGGCCGCGGTCGGTGACCCGCAGCCGTTTGAGGCGGCCATCGCCCGGGTCGGGCTCCCGCTCGACGTATCCGAGCTTCTCCAACGCGGTGATCGTCTTGGCGGCGCCCTGTTTCGAGACCGAGAGCCGGCGGCCGAGTTCCGAGGCCGTGTCCGCTCCCTCGTCGACGGCGCGCAGGGCGAACTCATGCGATGCGCGCACGCCCGGGTGCCCGCGGTGCTCCAGCTCTCCGTGTACGTCGTCCACCATCGACTGGAAGCCGCCAAGAAGAAGAAGCGCGAGTTCAGCGCCCGGTGAACGTGCCATGCGACGAAGCATACGAGAACGAAGGTCGACAACCATGTTGTCGACCTATAGATTGACAACCATGTTGTCGATCGACCTCAGGAGAACCATGACTCTCACCACCGGCGCCACCATCCCGGGCGTCGAACACCACCAGGTCAGCCTGAACGGAACCGAACTGCACTACATATCGGCCGGGACCGAGGGCTCTGCCGTCATGCTGGTCCACGGCTTCCCCGAGACCTGGTGGGTCTTCCACAAGCTGATCCCCGCGCTCAGCAGGCACCACCGCGTATTCGTCCCCGACCTTCGCGGCTTCGGCGACTCCGCCACCGCGACCACAGCGCACGACAGCGCGACCGCCGCCCAGGACCTGAGTGAACTGATAGCGCGGCTCGACGCGGGCCCCGTCCACCTCACCGGCCAGGACATCAGCGGCCCCACCACTTTCCGCGTCACGGCCACCCGCCCCGACCTCGTACGGAGCTATGCGGCCATCGAGACCGGGCTGCCGGGGTTCGGCCTCGAAACACTCGCGGACGTCGCCCACGGCGGCGCCTGGCACATCGGCGTACTCGCCGCCCCGGGCATCCCCGAAATGCTGCTGGCCGGACGGGAACGGGCGTTCCTCGCGCAGTACGCGATCCCGTCGCTCTGCAGGATCCCCGACGCGTTCACCGACGACGACATCGACGAACTCGCCCGCTCCTACAGGCGCCCCGACGCGTTCAACGGTGCGGCCGGACTGTATCGATCGATGCTCCGCGAAGGCGACGAGATCCGCCGACTGGCATCCCGGAAACTCACCACGCCCGTGCTCGCCGTCGGCGGCAGATCGGGCGAGTTCACCCCGGCGACCATGCGCCAGGTCGCCGAGGACGTCAGCCCCCTCTCCATCGAGGGGATCGGCCACTATGCGGCGATGGAAGCCCCCGACAGGCTCGCGGACGGCCTCCTGTCCTTCTACGAAAAACTCGACACCCTTGGAGTCGCCTCAACGGGGTCGCCGAACTGAAAGCCGCCCCAGCCGCCGGGAGCATCATCGCGCGCCGGCAGCGCACCGAACTGGTGCCGCCCCGGCGCACGATCTGCTACGGCTAGACCCGCGACGCGGGGGCTCCCGGCGCCGGCGGCCCGGCGGGGGCCTGCGGGGGATTCAGGCGCAGGGGACGCAGTGCCTCGGTCCAGCGCAGCAGTTCGTCGAGCATCATCGTGGCCGCGGCCTCCATCGGTTCATCGGCCCGGAAACCGCCCTCACCCACGTGCTTGAAGACGAACGGTATGGCCACGGACTCGGGAACCGGCATCATCTTGAGCGCCGTCGCGACCTGCTTGAGCACCTGCACGGAGCGCAGGCCACCCGCGACGCCCCCGTAGCTGACGAAGCCGACGGGCTTGTGGAGCCATTCCGAGTACAGGAAGGAAAGGGCGTTCAGCAGCGCGGCCGGAGGGCCGGAGTTGTATTCGGGCGTGACGAACACGAATGCGTCGGCCTCGTCCACCGTCGCGCTCCACCGGCGCGTGTGCTCGTGGGCGTACAGACCCGCACGCGGATGACCGGGTTCATCGAGGAGCGGCAGGCCGATCTCGGCGAGATCGACGAGTTCGACGTCGAAACCCCCGTGCTCCTTCGCCGTCTGGGCCGCCCACTGGCCGACGGGGAGTCCCAGCCGGCCGGGACGGGTGCTTCCGACAACAACGTGCAACTTCGGCATGGTTGAGCCTTTCTGAGGATTTCCGTGTTCGAGTACGAACGGGCCGAGAAAGCCGCCGACCGGTCAGGGCCGGCCGGTCGGCGGAGGGCCGGGAGGCATGGGCGGGGCGGACTTGGTGATGCCGCTCCAGTGCTCGACGAGCTGTCGCCCGCGCACGCGGTAGGCGTCGTACATGTAGTACGGGTAGAGCGCGCCGCTTCCGTCGGGTTCGGCCTGAGGAAGCAGCGCGGCGATGACGACGATGTCGCCCTCGGCGACGATCAGCGCCGGCGGGATGAGCGGCTCGGCGGGCGGCGGGAGGGGGCCGTTCGGGAATCGGCTGCGCACGAACTCCTCCAGCCCCGCCCGGCCGGGCGGGTAGTGGGACACGTGCTGGAGGTAGTCGGCGGCGACGAACTCCTTCACCGCATCGGGGTTCTGGGCGTCGAAGACGCAGCGATAGAAGTCCAGGACCAGGCGCTTGTTGACCTCGATGTCCGTCGAAGGGGAGGACGACACGGCGGTCGCGCGCGTCGGCGTACCCGGCGCGGGGGGACTCGGCGGGGCGATCTTGTTGACGGACGGCCATCGCTCGGCGATCCGTCCGTCTCGGATCCGGTAGGTGGTGAACGTGTACTGGTCGAAGCTGGTGCCGGGGGCGTCCGGGTCCGGTTGCGGCAGGTAGTGGCAGACGCAGACCAGGTCGTTCTCCCCGATGACGAACACCGGCTCCCGCGGCCCGGAGGCATCGGTCACACCCTGCCCGGCCATCGGTCCACGGTCGAACTCACGGCGCAGGAACTCGGCGAACGCCTGCGCGCCGTCAGCTACGTCGGCACCGTGCTGGACCAGGTCCGGGGTGACGTAGTCGGTGACCGCTTCGGCGTTTCTCGCGCCGAAGACATCGGTGAGGAACCGACCGACCAGAAGTTTGTTGATCCGTGGCTTTCGCTCAAGTGATGTAGCCATACGCCCATCTAAACTGTACCGTGCAGTTCAAGTCAACCTGAACCTCGGCACTTCCCTCGACGAGCGGGAGTGTCCTACAAATTGACTCATCTGTTCGGAATAACAGGACACTGAGAGGTGTCCTGCGGAGAAGGGGACATCATGACGTTTCTGGATGCCGGCGCCTGGCAGGAGCGGATCTTCTCGGGAGGTTGGATCAAGGCGGCCGGGGAGTCGTACGACTCCACCGAGCCGGCCACCGGCAAGACCTTGGGCCGAGTCGGCTCCGCCGCGCCTTCCGACCTGGAGCAGGCCGTGGAGCGTGCGGCGCGGGCGCAGCGCGACTGGGCGGCGCGGCCCTACGTCGAGCGGGCCCAGGTGCTGCGGCGGGCGGCGCGCCTGTTCGAGGAGCACCATGCCGAGATCGCGGAATGGATCGTGCGGGAGTCCGGTGCCCTGAGGCCGTTCGCCGACTTCCAGACCGCCAACGGCGCGGCCGAGGAGTGCTACGAGGCCGCGGCGCTGGCGGCGGCCCCGTACGGAGAGGTCCTGCGGTCCATCGAGGACCGGCTGTCGTTCGCGCGGCGGCGCCCGGTGGGCGTGGTCGGGGTGATCTCCCCGTTCAACGCGCCGATGGTGCTGGCCATGCGCGCCATCGCCCCCGCCCTGGCGCTGGGCAACGCCGTCATACTCAAGCCCGACCCGCGCACCGCCATCTGCGGCGGCGTCACCATCGCCCGCGTCTTCGAGGAGGCGGGCCTGCCCGCCGGCGTGCTGCACATGCTGCCCGGCGGCGCGGACGTAGGTGCCGCGCTGGTGGAGCACCCGCGCGTGCCCGTCATCGCGTTCACCGGCTCCACGCGGGCCGGAAAGGCAATCGCCACCGCGGCGGCGCACCGGTTGAAGCGTGTCCACCTGGAACTCGGCGGCAACTCGGCGCTGATCGTCCTCGACGACGCGGACCTGGAGAAGGCCGTCTCGGCCGGCGCGTTCGGCTCGTTCCACCACGCCGGGCAGGTCTGCATGGCCTCCAGCCGCCACCTGGTGCACGCCTCGATCGCCGGGGAGTACGCCGACCTGCTGGCCCAGCACGCGAACGCCGCCCCGGTCGGGGACCCGGCCACCGAGCAGGTCGCGTTGGGTCCGATGATCGACGACCGGCAGTTGCAGGCGGCCCACGCCATCGTCACCGACAGCGTGGCGACCGGTGCGCGGCTGGCGGCCGGCGGCACCTACGAAGGCCTGTTCTACCGGCCGACGGTGCTGGCCGACGTACCGCTGGAAGCCCGTGCCTACACGGAGGAGATCTTCGGTCCGGTCGCCCCGGTCGTGCCCTTTCACGACCTCGACGAAGCCGTCCGGCTGGCCACCGACACCGAGTACGGGCTCTCGCTAGGCATCCTGACCCGGGATGTGGCCAAGGGCCTGGCGCTGGCCGACCGCATCCCCACCGGACTGGTCCACATCAACGACCAGACCGTGAACGACGAGGCGACCGTCCCGTTCGGCGGCGTCGGCGAGTCCGGCAACGGCTCCCGCCACGGAGGGAGCGTCGCCAACCTCGAAGCCTTCACCGAACAGCAGTGGGTCACCGTCCGCGGCGAGATCCCCGACTACCCCTTCTGACCCCCGTTCCGGTCTCCGCCCCGGCACCCCACCCCCGTTCCACCCGCACTTGGAGCATCCCGATGACACCTCCTTCGCGGCCGGGTCCGTCCCTGCCCGATCCCATGACCATCGCCCCGCGCGCCACCGCACACCCGCCGACCCCACGACTCGCCCAGGACGCGGCCGGCTGGGCGCCCGGCAACAAGTTCCTGGAAGGCCCGTTCACTCCCTGGACGGAGGAGAGCAGCGCGTACGACCTGGACGTGGACGGCGAGATCCCGGGCGACCTCGCCGGGGCGCTGTTCCGTATCTCCTCCAACCCCCGCTTCACGCCGCGCGATCCCGACCGCTACCACTGGTGGGAGGGCGACGGCATGGTCTGCGGGATCTACCTGCGTGACGGGCGCGCGGCCTACCGCACCCGCTGGGTGCTGACGGACTCCATGAAGTTCGAGGTAGAGCAGGGCGAGGCGGTCTACAGCGGCTTCGCCAACGGCGGGAGTACGGCGCCCCTCCCCCAGGGCGCGCCACCCGCGAAGAACGTCGCCAACACCAACGTCGGCATCTTCGACGACCACCTGCTGGTCTACTTCGAAGGCGGCCTGCCGTACTCGATGCACCCCGAGACCCTGGAGACGTACGGCACCCACGACTTCCGCGGCGGCATCGACGTCCTGTGCACCGCCCACTACAAGATCGACCCCGACAGCGGCGACATGCTCTTCTTCGCCGCCACCGGGCCGACCATCACCTGGTACCGGGCGGACGTGAAGACCGGGCAGGTCGTCGACAGCCACAGCTTCGACATCAAGGTGCCGGTGCTGATGCACGACTTCGCCGTCAGCGACAACTACGCGATCTTCTTCGTCACACCGGCCCAGTTCCGCCTCGACCACATCATGCGGGGCGAGCCGGGCGTGGTCTGGGACGAGGCGTCGCTGCCGCACGGCGTGCAGATCGTGCTCATGAACCGGCGGACACACGCCGTCAGTTGGCACGAGGTGGGCGGCCAGTGGGCCAACACCCACTTCTACAACGCCTACGAGGAGAACGGCCACGTCGTCGTCGACGGGCACCGCATCACCCGCCTGGGCACGCCGGCCGACCGGCTGGAGACTCCGGTGACGTCCCACTCCTGGTTCCCGCCCTCGCTCCCCCACCGTTGGCGCGTGGACCTGGCGACCGGCCGGGCGACGGAGGAGATGGTCGGCGGCGTCGCCGGAGAGTTCCCGAGGATCAACGACGCCTACACCGGCCGCCCCCACCGCTACGGATACTTCGTCACCACCCGTTACCTGGCCGACGACACCATGAGCGACGGTCTCGCCAAGCACGACCACCTGCGCGACCGCACCACGGTCGTCGAGGGACCGGACCACCTCACCAACCCGGGCGAGCCGGTCTTCGTCGCCCGGGAGAACGCCACCGCCGAGGACGACGGCTACCTGCTCACCCTGTGGTGGGACCGCGAGACCGGCCTGAGTGAACTCCTCGTCCACGATGCCGCCGACCTGCGGCGCACCCCGCTGGCCCGGGTGAAGCTGCCCAGCCGCGTGCCCTTCGGCTTCCACGGCAACTGGGCCGACCAGACCACGCTCGATCACGCCGTGGCCGCCCGCGGCGCCGCGAACTGACCTGCCTACCGCACTGCGCGTTCCACGTTCTGAAAGGAGAGGTCCATGGCTATCACCGGCCTGGGACACACCGGTTTCTGGGTGGACGACCTGGAGACGATGCGTGACTTCTACACCCGCGTCATGGGGCTGACCGTGACCGACGAGGACACGGAACTCGGCATCGTGTTCTTCTCCTCGCGGCCCGACGAGGAGCACCACGAGTTCGTGCTCCAGCGGGGCCGGACGGCACCGCCCGGGTCCAAGCTGACCCACCAGGTGTCATGGCGGGTCGACTCACTGGAGACGATCATCGACTTCCACCACCGGTTCCGTGCCGAAGGCATCGACGTGCAGCAGGAGGTCACGCACGGAAACGCCATCGGCATCTACTTCTTCGATCCCGAGGGCAACCGCAACGAGGTCTATCTGCGCATCGACCGCGACGTGCGTCAGCCGTTCCGCAAGACCATCGATCTCGACCAGGATCCCGCCGCCGTGCTCGCCGAAGCCGAGCGCCTTCTCGCCGACGGTGGCGCCGCCTACCAGCCGGTTCAATGACCGTGGCGTCCTCGGGACGCCGCGGGCTCCGGGATCCCGGTGCGCAGCCGCAGGTCCTCGTCGTCGGGGCCGGTCCCACCGGACTCACCGCGGCGCACCTTCTCGGTTCGGCCGGTGTCCGCGTCCTGCTCGTCGAGCGGAACGCGGACGTCGGCGACGACGCCACGGCGACCAGCCTCGACGCCGAGTGCCTGCGCATGTTGCGGCGCGCCGGCGTGGACGAGGCGATCCACCTGGAACGCGTGCTCCTCGCCGAACTGGTGCGGCTTCCCACCGTCGATACCCGTTTCGGTACCCGCGTGTTCTCCCTGCGGCAGTACACCGACCGTGTCCGCGCCTGGCTCGGACCGACCCTCGGCGGGGAAGCCGCGACGGCCCTCGACGTGCCGTACGTCCTGGGCTGCGACGGTATCCGGAGCACGGTGCGTGAGCTTCTGGGCATCCCCATGCAGGGCCACAGCTTTCCCGATGTCCGGCTGGTGGTCGACACGCTCGACGACCCCGGCGACCAGCTCTACGCCATGCGTCACGAAGACCCGCGCCACCCCGCCGTCGTGGTACCGGGCAGCGGCGGCCGGTGCCGGTACGAGTTCCGGCTGCCGCACGGAGAATGCGCTCCCGGGTCGTCTCCGCCCTTCGCTCTGGTGCGTGAACTGCTGCGCCCCTACCGCGAGATCACGGTCGCCCAAGTCGATCGCGTCGTGGCTTCCGGTTCTTACGCACTGCTCGCAGACCGGCTGCGGGAAGGACGCTGCTTCCTGCTCGGCGACGCCGCGCACCTGATGCCGTCCTTCGCCGACCATGGACTCGGTTCCGGCCTGCGGGACGCCGCCAACCTGTGCTGGAAGCTGGCCGAGGTGCTGACAGGGCGTGGCGGAGACGCGCTGCTGGACACCTACGACGCGGAACGCAGGCCGTACCTGCGGGCCGCGGTCGAGCGCTCCGTCCCGCTCGGGGGCATCGTGACGACCACCGGCACGGCACGCGCCCGCTTGCGCGACCTGTGCGTGCGTACGGCCTTACGAACCTCTTGGGGGCGACGCTGCTTCGGGAACGCGCACCACCACCCGGACGCACCCGTCCGGACCGGCGCTTTCGTCCCACCCCTACGCGATCGCACCGATCCACTGGTGGGTGCAGAACTCCCCGAGGCTCAGGTTCTGCACGGCACCGCACGCCGGATCGCTCGGCTCGACGATGTCCTCGGCCCCGGCTGGAGCCTGCTCGGAGCAGGTGTCTCGGAGGACGACTGGGCAACCGTCGGGAAAGCGGGGCTGCCGGCGGATCGCCGCGCGCACATGGCCGTCGACGACCGTGCGCCGAGCGACCATCCCGGGCGCATCGGAATCGCAGCCGCGGACGGCCGCGCCGACGCCCTGTTCGCCGGGTTCACCGAACACTTCGTCCTGGTCCGGCCGGACCGGCTGGTGGCCGCGGTCTTCGACGCCGCCGACGCCGAACGCGTTGCCCTCCACCTGGAACGCTTCGCCGCTCCAGCCCTCCCCCATCTCGTTGAAAAGCCTGCGACTTCGACAGCGGCACAGACCCTCGCCGCCGCTACATCCCCTCTCTCAGGAGAACTGTCATGAAACTGAGTACGGTCCGTCTGCCCTCTCCCGATTCCGACGTGCTGCTTACTGCCGCTGCCCGCCATGACGGCGACGAACTGGTCCTGCTGCCGTACCAGGACGTCGGAGCCCTGCTGGCGAGCGGAGAGGACTGGCACCACCGCGCCGCGGCGGCCGACGGCAAGCGGATGCCACTGGAGGGGGCATCCTTCGCTCCCGTCGTCCCGCATCCCAACAAGATCGTGTGCCTGGGCCTGAACTACGCCACGCACATCAAGGAGATGGGCCGCCCCACCCCGACGCACCCCACGCTCTTCGCCAAGTACGACGGGTCGTTGGTGGGTGCCCATGACGATGTCCACATGCCGTCCGTCAGCGACGACCTCGACTGGGAGGCGGAGCTCGGTGTCGTCATCGGACGGCGCGCCCGGCGGGTGACCCGAGACGATGCGCTCGCCCACGTGGGCGGCTACACCGTCGTCAACGACGTGACCGTACGGGATTGGCAGCATCGCACCCGGGAGTTCCTCTCCGGGAAGACGTTCGAGGCGACGACCCCGGTCGGTCCCGCGCTCGTGACTCCGGACGAACTCCCCCCGGGCGCATCGGGGTTGACCGTCGGATGCACTGTGGACGGCCACACCATGCAGAAGTCCAACACGTCCGACCTGCTCTTCGACGTCGCCGCGATCATCGCCTACATCAGCACCATCATCACGCTCGTGCCCGGCGACCTGATAGCCACCGGCACACCGGGCGGAGTGGGAGCAGGACGCGACCCCAAGGTCTTCCTGCGCCCCGGGCAGCAGCTGGTCACGTTCGTCGAGGGTGTGGGCGAGCTGCGCAACAGCGTCGTCAAGGACCGGTTGTGACCTGAGGCAGGCGGGAGACACCTGCGCTGTAGGGTGTCCCCTATGTCAGGATCAGCGTCCCCCAGCTATCGCGAACGCAACTCCACGGCCGACCGGGCCCTGGACATCCTGATGATGTTCGACGACACCCACCTCGTCATCTCCGGCAGCGCCGTCGCCGAGCGCATGGGGGTCGCCCGTTCGACCGCCTACCGATACCTGCAGTCCCTGGTGAGCAGCAGATTCCTGGAGGAGGCGCCCGGTGGCGGCTTCCGGCTCGGCCTGCGTGTCCTGCAGATCGGTCGGCTGGCACGGCGCAGCTACGAACTCTCCGACATCGCCGTTCCGGCGATGACCGAACTGTCGAAGGACGTGTCCGAGACGGTGCTGTTGACCCGTCGCTCCGGGGAATTGGTCGTCTGCGTCGACCGTGCGGAGGCCGCCACCCGGGCAGTACGCATCTCCTACGAGCGTGGCAGCACGCTCCCGCTCAACGCCGGCGCCTCCGCGCTCGTCCTGCTGGCCTGGATCCCGCAGGACGAGGCGCGCCGACTGCTGGAGGCAGCCGAGTTGAGGCGATTCACACCGGCCACGCTGACCGACGTGGACACCCTCATGGACCGGCTCGGGCACATCCGTCGCGCCGGGTATTCCGTCACCCGCGGTGAGTTCGACCCCGATGTGACGGGCGTGGCGGCGCCGATCCGCGACGCCGAGCAGAGGGTGGTCGCCGCCGTGAGCGTCGCCGCGCTCGCCTCCAGGGTGTTTCCCGAAGCGGAGGCGGAACTGGCTCAGAAGGTGCTGGCCACAGCCCGGAGAATCACTGACCGCCTGACCGTCGTCGGAGGGTGAGAGCGGCACTCCCGCGCTCTCACCTTCCGCTCGGGCGAGGCGATGGACGTGCCCTTCAGGAAACAGGCTGCATGGGCGCTGTCTTCGATCGACCGGCACTGCGACGGCGTCCCGCCACGCTGGACGCCCATCCCAGGAAGAAAGTGCCGGGAACCGCGATGAGGGCCGGACCGATCTGGTCGAGCCGCGTGAAGTCGACACCGGGGAAGAGTGCTGCGGGGATTCCGGAGAATGACGGCGACATCAGGTAAAGGAACACCGTGAGGCCTGTCCCTCCGTACAGCGTCCACAGCAGCCCTGTGCGGTTGTAACCCTTCCAGAAGAAGCTGTACAGAAGAGCCGGCGCCACGGCGGATGCGGCTGTCGCGGCACTGACGGCACCCAGAAATACCGCGGAGTGGCCCTGCCACATCACGGCTATCACGATTCCAGCGGTGCCGAAGACGAAGACGCTGGCGCGAGCCGCCAGTATTTCTTTCCCGGAATGCCCCTCGTCGTCTTTTCCGACATTGCCGTAGATGTCCTTGGCGATCGCTCCGGCCGCGGCGACCGTACTCCCACCGACAACGGCGAGCACACTGAGGAAAACTGCGCAGGCGACCGCGGTGAACAGCGTGCGCCCACCGTCCAGGTTGTGCGCCAGGAGCATCAGGGCGCCGTCGCCCTCTCCGTTCCCGGACGAGATCTTTCCTGTACCCACCAGGGCGGAAGCCCCCATGCCGACAACGACGATGGCCAGGGACAACAGGGCAATGAGGAACGTCGCGTACTTGACCGAGCGTCGCGCGGCAGCAGGATCTTTCGCACCGTGAAGTCTGACTATGACGTGCGGCATACACGCGCTCCCCAGGACGAGGATGAATCGCTCCCCGATCCAATGGAGATGCGCCGCCGTTCCCGTCCCGTTCATCGTGCCCGAGCTGAAATAGCTACCAGACTTGGCGCTGCCGGAGTCCGCTTGCGAAAGGAGAGACCCGAGGTTCCCGTGGAACTTGGCGACCACCGCGAGAGCGGTCACCGCCATGGCCAGCAGAACCACGACTGCGGCAAGGACCTGCACGGCCGTGAGTCCTTTGATGCCGCTCAGCATCACACAGGTCACCATCAGACCACCGATGACCACAATGCAGACCTGCTGCGCTCCCGTACCCGAGAACCCGAGCAGATCCGCGGTCACGCTGCCCGCGGCGATGAGCTGCACGACCAGAAAGGGCCGGCGATGGCCAGGGTGGTCACGGCGGCGGCAATACGCGGCGCAGCCCCCGGGGCCTGCGCCGAGAAAATGTCTCCGAGGGTCTGGGCGTCACGCAGTCGGATGGGCCTGGCCAGCACGATGAGCAGCCCGAAGGACAGCAGGACGTTCGTGACGTCCATCATTCCGTCGAACCCGAACGTTGCCACCGTCGCGGTGCTGTTCAGCAGCAGCGGCGCCGAAACGAAACTGCCCGCTATCGCCAGACCGCCCACCAGCGGCGAGCCTTTCCCGTCACCGACATAGAATTCTTTCGGAGTATCCGATTCAAGGCCGGAGAAGACCGTGAGGAAAAGGACGATGGCGATGAACAACAGAAAGACGACTATGATCGGGGAATTTTCCGGAAGGTATGCCGCCAACGTGAAATCCGAACTTTTCACCACGTCGCCTCCTCGCGTCTACTTCTTCTGTCCAGGCGATGCAGGGTGGCCAGGAGGGTCGCCATCTGAGTCAGACACAGGAGGATCCCCAAAGGAATGCCCGATGCGCCGAAGACGCGAATCCCTGACAGATTCGCCGACGTACCAAAAATGATCTCGATCGCGAGGAGTGCGATGTTGGGAGCCAGGTATCCGGCCCCCTGGTGCCACTTCTTGCGAGGAACACCGTGCCCGCCGAATGAGTGTTTCGGTCCTGAGTTTTCCTGCGCTGGCTGCAGGTAGAAGCCTTCTTGCATGGGACATCTCCACGCGGAGGTATGGCGAGCACGGCCGGCGGCAGACGCCCAGGGAGCGGCGTTGCGCCCACAGTGTCCGCTCAGACTGCTGGTGCGAGCGATGACGATACCCCCAAAAGCCGAACCTGTCCTCCTTGTCGAAACTCCTGTTTTGCTGAGCGAGACAATGAACAATCCTGGGGTGCCGACCCCCGTGCCCCTGGATGTGCGAGGCCCGGGTGCGGTTCGTTGGCGGGCCTCGCGGCCACCGATACATACTTGAAGGGATGCTGCGGCGTCTGCCGCAGGTGAGGTGGCCCATGGCAGACCTGAGTGAGCGGGGCGCGAAGGGCGAGGCGGGCGTCATCCTGCTCGACCACGCGGGAGTCGTGCGGCGGTGCTCCGGTGCGGCCGCCGGGCTGCTGGGGTACAGGGTCGCGGAGGTGTGCGGGCTGCCGATCACAGGGCTGCTCGAAGATCCCGCCCAACCGCTCCTCGAAGCGGCGGAGGGTGGTTTCCCCCTCACAGGCCGCGGCCCGACTCTGTTCCGGCACGGCTCCGGAGAACTGGTCGAACTGGCTGTCGCCCAAGTGCCTCTGGACGGCTCCTCCGAGGTCGCTCTGGTCATGACGCCTGCGTCGGAGGCGGGGCCGCGGGAACAGAGTTCGTCCTTCCTGCAAGCCCTTCTCGCCCAGCAACAGCTGGGGATCGTCATCTTCGACGCCGGACTGAAGGTCGTCCGCACCAACGGCACCCCGGGAAGGTATGGGTGGCCTCCCCTGCACGCAGGCGATCACCTGGCGGACGTGATCTCAGCGGCCGACGCGTACGAGGTCGAGAGGCGACTGCGCCGGGTACTGGAGACCGGGGTGGCGCAGGTCGCGGGAGAACAGCGGATGCGTGCGAGGGACGCATCACAGCGGGAGCGATCCTTCTCCCTGTCCGCATTCCGTCTGGAAGACGGGTACGCCCGGCCCACCGGAGTCGCCGCGATCTTCATCGACAACACGGAGCAGCAACGTGCTCGGCGCCGTACCGAGGTGAGTCATCAGGCGTCGGACAGGATCGGCGCTTCGCTGGACGTGACTCGCACCGCCCAGGACATCGCGAGCGTGCTCGTACCGGCCCTCGGGGACATGGCCGCGGTGGAGATAGTCGACTCCGTGCTCGATGGCGACGAGACCCCCAAGGGGCTCCTTCCCGGCGGCCCATGGTCGCTTCGTCGGGCGGCGGTGGCCTCGGCCGTCGGCCCCTGGCCCGAGGAGCTCATCCCCGTGGGCGGCGTGATCCCGAACCTCCCGGACACCGCCGACGTACGCCGGGCGGCCCTGCACAGCGAGAAGGCCTTCCATGCAACGCGGCAGGAGATGGCGGACCTCCTCGAGGACCCGGAACTGATCCGGTCGATGCTGCCGGCGAGGGGGCACTCGGCCGTCATCGCCCCGCTGTTCGCGCGGGGCCATTTTCTGGGGGTCGTCGGGGTATGGCGGACCGACCGGCCCGAGCCGTTTCAGCAGGAGGACGTGGATCTCCTGTTCGACATCGCCGCACGCGCCGCACTGAGCCTGGACAACGCCCGCCGATACACCCGTGAGCATCGGGCCGCGGTCGCGTTGCAAGAGCGGTTGCTCCCCAGGGCCGTCATGCGGACGACGGCGGCGGAGTCGGCCGGTTGCTACGTACCCGCGAGCGGCGGGGCGGACATCAGCGGCGACTGGTTCGACGTCATCCCGCTGCCGTCGCTGCGGGTGGCGTTCGTCGTCGGTGACGTAACGGGGCACGGGCTGCACGCCGCTGCCACCATGGGCCGCTTGCGGACCGCGATCCACACCCTGGCCGACCTGGAGTTCCCACCCGGCGAGCTCCTCGGCCATCTCGACGATCTCGTCCAGCAACTCGCCGACGAAGCGGATCCTCATCTCAAGGACTCCATCGGCGCCACCTGTCTGTACGCGCTGTACGACCCGGTCACCGGCACCTGTTCCCTCGCCTCCGCGGGGCATCCACCCCCAGCGGTGATCCAGCCCGACGGAACGGGCCGCCTGATCGCACTCTCTCCGGGGCCGCCCCTCGGAGTGGGCGGCATGCCTTTCGAGGAGACCACGGTCGAGCTGGAACCCGGCGGCACGCTGGCCCTTTACACCGACGGCCTCGTGCATGCCCGGTCCGACGACATCGACCGGAGCATCCACGGACTTCTGGACAGACTTTCGTCGCTGTGCCGCCAGGACAGGACGTTGCAGGACATCGGTCACGCCGTGCTCGCAGAGCTCACCGAGACGCCGTCCCGTGACGACATGGCGCTGCTCCTGGCCCGCACTCAGAGGATTCCCGCGTCCGCCATCGCCGACTGGACCTTCCCCGACGATCCCGCCGTGGTCACCGACGCACGCAAGGCCGTCACCGGACAGCTGGGTGCGTGGGGGCTCGACCACGTGGCCTTCACCACCGAGCTGATCGTCAGTGAGCTGGTCACCAATGCGATTCGCTACGGCGGCGGGACCGTCGGCCTGCGCCTGTTCCACGACGACGCGACGCTGGTGTGCGAGGTCACCGACAGCAGTAACACTCAGCCCCGGCTACGACGGGCGCGGGTCGGCGACGAAGGCGGCCGCGGGCTGTTTCTGGTGGCTCACCTCTCCAAGCGGTGGGGAAGCCGCTACGCCCAGACGGGCAAGACCGTCTGGGCGGAGGAATCGACCACAGCCCTTCCGGTGCAGGAGACCGCCCTTGCCGCGGTGTGGGACAGCGCGACCCTGTAGGCCGTGTTTGCCGCATGCCGGGAGGGGAGACGCCCGCCCAGCAGCAGATCCGTGCCGCGGGTCAGGTCGGTTCGAGCGATGACGAGGGCAGGTCTCCGCGCAGACCATCGCCATCAACAACGAGGCATACGGCGACGCGACCGAGGCGACCGTCTTCGGCCCGTTCTTCGTCGAGGACAGCCCCGAGATCCCCGTCGGCGGAGACATCTCCGCCGGCGCGAGCGGGGAACCGTGCTGGGTCGAGGGCACCGTCTCCGACAGCAAGGGAAACCCGCTCGCAGACGCTCGTATCGAGGTCTGGGAAGCCGACGCGGACGGCCTCTACGACGTCCAGCACGACGACGGCCGGACCGCCGCCCGAGGTCACCTCTTCACCGACGCCGAGGGACGCTACTCGTTCTGGGGCATCACACCGACGCCGTACCCCATCCCCCACGACGGTCCCGTGGGCAAGATGCTCGAAGCTGTCGGCCGGTCCCCGATGCGGGCCTCGCATCTGCACTTCATGGTCAGCGCCCCGGTCCAGCGCACGCTGGTCACCCACATCTTCGTCCGGGGCGACCAACTGCTCGGCGCGGACACGGTGTTCGGGGTCAAGCCGTCCCTGGTGAAAAAGTTCGAACGCCGGCTCTCCGGCTCCCCGGCTCCCCGGCTCCCCGGCGCCGGACGGCCGCGCGGTGGACGGCGCATGGTCGCGGGTCGCCTTCGACATCGTGCTGGCTGCCGCCGGTACGTGACTGTTCGGCCGTCCCACCAGCCGCGCGCGTTCGCGGGAGGCCGGCGGGGCGGTCCACCCGACGTAGCAGCGGGCGAACCCGGACCACGAAGTGGCCCGGGCCAACCGCCCTCGCTCCCTGTGTCCGACCGACCCGGCAGGGCTGCCCTGCCGCACCCACTTTCCCCTGCTCCAGCGGGACACAGCCGACCGCTCGGCTCCACCTGGCCGCAGTCCGTCCGTACACCGCGCCCGTGGTGCGGCCCGCCGTCCCGCACCAAGGAAGCGCACATGGCCGCCACCGTCTCCAACTTCAGTTACGGCGCCGTGACCCCGATCGCCGCCTACGTCATGGCCGCCCTCGGGGCGTCGGCCGGGTTACGGTGCACGACACGGTCACTGCGACGCCCGCACCACAGGGGCAGATGACTGGCCCTGGGCTCCGTCTCGTTCGGCTGCGGCATATGGGCCATGCACTTCATCGCCATGATCGGCTTCGACGTCGAGGACGCGGTGGTCCACTACGACCGGAATCAGACAGTCCTCAGCCTCGTCGTCGTCATCGCCTGCGTCGCCGTCGGCATGTTCCTCGTCGGCTACCGGGGCCGATCCCCGTTCATCCTGGTGACGGCCGGCATCATCACCGGGAACGGGATCGTGACGATGAACGGGCTCGGTATGAGCGCGATCAAGCTCGACGGCAGCCTCCACTACGACTGTCGCATCGTGATCTTCACCTTCGTCTTCACCATCGTGATCGCCACCACGGCACTATGGGCAGCGGTCTCGATCCACGCCCTGTGGTCCAGCATGGGCGCGAGCCTGATCATGGGAGTGGCGGTGACCGGCGCGCACTACATCGGCATGGCCGCCCTCTCCATTCAGCTCACCGGCCACGCCTCGATCGACCAGTCGACCAGCAATCTGAGATTCCTCATGGTCATGCTCGTCGGTCCGCTCGCCGTCCTCCTGATCGCCAGCACCATCGTCATGTTCGACCCCGACATGATGATCACCGACGACGATCCGGAGCGGGCGACACCTGCGCCGCGAGGGACCGGTTCCGCCTACCCCACGCGGTAGGCGTCCGACGCACACCCGGGATCAGCGGGGTTCCTGACCGGGGTCGGCCGCGGGAAGGACCAGGCGGAAGGTGCAGCCGCGGCCGGGGGCCGTGTCGAGTTCGAGGCGGCCGCCGTGCCCCTCGGCGATGGCCGTGGCGATGGCCAGGCCCAGTCCGCTGCCGCCGTGGATGCGGGAACGGGCGGGGTCGGCCCGGTAGAAGCGCTCGAAGACGTGCTCGGCGTCGACGGGTTCGAGGCCCGGTCCCTCGTCCGCCACCTCGATCACCGCGACCGGAAACCCCTCCGGCAGGGGCGGTGAGACCGAGGTGCGTCCGGGACGGTCGACGCCGCCGGTGTCGGGGGTCGCCCCGGCCGTGCCGAGGCGGATGTGGACACGGGTACCGGGCGGGGTGTGCATGCCGGCGTTGGAGAGCAGGTTCTCCAGGATCTGTCGCAATCGGTGCGGGTCGCCGACAGTCCCGGCGACGTCGAGTTCCTCGGCCCCGGTGGGGTCCGCCGGGGTGCGCAGCGGGCCGAGGGTGAAGGGGTGGCCCTTACCGTGGGCGGCGGCGGCACTGACGGCGTCCGCCGCGAGGGACAGCAGGTCGACCGGCTCCCTGCGGTAGGAAGGTTCCTTGTCGAGGGTCGCGAGCAGTTGGAGGTCGTCGACGAGCAGGCTCATGCGCTCGGCGTTCTGCGCGATGACCCGGTTGGCCTCGTCCCGTTCGCGGCCCGAGCGCGGTTCGGAGCGGAGGCCGAGTTGGGCGTAGCCCTGGATGGCGGTGAGCGGAGTGCGCAGTTCGTGCCCGGCGTCGGCGACGAACCGACGAAGCCGGGCTTCCGAAGCCTCTCGGGCCAGCAACGCCTTCTGCAGACGGTCGAGCATGGAGTTCAGGACCCGTCCGAGTCGTCCGATCTCGGTACGCGCGTCGGTGTCCGCCAACCGCAGGTCGAGCCGGCCCGCGGTGATGTCCTGGGCCGTCCGTTCCATTCTGGTCAGGGGCAGGAGTCCCAGCCGAACCACCCACCGGCCCAAGGCGATCAGGGCGAGGACGGTCACCACGAGCAGCACGGCGTTCAGCCACAGGAGCTTCGATGTGGCGCCGTCGACGGTGTCGAGCGGAAGAGCGACCACCGCGCTCATGTCGTCCGGACCAGGGTTCAGCAGCACTCGCCAGCGACCGTCGCCACTGACGGCGGGCACCGTCTCGGGGTGCCCGTCCCGCAGCCCGAGGTTCTTCGCACGATCGGCCAACCGTGGTCCGGGCTTGGTCTCGGAGCCCAGGGCACTGCGGAGGCGGTGCCCGGAGGAGTCGTAGAAGTAGATGTGAAAGTCCGAGGGAAGTAGGTCCTGTCGTCCTCCCGGGTCCGGGAGCTTGTCCATGAGCGCGTCGTCGTAGACGGGAGCCGGTGGATGGAACTCGACGAGCTGCTCGTCGACACGGTCCAGCAGCCAGGAGCTGAGCACCGCGTAGCCGATCGCCTGGGAGGTCAGGACCGCCACGGTGGCCAGCAGGGTGGCGCCGAGGATCAGTCGCCGCCGCACCGACTTGGGCGGCCGGGGCAGAAAACGGGTCACGGGTCCTGCGTCCCTGCCTGGTCGCGGGGAAGCCTCAGGCAGTAGCCGACGCCCCGTACGGTCTGGATCAGAGGCGGTTCGAAACAATCGATCTTCCTGCGCACGTACCTCACATACGTCTCGATGATCCGGGAGTCGCCCGCGAAGTCGAAGCCCCAGACGTGGTCGAGGATCTGGACCTTGCTCAGCACCTGGCCCGCGTTCGACAGCAGGTAGGCCAGGAGCTTGAACTCGGTCGGCGACAGGGCGATGTACTGCCCTGCCCGGTACACCTCGTGGGCACCTTCGTCGAGTTCGAGGTCGGCATAGCGCAGCACGCTCTCCACCGCCTGCCACTCGGTGGCCGGCGCCGTACGCCGCAGGATGGCCTCGATGCGCAGCAACACCTCCTCGATACTGAAGGGTTTGGCCACATAGTCGTCCCCGCCCGCACTGAGGCCGGTGACGCGATCGTCGGTGCCGGTGCGGGCGGTAAGGAACAGGATCGGGCAGTCGTTGCCCGCTGCCCGCAGCCTGCGGGTCACCTCGAAGCCGTCCAGGTCGGGCAGCATCACGTCCAGCAGCACCAGATGGGGTGCCAGGCGTTCGATCTCCAGGAGGGCCGCCTGACCGGTATCGGCGCTGCTCACGTCGTATCCGGTCAGGCGAAGCGTTGCCTCCAGCAGGGTGCGGATGCTGGGTTCGTCCTCGACCACGAGGAGCCGACGTCGCGGTCGCGCGGCTGTGGGCTGCTCGGTCATGCGTCTGCTGGTCCGTTCTGCCGTGTCGCGACCGGCACTTGGGCGTTCGCTACTTGGCGGCGCAGTCGTAAAGCACGTCGCTTCCTCCCAATCCCATCGCAGCGCCGCCGTTGTTCTGCGACGACGTACCGGAGGTGCCACCGTATGCCGACGCCGGAACCTTGGTGCAGTGGTCGGCGATCCAGTCGGAGCGCTGCTTGGTGTATCCGCCGGCCGGGCCCGGCATGCCGCCGCCGTTCGTGTCGGAGCCCAGGATGTAGCGTAGTTCGCCGTTCTTGGTCCACTTCTCCAGCTGGTCCACCGACGGTGCGTTGTCGCTGTTGGTGAAGCCGCCCATGCCGATCACGGTCTCGTCGGTGCCCAGGATGAAGCTACTGGCGGACAGGGCACCGCCTTCGACGGCGAGCTTGATGCGGGCGTCGGGCGCCTGCTTGACGGCGTACTGAAGGATCTTGCGCTGATCGGCGGTGAGTTTCCCGTTGCCGAAGCCGCCGCCCCCGCCCGGGGGCCGTCCCGAGCCGCCGCCCGGGAACGACGACGTGCCGCGGTCGTTCGAGCCCGCTCCCCCCGGTGCACCGGGCATACCGTTGGCTCCCCCTGTGGGCATGCCGGACGGCATTCCACCGGAGGGCGGTTCAGCGGTCTGCCCCGAGGAGGTACCACCGCCCGGGAGACCCGGCATGTTCGACGGCATCCCGGACGGCATGCCCGAGGGAAGGCCTCCGCCGTTCGAACCCTGCCGGGGCATGCCACCGCCTCCGCCGAATCCGAGCGTCAGCGGACCGGCCGTCGGGTTGGAGCCCCCCATGCTCGTCGAGCCGGGAACGGTCACCGCCCACGCGCCCGGTGCCACCAGAACCGATGCGACCGCGGCGCAGCCGGCGACCGTCAGCAGTCGGCCACGGCGTCGTGACAGCACCAGCAGGACGACCGCCGCGCAACCGACCAAGAGCACGGGCCACACCAGCCAGCCGTTCCAGTCGGGCTCACGGCGGACCAGCACCACGGCCCAGGCCACACTCACCACGACCGCGGCGGCGCCCACCTGAGGCGCCCACCTCAGACCGGCGCGATGGGCACGGATGAGGGCGGCCACCAGCCCGCCGCACAACGCCGCGATGGCCGGGGCCAGTTGAGTGGTGTAGTACGGGTGGAAGATGCCCTTCTGGGTCGAGAACACCGCCGCGCAGACCACCAGCCAGGTCCCCCACAGCAGCCAGCCGGAGGCCGGCAGCAAGGCGGAGTCGGACACCCGGCCACGCCGGCGCAGTACCGCGCAGGCGACCGCGACCGCGAGAGCCAGCGCGCTGACCGGCAGCAACCAGCTGATCTGACCGCCCACTTGGTCGGCGAACAAACGGGTCAGGCCCGCTTGGCCGCCGAAGCCACCGCCTGCGCCGCCGCCCATCCCCTGCGGCGTTCCGTCGCTGGAACCGAAGACCCTGCCCAGCCCGTTGTAGCCGATCACCAGATCCCAGGCCGAGCCGTCCTTGCTGCCGCCGATGTACGGTCGGTCGCCCGGCCACAGGGCCACCATGGCGACCCACCACAGAGAGGACGCCGCCAGGATGGCCCCCGCGCCCAGCAGACGCCGCACTCGCGGTATCCAGGCGCCGCTTCCTCCCACGAGCCAGGCGACGGCGAACGCGGGAACGACCATCCAGGCGGCGAGCATTTTGGTGAGGAATCCGCACCCGATCAGAAACCCGCTCGCGCACAGCCACCAGGTCGCGGCCCGGCCCTCGGCCTGCAACGCGCGGGTGAGTGCGTACGCCGCCGACACCAGCAGGAGCACCAGCAGCGTGTCCGGGTTGTTGTCCCGGTTGATGGCCACGGTGATCGGCGTCAGTGTGAGCACCAGAGCCGCGACCAGCGCCGCCGCCTCCCCCGCCCAGCGGCGCACGGTGCGGTGCAGCACCAGCACCCCGGCCACGCCTTCGAGCAGCTGCGGCAGGATCAGCGCCCAGCCGTGCAGTCCGAAGATCTTGCTGCTGATCACCTGCGGCCACAGCGCGGCCGGCGGCTTGTCGACCGTGATCACGCCAGCCGGGTCGAAGGAGCCGAAGAGGAAGTTGGTCCAGTTCTTCCCCATCGACTTCACGGCCGCCGAGTAGTAACTGTTGCCCCAGCCAAGGGAGTTCAGCGCCCAGCCGTAGAGAACGGCCGCGACGACGAGGACGGCTCCGAGTGCCGCGGGTGCCGCCCAGGCGGGGAGCGCGCGGACGGACGTACTCGCGCTCGCACGTGACCCGTCGTGTACCGATGCCGCTGGTGCGGGCCTGATGTGCGCGTGGTTGCTCATGTGGGGATTCGCTCTCGTCAACGGTTACGGCTACGGGGGTCGGCGAAGACGGCCAGGCGCAGCACGGCGAAGCGCACGCAGGTGACCGCGACGGAGGCCGTGGTGAGGACCGCGGTCTCCGCGGCCGGTGAGGCGCCGGGATCGAGCCACTTGAACCACAGCACCGCCGCGGACGTGACCACGTAGCCGAGCACGAACAGGCCTCCCGCGCCGAGGTGTACGCGGGCGGGCGGGGAGGTGGAGTGCCGGAAGGTGAGGCGTCGGTTCGCCTCGGTGTTCAGGACGGTGAGGACGAACAGCGAGATCAGGTTGGCGACGGCCGGAGACCACCAACCGCGCAACAGCCAGTACAGCAAGGCCTGTCCGGCCGTGGAGACGACACCGATCGCGACGAAACAGCCGACCTCCCACGACAGCGCACCGCGTCCCGTGGAGGGTGCGAGGACGGCGTCGGGGTGCTCCGCGGCCGGCTCGGGACGCGGCACCACCTCGACCCGGGCGTCACCGGACGCCTTGAGTCGCGCCATCCGCCACAGGCCCCGCAGGTCCTCCCTGGCGGTGCTCACCACGTCCACCCGGGTGTCGACGTCCTCGACCCAGTCGACCGGGACCTCGTGGATCCGCAGTCCGTTGTGTTCGGCGAGCAGGAGCAACTCCGTGTCGAAGAACCACGCGTCGTCGCGGGTCACGTCGAGCAGCGGCCGGAGCACTTCCGTCCGTGCCGCCTTGAATCCGCACTGGGCGTCGGTGAAACGGACTCCGTGGGTGAGCCGGATGATGCCGTTGTAGCAGCGGGAGACGAACTCGCGGCGCGGGCCGCGCACCGTGCGCGAGCCGGGAGCCAGCCGGGAGCCGATCGCGAGGTCGGAGTGACCGCTGGCCAATGGCGCGATCAAGGGGAGCAGGCCGTCCAGGCCGGTGGACAGGTCGACGTCCATGTACGCCACGATGTCGGCGTCGCTGGCGCCCCAGACGGTACGCAGGGCAAGACCGCGGCCCTTGCGATCCAGGTGGACGACGCCGACGCCGGGCAGTTCGTCCGCGAGGCGACGGGCGGTGGCCAGGGTGTCGTCGGTGCTGGCGTTGTCGGCGACCGTGATGCGCCAGGGGAACGGGAACTCCCGGTCCAGGCGGGCGTGGAGCGTACGAAGACACCCGGGCAGCGCGCGTTCCTCGTTGTAGACCGGAACCACGATGTCCACCGTCGAGGTTCCGGCATGCGGGAGAACCGAACGCGCGACGGGCTGGAAGGGTGCGGGACGCTCCACTCGGGCGGTGAGTTCGGCGAGGTGGGGGGTGGGAGTCATGGCTTCCTCAGGCATGAGGGGACGGCAGACTGCGGCTCACAGGCCCTGATCCAGGGCCGGAGCCTCACTGTTGCCGCCCCGCCTGTGGGGGCCGGGGGAGAATACCGAGAACTGACGGGGAGTCAGATCTATGGCCGGAAGTGCTCCCACGATGCGCTGGGGGCACAGCCGCACCACGGCGCGCCGGACGGCGGACGAGTACGGCCGCTCGGACGGGCGAGTCTCACCTCGGGCCGTGCCCGCGGACCGTGTCGCGGAAGGCGATCGGGGTCTGGCCCGTGCGCTGGTGGAAGTACTTGTTGAAGTGGGTGGCGCTGGAGAAACCGAGGCGGTCGGCGATGCGCGCGGCACTGTGATCGCTGTGGGCCAGGAGGCGCTTGGCTTCGAGGACGACGCGCCGGTCGATGAACTCCTTGGCGCCCAGGCCGGCCGTGGCGAGGGTGGCGCGCGCGAGGGTGCGGGGCGAGTAGCCGAGCGCTTCGGCGTAGTCCTCGACCCGGCGGGTGCGGGCGAAGTCCGTCTCCACGGCGTCACGAAAGCCCAGGTAGATCGCGTCCGGTTCAGGGGCTGGGCTGCCGGCCGGCGCGGTGAGGTGGGCCAGCCGCAGGACGAGGACGGCCAACAGATGACGCAGGGCCGCGGTGTGGATTTCCAGGGGCAGGCGTCCGAGGGCCTGGAACTCGGCGGCGAGATGGTCGGCCGCCTGTCGCAACGTCTGGCTGTCCTCGGGCAGAGGCCGACGCAGGACCGGCGCGTGCGGGTCTTCTGTGCGGGCGCCGGCAGTGGTGGCCGGGTCGAGGAACTCCTGGCGGAACAGGATCAGTGTGCCCTCGGCGTGGGTGAGGTCGCCCCACTGCTGGACCTGGCCGGGCCGAACCCATAGCCATGAACCGGGTTCGAGCGCGTAGGCGGTGAAGTCGACCGTGTGCCAGAGGGTTCCGCCCGTGAGAGAGATCAGGTGGTGGAAGTCCGGGCGCTGGGGGGCCGCGAGCCGCTCCCCGGATACGCGGTCGCGCAGGTCGGCGAGGGTCAACACCTCGACGCCGGCGGGGGTGCCCGCGGGCGCCGCGAAGGAGATCTCCGGGATCCCCCGGTCGGCATCATGTCGCTTTTTGACCATCACTAGTCGTCAGCGTATCTCATTCACCCTGCTCAGCAGCTCTACCTTGGAGCTGTCAGACCGGCCGACGTCACTCGATGTCGGAAATCAGTAAGCAGTCGGTAGGAGAGGAGGCGGGTCATGGCTTCGACGGAAATCGCCTCCCTGACATACGCCTTCGACGCGTACTGCGCCTGGTGCTTCGGCTTCGGCCCCACCCTGCGGGCCTTCGCCGAGGACAACGCTCACCGCATCCGGATCGCCGTCGTGTCGGCCGGTCTCTACACCGGTGCCCGGGCGCTGCCGATCGCGGCCCATCCCCACCTGTCGGCCGAACGCGGCACCGTCACGCGGCTGACCGGAGCCACCTTCGGCACGGGCTACGACCGTGCCCTGTCGCGGGGAACGACCGTGCTCGACTCCGCCGCCGCGGCGGCGGGGCTGGCCGCGCTGCGCGACCAGCCCGGCAGCAGCGAACTGGACGCGGCCGAGGCCATGCAGCGGGCATGGTTCGTCGACGGCCGCAGCCTGTCCGACGCGGAGGTCTACCGGGAGACGGCCGTCGCGCTCGGCCTGGACGCGGACGCCGTGACCGCGGCGTTCGACTCCCCGGCCGGCCGGGTGAAAGCCCGTGCCGACTTCCGCACGCTGCGCCGCCTGCGTGTGCTCGCGTACCCGACGCTGCTGCTGGACACCGCGCACGGCGCGGACCAGCTGGGCGGCGCGGGCTCCACGGCCGCTTCCCTGACCGCCGCCCTCGACCAGCGGTTGACCACGTCCCTCCCCCAAGTCCCCGTCCAAGACCTGCCCTTGCAAGGAGAACTGTCATGAGCAACGCCAAGAACACCGTGCTGACCGCCGCCGGAGAACTGTTCGGCAAGAAGGACCCGAGCGCGGTGGACCGGTGGGTCGCCGCCGACTACACCCAGCACAGCAGCCTTGCCGCCAACGGTCCCGAGGCCCTGCGCCGACTGGTCGCCGGCCTGCCGGAGGGCTTCGGCTACGAGGGCGTCCGGGTGATCGCCGACGGCGACCTGGTCGCCCTGCACGGCACGTACCACGGCTTCGGGCCGGACCCGCTGGTCGCCTTCGACGTCTTCCGCGTCGATGCCGACGGCAAGCTCGCCGAGCACTGGGACGCCCTGACCCCGCAGGTCGAGGACACCGCCTCCGGGCGCTCGCAGACCGACGGCCCCACCGAGGTCACCGCGCCCGAGGAGACCGAGGCCAACCGGACCCTGGTCGCCGAGTTCGCGCAGAAGGTCCTGGTCGGCGCCGACTACTCGGTGCTCACCGACTACATCTCCACCGAGACGTACGACCAGCACAACCCGGAGGCCGCCGACGGCCTCGACGGCTTCGGTGCCGCCGCCGCGAAGTGGGCCGAGCAGGGCAAGAACCTCGTCTACAGGACCGTCCACAAGGTCATCGCCGAGGGCGAGTTCGTCCTTCTCCAGTCCGAGGGCGAGTTCGGAGTCCCCGTCGCCTACTACGACCTCTTCCGCGTCCAGGGCGGCAAGATCGTCGAGCACTGGGATGTCATCGCCCCCATCCCTGCCGAACTGCCCCACGACAACGGCCTGTTCTAGAAGCGCGCCGTCCGCAACGGGGCTACGCGATGAGTGAGCTCAGCTACGCCGGGAAGACCTTCGTCTTCCGTGTCGACAACGGGGTCGTCTTCCGCAACACCTACGCGGCCGACGGCGCCACCCTCCACTACGAGACCCTCGAAGGCCCGACCGAGGGCTCCGAGGAGACCGTCACCCTCCACACCGCCGAGGTGGCCCCCGGCCTGTTCATGCTCGGCTGGACCGAGGAGTCCGGCATGGCGGTCACCCACCTCATGAACCTCAACGCCCTGACGGTCCACGCCTTCTGGACCTACGGGACGGGCGACGGCCGAGTCGCCGCACTCCGCACAGGAACCCTCGAACCCGCCTGAGGGACGCCCGCCGCGCCCTCCCCGAACCGGAATGAGGGCACGGTGGCGCGCCCTTCGGCGGACTCATCCCGCTTCGCCCCGTGACACGATCACCGCCCGGAGGACCCCGTGTACGTGACCCCGCTGCCGCTCGCCGCCTACCGGGCCGCCATCGACTTGGACGAGCCGTTCGGGGCCGGTACCGGCCCCGACCCTGACGAACGGCCCGCCGACCTGGTACGCGAGGCTCTCGACCTGCTTGCGGACGACTGGGCGTCAGCAAGGGCCGGGTTGCGTCACGGCGCCGCCGACCGGTTCGACGATGCCGACGCCCGGCAACTCCTGCGCACGGTACTGACGGGCCGGGATCCCGATCCACTGCCCACCAGGACCACCCGCGTACTGGACGCGCTCCTGGCGGGCGAACGCCTGGCACGCGACACCACCGACGCGGCCTCGTTGCCCACCGTCCGCGACATGCTTCCCCGCACCGCGTACCGGGCCGCCGGCCGTACGGTGCTGTGGCAGGGCGACCTCACCACCCTCCGCGCGGACGCCGTCGTGAACGCCGCCAACAACGCCCTGCTCGGCTGCTTCGCCCCGATGCACCCCTGCATCGACAACGCCCTGCACGCCGCGGCGGGCCCCCGAATGCGCGCCGACTGCCACACGATCATGTCCCTCCAGGTCTACGCGGAGCAGATCGGCACAGCCAAGATCACCCGCGGCTACCACCTGCCCGCCCGCTACGTCCTGCACACCGTCGGCCCGATCGTCGAAGACTCCGTGCTCCCTCGGCACCAGCGGGCTCTGGCGGCCTCGTACCGTGCCTGTCTCGACCTCGCCGCCGAAGTGGGCGGTCTGCGCAGCGTGGCGTTCTGCGGCATCAGCACCGGCGTCTTCGGCTACCCCAAGGCGCCCGCCGCCCGCATCGCCCTCAACACCGTGGCCGACTGGCTCGACCTCCACCCCGGGCGGCTCGACCGCGTGATCTTCAACGTGTACGCGGACGACGACCGCGCCGCGTACGTGCAGGCACTGACCGAAGGAAACCAGCCCCGATGAACGATCCCACCTTCGACCTGGAAGCCGTCGCCGGGACGATCCGCGCCTGGCTCGGCGAGGCCGACCGCGTCCTGATCACCGCTGGTGCCGGACTCAGCGCCGCCGCCGGATACGACTACGGCGACGAAGACCGCTTCCGGGAACTCTTCCCCGCCCTGCACCACCTCGGCCTGCGCTCCCGCTATCTCGTCGGCGTACCCCTGCCGCCCGAGCTGTGGTGGGGCTACTGGGCCGTCCACATCGACGACATCCGCTTCTCCCCGCACCCCAACCCCCTTTACCGGCAACTGAGTTCCCTCGTCGCCGGCAAGGACCACTGGGTGATGACGTCCAACGTGGACGCCCTCTTCGCCCGCAACGGCTTCGCCCCCGACCGGATCTTCACCCCGCAGGGCGACTACGGCCGCTACCAGTGCACGACCCCCTGCACCCCGACCACCTGGGACACCCGCCCCCTCGTCGCACAGCTCCTCGCCGCGTACGACCCGGCAACCGGCGCCGTGACCGGCCCGCTGCCCAGCTGCCCGAACTGCGGCGGCGAAGTCGAGATCAACGTCCGTATCGGCCCCGAGTTCGTCGACGCCCCCTATCTCCCCGCGGGCCGCCGCCTCCAGGACTGGCTGGGAACCACCGCCGGCACCCGCCTGCTCATCCTCGAATTCGGCGCCGGATTCAACACCCCCGCCGTCATCCGATGGCCGGGCGAACACCTCACCCGACAGATCTCCCACGCCCGCCTCGTCCGCGTCAACCCCACCCACCCCGAAACCCCCGACGACCTCGCCGGGCGGACCCTGTCCGTCTCCGCCGGGGCCGACCGCCTGCTCGAAGCACTCACCGTGCCGCACCCGGCACCCGACCCTACGGTGGCATCATGACCGACCCGGAGAAGAACAAGGCCACGGCTCAGGCGTTCTACGACCTGATGTTCAACCAGTGCCGCCCCGCGGAGGCCATCGACCAGTACGCGGGCGACACGTACATCCAGCACAATCCACATGTCGGCGACGGCAAGCAGGCATTCGTCGACTACTTCGAGCGCATGGCCGCCGAGTACCCCGGCAAGCGGGTGGAGGTCAAGCGCGCCTTCGCCGACGGCGACCACGTGATCCTGCACTGCCACCAGACCTGGCCCGCCGAGGTATACGCGGGCATCGACATCTTCCGTTTCGACGCGGGCGGCAAGATCGTCGAACACTGGGACGTCCTCCAGGTGGTCCCGCCCACGTCCAAGAACGACAACACCATGTTCTGACCCGGCACAAGCCTCCGGCGCCGCTGCCGCACGCGATACCGACGCACCTGGCTCATGTCCATTCCCGCCGATCCCGTCGGCACACCGAAGGCCAACGGGATCGGCGGCCAGATCAGTGGCGGGCGAACTGGACCCGCGAGGGCTGCACGGCGTCTGGCCGCGGCGCGATCCCGTTGACGGTCAGTTGTTCTCCGTAGATGTCGGTGAGCCTGACCGCGCCACCGCATCCGCTTCCGTCGGGGGAGCGGGTTACGGTGGCCGACTGCCTGGATGCCGCACCAGTAGGGGCTGGACTGAGCAGGCTCCAGGTGATCGCGAGCGGGCCCGTCGAGACAGGGGCCGATTCGGCGAAGGCCTGTTCGCCGAGGTCGAGTTGACGGGGCGCGCAGGGCAGCGGACATTCGTTGGTGATCCGGACCGTGACGGAGGAGCCGCTCGCCGTGCGGACGAGCAGGCACCGTCTCCTCCCCCGGCTTTGCAGACAGTGGCGACTCCCTGTTGCGTGGTCCTGGGCCTGACTCGCCCGACAGGGGAAGGCGAAGGGG
This sequence comes from Streptomyces sp. N50, assembly GCF_033335955.1. Lineage (GTDB taxonomy): Bacteria > Actinomycetota > Actinomycetes > Streptomycetales > Streptomycetaceae > Streptomyces. The sequence goes on from NZ_CP137549.1 coordinate 151,770, forward strand.
CCGCCGTGCCTGGTCGCGGACGATGTGTGGGTGCGGATCGAACCGCTCCTCCCGGTCCGGCCCCGGCGGGTGCGGAATCCGGGCCGACTGCCGCTGGATGACCGCAAGCGCCTGCAAGGAATCCTGATACCCGTCCGGTTGACGCGTCCGCGCCTTCTTGATCGCCGCCTCGACCTCGGGGATCGCGTCCTTCGACAACCCGCGGCGTTGAGGATGACGTCCGCCTTCTCCAGCGACTCGGGCCCCGTGATCCGTACTCCCCGTTCCATGGCAGAGAGGGCATCCGGCCCGTCCCCCACCATCTCCCCGAACTGCCTCTGGGGCAGCCCCGCCGGTTCCCGCACCCCCTTGAGCATCTTGCCCAGCGCGGTGAACAGCCCCGTCGTGTCCTCTTCCTCCGTCCGAGTCTCCGGCCTGTGATCCGCATCGTCGGTCACGAGCGCGCCGTCCTCACCTCACCGCGGAGATCATGGTCACGGCCGACAACCCGTACTCCCGACCCACCGCACCTGTACGGATAGCCGGCGTCCACCCGCCGCTCCTGGTCAGGTCAGGACGAGGCGGCCACGCCCGGTGACGTGAACTCACGCATCTCCACCCATCCCGCCGAACTCACCCAGCACCTCAGTCGCACCCCGCGCGGCGCCCCTCCGGCCGGACGACCCACCGCCCATCGACTCGCCGACCGGGGATTCCCGCACGACACGTCGTCGCCGAATTCGCCGCGAACGCCGCCCCGCACGGCCGCGTACCGGGACGCGACATCGAACTCCGCCTCCTGCTGCTCCCGACGGGAGTTCGACGCATCCGGCCGGGGCCTGATCATCGTGTCGGTCCTCGCTCGGACCCGGGGCGTGGCCGAGCGGGATGCCGGCAAGACGGTTCGGGCCGAACTCCCGCTCGGACTCAGGCGATTGAGCGAGCTTGTGAGCTCGGGCGATCGGTGAAGTACGGCCGTTGTCGGCGACGCCGGGCGCGGCCCTACGGGTCCGGGTGGGCCGTCGGAGGCGATGCGCCGCGCGACGCCGCGCGGGTGGGCGAGCACGCCGTGGATGCCCTGTCTCCTTCGTCGACCAACACGACGGACTGGGACACCAGTTGGTCCAGCAGGTCCACCACCTCGTACGAGGAGAGGCCGTCCCCGCCACAGACACTCTCCGCCGCCTCCAGCGTGAGGCCGCCCGCAAAGACGGACAGTCTGTTCCACAACAATCGCTCGCCAGGAGTGCACAGTTCGTAGCTCCAGTCGATCGTCGCGCGCAGGGTGCGCTGCCCTGGCAACGATGTCTCCGTGTCCGTGGACAAGAGGGCGAAGCGGTCCTCCAGCCGGGCCGTCACCTGCTCCACGCTCAGGGTCCGCAACCGGGACGCAGCCAACTCGATCGCCAGCGGCAGCCCGTCCAGGTCGGTGCAGAGCCGGGTGACCTGCGCCTCGTCCACGTCGTGGAGCCGGTGACCTGCTCCGACGCCGACGACACGGTCCCGCAGCAGTTCGACTGCTTCCGCCGGCGGCAACGGCGGCACCGTGAAAACGCATTCACCCATGACGTCCAGGGTGTGGCGGCTCGTCGCCAGGATCGACAGTTCCGGGCAAGCGGGCAGTAGCCTCCCGACCAGTTCGGCGCATGCTTCGATCAGATGCTCGCAGTTGTCGAGGATCAGGAGTGCACGCCGCTGGGCCAGATGATCGGTGAGTCGGTCGAGAACCGGCCGGATGTCCAGGTCGGAAAATCCCAGGGCGGTGGCGACTGCGCCCGCCACCCCGACGGGGCTCCGCACCGCTCCCAGACTCACCAGCCATATGCCGTCCGGAACATGGTCAACGTGCTCCGCCGCGGCTTGCAGGGCGAGCCGGGTCTTGCCGACCCCGCCCGCGCCGGTGAGCGTCAGCAGTCGCGAGGCCCGCAGGTTCCGCCGGAGATCAGCCAGTACCTGCCGTCTTCCCACGAAGCTGGTCGTTCCCGAGGGAGGGTTCCTCTCGCGAACATCCGTCATCGCCTTGCAGCACCTCTTCACATCTGGCAGGAACAGCAGCTGAAGCAGATCTTCATCACTGTGGGTGCAAGGCGAAGGCTATGGATTACGAGTGGAAGAAATCTCGGTCAAAAGGTGGTGTTTTCGGTGTTTGACATTCTGAACAGGTATGGCCCGCAGGCCCCTTCGCCCGAGCGGATCGACTTCGCCACTGCCGGGTCGCCCGACCTCAGCGGTGTTGACCTCATCGGATTCCCGATGGGCGGGACGACCGCCCGGACAATCGCGGTCGAGCACCCGGATCCGGTCCGCTCGCTCACCTCGATGATGTCCCGATCAGCGAACCAGGCATGAGGGAGCCGGACTTGCCGTGCTCACCGAATCGAGCGCATCCCCGACGGACCGGACGGGTCGTCGACCAGGGATACGACGTCCTCGGCATCCAGTTCCAGAGCCTCGCGGCGCCGGCCACGGCGACCGCGCTGAACGTCTGCGGTCGCTGCGCGTACTCACCCTCGTGGTGCACCGCTCCGACAACATCCCGTGCGACACAGGCCGCGGCCGAGCCATCACCACCGCCATGCCGGGCGCCGAACCACCGATCATGGAGGCGCGGTCCACTATCTCCCGCAGGAACTCCGGCCCGAGCTCTCCGACCACACCGGCAAGTTCAGTTGCCATGCCGAGACAGTGACAGCCTGTTCGCCGGGTCCGTCCGGCAGTTCAGGTCACAAGGAGCCGGATCGAGACCGATCTCCTGGCCAGCCGGGCGTGCGCCGAGCAGGAGGGCCGGCTCGGGCCGTGTTCACCATCGCGATGACGTCCGCGTCGAAGGTGACCGTCTGCCTGAGCCCTCGGCCAGGAGCCAGCGGAACCACTCCTCGATCAACTTCGACCGGTCGGCCTCGCTCGCTGCCACCCCGCCCGAGCTGATCCTGACCGCCTCCACCGGAGCCGAACCGATGGCCGATTCGGAGAATTGACGATCAGCCGCGTGCCTACCGGAGCTGGTCGGCGGCATCGAACCCGGGGACAGCGGAGGACCTCCGTGTCGGATCAGGCAGCCCAGCAGTCGACGAGCCCACGAAGGAGTTCCGCGCCCGTCCCCCAATCGCCCACGTGGCTACCGGAGTTGATGTGACCGTGGCTTCCGACCAGATGCCATTGCGCTTGCCACCCGCGCGCGAAGGAGGCGGATGCCGTCGGGTCGCAGTAGGGATCGTCTTCGCTGGCCACCACCAGGCTCGGGTACGGCAACGGGCGAGCGGACAGGTCCAGGAACGTCGGTGCGGCCTCACGTGGGAACGCCGGCCCGCGGGGATCGGGCGGGGCGACCAGGAACGCGGCCACAGTGCCAGGTCGATCCTGCTCCAGCCACTGCGCGGCAGCCCAGCACCCCAGGCTGTGAGCCACCAACACCACCTGCTGGTCACGCCGGAGAGCGATCTCGTGGGCGGCCTGGATCGCGGCAACCCAGTCAGGCAGGTCCGGCCTGCTCCACGAGGCCGGTGCGATCCGAACCGCTGCGGGGCCCCACCTCTTCTCCCACAAGCTCTGCCAGTGCCCCTCATCGGAACCGTCGATCCCAGGGATGATGACGTACGCGACCATCGCCCGCCCCTCCTCCAATCGTGACCTCCGCACATCGCGGGGGCACCCCGAGGTGAGTCTCGATGGATCAGCGGCAGCGATCGAGCTCAGCAAGTGATCTCAAAGAAAGTGACGGTGACAACGATGGAATCACTCGACGAGATCGACCGTGCCATCCTGGAACTGCTCCAGACCGACGGCCGGCTGACCGGGGCCGAGGTCGGACGCCGAGTAGGGCTGTCGCAACCGGCAGCCGGCGCCCGTATCCAACGTCTGGAGAAGAACGGGATCATCACCGGCTACCGCGCCGTCATCGCACCGGCCGCGGTCGGATTGAACATCCACGCCGTCATCCGGCTGCGCACCACCCACGCGCAGCTGTCCCAGGCCCTCACCCTTGCCGCCCGGACTCCAGAGGTCATCTCGATCCTCCGCGTGACCGGCGAGGACTGCCTGCTGCTCGACGTGCACTGTTCCCACGCCGAACGCCTTGAACAGGTCGTCGACTCCCTCGCCCGATACGGACCGGTCACCACCTCACTCGTCCTGCGCAGCTACCCGCCCAAGTCGTTGCCGACGACACCGTCAACAACGTCCTGACCCGCGGCACTTGGCCCGCCCCCTACCCGAAGACCCTCCGCTTGATCTCCTGGCGGTAGTCCTCAAGCGTCCTGTCGAGATGCACGGCGGTGGCCTGGGCCGCGGCTTCCGGCCGGCCGTCCCGTACGGCTTCGTAGATGGCGGCGTGCTCCTCGACGGCGGCCTCGGACTGAGCGGTCAGCGTGTCGTGGATACCGAGGGCGCTGGACTGCCTCTGCAGCCGACGTGCGTCGCGCACGGCGTCGACCAGGAAGCTGTTGTGCGAGGCCGCCGCGACCGCGGCATGGAAGTCGTCGTCGGCCTGGTTGAACACCTCGACCTGTCCGTGGACGAAACCGTGACGGCACGTCTCCACGGCCACTTCCATCGCCCGGAGTTCGGCAGGGGTCGCACTTGTCGCCGCGATGCCTGCGGCGGCCATCTCCTGGATCCGGCGGAACTGGAACAGCATGAAGATGTGGTCCAGGTCGGTGGGCCGGAAGAACCCGCCCCAGCGACTGGCACTGAGCATGCCCTCGTCGTCCGCGACGAAGAGACCACGGCCCTTGTGCGCCCGGATCCGCCCGAGGGCGGAAAGGATCTTGACGGCCTCGCGCACCACCGCCCTGCTGGTGCCCAGCCGCCCGGCCAGGTCGTTCTCCGTAGGCAGCCGGTCGCCGGGGACCAGGCCCGACTCAGCGATGAACTCCAGGATCCGCTCCGCGACGAGCTCATAGCCCGGACGGTAGTCGCGCCCCGTGTCCGCCCCTGCACCCAAAGCCGTCACCCCTGTCACTGGTCTCACAGAGCGAGCCCGTCCCTTCGTGGTCACTCTACTGAACACCCCACTCGATGAAATGAATCGTACTTATTTTGCCGGGTCCACGGTAATCATGCGATGCCGAGTAGCGCAAAATTCCTCATATACCTGACTAATTATTCCAAAACGGCGAACCGTGTGGCCAAAGAATCCAATTTTGTGTCTGCACATCTCCTTGACCGGAGCTCACATAAGGCGCCTAATTTCTGGGCGACGACCTGCCAGCCACGTAATGGAGTCACTCATGACCGCGATGAAGCAGTCAGTTGTCCGAAGCAGAGCATTGGCCAAACGGCGATCGGCTCTCCTCGCGGGGTGCGTGGCCGCCGTGGTCGCGACCGCCACGGCCTGCGGTGGCGGCGCCACGAGCACGAACAGCAAGGACGGCTTCAACCAGGTGTCGCAGAAGAGCGGGGCCCTGACCGTGTGGGTGGACTCGACCCGGCTGGCTGCCGCGAAGCTCTACCAGAAGCTCCATCCCGACGTGAAGCTCAACGTCGTCACCTACGACGGCGACGCCAACGGATCGAACTACCTGCAGACGAAGGTCCAGCTCTTCAACCGCACCGGCAAGGGCTGGCCGGACGTCGTCTTCAGCTCGCAGAACAACGAGGCGACCTGGGCGGTGGACGCCAACTTCGCGGCCCCCTTGAACAAGGGGCTCGTCCCGGCGCAGACCCTCGGGAAGTTCGCCAAGGGCGCCAACGACGTCTGCACGGTGGGCGGCACGGTCTACTGCCTGCGCAACGACCTCTCGCAGGCCGTGCTCTGGTACAACGCGCCGCTGATGAAGCAGTTCGGCTATACGGTGCCCACGACCTGGGAGGAGTACCAGCAGCTCGGCGAGAAGGTGGCCGCCGAGCACCCCGGATACCTGGTGGGCGACGCCGGCGACTCCTTCACTCCGGAGATCTACCTGTGGGCCGGCAAGTGCGGTGCCAACCACATCACCGGCGCCAAGTCCGTCTCCGTGAACACCACCAGCGCCCAGTGCACGAAGATGGCCGCGCTCATGGACGTACTGATCAAGAAGAAGTCCATGTCCATCAGCGGGGTCTTCAGCACGGACTTCGGCAAGAACAAGGCCGACAAGGTGCTGATGATGCCCGGCCCCTCCTGGTACGGCGGCGCGCTGTTCAAGGGCACCTTCAAGACTCCCGCCAAACAGATCGCGGCGGCGCCCATACCCCAGTGGAGCGGTGAGACCTCACCGTCCACCGGCAACGTGGGCGGCGGTACCTGGCTGCTGTCCCAGCACTCCGAACACATCAAGGCAGCCACCGACTTCCTCACCTGGGTCACGACGGACGACGCCTACCAGGGCAAGGTCGCACCCGGCTTCCCCGCCTACGCCCCGGCGGCGGAGACCTGGCTGAAGCAGCAGAACGCCTCCGGCTACTTCGCGGGGGACATCGACGTACTGAAGGACGCCTCCACCCAGGTCTGGCCGGGCTGGGGCTCGGGCCAGTTCAGCCAGGAAGCGATCTGGGCGGCGACGGTCAAGCCCGGTCTGACGCAGGGCAAGACCATCGTCTCGCTGCTGCCCGCCTGGCAGGACTCCATCGTCAAGTACGCCCAGTCCAACGGATACAAGGTCTCCAAGTGACCGCGACCCACTCCCCCGTCGCCTCTGTCCGTCGGCGTCCTCAGGGCGCCCGGCGGCAGGGACGGGCGGGCGCCGCGTTCGTCGCCGCCTACCTCGTACTGCTGATCGCGTTCGGTGTCGTCCCGACCGCCTACGCCGTCTACTTCGCCTTCAGCAACGCCCAGGGCGCCTTCACCGGCTTCGACAACTTCGTCACCACGATGCGGGACTTCCGGTTCGTGCCGGCCCTCGGGCACGTCGGGCTCTACCTGTTGTTCTGGCTCGTCTCGCTCGTGGTGATCGTGGTCGGCCTCGCGTTGCTGCTGCACCGGCTCGCCTCCGACGGCGCCGGGAAGGCCCTGCGATTCCTCTTCTACATTCCCGGTGCCCTCGCGGGCGCCGCGAGCGTGCTGGTGTGGCTGTTCATCCTCGACCCCACGGTGAGCCCGGTCAGTTCCCTCCTGAGCGGGCTCGGATACGACACGTTCGGCCAGGTCATCGCCCCCGGTCACCTGCCCCTGCTGTTCACGATCATCGCGTTCTGGACCGGCGCGGGCGGCTGGATCGTCGTCATCTACGGCGCGCTCAACAACATCCCCAAGGACGTGATGGAGGCTGCCCGCATCGACGGGGCGGGTGCCTGGCAGACCGCCTGGCGGGTGCAGATCCCCATGCTGCGCAAGTGGATCGTCTACATGGTGATCCTCGCCTTCGCCGGTGGCGCCCAGCTCTTCGTGGAGCCACAGTTGCTGTCCCTCGCCAGCGTGGGAGTGGCAGGACGCGACTACTCGCTCAACCAGCTCTCGTACGACTTCGCCTTCCAGATGAACAACATCAACGGCGCCGCGGCCGTCTCCGTCGAGCTACTGATCGTGAGTCTGTCGGCCGCCGCCCTCTTCGTCGCACGGTCGGGATTCTTCGATGCCGAGTGAGACCCCCACGCACCCCGGTGTGCGTCCACGCCGTAGAGAAGTCAGCGCGAGCCCCACGCCCCGCAGGCCTGCCCGTACCCGCCGCGCTCCCGCCCGGCGCTACGCGTCCCGGGCGCTGATGGCCGTCGTACTCGCCGCGTTCACGGTGTTCTTCGTCCTGCCCGTGCTCTGGCTCGTCCTGGCCGCCACAAAGACGGACCACCAACTCGTGCACGGCAACCCGCTCTCCTTCGGCTCCTGGCACGCGCTCAAGGCCAACTGGCAAGCGCTGACCGCCTTCCAGGACAACGCGATCCTGCTGTGGCTGCGCAACTCGGCGATCTACGCGGGCATTTCCCTGGTCATCACGCTGTGCGTCGCCGTGCCGGCCGGCTACGCGCTGGCGATGACGGAGTTCCGCGGACGTCGCGCCCTGCTCGTCGCCACGCTGATCGTGATGCTGATGCCGAACGCGACGCTGGTGGTCCCGCTGTTCCTGGAGCTCAACGCCGTCCATCTCATCGGGACGATGTGGTCGATCATCCTGCCGTACTCGTTCTATCCGTTCGGGGTGTATCTGACGTACATCTACTTCACCACCGCCGTGCCGCGGGACCTGTTGGCTGCCGCCCGCATCGACGGATGCAGCGAGTTCGGGGTCTTCCGGCACATCGCCCTTCCCCTCGCATCACCCGTCGTCGCCCTCGTCGGCTTCTTCAGCTTCGTGGCCAACTGGACCAACTACTTCCTGCCGTACGTGATGCTGCCCGAGAGCGACCAGATGCCGGTGCAGGTGGGTGTAGGCACCCTGCTCAGCAGCGTGCCCTCCTTCAACCCGACGGTCGGCTCCCTCGCCATCGAGCGGCCCCAACTCGCCCTGGCCACCTTGGTCGCGATCACTCCGGTCCTGGTCGTATTCCTCTTCTCACAGCGCTTCCTGGTCGCCGGAATGCTCGCCGGCGCCACCAAGGAATGACGCCACGGACCGTCGTCCCGGCAGCCCCCACCGCTTTCCTCTCCCGAACGGAGACGTTCCCATGCCCTTCAGTCCTGCCGATCGCTCTGCCGGCGAGGACACCGCCTCCTCCGACGGCCCGGTGTCCTCCGCCGGATTGCGAGCCAGTGTGCCCCTGCTCGAACCGCCCGGCTGGGCGCCGGCCCAGCGCGCGCTGCTCGACCTGCTCGACCACGCCTGGCGCCGTTTCGAGCGCGAGTTCACCGGCCCGGACGGCCGCCTCAACTACAACGGGCGGCTCAGCACGCGTGACGGCGTCGACGACTTCTACGAGGCGTTCTTCAACTGGCCCCAGCTGTATCTGCTCGGCGGTGCGGACGACCTGCTGCCCGCCGCCGAACGGCACTGGGAGGGCGTCACCCGGCAGCTGACCGAACTGGGCATGCTCCAGGACGAGTTCGAGCGCGGCTACGACTGGTTCCACCAGGGCGAGAGCCTGCTGCTGCTGTACTTCCTGTGCATGGCGGCCCCCGAACGCTGGTCACAACGCGCCCTGCGGTTCGCCGAGTTGTACGTCGATCCGGCGAAGGGCAACTACGACCGCGACCACCGCATCATCAGGCGCCCGCACAACGGCAGTGACCCGAAACGGCGCGGTCTGTCCGACACCGACTCCTACCCCTGGCTGCCCAAGGAAGCGGAGCTGTACGGCTTCCCGCTCGACTGGATCCAGCCGGCCGACGCCCCCGAACTCCCGCTGTCCGCGGACCCACGCCTCGGCAGCCAGATGCGCGACCGCATGGGCAACGGCGACACCGCCGTCAACCTCGCCGCGGCCGGACTGGTCCTCAACGCCTGGATCCTGTCCGGCGAGGAACGCTACCGCGACTGGATCGTCGAGTACGTCGGCGCATGGCGTGAGCGCGCGGAGACCAACGGCGGCGTGATACCCGACAACGTCGGCCCGGACGGCACGGTCGGCGGCCTCCTCGAAGGCCGCTGGTACGGCGGGCACTACGGCTGGTCCTGGCCGCACGGCTGGCACAGCGTCGGCCACGCGGCCTGCGTGGCGGCACTCGCGGCGGCGACGGTCACCGGTGACGACGACTACCTCTCCATGGTCACGACCAGCCTCGACACCCTCATCGGTCACGGCAAGGTGATGGCCTTCACCGAATCCGATTCCAGCCTCCCCGCCAAGTGGCTCGCCCAACTCGGTCCGGACATCCACACACCCACTCTGCACATCCCCTTCCGCCACAACGACTCCGGATGGTTCGACCACAACCCCGTCACCCCCGCCGTACCGGTGGCGCTGTGGCATCACACGGCCGCTCCGGCCGACCGGGCCCGGCTGGAAGGGCTGCGCGCGGCCGGCGGACTCGACTGGCGCGACGTGCGGGCCTTTCGCGCCAAGGAGGAGTCCGGACACGAAGAGGCGTGGTTCGCCTTCCTCGCCGGTGACGATCCCGACTATCCCGAACGGATCCTCGCCGCAGCCCAGGCGCAGGTCCGCCACCGTCTCGCCCGCATGGACCGCTACCGCGACCTGGACGTGGCCGAGGAGGACATCCACGTGTGGCAGCAGTCGAACCCGGTGGTCACCGAGGCGCTCGTACAGCTGACATGGGGCGGTCCCCAGGTCCTCTACAACGGTGGTCTGCAGCAGGCGCGAGTGCGCTACTACGACGGCGAGGCGCGCCGCGCGGGACTACCGCCCGAAGTGGCGGCCCTGGTGACCTCGATCGCCCCCGAGGCCACCGTCGTCGAGTTGGTCAACCTCTCCGCCGACCGCGCCCGGACGGTTGTCGTCCAGGCCGGTGCCTTCGCCGAACACACCATCACCTCGGTCCGCTACACGACATGTGAGGACGACTCGTGGGTCGGTGACATGTACGACTACGGCCACGGGGAACCGGCCGTCACCGAGGCGGAAACGCCCGTCGGCGGCTCCCTGCTGACCGTCGTCATGCCCGCCTCCACACGAATACGGCTCACCCTCCGGCTGAGCCTGCGCACGCGGACACCCAGCTATCACACGCCGTTCTCCGTGGATCTGCCCGCGGGGTCCGGAGCCGGGCTTCCCGACGGGGAGGCCGGAGAGTGAAACGGGTCGCCCAGACCATCAGGCTCCGACCGGAACGGCGCGAGGAGTACCTCGCCCTGCACGCCGCCGTGTGGCCCGCCGTCGAAGCCGCGCTGCACCGCGCCCACGTGCGCAACTACAGCATCTTCCGCCACCACGACACCCTCTTCGCCTACTTCGAGTACGACGGCGAGGACTTCGAGGCCGACATGGCGGCGATCGCGGCCGACCCGGTGACCAGGCGGTGGTGGAAACTCACCGATCCGTGCCAGGAACCGTGGCCGGACCGAGGCACCGGGGGCCAGTGGACGGACCTCCCCGAGATCTGGCATCTCGGCGACCCGGGCACCGACAACCCCTCCTAGGACGCAGGCGGCGTACGGGACTTCCGGCGCCGCGCTGCGCAACGAGGTAAGGAGATCAACAGCATGAGACCCGCACGGCTCATCGTGGGACTGTTGCAGACCCTGCTGGTGGCAACGGCCGTCGTCCTGCCCGCACAGGCGGCGCACGCGGCGGACACCAGCTTCTACGTGGACCCCACCAACGGCAGTGACAGCAACTCGGGAACCAGCACTTCAGCGGCCTTCAAGACGATCACCAAAGCGCGCGACGCGGTACGCACGGTGAACTCGGCCATGTCCGGGGACATCGTCGTGAATCTGCGCGGGGGCACGTACCCCCTCACCAGCCCGGTCGACTTCACCAGCGCCGACTCCGGTACCAACGGCCACAACGTCATCTACAAGGCCTACGGCTCGGAGACCCCGGTCGTCTCCAGCGCCAGGTCCATCACCGGCTGGACACCGGCCGGCAACGGCCAGTACAAGGCATCGGTCGGCGACCTCGACTTCCGGCAGCTGTACGTCAACGGCGTGCGGGCCACGCGTGCCCGCTACCCGGACGCCGGCTCCAACTTCCAGTTGCAGGGCAGCGACAAGACGGCCCAGGTGCTGAAGGTCCTCAGCTCGCAGGTGGCGAACTGGGACCACTTCAGCCGCGTCGAGATGGTGCTGCAACTGCAGTGGGCCGAGAACTACCTGCGGCTGAAGTCGTACACCACGAGCGGCAGCCAGGCGAACGTCTCGATCCAGGACCACGAGGCCGGCATCCTCTTCCAGCGTCCGTATCCGCTGCTGTCCAACGGCTCTCCCCTGCACTTCGAGAACGCCCACGAATTCCTCACCGAGCCCGGCGAGTTCTACCTCGACAAGGACGCGCAGACGCTCTACTACCTCCCCCGGGCGGGCGAGACCATGTCGTCGGCCACCGTGCAGGTCCCGACTCTGCAGACGCTCTTCGACATCAAGGGAGACAGCCTCGACTCCCCCGTCCACAACCTGCAGTTCTCGGGCGTCACCTTCACCCAGACCAACTGGTCCGAGGCCAGTGACAACGGTCTGCTCAACGCTCAGGGCGGCAACTACAACATCTCCGCCGACCCCAGCAACAAGCAGTACGTCAACCGCCCGCCGGCCGGTGTCCACGCCGCGAACGCCGACAATCTGTCCTTCACCGGCAACACCTTCACGCAGATGGGTTCGACCGCCCTGGACCTGCACCACGGCGTCCACAACTCCGCGGTCACCGGAAACGTCGTCCAGGACATCGCGGGCAACGGGATCATGGTGGGCAAGTTCTCGGATCCCGGCGTCGAGTACCACACCGTGTACAACCCGCCCGCCTCACCCGCGGGTGAGGACGCCCGCGAGGTCGTCAGCGGGGTCACCGTCACCAACAACCTGATCAACCGCACCGGTCAGGACTATCTCGGCACCGCGGGCATCAACGCGGGCTTCGTGCACGGCACGACCATCGACCACAACGACATCTCCGACTCCCCCTGGGCCGGGATCTCGATCGGCTGGGGCTGGCAGTCGGCCGCCAACGCGGAGGGCGACAACTCCGTCAGCTACAACCGCATCGGCAACGTCGTGAACCAACTGTGCGACACAGCAGCGATCTATAACCTCTCCAACGACCCCGGGACGGTGATCAACAACAACTACATCCACGACGTGGTCCGCACGCCCACAGCGTGTTCCTCGGGCGCGGGAGGCATCTACCTCGACGAGGGCTCCAACAACATGACCGTGGCGAACAACGTCCTGTCGCACACCGAGAACTTCATCATCCGGAACGTCAACGGCTCCAACGTCACCCTCTCCAACAACACGACCACCGGAACCGCCGTGATGCAGGCCTCGGGTCTTCAGTCGGCCTATCAAGGACTGTCGGCGAGGATCAATCTCGCCTACGGCAGGACAGCCACCGCGTCGTCCGTGTACGGCTCCAACTGGGCACCGGCCAAGGCCAATGACAACGACCCGGCGACCGGTTGGTCCCCCACGGGGAGCGACACCTCGGCCTGGTGGCAGGTGGACCTCGGCAGTGCGTACGCACTCGGTCAGTTCTCGTTCACCACCCGCCAGGACATCGACCAGCCCGAGACCCGGAGCAACTTCGAGATACGCGGCTCCAACGACCCCACCTTCGCCGACTACACGGTGCTGGGACGGCAGGACGCCACGGTCCTCCCGTACAACGCGACACTGACGGCCAAGATCGACGCACGCCAGAAGTTCCGGTACATACGAGTCGCCAAGACCGACGGCGGCTACTTCTACATCGGCGACTTCGGCGTGCAGCAGGCCGGCGGCGCGCTGGCGAATCCGCCCACCACACCGTCCTTCAACGCGTCGACGTACTACACGATCAAGAACGTCAACAGCGGCCTGCTGGCCGACGTTTACCAAGCATCGACCGCGGACAACGCGAGCGTGGTCCAATGGCAGAGCAACTCGGGCACCAACCAGCAGTGGAACATCGTGCGGGTCAGCGGCAACCTCTACAAGATCGTCAACCGTAACAGCGGCAAGGTCCTCACCATCGCCAACGGCTCCCACGCCAAGGGTGCGGGCCTGGTCCAGACGACCTACAACGGCGGCAACAACCAGCTCTGGTACTTCGAACCGACCAGCGGCGGATACGTCATCCGCAACTTCGAGAGTCGGCAGGCGCTGGAGGTTCCTGGTGACTCGACCACAGCAGGGACCACGCTCGGCCAGTGGACACCGCTGAATCAGACCAACCAGCTCTGGACCATCCAATGACGCCCATCGCATGACAACCCAGGGACCGCTGCGATCGGCACACGTCAGCCGCCGATCGCAGCGGTTTTCCACACTCAGTACGCCCGTTCCTCGGCCCCGTCCACTGTGTGCCGAAGCGGCACCCGCCGTCCGTCACCTCCTTCTGGAGAACCCGTGCCCGAACTCGATGCCTCGCTCCTCGTTGACGCCCATCACCACCTCTGGGATCTCGATCAGCGACCGCAACCATGGCTCGGGGAGGCCGCGCTCGCCCCGATCCGCCGCAGTTTCACCCTCGACGACCTGCGCGGGCAGGCGACCCGGTCCATAGCCGGACGCAGCCTGGGAGCCACCGTCGTCGTGCAGTGTGTGCCCTCCCTGGCGGAGACCGAGGACTTGCTCGCGCTCGCCGAGGAGGACTCGCTCGTCGGCGCCGTCGTCGGCTGGGCGGACCTCGCCTCTCCGGCGATCGGCGACACGCTCGACGCACTGCTCGCCGGACGGGGCGGCACGTATCTGCGGTCCTTGCGGCACCTCGTACAGGCGGAGACCGATCCATGCTGGCTGCACCGTCCTGATGTGATCTGGGGGCTACGCGCTGTGCGCGAACGCGGCCTCGCCTACGACCTGTTGGTGCGAGCCCATCAGCTGCCGTCCGCCGTCCACCTCGCCGAGCGCCATCCGGAACTGCCGCTGGTACTGAATCACGCCGGCAAACCGTCCATCGCGGACGGCGATCTCCTCGAATGGGAGAAGCAGGTGCGGCGGCTCGCGGTCCACACCCAGGTGACCTGCAAGGTGTCCGGACTCGTCACCGAGGCCGATCACCGCATCTGGACGATCGACGACATCCGGCCGGTGTGGGACGTCCTGCTGTCCGCGTTCGGTCCCGAGCGGCTGATGTTCGGCTCGGACTGGCCGGTGTCTGTCCTTGCCGGCGGCTGGACCCGCTGGGCGGGCGCGGTCGAGGACTTGCTTGCGGACTGCTCCGACACAGAGACCGCGGCGATCCTCGCCGGAACCGCCACGGACGTCTATCAGGTCCAACACCCGGTGAGGGATCCACGCTTGTGACCGGAACCCTCACCGAACTGCACGGGTCGGCTGGTCAAAGGGCGAGGATCTGCCACTGCTCCTGGGAGGCCCGGTTGTAGGTCCACTGATCGACGTTGGCCCCGTCCGCGGTGGAACCGCCGTCCACGTTCAGGGACAGTCCACTCAGGCGGTTGGTGAGGTAGTAGTAGCCGTCGCCGGTGGGAGTAACTGCCCAGTGCTGCTGCGGCACACTGTCGTCCGACCAGATACCCACGTTGCCACCGTCGGCGCGGGAGAGGCCGGCAACTTCCATCAGCTTTCCGCTGTTGACGTTCTTGATCTTGTAGTAGCCATCGCCGGTGGATATGAAGGTCCACTGCTGTGCCGTGTTGTTCAGCCAGGGCCACTGCTGGACGTTACTCCCGTTCGCGGTACCGAAGTTGTAGACGTCGGCCACCTCGCCGCTCTTGCGGTTCACCAGACGGTAGACCGTCGAGTCGCCGGGCAGGACCCGCAACTGCAGAACCGGTTTGGCGGTCCTGCCACCGATCCTGATCCCGCCGACGTTGACGTAGCCGCCGGTGCCGGCATCGGCCTGGATCCGCACGTACCCCACGCGCCGGGCGGGCCACTCGGCCACTTTGGTGGCGTGGTCTCCTGTCCACGTACCGGTCGCGACCTGGGTGAACGCCGCGCCGTCGGTACTGGTGTAGATGGTGTAGGAAGTGATGTCCCCGTCCGTGCTCCCGGTGCGGCTCCACTGCTTGGGCAGGTATTCCAGAGTCGAGATATCGCTCCACACTCCGCCCAGGTCGATGGTGATCGCCTGCGGAAGCGACAGGCTCCAAGTCGACCAGCAGGTCTCGAAACCCTTGTCGCTCAGCCCGTCGATCGCGTTCATCGGCCCTTCACCGGTGTGGAAGCCGGTCGCATAGGCGCTCACCGGCGTCACCGGGTGCTCCGCGCGCAGCATCTGCGTCGGAAGCGCCGCCCGTGAGGTGTCGGGGCTCCAGGCCGCTCCGACCTCGGAGAGCCGGGTCACGATGTTCGTGTCCAGGACACCGGCGCGACTGGGCGGGCAGTTGAGGATGAACGAGGTGTACTTCGGTTCCAGATCCGCCAGATGGGACAGGATCGACGCCTTGCTCAACGGGTCGGTGGTCGGCGTGGAGGGATGCCAGAACCATCCGTCGCTGATGGTCTGGCCCTGCAAGGATGCATAGGTGTTGCCGGCAGGGGAGGTGACGCCCAACGGCTCCTCGAAGTAGATCGCGTCCCCGAGGAAGGGCACCGACAGCCCACCGTGATCGATCATGACGATGTCCGGCTGGAGCGACTTCACGTGCTCCCGGATGCGCTGGTACGAGACGGCCGACTGACCCATCTGCCATGCGTAGCCGTCGGTGACGAACATGTCGATGGTGCCGTAACCCGTCAGCAACTCGGTGATCTGGCTCAGGATGTACGTCAGATCGGCCGGCTGGATCACCTGGTCCGCGGCCACGCCGTGACGGGTGTCGTAGGCCTGCACGGTGTAACTGCGGTCCCAGATCGAGAAGTACAGGCCCACCTTCAGGCCTTTGGCCCGGAATGCCGTGACGTACTGGGCGACGATGTCCTGCGGATAGGAGCTGTTCGCGACGTTGTAGTCGTTGTACGCGGTCGGCCACAGGCAGAACCCGTCGTGGTGCTTGGTCGTCAGCACCCCATAACTCATCTTCGCCGCCGCGGCCGCCGCCGCCCACTGCTCGCAGTCCACCGCCGACGGGGCGAACAGCTTCGGGTTCTGGTTCGGCGCGGCCCACTCCTCGTTGGTGAACGTGCCCATGTTGAAGTGGTTGAACATGCCGAACCGCATGTTCACCAAGTTGCTCAGATTGGTCTGTGGACCGGCTGCCGCCGCTTTGGCCACCAGGCCGGACAAAGCCGGCAGCACAGGAAGCCCGGTCGCCGCTACCGCGACACCTGTGGCGCCCAATAGCGTCCGCCGGGACAGTCTTCCAGAAGACATGCTCACACTCCGAGGGAGAAAGTCCAGAGACTGGGTGGGCACGGAAGGCGCCATACGCACGGGTCCCGAGCGCCAGGTGTTACACATGAAGTTCGAGCATGTGACCCACTGGTGTCAACGGCTTTGCAGGGATGAAAAGCCTTTCACGGAGCGGTGTTTTGGTCGCGATAAACCGATATGGCAGCTTTCGTCATGCGGCAGACATTCCATGTATGCACGTTGCCGCACGCCCGATCGGAGCGCGGGCCAACGCCAGGGCCATCACTCGGACCTGCGCGAAGCACTGCACGGCCTTGCCGTCGACGCCATCGCTTTTCTGTCCAAACGCGCGGCTATCATCAACATCACCGTTGGCATGCGGAATCGGAAACAGATCGCGCGGAACGAGGAACTCCATTTGTCCCTGACGGACAAAGCCATCGAGCAGATCCGGGAGCTCATCCGGACCGGAGCACTGCCTCCCGGGTCGAAACTGCCCCCGGAACCGGATCTGGCCGGCCAGTTGGGCCTGTCCCGCAACCTGGCCCGCGAGGCAGTCAAGGCCCTGGCCGTGGCGAGGGTCTTGGAGGTGCGACGCGGCGACGGCACCTACGTCACCAGTCTTCAGCCCAGCGTGCTGCTCGAAGGCCTCGGCGGCGCGGTGGAACTGCTCCAAGGCGACTCGGGTGCACTGCTGGATCTGATGGAAGTACGACGGTTGCTCGAACCCGCTGCCGCCGCGCTGGCCGCCACTCGCATGTCGGCCACAGCCCTCACCCAGGTGAAGCAGCACCTGGACGCGATGCGAGAGGCGCACGAGGACGTCGAGTTGCTGAACTTCCATGACGCGGCTTTCCACCGCGCTGTCGTCTCGGCGACCGCGAACGAAACACTCCTGACCATCCTGGACGGGATCTCCGGACGTACGCTGCGCGCCCGCATCTGGCGCGGACTTGTCGATTCCCAGGCCGCGGGACGGACCCTGGCCGAGCATGAGGCCATCTATGAAGCATTGGCCATCGGCGACGCCTCTCTCAGCCAGGCGGCCGCGCTCATGCACGTCAACAGCACTGAGCGGTGGCTGCGGGAACACCTGAAGTCCGAGAGCGTGGAATCAGACGGCCTGTAGCACCTCGGCCGCGTTGCTGTACACGTGCGCGAGGCAATCACACGATGGTGCAGCGGAGTTGAATTCGACTGGTTCGGACGCGTACAACAACGACACCAGGGCCTCCCGGCACTGTTCGGTCGGATTCGCCTCCCGAGTTACTGAGGGGCCCTGTCTTCCTGCGCGCACCTCTACTCGCACAGATCAGGAGACGGCCCTGCAAAGTGAAACCTTGCTCGGCATTGTCGCGGCAGCAGCAGGCATCGTCGGTGCAGCTATCGGAGCTGGTGGAGCGGTAGCTGCTGCCCGTTCAGCAGGGCGCACGACACACGATCAATGGTTGCGGCAGGTACGCCGAGAGGCATGTAGCGCGTTCATATACGAGTGTGACGCTCAGTGGCGCAGCCTCGATACGGCACTGGACAGGATCAGCCGAGGGTACTCCGATGAGGGGCAGGCGCTACTGGCCGTGATGAACTTCGAACAGGCTGAGTTGCGTCTGGGAACCGTCAAGTTGGAGGCGTCCAGTGCCTTCGTCGAGAAGGCGGAGGACATGCTCGGCACGCTGCGCGACGTGCATCGCCGCGCAGGCACCCTGGTAGACGACGATCAGCGTTCAGATGGATCGGTATGGGGTGACGTGCAACGCATGACCCGTCGGCGAACTGGCGACAGGGCAATGGACGAACTCATCGAGTTGGCACGGAAGTCCCTGCACTGAGACGCGGACTCCCGGTGAACCACCTGTTCAACTGCCGTGAGTCCTTTGGGTGGTCCAGCCGGGTGGTGGGTCTGTCGTAGTAGCCGAGGGCCTCTGTGACGAGGGGGGCGGTTCGAGGAGTTGCCGCGCTGGGGTTCGTCGGCGGCAGCAAGGGTCTGGGGCAGGGAATCGCGGCGGCCGTCTCGATCCCCGCGACCGCGCCGGCCACCGGCACCTCACGCACCCGGTCCGAGCGCGGTGCGGTCTTCGACCCGCTGCTTGAGGCCGGTGTTGAAGGCGGCGTACCCGTCTTTTTTGGGTGTTCTGAGGAAGGGCCGGATCAGGGTGACCAGCACTCCGGAGAATTCCTCGTGGTTGGTCAGGCGGGTGGTGCCGTCGTGGTTGGCGGAGCTGAACACCGAGCGGACCCATCCCTGCGTGAAATTTTCTCGGACGCTCCGTCACAGACCCGTCCGGGACAGGTCGAAGAAATGAGCGAGCAAGACGAAGCCATCGCCGCCGGTGGCAATGGCCGTAGCACTCATCACCATGCAGCTTGCCGGGCCGCGACGGGCACCCGGGTTCAGGCGCAGATGCGAACCCGACCCCGTCGCTTAAGCGGGGTCGGGCTCCCCCACTTCGAGGCCGACGCCCGCGTCGCCCGCAAGCTCGCCACCCAGAACGCGGCCCTCCTCGCCAACGCCGGCGGACTCTCGCCGACCCGCCGAGCACTGGACTCTCTCGCCCTGATCGACCCGACCGCCGCGCAGCTCGCGACGCCGCCACCGCTCGCACCCCATAGCCGTCCGGATGCCGGCGTGACGCTCGACCCCTACCGCCGACGCCAGGGCAGCGTCTCTTCATCGTCCTGAGCCTCATCCACGCGCTGAAGTGCGGCGCTGATCGCTTCGCCGATCTCCGCGAACTGGCGTACCTGATCAGACGTCAACGCGTCGAAGATCGCGTGTCGTACGGCCTCGACATGGCCAGGGGCAACTCGCTCCAGAAGCCGACGCCCTCCCTCGGTGAGCACGGCGAGCTGATTGCGTCGGTTCGCCGGGTCGTCACGCCGGTCGACATAGCCGGCCTGCTGAAGGCGGGTCACGGCGTGGGTGAGCCGGCTGCGGGTGATCTTCAGGCGCTCGGCCAGCTCCGACATGGTCAGGGTCCGGTCCGGGAGCGAGGAGAGATGGGCGAGCAGGGTGTAGTCGGCGTGGGTCAGCCCCGCGTCGCGCCGCAGCTGACGGTTCAAGTGGTCGGACAGGTGAGTGGAGAACTCGACATAGGCGAGCCAGGCCCGCCGCTCCTCGACATCCAGCCAGCGCGGCGCAGTCGACATGATCACACCCTACCGATCCTTGTTTGAAACATCAAACTAATCGGCGTAGCGTGCCGCACATCGCAACGTTTGAAACATCAAACGATTGCCTGCACAGGAAAGGCAGCACAACGCCATGCAGCACAGGAACAAGCTGATCGGCGCGGCCATCGCCACCGCCCTGACCCTCACCGCCGTCACCACGACCGCCATGGCAGACACCACCTCGCACCGGCCCACCCCCGCGAGCGAGCAGGACCAGCTCCAAGCACTGCACAAGGCGGCCAAGGCCGAGGGCGGCAAGGTCACCGTCTACATCGGAGGTGACGCCCCCGGCCAGTGGGACAGCCTGGCCACCGCGTTCCACCAGCAGTTCCCGGACGTCCGACTGCACCTGGTCACCGATCTGAGCAAGTACCACGACGCCCGCATCGACAACCAACTCGCCACCGGCCACCTCGTCGCCGACGCCGCGATCCTCCAGACCACCCAGGACTTCGACCGCTGGAAGAAGCAGGGCGACCTGCTCCAGTACAAGCCGGTCGGCTGGGACAAGGTCTTCCCCAACGCCAAGGACAAGGACGGCTACTACACCGGCGTCTTCTACGGCGCCTTCTCCTACCTCGTCAACGCCAAGCAACTCCCCACGAAACCGGGCGACTTCAAGGCCACCGACCTCCTCAAGCCCGCCTTCAAGAACAAGCTGATCCTGACCTACCCCAACGACGACGACGCCGTGCTCTTCGGCTACCAGCAGATCGTCGACAAGTACGGCTGGAACTACCTGGCCCAACTGGTCAAGCAGAACCCCAAGTTGATCCGTGGCGTCCCCGGCTCGGCCGCCGGGGTGGCGAGCGGCGACTACCTCGCCTCCGTCGCCACCGGCGGCGACACCCGCCCCAACGGCACCCAGGTCTTCTCGGACTCCGAGCACTTCAACTCCTGGGCCCAGCGCGGCGCGATCTTCAAGAACGCACCGCACAAGGCCGGCGCAAAACTCTTCCTGAGCTGGCTCGACTCCCAGGCCGTACAGAAGAACGCCATCGCCACCTGGACGTGGTCCGTCCGCAAGGACGTCGCCCCGCCGACGGGTCTGAAGGCTCTGGCCTCCTACAAGAACACCGACCCCGACGCCTTCGCGAAGTTCATGGGCGACCGTGCCGCCGTCGAGCGCTTCCGCTCCCAGGTCGAGCTCTACTTCGGTCAGGTCAAGGGCGCCGACCCCGGCGACCCCGCCGGAACGCTCGGCCGTACGCCCGGAGCGTTCTGACCTCAGTTCACGCCGACTTCGGAGCGGTTCCACCGCGGCTACCGATGGTGGAACCGCTCTGCGGCATGCCCTCGTGACACCCGGGGTGTACGTGCAGCTCATCCATGGTGTGGATAGGCGGGATAGCGGATTCGGATCGCGGGGAGGATGGCGACCGGGGGCCCGACGACCCATAGTCGTCCGTACCGCACGCCGCTGTCCGGACCAGTCGCCGGTGTGCGGCCGTCCCCGGCATGCCGTGCGCCGTCGGCGCCCGTGTCAGGCATGCCCGCTCCCGTACACCGTCCCTGGAGTCGCCATGCCCGGTTCCGTTCCGTCGCCGTTCTCCGCCGCGGTCGACGATGCCGCTCCGTCTTCTGTCCCCGTCTCGGGCCCGGCTCATCTGCTGCGTGTGTCTCTGCTGATGGCGGGCAGCTGTCTGCCGATCCTGGGTGCGGTGCTCATCGCCCCGGTGCTGCCGAAGATGCAGGACCATTTCGCGTCGGTCCCGGGAGCCAAGGCGTTGGTGCCGCTCGCGCTGACCGTTCCGGCACTGGCGCTGGCGGTGTTGGCCCCGTTCGCCGGGGTGATCGTGGACCGGCTGGGCCGTAAGCGTCTGCTGATCGTGGCCACCCTGCTGTACGCCGTGTTCGGCACCGCGCCGCTCTGGCTGGACTCGCTGGGGGCGATCATCGCCAGCCGCGCCCTCGTCGGTGTTGCCGAGGCCGCGATCATGACGTGCTGCACCACACTCATCGGCGACTACTACTCGGGGCACCGACGAGTGAAGTACCTCGCCCTGCAGACCATGTGCGCCTCCGCGTCGGCCACCGTCTTCTTCGTGCTGGGCGGCGCCGCCGGGTCGGCGGGCTGGCGTGTGCCCTTCTGGGTCTACGCCGTGAGTCTGGTGCTCGCCCCACTGATGGCCACCGTCCTGACCAACCCGGCACCCCGTGCGACCGCGGAGGTGACCTCGACCCCAGCCACACCTCAACGCGGCTTCCCCTGGCGGCAGTTGGCGGGCATCTGCGCCCTCACCTTCTTCGGGGCGATGGTCTTCTACACCGTCCCGGTCGAGATGTCGTACCTGCTCGACGACCTGGGGGTGGAGAACTCCGGCGTGATCGGCCTGGCCACCGCGATCGCCAGTGCCGCCACCGTGGGCGGAGCGGTCACCTTCGCCCGCCTCAAGCGCTCCCCCGACCCGATGCTGCCCGCCGTTCTCGCGGTCTGCGCGATCGGCTTCGGGGTGATGTTCCTGGCGGGGAACGCCCCGCTGCTGGTCGTCGGAGCAGTCGTCAACTGCGTGGGCACCGGCATGTTGTTGCCCGCTCTCCTGACCAGTGCCATGTCCCGGCTGGCGTTCGAGGACCGGGGCCGCGGCACGGGGCTGTGGCTGGCGGCCTTCTTCGGCGGCGAGTTCGTCTGCCCGCTGGTGCTGCTGGCCGGGGAGTCGGCGGTCGGCAGCCTCGCCGGTGCGGTGGGGGTGCTGGGGCTGGTTGCCGCAGCCGTCGCGGCAGGTCTGTGGGCACCTCATAGGCGTACGGCAGGACAACCCACCTAGGGCCTGTCCGACCAGCCACCGACAGGCCACGGTCGCAGCGGCCACGGACTGCGCATCGGCGGGTGCGGCTGTTTCGTGGCTGGTCGCGCCCACGCGGCGGAGCCGCACATCGATACAGCCCCGCGCCCCTCAGGCGGCTTTCGTGAGCGTTGCGCCTACCTCCGCGGCCTTCCGCCTCAGCCAGATATGCGCCGCATCCTGCGCATGCACCGGGTGCCACCACAGCGCCTCCTGCACCGGCACCGCCTCGAACGGGCAGGGCAGGACCCGCACCGCGGCCGAGCGGGCCGCCCGCCGGGCCAGGCGCTCCTGGATCATCGCGACCCGGCGGGTGCCCTCGACCATGTGGGGCAGCAGTTGGAAGGTCTGTACCGATACCTCCACCCGGGGGCTGATGCCGATCATGCTGAGCTGCCGGGTGGCGGGGGCGTCGTAGGGACGCTGGTAGACGGCCCAGGGCAGGCGGGCCAGTTGGTCGAGGGTGAGTTCGTCGCCGACCTCGGGGTTGTCGTCGGCGACCATGCACAGCCAGCGGTCCTGGTGGAGGTCGACGGCGGGGAAGCCGTCGATGATGCCGTGCGGCAGCAGGAGACCGTCGACGGTGCTCAGCACCGTGGCCGTGTTCTCCACCGCCGCGGGCGTCGAGTGCTGGAAGGCGAGCCGGATGCCGGGCGCCTCCTGGTGCAGGGCGCGGGAGAGCGCGGCGCCGAACACGGCCGCCCCGTAATCGGAGGCGAGCAGGGTGAACTCACGGCTCTCCGCGGCCGGATCGAAGTCGGCCTGGCTGGCGAAGACCCGTTCCAGCAGGTCGCAGGCAGTGGCGCTGCGATCCCGCAGGGCCACCCCGAGCGGCGTCAGCTCGTAGGCGTTGCCGGTGCGGGCGAGCAGCTCGTCGTCGAAGTGGCGGCGCAGCCGGGACAGCGCGGCGCTCATCGCGGGCTGGCTGAGCCCGACGCGCTCGCCGGCCCGGGTGACGTTGCGCTCCTCCAGCAGCGCACGCAGCGCGAGGACCAGGTTGAGGTCGAGTCGGGACAGGTTCACCAGGCACCACCAATGCGAGACCTACGCGAGCCAGAGCCATCCACGCCCTGGATTGGGCACATCCACAGGATCTATTTCCGTGATTGGTCGATCGAGGCCACAGTAGACCGCAACCCAGCAGGAGGAAATCTGATGGCAACGCTCGCGCAACCTGCCGGCCCGTTCGCGCTCGGCACGTTCTCCGCTCAGGGTGGTGATCCCTTTCCCGGTCTCCTGGCGAAGGAGCGCGTACTCGACCTGGGCGGCGCTCTGGAATGGGCACCGTCCGCCCTGCTCGCCGTGGTGGAGCGGTGGGAGGAGACCCTCCCCGTCCTGCGCTCTCTCGCGGACGACGACACTCTCGGCTGGCGGCCCCTGGAGGGCCTGCGCGTGCACGCCCCGATCGAGCCGCGCCAGATCTTCCAGTCCGGCGCCAACTACCGCCAGCACGTGATCGACCTGGAGGTCGCCCACCGCTCCCCCGACGACCCGCGCACGGTCGAGGAGGCGCGGGCGGAGATCGCCGCGGTGATGGACCGCCGGGCCGCCGAGGATCTCCCGTACGTGTTCATCGGCCTGCCGAGCGCGATCACAGGCCCCTACGACGACGTCGTCCTCCCCGCCTGGGCCAGGCAGCCGGACTGGGAACTTGAGTTGGCGGCCGTCATCGCCAAGCCCGCCCACCGGGTGTCCGTCGAGGAAGCCCTCGACCACGTCGCCGGATACACGATCGCCAACGACCTCACCGACCGCGCCACCGTCTTCCGCCGGGACATGAAGGCCATCGGCACCGACTGGCTGCGCAGCAAGAACGCCCCCGGTTTCACCCCGCTCGGCCCGTGGCTCGTCCCGGCGGAGTCGGTCGCGGACCCCGGTGACCTGCGGGTCACCCTCAAGCTCAACGGCGAGACCATGCAGGACGAGTCCACCAAGGACATGCTGTTCGGGGTCGCCCGCCTGGTGTCGTACGTCTCCCAGACGTCTCAACTCCTCCCCGGAGACCTGGTGTTGACCGGCAGCCCGGCCGGAAACGGTATCCACTGGGGGCGGCTGCTGCGCGACGGTGACGTGATGGAGGGGTCCATCACCGGTCTGGGCGTGCAGCGCACCCGTTGCGTGGCGGAGGCATCGGCATGAGCCTGGACCGCCACAACCCGGAGGGCGCAATCGCCGAGGCCGCCAAGTCGTACTCGAACTGGGGGCGTTGGGGCGAGGACGACGTGCTCGGCACCCTCAACTTCCTCGACGAGGCCAAGCGCCGTGCGGGGGCCGCACTGGTCCGCCGGGGTGTCAGCTTCTCGCTCTCGCAGTCCTTCGACATGGACGGCCCGCAGAAGGGCTGGCGCCGACGCACCAACCCGGTGCACACCATGCTCGACACCGGCACCGACGCCGCCCTCGGCAACCAGGGCTTCCCGCACGGCATCGGCGGCGCCGACGACGTGATCGCGATGCCGCTGCAGTGCTCCACGCAGTGGGACGGCCTCGGGCACATCTTCGACCACGGCAAGGCCTGGAACGGCCGGGCGGCCGAGAAGGTCGTCACCTCCGACGGTGACCTCGTCACCGGCATCGAGCACATGGCCCCGCACGTCGCCGGCCGCGGTGTGCTGCTCGACGTCGGCCAAGTCGTCGGTACGGACGGCGAGTTGCCCGACGGGTTCGCGATCACCGATGAACACCTGACCACGACCGCCGAAGCCCATGGCGTGAGCGTCGGCCGCGGTGACATCGTGGTCGTCCGCACCGGCCGGCTCACCCGCGCCCGGCGGGAGGGCTGGGGCGAGTACGCGGGCGGACCCGCGCCCGGGCTGTCGTTCACCACCGCCGGCTGGCTGCACTCCACCGAGATCGCCGCCATCGCCACCGACACCTGGGGCTTCGAGGTACGGCCCAACGAGTTCGACCACGCCTTCCAGCCGCTGCACCAGGTCGCCATCCCCAACATCGGGCTGCTCATCGGCGAGATGTGGGATCTCGACGCCCTCGCCGACGACTGCGCCGACGACGGTGTCCACGAGTTCTGGCTGACTGCCGCGCCCCTCCCGATCACCGGCGCCGTCGGCTCCCCCGTGAACCCCATCGCCGTCAAGTAGCCCAGACCGCCTCACCGTTGAGCGGCCCCGTCCGCTTCGCCGTCAGGAAACCCATTCAGCCGCCGGATACGCCCTTCCCGGACAGCAAGCGGCGTATCCGGCCCGCACCCCCGTTCCCACCCCTGGCCCGCGCTCTCCCGCGGGCGAGACGCACCCCCGCCGCCCGAAGCCGCGCGGCCCAACCCGGGAGGTATCCCCCGACATGGCTGACAGCCCCACCCTCCCCCGGCCCGAGACTGGAGAGACGCCCACCGTCCTGGTCATCGGCGGGGGCGCCTCAGGAAACGCCATCACCATCCTGCTGCGCCGCGCCGGCATCGACGTGGACCTGATCGAGGCCAGGCCCGACTGGAACGCCACCACAGGCTCGGGCATCACCCTCCAGGGCAACGCCCTGCGGGTCCTGCGTGAACTCGGCGTGTGGGAACAGGTGGAAGCGTCCGGGTACGCCTTCAGCTCGCTGGGCGTGACCACCCCCGACGGCACCGTCCTGTTCGTCGCCGAGGACATCCAGACCGGCGGCGACGACCTGCCCGCCACCCTCGGCATGCAGCGCCCCCAACTGCAGCAGATCCTCATCGACGCGGTCCGTGCCTCCGGCGCGAGCATCCGCCTGGGCACCACCGCCGAGATCCTGGACCAGAACGGCGACGGTGTCTCGGTACGTCTCAGCGACGGCACGACCGGCCGCTACGACCTGGTGATCGCCGCCGACGGTGTCGGCTCGACCACGCGCGCCGCGATCGGTATCACCGACAAACCCGAGCCGACCGGCATGGCCATCTGGCGCATCGCCACCCCACGCCCCGCGAGCGTGACCCGCACCGACCTCGCCTACGGCGGCCCCGCCTACATAGCCGGCTACTGCCCCACCAGCGAGACCACCATCTACGCCTACCTCGTCGAGGCATGCCGTGACCGCGCCGCGATCGATCCGGCCGCCTACGCCGACGAGATGCGCCGCCTGGCACAGGGCTACGGCGGAGCCTGGCCCGAGATCACCGCGCACATCACCGACCCGAGACAAATCAACTACACCTGGTTCGACCGCCTGTTGGTCGAGGGCTCCTGGCACCAGCGCAGGGTGGTCCTGATCGGCGACGCCGCCCACTGCTGTCCGCCCACCATGGCCCAGGGCGCTGCCATGTCCCTGGAGGACGCCCTCGTCCTCGCCGAGCTGCTCGGCAGCGGACAGGACTGGGGCGACGAACTGTTCCAGGCGTACTACGACCGCCGCATTCCCCGGGTGCGCACGGTCGTCGAGGCATCCGTGCAGATCGGTCAGTGGCAGCTGGACGGCGTGCGCGATGCCGACATGCCCGGGCTGATCGGCCGCACCATGACTCTTCTCAAGGAGCGCCCGTGACCGCCACCGCATGGTCCGCCCCGACGATCGACGTCCACGCCCACCTTCTGCTCCCGGAGGTGGAGGAGGCTGTGGCCGGTC
This sequence comes from Streptomyces sp. N50, assembly GCF_033335955.1. GTDB lineage: Bacteria > Actinomycetota > Actinomycetes > Streptomycetales > Streptomycetaceae > Streptomyces. Next base: position 178,889 of record NZ_CP137549.1, read on the forward strand.
ATCCCGGCCTCGCCGAGGCCCGCGCCCTCGACGCGCGCCGCAACGGTCCGGCCGCCCTGGCCGTGAGCGGCCCGATGGTCGGCGCCCGCGTACCGAAACTGACCGACTCCGCCGTACGCCTGGCGGCCATGGACGCACAGGGCGTGGACATCCAGGTCGTCAGCCCGTCACCGTCGCACTACCACTACTGGGCCGAACCCCAACTGGCCGCAACAGTCTGCCGGTTGGCCAACGAAGGCACCGCGGCACACTGCGCGAAGGCCCCTGACCGACTGTACGGCCTCGGCCTGGTCCCGCTCCAACACCCCGACCTCGCGGTCGATTTGCTCGACCACGCCGTGGAGCAGGGGCTGAGAGGTGTGGAGATCTCCTCGCACGCGCTCGGCCGCGAGCTGTCCGATCCGGCGTACGAGCCACTCTGGTCGCGGGCCGAGGAAACAGGAGCCCTCCTCTTCCTGCACCCCTTCGGCTGCACACTCGACGAGCGCCTGGACCAGTGGTACCTGTCCAACACCGTCGGCCAGCCCACGGAGAACGCCGTCGCCCTCTCCCACCTCATCTTCTCGGGTGTCCTGGACCGCCATCCGGGCCTGAAGCTGATCGCGGCGCACGGCGGCGGCTATCTGCCGACCCACCTCGGCCGCTCCGACCACGCCTGGCGGGCCCGCCCCGACGCACACGACTGCGCACGGGAACCGAGCAGTTACATGCGTCAGCTCTACTTCGACTCCCTCGTCCACGACCCGTACGTACTAAGGGAGTTGATCCGCACCGCGGGCTCTGACCGGGTCCTGCTCGGCTCCGACTTCCCCTTCGACATGGGCACGGACGACCCACTGGCCGCCCTCCGCGCGGCGGATCTGACCGACCACGACTTCCACTCCGTGCGCGGCACGAACGCCGCCGCCCTGCTCAACCTCGCCTGAGGAGGCCCCCCATGAGCAACCGACTGCTCACGCACCTCCGACACGTCGACCTCGCCGTGCCGGACTACGACAAGCAGCTCGACTTCTACTCCGGAGTCTGGGGCCTGACCCAGGTCGCCGAGGACTCCGGCATCTCCTTCCTCGCCGCCGAGGGCAGCCCCGAGCAGTACGTCGTACGGCTGCGCAAGGCCGCCGAGAAGCGTCTCGACCTGGTCTCCTACGGCGCCGCCTCAGCCGCCGACGTGGACACACTCGCCGATCAACTCCTCGCCGGTGGAGTCCAGTTGATCTCCCAGCCGGGCAAGGTGGACACGCCCGGCGGCGGTTACGGCTTCCGCTTCTTCGACGTCGACGGCCGCACCATCGAGGTGTCCGCCGACGTGGCGGTCCGACAGCACCGCAGGATCGAGGAGAAGGAGTCGATCCCGGTCAAGCTCTCGCATGTCGTCCTCAACTCGCCCGACCTCGACACGACCCGTGCCTGGTACGAGCAGCATCTGGGCTTCCGCCTCTCCGACACGCTCGGCCATCCGCACGTCGGTGACGTCATGCACTTCATGCGGATCAGCAACCAGCACCACTCCATGGCCATCGCCAAGGGCCCGCACACGTCCCTGCACCACGTCTCCTTCGAGATGCGTGGCATAGACGAGTACATGCGTGGCTCCGGTCGCGTGATGCGGGCCGGCTTCCGGAAGATCTGGGGCCCGGGCCGGCACACGGCGGGCGACAACACCTTCACCTATTTCCTCGACCCGCACGGCAACACCGTCGAGTACACGACGGAGTTGGAGGAACTGGACGAGGACACCTGGCACCCCCACGTCTACGACTCCTCCCAGCCCGAGGTCACCGATCAGTGGGGCACCGCCAACCCCATGAACGAACTGGTCACCAAGGAGTCCTTCAACGACGTCGACCACGGCGTGTTCGTCGCCCCTCCGGTCTGACCGGTCGGGCCCCCGTCCGCCGGGGGCGCGGCAGCCCTGTCATGCCCTGGCTCCCCGCCGCGCCCCCGGTCTCGTTCCCCCCGCCTCCCCGCCGACAGGACCCCGCCCATGCGTTTCGCCACGTACGAGTACCGCGACCGACGCCAGGTGGCCGTCGTCGAAGGGGACGGCACGCTCCGTCCCCTGCCCGGTGTCAGCTCACTGACCGGCCTGCTCGCCGAGGGAGGCGGCCTGCCCGAACTGCTCGACGCGGGCTCCGTGATGCTCGACGTACCGGCCGGCCCGCACGTTTCCGAGGTACGGCTGCTGCCACCGCTCCAACCGCCCACCGTGCGGGACTTCGTCACCTTCGAGGAACACGTGGAGGGTGTACGGCGGTCCGTGGACGGCGCCGCCGGTGTACCGGAGCGGTGGTACGCGGCCCCCACGTTCTACTTCGGCAACCCCTACGCGATGTACGGACCCCGCGACGACATCCCCGTGCCGCCGGGGTCGGACGTACTCGACTTCGAACTCGAGGTCGCCGCCGTGATCGGCAGGGAGGGCCGCAACCTCACCCCCGAGCAGGCGCGCGACCACATCGTCGGCTACACGATCTTCAACGACTGGTCCGCCCGCGACCTGCAGTCCGCCGAGATGAAGGTCGGCCTCGGCCCCTGCAAGGGCAAGGACACCGCCACCACGCTCGGGCCGTACCTCGTCACCGCCGACGAGCTGGAGAAGTACCGCGACGAGGACGGCTTCCTGCGCCTGGCGCTCACCGCCGAGATCAACGGCGAGATCGTGGGCAAGGACCTTCTCTCCAATATGAGTTGGACCTTCGAGGAGATGGTGGCCTACGCCTCACGGGGCACCGTCGTCCGCCCGGGCGACGTCCTGGGTTCCGGGACGTGCGGCAACGGCGGCTGTCTCGCTGAACTGTGGGGCGTACGGGGTGAGCAGTCCCCGCCTCCCCTGAAGCCCGGAGACACGGTCACCCTCACCGTCGAGGGCATCGGGTCCGTCTCCAACACCGTGGTGGCCGGCCCGGACCCCACGGCCGTTCCCGTCGCCCGGCGCCGTACGCGGGAGCGGCCGTGAGCGATCTCCATCCCTGGGGGAGGCTCCTCGGCAAGGTTGTCGTGGTCACGGGCGCGGCCGCCGGCCAGGGCGCCGCGGAGGCCGAGGCACTGACCCGCGAGGGCGCCCGGGTGATCGCCACCGACGTGACCGAGGCGCCCCGCTGCCGCCGCCTCGACGTCACCAGCGAGAAGGACTGGGCCGAACTCGCCGCCGAGTTGCGCGACGAGTACGGCCAGGTGCACGGCTTGGTCAACAACGCGGGCGTCACCTGGCGTGCCCGCCTCGGCGAGGTACGTGCCGAGGACATGGCCCGCGTCCACACGGTCAATGTCACCGGGCCTCTCCTGAGCATCCAGCACCTGGCGCCGCTGATGCCACCCGGCTCCTCGATCGTGAACGTCGGCTCCACCGCCGCGCTCAGCGGTCACTACCCGGTCGCCTACACGACCAGCAAGTGGGCATTGCGCGGTCTGTCGAAGACTGCCGCCATGGAACTGGGGCCCCGCGGCATCCGCGTGAACACGATCCATCCCGGCTTCATCGAGACGGCCATGACCGCCACCGCCGCGCCCGCCTTCCGCGAGGCGAACATCCGGGAGACGCCACTCGGCCGCACCGGCACGGTCGAGGAGGTCGCCCCGCTCGTGGTCTTCCTCCTGTCCGACGAGTCGTCCTTCATCACCGGCGCCGAGATCCCGGTCGACGGCGGCCTCACGGCGCACGGCGGCGTCAAATCGATCTTCGACGCCCTCCTCCGGTAGCAGCAGAATGGCCCTCCCCCATGGACAAGGTCCGTGTCGGCACGCCCGAGGCGGTCGCCGACATTCCCGACGGCGCGTCACTGGCTGTCGGCGGCTTCGGCCTCGGCGGCGTTCCCGAGATCCTCGTCCGGGCCCCGCACGAGCAGGGCGCGACCGGCCTCGAAGTCGTGTCGAACAACGGCACAGTCGACGGACGCCGCCTCGGCTTGCTGCTCGCCGGCCGCCGCGTCACCCGCGTGACGGGCGGTTACGTCGGTGAGAACGAGGAGTCCGTTTGCCAGTACCTGTCCGGCGAGCTGGAGGTCGAGCTGGTCCCACCGGGCACCCTCGCCGAACGGCCGCGCGCGGGCGACACGGACATCCCTGCCTTCTGCACCCCGGCGGGCGTGGGAACGCAGGTGGAGCGGGGCGGTCTGCCCTGGCGGTACGCCCCCGACGGCTCGGTAGCCGCCGTCGACTTCAATCCCCTCGCCGCCATGGCCGGACGCATCGCGGTCGCCGAGGTCGAAGAGCTGGTCGGGCCCGGCGAACCGAACCCCGACGAGGTCCACCTGCCGGGCGTCTTCGTCCAGCGGATCGTGGCCTCCACTCCTGAGCAGGCGGCCGACAAGCACATCGAGAAGAGAACGGCACGCCCCTGATGCCATGGACCCGCGACCGGATGGCTGCCCGCGCCGCCACCGAACTCACCGACGGTTCCTACGTGAACCTCGGCATCGGCCCCTACCCGACCGATGCCGAGGCCGATCCCGATCTCGTCAACGCCGGCAAAGAGACCGTCACCGCTCTGCCGGGGGCCTCTTACTCCGACTCGGCCCTGTCCTTCGACATGACCGAAGGACAGGGCCGTCACACCCGACGGCCTCGCTCCCGTCGGGACCGCCCCCGGTGTCACCTTCCGGAACGTCGACCACTCGCACAGGCCCGGGTCCGGCACCGCTTCATCGATCCGGCGCGGGGCACTCCCACGAGGCCAAAGGCGACGCCCTGAACGGTCACGTGCCCCTGGGCGCCGACCGTCCCTGCTGTCCACGGTGATGATGCCCGAGGTCTGCCGCGTTCACGGACAGGCGGTGGGTGGCTGCAGTTCCGGATGTCGCTACGCCGGTGCCCTAGATTCGCACGGACGTCCGATTTACTGACGTAATACATCCCATGTCTAGACCATCCATCCCCAAGACTCAATCAGAGGCATTAGCTATTCGTCAGCGCCACATGGCGATTGATCTGGCTATTTCCGTCAGACCCCTGGACAGACCCCGGACGCATGACGGTTAATACATCCGATGTCGCCGTGTCGAACATCCGTTGCTTGCAAGGCCTCTCTCATGACATCGCGTGCTTCCTGCGGACTGCCAGGAGAAGATCTTTGTCAGAGTCGATCACCTGCGAAGGAGCTCTCGTCGGCATGGCGGCTCCCGACGGCGGGCTCCATCTCTGCGGCCAGAGCCCTCTCCGGAAGGGAAGGCCTGACGCCCAGCGGGCGCCGTAACGCCTGCGCCGGGCGCCCTGCTTAGGGTGCCCACCACGAGCGACACCACGTCCCCCGAAACGAATCCCTTCCCGGACCGCGACAGTGCGGCCTGTCAGCCAAACCTGCGTGCCGCTCAATGCAACGCCGGCTACGCCTCCTCCCAAGGCGCGGACCGGTCGTCAAGCATGGGCGGGAACCTGTCACATGGCACACGGGCCGTCGACAGGTTGCGCCAGAGCGCCGTATTCACAGCCCTTCGGACGACCCCTGCCCCTTTCCCCGGGGCGGGGTATCCGGCACCCGGCGCACACCTCGGTACCCGGGCCGAGCCGGCTGTCCCGGAACGTCGTCACCGCACCCCATGCCATCGATCGACAGGAGTGAGCCATGTCCTCATCACGAATGTCTCGCCGTACGTTTCTCAGTGCCGCGGGGGCGGCGGCCGCCGCGACCGCGCTGCCCATCGTCCCCGGCTTCAACGGGCTTCTGTCGCAGGCGTCCGCCGCGGACACCCAGAGCAACCTCAGCAAGATGGTCGACATGCGGTTCGGCATGTTCAACCACTTCAGCCTGGGCACCTTCACCAACGAGGAGTGGGCGGAACCCCATCAGAGCCCCACCCTCTTCGCCCCGCCGAGTGTCGACTGCGCGCAGTGGGCCGACGCCGCGGCCGCCGCGAAGATGAGCTACGGCATCCTGACCACCAGGCACCACGACGGCTTCGCCCTGTGGCCGAGCGCCCACGGCACCCAGAACGTCGCGAACAGTTCGTACAAGCACGATGTGGTCCAGGCGTACTGCGACGCCTTCCGGTCGAAGGGGCTGAAGGTCGGGCTCTACTACTCGGTCTGGGACCGCACCTTCGGCGTTGAGGCATGGGAGAGCCGGCACAAGGTGTCCGGGCTCCAGATCACCGATGCCATCCAGCCCAGCCACATGACCTTCGTCCTCGGTCAACTCCGCGAACTGCTCACCGGCTACGGCACCATCGACATACTGATGACCGACGGCTACGCATGGCAAATGGGGCAGCAGGCCGTGTCCTACCAGGCGATCCGTTCGCTGGTGAAAGAGCTGCAGCCGGACTGCGTCATGATCGACCTCGGCGCACTGTCGGAGCCCTTCCTCGGCGACGCGATCTTCTTCGAGGAGCCGATGGGCATCACGGCGCCCGTGGGCAATACCTACGCCGCCACCCAAGGTCAGACCATCAGCAACGGCTGGTTCTGGCACCCCTCCACCCCGACCGAAAGCCTCATGAGCAAGGCCTCGATCCTGTCGCACCTGGCCGACCTGGAACCGAGGTACACCTCGTTCATCCTCAACTGCCCGCCCAACCGGAACGGCCTGCTGGACACCAACGTCGTCAACCGGCTCACCGAAGTCGGCGCGGCATGGAGCCCCAATCCCTCCAGGCCGCCGCTGCCCACCCAGTTGCTGCGCGCCGAGCACCCCGTCACACCGGTCAACGCGTACGCCACGGGCTTCCACACCGGCGAGGGTCCGTTCAACGCCATCGACGGACTCAGCGACAACGGCTACGAGACCTGCTGGTCCACCTGGGGACTGCCGGCGCCGCTGCCGCAGTCGCTCACCATCGACCTCGGCGGCGTGTGGAGCAACGTCTCCACCCTGGAGTACCTGCCCAAGCAGTGGCGCCGTAGCAACTCCACCGACGGCGACATCACCTCGTACACCATCCTGACCAGCACCGACGGGGTCACCTTCACCCAGGTCGCCGCGGGCACCTGGGCAGGCGACAAGAAGACCAAGGTGATCGAGTGGCCCAACCGGAACGTGGGCTTCGTACGCATCCAGGTCAACGGGGCCACCGGCGGCTACGCCAACGTCAGCGGCGTCAGGATCGGCGGCCGGTCGGTCAAGCCGGTGCTGTTGTCCACAGCACTGCCCGGCGACAGCACCGTCTACCGGCTGGTCGCCCGGCACAGCGGCCAGGCCGCCGACGTGGTGGGCAGGCGCACCACCGACAACACCCCGATCCAGCAGTGGCCCTTGCTCGACCAGACGAACCAGAAGTGGACCTTCATCAAGACCGGCGACGGCTACTACAAGATCAAGGGTGTGGGCAGCGCCAAGCTCCTGGAGATCGGGGGTCTCTCCCGCGCGGACGGTGGCACCGCCGACATCTGGGGAGATGCCGGCGCCCCGCAGCAGCACTGGGCCGTCACACCCACCGGTGACGGCCACTACTTCCTGGTCAACCGCTACAGCGGGCTCTCGCTCGCCGTCGACGAGGGCAGCACCGCCAACGGGGCCGTCGTCGAGCAGCAGCCGTACACGTCACAGGCCCACCAGCAGTGGCAGATCGTCACCTTCTGACCCTGCCGCCGTCCGCGGGCGCGGTGCACTCAGGCACCGCGCCCGCACGCGAGAAATCGCCTTCGAACCGCTTGGGTTGTTCCGGCGCCGAAGGTGACCGAACACCCGTATCACCGCTGCGAAGTCAAGCGCTGGGAGATCGGACGGGCAGCGAAGGCGGACTCCGAGCTCACTCGCCGACACGCGGACCTGTTGGTCGATGCCGCGATGCACGACCAGTGCCGAAGCGGAATCAACCAACTCGTCCGCGCCGGATCAAACGCGCAGGAGGTCGGAGCAACCAGGGCCTGGTACTGGTCCCGCCCTCCACTCCGTCACGCATCCAGCGACGACCTCAGGAACGGGTCACCCACCCCAGAGAGCAGGGCAGCGCAGGACGCACCGGCCGACCAACAGGCCGTCGAGACCATCCTTGCCAACCCCGAGCACTGTCGGCTGGCGCCCACGGACATCGATCTTGCAGAGGCGCCATCAATGGCTCCCGAAGGAAGCCACCTCAGGACGACATCCGCTCCTGCAGGCCTTGGCCAGGCTCAGCGATGACGGCGCTCGCTCGCGACCTCCGCGCCTAGTTGCCCGGCGAGCGGGCCCCCACGCCCGCCTGGCGGGTCAACCGCAGTCGCTGCCGCCGCCTTGTGTGGCGTGGGTTCAGTGCTGGGCGAACTGGACGCTGGTGGGCTGGACGACGTTCGGCCGGATCGCGATGCCGTTCACGGTCAGTCGCTGCCCGTAGATGTCGGTGATCCTGATCGCGCCGCCGCAGCCGGTGCCGTCGCCGGAGAGGAAGTAGTTGTAGGAGGTGCGGCCCAACTGCCGCCAGCCTCCCGAGGTACGGACCTCCAGTGCCGCCACCGGATTGCGGTGGTTGAGGACCTGGACGGCACACCAGTACTGGCTGGAGCCGGTCTTGTAGCGGACCGAGAGGCTTCCGGGATTGGCGGGGCTGACCAGGTTCCAGGTGATCGCGATCCTGCCGAGATGGAGGTCACCGAGTTGGGAGAACGCCTCGTGGCTGAGATCGATCTGTCCGGGCGCGCAGGGCAGTGGGCACTCATTGGTGATCCGGACAGTGACCGAGCGGCCGTTCGCCGCCCGGACATGCACGTACGCCCCGCATGCCCTGGCCGTCTCGTAGTCGGTGGTGTTCATCGCCCCGATCATCATGGTGGGGCTGGGACCGAACCCGCAGGCACCGTCCCCGACGCCGGCCTCGTAGGCGGTGGCGACACCTTGGTAGTCGGTACCGGGCTTGATGCGTCCGGCGAGTGAGGCCGTGGTGGACCCGGAGTTCGCCGAAGGCGTGGTCTTGGCCGGTACGGGCTTCTTCTTGACGGTGGTCCTGGACGGCTTCGGAGAGGCGGCCGCGCTCCGGGACGCCGACGGGCTCGGAGACGCCTTCCCCTTCGCCGACGGGGTGGACAGCGTCTGCGGCGCGTCCGCCGTCGCCTCACCGGCGGCGACAGTCGTGCTCGCCGCCGCCTTCGCGTCGGACTTGTCGTCGGGCAGCAAGGCCATCACCAGGCAGACCACCACGCTCGCGGCGACGAGTGTCAACGTGCCCAACATCAATCTGCGCTTGCGCCTGCGCTCCCGCGCGACCTGTCTCGTTGTGCTCATGTCCGTCCGTTCCGTGGAGGAAAGCCGATGGTGCACTCCTCAGTGGCCACCGCACGCGAAAAGGTTGCCGGGAAGGTGATTTCTTCTCCGAAAGTCCCGCGGGTTCCGTCCCCCGGCACGGGGCACGGAACCCGCTGGACTGCGCGTCTGCCGAGCGCTAGGTGATCTGCGCGCCGGCTATCGAAGCCCAACTTGCCTTGGACGCCGAGTTCTTGTTGCCGGTGACCGTGACCTTGAGGGTGTGGGTCGCCGACGGGTCGAGGTTGTTGACCGTGAACACCGGCGCGGTCACGCCCTGGGGGGAGTTGCGGTACAGGTCCACCGAGGTCGCCGCGCCACCGTCGACCGACACAGAGACCACGCCCTGGCTGTCGTAGACGATGGAATCCAGGGTCGCGCCGCCGCCCTTGAAGGTCAGCGTGGCGGTGTCACCCGCTGTGTTGGACCAGGTGTTGCCGCCACCGCTGGACCACGAACCGGAGTACTGCCACTGGTTGGTTCCGCTGCCCGTGGTGCTGTACGGCACGCTCTGCGGCGTCCCGACGACGGCGGATGCGATGGAGGCCCAACTTCCCTTCGAGGAGGAGTTCTTGTTGCCGGTGACCGTGACCTTGAGGGTGTGGGTCGCCGACGGGTCGAGCCCGTCGGCGGTGAACACCGGCGCGGTCACGCCTTGCGTGGAGTTGCGGTACAGGTCCACCGAGGTCGCCGCGCCACCGTCGACCGAGACAGAGACCACGCCCTGGCTGTCGTAGACGATGGAATCCAGGGCCACGTAGCTGCCCTTGAAGGTCAGCGTGGCGGTGTCACCCGCTGTGTTGGACCAGGTGTTGCCGCCACCGCCGGACCACGAACCGGAGTACTGCCACTGGTTGGTTCCGCTGCCGGTGGTGCTGTACGGGACGGTCACCGTCTGCGAGGTACCCGCGAGCGGCTTGACGTCCAGGTTGGCGAACTGGTCGCCGGCGGTGTAGCCGCCGGTGAACAGCCCGACCTTGCCGGCACTGTAGGACCCGTCGGTGACAGTGCCGACGGTCGTGCCGTCGATGGCGCCGGTGATCGACGCGCCGCTGACGGAGAGGGACAGGTGGTGCCAGCTTCCCGTTCCGGCCGCGCTCGACACGGTGCCGCTCGCGAGGGTCACGACGGTGTCCGAGAAGTCCGAGCGGGTGATGGACCAACCGCCGTTGTCACGCAGCGAGAACCAGTAGCCCTTCACCTTCGAGGGGTCTTCTCCGTTGTTCTGCTGTTCGCCGGCGTTCTGTACCCGTGCGGCGATGCCCGCGGATCCGGAGACCTTGTTCATCACGTCGGCGGAGACCTGGTAGTTGGTCCAGTTGACGCTGCCGCCCGCGGTGTAGGGGCGGGTGTCGGAGTTGAAGCCGCCCCATTCCAGCGGCCGGGCCGGCGTCTCCTGCTGTACGCAGTTGCCGGACCGTCCCACGCACGGCTGGATGTCGAACGCGCCCTCCATCGTGGCGAGGTAGCGGGGCTGGCTGCTCCGCGCCGAAGAGGAGAAGTCGTCGCTGTAGGGCAGCGGCAGGTCCCCGGCGGACGGGCTCGTCGCGGTCCCCTTGCCCTGACCCGTCGTGGTGGTGAAGGAGTAGGCCATGTCCGGCTGCAGGGTGACCGTGGCGTGCCCCGAGCTGTCGGGGGTGACGTCCTGGTTCTTCACGAACCAGGTGGAGGGGTCGCTGGACGAGAGGTTGGTCGACCAGACATGCAGGGTGCCGGTCGACAGTCCGCCGCTGACGCCGAACGTCACCGTCTGCGCGCCGGAGGCCCTGGTGGTCTCGATGATCGTGGACCAGTCACGGTTGTTCGGAGACTTCAGAGTGACGTAGCTGCCCTGGGTGTAGGACGAGCCGCCGAGGTAGCCGGAGCCGTTGTCCAGGTACTTCCAGCCCGGCTGGGCGAACTGGGTCGTGTGTGCCATCGCCCAGGTGGAACGGCCCACGGTGTAGGCGCCCGACGAGGGCTGGTCGGCGGTGATCAGGCCCTGGCCGCGGAAGGACACGTCGGGGTAGAGGCTCGCCACGATCGGCCAGTTGATGTTGGCAACCATCCGGCCCTGCAGGTAGACCAGGTTGTCGGTGCGGGCCATCGGCGCTCCGCCGTCCTGGAAGTCGAGCGAACCGTTCTCGCTGGCCCACAGCGGCAGTCCGAGTCCCCGGGCCGTCGCGGTGCTGGTGCACTGGGTGTAGGAGCCGGAGCCGGTGTAGGGGCTGCACGGGTAGTGGTTGCCGAGCGCCACGGCGGACTGTTTGAAGGCCGTGTTGCCCGCCATGGCGTCGGCGGTCGACCAGCCGGAGTCATTGGCGTCGGCGGCCACCACCTGCACGCTGCCGTAGCCGTTGTTGTTCAGGGCGGTGCGCAGCTGCGGGAACCAGCCGGCATCGTAGCCGTGCTCGTTCCAGCCGCCGACGTAACTGATCGTCAGGCCGTGCTGCTTGGCGCAGCCCAGCCAGTCGAGGACGTACTGGATGCCGTTGGCGTTGTAGAAGGACGACCCCACCCACGCCGGAGCCGACCAGGTCAGCCCGTACAGCTTGATGTTCGGATTGCGCTGCGCGGCCTGCTCGCCGAGCCAGAACTCGTACCCGACGTAGCAGTCGATCTTGCCCTTAGTCTCCTCGAAGGACGGTTCCGCGCCGGAGGTCGAGTTGCCCGAACCGCCGGTCTCCAGCTTGAGGATCTGGACCTGCGCGCCGAATCCGGGCTTGAACAGGTAGTCCAGGACCTGGCTGCGCTGAGGCTCGGGATAGTCGGCCAGCAGGCGGCTGTTCCCCCCGCCTCCGCTGATCGCGCCGTCGCCGTCGAATGTCAGTCCCGGCGACGAGCCGTCGACCGAGACGGTGGTCGCCGATGCGGCCACCGCCGGCGCCGCCGACACTCCGACCGAGAGCCCGGCCGCCAGAACCATCCCGCTCAGCCCGGCCAGCCAGCGGCGCCGCGCCGCTATCGGCCAACGGATTCTTGCCATGAACGTCCTCCTGAGGGCACTTTCACCTATTGAGATCGCCCCTTGCGGGCATCTACGCGCCTCTGGGCGGTCGGCAGTCCGACGCGCCGCGGGCAGTCCGGGGGCCGTGCCCGGAGGCCGGGTACGGCGTCGACTGCGGCTCAGCCGAGACTCCGCCTCCGGCTGGAGCCGCCGTTACGGGTCCGCGGCTGGACGAGGGCGCCGTTGGCGGTCGACGCGCCGCTGGCATCCAGGCACGGTCCGCTCCGCGGTCCGGTGACGGCGCCGTCGGAGTTGAGGTTCCGCTGCTGGTCGGTCCGGCTGTTGCACGTCCAGGCATTCACCTTGGTGCCGGGCGCGTTCCCGCCGCCTTCGGCGTGCGGGGACAGCTGGGAGCTGCCGCTGTACGCGGTGTTCCCTGCCGGCGCCTGACGAACTTCGGGCCGCGTTCGCGTCGTTCTCGCTGGGGGCAAGTGGCAGATCGTGTTCGTGCCGGCGGTTACCGCGTGCGCCCACGCGAGGTCGGCGACGAGGATCGCCCGGCCGCGCGGATGAAGCCATGATCTGGCCATGTCAGCATCTTTCGATCGCAGGTGCGGCCGTTGGCGAACGTGCGACACGTTCCGTCCGCGAGAAGGAGTGGTGCCCTCGCCGCACGCTCCTCCCGCTACGGCTGCTCACACCGACGGCTTGATCCCATGGCCATCACATCCAACGAGATGGCGCACAATCAAACGCGAGACACAGGAAACTGCTTCACAACCACACAGTCAATAGTCCCGACATCACCCGCTAAGACAAGGCGATACGACACCGTCCGTGTACCGAGACATCCCATGTAAGTCACATCGGTTAACTGCCGCGACCCTTGACCGACTTCTTCGGCAGGACCATGCTTCCAACTGGTTCAGCGAGTTGAGCGTATGACGGCAGAGTGGCGACCGGCCGCCAGCCACAACTTCCATCCCATGTATGGACGCACAGCGGTTTCCTACGTCGCCAGCAGGCCTTCCGCAAGGAAGTGCTGCAGTGCAACAAAATCAAACATCGGATCCGCGAACCAGAGTCGGCGACTCCATCACTCGCGGACAAGACTCTGCGACTCACCCTCGGGGCCCGCTCGTCGATTCGCCTGGAGGCGCAGGGGAGTTGACCTCCCGAACCCGTGAGTTCTGCGGGCAAGGCTGTTGGGACGGGGCTCCCCCTGACGGAGACCTCGACAACGCTCTTGGGCCGGCGGTCCGACGCCCAACCGCTGGAGAGCGGCCTGTACGTAAGGGTGCCCATACCCTGGCGCCGTGGGCAGCGCGACCTCCTCGACGCCGCGGGCCATCGTCGAGTCCGTCGGGGAGGCCGACGGCGGTGCCTCTACGACGGAGTCGCCGGTGCCGGCCGTGCGGGCACGCCGGCGGGCGGATAGAACCTGATCTTGAGGAATGGACGGTGGCGAGGTGGGTCCCGGCGATCGAACCGCCCGCCATGAGGCGGGGTCCGATGAGAGTGCCTGCCCCGCCGGAGGACCGGAAGGGGAGCCCGACCGGGAGAACCCGACGGTCCGTGTGGAAGCAGTGGCTCAGTGGGTTGCGGGTATGTACGTGACCCCGAAGCGGAGCTTCCGCTGCCGGCCTGTCTCCAGGGACAGGGCGTCGGCATGTTCGGGACGGTCATTGCAACCTGCCGCACAACGGAGTCGGCAGAGCAGCCCCAATCAGGTACGTCTGTGAGCATCCCAGCCCGTGACCTTCACTGCCGCAAGGTCGATACTTGTCGCGAGGGCGTTACAGCCACCCTCGCCCGACCAACCCCAAAGATCTGACGACCCGTCATCAAAGTCAGCATTAGGTCAGCATCAGCCCCGCCACAACCCGCTCCCGACCACCGCGGACCGCCAAGATCGATAGCCGACGGAACCCATCTGACCAGCACAGACGCAGGTCAGAGAGTCATCTGCCAGCCTTGCCAGGAGGTACCCATGAAGATGCTGATCAACGTCGCGGAAACCGTGGTCACGGACGCGCTGCGAGGCATGGCGGCCGCCCATCCCGAGTTGACCGTGGACGTCGAGAACCGGGTGATCGTACGGCGGGACGCTCCCGTGGCCGGGCAGGTGGGGCTGGTTTCCGGTGGGGGGTCGGGGCATGAGCCGTTGCACGGGGGGTTCGTCGGGCCGGGGATGCTGTCGGCGGCCTGTCCTGGTGAGGTGTTCACGTCGCCGGTGCCCGACCAGATGGTCCGGGCCGCGGCCGCTGTCGACAGTGGAGCCGGGGTTCTTTTCATCGTGAAGAACTACACCGGGGACGTGCTCAACTTCGACATGGCGGCCGAGCTCGCCGAGGACGAGGGCATCCAGACCGCCAAGGTGCTGGTCAATGACGATGTCGCCGTCACCGACAGTCTCTACACCGCGGGGCGGCGCGGTACGGGCGCGACGCTCTTCGTGGAGAAGATCGCCGGCGCCGCCGCGGCCGAGGGCCAGCCGCTGGACCGGGTCGCCGCGATCGCCAAGCAGGTGAACGAGAACTCGCGGAGTTTCGGTGTCGCGCTCAGCGCCTGCACCACCCCCGCCAAGGGCAGCCCCACCTTCGATCTCCCGCCGGGCGAACTGGAGTTGGGCGTCGGTATCCACGGCGAGCCGGGCCGCGAGCGGCGCGCGATGATGACCTCCGGCGAGATCGCCGACTTCTCCGTCCACGCGATCCTTGAGGACATGTCGCCGCGCAACCCGGTCCTGGTCCTGGTCAACGGCATGGGCGCGACCCCGCTCCTGGAGCTCTACGGCTTCAACGCCGAGGTCCACCGGGTGCTCGCCGAGCGCGGCGTCGCCGTCGCCCGCACACTGGTCGGCAACTACGTCACGTCCCTCGACATGGCGGGTGCCTCGGTCACCCTGTGCCAGATCGACGAGGAACTGCTGCGGCTGTGGGACGCGCCGGTGAAGACGCCGGGGCTGCGCTGGGGCATGTGACCCTGCGGCACACCCGGTCAACTCACCCATCACGCAAGGAGATCCCGTGCTCGACGCCGACTTCTTCCGCCGTTGGATGACGGCGACCGCCGCCTCCGTCGCCCGCGAGGCGGACCGGCTCACCGACCTCGACTCACCCATCGGCGACGCCGACCACGGCGCGAACCTGCACCGCGGGTTCACCGCAGTGACGGCCACCCTGGAGAAGGAGGCGCCGGACACCCCGGGCGCCGTCCTCATGCTCGCCGGACGCACGCTCATCTCGACGGTCGGCGGCGCGTCGGGTCCGCTCTACGGCACGCTGCTGCGCCGTACCGGCAAGGCCCTCGGGGATGCCGCCGAGGTGAGCGAGGAGGAGTTCGCCCTCGCGCTGCGCACGGGCGTCGAGGCGGTCATGACCCTGGGAGGTGCCGCGCCCGGCGACAAGACCATGATCGACGCCCTCGTACCGGCGGTCGACGCGCTCCCGGACGGCTTCGCCGCGGCGCGCGCCGCCGCCGAGGAGGGCGCCGTGGCCACCACCCCCCTGCAGGCCCACAAGGGCCGGGCGAGCTACCTCGGGGAGCGGAGCATCGGGCACCAGGACCCGGGCGCCACCTCCGCGTCGCTGCTCATCGCCGCACTCCAGGAAGCCGCGACCACGGAGGCCACCGGTGAGTGACGAGAAGCTCGTGGGCATCGTGCTGGTGTCGCACAGCGCGGAAGTCGCCCTCTCCGTGGCCGAGTTGGCGCGCGGGCTGTCCGGCTCGGGCGCCTCGGTACCGCTCGCCGCCGCCGGGGGAACCGAGGGCGGCGGGCTCGGCACCAGTTCCGAACTCATCGCCGCGGCGGCCGCCTCCGTCGACCGCGGCGCCGGAGTCGCCGTCCTCACCGACCTCGGCAGCGCCGTACTCACCGTGAAGGCCCTCCTCGCCGAGGGCGACGAACTCCCGGCCGGCACCCGCCTGGTGGACGCCCCGTTCGTCGAGGGCGCGGTGGCCGCGGTCGTCACGGCCTCGACGGGAGCGGACCTGGACACGGTGGAGGCGGCGGCCGCGGAGGCGTACACCTATCGGAAGGTGTGAGACGGGGGCGTAGCGGAAGGCGGAGAGCAGCCGACGCTCGGCGGCAGGCATGGGCACGCATGGGCTGGTCGGTCCGACCGGGGCGACCAACTCCGAGTTCAGGGCGGGTTGTTCACCACGGGAGGTTCCCGGAGCGGTCGACGAACTGGCCCGTCGGGCCGTCCGGGCCGATCGTCGCAAGGGTCACGATGGACTCCGCGCCGTCGGCGACACTGTGTCCGAGGCCGCCCGTGAAGTCGGTCGCGGTCTGCCCGGGGTCGGCGGCGTTGACCTTGACGTCCTTCAGTTCCTTGGCGTACTGCGTCGTGAGCATCGTGACCGCGGCCTTCGAGGCGCAGTAGAGGGGCAGGGCGTACCGCGACTCGATCCGCGCCGGGTCCTGGGTCATGCCGAAGGAGCCCATCCCGCTGGACACGTTGACGATGACGGGGTTCGGCGAGGTGCGCAGCAGCGGGAGGAAGGCGTGCGTGACGCGCACGATCCCGACGACGTTCACGTCTAGTACGGCGCTCATGTCGGCCGCGGTGTACTCCTCGACGGGGCCGACCCTGCCGAGGACCCCGGCGTTGTTGACCAGGACGTCGAGCGTTCCCTCGTGGGCGGCGACATCCGCGGCGGCGGCCCGGACCGAGGCGTCGTCGGTCACGTCGATCTGGACGAACCGGGCGCCGAGCGACTCGGCGGCGGCCCGGCCGCGCTCACGGTCGCGGGCACCGAGGAGGACGGTGTGCCCCGCCTCGACGAGGCGACGGGCTGTTTCCCGGCCGAGGGACTTGTTGGCCCCGGTGATGAAGGTGGTGGTCATGCCGGCTCCTCCTGGTCCGGACAGCACGGTCGTGCGCTGTTCACGCACTCCATGCTGGGTTCGCGGGAGGATCGGCGGGAGCTACGGGACTTCCTGGTACGGCGCGTACCACCCAGCGGCCCGCTCCACCGGACGAGGCCGCCGGGTACGCGGGCAGTCATCCCTGCGGAGACATCCTCTGGACCCCGATGGCCGCGAGGAGTTCGAGTTTGCCGCCGGCGTCGGTGCCCGGCTGCGGCGTGTACACCACGAGGCGGAGGTTCGTGTCCTGGGTGGCGAGGATGTCGGAGTTCAGGGCGATGTCCCCGACATCCGGGTGCTGGACGAGTTTGTGCGCACTCTGGTGACCGCCCACCGCCCGGCGGCTCCACAACGCGCGGAACCGTGCGCTGAGGTTCAGCCTCGACACCAGTGCCGCGAGGTCGGGATCATCGGGGTACCGGCTCGTCGTCGCGCGCAGGTCGGCGACGAGGGACTCCTCGAACGCCGCCCGCTCGGCCGCCGTCTGCCGGACCCGGGGCAGCTCACCCAGGAACTGCCAGACCAGGACGTTGCGGTCGCCCGCCCCGCGGACCGTGGGATCGCCGAACGTGGCCGCGAACAGCGGGTTCCAGTGCAGCAACTGCCAGGTGGCGTCGTAGATCGCCAGCGGGTTGGCGGAGAGCTGGTCCACGATCCGGTACAGGCTCCCCGGGATCATCCGCGGAACCCGGCTCGGGTCCGCCGCGTGCCCGGCCATGCGCAGAAGGTGGGCGTGCTCGTCGTCGGACAGGTGCAGGGCGCGCGCCAGGGCCGAGCAGACCTGCGCCGAGGGTGTCGCCACCCGTCCCTGCTCCAGCCGGACCACGTACTCGACGGAGATGCCGGCCAGCGTCGCCAGCTCCGCGCGCCGCAGGCCCGGGACCCGACGGGGCGAGCCGTGCGCGAAGCCCACCGTCGCGGGATCCAGCCGGTCCCGCCACGCACGCAGCGCGGCACCGAGTTGATCCATGGGAACCATCCTCGCGCACACCCCGCCGCACTGGGTGGTACGCGCTGTACCACGAAGCCCCGTAGCTCCCGCCGACGCTCCCCGGGGCTCAGTGTCGACTCGTGAACGGCGCACGACCGTGCCGTTCGGAGCCAGGAGGAGCGAGCATGACCACCACGTCGAACCGCTACGTCACCGTGCTGTGGGAAGCCCGGGCCAAGTCCGGGAAGGAAGCCGCGATGAAGGCGTTCATGTCAGCCGCCGTCACCGCGTCCCGCGACGACGCGGGCAACATCGACTACGAGGCCCACCAGGTCGAGGGAGAACCGGGCACGTTCGTCATCTTCGAGCGCTGGGAGAGCCGCGAGGCCCTCGACGGCCACCTGCACGCGCCCCGCATGCAGGACCTGGTGCCCCAGCTGCTGGAGCTGATGGACGGCGGCATCGAGGACGGGATCCGCCTCCTGCAGCCGTTCCGCCCGGCGGGGTAGCCCCTCCCCGCACAGTGCCGAGCAGTGCGGGCACGGCCGTCGGTCGTGATCACCGACCGCGGAGACTCCATGATCACGACGCCCCGTGCCCGCCCCGCGCCCTCCCCCACACCCGATTCCTACGGCCGGTCGCCCTACGAAACCCCCTCCGCCGCGATCACCAGCGCCGAGCGCAACGTCTCCGCCACCTCGGCCTCCCCCACCCCCGCGTCCGCGTCCGCCGCGGCCTCGCTCACACGCCACGCGAACCGCTCCACCGCCGCCCGCAACGCCGCGTTGAGCATCGCCGCCTGGATCATGGGCCGCAGGTCATCGGCCGGTAGACCCGCCCGGTCGGCCAGTGCGCGGGCGAACGCCGGTTCCGCCTCGTCGTAGGTCTGGAGCCAGATCGCGCGCAGGCCCGGTTCGGTGCGGGTGAGGCGGACCAGGGCGCTGCCGGTGGCGCCGTCGGGGCCGGTGGCGGCGAGCAGGCCGGTCGCGAGGGCCGGGTCGAAGAGTTCCGGCAGGGGGTGGCCGGGGCGCCACTCCCGCAGGCGGGCGGCGATGACGTCGATGCCGGCCGAGAAAAGCGGGCGTACGCAGCTCTCCTTGCTCGGGAAGTAACGCCACACGGTGCGGGCGGAGACGCCGACCGCCTGGCCGATCTGTTCGCCGGTGGTCGCCGCGACGCCCTGGGCGACGAACAGCTCCACCGCGGCCCGGGCGATCTCCAGGCGGATCTCGGCCTTGCGTGCCTCGGTGAGAGGCGGTCGTCCCGTGCGTCCGCTGGGTGCGCTCATCAGTTCCCCTCCGGCTGCGGTCGTGACCTCCGGGGATTCTCCACCATGACTTTATGTCACTCGAAGACATTAAGTCGTATGGTGTGGGGACCCCGGGCGGCGCAGAGCCCTCGCACCACGGACAGGAGCACCTCATGGCCACTGGACTCGACGGACGCAGCGTCATCGTCACCGGAGCGGGTTCGGGCATCGGCCGTGCCGCCGCCCTGGCCTTCGCCGCGGAAGGCGCCAGGGTCGTGGCCGCCGACCTGAACGCGGACGGCGCCGGGGCGGTCGTCAAGGAGATCGAGCAGGCGGGCGGTACCGCCGTCGCGGTCACGGGCGACCTGAGCGAGCAGGCGGTCGTGGACGAGGTGGTCGCGACCGCCGTGGAGCGGTTCGGCGGGGTCGACGTACTGGTGAACAACGCCGGGATCATGGACCGGATGTCGGCGCTGGCGGACGTCGAGGACGCGGAGTGGGAGCGGGTCATCCGGGTCAACCTGACCGCGCCCTTCCTGCTCACCCGGGCCGCGCTGCCGCACATGCTCGCGGCGGGCCGGGGCGCGATCGTGAACACCGCCTCCGAGGCGGGCCTGCGGGGCAGCGCGGCCGGCGCCGCCTACACGGCCTCGAAGCACGGGGTGGTGGGCCTGACCAAGAACCTCGCGGTGATGTACCGCAAGCAGGGCATCCGGGCCAACGCCATCGCCCCGGGCGGCACCGCGACCAACATCTCCGTGGAGGCCGACCGGGCCGCCCACGGTCCGGCGGCGCTCGGCCCGCACTTCGTCAACGTCGGCCGGCTGGCCCAGCCCGAGGAGCAGGCCGCCGCCATCGTGTTCCTCGCCTCGGACGCGGCGAGCAACATCAACGGCGTGATCCTGCCGGTCGACGACGGCTGGTCAGCGGTCTGACGGCCCTGGACAGCTCGGACGCGGGGTTCAGTCGGCGGCCACGAACAGCCGCGCCAGCCGCTGCCCCGTCTCCACGGCCGCCGCGTGGTCCTCGATGGGCTGCACCTGCGAGTCCTTGAACACGATGTAGGTGACCCCGGCGTCCGTCCCGCCGCCGCGCGGATCGGCACGGATACCGAGCCCCTTGGCCGTGGCGTACGACGCCTCGCCGATGATGTCGTGCGGACCGACGTCTCCTACGACGGCGTACTGCACCCGGTCCCGGTAGACGACGGCGGCGACCGAGCCACCGCGGACGCCGTGGTCCCGGTGGTTCCAGAGGGCGCTCGCGGCGGGAACCACGATGTACGGGAGCCGTTCGGCGTCCAGATAGCGGCCGTCGGACTGCTGATAGGCCGTCATGGAGGAGAAGAGCGGGTCGGTGCGCGCGTTGCAGCGGGCGCCGGCCTGGCCGTCGCAGTCGATGTCCAGGTCGGCCTTCCAGTAGACGGCCTCCTTGGTGCCGCAGACCGGGATCGTCGCGCGCTCCCCGTCGTCGCTGCGGTACCGGCCGCGCGAGACTGGCACACAGTCACGCACCTTGGCCAGCAGATCGGCGGCGCGGACGTCGCCCTCGCGCAGCGCCGCGGGCCCGGCCTGAGGCCGGACGAACGCGACAGGGGCGGCGGCGGGCAGCGTGGTCGGGGCGAGCAGGGCGGCGCCGGCCGCGGCCAGCGTCAGCGACTGGACACGCACGATAGGGACCCTCTCCTGGGGGATCTGACGGACACTCAGCCCACCCTGGTACCGGTCCGATCGAGCGGCCACCGGTAGGGGGCCGGACGGTGCACGCCCCGAACTCCCGACGGGGGCCGGGGCCCTGAGCTCGCGTCACTCCCGACGGGGGCCGGGGACCGGAGCCCGTATCGGCTCCGGCCACCCGGCCGCCCGCGCCGGCGCGGGATCAGCGACGACAGCGGTCCGCGCCACCGGCATGAACTGCCCACTCCCAGGGGCGAGTTCAGCCGTGCGGACTTCAGCATACGTAACCCTCGCAACCGGTCGGCAACGGCGCCCCTCTTGATGCGGCCGCACCACCCGGGTCATATTGGTCCGGACCTTTTCCGTCGTGTGGTGCCCGCGTGATGCCGGGGAGGCAGAATCGTGCGACGCGTCCGTGCCACCCCAGCTCTTCCTCGTACGGCCCTGATCTGCGCCGCGCTCCTGCTGCTCGCGTCCTGCGGCATGACCGCCGAGGAGGACGGCCGCGCCCCCGGCGCCCCGGCCGGCGTCACGGCCGCGGCGGGGAGCTCGACCAGCGTGCACGTCATGTGGGACGCGGTGACGGCGACCCCAGGCATCGGCACCTACGAGATATATCGGGGCACCACGAAAGTGAAGGAAGTAGCGGGTTCCGAGCACATGGTGGATGTCACCAGGCTCAAGCCCGCCACCCTGTACACCTTCACCGTGCGGGCCCGGGACACCGACGGCCGCCTGGGTCCGCGCAGCCGGACGGTCCGGGCGCGGACACCGGTCGCCGTCGCGGCCGACCACGCGGCGCCCACCCGCCCCCTCACTCCGCAGGGCCGCGCCATCGGCAGCCGGGCCGTCCAACTCTCGTGGGGCGGCTCGAAGGACGACCGGGGTGTGGTGTCGTACGACATCTACCAGGGCGGGGCGAAGATCCACAGTGTGGGCGGAGCCCAGACCGCGACCGTGGTCACCGGGCTGCGGCCGAGCACGCGCTACTCGTTCACCGTGCGGGCGCGGGACGCCGCCGACAATCTCTCGCCCGCGAGCACGGCCGTCCCGCTCACCACCGCGCCGGGCGGCGACGACGGAAGCGGCACCGCCCCCACGGACTTCCGCGCGACCACGCACCGGGGCAACGACGGGGCGTACTACATCGACCTGTCCTGGGTGCCGCCGCGCACGGACGGGGTCGTCACGGAGTACCAGATCCAGCTCGACGGACAGCCGGCCACCTCGCTGGTCTGGGGCGGGACCGCACCGCGCGATCACGCGAAGTACAGCTTCTACGCGGGCGGGGACGCCGGAGTCAGCCATCGGGTGCGGCTCAGGGCGCGGTTACCGGACGGTACGTGGGGCGGGTTCTCGGCGGAGCGGACGGTGACGACGGGCGGGACCGCACGATAGGCGAACCGTAGGATTCCGCTCATGGTCCATGGGAATTCCAATGGCTCGCCGCACCCCGCCCCGGCCGCCGCGCCGCTCGACCTCTCCCTTCTCCGGACGTTTCTCGCCGTGCACCGGGCCGGTTCGTTCACCGCGGCGGGGCGGCTGCTCGGGCTGTCGCAGCCGACGGTGACCACACAGATCCGGTCGCTGGAGACGCAGTTGGGGCGGGAGCTGTTCGAGCGGCGGTCGCGCGGTGTCGTACCGACGCCGGTGGCGGACCAGTTGGCCGCGCAGGTCGCGGCGCCCCTGGACGCGCTGGCCGTGGTGGCGGACCGGGCCGGTCCCGGCCCGGACCAGTCCCCCGAGCCCGTACACATCGCCGGTCCGGCGGAGCTGCTGTGCACCCGCGTGCTGCCCGCCCTGGCGCCGCTGACCGGGGAGGGCGTACGGCTGCGGGTCAGCCCGGGGCTGACGGACGAACTGCTCGACGGACTGCGGGGCGGCCGTTTCGACCTGGTGATCGCCACCGCCCGGCCGCGCGGGCGGACACTGACCTGGGAACCGTTGGCGGACGAGGAGTTCGTGCTGGTCGCCGCGCCCGCGTGGGCGGAGCGCATCGGGGCCGGGCGGGTTACCGCCGAGGGGCCCGCCGCGCTGCACGGGGTCCCGCTCGTGTCGTACGCGGAGGATCTGCCGATCGCGCGCCGGTACTGGCGGCACGTGTTCGGGACCCGGCTCGGCGGGCAGGCCGCGATCACGGCGCCCGATCTGCGCGGGGTGCTGGCGGCGGTCGTGGCCGGTGCCGGGATCACCGTGCTCCCCCGCTATCTGTGCCTGGACGAGCTGGCGTCGGGCGCGCTGGTCCCGCTGCTGGCGCCCGAGGACCCGCCGATCAACACCTCGTATCTCACCCGGCGCCCCGGCTCGCCGGACAACCCGCACGTCACGCTCGTCCGGGAACGACTGCTCCGCGCGGCGCCCGCCTGGTGAGCGCCCGCGTCCCTGACTACGCCTCACCCCTGAGCCGGACGAAGGAATCCGTCACCTGCCCGGTCCCCGTCCGCATGCGGGACGGGCCGAGGACGCGTTGGCTTCCTTGGAGGCAGCACGGCCGTTTCCCGATCCCGGCGGCGCAAGGGATGTTCCGCCAACCGTGCCGCCGGAGGGCAGTCCCATGCGCACTTCTCAGCTACTACTCCGCTCCGGCCTGACCGTGACAGCCGCCGCCGCTCTTCCCCTCGCCCTGACCGCCGGCAGTGCCGGCGCGGCGTCGGGGATCTCCGTGAGCACGACCGGGACCACGGTCTCGGTCACGACCAGCGCGTGCTCCCAGAACCGCACCACCGGCGTCTGGGGCACCGGTTCGCTCCTCACCAGCAGCCAGGGCAGCTTCGCCGAGGGCCGCAAGGCGACCCTGGCGGGGACGACCGTCAGCCAGTCCACCGCCTGGACGAACGTCACCCCGGGCACCTACACGATCATCGTCATGTGCCAGAACGCCAGCACGCCCGCGGGCAGCCAGTCCGTGATCGTGTCCAGGTCCACGACCCCCACGGTCTCCGCCACGGCCTCGCCCACGCGCGGCGTCATGGGCGGCCTCGGCGGGGCCACCAAGGACTACGGTCCCCTCACCCTGGCGGCGGGCGGAGGCCTGGTCGGAGTCGGCGTCATCGCGACGGCCTGGTTCCTGCGCAGGCGCGCGAAGCCGTACCGCCTCTGACCGTCCACCACCACGAGGGGCCGCCCGGCGCCGGGCGGCCCCTCCTCATGTCCCACGACAACTACCGCACGTCCTAGGGCAGTTCGGCGAACTCCTCGATCGCGTGCGTGAGCCACTGCGTCCAGAAGGTCTCCAGGTCGATGCCGGCGCGCAGCACGAGGTGCTGGAGCCGGTCCTGGGGACTGTCCCGGCCGGGTGGGAAGTCGCGCTTCTCGATCTCCTCGTACTCCGCCAACTGCCGCTGGTGCAGGGCGAGATGGCGGCGCAGGTCATCCTCGATGCCGTCCGTGCCGACCACCGCCGCCGCGCGCAGCCGCAGCAGCATCACATCGCGGTGCGGCTTGGGGTCCTGGGAGGACGCGGTCCAGCGGGCCAGTTCGGCGCGCCCCGCGGGCAGGACCTCGTAGCGCTTCTTCTGGCCGCGGGCCGGCTGCTCGGACGCGAGCGCCCGGATCTGGCCCTCGGCCTCCAGTTTTCCCAGCTCGCGATAGATCTGCTGGTGCGTCGCCGACCAGAAGTAACCGATCGACCGGTCGAAGCGCCGGGTCAGTTCGAGACCCGAGGACGGCTTCTCCAGAAGGGCGGTGAGGATCGCGTGCGGGAGTGACATGGGGTCATCCTAGGGACGGGCCTCGGGCCTGCGGCCGTGTCTCAGAGGGCGGCCGCGACCTCGGTGCCCTGCTTGATGGCGCGCTTGGCGTCGAGTTCGGCGGCCACGTCGGCACCGCCGATGAGGTGCACGCTGCGGCCGGCGGCGGTCAACTCGTCGTACAGGTCGCGGCGCGGGTCCTGGCCCGTGCACAGGACGACCGTGTCGACCTCCAGGACGGTGGAGCGGCCGTCGACGGTGACGTGCAGTCCGGCGTCGTCGATCAGGTCGTACTGGACGCCCGGGACCATGGTGACGCCCCGGTGCTTGAGTTCGGTGCGGTGGATCCAGCCCGTGGTCTTGCCGAGGCCGGCGCCGACCTTGGTCGCCTTGCGCTGGAGGAGGTGGACGCTGCGGGGCGGGGCGGGGCGCTCGGGTGCGGTGAGGCCGCCGGGGGCCGCGTAGTCCATGTCGACGCCCCAGGCGCGGAAGTACGTCGCCGGGTCCTCGCTCGCCTTGTCGCCGCCGTCCGTGAGGAACTCGGCGACGTCGAAGCCGATGCCGCCCGCGCCGAGGATCGCGACGCGGTCGCCGACGGGGACGCGGTCGCGCAGGACGTCGAGGTAGCCGACGACGCTGGGGTGGTCGACGCCGGGGATGTCAGGGGTGCGGGGGCTGACGCCGGTGGCGACGACGACCTCGTCGTAGGCGCCCAAGTCCCCTGCCGCAACAGGCGTGTTGAGGCGTACGTCGACCTCGTGCTCGTCGAGCCGCGTGCGGAAGTAGCGCAGCGTCTCGTCGAACTCCTGCTTGCCCGGGACCTGTCGGGCGACGTTGAGCTGTCCGCCGATCTCACTCGCGGCGTCGTACAACGTCACCTCGTGACCGCGTTCGGCGGCCGAGACCGCGCACGCCAGACCGGCCGGACCCGCGCCCACCACCGCGACGCGTTTGCGCAACCGCGTTGGCGCGAGGACGAGTTCGGTCTCGTGGCAGGCGCGCGGGTTGACCAGGCAGGAGGTGATCTTGCCGCTGAAGGTGTGGTCGAGGCAGGCCTGGTTGCAGCCGATGCAGGTGTTGATGGCGTCGGAGCGATCCGCCGCGGCCTTGGCCACGAAGTCCGGGTCGGCGAGCATCGGGCGGGCCATCGACACCATGTCGGCGCACCCGTCGGCGAGCAACTGCTCTGCCAGTTCAGGGGTGTTGATGCGGTTGGTGGTGACGAGGGGGATGGAGACGGCACCCATCAGCTTCTTCGTCACCCAGGTGTACGCACCGCGCGGTACCGAGGTCGCGATGGTCGGGATGCGGGCCTCGTGCCAGCCGATGCCGGTGTTGATGATGGTCGCCCCGGCGGCCTCAACCGCCTTGGCCAGCCTGATGACTTCGTCGAGCGTGGAGCCGCCCGGCACGAGGTCCAGCATCGACAGCCGGTAAATGATGATGAAGTCCTCGCCGACCGCCTCGCGCACCCGGCGCACGATCTCGACGGGGAAGCGCGTCCGGTTCTCGTACGAGCCGCCCCAGCGGTCGTCGCGGTGGTTGGTCTGCGCGGCGATGAACTCGTTGATGAGGTAGCCCTCGGAGCCCATGATCTCGACGCCGTCGTACCCGGCCTGCCGGGCGAGGCGGGCCGCGCGGGCGTAGTCCTCGACGGTCTGCTCGACCTCGGCGTCGGTGAGCGCGCGGGGCGGGAAGGGGCTGATCGGCGCCTGGACGGCGCTCGGCGCGACGAGGTCCTGGTGGTAGGCGTACCGCCCGAAGTGCAGGATCTGCATCGCGATCCGGCCGCCCTCGCGGTGCACGGCGGCGGTGATCTCCGCGTGCTGCGCGGCCTCGGCGTCGGTGGTGAGCTTGGCGCCGCCCTCGTAGGGCCGGCCGGCCTCGTTCGGCGCGATGCCACCGGTGACGATCAGGCCGACCCCGCCACGCGCGCGTGCCGCGTAGAACTCCGCCATGCGCTCGAAACCGCGCTCGGCTTCCTCCAGGCCTATGTGCATCGAGCCCATGAGGACGCGGTTGGGCAGTGTGGTGAAGCCCAGGTCGAGCGGGTTCAGCAGGTGCGGGTAACGGCTCATCGAGGCCTCCGTGCGCGGTGTCGTGCCTCTTTTGTAGAGGACGGAGAGGCCTTTATGCAACTAGTTGCACAATCGGGGTCGGGTCATGAGCTGAGCCATGGGCTGGATCACGGGATGGGCCGAGGGATGAGCCAAGGGATGGGCGATGGGGGCCATCGGCTCCCGATTCACAGGGATTTATTACCGCTTCTTTATCGCCCGCCCCGGAGAATCACAGACAGGCGTGCCGGTGGGATGCCGCGCGCGTGGCCTAGGGAGCGAGCCGTGACGCACGATCCTGAGCACGAAGCCGGCGACAGCGCGGCCGTACCTCCGATGCCCGACCACGCACCAGAGTGGGAGGTACTGGCGGGCCCCGGCGGAGCTGAACGCGACGGCGGTCTCGACCGGTTGTGGCGACAGCGGTCGCGGCGGTCCCGGGCGGTGATCGCCGTGGCCACCGTGGGCGTCCTGGCGCTCGGCGGGACCGTCGCCTACGCGGCGACCTCGGGTGGTTCGGGCAGCGCCGCCGTACCGGCTGCGGCCGGTTCCCCGTCGGGGACACCATCGCCCGGCGGTCCCGGCTTCCGGCACGGTGGCGGCTTCGGCCTCGGCGGCGCGGCCGTGCACGGCGAGGCGACGGTCAAGGACAACACCACCGGCAAGTGGGTCGTACGGATCTGGCAGCGCGGCACGGTCACGAAGGTCGACGGCGACCAGGTCACCGTCAAGAGCGACGACGGCACGTCATGGACCTGGACCGTGGGCTCCGGCGTCACGCCCCAGGGCGCCGACGCCCTCAAGAAGGGCGACACGGCCTCCCTGACGGGCACCCGCTCCGACACCGGCACCCGCACGGCCGACCGAGCCTTCACAGGCACCTTCGACCGCAAGGGCCCGGGCGACGAACGCGGCGGCCCCGCCGGCCGAGGCCCCGGCCCATGGGGACGCGGCGACCACACCCCAGGCGCCATGCCGAGCCCGTCGGGCAGCGGCGCCACGACCTGACTCGCACTCGCACTCGCACTCGCACTCGCGCTCACACCCACACCGCCAGCCGCACCTTCACGAACACCTTCGACTGCCCGACCTGAGTGAGGGACAAGACGGGCCGAGCATTCGCGACCTCGGCCCCCTGAGGTCACGGTGACCACACCCCAAGCACCACACCCAGCCCGTCCGGCAGCGGCGCTACGACCTCACCGGCACCCCCTCCCCTCCGGCACGCCTACACCCAAGCCGCCGCCGACCAGCCCCTCACAGGCACCATCGACCGCAGGGATCCGAGCACTTCCCCCAACCCGCCCGACAGCGCCCCGAACCCCGCACCCAGCCGCCCCTCCCACACCCCCGCGCTACGCCCCGCCCACCCCCGTCACCCTCACCCCGATCACAACATTCGCGTACAACTCCTCCGAGTACGCCGACCGCGTCTCCAGCCCGGCGCGTGTGAACGCCTCGACCGCCGCCGGGAGTTGGCGCTCGCTCGTCTCGACGAGGAGGCAGCCGGCGGGGGCGAGCCAGTCGGGGGCGCCGGTGGTGACCTCGCGGAGTATGTCGAGGCCGTCGGTGCCGCCGTCGAGGGCGACCAGGGGTTCGTGGTCGCGGGCCTCGGCGGGTAGCAGACCGACCTCGCCCGTGGGGACGTACGGCACGTTGGCCGCGAGGATGTCGACGCGGCCGCGCAACATGTCGGGGAGCGCCGCGAACAGGTCGCCCGTGTGGACGTGACCGCCGTAGGGCGCGATATTTCGGCGGGCGCAGCGCGTGGCGGCGGGGTCGATGTCGGCGGCGTGCAGTTCGACCCCGCCGAGGGCCGCGGCCAGCGCCGCGCCGACCGCGCCCGAACCGCAGCACAGGTCCACGACGACGGACGCGTCCGGGGCGTGCGCGAGGGCCTGCTCGACAAGGAACTCGGTACGGCGGCGGGGCACGAACACACCGGGCTCCACGGCTATCCGCAGACCTCTGAACTCGGCCCAGCCGACGACGTGTTCGAGGGGCAGGCCGGTGACCCGGCGGTCCACCATGGCGGTGAGTTCGTCCGGGGTGCGCGCGGCGGAGAGGATCAGTCGCGCCTCGTCCTCGGCGAAGACACAGCCCGCGGCACGGAGCGCGGCGACGACGGAGGCGGGGGAAAGAGGGCGCATGAAAGCCGAGGGCCTTTCGGGAGGCAACCGAAGGGCGCTCTCGCGGTCACCTACCGGCGGTGATCCGCGCTGTCCTGAGGTGAGAGCACCCGACCTGACACAGCGGTAATGGGTCTCACCTCCCAGGAGTTCAGGGCCACGACCGTCCGCGACCGGGGAGCCACACTACCCCAAGCACCGGGCCCGCGAGGGGCCGACCTCCTGCCCGAGTTGTACTCTGCAACAACCGGGTGAACGAGGGAGATTCCAGTGCGAGCGGACCAGGCCGTGGAGACCATCCAGCGTGAGATGACGACCTTCGCCCGGCGCGCCCGGGCCTCCGCGGGCCGCCTCCACCCCGAGCTGTCCCTGGTGTCGTACACCCTGCTCAGTCACCTGGAGGAGCAGGGCGGCTGCCGCGCCACCGACCTCGCCGCGCACTACGCCCTCGACAAGTCCACGGTCAGCCGCCAGGTCGCCGCCCTGGAGCGCGCCGACCTCATCGAACGCCGCCCCGACCCCGAGGACCACCGCGTCCAGGTCCTGCACCTCACCGCCCCCGGCCGCCGCATCCTCGCCCAGGTCACCGAGAACCGCCAGGCCGCCTTCCGGGAGCGGCTCGCGGGCTGGCCACAGGAGGACCTGACCCGGTTCGCCGGCTACCTGGAGCGCTACAACGCGTGGCCGGGCGGGGAGTCGGACGACAGCTGAGGGGGCACCAACCCCTTCGGTTCTACGACACCCCCACGGGCCGCGTCTGCGTGAGGTGCTCCGGCGCCCGCGCCGCGAGGAACGCGGTGTCGAGGCGCAGCCGGAAGCCCAGGGACTCGTACAGCCTGATGGCGGTCGCGTTGCTCGCGCCGGTGTGCAGGAACGGGGTCTCGCCGCGTTCGCGGATGCCGTGCGCGACGGCAAGTATGAGGCGGCTCGCGAGACCCTCGCCGCGGGCGGAGGGGTCGGTGCAGACCGCGCTGATCTCGGTCCAGCCTGGCGGGTGGAGTCGTTCGCCGGCCATGGCGACGAGGGCGCCGTCGCGGCGGATGCCGAGGTAGGTGCCGAGTTCGATCGTGCGGGGCAGGAAGGGGCCGGGCTTGGTCCGTTCCACCAGGTCGAGCATCTCGGGGACGTCGGCCGGGCCGAGGAGGACCGCCTCCGGATCCGGTGCTGCGGCCAGCCCGTCGTCCACCATCTGCACGCCGTCGATGTGGAAGGTGATCTCCCAGTCGTCCGGCACCCGGTCCCGGAACCCGAGGAGCGGGATCTCGGCGCCCGGGCCGGACATCGCGGCCACGTCGGCCCAGTCGTCGGCGTCGGGCTCGTCGGGCAGGGCCAGCCACGGGGTCACGTCGACCGGGTAGCGCAGCACCCGTCCGCGCCGCTCGGCGAAGTGGGCGTGCGGACCGGTGAGGGCGGCACGGGCCGGGTTGTCGAGGACACGTTCGTCGGACGTGCTCATACGGCGACCTCGATCACGATCTTGCCGCGGGCGTGACCGTCCTCGACGGTGCGCAGCGCCTCGCCGGCCTGGTCGAGCGGGAAGGTCTGCGTCACGTGCGGGTCCAGTTGCCCCCTGATCGCGAGCTGCGCGAGCGCGTCGAGGACGGCGGAGTTGCGGGCGCGTTCGACGCGCGCGCCGCCGAGCTTCTCGACCTCGGGGGCGGGAGCCCCGGCGGTGATCAGCTTCGTGGGATCGGTGAGGAGGGTGGCCGCCTCGGCGAGAACCTCGCCGCCGACGAGGTCGTAGGCGCCGTCGACGCCGTCCGGGGCGACGGCTCGTACCCGTCCGGCCAGGTCCGGTCCGGAGGGGACGTGGACCGCGCCCAGCGACTCCACGAAGTCCTTCTTGCCCTCGCTCGCCACGCCCACGGCACGCAGTCCCAGCGCGCGGGCGATCTGCAGCGCCGCGGAGCCGACACCGCCGCCCGCGCCGGTGACCAGCACGGTCGCGCCGGCGGGCAGGTCGAGCTGGCGGATCCCGTCGTACGCGGTCGCTGCGGCGACGGGCAGGGTGGCCGCGTCCGGGAAGGACAGCTCGGTGGGCTTGTGCGCGGTGACCGTGGCGGGCAGCAGGGCGTACTCGGCGTATCCGCCGGCGACCGTGCTGCCGAACACCTCGTCGCCGACGGCGAATCCGTCGACTCCGGCGCCGGTCTCCCGTACGACTCCGGAGACCTCCTGGCCGAAGACCGCGGGGAACGCGCGCGAACCGGTCTCGCCGGGTCGGCGGTAGCCGTCGCGCTGCTTCCAGTCGACCGGGTTCACCCCGGCCGCGCGCACCGCGACGAGGACTTCACCGGGGCCGGGGACGGGCCGGTCGACCTCGACGAACGCCTCGGTCTCGGGTCCCCCGTAACGCGTGAAGACGTACGCCTTCGGCATCTGTTCCCTCACTCTCCTTCGCAGTCACCGGATCACCGGCGGTCACCACACCATCACGACACACACCACGACCACCGGCTGTCCGTACTCAAGCCGCACTGAAGACCAAGGTCGGTCCCCGGGCGGCTATTCCCCTGCGCGGGGAGAGTTCATACGGCCGCAATGATCGCCGGCCGCCCCCGGACCTGGGCATACCTGGTGGACGCGTACCGTTGAAACGAGAAACCACTGATCACGCTCGCCCGGCGGACCCGCGCCGCAGCGGCCTGGAGGCACCACCCGTATGCACGTCACCCGAGGCTTCACCGGACGCCCGCGCGTCCCCGACGCCGGCCTGCCGCCCGGCCAGTACGATGCGGGCGACGACTGGCCCGTCCTGTCCGCCGAGGTCACCCCCGACCTCGCACCGGCCGACTGGACGTTCCGCGTCGACGGACTCGTGGAGCACCCGCGCACCTGGAACTGGACGCAGGCACACGAACTGCCCGCGTCTGCCTACGAGGGTGACATCCACTGTGTGACGAGCTGGTCGAAGTTCGGGGTGCGGTTCGGGGGTGTCTCGCTGGACGCGTTCTTCGATGTGGTGCGGCCCCATG
This sequence comes from Streptomyces sp. N50, assembly GCF_033335955.1. Taxonomy (GTDB): domain Bacteria; phylum Actinomycetota; class Actinomycetes; order Streptomycetales; family Streptomycetaceae; genus Streptomyces. The sequence goes on from NZ_CP137549.1 coordinate 210,542, forward strand.
TGTCCGCCACACATGTGGTCGCGTATTCGCACACCGGGTACACCACGAACCTCCCGCTCGAAGACGTGACCGGCGGTCGCGCCTGGATCGCGTGGGAGTACGACGGCAAGCCGCTGCCCGCCGAGCACGGCGGCCCCGCCCGGCTGCTGGTGCCGCACCTGTACTTCTGGAAGAGCGCCAAGTGGATCGCGGGCCTGCGTCTCCTCGACCACGACGAGCCCGGCTTCTGGGAGCAGAACGGCTATCACGCCCGGGGCAACCCCTGGGAGGAACAGCGGTACTCCGGTGACTGACACCTTCGCGCCGACCACGAAGTTCGCGGTGCCGGGACGCATCGCCGTGAGCAACCGCGCCGCCGCCGTCTGGCAGACCGCCACGCTCACCGAGATCCGCCGGGAGACCCCGCACGCCGCCACGTTCCGCTTCGCGGTGCCCGGCTGGGGCGGCCATCTGCCCGGCCAGCACCTGATGCTGCGGCTGCGTGCCGAGGACGGCTATGTGGCACAGCGCCACTACTCGATCGCCTCGCACCCGGACGACACCGGGCATGTGGAGCTGACCCTGGACCACGTCGAGGGCGGCGAGGTGTCGGGCTGGTTCCACACGGTGGCCAGGCCCGGTGACGAGGTCGAGGTCCGCGGCCCGCTGAGCGGCTTCTTCGCCTGGCCCGGCGACCGGCCCGCCCTGCTGCTGGGCGCCGGTTCCGGGGTCGTACCGCTGATGTCGATGCTCCGGCAGCACCGGGCACGGGACCTGTCCGTGCCGCTGCGGCTGGTGGTGTCGGCGCGCAGTCCCGAGGAGTTGATCTACGCGCGGGAGTACGGCGCGGAGACCACGGCCGTGTTCACACGCAGCGCGCCGGAGGGTGTGCCGGTGGGACGTATGGCCGCCGCACATGTGGCGCCCCTCCTGGCCGAGCAGCCCGCCGGTGGGTGGGAGGCCTATGTGTGCGGCTCCAACGGCTTCGCCGAGCACGCCTCCCGGCTGCTGGTCGAGGCGGGCCAGCCGGTGGACCGCATCCGCATCGAGCGGTTCGGCTGAGGATCGGTTCGGTTCGGTTCGTCTGAGGATCGGCCCGGCGGCACGCGCCCTCCCGGCCGATCCACTCGGCTCCGGTTGAGAGAAGTACCTCGGAGGGGGTACGACTTCTGTGTGGACGCTCGCATGCGTGCGCGGTGTCGAGGCGGCGGCGGACCGGCCCCACAGGGGCTTCCGGCCTTACGGTTCCTCGGCTCCGGTGACGGCGAGGAGACCGACATGCGGACCCGGGTACGGAGTCGACGCCGGCGGCGGAATCCGCTGCGGCGCCGGTCGGATGTCGTGGAGGCGTGGACAGCGCTGGCCGTCACCCTCCTGCTGTTCGTCGGCGCGCCCCTGGCCGGCGCCGCAGCGGGCCTGTGGGCCCATGACCAGGCCCGGACCATCGCCGCGACCCAGCACGCCGACCGCCACCGCGTCCACGCGAAGGTCATCGGCACCCCGCCCGCCGAACTCCCCTCGGTGGAGGGGAACCGCCCGCGCAGCTTCCCGGTGGCGGTGCGCTGGACGGAACCGGGCAGGGGCTCGCGTACGGCCACGGTCGCGGTCCCCGCGGGCACGGGACGCGGTGACGTGGTGGCCGTATGGCTCGACGCCAAGGGCCACAGTGTCGCCCCGCCACCGGGTGAAGTAGCTGTCTGGCAGCACACGTTGACCGTCGGCGTGTGGTCGGCGGCCGGTGTGATCGGCGTGGCCCTGCTCGCGCGCGCCGTGACCCAACGGATCTCCCTCCGACACCGGTTGGCCGAGTGGGAACGGGACTGGGCGCTGACGGAACCGCAGTGGACGCGACGGCGGGCGTGACCAACCGGATGCGACGGGCGGCGGGCGTGACGGACCCGATGCGACAGGCAGCGGGCGTGACGGACCCGGTGTGCCGCGCGGCGAGCGTGACGCACCGGAGACCGCGCGCGCCGGGCGTGGCGAGTCACCCGTGGCCACCTCGACCGTCCTCACACCCCAACAGCCCACACCCACAAGGCAGTTGAGACATCCCGCCTCAACCCACCCTCACCCCACCCTCAGCCCCCGCCTCCCCACCCCTCCCCTCCCTACACCGCGCGCTGCATCCGCCGAGCAACCCGCCCATGGTCCCGCAGCACATCCCGCAACCCCGCCAGCACCGGCTCGCCCCGCTCCACCAGCACCCGCCCGCCCACCACGGTCGTCCACGCCCGCGCGGGCCCACACCGCAGCCACGCCTCGACGGGATCACTCAACGCTCCGGCCAGCGCGACCTCGTGCAGATCCCAGACAACGAGGTCGGCACAGGCCCCCGGCCGCAGATGCCCCAACTCGTCGGCCCGCCCCAGACACCGCGCCGAACCCCGGGTGGCGATGTCGAGGGCGTCCCGCGCGGTCATCGCACCGGGCCCGCCCCGATACCGCCCCAGCAGCAGCGCACCCCGCGTCTCCATCCACAACGAGGCGTGATCGGTCGAGGCGGAACCGTCGCAGCCGATCCCCACCGGCAGACCCAGCTCGCGCATCTCCTTCACTCGCGCCGTGCCGCCCCCGATGAGCATGTTGGAGCTGGGGCAGTGCGCCACGCCCACGCCCGCGGCGGCGAGGCGGCGCAGTTCGTCGTCGTTGGGGTAGATGCAGTGCGCGACCCACGTCCGGTCGCTCATCCACCCGGTGTCCTCGAAGTACTCGACGGGCCGGCAGCCGTAGGTCTCCAGGCAGTAGGTGTCCTCGTCGCGGTCCTCGGCGAGGTGCGTGTGCAGGCGCACGTCGTACCGCTCGGCGAGCTCCGCGGTCGCCGTCATCACGTCCTTCGTCACCGAGAACGGCGAGCAGGGAGCCAGCGCGACCCGGATCAGCGCGCCCGGTTCCGGGTCGTGGTGGGCCTTGATCAGCCGCTCGCTGTCGGCCAGCACCTCGTCCGTGCTCTGCGTGACGCTCCTGGGCGGCAGTCCCCCGTCCTCGACGGAGCGGGTCATCGAGCCTCGGGTCGCGTGGAAGCGGAAGCCGATGTCACGGGCGGCGCGGATCTCTGCGTCGACCAGGAAGGGGCGCGGATGCACATAGAGGTGGTCGGAGGATGTGGTGCAGCCACCCATGAGGAGTTCCGCCATACCGACGTACGCCGACACGTACGCGGCCTCCTCGTCGAGGCCCGCCCACAGCGGGTAGAGCGTGGTCAGCCAGTCGAAGAGGGTGCCGTTGACGGCGGGGGCGTAGGAGCGGGTGAGGTTCTGGTAGATGTGGTGGTGCGTGTTGATCAGGCCGGGGGTGACGAGCCGCCCGGATGCGGAGAGGGTCGTACTCGCCTCGGGTTCGGACCCTCCCGCGCCGACGGCGGTGACCCGGCCACCCGTGACGGCGACCCAGCCGCCCGGGATCTCCCGCTCACCGTCCACGACGAGCAGTTCGGCGTCCTTGACCAGCAGATCCACGGCAGACGACATGCCGACAGGGTAGGCGCGGGGCGGCGTAAAAGCCTGGCGAGTCCTCCGATGTCACACGTACGGTGTGATCATCTGCGCTCACCCTTCACAAAGGCGGTCATCGATGGCCCTGTTCGACCTTCCGCTCGACGAACTCCGCGACTACCGCAGCGAGTCCGCCGAGCCCGAGGACTTCGACGCCTTCTGGTCCAAGACCCTCCAGGAGACCCGTGAGCACGATCTGGACGCCCGCTTCGAACCGGTCGACACGGGACTGTCCACGGTGAAGGTGTACGACGTGACGTTCGCCGGGTTCGGCGGTCACCCGGTGAAGGGCTGGCTGCGACTGCCGGCCGACGCGACCCAACCCCTGCCGCTGGTAGTGGAGTTCGTCGGTTACGGCGGCGGGCGCGGCCTCCCGCACGAGAACCTGTTGTGGGCCTCGACGGGCCGCGCGCACTTCGTGATGGACACGCGCGGGCAGGGCAGCGCGTGGGGCGGCGGCGGTGGCACTCCGGACCCGGTGGGCGGCGCGCCCGCGTACCCCGGTTTCATGACCCGGGGCATCGACGCCCCCGAGAACTACTACTACCGCCGCGTGTTCACGGACGCCGTGCGAGCCGTCGAGGCGGCCCGTTCGCACCCGCTGGTCGATCCCGCGCGCACGGTGGCCCTCGGCGCCAGCCAGGGCGGCGGCATCGCCATCGCCGTGGGCGGGCTGGTCGGCGACCTGGCCGCGATCGCGCCGGACGTGCCGTTCCTGTGCGACTACCCGCGCGCCGCGACCCTCACGGACCGCCACCCGTACCGCGAGATCGGCAGCTACCTCAAGACCCACCGCGGCCGCACGGACGACGTCCTGCGCACGCTCTCGTACTTCGACGCCGTCCACTTCGCGTCCCGGGGCCGCGCTCCCGCCCTCTTCTCGACGGCCCTGGAGGACCAGACCTGCCCGCCCTCCACGGTGTTCGCCGTGTTCAACGCGTGGGCGCACGAGGACAAGAAGATCGAGGTGTACGACTTCAACGACCATGAGGGCGGCGGCCCTTACCATGACGCGACCAAGCTGGACTGGCTGCGGTCGTACGTCTGAGGGGTGCGGTACGGACACGTATGAGGCCGCCGAACACTTCGTGCGGGTCTGGGCGCGCGCCTGGGCCGAGCACGACGTGGCCGCGCTGCTGGAGCTGTACGCCGAGGACTGCGTCCACCGCTCGATGCCGTTCCGTGAACCCCACCGGGGGCGGGCCGAGTTGGGCGACTGTCTCCGGTGGTCGTTCGCGTCGGAGCAGGTGGGCGATGTGCGGTTCTCGGCGCCGGTCGTCGGCCAACACGGCGTCACCGTGGCCGAGTTCAGGGTGCTGGCCGAGGAGGACGGCGAACCGTCCACCCTCGCGGGCTGCGTCTTCGTGCGCTTCGACGGCGACGGTCTGGCCGTGGAGACCCGCGACTACTGGCACACGGAGCCGGGGCACCGGGAGCCGACCGGCTCCTTGTTCCTGAAGTTCCCGAACTGAGCGTACGGCGCCTTCCGGTCAGTCCGACCAGTCGGTATGTTCAGGGGGTCCGGGCCGCAGCGTCGCGGCCCGGGCGTCCGGCACACCACGGAGGCCCCATGTCCGAGCACCAGCCAGCCGTCGACGGCCACTGCGACCCGCGCTTCTCGGCGGTCCGCACGGCGTTCGAGGAGAACTTCCGGGACCGCGACGAACTGGGCGCCGCAGTGACCGTCACCATCGACGGCGAGACCGTGGTCGACCTCTGGGGCGGCTGGGCCGACGCGGCCCGCACCCGCCCCTGGGAGCGGGACACGCTGGTCAACGTGTGGTCGACGACGAAGGGCCCGGTGGCCCTGTGCGCGCACATCCTCGCCGACCGCGGCCTGCTCGACCTCGACGCCCAAGTGGCCACGTACTGGCCGGAGTTCGCCGCCGCCGGCAAGGAGAACATCCTCGTACGCCACCTGCTCTCCCACCGCGCCGGACTGGCGGGCCTGCGCGAGCCGCACTCCCTCGCGCAGCTCTACGACTGGGAGTTGACCACAGAACGCCTCGCGGCCATGGAGCCCTGGTGGGAACCGGGCACGCAATCCGGGTACCACGCGCTGACCTACGGCTTCCTCGTCGGCGAAGTCGTGCGCCGCGTCTCGGGGTTGCTGCCGAGCGCCTTCCTGGAGCGCGAGGTCACCGGCCCGCTCGGCATCGACTTCACCATCGGGCTGCCCGAGAAGGAGGCCGGCCGGGCGGCCGAACTGGTGCATCCGCCCGCCGCGTCGGCGAGTGAACAGGCCGCGGTCTTCAGCCAGTTGGCGCCCGCTGCCATCGCCGCACTGACCAACCCGCTCGCGGGCGCGGCCGAGGCCAACACCCCGAGTGGCGCGCCGCGGAGATCCCGGCCGCGAACGGCCACGGCACGGCACGCGCCATAGCGGCGCTCTACGGCGTCTTCGCCGGGCGCGGGACCTACGACGGCCACCGCGTCCTCTCCCCCGAGGCGGCCGAGCGGGTGCGCGAGGGGCAGGGCAGCTGCCGTGACCTGGTGCTCGGCTCGGGCTTCGCGCACGACACGGAGGTCGGGCTCGGCCTGTGGCTCAGCGGCCCGAACGGATCGTACGGCCGTAACCCGAGGGCTTTCGGACACGACGGGTTCGGCGGCTCCTTCGGTCTCGCCGACCCGGAGGCGGGGGTGTCGATGGGCTATGTGATGAACCGGATGGGGCCTCATATCGCCGACGACCCGCGGAAGATGACCCTGATCGACGCCGTGCACGAGGCCCTGTGAGGGGTGATCGGCGCGGGTCGCTTTCGGCCTAACTGCCCTGCCGCTCTTCCCTGGTGGTTTAGACCAATGCTAGATCTGGTCGCGCAACGAGCCCGCACGGCTACGAATCGTCACCAGTTCTGCAATCAGTCTTGTCACCAACAGGAGGCGCGGCATGGCCCGCACCACCCCCCACGACCACCCGACCGCCGACGACCAGCCCCTCTACGGGAAGGTCGCCACCCAACTGCTCGGCGAACTCCACGACGGCACCATCCCGCCCGGTGAACGCCTGCCCGGCGAACGGCAGTTGGCCGAACACTTCCAGGTCAGCCGGGAGACCATAAGACAGGCGCTGGAGGTGCTGCGCAGGGACGGCCTGGTCGCCACCGACCGGCGCGGCAGCCACGCCACCCTGGCCGGACAGCCCGTCGAGACCCCGTCCTCGCTCACCTTCCCGGTCGGCGCCCGCAGCACGGACCCGACGGGCTTCGACCGGGCCACCGTGGCCTGGGAGACTCCCCCGCCGGACCACGCGAAGGCCCTGGGCATCGCCCCGCACCGCCCGACCCTGGTGCACCGCTACGCGTCCGCGGCGGCCGACGGCAGCGGACTCCGTACGGCCCTCACGTCCTTCTCGGCGGTGGCGCTGGCCGAGGTGGAGGAACTGGCCCGCTACCGCGACCGCGCCGACGGCTCCGCCGCAGCCCAACTCCGGCGCACCTACGACTGGATGCGCCGGGCCGGCCTGACCCTGCACCACCGGGACGCGATCACCCAGGTCGCCGACGCGCCCTCGGTGCGCGTGACCCGCCGCGTGCACGACCAGTACACGCGCCCGCTGGAGATCACCGACCTGGTGGTGGAGGCCCAACAGGACGCCCTGATCTACGAGTTCACGCTGCCCGCAGCGGGCTGACGCCAAGGAGGTCGGCGCGCGGCGGGTCCCAACTCGCCGCGCGCCGAGCCGACTTACGCGCTTGTGAGCACGACCAGCTGCTGCGTCGCCCGGGTCATCGCCACATAGTGATCGACGGCTCCTTCGATGCCCTCGCCGAACTGCTCCGGGTCGAGGAGGACGACCAGGTCGAACTCAAGTCCCTTGGACAGCACGGGAGTCAGCGCCCGGACGCGCGGCCTCGCCCGGAAGATGTCCGCGTCCGTCTCGGCCGTACCGATGACACAGCCGATCCCGTCCGCGTGCTCGGCGAGCCAGGTGTCCAGGACCGACTCCAGTTCGGCGGTGTGTCCGTGCACGACGGGGATGCCGCTGCTGCGGATGGAGGTCGGCACGTTGGCGTCCGGGAGCACGGCACGGATGACCGGCTCGGCTTCCGTCATGATCTCTTCCGGGGTGCGGTAATTGACCGTCAGGGAGGCCAGGTTGACGCGGTCGAGGCCGACCCGCCTCAGCCGTTCCTGCCACGACTCGGTGAAGCCGTGCCGGGCCTGGGCGCGGTCGCCGACGACGGTGAAGCTGCGGGACGGGCAGCGCAGCAGGAGCATCTGCCATTCCGCGTCGGTCAGTTCCTGTGCCTCGTCCACGACGATGTGCGCGAACGGCCCGGCGAGCAGGTCGGGTTCGATGGCGGACACCTGCGCGGCCTCGTCGATCAGCGCGTCCCGCAGGTCCTTTCCGTGGAGCATGCCCATCGCGCCCTCGCTCTCGTCGATCTCGACGTTCTGCAGCAGGCTGTCGATGACGTCGGTCCGGCGGGAGTGCTCGGCGGCGACGGCGGCTTCCTGCCGGCGCTTGCGGCGCGCCGACTCCGGGTCGCCGAGCCGTTGGCGTGCCGCGTCGAGCAGCGGCAGGTCGGACACCGTCCAGGCCTGCGCGTCCGCCCGCTGCAACCGCTGCACCTCGTCGCGGCTCAGCGAGGGGGCGCACTTGCGCAGGTACGCCGGTACCGTCCACAGGTCGCCGACGAGGTCGGCCGCTTCGAGCAGCGGCCACGCGCGGTTGAAGGCGGTGAGCAGTTCCCGGTTCTGCCGCAGCGAGCGGCGGAGTTGCTCGGGCGTGACCTGCCCGCCCTCTCCGTCCTGCGGCGCGGCGGTGTCGTCGTGCTTGTCGACCAGGATCGTGAGCAGTTCCTGCCAGACCTGCTCGCGGCCCTCGTTGTGCGGGGTGCCGGGTTCGGCGGCCTCGAACGCGACGGCCCAGTCCTCGGCGCTCAGCGGGATGTCGGACCAGTGGGTGGTGACGTTCATGCCCTTGGTGGGCGGCTCCTCGTAGAACCGGACGGCGGGTTCGATCGCCCGCACCAGTTCCACGGACGACTTCAGCCGCGCCACCTCCGGGTCGGCCTCCACGACCGCCGCCGCGCCCTCGGCGACGAGGTCCCGCAGGATGCAGGTCTGCACGCCCTCCTCGCCGAGGCTGGGCAGGACGTCGGCGACGTAGTCCAGATAGGGCCGGTGCGGACCGACGAACAGCACGCCGCCCCTGCGGTGCCCGAGCCGCGGATCGGAGTAGAGGAGGTAGGCGGAGCGGTGCAGGGCGACGACGGTCTTGCCGGTGCCGGGGCCGCCGTCGACGACGAGCGCGCCGCGTGATCCCGCGCGGATGATGGCGTCCTGGTCGGCCTGGATGGTGCCGAGGACGTCGCGCATCCGGCCCGAGCGGTTGCCGCCGAGGCTGGCGATGAACGCGGACTGGTCGTCGAGCGCGGCGTGCCCGGCGAAGCCGTCGGCGGTGAACACCTCGTCCCAGTAGTCGCTGATCCGGCCGCGCGTCCAGCGGTACCTGCGGCGGCTCGCCAGCCCCATCGGGTTGGCGTGGGTCGCGCCGAAGAACGGCTCCGCCGCCGGGGAGCGCCAGTCGAGGAGCAGACGCCGGCCCGTGCTGTCGGTCAGGCCGAGCCGTCCGATGTACACGGGCTCGGAGGTGTCGGCGTCCACCATGTGGCCAAGACACAGGTCCAGGCCGAAGCGACGTAGGGTGCGCAGCCGTGTGGTGAGCCGGTGGATCTCCGTGTCCCGGTCCATGGCCGCCCGGCCGATGCCGCCGGGTGCCCTGCGCGCGGTGTCGAGGCTCTCGGTCAGTTCCGCGATCGACCGGTCGAGGCTCTCCGCGATCGCCGCGAAGTGCTGCTCGTCGGCGGCGATCAGCGCCGGGTCGGCCTTGGCGGAGAGCCGGTCGGGAAGGTCGAAGGCGCTGGTGGTCAGGGGGTTCACGGCATCAATTCCGATCTGGGGTCGCTCACGGCCCGGCGTGCGGCTGGGCGTGGGGACCGGTGCGTGCTGTTTCTCGTGTGCTCGGTTCGGCCGGTTCACGCGTGCGTGGACCGCCCTTCCCCGCTGACCATGTCGTGGAGCATCTTCGCGGCCACTGTCGTCCCGTCCGTGCGGAGCATGCCCGCCACGGTCCGTGCCCGGGTCCGGACATCGGGGGCCAGGACGGTGGCGAGCGCGGCCGACAGGGAGTCGTAGGTCGGCGTCGGACCGTCGTGCGCCACGCCGATGCCCAGCTCGGCCACCCGTGCCGCCCAGTATGGCTGGTCCACGATCTGCGGCACGACCACCTGAGGCGCGCCGGACAGCGTGGCCGCCGTCGTGGTGCCCGCACCGCCGTGGTGCACGACCGCGGCGACCCGGCCGAACAGCGCCTGGTGGTTGACCTCGCCCACGCCGAAACAGTCGTCCCGGTCGTCGATCGGGGCCAGGTCCGCCCAGCCGCGGCCGAGGACGACACGGCGGCCCTGCGCGCGGACCGCTTCGACGGCGATCCGGGCGGCGTCCGGCGAGGTGCGCAGGGCCATGCTGCCGAAGCCCACGTACACCGGCGGCCCGCCCGCCTCCAGGAACGCCTCCAGATCCGCCGGGAGCGGGCGCTCGTCGGGCAGGATCCACGACCCGGTCACCGCGAGGTCGAGATCCGTCTGGTCCTGCCACGGGAACAGGTCCGGGTCCGAGGCCAGCCACGGCCGCTCGGTGAACGCGTGGTCGCGGACGTTGTCCACCGGCGGCAGACCGATCGCCGCCCGGTGCCGGTTCTCCGCCTCGCGGTACAGCGCGTTCACCCGCTGGGCGTCCTCCTCCCACAGCACCTTGATGTCGGTCTCCTCCAGCGAGGACTGGTGGCCGGGCCGCGACGGCGGCCGGTGCTTCGACGACGGCAGACCGGCCGTGTGGAAGCAGGCGAACACATAGTGGATGCCCAGTTTCTCGGCCACCGAGCGGGCGCCGGTCGGCATCAGGCCGCTCGCCAGCAGCACGTCGCACCCCTCGGCCGCCGGCAGCAGCGTCTCGTACCGGGCGGCGACCAGCTCGGGCGCGAGCTGGAACGCGGTCGCCGCCGACGGCGGCCTCGCCCCGGTCACCACCGAGCGCACCGACGGACCGAGCGGCACCAGCGGCACACCGGCCCGGGCCAACAGCTCCACGAACTCCTCGTCCGGCGGCGCGGCGACACGCACCTCCGCGCCGAGCTCCAGCAGACGCGACGCGAGTCCCGCCACGGGTTCGACATCCCCGCGCGATCCCCACGTCGTCAACAACACACGCATTCCGCGACTCCCGTTTCCGCAGGTCATGCCCTCAGGCCGGACATTCTGCGGCACGACGGGGGCCTTGCCGCAAGCCCCCCGGTGCGCTATACGTTAAGAAGGGAAGAGGAGTGACGACACCTCCCTTTCCACCCTCCCCCGCAGAACTCGCGAAACTCGCGGCGAGAAAATCCGCCGCCGATGTCGAGATCCCGCGCCCGGCTCCGTCCCCGAGGTGAACGCGCCCACAATGGGTCGTACCGGCACCGAGGAGAACGACCATGGCCAAGTACCTGCTCCTGAAGCACTACCGCGGCGCCCCCACCGCCGTGAACGACGTCCCCATGGACCAGTGGGCACCCGAGGAGATCACGGCCCACGTCCAGTACATGAACGACTTCGCGGCCCGGCTGGAGAAGACCGGCGAGTTCGTCGACAGCCAGGCGCTCTCCCCCGAGGGGACGTTCGTCCGCTACGACGGCGAAGGCCGCCCGCCGGTCACCGACGGCCCGTTCGCCGAGACCAAGGACGTCATCGCCGGCTGGATGGTGATCGATGTCGACAGCTACGAGCGTGCCGTGGAACTGGCCGGTGAGCTGTCGGCCGCGCCCGGGGCCGGTGGCAGGCCGATCCACGAGTGGCTGGAACTGCGCCCGTTCCTGGGCGTGCACTCCACCATCACGGACACGGAGTGCACCTTTAAGTGAACGAGGTCCAGCTGAGGAGCCTCACGCCGAGTGTGCTCGGGATCCTCGTCCGCCGCGGAGCAGACTTCGCGGCGGCCGAGGACGCCGTACAGGACGCGCTCGTCGAGGCGGTCCGGGTGTGGCCGGACGATCCGCCGCGGGACGCGAAGGGCTGGCTGGTCACGGTGGCGTGGCGGCGGTTCCTCGACGCGACGCGGGCGGAGACCGCCCGCCGCAGGCGCGAGGACCTCGTGGAGGAGGAGCCGGCCCCCGGGCCCGCGCCCGCCTCGGACGACACGCTCCAGCTCTACTTCCTGTGCGCCCACCCGAAGTTGACGCCGTCGTCGGCGGTCGCGCTCACCCTGCGCGCCGTCGGCGGGCTCACCACCCGGCAGATCGCGCAGGCGTACCTCGTGCCCGAGGCGACGATGGCGCAGCGGATCAGCCGGGCCAAGCGCACTGTCTCCGAGGTGCGGTTCGACCAGCCCGGCGATGTCGCGACCGTGCTGCGCGTCCTCTACCTGGTGTTCAACGAGGGCTACTCCGGCGATGTCGACCTCGCCGCCGAGGCGATCCGGCTCACCCGGCAGCTCGCCGCCGCGATCGACCACCCCGAGGTCGCGGGCCTGCTCGCGCTGATGCTGCTGCACCATGCCCGGCGCGCCGCCCGGACCGCGCCGGACGGCAGCCTGGTCCCGCTCGCCGAGCAGGACCGCGGCCGCTGGGACACGTCGGCGATCACCGAGGGCGTCACCATCCTCCAAGTCGCCCTAGCCCGCGACCGGTTGGGCGAGTTCCAGGCGCAGGCGGCGATCGCGGCGCTGCACGCGGACGCGCCCGCCGCCGAGGAGACGGACTGGGTGCAGATCGTCGAGTGGTACGACGAACTCACGCGCCTGACCGACAACCCGGTGGTCCGCCTCAACCGCGCGGTCGCCGTGGGCGAGGCCGACGGCCCACGCGCCGGGCTGGCCGCGCTCGCGGTACTGGACGACTCCCTCCCCCGGTACACGGCGGTGGCGGCCTATCTGCACGAACGCGACGGCGACCTCAAGACGGCGGCCCGGCTGTACGCGGAGGCCGCGCGCAAGGCCCCCGATCTCGCCGAGCGCGACCATCTGACCCGCCAGGCCGCCCGGCTCAACACCCACCGGTCTCATTGACGGACATGTCGCCGCCGGGGCCGTGTTCGTGGCCGGTGCCGCGGTGACCGCGTTCGCCGTCACCGCCGGCCGACAGCAGCCCACTGAAAGCGCCGCTCCGGTCCACATGGGCTGATCCCACATATCAGGCACCACCACATCGAACCGCTGGAGCGGACTGCTCCTCGCCGTCCTGACGGTCCGGGCCGAGGAGCACCTCTCGATCACTCCCACTGGTACTGCAGGTACTTCCCGTCGAGGGTGATGACGACCCGGTCACCGGCCGGATCGGGCGCGCGGCTGACGTCGAGGCGGAAGTTGATGGCGCTCATGATGCCGTCGCCGAACTCCTCGTGGATCAGTTCCTTGATGGTGGGTCCGTAGACCTGGACGACCTCGTAGAGCCGGTAGATCGTCGGGTCCACGGGTACGGCCGCGTCCAACGCGCCCCGAGTTGGCTGGAGTTGGAAGGCGAGGGCGGCGTCCTCGCCGAGTTCCAGGAGAGCCGCGGCCGTCGCCGCCTCGTCCTTCGACATGGGGTGCTGGCCCAGCAGGGCCGCGGTCGTCCACGCGAGCGGGCGGCCCACAGCCTCCGCCAACTGGGCCCATGTGACACCGGTCTTCACCTTGGCCTGACGGACCGCTTCGCCGGCTTCACCCTTGCTGAGCATGTACAACTCCGTTCCCGGACAGCACTCTTGCCCCCACGCGGTTCAGCGTAGGAGATCACCCAGGCCGCGACAATGGCGTCCTCCCGCACCAAGTGCGGCCGTACACCAGACTCCAGGACCCCACGGACGCATACTGCGGGCATGACCCACATCGACGCACAGCAGATCGAGCGGGCGAACGCCCTCGAACGCACGCCGGTCGTCTTCGTCCACGGTCTGTGGCTGTTGCCGAGCAGTTGGGACCGCTGGGCGGCGCACTTCGAGCAGGCCGGGTACGCGCCGGTCTCGCTGTCCTGGCCCGACGACCCGGAGACGGTCGAGGAGGCCAACGCGCACCCCGAGGTCATGGCGGGCAAGACGGTCGGCCAAGTCGCCGACCACCTCACCGAGTTGATCGGCACGCTGACCCGTAAGCCGGCGATCGTCGGCCACTCCTTCGGCGGACTGCTCACGCAGATCCTCGCCGGGCGCGGACTGTCCGCCGCGTCCGTGGCGATCGACCCGGCGCCGTTCCGGGGCGTGTTGCCCCTCCCGATCTCCGCGCTGCGCTCCTCCGCACCGGTCCTCAGCAACCCCGCCAACCGCAATCGCGCGGTCCCCCTGACCTACGACCAGTTCCGCTACGGCTTCGCCAACGCCGTCGGTGAGGAGGAGGCACGGGAGTTGTACGAGACGTTCGCGGTGCCCGCGCCGGGCGCTCCGCTGTTCCAGGCGGCCACGGCGAACCTCAACCCGTGGACCGAGGCGAAGGTCGACACGGAGAACCCCGACCGCGGCCCGCTCCTGATCATCTCGGGCGAGAAGGACCACACCGTGCCGTGGTCGATCGCCAACGCCTCCTACAAGAAGCAGCAGCACAACAAGAACGTCACCGAGATCACCGAGATCAAGGACCGGGGCCACGCCCTGACCATCGACCACGGCTGGCAGGAGGTCGCGGACACCGCCTTGTCGTTCGTGCGCCGATATGCCTGAACTCCCGTACAGCTGCCGGGCATTGATGAGCACGCGTACGACGCCGATCTCCTCGACCTCGACCGGAGCCCACCGATGACGATTCCCCGTAGACCCTTGCTCCTGGGGGCAGTTGTGGCGGCCGGCACCCTCGCGGCCACCGCGCTCCCCGCCCCGGCGGCATCCGCCACCGGGGGTTCGCACTCCAAGCCGAAGCCCACCGTGGTCCTGGTGCACGGGGCGTTCGCCGACGCGTCCAGCTGGTCGGCCGTGGCCTCCCGGCTCCAGAAGGCGGGGTACACGGTCGTGGCGCCCGCCAATCCGCTGCGCGGGCTGACCTCGGACGCCGCCTACATCTCCGCGATCCTCAAGACGATCGACGGTCCGAAGGTCGTCGTAGGACACTCCTACGGCGGCGCGGTGATCACCCAGGCGGCCGCGGGCGACGCGAGCGTGAAGGCGCTCGTGTACGTCGCGGCCTTCATGCCCGACAAGGGCGAGCAACTGGGCGAACTCGCGGCGCGGTTCCCCGGGTCGCAGCTGGGCGACGCCTTGCAGCCGCTGCCCGACGGCGCGGGCGGTACCGATCTGGCCATCCGGACGGCGAAGTTCCACGCGGTGTTCACCGCCGACCTCCCGGCGGCCACGTCCGCACTGCTGGGGGCCTCCCAACGCCCCATCAGCGCGGCCGCGTTCACGGACGTCGCCACGGCGGCGGCCTGGCGCGACATCCCCTCGTGGGCCGTCGTGGCGGCACAGGACCGGGCGATCGCACCCGACCTGGAGCGCTTCGAGGCCAAGCGGGCCGGTTCGCACACGACCGTGGTGGACTCCTCGCACGTCGTGATGATCTCCCACCCCGACCTGGTCACAAAGGTCATCAAGTCGGCGGCGACAGCGACCGGTTGAGACCCGCCGCGACTACGGCAGCCGTCGCGCCGCGACCATGCGGACGCGGGGGCTGCCGTCGTCGCGGTCTCCGAACTCGGGCAGCGCGTAGAGGTCGACATCGAAGCCGATCCGCTCCAACTCCGGCCGCACATAACCGAGTTGAAAGTCCCGGTAGTACATGACGAACGGCGGTCGCCAGACCGCGTTGCGCACCTTCATCGCCGCGTCGAAGCCGGACAGCATCCAGTACGCGGGAGAGGTCGGGCGGGGCGGTGCCACGACGGGGAAGGCGAAGCAGCCGCCAGGGCGCAGTACGGAGCGGACCTGTTCGAACAGCCCCGGCAGTTCGCGGGGCAGGAAGTGGCCGAACGCCCCGAAGCTCACCACCAGGTCGAAGGCCGCAGTGAACGGCAGGGCCCGGGCGTCGCCGCGCACCCAAGAGACGCGGGGTTCACTGCTCGTCACCTGCTCCCGCGCGACGTCGAGCATGCCCGCGCTGAAGTCCACGCCGGTGACGCTCACTTGGCACACCTTCGTCAGCACCTCGACGCCCGCGCCGGTGCCGCAGCACAGGTCGAGTCCGTCGTCGAAGGGGCCGACGCGGCGCAGCATCGTGGCGACCGCGTCGAGGAGCGGGGCCGGGGTGCGGAACGGGGTGTGGTCAAACTTGGGCGCGAGGAGGTCGTAGCCGTGCTCGACGGACGACAGGGCCTGGACGGCGAGTTCGCGCAGACTGGGGCCTTCGGGGCTGAACATCCGGGTCAGCCTAGGGCAACGCGCTGCTTGAGGATCGCCAGAACGCGCTCGCACCAGCGCAGGTTCTCCTCCTCGAAGCTGATCCCGGCCATCAGCGTGAGATACGGCCCGACGCGCTCGGCGTCCCCGAGGTACTCCTCCTCGGTCCGGCCGCCGAGAAGACGGTCCCGTACGCGCTCGTAGCGGTCGAGCTTGCCGCGCGACCACGACCTGCGCTCCTCGATCAGCTCGCGGGTCACGGCGGGGTCGGTGCCGTCCATGGCCTGGATCTTGATGAGGAGTTCGTCGCGGATGGCGGTGGGGCGACGGGGCGGTTCGGCGGCGAAGGTGTCGAGGTCGCGGCGGCCGGCCTCGGTGAGCGTGAACATCCTTTTGTTGGGCCTGCGTTCCTGCTGTACGACCCGTGCCTCGATCAGTCCGTCCTGCGCGAGGCGCTCCAGTTCGCGGTAGAGCTGCTGCGGTGTCGCGGGCCAGAAGTTCGCCAGCGACACGTCGAACACCTTCGCCAGCTCGTAGCCCGAGGCCTCGCCTTCCAGGAGGGCCGCGAGGACCGCGTACTTGAGGGACATGTGGACACGCTAACAGCCGTTGATTAGTCTCATCCACACCTACTCAACTAATTGACTATGAGGTGAGCCGATGCGTGCGTTCCGTGAGGCGGTCGAGGCGCAGGACATGGACGCCGTCGAGGCGCTGCTGGCCGAGGACGTGGTCTTCACCAGCCCGGTCGTGTTCAAGCCGTACCCCGGGAAGGCGATCACCGCGGCGATCCTGCACGGGGTGGCACGGGTCTTCGAGGACTTCCGGTACGTACGGGAGATCGGCGACCCGGACGGCAGCGACAGCGCGCTGATGTTCGCCGCGCGGGTCGGCGACCGGGAGCTGACCGGCTGCGACTTCATCCATGTGAATGAGGAGGGTCTGATCGACGAACTGACGGTCATGGTGCGGCCGTTGTCGGGGGCGCAGGCTCTTCAGGCGGCCATGGGTGCGCAGTTCGAGCGGATCGCGAAGGAGGCGGAGGCGCGGCTCGCGTGAGGCCCGGTGCCTGAGCCCTGAGCGGCACGCGCCCCCGCCATCGCTCACGCCACGGTCAGCGTGAGCGCGCCCGTGTAGGTCTGGCCCGGCGTGATGGCCGTGGCCGTCCCGTCGACCGTCAGCGTGACCTTCTTGCCGCGGGGCGCCTTGACGGTCGCGTCGGCGGCGAGGGCGAGCCGGGTCAGGTACGAGGTGCCGGTGACCGTCCAGGTCGAGCCACTGTTCAGCCGCACGATCGCGCCGTTGTTGACGGCGGCCTGGGTGGTGTTGGTGACGATGCCGAGCTCGTAGAAGGTCTCCGCGTCGATGCTGGAGACGCGGTGCTTGGCCTTCGTCGCAGAGATGATCCCCTCGACACTCGCGCTCTCGAAGGTGAGGACCATGTTCTTGCCGGTGCGCATGCCGTTGTAGAAGTCGCCCTTCAAAGCTATGGAGTTGAAGGTGGCGGCGCCATCAGTGGCGTGCACGGCGGTCGGGTCGAAGGTCGCATCCTTGGCCGGGTCGCCGGTGGGCTCGGTGTAGACGCCGATGTTCATCATCTTGCCGTTGACGGGGACCGGGCCCGGGTCGTCCAGCTCGATCATCTGGAGGATGATCCCGTCGCGCGGGTTGAGCCGGGCGCCCTGCGATCCGTCGACGCTGATCGTGGTCTGCTGGCCCTTGTTGAGGAAGGTGGCCCGGTCGGAGTTGATCACCGTGCCGCCATCGAGGGTGAGTTGACCCGCGCCGAAGAACATGTAGCCGAAGTGCCCGGAGTCCACGACGGTGTTGCGCGCCGGGATCGACGCCAACTCGGCCTCGGACAGCCCGAGTTCCAGCTCGCTGTTGAGCGCGGCGACGGCGGACCTGATGCTGTCGCCGTAGTGCACGACCGCGGCCGGGCCCGCGATGATGGTCGCGTAGCTGCCGACGTCGAGCCGGGATCCGAGCACTCGCACGGTCGCGTCGCCGATGGCGTAGGTGCCGTAGCCGTACTCCCCCGTGTTGCCGAAGTGGCTGTTGATCGCGGTCAGTTTGAGGCCGCTGCCGCCCTCGACCGACAGGGCGCCCCAAGTCTCGGAGAACACGGTCGAGTTGAGGTAGGTGGCCCTGCTGTTCTTGCCGATGAGGTTGGTGGCGCGGACGTTGCCGTCGAGGCCGAGCATCCAGGGCACGGACTCCATGTACGGGGTTTCCACGGTGGCTTGGTAGTCGGCGGGCAGGACGCCGTTGCGGGCGCGGAGGACGGAGTCCTTGACGATGACGTTCGCCCCGTCGTTGGAGATGACGGCGGTGCGGACGACTCCCTTGTTGTCGATGCGGGCGCCGTCCACGACGAGCGTGGTCGAGGAACCGTCGCCGACGACCGCCGCGCCGTAGCCCGCGAAGTCACAACGACCGTTGCCCGTAAGGGAGATGGAGGGCCGGTCGAGGGTGTAGGTGGCGTCCTGGACGTACACGCCGTCGAAGCACTCGCCGGTCGAGGTGATCGACACGTTCTTCGCGTAGGCGTCGGTGAGCTTGCCGCCGAGGACGGCCGCGAGGACGGACTTGTCCTTGACCACGCCGTCGCTATCGACGTAGACCGCCTGCCGGAAGGGGAAGGTGAGCGTCTCGTACGTCACCTCGTTGGCCGCGGCGACGGTCAGGACGACGTCTCCGCGGTAGGTGCCGGCCTGGATCAGGGTGGCCGTTCCGCCGGTGGCGGTGAGGAGTTGGCCGGTCTCCACGCCGTCGACGGTCAGGGAGAGGCTGGAACCGTCCGGGGCGGCGATCGTGCCGCCCTCGGCGATGGACAGCTCGCTCACGCGGGTGGTCGCGGAGACCGTGTATGTCTCGCCGGATCCGACCGAGATCCGCGTGCCCGAAGTATGCGTAGCCTTCGGGGACTTGAGGGCCGTCGGCGCGGCGGCGGCGGAGACCGCCGGCACCAGTACGGCTCCGGCCGTGGCCGTACCGGCGATCAGGACCGAGCGTCGGGTGATCAGCGTCATTGCTTGCCTTCCCAGGGATCGATGCGCCGTCGCGCAGTGTGACCGGCCGGCCGTCGAACGCGGGATGCGGACGGCCCGGCGGAGGCACCGAAGGTGCGCACGAGGGAGTGAAGCAGCCACGAGAACCAGGGAATAGGCAGGCGGCACACACATATGGGAGCCCGATGCCTCGGATCAGGCGGACCATTTCATGGCGGTCACACAGAGTCGTCATAGCGGGTGTGTCTCCCTACGCACGACGGCGAGGCGGGCGGCTCGTCAGCCGTCCACCTCGCCGTTCTCCGCACCCCGTTCAGCTACGACGGGGCGATCATCCCGGCCGACAGATCGATGTCGGCCCCGCACAGGCCGGGCATCGCGAGCATCGCCACGAGCGCCCGCGCGACCTCGTGCTCCTCGACGAGCCGGCCGAGGGCGGCCCGGGAGGCGAAGTCCCGCTCGGCCTCGGCGACCGTGCAGCCGGTCAGCTCGGCGGTGAGCCGGAAGTTGCGGTTCATGCGCGGGCCCCTAACCGGGCCAGGGGAAAGGGAGTTGACCGCGATCCCCTGCGGGCCGACCTCCCCTGCAAGGGTCCGGGTCAGGCCGAGCAGCGCCATCTTGGAGGCGGTGTACGGGGTCCGGTTGAGCAGCGGGCGCTTGCCGCTGACCGAGGCCACGTTGACGATGTCACCGCGCCCGGCCACGAGCATCGGCGGCAGGAAGGCCCGGCACATCAGATAGACGCCCCGGACGTTGGCCGCGAACACCTCGTCCCACTCGTCCGGCTCGATGTCGACCAACGGCCGTACGGGACCGGCGACTCCGGCATTGTTGACGAGCAACGACACGTCCTCGTCGGCGAGTTGGTCGGCCAGGGCACTGACAGCCTGCGGTTCGGAGACATCGCAGGAGGCCGTACGAGCCTGTCCGCCGTCCTTCTCCACCAGTGCGGCCGCCTCCGCGAGCGCCGTCTCGTCACGCCCGACCAGGATCACCCGGGCACCGACGCCGGCGAGGGCGAGCGCGAAGGCGCGGCCCAGCGGTCCCCCGCCGCCGGTGACGAGTGCCGTGCGGCCGTCCAGGGTCACGCGGTGTTCCAGGGCAGCTTGTCGCCCGCGGCCTTCGCCGCCCGTACGTCACCGGAGCGCGCATGCCCCTCGAACAGCTCCACACGTGCCGCCCGCCCGCACAACCGGCCGAGCAGCACCTGGGAGTCGGTGTCGGTGACCTCTTGATAGGTGACCGTCTTGAGGTACTTCCCCACCCACAGGCCGCCGGTATAGCGCGCGGCACCACGTGTGGGCAGCACATGGTTCGTGCCGATGACCTTGTCGCCGAACGACACACAGGTGCCCTCGCCGAGGAACAGGGCGCCGTACTGGGTCATCCGCTCCAGCGCCAGGCGCGGTTCGGCGGTCAGTACCTCGACGTGCTCGAAGGCGAACTCGTCGGCGAGGGCGTACAACTCGTCGAGGGTGTCGACGACGTGGACCTGGCCGTGGTCGCGCCAGGCGGGCTCGGCGAAGTCGCGGGTGGGCATGCCGGGCAGGAGGCGTTCCACCTCGGCGATCGTCTTCTCGGCGACCTCGCGGGAGGTGGTGATGAGGACGGCCGGGGAGTCGGGGCCGTGCTCGGCCTGCGAGAGCAGGTCCACGGCGCACACGAACGGGTCGGCCTGGTCGTCGGCGAGGACGAGGATCTCGGTCGGCCCGGCGAACAGGTCGATGCCGATCTCCCCGAACAACTGCCGCTTGGCCTCGGCGACGTAGGCGTTGCCGGGCCCGGCGATCAGGTTGACGGGCCGCATCGTGTCGGTGCCGACGGACATGGCGGCCACGGCCTGCACCCCGCCGAGCAGCCAGATCTCGTCGGCGCCGGCGAGATGCATCGCGGCGACGGTGGCAGCCGGGATCTCCCCGTGGATGGGCGGCGTACAGGCCACGACCCGGGGCACGCCCGCGACCTTGGCTGTGACGATGGTCATGTGGGCGGAGGCGGTGAGCGGGTAACGCCCACCGGGGATGTACGCGCCCGCCGCCCGCACCGGGATGTGCTTCTGCCCGAGCCGTACTCCCGGCAGGGTCTCCACCTCGAACTCCCGCAAGGAGTCCAGCTGGTGGCGGGCGAAGGTGCGCACCTGGTCCTGGACGAAGCGGATGTCGTCGATGACCTGCTGCGGCACCGACGCGACGATCTTCTCGACCTCCTCGTCCGTCAGCCGGAAGGAGTCGGGGCTCCACTTGTCGAACTTCTCGGAGTAGGCGCGCACCGCCTCGTCACCGCGCGCACGGATGTCCGCGATGACGCCGGTCACGGTCTCGCATACCTGGGCGAGCGAGGCGGTCACCTCCGACTTGGGCACGGCGTGCTTCAGGATCGTTGCCACAACTGCGGCCTCTCTCATGCGGGTTGGGTGTTCTGCTCAGACCGGCGGCGCTTCGAAGAGCACGTCGGGGTCGTTGAACTGCTCCTTGGCGACCGTCTCGCTCATCGGGTCGGCGGTGCCCCACTGGTCCTGGGTGACCGGGTCGTCGACGTCATGGCGGCCCGGGTGCCACAAGTCCTCTTCGAGGACGGCGAGTTCGGTCGTGTACTCGACGGTGTTGCCGTGCGGGTCGTGGAAGTACGAGAAGGTGTTGTCGCCCGCCAGATGCCGTCCGGGCCCCCAGGTCAGCCGGGTCCCGGCACGCAGCGCCCGCCCGGTGCCGCGCATGTACTCCTCCACCCCGCGCATCTCGAACGAGGCGTGGTGCAGGGAGACATGAGGCCCGCGAGCGATCGCGAAGGAGTGGTGGAGCGGGCTGCACCGCAGGAAGTACATGAGGTCGCCCATGTGCGCCGAGTACAGGGTGTCGGTCAGCCGGAACCCGAGGTGCTGGACGTAGAAGTCCCGCAGCCCTTCCGGGTCTTGAGAGTTGACCACGCAGTGCGAGAGCCGGACCGGGATCGCCTCCCGCTCCTCGATCTTGCGGTGGGCGCGGGTCTCGACGTCCGCCGAGACCTCGAGGACCCGCCCGTCCGGGTCGAAGAACCGGAAGCCGTAACCGCCTCCCGGGGTGTCCAACACGCCGGGCTCATTGATGAGTTGGACTCCGGCCCGCCCCAGCCGTCCGTGCAACTCGTCGACGGCGGCCGGTGATGCGGCGCCGAAGGCAACGAGGTCCATCCGCTTCCGTTCGTCCTCGCGGATGCGGACGATGTACTGCTCGGGGCTGCCCTCGGCGGCGAAGAAAGCGACACCGCTGTCGCCTGCGACCTCGGTCAGGCCCCACGTCGTGCCGTAGAAAGCGCGCTGGCGGGCGAAGTCCGTTACCGCCAGGTCGACATGGCGCAGATGGGTGATGGGTTGGAAGCTCATGCGTGGCTCCTGACGGTGTTGCGCTGGTGGCCCAGGCCGGTGATCTCGGACTCGACGACGTCGCCGGGCTTCAGGAAGACGCCCCAGTGGGCGCCGTTGCCGGCCGGGGAACCGGTGAGCAGCAGGTCGCCGGGGCGCAGGGTGGTGGTCGTGGAGATGTACGCGATGAGCCGGGGGATGTCGAAGATCATGTCCTTCGTCGACTCGTCCTGGCGGACAACTCCGTTGTGGCGCAGGGTGATCCGCAGGTCACCGGGGTCTCCGACGAAGGCGGCCGGCACCAGGAAGGGCCCGGTCGGCAGGAAGGTGTCGGCGTTCTTCGCGGTGAACCAGTCGGTGCCGATCGCCTTGAGGTCGGGCCGGTAGAGCCGATCCCGAGTCGTGAGGTCGTTGCTGATCGTGTACCCGGCGACGTACTCCATCGCGTCCTCGGCCGCGATGTTCTTGCCCGACCTGCCGATGACCAGGGCGAGTTCGAGCTCCCAGTCGTGCTGTTCGCCGAGCGCGGGGAGCACGATGTCGTCGTAGGGGCCGGAGAGGGCGCGCGGGGAGCCGAGGAAGACGTACGGCACTCCGTTGCGGGCGCGCTCGTCCATCATCGACTCGGCGTCGGCGCGGGCCTCTTCGGGGGTGGCACCGTGCACGCTCTCCTTCTCGGCGGCGACCAGATCGACCACGTGCTTGCGGTAGTTGGCGCCGCTCTGGAGGATCTGGCCGGGCTCGATCGGGGTCAGGACGCGCAGCGCGGCCAGTTCGTGCCAGGTCCCCTCGGTGGACCGGGCCAGGTCACCCAGCCGTGGCAGCCAGGTGTCCCACTCCTCGACGAGCGCGCGGATCGACGGCACGAGGTCGGAGAGGTCGCGCACGCGGTCGCCGGTGACCAGACCGGGGAAGGCCGCCGCACCGGAAGCACCGGAGGCGAACGTGCCGAGCGCGAACGGTCCGGCGTGGATGGGCAGTTGATCGGGCACGGCGCTCTCCTCGTACGGGTGGGGGCTCGCCGTCGACGCTAGGCAGCGGTGGCCCCCGGCGGAAATGGCGATCCGCGATGCCTGCCATCACCCTCACCATCACGCCCTCAGCTGCGGCTCCATCGCCGTACGGGATGCATGACGTCCCCCTTGCCGATGCCTCGATCCGTTGACCCCCGCGTCGGGCGCCACGCAGGCTCGGAGCACCCCACCACCCGAGGAGCGCACCGTGGTCGTCGAGCATGCCGAGCTGACCGTCGAGGCAGGTTGTGAGCGGGAGTTCGCGGAGGTGTTCGGCAAGGCACGCGAGGTGCTGGCCGAGGCCGACGGGTTCCGCTGGGCCGAGCTGCTGCGGGGTGCGGAGCGCCCGACGACCTTCCTCCTGCTGGTCGGCTGGGAGTCGGTCGAGGCGCACACGGTCGGCTTCCGGGAGTCCGAGGCTTTCGGTCGCTGGCGGGCGCTGGTCGGGCCGTTCTTCGCCGGGCCGCCGGCCGTCGAGCACTTCCACGAACTCGGCGCCCGCTTCCCGGGATGACCCCCACTCCTCTGTCTACGTTCGCAAGGATCGCCCATGCCCGTACAAAAGGTGCTCGTCGTCGGCGGCGGCATCACCGGAAGCGTGCTGTGTCTCGCGCTCGCCCAGCGGGGCGCCGAGGTGGAGCTCGCCGAGATCTCTCCGCAGTGGTTCGGTGTGGGCCATGGCATCACCCTTCAGGGCAACGCGCTCAAGGCGCTGCGTTCCGTGGGTGTGCTGGACCGGGTGCTGGCCCGGGCGGTGCCGTTCGACATCATGCGGCTGCGCCGCGCCGACGGCGGACTGCTCACCGAGTTGAACACCCCGCACACCGGCGGTCCCGAACTGCCGTCCACAGCGGGCGCGTTGCGCTCGGATCTGCAGGACGCGCTGTGCGACGCGGTGCGCGCGCACGGGGTGCGGGTCCGCCTCGGGCTGAGCGTGGACCGGCTCGACCGGACGCCCGACCACGTGGACGTGGCCTTCACGGACGGTACGACCGGCCGCTACGACCTCGTCGTGGGCGCCGACGGCATCAACTCGGCGATGCGCGAACTGATCGGCATCGACGCCAAGCCCCGCCCCGTCGGCATGTCGATCTTCCGGGTCGTCGCCGACCGCCCGGCCGAGATGGACTGCGCCGAGGTCTACTACGGCGGCCCGCGCTTCAAGGCCGGCTACAGCCCGATCTCCCCCGACCAGTGCTACGCCTACCTCCTCGACGAGAACCTCGACTCCACCCTGATCGGCCCCCGCGCCCCCCTCGCCCTGCTGCGTGAACGCGGCGCCGGATACGGCGGCACCTGGGGCGGGATCCTCGCCTCGCTGCCCGACGACACGGCGGTCGACTACCGCTGGATCGAGGCGATCCTCGTCGACGAACCCTGGCACCGGGGCCGTGCGATGGTCATCGGCGACGCGGCGCACGCCTGTCCCCCACTGATCGCGCAGGGCGCCGCGATGTGCATGGAAGACGCCGTGCTGCTCGCGGAGTTGGTGACGGCGGACGACCCGACCGAGAAGGCCCTGGACCGCTTCATGAACCGGCGCCTCCCCCGCGTCCGGATGGTCCTGGAGAACTCCCTCCAGCTCGCCGACTGGGAGATCCACCCGGACACACCCGGCGCCGACCCGGCCCGCATCATGTCGGAGACCCTGGGCAACCTGACGGCGGCGGCGTGACCAGCTCGCCCGTGGTCGACTTCCACGGCCACCTCGCCGCCGCCGACGCCCTGGTCGCGGGCACCCCGGGTCTCGCCGCCGAACTCGCGGCCGAGCAGCACGCCCACTCCCCCGCGTCCCTGGCCGCCAACCGCGCCCAACTCCAGCGCCTGGCGCCCAAGTTGACAGACGTCAGCACGCGCCTCGCGGATCTCGACGCGATGGGCGTCGACATCCAGGTGGTCGGCCCGATGCCGATGCACCACTACTGGGCGGACCCGGACCTGGCGATCAACCTCGCCCGCACGGTCAACGCGGCCGTGGCCGCCCACTGCGCGACCGCACCCGACCGGCTGTACGGCCTGGGCACCGTCCCGCTCCAACACCCGGACCTCGCGGTCGCGTTGCTGGACCAGGCGGTCAACGACCATGGCCTGTACGGCATCAGCGTCTCCACGACGGTCGACGGCCGCGAACTGGCCGACCCCGCGCACGACGTGGTGTGGCAGCGGGCCGAGGAGCTGGGCGCGGTCGTGTTCATCCACCCCTGGGGCTGCTCACTCGGCAACCGCCTGGCCGCCAACTACCTGGGAAACACGGTCGGTCAGCCGGTGGAGACGACGGTCGCGCTCTCGCATCTCATCTTCACCGGCGTCCTCGACCGCTTCCCGCGCCTGAAGCTGGTGGCGGCGCACGGGGGCGGCTATCTGCCGACGTACATCGGCCGCTCCGACCACGCCTGGCATGTGCGGGAAGACGCTCGCGGCTGCTTGGAGCCGCCGAGCGCCTATCTGCGCCGGATGTGGTTCGACGCGCTCGTCTACACCCCGGGCGCGCTGCGTCACCTCGTCGAGGCAGTGGGCGCGGACCGGGTCGTCCTCGGGACCGACCACCCCTTCGACATGGGCGTCGACGACCCGGTGGCCCGCCTGGACGCGGCCGGGCTCGCTCCGGCCCACCGGGCCGCCGTCGCCGGGGGCAACGCCCTCGACCTGCTGCTGAAAGGACGTACGCGATGACCACCGGTGCCCTCGGTCCGATCGAGGAAGAACTAGCCAAGGCCCGTTCCGCCTACCGCAATTGGGGCCGCTGGGGCGATGACGACGTGCTCGGCACGCTGAACTTCATCGACGACGCGATCCGCGCCCACGCGGTGGGCCTGGTTCGGCGCGGGCGGTCCTTCTCGCTCGCCCAGGAGTTCAACGAGTCGGGCCCGCAGCGCGGTTTCCGCGGCCGGATCAACCCGGTCCACTACATGCGGGACACCGGCTCCGACGCGGCGGCCGGCACCCAGGGCTTCCCGCACGGCTTCGGGGGCGCCGACGACCACGTCCTGATGCCTTTGCAGGCCTCCACGCAGTGGGACGGCCTGGGCCACATCTACGACAACAAACAGGCGTGGAACGGCCGTCCGTGCACCATCGTCAACGGCGACGGCGACTCGGTCACCGGCATCGAGCACATGAAGGAGGCCTTCACCAGCCGTGGGGTCCTCCTGGACGTGGGCCGTGCGGTCGGCGACGAACACGGTGAACTCCCGGACGGATTCCCCATCTTGGAGGAGCATCTGCGGACCACGATCGAGGCGCAGGGCGCGACCAGTTCCGTACGACGTGGAGACCTGGTCCTGATCCGCACCGGCCAACTAGGCCGCGTACGGCGGCTCGGCGCCTGGGGCGGTTACGCCGCCGGAGACGCGCCCGGCCTCTCCTTCACCACCCTCGGCTGGCTGCACCGCACGGAGATCGCGGCGATCGCCTCCGACACCTGGGGACTTGAGGTACGGCCCTACGAGTTCCCGCAGCCCGCGATGTCCCCGCTGCACCAGATAGCGATCCCCAACATGGGCCTCCCGCTGGGCGAGATGTGGGACCTGGAGGCACTGGCCGAGGACTGCGCGGCCGACGGCGTCTTCGAGTTCCTGCTGGTCGCCGCGCCGCTGCCGGTGACCGGCGCGGTGGGCGCCCCCGTCAACCCGATCGCGATCAAATGAGCCCCCGCGTGAACCTGAACCGCTTCTCCGGCACCCTCCACCTCCCCGACGACGAGGACTTCGAGACGGCGTGCTTCGGCCGGATCTTCAACGCCCGCCGCCCGACGGACCGTTCACCGGCCGCCGTCCTGACCGCCGAGTCCGAGCAGGACGTGGTGGAGGGTGTACGGCTCGCTCTCGAACGCGGCTGGCAGGTCGCCGTCCGTTCCGGCGGGCACAGTTGGGCCGCCTGGTCGGTGCGTCAGGACGCCCTGCTGATCGACCTCGGGGGCTTCCGCGAGATGGCGTACGACCCGGGGACCGGGATCGTGACGGCGACCCCCAGCGTGAAAGGCGGTGACGAACTCAACCCGTATCTCGGCGAGTTCGGGCGCTTCTTCAACGGCGGACACTGCCCCTCCGTAGGCATCGGCGGCTTCCTCCTCCAGGGCGGCCAGGGCTGGAACGCGCGGGGCTGGGGCTGGGCGGCGGAGAACATCGTGGCGGTCGATGTCGTCACAGCCGAGGGCGAGTTGGTGCGGGCCGACGAGACCCGGCACAGCGATCTGTTCTGGGCGGCACGCGGCGCGGGCCCGGGTTTCTTCGGCGTCGTCACCCGCTTCCATCTGCGCACGCGCCCACTGCCGAAGTACCTCGGCCACACCGTGCACGCCTACCCACTCGACCTGTTCGACGAGGTCATGACCTGGCTGCACGGCATGCACCACACCGTCTCCGACCTGGTCGAGATCGTCGCGCTCACCCAGACACCGCCCGACCTGGACGAACCGGTGCTCCTGGTCACGGGCGTGTCGATGACCGACACCCCCGAGCAGGCCGCCGAGGCGCTCGCGCCACTGCACGCCAACCCGTACGCGGACCGGGCCCTGTTCCGCGTGGAGGCCCAACAGACCACGCTGGCCGAGCAGTTGGCGGGCCAGCGCGTCGCCAACCCCGAGGGCCACCGCTACCTGGTCGACAACGCCTGGCTGACCGGCCCCGCCGACGAGGTCGTCCCGGCGATCCGCAAGGCGTTCACCGAGCAGCCCACCCGGCAGACCTTCACCATCTGGTTCTCCATGGCCCCGCTGCGCCAACTCCCCGACATGGCCTTCTCCTTGCAGTCGGAGATCTACTGCGCCACCTACGTCATCCACGACGACCCGGCACGGGACGCGGAACTGCGGGCCTGGCTGGACGGAGCGATGGCGGACATGGAGCCGGTGACCGCAGGCCAGTACCTCGGCGATTCCGACTTCACCGTGCGGCAGTTGAGGTTCATGGGCGACGAACAGTGGCGGCGACTGCGGGAGATCCGGGCCGCCTACGACCCCAAGGGCCTCTTCGCCGGCCACCTCAGCACGGGGACCGTCACCAACACCAACCACTGGGAGCAGTGAGCGATGCGTTTCGCGACATACGAGTACGAGGGCGTGGAGCGCGCCGGGGTCCTGCGCGACGGGACCGTTCATCCGCTGCCCGAGGGCATCACCGTACTGACCCTCCTGGAGCAGGACGTACTGCACGCGGCCGGTACCGAAGCACTGCGCACACCAAGCGACTTGACGGTGGATCAGGTGCGGCTGCTGCCTCCCCTCAAGCCGCCGTCCATCCGGGACTTCGTCGGGTTCGAGGCGCACATCGAGGGGGTGTCGAAGTCCCTGGACGGGCTGGAGCACGTGCCCGAGGAGTGGTACCGGGCGCCCAACTTCTACTTCACCAACCCCCATGCGGCGTACGGCGCGCACGACAACGTGCCGGTCCCTGCGGGGTGTTCGGTGCTGGACTTCGAGCTGGAGGTCGGTGTCGTCATCGGCCGCAGCGGGCGTGATCTCACGCCGGAGCAGGCACGCGAGCACATCGTCGGCTACCTCGTCTTCAACGACTGGTCGGCGCGCGATCTGCAGAAGCCGGAGAAGAACCTCGGGCTCGGCTTCGCCAAGGGCAAGGACTTCGCGAACACGCTCGGCCCGTGTCTGGTGACCGCCGACGAGGTCGAGGACCGGCGCGACCCGGACGGCTTCCTGGACCTGGAGATGACGGCCACCCTCAACGGCGAGCTGATCGGCCGCGACACCCTCGCCAATGTCTCCTGGACCTTCGAGGAGATGATCGCCTACGCCTCCCGGGACGCCTGGGTGCGCCCGGGGGACATCCTCGGCTCGGGCACCTGCGGCTGGGGCGCGCTGGCCGAGTTCTGGGGCCGGGTCGGCGAGCGCACCCCGCCGCCGCTGCGGCCCGGGGACGAGGTGACACTCACCGTGGAGCGCCTCGGCACCCTCTCCAACCGTGTCGTGCCCGGCCGTACGGACGTGTACCTTCCGCGCGCCCGCAAGCGCGGCCGGACCCCACGGCCGTAGAAGCGCCGGAAAACCTCACGACCTGCGGACATCCAGGGATCCGATGGCAACTATCGGATCCCTGTGACTTGGCACCCGGCCTCTTCCTCGGCGGGAGACCGCTCGTTACGCTCCGGTTCCACCGAGCTTCAACGACGCGGCCGGAAGGACACACGCATGGGTCTGGGAGCAATCGACCTGAATCTTCTGGTGGCTCTGGAAGCCCTCCTGGAGGAGAAGAACGTCACCCACGCGGGGGTGCGGCTGTCCACCAGCCAGTCCGCGATGAGCGGCTCCCTGGCCCGGTTGCGGCGGCACTTCAACGACGAGCTGCTGGTGCGGGTGGGCCGCGAGTACGAGCTGACCCCGCTCGCGGAACGGCTGCTTCCGGTCGTCCAGTCCTCGCTGCACAAGGCGGAGGAGGCGCTGTCGCTGACCAGGCACTTCGATCCGTCGCGCAGTCGGCAGCGGTTCTCGGTCGTGATGTCCGACTACGTCATGACGGTGTTCATGGAGCCGCTGCTGCGGGCCCTGGCGCAGGAGGCCCCGGGCATCCGGATCGACTTCCACCCCATCGTCATCGGGCAGTTGGAGACCGAGACGCATCTCCGCTGTCACGACCTGATGATCGTGCCGCTCGGCTATCAGCTGCCGGGCGTCAGCGAGACCGTGATGCACGACCGGTTCGTGTGCATCGTCGACCCGGACAACCCTCGCCTGGTGGACGGGCGGCTCTCGCTGCGCGACCTCGCGGAGATGCCGCACGCGGCGTGTGTGATCGGCAAACTCACGCCCGCCGACCGGCAGTTGGAGACCCTCGGCATCACACCCCGGGTGCAGGTCAGCACGCCCGGCTTCAACGTGCTGCCGTTCCTGGTGGGCGGCACCGACCTGGTCGCCGTGGTCCCCGAGCGGCTCGCCCGGCGCTACGAGGGCTTCGCGCGCTGTGCCGTCGTACCGACGCCCTTCCCGGACGTACCGCTGGTGGAGGCCATGTACTGGCACCACAACCGGCACGCGGACCCGGCGCACCGCTGGCTGCGGGAGACGGTCCGCGAGGTGGCCGCGTCGCTGGACGACCCGGTGGTGCGCGAGATCGCCGACGTGGATGCCACCCATGCCGATCGTGCGTTTCCGGAGCTGACCCCGGCTTCCTAGCGTGGACGGGACACAGCCCGCACCCCCTGGAGGAACCGTGAGCCGCACGTGTCTGGCCGGTCGTACCGTCGTCGTCACCGGGGCCGCGCAGGGCCAGGGGGCCGCCGAGGTCGAGGCCGCCGCCCGGGAGGGTGCGACGGTGATCGCGACCGACGTCCTGGACGAGGCGGGCGAGAAGCTCGCCGCGTCCCTGCGCGCAGACGGCCTGAACGTCCGCTACCAGCACTTGGACGTGTCGTCGCCGGACGACTGGGCGGGGCTGGCGGCAACACTCACCGAGGTGCACGGCCTGGTCAACAACGCGGGCATCGCCGTGCGTGCCCGCCTCGGATCGGTCGAACTCGCCGACTGGAACCGGGCGTTCGCGGTCAACACGACCGGCGCGCTGCTCGGCATCCAGGCCCTCACCCCGCTGATGCCGACCGGTTCGTCGATCGTGAACGTCGGCTCGGTCGCGGGCCTCACCGCGCATCACGCGGTCGCGTACACGGCCAGCAAGTGGGCGCTGCGCGGGCTGTCGAAGGTGGCCGCGCTGGAGCTGGCCCCGCGCGGCATCCGTACGAACGTGATCCACCCCGGCTACATCGAGACACCGCTGATGGCGACCGCGAACCCGGTCTTCGTCCAGGCCCACCTCTCGCTGACCCCGCAGGGCCGGGCGGGCACGGTCGACGAGGTGGCGCCGCTGGTCGTCTATCTGCTGTCCGACGAGGCGTCGTACGTCAACGGCGCGGAGATCACGGTCGACGGCGGGTACGCGGCGCACGGCGGGGTGAAGGCGATCACGAACGCGCTCGACGCCACGTGACATGACGACCGGAGTGGTCCTAGCGGTCGGAGCGCAAGCCGGCCGCGAGCCGGGTGATGCCCCGCACCGCCGACTCGGCGAGGTTCGAGCGGGCCACGATCGCCTTGGTCTCGCCCTGCCGCCGGACGGCACGCAGATCGCGCTGGAACTGCCGTGACAGATCCTGGAGTTCACGTTGCGCGGCGGCGAACCGCTCTCGGCGACCGACCGGACCCGCCGGTGCTCGCGACGGGTGCGGGGCGTGGCGGTGGTGCGCTCCGACATGTGCGGCTCCGGGGCGGACGGTGTGGTCACCGCGAGTGGACGGACACCGACGGTGTCCAAATAGGCTTCTACGGCGTCGAGTTCGGCGGTGTCGACCACGGCCGCGACATATCCGTCCGGGCGGACGAGCACCCACTGCTCGGCGGTGAGCCCGTAGGCGCTGTGGACCCAGCCACCGGTGTCGAGGAGGTCGCCCCGGGCGTTGACGGTGTGAAGGTGCAGGCCGGGCCGGGGAGTTGGGGCCGACGCGTCGTCGACGTCGTAGCCGAGCAGCGTCCAGTGGGGTCCCTGGAAGAGGCTGAACAGCCGGGTGGGGAGGCCGCCCGCACCGGTCACGGGCGCGTCCGGCGCGCGGTCGCCAGGGAGTACTCCGTGCTCACGCCGCGAACTGGGCAGCGACAGCGGCGAGTCCCCATACCCGAGATCGAGCTGGCTGACCTCGCGGCCCCGGTGGATGTCACGGTTCTTGGCCGCTTCGAGCAGCTTCTCGGAGAGACCGAGGACGGCTTCGGCGATCGGCCGGCGTTCCAACTCGTATGTCTCCAGAAGGGATTCCGGCGCACCGTTGAGCACGGCGGCGAGCTTCCAGCCCAGGTTGTAGGCGTCCTGGACACTGGTGTTGAGGCCCTGTCCGCCGGTCGGCGGGTGGCAGTGCGCCGCGTCCCCGGTCAGGAACACGCGCCCCTGCCGGTAGGTGTCGGCGAGCCGGGCGTTCATCTGGAACGCGGACGCCCAGGACAGGGAGCGGATCACGACGTCGTCGCGGCCGGTGCGCTCGCGGAAGAACGCGGTGAGCCCCTCGGCCGAGAGGTCCAGGTCGACGTCGAAGGGGACGGGGGCCTGGAGTTGGAACATGTCGGTGCCGTAGAGCGGGCACATCGACACCTGTCCGGCGGTGTCCTCGCCCCAGCGGTGCCAGGCGTCCGTCGAGACACCGTCCACGTACACGTCGGCCACGATCGCCCGTACACCGAGGGTCTTGCCGGGGAAACCGATCCCGAGCGTCTTGCGGACGAAGCTCGATCCGCCGTCGGCACCGATCAAGTACCGTGCGCGTACGGCCTGTTCGCCCTCCGGGGTGGCGATGCGCGCGGTCACGCCGTCGCCGTCCTGGTCGAAGCCGACGAGTTCGTGGCCGTAGTGCGGGGCGTGGCCCAGCTCGGCGAGGCGTTCGCGCAGCCGCCGCTCGGTGAGGAACTGCGGGACGAGCAAGGGTATTTGGTACGGCTCCTCGGGTGTCGGATCCGACATCTCCACGCCGACCTGGTCGATGGGCCCGTCGGCGGTGTAGACGCGCTGGACGGGATACTCACCGCCGGAGGCGACGATCCGGTCGATCACCCCGAGGTCCTCGAACACCTCTTGGCTGCGGGGCTGGATGCCCTTGCCGCGCGAACCGACGAACGGCTGCGGCGCCTTGTCGATCAGCAGGAAGGCGATGTTCCTGCGGGCGAGGTCGAGGGCGAGGGTCAGACCGGCGGCGCCGGTGCCGCAGATGATGACGTCGGTGTCTGTGGTGGGGGACATGGATCCGAGCTCCTTGGATGATTCCGGGACGAACTGCATGACGGTCGGGCCGAGTTCAGGACACGAGGACGGTGCGTACGCCCGGCACCTCGGGCGCGTTCCAGGCGCTCTCGACCTCGGCGAGGGGTACCGCCTTCGCGGTGACCGCGATGCCGCCGCTCTCGATCTCCTCGACCAGGGAGGGGAGTTCCTCCAGGTACGTCCTGGTCGAGACGGCGCCCTGGCCGTTGCCCTGGAGGCGGAAGTTCGCCGAACGCAGTGCCACTGACGGGAGTTCGATGGTCGGGCCCGCCATGGCTCCGATCTGGATCCAGTTCAGGGCACGGCTCCGGTCGGCGCGGGCCCGCAGCAGCGCCATGATCGCGTCACCGGCCGGCTTGCCCCACAAGTAGTCGATGACCAGGTCGACTTCGGCGGCCTCCCTGGCCAGCGCCGTCGCGGTGGCGTCGGCGTCGTCGGTGAGCGCTACGGTCGCGTCCGCGCCGAGCCCCGCCAGGGTGGCCAGCCGGGCCTGGTCGCGTCCGGCACCGACGACCCGCCCGGCGCCGAGCCGCTTGGCGACCTGCACGGCCATCTGTCCGGCGTTGCCGGTGGCACCGAGGATCAGCACCGACTGCCCGGCCTCGATCGGGACGCGGCGGCGCAGCGCGACCCAGGACGACATGGCGGGGTTCATCGCGGCGGCGATCTTCACGACGTCGGCGCCGTCGGGCAGCGGGATGCCGCGCCGGCTGTCGATGACGGTGCGGGTGGCCATCGGGCCGACCAGTTCGTCGTCGGCGACGAAGTACACCAGGCGCCCGTCCGCACGGCGGCCGACCCCGTCGACGCCGGGGACCAGCGGCAGCTTGCCGGTGCTGGTGTAGTGGCTGCCCGACGCGCCGGTGCGGACTCGGGGGTGCAGGCCCACGGCGAGGACGTCGACGATCTCCTGGTCCTCGTCGGTCGGCGCGGGCAGGTCGAAGGGCTCGTAGCGGGGCGGGGTGCCGAACGAGCTGACGACGGCGGCGTTGATGTCCATGGCTGCTCTCCTCGGATCGGATTCAGGGCAGGGGGCGTGCGGGATTTAGTAGGTGCCACGTAGGTTTTAGTACGTGACGCCAATCAAATTAGTAGGTGCCACGTACCTTTGCAAGTAGAATCCGGGACATGACGTCACCGCACGACACCCCGCCCCCGCCGACCGAGGACCTCGGCCTGGTCGACGCCCTCGCCCAGCTGTCGTTCCTGGTGCAGAACGCGCTGGCCGAGCTCGCCGGGGAGCACGACCTGTCGGTCACCCAGACGCGGCTGCTCGGGATCCTGCGGGACCGGGAGCCGACGATGAACGAGCTCGGCCGTCACCTCGGCCTCGACAAGTCCTCGATCACCGGCCTCGTCGACCGCGCTCAGCGCCGGGGCCTGGTCATCCGTACGCCCAGTACCGTCGACCGCCGCTCGTTCCAGGTGTCGATCACCGACGCCGGGCGACAGCTCGCGCAGCAGGTCGCCGCTCAGTTCGCCGAGCGGATCGAGCGGTGTGTCGAGCCGCTTCCCGCGGCCGACCGGAAGCGGCTGTCGCGCATGGCGACGCGGATCGTGACCGCCGACGCCCACGTCCGGGGCATCGACCTGCGCACCGGTCCCCGCTGACCGGACTCCGTCAGGCGGAGCCGCGCGGCACCGTCACCACGTGCTTGCCCACGACGCCGCCGCGCTCGAACGCCTGGTGCGCCGCGGCGATGTCCGCGAGCGGGTACACACTGTCGATCACCGGGCGCAGCGCGCCCGAGGCGACACGGTCGGCCACATCGCGCAGCACGGGGGTCTCGGGGTTGGCGCTGAAGGTGCGGATGCGGCGGGAGCCGTGCACGCTCGACGCCGCGATCGCGGCGATGGCGGACGGGGACAGTCCGACGGTGACCATCCGGCCGCCCTTGGCCAACCGGCCGCGGTAGCAGTGCAATTCGGTGCCTACGGTGTCGACGATGACGTCGAACGGCCCGATCCGGTCCGAGGTGGTGGAGCCGTAGTCCAGGACCTCGTCGGCACCGAGGTCGGTGAGGATCTTGGCGTGGCGATCGCGGGCCAGCGCGGTCACATGGCCGCCCATCGCGTGCGCCAACTGCACGGCTGCCGTGCCGACTCCCCCGGCCGCGCCCCGGACCAGGACCCTCTCGCCGCTCACCAGGCGCACGCTGTCGCGCAGCGCGATCAGCGCGGTGGAACCCGCGACGACCAGGGCGGCCGCCTCGACCGAGGAGAGGTCGGCAGGGGCGTGCGAGATCCGCTCCGCGGAGACCACGACATACTCGGCCGCCCCGGCGACGGAGTGCCGCTGCCGGGGATGCACCATGCCCCACACCCGGTCCCCGACCCGGTAGCCCTCGACACCGGCGCCGGTCGCGGCGACGACGCCGGCGAAGTCCAGCCCCACGCCGATCGGGAAGCGGCGCCCCGACACCATCTTCAACTCCCCCGCCCGGACGATCACATCGTGCCCGTTCACGCTGGAGGCCTCGACCGACACCAGCACCTCACCCGAGCCGGGAGCGGGACGATCCACTTCATTGACCCGCAGAACGTCCGCAGTACCGAAACTCGTGATCTGAACGGCCTTCATGGCGCTGTCCTTCCGTGGCCCGCTGTGTGATTGATCCGATCGTGGACCCCGCACGCGACATCACGGTCGTTCGCCTTTTCCTGGGTCTGGCAGACCCACCCTCGCGCGCCGCATCGACGGCATACTGACGCCATGAGCGACGATGCCCGACGCGAACTCGCGGAGTTCCTGCGCACCCGCCGAACTCGGCTCCGGCCAGAGGATGTTGGGCTGGAACCCGGCCCGCGGCGGCGCGTCGCGGGACTGCGGCGCGAGGAGCTGGCCCTGCTGGCGGGGGTGAGTTCGGACTATTACCAGCGCATGGAGCAGGGCCGCGACGTACGCCCCTCCGAACAGGTCCTCGACGCCCTCGCGCGCGCCCTCGACTTCTCCGCCGAGGAGACCCGCCACCTGCACGGCCTCGCCGCCGCCGCACGCAACCCGGTCCAACCGCCGCGTTCGTACGAGCCGGAGGAGGTTCCGGACACCACGCGACGACTGCTGCACGGCATGACCGCGCCCGCTCTGGTCGTCGGCCGTTTCCTGGACGTGCTGGCCTGGAACCCGCTCGGCGGCGCTCTGCTGGGCGACTTCACCCGCCGGCCCCAGAAGGAACGGAACCTGCTGGCCCTGTTCCTGCACCCTCAGGCCGACCGGACCTGCCCGAACCGGGCGGCCACCGTCGCGGAGCTCATCGGGATGTTGCGAACGCACGTCGCCGCTGATCCGGGGAACCCGCGCGCCGTCGAGCTGGTCGGTGAACTCGCCGTCCGCAGCGACGAGTTCGCGGCTCTGTGGGCCCTCCACGACGTGGAGGAACCGACCCGCGGGCAGATGCGCCTCAACCACCCCCGGGTCGGCGAACTGAACCTGGACTGGGACGCCTACCCGATACCGGGAAACCCCGGCCCCGCGCTCATGGTGTGCACCGCGGCCGAGGGCAGCCTCGACGCCGAACGACTCCAACTCCTCGCGGGTCTGCTCGACGTCCGCTGAGGGCGGCCTCCCTCAGCCACGGACCCGGAGCGCCGCGAGCCAGGGTTCAGGCGTCCCGGGTTCCGGTTCCTCGGCCGCGAGCCGGGCCAGGAACTGCCGTACGCGGCGCAGGAGTACGAGGACGGTCATCGGAACCTCCGGTGTGGTGGGCTGTGTTCACCCCACCGACGAACGGCCCCTACGCGGATCGACACTCCGCGAGCCGCCGCTCCAGGAACCTGCGTTCCGCCGCGTTCTCCACCTGTTCCAGGGCCAGTTCGTACGCGGCGGCCGCCTCCGCCGTACGTCCGCTGCGGCGCAGCAGATCGGCTCGGGTCGCGGGCAGCAGGTGGTAGTCGGCGAGTTCGCCCGACCGCTCCAACTCGGCCACCAACTCCAGCCCCGCGTCGGGGTGTTGGGCCATGCCCACGGCCACCGCCCGGTTCAGGCGCACCACCGCTGACGGCACGAGGCGCTCCAACTCGCCGTACAGGCCCGCGATATCGGCCCAGTCGGTGTCCTCGGCCGTGGGCGCCGTGGTGTGGCAGGCGGCGATGGCTGCCTGGATCTGGTACGGCCCGGGGCGTCCCCGGCGCAGCGCGGTCTCCAACAGGGCGGCGCCCTCGTCGACTTCGGCCCGGTCCCACGCCGTACGGTCCTGGTCCTCCAAGGTCACCAGCTCCCCCGCCGCGTCCACACGCGTGCCTCGGCGGGCGTCGTGCAGCAGCAACAGGGCGAGCAGGCCGAGGACTTCGGGCTCGTCAGGCATCAGGCGAGCGAGCACGCGGGCCAGGCGGATCGCCTCGGCGCACAGGTTCGAACGCACCAACTCGGCGCCGGACGTGGCCGCGTAGCCCTCGTTGA
This sequence comes from Streptomyces sp. N50, assembly GCF_033335955.1. Classification (GTDB taxonomy): domain Bacteria; phylum Actinomycetota; class Actinomycetes; order Streptomycetales; family Streptomycetaceae; genus Streptomyces. Next base: position 247,796 of record NZ_CP137549.1, read on the forward strand.
AGAGGAGGTAGACGACCCCCAGGACGCCCGTCGTCCGCTCGGGCAGCAGATGCGCGGGCGGCACCCGGTACGGGATGCCGGCGTTGCGGATCTTCTTCTTGGCGCGCACGAGGCGTTGCGCCATGGTCGCCTCGGGGACGAGGAAGGCGCGGGCGATCTCGGGGGTGGTCAGCCCGGCGAGCGTGCGCAGGGTCAGGGCGACCCGGGCCTCGATCGGCAGCGCGGGGTGGCAGCAGGTGAAGACCAGCCGCAGTCGGTCGTCCTCGACGCCGCTGTCGTCTCCGTCGTACTCCGGGTCGTACGGTCCCTCGTCCCGCCTCAGCACCGCGACCTCCCGCAGTTTCGCCGCCCCGACCGCCTCCCGGCGCAGGACGTCGAGGGCGCGGTTGCGGGCGGTGGTGGTCAGCCAGGCGCCGGGGCGGCGCGGGATGCCGTCGCGCCGCCACCGGTCGAGTGCCTGGGCGAAGGCGTCCTGCGCGCACTCCTCCGCGAGATCCCAGTCGCCGGTCACCCGGATCAGGGTGGCGACGACCTGGCCCCACTCCTCGCGAAAGGCGGCGGCGACCGCGCCCTCGACGTCCGGCACGTTCACTCCCAGACCGGCCGCACCTCGACCGAGCCGCCGCCGAGCGCGGCGGGATGCCGGGATGCCAGCGAGATCGCCTCGTCGAGGTCGGCGACCTCGATGATGTCGATACCGGCGACGTACTCCTTGGACTCGACGAACGGCCCGTCGCTGAGCAGGACTTCGTCACCCTGGACACGCACGGTGGTGGCGTCCGTGGACGGCCGCAGCCTCGCCCCGCCGCGCATGAGGTCACGGCCGCGGACCTCCTCGATGTACGAGGTGAAGCGGGGGTCGTCGGCGATCTCGGCGGGGCTGAGTTCCTCGCCGCCGACGGGGGTGCAGATGAGAAGGGCGTACTTCATGACCCCTCCTCGTTCTTCACGGCCGCGACCGAGACGTGTTCGTGGACGATCTGCCAGCGCAGGCCCGCGTTGCGGTAGCCGGTGGTCACGCGCAGAACGTCGTCCAGCGGCTCGCCGCCGGCAAGGGTGCCGCGCAACCGGACGAGGGCGTTTCCGAAGGCGATGGACTCGTCGACGCGGAGGCGGAACTCCAGGACCTCACGGATCACCGGACCGGTGACGCCGGCGAACACGCCCTCCATGGCCTTGCGGAAGGCGTCGATGCCGTGCGCTTCCAGGCCGGTGGTGAAGTGGAAGGCCTCCACGTCCGGTGCGTAGCAGGCGACGACGCGGTCGACGTCGCGTTCGCGGGCGGCGTCGGTCAGTTCGGCGTCGAGCGCGCGGATCTCGGGCTCGCCCTCCTCCTCGCCGTCCATCGGCCAGAAGGGGCGGACCTCCATGGCGCCGATGGTGGCCACGGGGTGTTTGGCGGCAGCCTCGACGGCCTCCTCCAAGGTGTCGCACTCCAGGATGTCGAACCCGGCGACGTACTCCTTCGTCTCCGCGAACGGCCCGTCGGTGCGCAGCACCTCCCCGCCGCGCACCCGCACGGTGACGGCGTCGGCGGGCTGCGCGAGCCGGTGCCCGTGCAGCCGTACGTTCCGGTCGCCGAGCTCCTCCACCCAGGGTTCTACGGGTGCCATCCCCGAGCCGTCTGCGGTGTCGTCGCCACACACGAGCAGCATGTATTTCATGGGTCCTCCCGGTCCTCGATGAGCTTCCTACACCCCACCGACGAACGCGACCGAACCGGATCGACACCCCGCCAAGAAAAAACACGGATCCAAGAACGAACGCGAAGAGGCCGGGGCACCGACCCCGGCCTCTCCCCTACGACCCGTAGGACCCGCGTACTACGCCGTGGCCGCCTGCACCGACGGCTCCCCCGCCCCCACCACCGCGCGCTCGGTGTTCTTGCGCACCAGCAGCAGCGTGACCACCGCGCCCAGCAGCGAGGCGCAGCCGCAGATCACCACGCCGATGGCCATGCCGTGGCCGAGCGCGGTCTGCGCGGCGGCCTTGGCCTGGGCGCTGCCCGCGTTGACGACGGCGAGCGGACCGGCCGCCTTCTCCATGCCCGCGTCGGCCCCGCTGAGCTTGCCGACGAGGGCGGAGGACGCGAGGCTCATCGCGATGGTGGAGATCACGGCCGGGCCGAGACCCTGGCCGAACTCGCGGACCAGGCTGGTCGCGCCGCTGGCCATGCCGGTCATGTTGATCGGTACGGCGTTCACGGCGGCGGAGGTCAGCGAGGACACCACGCAGATGAAGCCGATGCCGAGCAGCAGCACCGGGCCGATGAAGGCGGCCAGGGAGGTGGTGGTGATGGGCAGCGCGGCGATCCAGAACTGTCCGGCGGCCATGGGCAGCAGCCCGCCCATCAGCAGCCAGCGGGCGTCGATCTTCGTGAGCATCCGGCTGAGCACCGGTGTGAGCAGCAGCGGGATCAACTGCAGGATCACGAACGGCATTCCGGCCCGCAGCGCGCTCAGGTGCATGACCGCGCCGAGGCGGATCGAGACGCAGTAGGCGGTGCCGATGAAGCCGAACATCCCGGCCAGGGCGACGACGGCCGCCGCCGCGAAGGACGGGATCTTCAGCAGGTCGAGGTTGAACATCGGCGAGGCCGCGCGGGTCTCCGCGACGACGAATCCGGCGAGCGCGACGGCCGCCAGGGCCAGCGAGCCGACGATCGCCGCGCTGCCCCAGCCGCGGTCGCCGCCCTCGATGATGCCCCAGAGCAGGGCGGTCAGACCGACGGCGATGGTGATCTGTCCCGGCCAGTCGAGTGCACGTCCCTCAGGCGCCTTCGAGTCGGTGACGAGCTTCCACGAGGTGACAGCGACAACGAGACCGAGGACGACCGGCGGTACGAACGCCCAGCGGAAGTCGGCGACCGTGGCGAGGATCCCGGAGGACAGCGGGCCGAGCGCGGAGGCGAGGGAGATGGACAGGGCCCAGGTGGAGACGGCTTTCGCCCGGTCCTTGCCGTCGGGTGTGGCCGCCGCGATGACCGCGAGGGAGCTGGGGAACAGGGCGGCGGCGCCGATGCCGGCCAGGGCCTGCCCGGTCCACATCATGGTGATGTTCTGCGAGGTGGAGTTGAGGAGTTCACCGAGCGCCAGGACGAGCCCGCCGAGCACCAACAGCCGCTTGCGGCCGAAGAGATCGCCGACCACGCCGAAATTCAGTTCCAGAATGGCGGTGGGGAGAATGAAGGCGGAGGTGACCCAGGCGACCTGGGAACCCGACGCACCGAATGCGGCCTGAATTTCTCCGTTGATGGGCGAGGGAACCGTAATGCACAACTGTGCCGCCGCGACCGCGAGACAGCACGCTATGAGTGTTCCGGGGTCCAGTCTTTTCAAGGAGGTCGAATCCGTCATCGTGCGTGCCCTCACTCTGCGTTTTTCTCTATGAGTTCGATGAGATTTCCCTCGGGGTCACTGACCCAGGCCATGCGCACTCCGGGCTCGGGGGACGGCCCGGGTGCCATGACCTCGCCCGCTCCGTGGGCCATCAACGCGCCGTGGACGGGGTCGAGTTCGGGGGTGGTGACCGCGAAGTGCCCGTATCCCTCGGTGAGGGCGGCGGTCAGCGGGTCCGGCGCGCGGAGGCCGGGGGCGGAACCGGGTCTGGCGAGCAACTCGATGCGCCAGCCCCGCGGATGCTCCAGGACGACACCGCGCAGACCGGGCCCTTCGAGGTGGAACTCGAAGACGGTCTTGAGCCCGAACGCGCCCTGGTACCAGGTGACTTGGGCCGCCAGATCCCGTACGTTGACGCCCACGTGGTCGAGTCGGGTGGTCACGGCGGCTCAGCCCGCCATCGCGCTGTCGCCGCCGTCGACCATGAGGTTGGCGCCGTTGACGAAAGCCGCCTCGTCGGAGCAGAGGAAGGCGGCGGCCCGCGCGATGTCCTCGGGCTGCCCCACCCGCCCGACCGGGATGCGCGCCTCCAACTGCGCCTTGGGACCGGCCGGATCGTCGAGAAAGGGCGCCGTGGCGGAGGTGCGGGTCATGCCGGGCGCGATGGTGTTGACCCGGATGTGGTGCGGTGCGCCGGCCGCGCACAGGTGCAGGCTCATCGCCAACACCCCTCCTTTGGCGGCCCCGTGGGGCACCATCGGCATGAACGGCGCCCCGCGTACGGCGGCCACGGACGCGACGTTGAGCACGGCCCCGCCGCCCCGCGCGATCAGGTGCGGCCAGGCCGCCTGCGTGCAGAAGTAGGGGATGTCCAGCTCGTTCTTGATGGTGAAGTACCAGTCCTCGGCGGGCATCGTCCCGAACGGGCCGTTCCGCAGCGCCGAGGCGTTGTTGTAGAGGATGTCGATCCCGCCGAAGGCCGCGATCCCGGCCTCGATCCACTCCCGGGCACCGTCCTGGGTGGACAGGTCGACCGGAGCCAGGGACCGCATGGTTCCGCCGGCCTTTTCGACGAGTTCCACGGTCTCGGCCGCACTGTCCTCGTCAATGTCACAACCGAAGACTTCAGCACCCTCCGCCGCGAATACCAGCGCCGCGGCCCGCCCTATTCCCGCCCCCGTTCCACTGATGAAAGCGATTTTCCCGGCCAGTCGACCCATGATTGCCAAGTCCCTTGTCCTGTGCCGCCGTGGTGCGGTGGTGGCAGCGTAGGTACGGCCATTGGCGAGAACAAGAAATGGGTCGATGAAGGGCCATCGGGGGTTCGTATGGCTGGTATGAGGCACGAAGCCCACAACTCCTCCCGGCCTCACGGCAGGATGTCCCCATGAGCACCGACGACCAGACCCGCCTGATGCGCGCCAACCAGGCGAACTGGGACGCCCGCACCCCCGTCCACCTCGCCAGCCGGTTCTACGGCCTCGACGGCGACCCCGACCCGGACCGCTGGTTCGCGTCCTTCGAGTGGGACGACCTCGGCGACCTGACGGGCCGGGACGTCCTCCACCTCCAGTGCCACCTCGGCACCGAGACCCTCGCGTTCGCGCGGCGCGGGGCGCGGGCCACAGGCCTCGACTTCTCCGAGGCATCGGTGACGGCCGCGAACGCCATCGCGGCGAAGGCGGGCCTCGACGTCGATTACGTACAGGCGAACGTGTACGACGCCGTGGAGGCCCTGGGGCAACGGCAGTTCGACGTCGTGTACACCGGCAAGGGCGCCCTGTGCTACCTGCCCGACTTGCCCCGCTGGGCGGACACGGTCGCCCAACTCCTGCGCCCCGGGGGCCTGTTGTACATCGTCGAGTTCCATCCCCTGCTCAACTCACTGGGCCCGAAACCGGCTCAGGGCGAGGGGCCGGAACTGCTCCTGCGCCACGACTACCTGGGCGGCGGGGGCCCGGTGCACCGCGACGCGACGTTCACGTACACCGACGGACCGGCCGTGGCCGAGGCGACCGACAGCTACGAGTGGATGCACGGAATAGACGAAGCAATCAACGCGTTGACGGCAGCAGGACTGAACATCCGGCGCCTTCGCGAGAGCGACGAACTGCCGTGGCCGCGCTGGCCGCAGATGGTCCGGACCGAGACCGGCTGGTGGCGCCTGCCCGAGCCCCGGATCCCGCTCCTGTACGGCCTCCTGGCGAGTCGCTGAGCCCTACGTCACACCCAGAACCGCACCGGGTGTGCTACGGTGCGGTCAGCACTTGTGTACGCCCCGTCTTGGGCGCCGGTGCCAGAACCACTTCTCTCCCGCCGAACGGCCCGTCGATTCCGACCGGCACACCGGCTTCTCCACACCACTTCGTGACCGGCGTTTTTCCGCCGCACCCGAGGTGATGTTCCCCGCCGCCCCGAGGAGCGCTTACCCGCCCTCCGTCTGCGGCTTCTCCCCCCTTCCTTCCGCATGACCCATGCATCCCGTCCTTGAAAGGACCACCCATCATGACCACCACACTCGAACCCCCAGTACAGGAACAGCCCCGCATCCAGACCGCCACCGGTGTCCTCGACATCGACGGCAACGGGAAGGGGCACCTTCGGGCGCTGAACTGCCAGCCCACGCCCACCGACCTCCAGGTCTCCCCCGCGCTGATCCGCCGTCACGGCCTGCGCAAGGGCGACCTCGTGGAAGGCGTCCGCGGCGGCCAACGCGCCCTGACCGAGGTCGCGTTCGTCAACGGGCAGACGCCCGCCGAACTGCGCGGCCGACGCCACTTCCGTGACCTCACCCCGCTGCACCCGCGTGAGCGGCTGCACCTCGAACACCCGGCGGCCGGCCTGACCGGACGCGTCGCCGACCTGATCGCCCCCGTCGGCAAGGGCCAGCGCGGCCTGATCGTGGCCCCGCCGAAAACCGGCAAGACCGTACTGCTCCAGCAGATCGCGGCCGCCGTCGCGGGCAACCACCCCGAGGCCCGCCTCATGGTCGTCCTGCTGGACGAGCGGCCCGAGGAGGTCACCGACATGCGGCGCTCCGTGCGCGGCGAGGTGTACGCCTCCACCTTCGACAAGGCCCCCAAGCAGCACATCGCACTGGCCGAGCTCGTGATCGAACGGGCCAAGCGGCTCGTCGAGGCGGGCGAGGACGTAGTGATCCTCCTCGACTCGCTGACCCGCCTCTGCCGGGCGCACAACAACGCGGCCGCGTCCGGTGGCCGCACCCTCAGCGGCGGTGTCGACACGACCGCGCTGATCGGCCCGAAGAAGTTCTTCGGCGCCGCCCGTCTCGCCGAGGAGGGCGGTTCGCTCACCATCCTCGCCACCGCACTGGTGGAGACCGGCTCCCTCGCCGACAACGTCTACTTCGAGGAACTCAAGAGCACCGGCAACATGGAACTCCGCCTCAGCCGCGACCTGGCCTCCCGCCGGATCTTCCCGGCGATCGAGATCACCCCGTCCGGCACCCGCCGAGAGGAACTCCTCCTCACCCCGGCCGAGTTGACGACGGTACGAGGCCTCCGCCGAGTCCTCCAGAACCGAGACGCCCAGGGCAGCCTGGAAACCCTGCTGGAGCGCATGCGCGAAACCCCGGACAACGCGACGTTCCTACGCCAGATCCAGCCGACTCTGCCCTCCAACTGACCTAAGCGGCGTTTTTGAGGGGCGCGGGGAACGGCGCGACCAGCCCCCACCGGCCCGCAGACACATCACTAGCGCATCCGGGTGCTGACAAACCCCGTACGGCCCCGCCAGCACCCTCGACGGCACCTCCCGTTCCTACGTTTGCGGTATGACAATCGGATTCCCACCCCGGATCACCGTGTCGGCCTGCGCCCTCTGCCTCGCGGGCGTCCTCGCATTCACGCCCGCCACGGCGGCAGCCCACACCGGGACGGATCCCGGCACAGCGGCACCACCCCCCGCACTCCTCAACCGCCCCGACACCCAGGTCAGACCACACCCCGGCGCCCCCACCGTCCCGGACATCTCCGCCCTGTCATGGCTCGTGGCCGACGCCCACACCGGCGAGGTCCTGGCCGCCCACGACTCACACCGCAAACTCCCACCCGCCAGCACCCTGAAAACCCTGTTCGCCCTGACCGTCCTCCCCGCGCTCCCCGGAGGGATCCAACACCGGGTCAGCGAACAAGACCTGGCAGGCATCGGCGAAGGCAGCAGCCTGGTCGGAGTCGAGGAGGGCCACACCTACCGCGTAGCCGACCTGTGGCGCGGAGTCTTCCTCAACTCCGGCAACGACGCCGTACACGTCCTCGCCTCCCTCAACGGCGGCTGGGAAACCACGGCCACCCGCATGCAGGCCAAGGCCCGCACCCTCGGCGCCCTCGACACCCACGTCATCTCACCGGACGGCTACGACACCGACGGCCAGGTGTCCTCGGCCTACGACCTCGCGGTGTTCGGCCGCGCCGGACTGCGCAACGCGGACTTCGCCCGCTACTGCTCCACCGCCGAGGCCCAGTTCCCGGGCGAGGGATCGTCGTACGGCATCCAGAACACCAACCGGCTGCTGACCGGCAACGACGGCGTCGAGCGGTATCCGGGGATCATCGGGGTGAAGAACGGCTACACCACGCACGCCGGCAACACCCTTGTCGCGGCGGCGCGTCGGGGCGGCAGGTCGCTCGTCGTCACGGTGATGAACCCTCAGGCGGGCGGCGGTTTCACCGTGTACGAGGAGGCCCGCGAGCTGCTCGACTGGGGCTTCGCGGCGGCCGGGCGGGTCGATCCGGTGGGTTCGCTGGACGCCTTGCGGGCCAGGCCGAGGCCGGGTCCCTCGGCGGTGCCGGTGGCCGCCGCGGTCGTACCCGCCGAAGGACCCGGCTGGGCCGAGACCGCGACGATCGTGGCCGCGGCTCTGCTCGGCGCGGGCGCGGTGGTGGCCGCGATCCGGCTCAGGATCAAGCGGCTCCCGCCGGTCTGACCCGTCGGCAGCCACAGCAGCAGGCCTAGCGTGATCCAGGTGTACGTGTTGCTGCCGAGGAAGCCGTCGATGCCCGAGGAGTCGTCGAACCACAGCCACACGACACTCGTGCACATCAGCGCGTAGAGGGCGCCCGCGATCCGTGGGTGCCCGGCGCGGACCAGGACGGCGAAGGCCGGCAGCAGCCACACGAGGTGGTGCACCCAGGTGATCGGGCTGATCAGACACGCGGTCAGCCCGGTCAGCGCGAACGCTGCCGTCCAGTCCCCCACGACGATCGCATGGCGCGCCCGCACCGCCCACACGGCCAGTACGAGGACGACGACCGTCGCCCACAGCGGGCGGCCAGTCTCTCCGAGCCGGGCCAGGACGCCTTGCAGGGACTGGTTGGAGACGTAATCGAGGCGGCCCACTCTCGTCGTGTCCCACAACGCGTCGGTCCAGTAGAACTTCGACGCGTCCGGGACCACGAGGAACGCGAGCCCCGTCGCCGCGAGCGCCACAGCCGTCGCCACCGCGGCGGCTTTCCAGCGTCTGGCCAGCAGCAACAGGGCGATGAACAGCGCCGGCGTGAGCTTGATCGCCGCCGCGAGGCCGATGCCGACGCCCGCCCAGCGGCCCCGGCCGGTGGACAGGAGCCAGCCGTCGCCGAGGACGAGGGCCAGCAGCAGCAGGTTCACCTGCCCGAAGCTGAAGGTGTCGCGCAAGGGCTCGAACAGCGCCAGCCCGCAGGCCGCCAGCGCCCACCCGAACCAGCCGTAGCGCCGCCACCCGGGCCCGGCCAGGATGCGCAGCACGATGCCGAGCGCCGTGAGGTTGAGGACGAGTGCGGCGACGATCGCGGTGCCGAGGCCGAGGTAGCCCATCGGGGCCATGCTGACGGCGGCGAACGGCGGGTAGGTGAAGCCGTAGGCCGTCCCGGGCACGTGGTAGTCGTAGATCCGGCCGCCGTGGTGGAGCCAGGTGTGGACGGTGCCGTAGTAGACGCGCAGGTCGAACCAGTCGCGCAGCAGCGGGACGGTCGCGGTGAAGACGGTGACGACGGCGGCGAGGGCCAGCACCAGGAGGACGCGGCCGCGGTCGGTGGTGGGTGTTCTCATGCCGTACGTCCCAGGGCCGGGGCCTCCGCCGCCTGGCGGGCCTGCCAGAGGACGACGATCGCGAGGACGCCGCCGGAGACGGCCAGCACGAGTTGTCCGATGTCGGCGGGGCCGCCGCTCGGCAGGACGGCGAGGGCGAGGACGCCGGTCACGGCGGCCACCCGGTGCCGTACGGACGTGCTCGGCGCGGCGGCTGCGATGAGGAACAGGCCCCACAGGGCGTACCAGGGGCGGATCGCCGGGCCGAAGGCGGCGACGACCGCGAGGCTCAGGCCGAGGGCGTAGACCGGGCTGGGGCGCAGGCGGAACCATATGGCGAGGATGGCCGCGCCGGTGACCGCAAGTCCGAGGGCGTGCCAGGCCGGGACGGCGAAGGGCGCGAGGTCGCTGCCGAGGTGTTCCAGCAGGGCGCCGGTGGCGCGGCCGAGGAGGCTGGTGAGGGCCCAGTTGTGCGCCGAGACGGGTGTGTCGAGGGCGCCGATCCAGCCGTAGCCCGTGCCCGCGAAGGCCGTGGCGGCGACTGTGGTGGCCGCGGACGCGACGACGGTCGTCGTGACGGCCTTGGCCGGGCGGTGGCCGGCGCGGATCTGGAGGAGCACGACAGCGGCGAGGCCGAGCGCGGCCGGTGCCTTGACCAGGGCGGCGAGCGTGACGAGTACGGCGCCCAGGACCGGCCAGCGGCCGAGCGCGGCGACCAGGCCGACGCCGAGCAGCCCGAGCATGATCGCGTCGTTGTGGGCGCCTGCGACCAGGTGCAGCAGGACGAGTGGGTTGAGCGCGCCCAGCCAGAGCGCGGCGGCCGGGTCGGCGCCGCTGTGCCGGGCGAGCCGGGGCAGCGCGGCGGCCATCAGGCCCACCCCGAGGAGCGCGACGAGCCGCATCCCGAAGAGCCCGGCGGGCAGTTCACCGCGGGTCAGTCCGGACAGCCACGACGCCACCGCGAGGAACACCGGGCCGTACGGCGCGCCCGTGTGCTGCCACAGCGGGGCGACCTCGTCGGCGAGGGGCCCGCCGAGCGTGGCCGGGCCGTGCGCGTAGACGTCCATGTGGGCGTCGACCATGGCGCCCTGCGCGAGATAGCTGTAGACGTCCCGGCTGAACAGCGGCGGCGCGAGCAGCAGCGGGGACGCCCACACGGCGAGGACCAGGAACAGGGAGCGCGGAGTCGGCGGTTCCGCGCTGCGGATCAACTTCCCGAGCAGCAGCCAGGCCGCTATCAGCAGGACGACACCGAAGTAGACCCCGACCAGCCCGAGCGCCGCCTGCGCCGAGGCCGGGGAGAAGAGGTCCGCGGCCGGCAGCGCCCCGGCCGTCTCGCCGCCCAGGGCGAGGACGGCGGTACCGGCCAGACCGAGTACCTGGCAGCGGCGGAGATCGACGGGAAAAGCCATGGCCAACACTCGCCAAGCGTGTCAACGCCGGATGGCGGGAAAGCGACCTGCCGCTCTCCGTGCGGCGGACTGCGCGTGACCTCCGTGTGATCCGCCCTCGGTACCGATGATTTCTCTGTCCGCGACCGGTCTCCCCTCATGACCGACTTCCACAGAACGGACGTGATGACCGTGCCGAACAGCTCCGCCCACGCCAAGGTGAACGGCCAGGAGATGTACTACGAGATCCACGGCACCGAAATCGAGGACCGGCGCCCGCTGGTGCTGCTGCACGGCGGTGTCCAGACCGTTGGCCTGGCCTTCGGGACGCTGCTGCCCGCGCTGTCGGCCGAGCGCTACGTGATCGCCCCCGAACTCCAGGGCCACGGCCACACCCCCGACACCGACCGGCCAATGACCATCCCGGACCTGGCCTCCGACGTGGTGGCGCTGCTCGACGAACTCGGCGTCCGGCAGGCCGACTTCATCGGATTCAGCCTCGGCGGACTGGTCGCGCTTGAGATCGCGGTCCGGTACCCGGAGCGGGTCGGACGGCTCGTGCCGGCCGCCGTCGCGTACTCCCAGGACGGCTTCCACGACGAGGTCCGCACCCCCGACTTCAGCTCGCCCCGGCTGCCCAGCCAGGCCGACTTCCAGGAGATGGCCGACGCCTACGCGGCCGTCGCACCGCACCCCGAGCACTTCCAGGACTTCTTCGCCAAGTGCTCGGCGGCGGCGAACGCCCCTCTGCACTGGACCGCCGACGACCTGCGCACGCTCAGCGCGCCCACACTCCTTGTCATCGGCGACACGGACTTCTTCCACATCGAGCACCTCGCCGAGATGCACCGGCTGATCCCCGACGCACAGCTCGCCGTGTTGCCCGGCACCACGCACATGGAGCTCATGCGCCGGAAGGTGCTGCTGCCCCTGCTCACCGAGTTCCTGGGCTGACGACGCTCAGAACACGGACACACCCGTCAGGGTCGTGAAGCGGTCGAGGGCGGCGACCCCGGCCACCGAGTTCCCCCGCTCGTCAAGTCCCGGGCTCCACACGGCCAGCGTGCACCGGCCCGGGACGATCGCGATGATCCCGCCGCCCACCCCGCTCTTGCCGGGCAACCCAACCCGGTACGCGAACTCGCCCGCCGCGTCGTACGTCCCGCATGTCAGCATCACCGCGTTGACCTGCTTGGCCTGCGTGAGCGTGAGCAGCCGGGAGCCGTCGGCGCGGCTGCCGTGCCGGGCCAGGAACCCGGCGGCGAGCGCGAGATCGGCGCAGGACGCCTCGATCGAGCACTGCCGGAAGTACTGGTCCAGGAGGACGGGCACCTCGTTGTCGATGTTCCCGTAGGACTTCATGAAGTGGGCGAGGGCCGCGTTGCGGTCGCCGTTCGCGGACTCGGAGGCGGCGACGTCCTTGTCGAAACCGAGGGAGGGGTTCCCGCTCTCCGCACGCAGGAAGGCGAGCAGTTCCCCGGCCGCGTCTCCGGTACGGGTCTGGAGCCGGTCGGTGACGACGAGCGCGCCCGCGTTGATGAACGGGTTGCGCGGGATGCCGCTCTCGTACTCCAGCTGGACAAGGGAGTTGAAGGGGTTGCCGGAGGGCTCGCGGCCCACGTGCTCCCAGAGTTCGTCGCCCTCGCGGGCCAGGTCGAGGGCGAGGGTGAAGACCTTGGTGATGGACTGCGTGGAGAACGGCTGCCGCCAGTCCCCCACGCCGTACACCGTGCCGTCCAGTTCCGCGACGGCCATGCCGAAGCGGCGCGGGTCGCAGGCCGCGAGCGCCGGGATGTAGTCGGCGGCCACGCCGCGGCTGGGCATCCGCTCGACCTCACCGGCGATGCGCTCCAGGACCGGCTGGAAGGTCATCGATGGGGACATGATCACCATTGTGCCTCCGGGCGGGTCCTGGTGCGCGTGGGCATATCGGACGGCGGAGATCAGACGGCCACGGGCCCACTGCCGGCCAGGACCTCGGGCCGCAGCAGAGCGGCGAGCGTCTCGGCGGGCAACAGCCCCTTCTCCAGGACGAGTTCGGCCACACCTCGGCCGGTGGCGAGGGCCTCCTTGGCGATGTCGGTGGCGGCCGTGTACCCGATGTGCGGGTTCAGAGCGGTCACGAGACCGATGGAGTTCTCCACGCTCGCGCGCAGTGCCTCCGTGTTGGCGGTGATGCCGTCCACGCACCGCTCGGCGAGCGTGACGCAGGCGGCACTCAGATGCGTGATGGACTCCGACAGCGAATGCAGGATGATCGGCTCGAACGCGTTGAGCTGGAGCTGTCCGGCCTCGGCGGCCATCGTGATGGTGACGTCGTTGCCGATCACCTCGAAGGCGACCTGGTTGACGACCTCGGGGATCACCGGGTTGACCTTGCCCGGCATGATGCTCGAACCGGCCTGCACCGGCGGCAGGTTGATCTCCCCGAGCCCCGCACGCGGCCCCGAGGACAGCAGCCGCAGATCGTTGCAGTTCTTGGAGAGCTTGACCGCGACGCGCTTGAGCACCCCCGACATCTGCACGAACGCCCCGCAGTCCTGCGTGGCTTCGACCAGATTGGCCGCCGTCACCAGCGGCAGCCCCGTGATCTCCGAAAGATGCCGCCGAGCCGACTCCGCATAGCCGGCAGGTGCGTTGAGCCCGGTCCCGATGGCCGTGGCCCCCAGGTTGATCTCATGGATCAACTGCACAGCCTCGTCAAGACGTTGACGGTCCTCGTCAATCATGACCGCATACGCCGAGAACTCTTGACCGAGCGTCATCGGCACCGCGTCCTGCAACTGCGTACGGCCCATCTTGAGCACGTCACGAAACTCAACAGCCTTACGGGCAAAGGCGTCCTGCAGTACAGCCATCGACGTGAGCAGTCCATGCACGGCAAAGACGGTCGCTACCTTGACCGCGGTCGGATACACGTCATTGGTGGACTGCCCAAGGTTGACGTCCTCGTTCGGGTGCAGGAACTGATACTCCCCCTTGCCATGCCCCAACAACTCCAACGCCCGGTTAGCGACAACTTCGTTGGCGTTCATGTTGGTAGAGGTACCGGCCCCACCCTGCACCACGTCCACCACGAACTGGTCGTGCAGCTTCCCGTCCCGGATCTCCCGGCAGGCGGCGACAATCGCTCCCGCCTTCTCCGGCGAGAGCAGCCCCAACTCCTCATTGGCGAGGGCAGCGGCCTCCTTGACGGCAGCGAGCGCATTGATCAAGTGCGGATAGACGGAGATCGACGTCCCGGTGATAGGGAAGTTCTCCGTGGCCCGCAGAGTGTGAACACCCCAATAGGCATCACCGGGTACATCCCGATCCCCGAGCAGATCATGTTCGCGACGGGTCATGGCAGACATGGGGTCCTCTTTCCAACATCGTTCAGCTGCTCTTTTGTCTTTAGGGGCGCGGGGAACTGCGCGACCAGCCACAACGGACCCGCAGATCCCCACGAACCGATCTAGGCACACGCAGAAAACGGCAACACCGGGTCCAAAGCCCGCACAGGCCGAACACAACCCACCGGCTCGCCCCCGCCCAACAACGCCTCCCCCGCAAACTCACCAAGCAGCCCAGGATCAACCCCGGCCCGAACAAGCCCGGCGGCAGCCACCGGCACCCGCGCCCGATCAGCCCCGTCCGAGACCTTCACGGCAACAGCCCGCCCATCAGGCAGCGCAGCAACCTGCACCCCCTCGAACCCGTCCTTGGCCAACAACCCAGGAACGGCCCGCATCACCGCAGCCACATCCCGCCCGGCCCCGGACGCCATCTCCGCATGGTCACGCATCGCATCAGCAACACGCGCCTCAGGCGTCCCCGGCGCAGCAGTAGTAATCCGAGCAACAGCACGGGCAAGCCCATGCAGGGAGATGGAGAACAAGGGAGCCCCACACCCATCGACGGTCACCCGAGCGATCCGCTGCCCGGTGAGATCCTCGACGATCTCGGCGATCGCCTGCTGCAACGGATGCGCGGGATCGAGATAGTCATCGAGCGACCAGCCATTGAGCTTCGACACGTACAGCATCGCCGCATGCTTCCCGGAACAGTTCTGGGCGAGCCGCGACGGCGCCCGCCCCTCCCGCACCCAGACATCCCGCACAGCCGGATCGAACGGGAGATCAGGAACGTTGCGCAGATCGGACTCCGTGAGCCCGGCGAGTTCGAGGATCCGCCGCGCCCCGGTGAGGTGACGTTCCTCGCCGGAGTGACTCGCCGCGGCGAGCGAGAGCAGCTCACCGTCGAGCGGCAACCCCGCCCGCACCATGGCAACGGCCTGCACGGGCTTGATCGCCGAGCGCGGATAGAACGCCGCCTCGATGTCGCCGATCTGAAGCTGGACCTGGCCATCCGCATCGAGGACGACGACGGAGCCGTAGTGGATGCCCTCGATCATTCCGCCGCGGATCAGGTGGGCGACGGGTGCGTGGAGGGGTTCACGGATGAGGGGTGGGTCCGCGAGGGAACTGCTGTACATCACTGCCTGTCAGAGTCGGGACGACGTGGGTCTCACGCGTCGGGTGCGGTGGAGGACGTGCTGGCCACGCGGCGGCGGACGGCGAACCATCCGGCGACGAGCGCGGCGGCGATCAGCGGCAGGCACAGCACGGTGGTGCGTCCGGCGCCGCCGTCGGCGTACATGAGGACCAGGACGGAGGCGAGGAAGGCCAGCGTCACGAGTTCGGTCCAGGGAGAGCCCGGCAACCGGTAGCTGGGGCGGGTCAGTTCGCCCTTCTCCGTCTTCCGCCAGAAGAGGAAGTGACAGAGCATGATCATGCCCCAGGTCGAGAGGATGCCGATCGCCGCGAAGTTGAGGACGATCTCGAACGCGTCCGCCGGGACCACGAAGTTGAGGCCCACGCCGAGGACGCAGATGCCGCTGGTGAGCAGGATGCCGCCGTAGGGGACCTGGCTGCGGCTCATCACCGAGGTGAACTTCGGGGCGGAGCCCGACATCGCCATGGAGCGGAGGATGCGGCCGGTGGAGTACAGGCCGGAGTTGAGCGAGGACATGGCCGCGGTGAGGACGACGAGGTTCATGACACCGCCGGCGGCCGGGATACCGATGTTCGACAGCACGGTCACGAAGGGGCTCTGGCCCGCGCTGTACTTGTTCCACGGCAGCAGCATCGACAGCAGGACGACCGAGCCGACGTAGAAGAGGCCGACGCGCCACATGATCGAGTTGATCGCCTTCGGCATGATCTTCTCGGGGTTCTCGGTCTCGCCGGCGGCCACGCCGACCAGTTCGACGGAGGCGTAGGCGAAGACGACGCCCTGGATGATCAGGAGCATGGGCAGCAGGCCGTTGGGGAAGATGCCGCCGTTGTCGGTGATCAGGGACGGGCCGGGGGTGTGGCCGTCGACCTGGTGCTGGGTGACCAGCAGGAAGATGCCGATCAGCATGAAGACGACGAGCGCGCTGACCTTGATGATCGCGAACCAGAACTCCATCTCGCCGAACATCCTCACCGAGATCAGGTTCACGGTGAGGACCACGGCGAGCGCGATCAGGGCGATCACCCACTGGGGGATGTCGGAGAACATGCTCCAGTAGTGGGTGTAGACGGCCACGGCGGTGATGTCGGCGATGCCGGTGGTGGCCCAGTTCAGGAAGTACATCCAGCCCGCTACGTACGCGCCCTTCTCGCCGAGGAACTCCCGGGCGTACGAGACGAAGGCGCCGGACGAGGGCCGGTAGAGGACGAGTTCGCCCAGCGCGCGGACGACGAGGAAGGCGAAGAGGCCGCAGACCGCGTACGCGATGAACAGGGAGGGGCCGGCGTCGGCGAGGCGGCCGCCCGCGCCGAGGAAGAGGCCGGTGCCGATCGCGCCGCCGATGGCGATCATGTTGACGTGCCGGGACTTCAGGGACTTGCTGTAGCCGGCGTCTCCGGCGTCGACATGGCCGGATCGTTTCTGCACGCCATCGCGCAGGGACTGCTCGCTGCCGTGCAGGGACTGGTCGCTCACGCCTCGGGTCCGCCTTCCGTGGGGGTGTCCGTGCGCGCGGGGCGCACGATGTCGGTGAGGGTCGTCTCGACCCGGTCGAGGTGGTGGGACATGGCCTCGACGGCGTCCGGCTCGCTGCCGTCGATCAGCGCCTCGACGATCGCCCGGTGCTCGCGGTTGGACTGCTCGCGCCGGCCGCCGAGTTCGTTGAGGAACGCGGACTGGCGGGCCAGCGCGTCGCGGATCTCCTCGATGACCCGGCGGAACACCGGGTTCTGGGCGGCCTCCGCCACGGCGAGGTGGAAGAGCGTGTCCATCGCGACCCACGCGGTGGTGTCGGTCTCCTGTTCCATGCGGTCCAGGAGGTGGGCCAGGTGGTCCAGGTTCTCCGGGGTGCGGCGCAGCGCCGCGTACCCGGCGACCGGGATCTCGACGTGGCGGCGCACTTCCAGCAGGTCGCTGGCCGCGTAGTCGCCGAAGGTGGGGTCCTCCACGGCGTTGGCCACCACGAAGGTGCCCTTGCCGGTCTTGGAGACGGTCAGGCCCATGGTCTGCAGGGCGCGCAGGGCCTCCCGCAGAACCGGACGGCTGATCTCCAGGGTGCGGCACAGCTCCGCCTCGGAGGGGAGCTTGTCGCCGATGGCGTAGTCGCCGCGCTCGATGGCGCCGCGGAGGTGGACAAGCACCGCTTCCATGGCGCTGACGCGCCGCGGCCCGACTCCACCTGTCTGGCTGTCTGACAGGTTCACGGACGTGATCCTGCGGGTGACGGGACAGCGCTGTCAAGCGATCGGAAAAGAAAAATTCAGCGGGCGTGAAGCCTGAAAATCCGGCTTCACGCCCGCTGTGATGATCGTCCGCCCGATGTCAGCGGCCGTCAGCTGTTGAGCACACCCGTGCCGAGCAGCCCGAACAGCAGCAGACCGATGATGATCCGGTAGATCACGAACGCGTTGAAGGAGTGCTTCGCGACGAACTTCAGCAGCCAGGCGATGGACGCGTAGGCCACCACGAAGGACACGATCGTGCCGACGGCCAGCGGGGCGGCACCCACGCCCGCGCCCAGGGCGTCCTTCAGCTCGTAGATGCCGGCGCCGGTCAGGGCCGGGATGCCGAGGAAGAAGGAGAGCCGGGTCGCGGCGACGCGGTCCAGGTCGAGGATGAGACCCGTGGACATGGTGGCGCCGGAGCGCGAGAAGCCGGGGAAGAGCAGTGCCAGGATCTGCGAACTGCCCACCAGCATCGCGTCCTTGAAGGTGGTGTCGTCCTCACCGCGCTTGTGCCGGCCCATCTGGTCGGCACACCACATGACACCACTGCCGACGATCAGCGAGGCGGCGACCACCCACAGCGAGCCGAGCGGACCGTCGATGAGCGGCTTCGCGGCGAGGCCCACGATCACGATCGGGATCGTCGCGTAGATCACCCACCAGGCGAACTTGTAGTCGTGGTGGTAGCGCTCCTCGCGGTTGCGCAGGCCACGGCCCCACGCGGTCACGATCCGCACGATGTCCTTGAAGAAGTACAGGAGCACGGCGGCGATGGCGCCGACCTGGATGACGGCCGAGAACGCGACGACGGAATCGTCGTCCACGGGGATCTTCATCAGCCCCTCGACGATCTTCAGATGGCCGGTCGAGGAGACCGGAAGGAACTCGGTCACCCCCTCGACGACTCCGAGGACGGCGGCCTGACCGACGCTGATGACGCTCATGAGATCCAGTTCTTGGGAGTTGGTCGACAGTGCTGTAGACAATAGCGCCGGGAACGGTCCTGCCCGGGCACGGGAACCGCCCGGACCCTTACGTCCACAGGGCCTCCGCGATCGACACCCCGACAAATGCCGCACCGAGGCCCGCCGTCACGCTGCCGACGACGTTGGCGGCAGCGTAGAGCCCCGCCCCCGTCTCGGTCAGCCGCAGTGTCTCGTACGAGAAGGTCGAGTACGTCGTCAGGGCCCCGCAAAGCCCTGTCCCGACGAGGAGTTGGAGATGCGGACCCGCGGCGCCGGCCGACACCGCACCGGTCAGCACACCGAGAATCAGACAGCCGGTGACGTTCACCGCGAAGGTGCCCCAGGGGAACACCGTGTCGTGCCGGGTCTGCACCGCACGGTCGGTGAGGTACCGGAGCGGAGCACCGACCATGGCCCCCGCGACCACCAACACCCAGTTCACAACTACTTCTTACCCTTCCGATCCGACTCGCCGGGCTCGTCCGCGCGGCCCACGTACCGGATGACCTCGCAGTCGTCGAGGATCACGAGCCCCTCGCCGACGAGTTCGTCGAGCTCCGGCAGGAAGGCCCGTACACGCTCCTCGGTGTCCACGATCACGATCGCCACCGGCAGGTCCTCGCTCAGCGACAGCAGCCGTGAGGTGTGGATCAGGGAGGACGCGCCGAAGCCCTCGATGCCCCGGAAGACGCTGGCACCGGCAAGACCGGCCGCGTGCGCGCGGTGGACGATCT
Source organism: Streptomyces sp. N50 (assembly GCF_033335955.1). Classification (GTDB taxonomy): domain Bacteria; phylum Actinomycetota; class Actinomycetes; order Streptomycetales; family Streptomycetaceae; genus Streptomyces. The sequence goes on from NZ_CP137549.1 coordinate 266,967, forward strand.
CCGAGTAGAGGGGCTTGTGGTGCCAGGTGTCGTTCTCGCCGATGAAGACGGTCACGCGCAGGGCGCTGCCGGTCAGCCTGGTCATCGCTGCCTCCACTTCAGGACGCGGCGGGCCGCCGTCACCCCGAGCCACACCGCCGCGAGGGCCGCGAGCAGGGTCGCGGCGAGATAGGCCAGCGCGGTGCGGGGATGGCCCGCGTCGACCAGTTTCTGGATGTCGACGGCGTACGTCGAGAAGGTGGTGAAGCCGCCGAGCACCCCGGTGCCGAAGAACGGCCGCACCAGCCGGTGCGCGGCCCACACATCGGTGACGACCACCATGAACACGCCTATCACGGCGCACCCGACGACGTTGATCCCGAACGTCGTCCAGGGAAACCCGCCGCTCTCCGCGGGCCACCACAGCGAGGCCGCGTACCGCGCCACGGCCCCGATCGCGCCGCCGAGCGCGACCACCGCGACGACGGGTCCCTGCCCGCGCCAGACGGACGGGCGCGGGGCCTCGGTCCGGGCACGCAGACTCTCGGCTTCGGGAGCTGTCATGGCCGTACGTCTCCTACTCGTCGGGGGCCCTGGGGGCACACGCCTCTACAAGTAGGGACCGTTGGCGGCACCTCTGCCGCGGTTCGGGTACGGCGGGCCCCACCGCCGCGCCGCGAGAGCTGATCGCGGCCGGGCATCAGGGTAACGCCGGGGGCGCGCCCGGGTCACTTCGGGGCGGGCGGCTCGCACAGGGCGACACCGCGTTCCCGCAGGCTGCCCAGCACGAGGTGACCGGCGGCCTCACAGACGCTGGTGACCATACGGAAGGAGGAGCCGCGCGCGACGAGGTGGTGGATGACCTGTCCCTCGTCGTCGACCGCGAGAGCCCCGATCGTGCCCGTGGGGCGGTAGGGCGCACGTACGGCGATCCGGGCGGCGGTGTGTCGTACGGAGTCCGGGGCGCGGTGGAGGAGGTCGAGCGGGGGCACGCGGGGTCCGGCGAGGGCCACCCAGAGCGGTCCGTCGGGGCCCGCGCGCCCGATGTTGTCGGGCATGCCGGGGAGATCCTCGACGAAGGGTTCGCCACGGCCCGCCCGCTGTCCGGTGAGCCAGTAGCGGGTGAGGCGGTACGCGCCGGTCTCCGCGATCACCAGGAAGGACGAATCGGCGCTGACAGCAAGGCCGTTGGCGAACTGGAGTCCGTCCAGGACGACTTCGGGGGTGTCGCTGCCGGGCGCGAGACGCAACAGCCGTCCTGTGCCGGTGTGTTCGACGATGTCGCCGAGCCATTGGTGAAGCGGGTAGCGGCTGCTGGAGACGGTGAAGTACACGCTGCCGTCGGACAGCGCGACCACGTTGCTGCAGAACCGCAGCCGCTCCCCCGCCACCGAGTCGGCGAGGACGCGCACCGCGCCGTTCCCGAGGTCGATCCGCAGCAGTCCGCGTTCCGCGTCGCACACCAACAGGCCGTCGTCCGGGAGGAGTTCGAGGCCGAGCGGCCTGCCGCCGGTGTCGGCGAGGGTCTCCACCCGGACCGCCTCGGGGTCGGCCAGTCCGTCGAGGCGGAGGATGCGGCCGTCCTCGACACCGGTCAGCACCCGGCCGCGCGCGTCGGCGACCACGTCCTCGGGACCGCGGCCGCCGATCGCGACGTAGCGGCGGGCGAGCAGGGCCTCCGGGCGGTCATCTGGTCGGCCATCGGGTCGGTCATCAGGGTGGTCCATGAAAGCCTCCACGGTTCGGGCAGGCGCGCGTACGCTTGCTGTTCTTCCCGGTCGTCACGTCGCCCGGCCACGTTTGCCGAGCGTATTGCTGGTGACCCGGATCCCGCTGCCGGTCGGCGAGAAGGGGGCTCTCATGTCACGGTCGGCCACCCGGCGCGCGGGGCGTCCGCGATGAGACGGGTGCGCGCGGTGTGGCAGGGGCTGGGGCTCGCCGAACTCAACCGGCGCGGGCGGGAGTTGGAGCTGCTGCACCGGGCGATGGGGTTCGCGACGCTCGCCCTGGTCACCCTCGCACCCCTGTTGATCGTGGTGGCCGCGGCCGATCCGCTCGGGCACGGCGGGTTCGCGCTGTGGCTGGTCGACGGCATGGACCTGTCCGGCCGCTCCGCCCGCGCGCTCACCGACGTCTTCACCCCGCCCCGCAAGGTCATCGGCGCCACGAGTGCGTGGAGCGTGGCGCTGCTCGCACTCTTCGGGCTGTCCTTCGCGTCGAGTGTGCAGAGCGGTTACGAGCATGTGTGGCTCCCGACCGGCGCCCCCTGGAACCGCATCTGGCGTCAACTCATCTGGCTGGTCATGCTGATGGGCTACCTGTACGCGCAGGTGCAGACCCGCAACGTCCTGGAGGGCACGCCCCGCATCCTGCTCAGCATGGCGGCCGGCCTGCTGTTCTTCTGGTGGGGCCCGCACTTTCTGCTCGACCGCCGGGTCCCGTGGCGGTATCTGCTCCCGGGCGCCCTCGCGACGATGGCGGGTCTGGTCGGCCTGCGCTGGTTCTCGTACCTGGTGTTCACCCCGCTCCTGGTCACCAACGCGGTCAGCTACGGCCCGGTCGGCACAGTCCTGGTCGTGGAGTCCTGGCTGGTCGGCGTGGGCTTCGTGCTCTACGGCGGCGCGCTGGTGGGCAGGCTGCTGTGCGAGCGGTTCGGGGACCCGGGCGCGGCGTTCCGCACGGAACCGGAAGCGCCGGACGCCCCGGTGTCCGCCGAGCCGGAGGAACCGCCGACGCGCTCCGAACAGGACACGGTGTGAGCCCTCGCCCACCGGAGTCCATCCGGAAGTAGGCCTACCAGCCCTTCTCGAACATCCGGGCCACCTCGGCGATACGGACCTCGTCGCGCCGGTAGTAGGTCCGCAGCCGGATCCGCCGCACGCGCAACAGGCCCATACCCGCGAGGAGTTCGAGGTGCGTGTCGGCGACCTGGCGGGGCACGCCCAGCTTGGCCGCCACGGCCTCGGAGGTGACACCGGCCTCGGGGACGTACCGATGGCCCGGGAAGTGGGTGGCCGGATCTCTCAGCCACTCCAGGATGTCCAACCGTCGCTGACCCGTCGGAGTCCTCAGCATGGCGTGACCCTCCGTTCTGCGCGCCGCTTGCCGCGTTCTCCCACTCTCCCGCAGCACGGTCCGCCGCGTCCCGGACTCGGTGCCCCTTGTCCGGGACCGAACGGTCCTGTTCGAGAGGGCCGGTCGGCCCTGGGGCGTGGGGCGACGGGCGGGGCGCGATCGCACCGGAGGGATCAGGTACCAGCTCCGGGGACCGGTGATGGCCGAACCACACCGCCGTAGCCGAACAGAACCGCACGCCTGGCAGAGGACAGGTCCCCCTCCACCCGCGGCTCACGGCTCGCGCGGGCGGAGGGGAGTCGGCTCAGCCGTCGAGTCGTACGACCCGGACGGCCCCGGCGGGGACCGCGAGGCCGCCCGCGGCGCGTTCGCCGGTCAGCAGCTCGGTGCCGTCGGTGCCGAGCGGCACCTTGACGTCCGAGGCACTGTGGTTGATCGCGAAGAGGAAGCTGCCGAACTCGCCCTCCCTGCGCACGACTTCGACGTCGTACGGCAGCTCGGCGCGCGGCGCGATCCGGGCGTCCTCGGCCGCCCAGCCGAGCAGGGCGTCCAGGCCGTGGGCGTCGAGGCGGGTCGACACGTACCAGGCGGTGCCCTCGCCGAGGCGGTTCCGGGTGACGGCCGGGTGGTCGGCGGTGAGGCCCTCGGCGTACGTCCACACGGTCTCGGCGCCGTCCGGGACGACGAACTCGCTCCAGACGTCGCCGGTGAGTTCGGAGCCGTCGGGTCCGGTGATGCGCACCCGCTGGTCGGCCAGGAGCGGCGAGAACTCCTCGACCGTCAGGCCGAGTACGTCCCGCAGCGCGCCCGGATAGGCGCCCTCGTGGACGGCGTCGTGCTCGTCGACGATGCCGGAGAAGTAGGAGACGACGAGGGTGCCGCCCTGTTCGACGTACCGCTTCAGGTTGCGCCCGGACGCCTCCGTCATCAGATACAGGGCCGGTACGACGACAAGGGGATAGGCCGACAAGTCGGCTTCCGGGTGCGCGAAGTCGACCGTGAGGTGGCGGTCGTAGAGGGCCTCGTAGAACGCGTCGGCACGCTCGCGCGCGTCGTGGTCCTCGCTGGGACGCCACGCCAGTTTCTGCGCCCACCACGAGTGCCAGTCCCATACGACGGCCACGTCGGCCTGCGTGCGCGTGCCGCGTATCTCGCTCAACTCCTCGACGGATGCGCCGAGTTCGACGACCTCGCGCCAGACGCGGGTTGCCGTGCCGCCGTGCGGGACCATCGCGGAGTGGAACTTCTCGGCGCCGCGCCGGGACTGTCGCCACTGGAAGAACATCGCGCCGTCCGAACCCCGCGCCACGTGGGAGAGGGCGTTGCGGGCCATCTGGCCGGGGGCCTTGGCGGGGTTGCGGGGCTGCCAGTTGACGCCCGAGGTGGAGTGTTCGAGGAGCAGCCAGGGGGCGCCGCCCGCGACGGAGCGGGTGAGGTCGGCGGCCATCGCGAGGTTGACGTGGGTGCGGCGGCCGTCGGTGATCAGGTAGTGGTCGTTGGTGACGAGGTCGACCTCGCGGCCCCAGGCCCAGTAGTCGACGGACTCGCACTGGCTGAGGGCGGCCATGAAGTTGGTCGTCACCGGGATGCCGGGCGAGAGGCGGTGCAGGATGTCCCGTTCCGCGATGAAGTTCTCGCGCATGGTGGCGTCGGCGAACCGCGTGTAGTCCAGCGCCTGAGCCGGGTTGACGGCGGTCGGGGTGAGCCGCGGCGGGTTGATCTGGCCGAGGTCGCCGTAACGCTGGCCCCAGAAGGCCGTCCCCCAGGCCTCGTTGACGCCGTCGACGGACTTGTACGTCGTGGTCAGCCAGCGGCGGAAGTGGGCGGCGCAGGAATCGCAGTAGCAGGCGGAGACGGGGACGCCGTACTCGTTGAAGACGTGCCACAGCGCGAGGGCCGGGTGGTCGCCGTAGTGCTCGGCGAGTCGGGTGGTGATGTTCGCGGCGGCTGCGCGGTAGTCGGCGTTGCTGTGGCAGATCGCGCCGCGTGAGCCGAATTCGTAGCGGGTGCCGTCGGCGGTGACGGGCAGGGCCTCGGGGTGGGCGCGGTAGAACCAGGCGGGCGGGGAGACGGTGGGCGTGCCGAGGTCGACGCGGATGCCGTTCTCGTGCAGCAGGCCGATGATCCGGTCCAGCCAGCCGAAGTCGTACACACCCTGCTCGGGTTCCAGCAGTGCCCAGGAGAAGATCCCGACGCTCACCATGGTGACGCCGGCCTCCCGCATCAGCCGGACGTCCTCCGGCCAGACGCTCTCCGGCCACTGCTCGGGGTTGTAGTCCCCACCGAAGGCGAGCCTGGTGAGGCCCTTAGGGGTGGTCTCCGGCATGGATCTCTCCCGTAGTCGATCATTTGGGAACGTGCACACAGCACGCCCGAGGGCGCCGCCCCAACATAACCGCACGCCTGCGACCGCTGACAAGTGTCCCTGATGTTTCTCTGCTGTGAACGCTCCCAGCACGGCGCTTCTGGCTGCGGGTCCGGGAGCCGTAGAGTCTGACCATGAGCAATACGGGGGGTCGGCGCAGACCACCGACGATCCATGACGTGGCGCGCGAGGCCGGTGTCTCGCGGGGCACGGTGTCGCGGGTCCTCAATGGCGGGCACTATGTGAGCCCAGCCGCGCAGGAGGCCGTCAACGCGGCCATCCGCAAGACGGGTTACGTGGTGAACCGGCACGCCCGTTCGCTGATCACGGGGCGTTCGGACTCGGTCGGTTTCCTGCTGACGGAACCGCAGGAGAAGTTCTTCGAGGACCCGAACTTCAACATCCTGCTGCGCGGCTGCACCCAGGCGCTGGCCGCGCACGACATCCCGCTGCTGCTGATGCTGGCCGGCACCGAGGACGAGCGGCGGCGCATCACGCGGTACATCACCTCCGGGCACGTCGACGGGGTGCTGCTGGTCTCCAGCCACTCCGGGAACCCGGTGGCGGAGGAGCTGAGCGAGGCGGGCGTACCGCTGGTCGCGTGCGGCAAGCCGATCGGGCTCGGCTCCAAGATCAGCTATGTCGCCGCCGACGACCGGGACGGCGCCCGTGACATGACCCGGCACCTGCTCTCCCTCGGCCGCCGCCGGATCGGCACGGTCACCGGCCCGCTGGACACGCCGGGCGGTGTCGAGCGCCTCGCCGGTTACAAGGAGGTGCTCGCGGAGTCGGGCATCGAGGTGGACGACAGCCTCGTCGTCTCCGGTGACTACAGCCGGCTCAGCGGCGAGCGCGGCGCCGAGCGACTGCTGGCCCAAGTCCCGGACCTGGACGCAGTGTTCGTCGCCTCGGACCTGATGGCACGGGGCGTGCTGACGACGCTGGAGCGGGCCGGGCGACGGGTACCGGAGGACGTGGCGGTCGGCGGTTTCGACGACTCCCCCGCCGCGCTCGCGTCCAGCCCCGAACTCACCACGATGCGGCAGCCGTTCGACCGGATCAGCGCGGAGATGGTGCGGGTGCTGCTGGCGCAGATCGGGGGCGAGGACACGGCGGCGGTGATACTGCCGACGGAGCTGGTGAAGCGGGAGTCGACGTGAACAGGCCGTCCGTCACCGGGAGTTGGCGCAACAGCGCGCTGCGCGGCGGGAGTCGAGGGGGCGAACCGCAGGCTCGCCCCCTCGACGTCACTGTCAGGCGGACGGGTTGACGATCACCTCGGCCGTGTTGTTCCCGGTGTTCGCGTCGAAGGCGAGGGGCGTGCCGTCGTAGGCGCGGGTCGTGACATGGCCCGTCGCGTCGGGGACGACCCGGTCGATGCGGAGCTGGAACGGGAAACTGACGTCCAGGTCGGGCTTGGCCCAGGTCGGCAGGGTGCAGGCGTAGTGGGCGATGGTCGAGTCGTCGCCGGGCGTGTGGGCCCCATGGCAGGTCTCGGGCATGGAGGTGGCGACAGTGCCCTCCGGCGCGTAGAAGTCGATCGTGGTGATCGGGTCGCCGGCGCTGACGTCGCCGGCCCAGGCGGGACCGTGGTTGACGAAGCGGAAGCCGGAGGTGACGGTGTCACCGGCCGCGCCGCTCGCCGAGGTGCCGTAGACGGCGAAGTCGGCGGTGTTGTCGGCGTCGATGTGCCAGGAGCGGCCGTTGTCCGAGCTGTCGAGGTCGGTGGTGTCGCCGAGGGGTTCGACGTCGTAGTCGAACCGCTCGTACAGCGCGTGGTCGGTGACGGCGAGCCGCAACGGCTCCGGCAGCTCCACGGTGGCGCCGGGGGCGACATCGGTGTCGAAGGAGCAGGTCACCGCCGTCGTGCCACTGCCGTCGGCATCCGGCCCGGTGTAGGCGCACTGCGGGTAGCGGGTGGTGACGTCGAGGCCGTAGGTCGCCCACATGCTCAGGCTGAAGCCGTGGGCGGTCTCGCTGCCGGTGTTGGTGATCGCGTACGGCACGGTGAGGCTGGTGCCGGGCTCGACGCCGTTGGCGTCCTGCGGGGCGCTGATCCCGAGGTCGACGCCGGAGCCCACCGTGACGGTGGTGTCGTTGCCGCGCCGGGCGACAAGCGTGCCGTCGGGGCCGCCGGTGGCCTCGGCCGAGTACGTGATCGTGCCCTGCGCTCCGACGGAGGCACCGGCGACGGCCCGGACCCTCAACCCCACCTGCGCGCTGTAGCGGATCGGCACGTCCCCGGTGTCGCACACGGCGACGGTGCCGCTGTCGTCCGGCGTGCAGTTGTCGGGCCAGGCCACCTCGGCGATCCCGGCGAGTCCGGAGGCGTCGACGGTGAGCCGTCCGTCGGTCAGGGCGAAGGCGTCATTGCTGTGTGTCAGCCCCAGCGCCAGCGGTCGGTACTGCGCGGCACCACCGTCGGGAGCGACGGTCGCCTCCACGTCGTACGGCGACTGGATCGCCAGCGCGTCGGTCTGCGGTACGTCGTCGGCGACGGCCGCCCCGCTCCCGAGACCGGCGACGGCCAGCGCACCCACGGCTCCGGCACAGACCCCGCGACGCAGCACACGTCCGACGGAGACAGAACTCATGTGATCCCCCAGCTGGGCGGCAGAAAGCCCGGCAAGTGATGTGCACCGGGCGCGAGTTGGACGGGGTGCCGGGGTGGAAGGTTGTAGGTGGGGGGCGTGGGGCGGGTGGTTCTTACCGTTTTCTTGATCAGCGGCCGCGCCCACCCCACCCCGTGCCAGCCGGTCAGGATTGGAGAAGCCTCCGCGCCTCCCCCGCCCTAGCCTGAATTCACCGGCGAAATCCGTCGGACCACGCTCACGGAGGAGCTCGTCATGACCGACGGACTGAACACGATCATCTACCCCGTCAAGGACCTCGACGCCGCGAAGGCCCTGTTCGGCGCCCTGCTGGGGGTCGAGCCGTACGCGGACGAGCCGTACTACGTCGGGTACAAGGCCGCCGGGCAGGACGTCGGTCTCGACCCGAACGGGCACTCCAGGGGCATGACCGGACCGGTGCCGTACTGGACCGTGGACGACATCCGGACACGGCTCGCGGCCATGGTGGAGGCGGGCGCCGAGCTGGTCCAGGACGTCCAGGACGTCGGCGGCGGCAAGCTCATCGCGTTCGTGAAGGACGCGGACGGCAACTTCGTCGGGCTCACCCAGAATCCGGCCGCCTGACGCACGCCGACGGACGGCTCATACCCGCGCCACGACACCCCAGCTACTTGCGCGTGCACTAGTTGCGCACTCAATAACTGGCCGGATCGGTGTACCGTGCGGGTATGGCAGTGAAGTCGGCCGGTGCCCGGCAGCTAGAGGACCAGTGGCGGGACATCCTGTCCGTGCACGCGCGCACGATGTGCGAGATCGACCGCGTGCTGCACCCGCACGGCCTGGGCGCGAGCGACTTCGAGGTGCTCGACATGCTCGCGGCCGAGGCGCCTCAGGAGGGCGACCAGTGCCGGGTGCAGAACCTGGTCGGACGGGTCCATCTCAGCCAGAGCGCCCTCTCCCGTCTCATCGGACGGCTGGAGAAGGACGGCCTCGTGGAACGCTCCGTGTGCATCGAGGACCGACGCGGGGTGTGGGTCGCGCTCACCCGCAAGGGGCGTGACCTCCACGCGGAGGTGCTCCCGCTCCAACGGAGCGTCCTGGCCCGGATGTTGGACGGCACGGAGGGCTGACACCGCCCCCCACTCTCTGCACCCGCCCCGCCCCTCCGCACTTCCTCACACCACGAACTCCGCACCGTCCATGAGCACTTGGACCCCCGCTCCGCTCACCTGCGCCCGAGCCGCCGAACTCTCGTCCAGCAACGGGTTCGTGTTGTTCAGGTGGGTGTAAACCCGGCGGACTCCGGGGTGGCGGGCGAGGGCGGCGAGGCTTCCGCCGGGGCCCGAGACGGGCAGGTGTCCCAGGCCCGGCCGACCTGTACCAGCACGGGCCGCCGTGCCCGCCTCCTCGGCCGTGAAGAACGTGCCGTCCAGCACCGCGCAGTCCGCCGTCGTCAACATCTCGTCGAGCGTGTCCGACCAGGCCGCGACACCGGGTGCGTAGACGAGCGCCCCGCCGGTCGCCAGGTCCTCGATGCGGTACGCCGTCACCCAGCGGTCGTCCGCCGGGCGGGGCGGCAGGTACGTCGGGGGCTTGGTGCCCATCGGGTGGGCTGTCACCACCAAGCCTCCGGCCAGTACGAAACCACCCTCCGCGAGGCTGTCGGACCACTCCCAGGGCGCGTACCGGTCGAGGACGGTCCGGGCCGGGGTGAGCGCCGCGAGGACAGGCCTCGGGGCGTACACCTTGAGGGCCGCCGCCCCGCGGAGTTCGGCCAGGCCCGTCACATGGTGGGGCTCGGCGTCGGTGAGGAGGACGCCGCGCACCGGGGTGTCGCGCGCGCCGGGGCCCGGCCAGAGCGCCGGGGTCGCGGTGAGCTGGGCGCGGATGTCGGGTGAGGCGTTGAGCAGCCACCAGTCGCGCGCGTTGCCGGTGACGGCCACGCACTCCCGCGTACGCGAGGGCAGTTTTCCGTCACGGGCGGCGGCGCACAGCGCGCAGGCGCAGTTCCACTGCGGGAAACCGCCACCGGCCGCGGTACCGAGCAGGACGACCCTCACGACGATCGCGCCCCCTTGCCGACTCACCCAACTCACTGACCCACTGAATCTCCCCGAGGGATCTTTCCTCCAAAACGGACCGGACTACCCCACCACAGGGGGCAGTTCAGGCCGATCTCCGACCGGCCCACTCCCCTTCCCCCGGTCAACGCAACAGATCCCGTACGGCCGCGAACGCCGCCTCGACCGTCGCCGGATCCGCCCCCGGCCGGGCCAGCGCGCTCATCGGGATCGGAGTGACGGAGGGCAGCCCGTCATAGGGAGTCAGCCCGTCCGGAGCCGACCCGACCGCCGCGAGCAGCGCGACACCCTGCCCCGTGCGGGCGATGTCGAGGACCCCGGCGAGATAGCCGGCGTCACCGACCACCGCCGCCGGTACACCGTGCGCGGCGAGCGTCGAGATCGCCCGGCGACGGATCGCGCACGGGTCCTCGATCGCGACCAGCGGGACGGGCGCGGGCGCGGCCGGTGGCTGCCAGCCGGGCGTCGCGTGCCAGGTGAGCGGGAGGCCGCCGACCGGTGTGCCCTCGGTCGCGGCGGCCTCGGTGACGTACACCGCGACATCGACGCTGCCGCGTTCCACGGCCTCGACGAGCCGGGCCGAGCGGTCGATGCGGAAGCGGACCCGGCAGCCGGGCCGCACCTCCTGGACGGCCGCGGTCAGCCGTGGCAGGAACTGGTCGGCCGCGTGTTCGGTGGAGCCGATCGTGACGGTGTCGCCGTCCACGTCGAGCAGCGTGCGTACGGCCTCGTCGTGCACGGCGAGGATGCGTCGGGCCTGTTCCAGGAGGAGCCGCCCCTCGGGCGTGAACCGGGTGCCCCGCCCCTCGCGCTCCACGATCGGGCGGCCCAGCGTCTTCTCCAGCCTGCGCACATGCTGGCTGACCGCGGACTGGCTCAGGGCGAGGGCCCGGGCCGCGCGGTGGAAGCCGCCGCAGTCGGCGATCGCGGTCAGGCTGCGCAGGGCCACGATGTCGAGGACAGGTTGGGGCATGCCGGTGACGGTAGCCGTTTCACGTATCGATCCGTATCGATCGCGATAACTGATCGATTTCGATGCGGAATCATCGTTGGACGCGATCGGTCGCGGCCGGTCATGATGGGCGCATGCTGCACACGACCGCTTTCGCTGCCCTTCTGACGCAGCGCCGAGTCATCGACTTCGGCGTGGCGTGCAGCGCGCGCTGTCGTTGACCCACCGCCTCTCCGCGGCACCCTTCCCGAGTTACAGCTGATCACGTCCGCCCTGCGCACTGACACGTGACGGCGGCTCCGGGCTGCTCGTTTCCTCCCCCTCTCCTCGATTCCCCTCCCCTTTCCCCTCGTTGGGAGCTGTCACCCCATGCCCTCTTCCTCCGTCTCGTCCTGGGACGAACCCGAAGGCCTCGCCGCGCGCGGCACGTTGATCGTGCTGGCCGGGCGGGGCGAACACGGCGGTGTCTACGAGCGGTTCGGCCGCCGGCTCGGCTTCGACGCCTACCGCGTCCGCGCCCTCGGCGACCCGACCGCCGACCCCGCCGTCCTGGAGCAGGCCGCCAAGCTGCTCGCCGACGAGTCGCTGCCCGGCCCGAAGGTGCTGATCGGCTCCGACACCGGCGCGATCCACGCCCTTCAGCTCGCCGCCGAGCAGACCGCGGGCGTCGACGCGCTGATCCTGGCCGGGCTGCCCACCGGTGCTTGGACGGCGGGCAGTTGGGAGGAGGAGGCCGCCGCCCGCACCGCCTGCCCGACCCATCAGGGACGCCTCACCAACGACCCCGACTTCCGGCGCGGTGCCATCGACGACACCCCCGACCTACCCGCACCCCGCCTGGACCTGGTGCGCGTCCCCGTCCTGGCCCTGCACGGCAAGGACGACCCGATCAGCCCGCTCGACCGGGCGCTGAGCGTCTACGACGGTCACCCGGGCGTCCAGACCGTGGTCTTCCACGGCGGCCGGCACGACGCCCTCAACGACGCCCTGCACCGCACCGCCGCCGCCACGGTCGTCCTGTTCCTCGAACGGCTCCGGCTGGCCCCAGAGGCCTCAGGGACTTCCGAAGTCCGCGAACTGCCCCTGATCGCTGAGGAGTTGACATGACCGGCCGCGTGACGACCACGGTCGCCGAGCTGACCGAACTCCTCGGCTCCGAGCAGCCGCCAGTCCTCCTCGACGTCCGCTGGGCCCTCGGCGATCCCCACGGCCGCGACCACTACGCGGACGGCCACATCCCCGGCGCGGTCTACGTCGACCTGGACACGGAGTTGGCCGCCCCGGCGAGCCCCGAGGGCGGACGCCACCCGCTCCCCGACTTCACCGAACTCCAGGAATCCGCCCGCCGTTGGGGCATCGGGAGCGGCCGGTCCGTCGTCGTCTACGACGACCTGGGCAACACGGCCGCCGCCCGCGCCTGGTGGCTGCTGCGGTACGCGGGTGTCACCGAAGTGACCCTGCTGGACGGGGCGTTGGGCGCCTGGCGGACGGCGGGGCTGCCGCTGGAGTCCGGGATTCCCGCCGATCCGACGCCGGGTGATGTCGTACTCCGCGCGGGTGCGCTGCCGACCACCGATGCCGACGGGGCCGCCGAACTCGCCGTGTCCGGACTGCTGTTGGACGCCCGCGCCGGTGAGCGTTACCGGGGTGAGGTCGAGCCGGTGGACCCGCGTGCCGGGCACATCCCGGGGGCCGTGTCCGCGCCGACGGGGGAGAACCTGGCGGCGGACGGGACCTTCCTGGCACCGGAGCTGCTGCGCAAGCGGTTCGAGGAGCGCGGGGCCGACACAGCGACGCGCATCGGCGTGTACTGCGGGTCCGGGGTCACCGCCGCCCATCAGATCGCGGCGCTGGAGATCGCCGGGTTCGAGGCGACGCTGTTTCCGGGTTCCTGGTCCGCCTGGTCCGCCGATCCCGGGCGCCCGGCGGCGACGGGAGACCGGCCATGACGACGAAACCCCTGAACGCGGCGGTGCTTCCCGCCCAGCCGGCGCGCGCGGACACGCCTCAGCCGGCCGCGCGCGTCACCATCCGCGGCACGGCGAAGACCTCGCGCCGCTTCACCGTGCCCCGTTCGGTGCGCCGCGCCGCCGGACCGGTCGGCCTGGTCCTGCTCTGGTTCCTGACCTCCGCCACCGGAGTGCTCCCCGAGTCCGTGCTGGCCTCCCCCGTCGACGTGATCCGCCAGGCGGTCGACCTCACGAAGAACGGCGAACTCCCGCACGCCATCGCCGCGTCGGGCCGCCGTGCCGCCATCGGCTTCCTGATCGGCGCGACCGTCGCGCTGGTCCTGTCGCTGCTGGCCGGGCTGTTCCGGCTCGGTGAGGACGTCATCGACTCCTCGATGGGCATGTTCCGGGCGATCCCCTGGGTGGGTCTGATCCCGCTCTTCATCGTCTGGTTCGGCATCGAGGAGACCCCGAAGATCGCGCTCGTCGCACTCGGGGTGACGTATCCGCTGTACTTCAACATCTACGGCGGCATCCGCTCAACCGACGCCCAACTCGTCGAGGCCGCACGGATGATGGGGCTCGGGCGGTTCGGGCTGATCAAGTACGTGATCCTGCCGAGCGCGCTGCCCGGGGCACTCGTGGGCCTGCGGTACGCGCTGTCCACCGCGTGGCTGGCGCTGGTCTTCGCCGAGCAGGTCAACGCGGACGCGGGGCTCGGCTATCTGATGAGCAACGCCCAGCAGTACTTCCGCACGGACGTCATCGTGCTGTGCCTCGTCGTGTACGCGCTGCTCGGACTCGCCTGCGACTTCGCGGTACGGATCCTGTCGCGCCGGCTGCTGACCTGGCGGGCCAACTTCGAGGGTGAGGCGTAGAGATGGCCAACTCCGTTGAGATTCGGGGGCTTTCGCGGGCCTTCGACGGCAACACCGTGCTGCACGACCTCGATCTGGACATCCGTGAGGGCGAGTTCGTGGCTCTGCTCGGACACAGCGGCTGCGGCAAGTCGACGCTGCTGCGGATCCTCGCCGGGCTGGACGACGAGATCGGCGGCGAGGTGACCGTGCCCGCGCGGCGAAGCGCGGCCTTCCAATCACCGCGGCTGCTCCCGTGGTTGAAGGTGTGGCGCAATGTCGTGCTCGGGCTGCCGGGGCGTCCGGACCGGGCGCTCGCGCTCAAGGCGCTCGACGAGGTCGGCATCGCGGAGCGCGCGACCGTCTGGCCCAAGACGCTGTCCGGCGGTCAGGCCCAGCGCGTCTCGCTCGCCCGCGCTCTCGTCCGTGAGCCCGAACTCCTGTTGCTGGACGAGCCGTTCGGCGCGCTGGACGCGCTGACCCGGGGCAAGGTGCAGGCGCTGGTCGCCGAGCTGTGGCGGCTGCACGGGTGCGCGATCCTCCTGGTCACCCATGACGTGGAGGAGGCGCTGCTGCTCGCCGACCGGGTCCTGGTGATGGACGAGGGCCGTATCGCCCACGAGGTGACCGTCGACCTGCCCCGCCCCCGTGATCTGACCGCCCCCGAGTTCGTGACCCTGCGCGCCCGCCTCCTGAACTGGCTCGGCGTGACCCGCACTTTGGAAGGAACCCTCTCGTGATCCGCAGAATCGCCGCCGCCACCCTGAGCATGACCGCCCTGCTGGCGCTGAGCGCCTGCGGTGCCGACTCCTCGGCGGACACCTCCGCCGGCGGGCAGGTCACCCTCACCATCGGCGACCAGGCCAAGACGCTCCAGACGATCATCGCCGCGTCGGACGCGCTCAAGGGCGCCAAGTACAAGGTGAAATGGGCCGAGTTCCAGGGTGCGGCCCCGCTCTACCAGGCCGTGCAGGCGGACGCCGCCGACACCGGGTACTCCGCCGACCTGCCCGCGCTCCAGGCGCTCAGCGGCGGTGTCAAGATCAAGAACGTCGCCGCCCTCAAGAACGACGGCACGCATGTCGGGATCGTCGTCCGCAAGGACTCCGGCATCGACAGCGTGAAGGACCTCAAGGGCCAGAAGGTCGTGGTGTCCTCCGCGAAGGGCAGCATCTCGGAGTATCTGCTGGCCAACGTGCTGAAGCAGAACGGGCTCAGCTACAAGGACGTCAAGGTGCAGTACCTGCTGCCGACCGACGCGCAGGCCGCCTTCGCCTCCGGGAAGGTCAAGATCTGGGCGACCTTCGGCGTCTACCAGGCCGTCGGCCTGGAGCAGGGCGGCAAGCTCCTCGTCGACGGCGCGGACGGCCGGGTCAGCGGCTACGGCTTCATCAACGCCTCCGAGAAGGCACTCGCCAACTCGGCGAAGAAGAAGGCCCTTTCGGACTTCCTCCAGCGTCTGAGCACGGCGCTGAAGTGGACCAGCACCCACCAGGACGCGTACGCGAAGGCCATCGAGCAGCGCAACGGCGCCGACGCCACGGTCGCCAAGACCCTCGCCTCGGCCGCCTACAGCCAGGTGCTGCCGGTCACCTCGGACGTCGACACGACCGTCCAGCAGGTCGCCGACCTCATGAACAGCATCGGGGTCCTCGACCCGAACGTCGACGTGGCCAAGTCCGCCGACACCTCACTGCTCAAGTGACCTTTCCTTCCTAGGAGTTCGCTCATGCCTGTCGAGTTCATCAGCGCCGTCCACACCGACTCAGGGGCCTCGGGTCCCGCCGCCGCCAGCCGTACCGGCTTCGACGTCGACCATCTGCGCAAGTACGCCCGCGCGTTGGACGACGGCGGCTTCGACCACACCCTGGTCGCCTACCACTCGGCGTCCCCCGACGCCTTCCAGGTCGCCCAGTTCGTCGCCACCCACACCGAGCGCGTCCGCCCGATCCTCGCGCACCGGCCCGGCGTCATCTTCCCGACGCACGCGGCCCGCGCGCTGGCCACCCTCGACCAGATCAGCAACGGCCGGCTGACGCTGCACATCATCTCCGGCGGCAGCGACGAGGAGCAGCGCCGGGAGGGCGACTACCTCAACAAGGCCGAGCGGTACGAGCGTTCGGACGAGTACATCCAGATCCTGCGGAAGGTGTGGCAGGCCGAAGGGCCGGTCTCGCACGAGGGCAAGCACTTCACGTTCGAGGGCTACTACTCCGACGTGAAGCCGGTGAACGGCCTCGTCCCGATCTCGGTCGGCGGCTCCTCGCAGGACGCGTACCGGGTGGGCGGGCAGCAGGGCGACATCTTCGGGCTGTGGGGCGAGCCGCTCAAGGAGACGGCCGAGCAGATCGCGGCCGTCAACGCGGTCGCGGATGCCGCCGGGCGCCCGCATCCCCGTATCTGGGTGTCGTTCCGCCCGATCATCGCACCCACCGAGGAACTCGCGTGGGAGAAGGCCCACCGCACCCTCGGCGTCCTCAAGGACCAGGCGAAGAACACCGAGTTGCTCCGCCACTACCGCACCACCGGCCGCCCCGCGAACGTCGGCTCGCAGCGCCTCCTCGACATCGCCGAGCGCGGCGAGGTGCAGGACCGCTGCCTGTGGACGGCGCCCGCCGTCGCCACGAATGCCGCGGGAGCGTCAACTGCCCTTGTAGGTACGCCCGAGACGGTCGCGCAGGCGCTCCTCGACTACGTCGACATCGGCTGCGACCTGCTCTCGATCCGCGGCTACGACCCGCTCAACGACGCGATCGACTACGCCCGTCACGTCCTGCCGCTGGTCCGCCAGGAGCTCGCCCACCGGGCGACGACCTCACAAGCCGCCTGACCCGTCCCCTTCCCTGATTGCGAACTCCCCTATGGAGACTCCGTGTTGTTCCGCCGTTCCCTGCGCGCGTCCGCCGCCGCCCTCGCCCTGCTGCTCCCCTTCGCCGCCGCCTGCGGAGGCAGCGCGAAGGCCGAGTCCTCGTCCGACGTCTCCTCCGTCACCCTCCGAGTTGGCGACACCGGCTGGAAGGTCGGCGAGGCCGTCCTCAAGTACGCCCACCTCGACGACACCCCGTACAAGGTGAAGTGGAGCCTGTTCCAGGGCGGCGACCAACAGCTCCAGGCGATCCGCGCCGGAGCCCTCGACCTCGCCTCCTCCAGCGAGATCCCGCCCCTCTTCTCGGCGGCCGACGGCAACCCCAACTTCAAGGTCGTCGCCGTCCAGCGCGGCACCACCCTGAACCAGGAGGTCATCGTCCCCAAGGGCTCCAAGGTGACCGACATCGCCGGCCTGAAGGGCAAGAAGGTCGGCTACGTCCAGAACACCACCGCCCACTACTTCCTCTACGAGCTGCTGAAGCGGGCCGGGCTCAAGTGGTCCGACATCGACGCCAAGCCGCTGCTCCCCAACGACGGCCTCGCGGCTCTGAACGGCGGCTCCATCGACGCCTTCGCCTCCTACGGCACGTCGGTCATCACCGCCCACCAGCAGGGCGCGACCACGGTCGGCTCCGGCGCGGACATCCTCTCCGGCAACTTCCTCTGGTCCGCCCGCGACAGCGTCCTCAAGAGCCCCGCCCAACGGGCCGCCGCCGCCGACCTGATCGCCCGGATCTCCAAGGCGTACGCCTACGTCCGCGACGGCCACGAGGACGGCTTCGCGAAGGTCACCGCCGACGCCACCCACCAGTCCGTGGCGCAGGCCAAGTCGGACCTGGTGGCCGCGCAGAAGCAACGCCCCACCCAGGCAAGGACGGTCGGCGCCGACACCATCGCCTCCCAGCAGAAGGTCGCCGACGCCTTCACCGAACTCGGCGCGCTCAAGAAGCACTTGGACGTGAAGTCCTTCTGGACCACCGCGCTCAACTCCGACCTGAAGAAGGCCCTGTGACCGCGCGCATCGCCGAACTGGCCGCCGGCTACGACCAGTCGGGCGCCTTCCCCGCCGACTCCCTCCGCATCGCCCACGAGGCGGGCCTCCTCACCGCGACCATCGGCCAGTCCTACGGCGGCCGGGGCGCCCGGGTCGAGGAGAGCGCGCGCATCCTCCACCGGATCGGGCAGGGCGACCCGTCGGTGGCCCTGATCGCGGCGATGACCCTCAACACGCACGCCCGGCAGGCCGTACAGCCGCACTGGCCGGAAGAGCTGTACGCGCGTGTGGTCAAGGAGTCCTTCGAGCGGCCGGTGCTCATCAACCACGCACGCGTGGAACCCGAGTTGGGCTCCCCCGCACGCGGCGGACTCCCCTCGACGCTCGCCCGGCGAACCCCGGACGGCTGGTCGCTGAGCGGCACCAAACGCTTCGTGACCGGCGCGGAGGGCCTGGACTGGTTCCTGGTGTGGGCCACCACCGACGAACCGGAACCGCGTGTCGGCACCTTCCTGGTTCCCGGCGACTCACCCGGCATCGAAGTCACCGGCCGCTGGGACCAGTTGGGGCTGCGGGCCAGCGGCAGCCACGACGTGACGTTCCGGGACGTGGAGATCCCGTACGAGCACGTCATCGGCATCGGCCCGTACGGCGCGTCCGCCGAACAGGACAACCGGGCGGGCGCCTCCCTCCATCTCCCCCTCGCAGCCCTCTACTTGGGGGTGGCCCGGGCGGCCCAGTCCTTCTTCCACACGTTCGCCCACGCGCGCGTGCCCGCCAACCTCGGTCATCCGGTGGCCCGTACCGAACGCTTCCGCAGGACCGCCGGGGAGATCGAGGTGTTGCTGTCCGGTGCCGAGCAGCTGGTGTTCGGCGGGGCCGCCCGGGTAGACGCTGGCGACTCCTCGTACACCCCCGAACAGGCGCTGGGGGCACGGGTGTTGGCGGACCGGCACGGTGTGCGGGCGGTGGAGCTGGCTGTACGGCTGCTCGGCAATCCCGGGCTCGCGCGGGGCAATCCGCTGGAGCGGCACTTCCGGGACATCCAGTGCGCCCCCGTACACGCACCACAGGAGGACATCTCCCTGCTCGCGATCGGAACGAAGGCGTTGAATCCGTGAAGGCACGCACAGTGAAGGTACGGAACCGGTGACCACAGCTCCCCCCACCACCCCCACCGCCGCCGCCCGGCTCCTCGGTCTGCTCGCCCGGGATCTGCCGCCCGACCAACTGGCCACGGATCCGCGCACGTTGGGCGGGTACACCACGGACCGTTCGGGCACCCGCCCGGACGGTGTCCCGCTCGCCGTGGTGCACGCGCGGCGCGCCGAGGACGTGACCGTCACGCTCCGGCACGCGAACGCGCTGCGCGTGCCGGTGGTGCCGCGCGGCGCGGGCACCGGTCTGTCGGGCGGGGCGTCGGCCGGTGAGGGGGTGCTCGTGCTGGACCTGTCCGGGATGAACCGCATCCTCGAACTGTCGGCCGACGACCAGCTCGCGGTGGTCGAACCGGGCGTGATCACGGCCGAGTTGGACCGGGCGGCGGGTGAGCACGGCCTGCGGTACGCGCCCGATCCGGCGAGTGCGGCGATCTCGACGATCGGCGGGAACATCGCGACCAACGCGGGCGGGCTGCGGTGCGCGAAGTACGGGGTGACGCGGGACAGCGTGCTCGGTCTGGAGGCCGTGCTCGCCGACGGGACGGTGGTCACGACCGGCCGCCGTACCGTCAAAGGGGTCACCGGTTACGACCTCACCGCGCTGCTGACCGGCTCCGAGGGCACCCTCGCCGTCATCACCTCGGCGACGCTGCGGCTGCGTCCGGTGCCGGTGGCGACCGCGACGCTGGCCGCGTACTTCGACTCGTTCGAGGCGGCGGCCGAGGCGTCGTACGCGATCGGGCGGGCCGGGGTCGTACCGGCGCTCGCGGAACTGCTCGACGGGCCGGTGCTGCGGGCCGTCGATCCGGCGCTCGGCGAGCGCGGGTCGGCGCTGCTGCTGGTGCAGTGCGACGGGGCGGGGGCGGCGATCGAGGCGGAGCAGGTCGCACGGGTGCTGGCGCCGCTCGCCACGTCGGTGGAGACCACGGCGGACCCGGTCGAGGCGGAGGCCCTGCTGGCGGCCCGGCGCCTCGCCCTGCCCGCGCTGGAGCGGCTGGGGCGGCCGCTGATCGAGGACATCGCCGTGCCCCGGTCGCGGCTCGCCGAGGCGGTCCGCGAGATCCGCGCCATCTCGGCCCGGCACGACGTGCCGGTCTACACGCTCGCGCACGCCGCGGACGGCAACCTCCATCCGATCATCGTGGTCGATCCGGCACTGGACCGGCTGCCGGACGCGGCCTGGGAGGCGGCAGGCGAGATCTTCGCGCTGGCGCTGCGGCTCGGCGGGACGCTGACCGGTGAACACGGGGTGGGCGTGCTCAAGCGGCAGTGGGTGGCGGACGAACTCGGGCCCACCGCCCACGCGTTGCAGCGCCGGCTGAAGGAGGCGTTCGACCCCAGGGGCATCCTCAACCCCGGCAAGACTCTGTGAGGCACCTCGGATCGGATACCGCCGAACGGGTGAGGGCGAGTGATCCGAGGGTGGTGCGGGAGCACGTGCGATTGGCATGTGCCTCGACCGCCGTCCGAAGTCATCACTCGTCGTGACCGGCAACGGGTAGCTCTACGCACGGAATGTGACGGACGCGGTCGTCCCGTCAACGGACACAGCCGTCCCGTCATCCGTGCGACAGGAGAGAAGGCACCATGTCGGTCGACACCGGTACCGCGCCCGAGGCGGGCGCCGAGGAGCGGGAACAGCAGAGCCTCGGTACCGCCGCGGCACGCACTCTGGCGACCACGACCAAGTCCGAACCCCAGATGCAGGGCATCAGTTCACGCTGGCTGACCCGCATGCTGCCCTGGGTGAACGTGCCCGGCGGCACCTACCGCGTCAACCGACGGCTGTCCTACACGCGGGGCGACGGACGGGTGTCGTTCGTCCAGACCGGCGCACAAGTGCGGGTAGTCCCGGCCGAGTTGAGCGAACTCCCGCTGCTGCGCGGCTTCACGGACACCGACGCGCTCGGCGCGCTGGCCGAGCGGTTCGAGCAACGGGAGTTCGCACCGGGCCAGTTGATCGTGGAGGCGGGCCGCCCCGCCGACCAGGTGTACCTGATCGCGCACGGCAAGGTGGAGCAGCTCGGCGAGGGTCCCTACGGCGACGAGGCGGTCGCCGGCCTGCTGGCCGACGGCGACACCTTCGGCGGCCAGGTGCTCGCCGACCCCGACGGCACCTGGGAGTTCACGGCCCGCGCGGCGACGGCGACCACCGTGCTGGCGCTGCCGCACTCGGCGTACCAGGCCGTCGCCGAGCGGCACCCGGAGCTGAGCGCGCACGTCGAGGCGCTCGGCTCGGACGAGCACGGCCCGGTCAACCCGTTCGGCGAGGCGGCGATCGCGCTCAGCGCCGGACATGTCGGCGAGCCGGACCTGCCGGGCACGTTCGTCGACTACGACCTCGCCCCGCGCGAGTACGAACTCAGCGTCGCCCAGACCGTGTTGAAGGTGCACAGCCGCGTCACCGACCTCTACAACCAGCCGATGAACCAGACCCAGCAGCAACTCCGGCTCACCATCGAGGCCTTGCGCGAGCGGCAGGAGAACGAGCTGGTCAACAACCGGGACTTCGGCCTCCTGCACAACGCCGACTACGACCAGCGGATCTCCACCCACTCCGGCCCGCCGACCCCCGACGACCTCGACGAACTCCTCAGCATGCGGCGCGACACCCGCTACCTGTTCGCCCATCCGCGAGCCATCGCCGCGTTCGGCCGCGAGTGCAACAAGCGGGGTGTCTACTTCAGCGGCATCGACGTCGGCGGCCACCACCTGCCCGCCTGGCGCGGCGTACCGCTGCTGCCGTGCGGCAAGATCCCGGTCAGCGCGTCCCGTACGTCGTCGATCATCGCCATGCGCACCGGCGAGGACGACCAGGGCGTGATCGGCCTCTACCAGACGGGCATCCCGGACGAGCTCGAACCGGGCCTCAACGTACGGTTCATGGGCATCAACGAGCAGGCGATCATCTCCTACCTGGTGAGCACCTACTTCTCGGCGGCGGTCCTGGTGCCGGACGCGATCGGCATCCTGGAGAACGTCGAGGTCTCCCGCCGGGACGGCAACTGACCCAGGCACAGGACTAGTTCAGGAACGCGTCCAGTCGTGCCGCGTCCGGCGCCGTGGCCGGTCCCGACGCGGTGACGGCCAGGGCGGCGCCGGCGTTGGCCCGGTGAGCGGCGGCCACCGGGTCGACACCCCGAGCCAGGGCGGCCATGAACACCCCGGTGTGCGCGTCGCCGGCGCCGTTGAGATCGACGGCGTCGACGGCGAACCCGGGGACGGAGACAAGCCGTCCGCCGTGGTGCAGGAGACACCCCTCGGGCCCGGTACGGACGAGCACCGAGCCGCGCCCCAGCCGGGACTGGAGCGCGCGGGCGGCCCCGGCCGGATCCTCGATCCCCGTGAGCAGCGCGGCCTCGCGGGCGTTGCAGCTCCACCAGTCCGAACGGGCGAGCAGCAACTCCACGGCCTCAGCGGGGATTTCGCGGACCAGCGGCCCCGGGTCGGCGACCAGCGTGACCGCCGGGTCCAGTCGGGGCAGGAAGTCGAGCAGGGCGGTGCGGTTGCTGTCGTAGAGCAGGCTGTATCCGGTGACGTAGACCAAGTCGCTCGCGCCCGGCCGGAGTTCGGCCAGGTCGGCGCTGGTCAAGGTGGCCTCGGCGCCGGGGCTGGTGACGAAGGTGCGCTCGCCGTCCGCGTCGACCAGGCAGACCACGAAACCGGTGTCCGGTTGCGGGCGCGGTGCGAGCAGGACCTCGATGCCCTCGGCGTGCAGTGCGGCGCGGGCCCGGTCGCCGCAGGGGCCGGTGCCGTGCGCCCCGGCGTAGGTCACCGCGAGTCCCTGGCGGGCGGCGGCCGACATGACGTTGAAACCGCCGCCCGGGGTGTGCTCGGTGCGGGTGGCGAGGACGTCGCCACCACGCTCGGGGAGGGCGGGGACGTCGAGGACCAGGTCGACGACGACGTTGCCCAGGTGCCACAGCCTGGCGCTCACGGCCGGGCCCGGAGTGTGAGCAACGCGGCGGCTGTGGCGTCCAGTTGGAGCTTCGGGTTGACGCGCACGAGGGTCTCCCGCACGTCGGCCGGGAAGGCGTCCACACCGTGGCAGGCGCCGCCGACGGCTCCCGCGATCGCGGCGATGGTGTCGCAGTCACCGCCGACGGACGCGGCCAGCAGCGCGGCCCGCCAGGGGTCGTCGGGGCAGGCGGCGAGGACGGCGAAGGCGGCGGGCACGGACTCCTGCGTGGCGAGACTCGTCCCGACCAACGCGTAGACGCGCTCGCAGACTTGGGCCTCCGTGAGGCCCCGCACCAGCCCCGTCGCCCAGACGATCCGCTCGGCGACATCGGCGGCCGCCACCCAGTGCCCGCGCCCCGCCGCCAACCGGGCCGCCGACACGGCCACTACGACCGCCTCCGGAACCGACGCCCCGTCAACTCCCGCACTCACAGCGGCGGCCACGGCCGCGGCACCGGCGAGCGCGACCCCGGTGTTGTGGGTCAGGGTGCTGGCCTCCACCACTCGGTCCACCAACTCGCCAGGGTCCGCGACCGACACGGCGATACCCACGGGCGCGATCCGCATCGCCGCGCCATTGGTGGTGCCGTAGCGCCCCACCTCGTCGACCGGAGTACCCGCGAGGACGAATTCCACCGCCCGCTTGGTGGACGGTCCGAGGAGGTCGAGTGAGCCCCGGGCCCGCATGTCGTCCTCCCAGGCGACCAGGCGCCGGGCGAGTTCCGCCGGGTCGACGCGGCCCTTGCCGTCGAGGAGCAACTCGGCGAGCAGCAGGGCCTGTTCGGTGTCGTCGGTGACGGCTCCGGCGGGCATTCCGGCGGCGAGCGGGTGGTCGGGGTCGGCCGGCCGGAAGCCGGTGAGGAACGGGCCGTAGCGCGTGGTGATCTGTGGGCGCGACAGCATCTGGGTGGGCATGCCGAGGGCGTCGCCGAGGGCGAGTCCGTGGAGGGCTCCGGTGGCGCGGCTCTGGAGGGTCATGGGTACTTTCCGTGGCCGACGTGTGGGTCAGCCGAATTCGAGGGTCAGTTGGAAGTGGTCGGGGTCGAGGAGGCTCACGACATGTTCGACGAAGGAGCCGTCGGCCGCCCGGCTGGTGCGCCGCGTGTCGAGGAACCAGTCACCCGGTTCGCGGCGCAGCAGCTCCGCCTCCCGCCCGTCGATCCGCCGCCCGCTCACCCGCTGCTCCCCGTGGTCGGCGCGCAGCCCGGCCCGCAGCATCACGTCGGTCAGCGACTCCTGCCCGAGCCCCTGGGAAGGCAGGTCCCGCACCCCGGGCACGGGCGGCAGAAAGCTGCGTTCGTACGACACGACGACTGCGTCCGCGGCCAGTTCCCGTATCCGCTCCACGCACACGAACTCGGTTGTGTTCAGGGTGAGTTGACGAGCGAGTCGCTCATCCCGCCGGGCATCCACCGCGAGGGTGCGGACTCGGGTGTCGATGCCTTGGGTGGCCAGCGCGTGGGCCCAGCCGAGGCGGTCGTCGAGGGGGCGGCCGTCGAAGAGGACGTAGGAGCCCTTGCCGGTGCGGGTGGCGATCAGGCCGGCCTCGGAGAGTTCGGCGAGGGCCGCGCGGACGGTCGTACGGCTGACGCCGAAGCGTTGGGCCAGGGCGTGTTCGCCGGGGAGCTGCTCACCGGCGGGGCGGTGGCCGCTGCGGATCTCCTTGGCGAGGACGTCGGTGATGCGCTGGTGTTTGAGGCGGACGGCGGTCATGACGGCTCCCCGACCACCTCGGCGACGGTGACCACCCGGATCAGGGGTTGGTAGAGGTCCATGACGTGCAGGGCTTTCGCGTGGGAGTCGTCGTCCACGCCCGCGCAGGCGTCGGAGACGACCAGGACCTCGACTCCGGCGTCGGCGGCTGCGAGGGCCGTGGACAGCACGCAGCAGTCGGTGCTGACGCCGGCGAGGACGAGGCGGCCGGTGGGGGCGACGCGTTCGGCGAGTTCCGGGGTCCACTTGCCGAAGGTGGGCGCGTCCACGAACTGCCTTGCCTGGGCGGCGAATTCGTCGGTCAACCGCCAGAGCGTGGCGTCCGGCGGCTGGAGGGCGAAGGGCCACTGGTCGTAGTAGGCGCGCCAGGCGCCCTGGGGTTTCTCGGGGGCCAGGAAGCGGGTGAAGGTGACGTGTTCGGCGAAGGCCGGCAGCAGTCGTCGTACGCCTGCCGCCGCCTCGGCGAAGCGAGGGGTGGCCCAGGGGCTGTCGGGTTCGGCGAAGACGCGCTGCATGTCGATGACGGCGAGGTGGCCGGTCGTGGTGGTCATACGGCGGGCACCGCCTCCGGGCTCGGGGCCTCCGCTTCCTGTCGCTGGACGCGGGCGCGGCCCAGCGCGAGGGTGCCGAGGAAGCCGAGGGCGAGGGCGATCAGGACGCCGAGGTTGGCGTAGGCCCAGGCGCCGGACTTGCCGCCGAGGCCGAGCGGGTCCAGCAGATAGCCCTGCCAACTCAGCCAGCTGGCGGCCGTGTTGGTGACCAGGCCCCAGCCGATCGCGGTGGCCGCGAGGGTGAGGAGGAGGGGTGTGGGCTGGACGTCGCCGTAGCGGCCGTTCGGGCGGAAGAGGTCACCCTCGTCGTAGTCACGGCGGCGGAGGAGGAGGTCGGCGAGCATGATGCCGGACCAGGCGGCGATGGGGACGCCGAGGGTGGTGAGGAAGCCCATGAACTGGCCGAGGAAGTCGTCCGCGAAGAACACGATGTACACGGAGCCCGCGATCATCAGGACGCCGTCGACGAGCGCGGCGAGGTAGCGCGGGACCCGGAGTCCGGCCGACAGCAGGGCCAGGCCGGAGGAGTAGATGTCGAGGACCGCGCCGCCGACCAGGCCGAGGACCGCGACCACGGCGAACGGGACCAGGAACCAGGTGGGCAGGATCGTCGTCAGCGCGCCGATCGGGTCGGCGGCGACCGCCTTGTTGAGCGTGCTGGAGGAACCGGCGAGCAGCAGGCCGAAGACCAGCAGGAGCAGCGGGGCCACGGAGGCGCCGAACGTCGTCCAGCCGATCACGCCTCTGCTGGACGAACTCCGGGGCAGATAACGGGAGTAGTCGGCGGCTGCGTTGACCCAGCCGAGGCCGAAGCCGGTCATCATGAACACCAGCGCGCCGATGAACTCCTGGGCGGAGCCCGCCGGTACGGCGCTCACCGTGCTCCAGTGGATGTGGTCGGCGACGAGCGCGATGTAGACGATCGTGAGCACGCCGGTGACGACGGTGATGACCGTCTGGAGCCGCATGATCAGGTCGAAGCCCATGACTCCGCCGATGACGGTCAGCGCGCCGACGATGATCAGTGCGACCACCTTGGTCTCGGTGCCGCCGCCCCAGCTGAGCCTGCCGAACACGGTCGCGGTGGCCATGGTCGCGAGGGCGGTGAGGACGGTCTCCCAGCCGACGGTGAGGACCCACGAGATCACCGACGGCAGCCGGTTGCCGCGCACGCCGTAGGCCGCGCGGCTCAGCACCATCGTCGGCGCGGAGCCGCGCTTGCCCGCGACCGCGATGAAACCGCAGAGCAGGAAGGAGAAGACGATCCCGATCACGCCGGCGACGAGCGCCTGCCAGAAGGAGATCCCGAAGCCGAGCGCGAAGGCGCCGTAGCTCAGTCCGAGGATGGAGACATTCGCTCCGAACCACGGCCAGAACAAGGTGCTCGGAGTGCCTTTGCGCTCGGCGTCGCCGATCACGTCGAGGCCGTGCGTCTCGACCTGGAGCTGCCGGGACTGGGTTGTCTGGGAGGAGTCCGCCATCGTCGACCTACCTGTCTAGACGTGTTCAGTCGAGGCTAGGCGGGGTGGTGGAGGGCGTCAAGAGCGGACCGCTCCGCGTCAGTGGCAGTCGCCGTGGCGGCCCAGGGTCTCCACGGGGGTCGCGCCGGGGCGGGTCCACTGCGGCACCGGACGGCTGGTCCCGCCCCAGGTGGCGTTCCCGTCGGCGTCCGAGCGCCAGTACCAGCAGGCGTCGCGGCCGGGCGGGTAGCCCTCGGGGTTGTCCTGCCAGGCCTCGCCGCGGCCGTACGGCGTCATGTCGAGCAGGGCGAGCGAGCTGTTGACGGGTTCGTTGCCGCGGCCCGTCGTGGAGTAGGTGAGGAACACCCGGTCGCCGTCGCGCAGGAAGGCGAGGATGTGCCCCATCCCGCCGCCGATCGGCGCGTCCAGGCCCCGCACCGAGTACCAGGGCTCGGTGTAGCCCATGAACTCGACGTACGGAGCCACCTCGTCCCACACGCCCGTGGTCAGGACGGCGTACGAGACACCCCGGGCGTTGAGGTAGACCGCGTCCTTCATGTGCCAGGCAGTGGTGGTGCAGCCCTCGCACTGTCCCTGGTGGGGTGCGTGGTCGTGCCACATGTGCTGGTAGACCACGAGTTCGTCGCGCCCCTGGAACAGGTCGAGGAACGGGACCGGTCCGTCGGCCCCGACGACCTCGACCTTCCCGTCGAGCTCGACCATCGGCAGCCGCCGCCGGGCCGCGGCGATCGCGTCCCCCTCACGGGTGTGCGCCTTCTCCCGGAGCAGCAGTTCGTCGCGCGCCGCGTTCCAGGTGGCGATGTCTACGACGGGCGGCTTGCCGGGGAGCTCGCTGTTCGCGGTGCCGGGTGAGGTCGTCATGGGTCCTCCGTGGTGTGTCGTGTCGGGCAGCGTCGTACGGCGTACTGCGGCAGTCACCGGATCAGACTCCGGGCGCGGCCGAAACTCATCGGGGCGGGCAGGGAGTCGGCCACGGTTTCCCACATATGGCGGCACCACATATGGCGGCACCACACGTGGCGGCACCACATGTGAGTGCACCCCGCTGTTCCGCTCACCGGCACAGCACGCGACACGTCGGCGAACCGTCCGCAGGCTGTTCCCCATCGGTCGGGGCGTGCCACGTACCGCACCACGGGTGCCGCGCTTCCGCGATCTCGAAGGAGGCCGTCATGGAGTCGTCCGGGACGCGTCAGGGGTACGGCGGGACCGCCCGCACTCCCCGCAGGGGCCGCGCCCGCGACACGCTGTCCTTGCTGAGCGCGGAGTTCGACGGGACGCACGGCGTGTGGCGCTCGGCCATGGGCACGATGTGCGTGGCCGACCCGGAGTCCGCCCGGGCGGTGCTCGGCAACCGGGACGCCGTGGTCGCCGAGGCGTCCGACTTCTACAAGACCCGGCACGGCGACTTCGGGCCCCGGGCGGCGCAGATCCGGATCGGGCGCGCGGCCCGCGTCCTGATACGCCGTCATCTGGACGCCCGGCGGGCGGAGTTGCCGGGCCTGGTCGCCGAACTCCTCGCCCCCAGCGCCGTCTGGCCCGACGCCGGCAACCTGCTCGTCCTGCGCCATCTGCGGGACGTCCTGCTGCACCGGGACGCGCCGCCCCAACTGCACGCCACCGTCGGGCAGATCGTCCGCCGGGCGGTCCTGGCGGGCGCCCGGCACCGTCACTCGCCGCCGTCCCGACTGCTCTTCCGGCGCCGCGCGCTGAACTTCCTGCACACCGAAATACGTGCCCGGCAGGGGCAGTTGGATCCCACCCGCGATCCACGCGACCTGCTCGACGTCGTCGTGGACGAGAGCGAGCCCGGGGCGGACCCGAAGGATCTCGCCGAGGTGTACCTCTCGTTCCTGTTCGCCACCGTCGGCTCGGTCGGCTTCGCGCTCGGCTGGTCCGTCCACCTGCTCGGCACGCACCCCGACCGCCAAGCGGCGGAGCCGAGTTGGACGGTGCGGGAAGCGCTGCGGCTCTGGCCGGTGGCGTGGCTGTTCGCACGGACCCCGAGCCATGCGCAGACGCTCGGCGGGGCGGAGGTCACCCCGAACGACCTCCTCGCCGTCTGCACCTATCTGGTGCACCGGCATCCCGGGTACTGGGAGCAGCCGGACGAGTTCGTGCCGGAGCGCTGGGCGGGGGCGGTGCCGGACGCGGCGTATCTGCCGTTCGGGTACGGGCCGCACACCTGCGCCGGGGCGACCGTCACCATGCGGCTCCTCGAAGACCTCGTCGAACTGATCACCCGTGACTGGCGGTTGTCGGTCACCCATGACGGCGCCGGCCCCCAGGTGGGCCCGGCGCTCGCTCCACCGCGTTTCACCGCGGTGCTGAGCGCTCGCCCCGACTGTCCCGGAAGGAGGTGAACGCGCATGCACGCCCTGTATCTCAAGGCGAAGTCCGTCCTCAACATCCGAGGCTCGTACGGACAGTTCTGGTACCTGTACCACCACATCTGACCGGCCCGGCGCGGGGAACCACCGAGCGGCCGGCTCCCCGCGCCCCACGAGGGGACGCTCATCATGACCACCCCGCAGCACCCCGAGGACTTCCTGCACTCCATCCGTACGCGCAGCGCCGCCGAGGACGGGATCTTCTGGGTCGACGACACCCGGCTCGGTGTGTTCGAGCCGGAGGCGGCGCGCCATGTCAGTGCCACGAACTGGCGCCGGTTCGTCCTGCACGACCGGCTGATCGACATGCTGCTGCGGCGGCGCAGTCCCGAGGTGCGGTGGAGCCGGATCCGTGCCGCGTGGCTGACCCAACTGCACACGCTGGCCACGCCGGAGCAGCACGGCGCTCTGATCGACCGCATGGCGGGGATCATCGACGAACGGCTCGGCGAGGACGTCGACCTGGTCATGCTCACCCAGGACGTGGCGCTGCGGTCGATGTTGCCGGTCGCGCTGTCCGGACTCACCACCGGCGAGGCCGAACTGGTCCTCCGTGACCTGGAGATGAAGCTGCTGCGGCTCGTCTCGCCCGAACCGGCCGGGCTCTGGCACCACCTGCGGTTCATCGTCGTACAGCTGCGGTCCGGGCTCGTGGTGCGCCGGGTGCTGCGGCAGCGGGCGCACGGGAAGCGGAAGCGCGAACTGGATCTCGCCGATCCGTTCGTCGACCTGCTGCCCCGACTCGGCATGGACCGCGCCCTGGACGTCGTCACCACGGTCCTCACCGCGATCGGCGGGCCGCCGGGCACCGCCGCCGCGAGTCTGCTGTACGAGTTCGTCCGCAACCCCGAGTGGCAGCGGCGGCTCACCGAGGAACTGTCGGCCGTGGACCCGGTGGAGTTCCTTACCGCTCCGACGCACGCGGCCCCGGTGACGCACCGGTTCGTGAAGGAGGTGCTGCGGCTGTGGAGCCCGCCGCTGCTGCTGGTGCGGCGCAACCAGTTCCCCTTCGACTTCGGCAAGACCCGGCTGGAGCCCGGTGATTGGTATCTGCTGAGCCCGCATCTGATCCACCGTGACGAGCGGGTCTGGAAGCAGCCGGACGTCTTCGACCCGGACCGTTTCCTGCCGGGCGCGCCGCACGGCCCGGCGGACCGTACCTGCTACGTGCCGTTCGGCTGGGCGCCCAAGAAGTGCGTGGGCGCCGGCATCGGGACCGTCCAACTGATGGGCCTGTGCCATCTGTTGTGCACCCGGTACCGGCTGACCGTCGACCACCCCGAGAAGCTCACGATGGCGCTCCGCTTCGCGCCGGTGCCGGAGGACTTCCGCGGGCGTCTCGCGCCGCGGTAGCGAAACCTCTGCGGTGTCCGCTCGTTGAGCCTGCGTCTCGGAACTCCCGCGAAATTGTCCGTGATCCGTAACAGGCGGATCCTCCCCCGCCTTTACGCCGTCCTGACGAGTGCACGGAGTCGATCAAACAGGACAAGGGCAGGCTGACATGGCACGGCACGGTGGGCGGGGTTGGTACGGGCGGGTACTCGCGGCGGCGGTCGGGGTGACCGCGGTGGCGGCGGCCACGTCGGTGTGGACCGCGCAGGCCGGTGTCGTCGACGCGCAGGGTGCCGGGGGCAACGCGCGTCCCTCCGCGGCCAGTTCGGCCCCCGCCCGGGCCACCGTGTCGGAGGAGATCGTGCACGCCTCCGACAAGGGCGCCCACGGCGTCAACATCACCATCGACGACGGACCGGACCCGACCTGGACCCCGCAGGTGCTCCACGTGCTCAAGGAGTACGGGGTGAAGGCCACCTTCTGCATGATCGGCCCCGAGGCCGAGGCCCACCCCGACCTGGTCAAGGCGGTCGTCGCGGCCGGGCACCGGCTGTGCGACCACACGGTGTCGCACGACACGACGATGGACAAGAAGTCCGAGGCCTATCAGTCGCAGGAGATCCTGAACGCCGCGAACATGATCACCAAGGCGTCCGGCGGTGTCCGACCCCTGTACTACCGTGCGCCGGGCGGCGCCTTCACGCCGTACAGCCGGCATCTCGCCGCCTCGCAGGGAATGCGTCCGCTGGGCTGGAACGTCGACTCCAAGGACTTCGAACTCCCGGGCACGGACGCCATCATCGCCACCGTCAAGAGCGAACTCCCCAACGGGCCGACCATCCTGTTCCACGACGCCGGCGGCGACCGCTCTCAGACCGTGGCCGCGCTGCGCGAGATCCTCCCGTGGCTGAAGCAGCAGGGTTATTCCTTCGGATTCCCGGTGCGCTGAACAGTGGCGCCGAGCAGTGCGCTGAATTGGCGTTCGCCGTTTTTCAGGTGACGAACATGTGTGGGAAATGTGTAACGGCCCGCGAGGTGGCGGTATTTAACCGTGTCAGTGCCGATTCGCGCTGTCGGCGGCGGACAGCGAAGGCTTGCGGCGATTTCAGGCGTGCAGTAACTACGTGACACATGAACCTGTTCAACCGCGCTGCGCCCCTCCGCCGCTCGGCACCCCCCGCCGTCCCGAAACGCCCGGCCGCCCCACCGGCCTCCACCGCCTCCGGCCTGCCCGATCCCGCCCTGGCCGCGCTGACCGGAGAGTGGATGATCGACCCCGCGCACAGCCGGATCGGTTTCTCCGTCCGGCACGCGATGGTGACGACCGTGCGCGGGTCTTTCGCCGAATACAAAAGCCGGCTCTACTTCGACGGCCGCAACCCCGCCCGTTCGCAGGCCGAGATCGTGGTGTCCACCGGCAGTGTCGACACCGGGGTGGAACAACGCGACGCCCACTTGGTCGGCCGCGACTTCCTGGACACCGCCACCTTCCCGCGGATGCGGTTCGCGAGTACCGCGGTGCAAATGGCCGGCAACGATGTCTACCGCATGCTCGGCGACCTCACCATCAAGGACGTCACCCGGCCCGTCGTCCTCGAACTCACCTATATCGGCCATGTCACCGACCCGTTCGGCGTCGAGCGCGCCGGCTTCGACGGCACCACCACCATCGACCGTTCCGAGTGGGGTCTGACCTACAACTCCCGGCTGGCCGAGGGTGGTGCGATGGTCAGCGAGAAGGTGCGGCTCCAGTTCGACATCGCGGCGATCCGTACGATGCCGGCCGCCTGACGGAACGTCTGCTCGCCCGGACGCCGTGTCGCTGCGTGCCGGGCGAGTCAAGTGTTTCCGGTTGTCTCCGGTCGCGCGGGCTCCCTACCGGGTGACGAGGCGGCCGCCGACGATCGTGTGGACGGGGTTCAGGTCGCGCAGGGCATCGCTCGGGCAGTCGGCGGGGTCCCGGTCCCAGACGGTGAGGTCGGCGAGGCGGCCCGGTGCGAGCGTGCCGCGCAGATCCTGATCGCCGCACAGGCGGGCCGCGTTGACCGTGTGCAGGGTGAGCGCCTCGTCGTAGGTGATCGCGTGTTCGGGGCCCTTGACGCCGATCACGGTCTGGCGGGTGGTCATGCCGTAGACCGAGCGCATCGCGCCGAACTGGCCGACGGGGAAGTCCGATCCGGCGCTGACCTCGGCGCCGAGGTCGATCCAGCCGCGGGCCGGGAAGAGCCGGGCCACGCGATCCGGGCCCCAGAAACCCTCCTCCACCTCGGCGGTGTCGTGCAGCAGGGGCTGCTGGATGGTGACGGGGATGCCCAACTCGACGGCGCGGGCGCGCTGTTCGGGACCGGCGAGGCCGCCGTGCTCCATCACCAGCGTGCCGGCGGGGAGGCCGGGGTTGCGGGCGAGGACGCGCTCGTAGACGTCGAGGAGGGTGCGGACCGCGCGGTCGCCGTAGGCGTGCGTGCCGACCCGCCAGCCGCGCCGGACCACCGCCTCGACGGCCTCGACCAGCGCGTCGGGCTCCCAGATCAGGGTTCCGGAGAAGGCGTGGTCACAGGCGTACGGCTCCTCGGTGGCGCCGGCTTCGAGGCCGCCGTCGAGGCCGAACTTCACGCCCCACACCCGCAGCCACGGGTCCGAGCCGTCACGCCAGTCCTCCATGACGTCGAGCAGCTCCTCCACCTGGGCCGCGCTGGTCATGCCGAGCGCTGAAATCAGGGCGCGGACACGGGTGTTGAGCGCGCCTGCCTCGCGGGCGGCCAGGAGGACGGCGTAGTCCTCGGGGGTGACGGCGCAGTCCCGGACGGTACCGATTCCAGTGGCCGCGTACTGGGCCGACGCCAGGCGCAGCCCCTCGATCCGCCGGGTCCGGTCCGGCGCCGGGACCAGACGCTCCACCAGGCCGAGCGCGTTGTCCACCAGCCGCCCGTTGAGCCTGCCGTCGGCGTCGCGGCCGATGACACCGCCCGGCGGCACGGGGGTGTCCTCGGTGATGCCCGCCAGGCGCAGCGCATAGGTGTTGACGATGTCGTTGTGGCCGCCGCGCTTGACCAGGACGGGGTGCCGGTCGGTGGCCCGGTCGAGTTCGGCGGCGGTGGGCATGCGGCGCTCGGCGAGGTTGAGTTCCTGCCAGTTGGTGGTCGTGCGGATCCACTCGCCCTCCGGGGTCACCTCCGCCCGTTGCCGGATCAGGTCCAGGAACTCCGGGATGTCGTGGGCCTGATGGACGGGCACGTCGTGCGCGCCGAGTGCGGCGTAGATCAGGTGTGTGTGGGTGTCGTCGAACGCGGGCAGCACGGTGGCGCCGGGGAGGTCGTGGACCGTCGTGCGCTCGCTCACGAGGTGGTCGAGTCCGTTCGGGTCGGGCGAGAGGGCCGCGATGCGGTCGCCCCGCACGGCCAGCGCCCGCTGCGGCGCCCGGCCGGGCACCAGTGTGTGGATCGCGTTCGCCCGGATCACCAGGTCGGCTCCGTGATCGCTCATCGTTCTCTCCCACTTCCTCGCGACATCCGCTGACCTGGCTTTTGTACGGCTGGACAGCTGGTTCACACACATTTGGCGATCTCAGAAGCAGGAAACACGCCAGAGAGGAGAGCTCTGATCGAGATCATGAGTCAAATGGTCGACGAGATGGACCATCGGATCGCGGTCGCAGCCCGTTCACCGACCGGCGACACACCGACCGTCATTGACAAGCCGATTCCGCACCGGTTGTCATGAACACATGCCGAAATATCCGGGGCTCCGCCACACCCGCCACACCTGCCTCACTCGCCGATCCGCCTGCCTCGCCCTCGGCTCCGGCTGCGTTCCGTCCCTGGACTCGCCCTGGAAGTACGGTCATTGACCGGGCGCCGTGAGCTGCTCGACACCGCCCGGGGCGAGTTGACGATCCGTCATGGAGTACTTCTCCACGGCCCCGCGGGCATCGGCAAGTCCGTGCTGGTCGCTGCCCTCGTGGCGACCTCGGCAGCTCAAGTCCAGCCTGCCGGAACGGTGTTGCACTGCTCCCCCGCAGAGGAGGACGCCCGGCTCCCCTTCGCCGGTCTCGTCGACCTGTTCGCACGGGTACCGGAGAGCTGCCTGGCGGCCTTGGCCGACGAACCCCAAATGGCGCTGCGGGCAGCCCTGTTGCGCGGCGAGACACCGGCCGGCGACCGGGACCGGCTCGCGATCCGCGTCGCCGTTCTCGACGTGCTGCGCGCCCTCGCCGCCACCGGCCCCGTGCTGCTGGTCCTCGACGGCCTCCAGTGGATCGACGAGCCGACCGCCGAGGTGCTCGCCTTCGTCGTGCGCCGTGTCGAGGGCCTCGACATACGGGTGGTGGCCGCCGAGCGGGTCGCCGAGGACGAGCAGCCCGAACGGCCGCACTGCTGCCCACCCGACACCGTCGAACTGCCTGTGCCACCCCTCACGGACGACGAGGTGACGCACCTTCTCCCCGCCGACCTGCCACCGGCGGTGCTGCGGGCCGTCCAGGACACGGCCGCCGGAAACCCTTGGTACGCCCTGGAGTTGGGGCGGGCGGCCCCGCGCGACGGAGCGGCCGTCGGTCTCGGCCGGAGCCTGCCCGTACCCCGACGCCTGCGCACCCTGCTCCTGGAACAGGTGCGCACGCTGCCCGCACCCGCGCGCCGCACCCTCCTCGTCACCAGCGCCGCCGCCCGCCCCACACTCACGCTGCTGCGCGCCGCCGGACTCGATGACCCCGCCGCCGACCTCGCGGAGGCGGAGCGCCTCGGTGTCGCGACGGCCGACGCCGACGGGACCGTACGCTTCCGGCATCCGCTGATCCGGGCCGCCGTCTACGCCGATGCCGCGGAGCACGAACGCCGACATGCGCACGCGCTGCTGGGCCGCGCGGTCACCGAACTCGTCGAGCAGGCGCGGCACTTGGCGCTCGCCCACCCCTACGAGGATGAGGCCACGGCCCGCACGCTGATGTCCGCCGCCGAGTCCGCGCGGCGCGACGGTGCGCCCGACGCCGCCTTCGAGTTGGCCGGGCTCGCGGCCCGGCGCACACCCGACGACCGTCCCGTGGAGCGCGCAGACCGGTTGTTGGCGGCGGCCGAATACGCGTGTGACG
Source organism: Streptomyces sp. N50 (assembly GCF_033335955.1). Classification (GTDB taxonomy): domain Bacteria; phylum Actinomycetota; class Actinomycetes; order Streptomycetales; family Streptomycetaceae; genus Streptomyces. Next base: position 302,333 of record NZ_CP137549.1, read on the forward strand.
CGGGGCAGTTGGAGGAGGCGGGGCAGGCGGCCGAGACCGTGCTCGCCGGGTCGGGTTCCGCGCGGCAGCGGGTGCGGGCGCGGCTGGTGCTGCTGCGCAATGCCGGGCAGGCGTTGCGGGGCGCCCATGCGCTGATCGAGGAAGGGCTGCGGGACGCCGACGGCGATCCGGAGGCCGAGGCTTGGCTGCACCACTGGGCAGCCGTACGGGGCCTGCTGTGCGGGGAGTTGGAGGACGCGGCCCGGCATGCCCGGCGCGCAGCCCGGCAGGCGGCCGTGGCCGGTGACACGGAGACCCGGATCGGGGCGCTCGCCACGCTCGCCCGGGTGCGTTCCCTGGGCGGCGAACCGGTCGCCGCCGACGCCGCGTTGGAGGAGGCCCTCGCCCTGGCCGGTGGCGCCGGCGCCGGACCGGAGAGCTGGGGGCTGATCCGGATGCGGGCGATCCTCGCCCTGGACTCGGACAAGGTGCCGGAGGCTCAGCAGCGGGTCACCGAACTCCTCGCCGAGATCGGGGAGTTCGCCGGAGTCGAGGAGGTCATGGCGACCCTGGTGGCCCTCACCCGGATCCAAGTGCGCGCCGGGCGCTGCCGGGAGGCCCTGGACACCGCCGCCCGCTGCACACGTACCGTGGCCGAGACCGGCGTACAGGCCGCTCCGGCGCTGTACGCGGCGGCGCTCGCGGCGACCGCGGGCGGGACCGCCGACGAGGCGCGGCGGCTGGCCGGGCAGGCGGTGCGGGCGTCGGAGGCGGACGGCGACCGGCTGTTCCTGCTCCGCGCGCTGGCGGTGCTGGGGCAGGCCGAGTTGCTCGGCGGTGACCCGCGTGGGGCCGCCGCCGCGGTCGAGGCGCTGCAGCGCGTCAAGGAACTCGGCGCGGCCATGTCCGCCGCCGATCCGCCCCTGCTGCACTGGTACAGCGACCTGGCCGAGGCCCTGGTCGTGCTGGGCGAGACGGACGCGGCCGGTGCCGTGATCGACGAGGCCCGCAAGCGGGTGTCCGTCGACGCGCCCGGCAGCGTGCTGGCGGCGCTGGAACGGGCGGAGGGCCTGCGCGAGGCGGGGCTCGGCCGGGCGAAGGAAGGGGCGGTGCGGCTGCGGACCGCCGTCGACCGGTTGCGTCAACTCCCGTTGCCCGTGGACCTGATACGCACGCTCATCGCGCTCGGCGCGGTCGAACGCCGGGCCCGGCACCGGAACGCGGCACGCACCGCGCTCGGCGAGGCGTGGGAGACGGCGACGCGGATCGGCGCCGTCCCGCTGGCCGCGCGGGCCGGGGACGAACTGGCACGGCTGGAGGCCGGCGACCGGGACGGTGAGGGGCGGCCCGAACTCACGCCCACGGAGGCGCGGGTGGCCGAGCTGGTCGGCGGCGGGGCCACCAACAGGGAAGTCGCGGCCGAGCTGTTCATCAGCGTGAAGACGGTCGAGGGCACGCTGTCGCGGGTCTACCGCAAGGTCGGGGTCCGCTCACGCACCGCGCTCGCCCACGCGATGGCGGTCGCCGTCATCGCGTCCGGCGCGGCGAGCGTGAGCGTCGGCGACGACGACCAACAGCAGCTCACCACACCGGCGGTGACGATCAGTCAGCCCGGCCGGGTCCGTAGTCAAAGGACGCTCGACAACCGCCGTTGACCTGTCATTCCCGGTTCACATGACATCCGCAGTTAACACGCGACGCAAGGGTTCCCCCGCTTATGCGGGTGGGGTCGATGTTCCTACGGTGAAGCCGTTCCGCTTCCGGGACAGCAACCCCCCACTCCTCGGAGGACCTCAGTGACGTCACGACTGAAACTGGTCGGTCTGGTCGCCGTACCGGCTCTGCTCGCCGCCGCCGTCCCCAGCGCCTACGCCGCCGCCCAGCCGCACACAACTCGCGCCGCCATCGCGGGAGATGTCCTCACGGGCCTGAACCACGACGCGGCCCGCACCGGCGCCGTCTCCGCCGCCAAGCGCATATCGGTGGCCATCAGCCTGACCCCGAGAAACAACAAGGGCCTCGACACCTTCATCGCCAACGTCAGTAATCCGCGGTCGAGTTCGTACGGCCACTACCTGACGAAGGCTCAGTTCGCGGCCCGGTTCGGCCGGACCGACGCCGAGGTGAAGCAGGTCAAGGACTTCCTGCGGGCCCAGGGTCTGACCGTCGGCAAGGTCCACTCGGGCAACCTGCTGGTCGACGCCAGTGGCACCGCCGCGCAGTTGGAGAAGGCGTTCGGCACCAAGCTGTCGACGTGGAAGGACGCCAGGTCGGGCCGCGCGTTCTACGCCAACGAGACCGCGCCGACCCTGCCGACCGGCATCGCCGGCCTGGTCAGCGACGTCACCGGCCTCAACAACCGCGCCCAGCTGCACCACCAGGCGACCAACACCGTCGCCCCGCGCAACGGTCCGGGCGGCGGCTACACCCCGGCGCAGCTCAAGGGCGGCTACAACGTCTCCGGCACGTACACCGGCAGCGGCCAGAAGATCGCGCTGCTGGAGTTCGACGGCTTCGCGCAGTCCAACATCACCAAGTACGACACCAACTACAGCCTGGGCTCGCCCACTCCGACCGTGTCGAAGGTGGACGGCGGTTCCGGCGCGCTCGGTGACGGTCAGGTCGAGGTCGAGCTGGACATCGAGGTCCTGCACGCGATCGCCCCGAAGGCGAACGTCACCGTCTTCGAGGGCCCCAACTCCGACGCCGGCGAGGTCGACACCTACCAGGCCATCGTCGACAGCGGCATCCCGACCACCTCGATCAGCTGGGGCGCGTCGGAGAGCCAGCGCACGACCTCCAACATCAACGCCGTCGACGCCGTGTTCAAGGCGGGCGCGGCCGAGGGCCTCGGCTTCTACGCGGCCTCGGGCGACGACGGTTCGGACGACGCGGGCGACGGTACGACCACGGTCGACTACCCGGCCTCCGACCCGTACGTCACGGGCGTCGGCGGCACCAAGCTGACCGTCACCTCGGCCAACGCGTTCAGCAAGGAAGTGGCCTGGTCGGGCGGTGGCGGCGGCAAGTCCTCCGTCTTCAAGATCCCGAGCTGGCAGACCGCCGTCCAGAAGACCGCCGGTGGCGGCTACCGCCAGGTCCCGGACGTCTCGGCGCACGCCAACCCGAGCCCCGGTGTCTCGATCTACTCGCAGGGCACCTGGACCTCGGTCGGCGGCACCAGCGCGGCGGCGCCCGAGTGGGCGGCCTTCGGCGCGCTCTACAACCAGCAGGCCGCGGCGGCCGGCAAGGCCAACCTCGGCTTCGCCAACCCCGCGCTCTACTCGGCGAGCGGCACCGGCTTCCACGACATCACCAGTGGCAGCAACGGCGCCTACTCCGCCGCCACCGGCTGGGACTTCACCACCGGCTGGGGCTCGTACAACGCAGCGACCCTGGCGACCAAGCTGCTCGGCTGAGCTGACCGCCGGTAGCTGAACACCGATGAACGAAGCGCGGGCCGGGAATCACTCCCGGCCCGCGCTTCACGTCGCCTGAATCACCTGACTCACCTGAACTTGGCTCTGCCGGGGCCCTCTTCGACGAAGCTGCGCATCCCCCGCTCACGGTCCTCGGTCGCGAACAGCCCCGCGAACCACGTCCGTTCGACCGCCAGCCCCGTCTCGATGTCCGTCTCCAACCCGGTATCGATCGCTTCCTTCGCCGCACGGAGCGCAATCGCCGGACCCAGCGCCAACTTCGCCGCCCACGCGTGCGCCTCGGTGAACACCTCGGCGGCCGGGGCCAGTCGGTCGACGAGCCCCAGCGCGAGCGCCTCGTCCGCCTTGACCATCCGACCCGTGAAGATCAGGTCCTTCGCCTTCGACGGACCGATCAGCCGCGCCAGCCGCTGCGTGCCACCCGCCCCCGGAATCAACCCCAGCAGGATCTCCGGCTGCCCCAACTTCGCGTTCTCGGCGGCAATACGGAAGTCCGCGCACAACGCCAACTCACAACCCCCGCCCAGCGCATAGCCCGTGATCGCGGCCACCACCGGCTTCGGAATCCGGGCCACCGCCGTGAACGACCTCTGCAACGCCCGCGACCGCACGACCATCCCCGCATGGTCCATCCGCTGCATCTCCTTGATGTCCGCACCCGCCGCGAACACCTTCTCCCCGCCGTAGACCACCACGGCCCGCACATCGTCACGCCGCGAAGCCTCCTCGGCGAGTGCACGCAGGCCGTCCTGTGTCTCCGTGTCCAGCGCGTTCATCGGCGGCCGGTCGAGGCGGATCGTGCCGACGCCCTCGGCGACCTCGAAGTGAAGTGTCATGGCCGGCCTCAGCTGTCGTAGTCGACGGCGAGGGTGTCGGACACGGGGAAGGTCTGGCAGGTCAGGACGTAACCGGCGTCGACCTCGGCGGGTTCGAGGGCGTAGTTGCGCCGCATGTCGGCGGTGCCGTCGGTGACCAGCGCGCGGCAGGTGCCGCAGACGCCGCCCTTGCAGGCGAAGGGCAGGTCGGGGCGGGTCTTCTGGGCGCCGTCGAGGATCGAAGTGTCCCTGGGGAGCGCGGAGTTGGTGGTGCGGCCGTCGAGGGTGACGCTGACCTGGCTGACGGGGCCGTCGTAGACCTTGTCGACGTGTTCGTTGGTCCGCACGGGCTCGTCGTCGGCGTAGAACAGCTCCTGGTGGACGCGTTCGACGGGGACGCCGAGGCCGGTGAGAACCTGTTGGGCGTCGCGGACCATGCCGTGCGGGCCGCACAGCCACCAGTGGTCGGCGGTGTCCACGTCGACGAGGGCGTCGACGAGCGCGGTGAGCCGGTCGGCGTCCAGGCGGCCGGAGAGGATCTCCGCCTCGCGCGGTTCGCGGGACAGGATGTGCGCCAGCTGGAAACGGCCGGGGTACAGGTCCTTCAGGTCGGCGAGGTCGTCGGCGAACATGACGGTGGCGCTGCGCCGGTTGCCGTAGAAGAGCGTGACGCGGGAGCGGGTGTCGGCGGCGAGGACGGATTCCGCGATGGACAGCATCGGGGTGATTCCGGACCCGGCGGCGATCAGGACGTGGTGGCCGGGGCTGGTCAGGTCGGGGGTGAAGACGCCGGTGGGAGCCATCACCTCGACGGTGTCTCCGGGGCGTACGTCGTTGACCAGCCAGGAGGAGAACAGGCCGCCGGGGACGACCCGTACGCCGATGCGCGGGCGGGCGCCCGCCGGAGAGCAGATGGAGTACGAGCGGCGCTCGTCGCGTCCCTCGACCTCACGGCGGAGCGTGAGCGACTGACCGGGCCGGTACGCGAACTCCTCCGCGAGGTGCTCGGGAATGTCGAAGCTGATGGCGGCGGCGTCCTCGCACAGCGACTCGACGGCGGCGACCCGCAGGGTGTGGAAGGCCGGCCGGCGACGCGCCGGGCGGGCGGGGGTGGTGGGGGCCGGGGCGGTCACTGGTCCACCGTCCTTTCCGCGAGCGGGAGTTGGGGGCTCACCAGAGGTGGGAGCTGGGGGCTCGCCATCAGATCTCCTTGACGTACTCGAACGGCTCGCGGCAGGCGCGGCATCGCCACAGGGCCTTGCAGGAGGTCGCCGCGAAGTGCGAGGTCTCCTCGGTGTCCGCCGCGCCGCAGCGGGGGCAGGCAACCGTATGGCGGGTCGGCGACAGCGTGAGCTTGATCGGGCCGCGGGGTGCGGCGCCGGGCGGGGCGATGCCGTGCTCGGCGAGGCTGCGGCGGCCTTCGGGGGTGATCCAGTCGGTGGTCCACGGAGGGTCGAGGACCGTACGGATCTCCACCTTGGCGAACCCCGCCTCCCGCAGCCGCGCCGCCACTTCGGCGCGCATCTCGGCCATGGCGGGGCAGCCGGAGTAGGTGGGTGTCAGGCTCGCGACGACGCCGCCGTCCGCGTCGATCTCGACCCCGCGCAGCACGCCGAGGTCGGCCAGCGTGAGCATGGGCATCTCGGGGTCCGGGACCTGTGCGGCGATGTTCCAGGCGCGCCGCGAGTCGATCAGGGTGGTCACCATGTCGCCTCCGGGTGGGCGCGGGCCACGCTCTGGAGTTCGGCCAGCAGCGGGGCGAGGTGGTCCGTGTGGTCGCCGTCGCGGCCGTGTCCGGGGACCGGTGTCGCCTCGGGGAGCACGAGCCCGGCCGCGTCGGTGACCTGGCGGAGCACGGCCAGCACCTCGGTCCTCAACTCGGCGTCCCCCGCGAAGAGTTCGTCCACGTAGGGCACGACGGCGGTCAGCGCGTCCCGCATCCGGCGCTGCGATTCCTCGGTGCCGTCGCCCAGTCGGACGGCCCACTCGGCCGCGTACTGGCGGTGGTACGCAAGCTCCTTGACGCCCTTGGCGGCGATCGCGGCCAGCACCGGGTCCGAGGTCGTGCCGGCGAGTCGCTCGAAGAGAGCCAGTCGCCAGGAGGACAGCACCAGCAGCCGGGTGATGGAGAACGCGAAGTCTCCGTTGGGGAGTTCGGCCAGCCGTACGTTGCGGAAGGCGTCGGCGTCGCGGAAGTAGGCGTACGCGTCCTCGTCGCGGCCTGTGCCGTCGACCTGGCCGGCACGCGCGTAGAGCAGGCGGGTCTGGCCGAGGAGGTCGAGCCCGATGTTGGCCAGGGCCACCTCCTCCTCCAACTCGGGGGCGGCCGTGCACCATTGGGCCAGCCGCTGCGCGCTCACCAGCGCGTCGTCGCCAAGTGCCAGGCAGAACGCGGCCAGTTGGGCGGCGTCCGTCCCCTCCGGCACGGTCTGGTCGACGCCGTGCAGCGGGTCCTCGAAGCCGGTGCCGAACGCCCAGCGGGCGTCGCTGTCGTCGTGCCCCTCGGCCAGGGACAGATAGACGTGGTCGTCACTCATTCCCTGCTCCTAGATGTGGGGGACGTCGTCGGGGATGTCGTAGAACGTGGGGTGGCGGTAGACCTTGTCGGCGCTCGGCGCGAAGAAGGGGTCCTTCTCGTCGCGCGTCGAGGCGGCGATGTGCTCGGAGCGCACGACCCAGATGGACACGCCCTCGTTGCGCCGCGTGTAGAGGTCGCGGGCGTGGGTGAGGGCCATGGCGTCGTCGGCGGCGTGAAGCGAGCCGACGTGGACGTGGTTCAGGCCGCGCTTGCCGCGGACGAACACCTCGTACAGGGGCCAGTCCTGCGTCATGCCGCCGCTCCTTCGGTCTTCTGTGTACGGGCGGTTTCCTGGGCACGGGCGGCCTGCTTGGCCGCGTGGGCGGTGGCCGCCTCCCGGACCCAGGCGCCCTCCTCGTGGGCGGCCCGGCGGCGGGAGACCCGCTCGGCGTTGCGCGGTCCGTCGCCGCTGATCACGCGCTGCAACTCGGACCAGTCCGGGGTGCCGAAGTCGTGGTGACCCCGCTCCTCGTTCCAGCTCAACTCCGGGTCGGGCAGGGTGACTCCGAGCTTCTCCGCCTGCGGGACCGTCATGTCGACGAAGCGCTGACGCAGTTCGTCGTTGCTGTGCCGCTTGATCTTCCAGGCCATGGAACGCGCCGAGTTGGGCGAGTCGTCGTCGGGCGGGCCGAACATCATCAGCGACGGCCACCACCAACGGTCCACCGCGTCCTGCACCATGGCCCGCTGGCCGTCCGTGCCGCGCATCATCGTGAGCAGCAACTCGTAACCCTGGCGCTGGTGGAAGGACTCCTCCTTGCACACCCGCACCATGGCCCGCGCGTACGGCCCGTACGAACAGCGGCACAGCGGCACCTGGTTGCAGATCGCCGCGCCGTCCACGAACCAGCCGATCACGCCGACGTCGGCGAAGGTCGGTGTCGGGTAGTTGAAGATCGACGAGTACTTCTGCCGACCGCTGATCAGCGCGTCGGTCAGCTCCGCGCGGTCCGCGCCCAGGGTCTCGGCGGCCGAGTACAGATACAGTCCGTGTCCGGCCTCGTCCTGCACCTTCGCGAAGAGGATCGCCTTGCGGCGCAGGGAGGGCGCGCGGGTGATCCAGTCACCCTCCGGCTGCATCCCGATGATCTCGGAGTGCGCGTGCTGCGCGATCTGCCGGATCAGGGTCTTGCGATAGCCGTCGGGCATCCAGTCGCGGGGCTCGATCCGCTGGTCCTTCGCGATCGTGGCATCGAACTGCTCGCCGAGCCGCGCTTCGTCCCAGCCGGCGGCTGACGCCTCCGTGCCTGTGCTGGTCATCGACACACCAACTTCCCTACCGACCATTCGTTCGGTACCTAGTCTGATGGGTTTCCCCCGGCGAGGCAAGACCTGCCGGGTGAATGGCTGGTCACCAGCGGTCTCACCGGCCCTCTCACCGGCCTTGTCACCGGCCCTCGAACGACGGCTCGGCCCGCGCCAGAAACGCCTCTACGGCCGCCCGATGGTCCCGGGTCGCCCCCAGCCGCTCCTGTGCCGCAGCCTCCCGTTCCAACACGGTGGCAAGGCTCGCGCCGGGCGCGTCCCGCAGCAGCGCCTTGACCTCCGCGTAGGCGGCGGTGGGCCCGGCGGCCAGCCGCGCGGCCAGGGCACATCCCTCCGCAGCGGCTTGGCCATCGGGCACGACCCGGTGCACCAGCCCCCACCGCTCCGCGTCCTCCGCCCCGAACCGATCCCCGAGCAGCATCAACGCCGCGGCCCGCGACGGACCCACCGCCTGCGCCAGCGCACCACTCAACCCGCTGTCGGCGGCCAGCCCGATCCCGGTGAACGCAGTGGCGAACCGTGCCCCTTCGGCCGCGACCCGCACATCCGCGCAGAGCGCCAGCCCGAGCCCGGCCCCGACACACGCGCCCTCGACGGCGACGACCACCGGCTGGGTCAGCGCGTGCAGCGCCTCCACGAGGGGGTTGTACTCGTCCCGTAGGCAGGCGAAGGCGACCGCGGGCCCGTTCTCCAGCGCGCGGGCGTGCTCCTTGAGGTCCTGCCCCACGCAGAAGTGCTTGCCCCGCGCGGTGAGCAGCACGGCACGGACCGCGTCCCCGTCGTCGTGCACCTGACGTGCGGCGGCCAACAGCCCACCCCTCAGGGCGACATCGAGCGCGGGCCTGCGCAACTCGATGATGGCGACACCGGCGTCCAGGCGATAGCCGACGCCGTCCGGGGACGCGCTCACTTCCACTCGTAGAACCCCTGTCCCGTCTTTCGGCCCAGCTCACCGCGTGCGACCTTGTCGCGCAACAGCTGTGGCGGGGCGAAGCGCTCGCCGAGGGTGGAGTGCAGGTACTCGGCGATGGCCAGGCGTACGTCGAGGCCGACCAGGTCGGTGAGGCGCAGCGGTCCCATGGGGTGCTTGTAGCCGAGGCTCATCGCGTCGTCGATGGCCTCCGGTTCGGCGACTCCCTCCTCGACCATGCGGATCGCCTCCAGGCCGAGCGCCAGTCCGAGACGGCTGCTGGCGAAGCCGGGCGAGTCCTTGACGGTGACGTCCTTCTTGCCGAGGGCGTGCGTCCAGTCGAGGGCCGCGATGACGGCGGCAGGCTCGGTGTGCGGGGCTACGACGATCTCGACCAGGGCCGAGGCGGGAACCGGGTTGAAGAAGTGCAGGCCGAGGAAGCGGCCGGGCCGGATGAGCGCGGCGGCGAGTTCGGTGACCGAGAGGGAGCTGGTGTTGGTGGCCAGCACGGTCGTCGCGCCCACCGCCCGCTCGGCCGCCGCGAGCACGCGGGCCTTGAGCCCGGCGTCCTCGGGGACGGCCTCGACGACGAGGTCCGCGTCGGCGGGCAGTCCCTCGACCGAGTCCGCCATGGTGACGCGGGCGAGGATCTGCTCGGCGGGTTCGCTGAGCAGCCCGCGCTCGGCAGCTCGCTTCAAGCCGGTGGCAACCCGGTCGTACGCAGCGGCCGAGGCCGCCTCGCCGCTCTCCACGACGGTCACGGACGAACCGGCCGCCGCGAAGGACTGCGCGATCCCGGCGCCCATCCGGCCGCCGCCGATCACACCGACAACTGCCGGTGCCGAGTGGGGTGTTGGGCTCATGCTCGACTGCTCCTCTTCTCCAGGTCCCTCTTGTTCAGGAAGCGTGTCATTCGGTCCCGCTTGTCCTGTCCCTCGAAGAGCACGGCCTGTGCGAGGTCGTCGGCGACCGGGTGGGCGCCGGGCGAGTCGACGACAAGCTTGGTGAGCCTCAGGGCCGTGGCCGACGAACGGGCCATGCGGTCGAGCAGCGCGTGCGCCTCGTCCAGCAGCTTCTCCGCCGGTACGACGTCGATGACCAGCCCGGCGGCCAGGGCGGCAGGCGCGTCGAGATTCCGTCCGGCGAGCAGCACCTGCTTGGCGATGGATTCCCCCACCAGCTCGGGCAGCCGCCAGCAGGCACCGGCCGCGGCGAGGATGCCGAGCCCGGGTTCCGGGTTGCCGAAGACGGCGTCCGGTCCGGCGATACGGAGGTCGCAGGCGTACGACAGTTCCGCGCCGCCGCCCAGCGCCCAGCCGTCCACCGCGGCGAGGGTCGGCATCGGCAGCCGGCGTACGCGCTCGAAGAGACGGCTGTTGATGCCCTGCAGTGCCTCGTCCCGGCCGCGTGCCAGCAGCTCCGCGATGTCGGCACCGCCCGCGAAGACTCCGCCGTGTCCGGTGAGCAGGAGCAGCTTGGGGTTCTGCTCCAACTGGTCGCAGACGGCGTGCAGTTCGCGGATCATCCGGCCACTGATGGCGTTGCGGGATTCGGGGCGGTGCAGGGTGACGACGACCCGGTCCTCGCGCTCCTCGACGAGGAGGGTCTCGTACGGGCCGGTCCCGGTGGGGGCGCTCATACCCGCTCCACGAGCATCGCCACGCCCTGCCCGACCCCGACGCACAGCGTGGCCAGGCCCCGGCTGCCGTTCTCGCGCTCCAGGCGGCCGAGCAGGGTGAGGAGGATACGGGCGCCGGAGCAGCCGAGCGGATGGCCGAGGGCGATCGCTCCGCCGTCGGCGTTGACCTTCTCCTCGTCCAGCTTCAGTCGGCGCGTGACCGCGAGGGCCTGGGCGGCGAAGGCTTCGTTGAGTTCGATCGCGTCCAGGTCACCGGTCTGCCAACCCGCGCGGTCGAGTGCCTTCTCGGTGGCGGGCACCGGGCCGAGGCCCATGATGTGGGGCTGCACTCCGGCCGAGGCCGCGGTGACGATCCGGGCCCTCGGGGTGAGCCCGTGGCGTCGGACGGCCGCGCCGCTCGCGACCACCAGGGCGGCGGCGCCGTCGGACAGCGGTGAGGAGGAGCCGGCGGTGACGATCCCGCCGTCGCGGAAGATGGTGCGCAGCGAGCCGAGCTTCTCCAGCGTGGTGCCGGGGCGCGGGCCCTCGTCGCGGGTCACCTCGCCGTCCTTCAACGGGACCGGCACGATCTCCCGGTCGAAGTGGCCCAACTCCTGGGCTGCGACGGCCCGTTGATGGCTGCGCAGCGCGAACGCGTCGGACTCGGCGCGGGTGATGCCGTCGAGCGCGGCGACCTCCTCGGCGGTCTCCCCCATCGACAGGGTCTGCTGGGCGGCGAAGCGCGGATTGGTGAAGCGCCAGCCGAGCGAGGTGTCGTGCACCTCCCCCGGCTTGGCCCACGGGGTGCCGGGCTTGGCCATCACCCAGGGGGCGCGGGTCATGGACTCCACACCGCCCGCGACGACCAGGTCCGCCTCGCCGGAGCGGATCGCCTGGGCGGCCGAGGCCACGGCGGTCAGGCCGGAGGCGCAGAGCCGGTTGACGGTGTAGCCGGGGACGGTGTGCGGCAACCCGGCGAGCAGGACGGCCATGCGGGCCACGTCCCGGTTGTCCTCACCGGCCTGGTTCGCGGCACCGAGGATCACCTCGTCGACCTGCTCGGCCGGGATTCCGGCGCGCCGTACCGCCTCGCCGACGACCAGTGCGGCGAGGTCGTCGGGCCGTACGGAGGCGAGGGCACCGCCGTAGCGGCCCTGCGGGGTGCGGGCCCCGTCGATCAGATAGACCTCGTCGGAGGACAGCTCAGGCATCGGGGGTCTCCTCGGCGGGTGCGGGCCGGCGCGACTGGAGGGTCGCGAAGCGGCCGGTGACGAACGCGGGGTCGGACAGGGTGGCGCTGGCGGCCGGGTTGGCGGCGCTGCCGTGGAAGTCGCTGAACGCGGCGGACTGGTTGACGAAGACGCCACCGGTGAGGTTCTCGGAGAGGTGCACGCCCGCGTCCAAGGCCGCCAACTCGGCTGCGTCCAGCACCAGTTCACTGGTGGAGTGGACGGCGGCGGTCAGCGCGCCGTGCGCCCGCACGGTCTCGCGCAGGATCCGCAGACTGTGCTCGGTGGAGTCGGTGCCGATGACGAACGACACCGGCCCGAACCATTCCCGCGTGTACGTCTCCCGGTCATCCTCGGCATCGAGGCGGGCGATCAGGGGCGTACGGACGACGGCCTTCGGGTGCTCGGGGTGGTCGACGGGCGCGGACGCACGCACCGTACGACCGACCGTCGCGGCCTGTTCCAGGCGGTCCCGCACGCCGTCGTTGACGATCGCGCCGAGGGTGCCGGCGGCGCGGGCGGGGTCGCCGAGCAGCTTGTCCAGCGCCGTAGCCAGGTCTGCCGCGAACTCGTCGGCGCTGCGTGGGCCTTGGTCGGTGGTGATGCCGTCGCGCGGGATCAGGAGGTTCTGCGGGGTGGTGCACATCTGGCCGCTGTAGAGGGCCAGCGAGAAGGCGAGGTTGCCGAGCAGGCCGCGGTAGTCGTCGGTGGAGTCGAGGACGACGGTGTTCAGACCGGCCTTCTCGGTGTACACGAGGGCCTGGCGGGCGTTGGTCTCCAGCCAGTCGCCGAACTCCGTGGAGCCGGTGAAGTCGATGATCCGGACGTCCGGGTGCAGCGCGAGGACGGCGGCGCTCCGGCCCCCGGGCTCCTCGGCGGCGAGGATCACGAGGTTCGGGTCGAAGCCCGCCTCGGCCAGTACCTCGCGGGCGATCCGTACGGTGACCGCGAGCGGGAGGACGGCGCCCGGGTGCGGCTTGACCACGACCGGGTTGCCGGTGACCAGGCTGGCGAACAGGCCCGGGTAGCCGTTCCAGGTCGGGAAGGTGTTGCAGGCGATCAGCAGCGAGACCCCGCGGCCGACCGGGGTGAACTTCTTGTCCAGCACCTGCGGGCCGCCCTTGCGCTGCGGTTTGCTCCAGCGGGCGGTGCCCGGGTGCCGCTTCTGCTCGGCCCAGGCGTAGGCGACGGCCTCCAGACCGCGGTCCTGGGCGTGCGGGCCGCCCGCCTGGAACGCCATGACGAAGGCCTGCCCGGTGGTGTGCTGCACGGCGTGCGCGATCTCGAAGCTCGCCGCGTTCAGCCGGGCCAGGATCTCGGCGGCGACTCCGGCGCGGGTGTCGGGGCCCGCGTCGCGCCAGGGCCCGGTAGCCGCCAGCGCGGCGGACACCGCCTCCTCCGGGGCAACGCGGGGGTAGGAGATGCCCAGCTCGAAGCCGTACGGGGAGGTCTCGGCGGCCGACACGCGCCCGTCGCCGGGATGCCCCGCCAGCTCGAAGGACCCGCCGAGCTGCTCCTCGAACGCGGCTTCGCCGATCTTGGCCGCGTCCTCGCCGTAGACCGACTTGCTGGGCGACTCCGGATACGGCGTCCAGTGGTCACGCGTGGCGGTCGCGGCGACCGCCTGTTCCAGCAGGGCGCGGTGGCGGGAGAAGAAGTCGGGCAGCTCGGAGCTGGTCTGGGGCATGCGTTCCACCTCTTGACAGGCAGTGGTGTTGCTGGATTACTTGGCCGTGACGCACGCTAACCGAATGTTCGGTCGGTCCACAAGGTGGTGGAAAATGACGCAGGCCGCTGACACGGCCTCCGGTCCGACGGCGAGGATGTTCGCCGCGGACGAGGCGTCCCGGGCTCTCGGGATGGAGCTCGTCGAGCACGGCGCAGGGACCGCCGTGCTCCGTATGACCGTGACCCCGGCCATGGTCAACGGACACAAGATCGCCCACGGCGGTTATCTGTTCCTCCTCGCGGACTCCGCGTTCGCCTGTGCCTGCAACAGCCATGGCCCGGTGACCGTGGCCGCCGCGGCCGACATCGACTTCGTCGCCCCGGCCCACGAGGGCGACGTCCTGGTGGCCACGGCGACGGAGCGCACCCGGTTCGGACGCAGCGGCATCTACGACGTGAGCGTGGTGCGCGGCGACCAGGTGATCGCGGAGTTCCGCGGCCGCAGCCGCATGATCAACAGCGCGAAGACGAAGGAGTCTCCATGAGCAGCGACCTGACAGCCCCGGCGGCCCCACCGGCTTCGCCGCCCGTGAGTCCGCGCCTCGGGGAGCCGCTCCCCGACGGGTTGCTGGACGCCGCCGAGCGCCTGAGCCGCGAGGAGTTGCGCGAGCACCAACTCGGCCTGCTCCAGGCCACGTTGAGGCACGCCTACGACAACGTGGAGCTGTACCGCCGCAAGTTCGACGAGGCCGGCGTCAAACCCGGCGACTGCCGCACCCTCGAGGACCTGGCCCGGTTCCCCTTCACCACCAAGGCCGACCTGCGGGACACGTACCCCTTCGGCATGTTCGCCGTCCCCATGGACCAGGTCCGCCGCGTGCACGCCTCCAGCGGCACCACCGGCCGCCCCACGGTCGTCGGCTACACGGAGAACGACCTTTCCATGTGGGCCGACGTGGTGGCGCGTTCGATCCGCGCGGCCGGCGGCCGCCCCGGCCACAAGATCCATGTGTCGTACGGCTATGGGTTGTTCACCGGTGGTCTGGGCGCCCACTACGGTGCCGAGCGCGCGGGCTGCACGGTGATTCCCGCCTCCGGGGGCATGACCGCCCGCCAGGTGCAGATCATCCAGGACTTCAAGCCCGAGATCATCATGGTCACCCCGTCCTACATGCTCACCCTCCTCGACGAGTTCGAGCGCCAGGGCGTCGACCCGCGCACCAGCTCCCTCAAGGTGGGCATCTTCGGTGCCGAGCCGTGGACGGAGGAGATGCGCCGCGAGATCGAGGAGCGTATGGACATCCACGCGGTCGACATCTACGGCCTGTCGGAGGTCATCGGCCCGGGCGTCGCGCAGGAGTGCGTGGAGACCAAGGACGGCCTGCACGTGTGGGAGGACCACTTCTACCCGGAGATCGTCGACCCGATCTCCGACGAGGTGCTGCCCGACGGCGACAGCGGCGAACTGACCTTCACCTCCCTCACCAAGGAGGCCGTGCCGATCATCCGCTACCGCACCCGCGACCTGACCCGGCTCCTCCCCGGTACGGCCCGCCCGGCGTTCCGGCGCATCGAGAAGATCACCGGCCGCTGCGACGACATGATCATCCTGCGCGGGGTGAACGTCTTCCCCAGCCAGATCGAGGAGATCCTGCTCCGCACCCCGGCTGTCGCCCCACACTTCACGATCCAGCTGAGCCGCCGCGGCCGCATGGACCACATGACGGTCCGCGCCGAGGCCCGCCCCGGTGCCACTCCCGAACAGCGGGACGCCGCCGCGGCGGCGATCGGCAAGGGCGTCAAGGACGGCGTGGGCGTGACCGTGGCGGTGGAGATCGTCGATCCGGAGACCCTGGAGCGCTCGGTGGGCAAGATCCGCCGGGTCAGGGATCTGCGGGACCAGTGACCTCCCGGGCCGTTCCGCCCGGCCCGGCCGCCGGCCGGGTCACAATGGCCCAGTGACCAGGACACCTGTGCAGAACCCGGCCGGCCGCCACGGCCGTCCCGCCTACGACCGCGACTCCCTGGTGGAGGTCGCCGTCGTGGTCTTCAACGAACGCGGCTACGACGGCACCGGCATGGAGGAACTGGCCAGGCGCCTGGGCCTCAGCAAGTCGAGCATCTACCACCATGTGTCCGGCAAGGAGGAGCTCCTCGAACTCGCGGTCAACCGCGCCCTGGACGCCCTCTTCGCCGTACTCGACGAGGAGGAGGCCGGGGACCGGCGGGGCAGGTCCGCCGGCACGACCGCGACGGCCGGGATGAAGCGCGTCATCCACCGCAGCGTCGAGGTGCTGGCCGCCGAACTGCCGTACGTCACCCTGCTGTTGCGGCTGCACGGCAACAGCGAGGTGGAGCAGCGGGCGCTGGCCCGGCGCCGTGAATTCGACCACCGGGTCGCGGAGTTGATGACGCGGGCGGCGGCCGAGGGCGGTATACGGGCGGACATCGACCCGCACCTCGCCAGCCGCCTGCTGTTCGGCACCGTCAACTCCCTCGTGGAGTGGTACCGCCCGGACCGCGACCTGACCGTGGAGACGCTGGCCGACGCCCTGACGACCATCCTCTTCGACGGCCTGCACGGACGTGCGGCGAGCTGACGGGAGCGGCAGACCGACGGGAGCGGCGAGCCCCAACTCCCCTCCCCCACAGGCCATATGGAGCACCCCGAGTACGATGATCGGAAGCGGGCTCCGCCCCTCTCGACTGCCCCTCTCACCTGCCGCGATGGAGTTGCCATGACGACCGACCCCCAGCCGTCACCGCAGATCGACACCGGCAAGGCACACCCCGCGCGGGTCTACGACTGGCTGCTGGGCGGCAAGGACAACTACCCGGTCGACGAGGCCGTGGGCGAGAAGCTGCCGCCCGAGGCGAAGGACGCGGCGCGGCAGAACCGGGAGTTCATGCACCGCGCGGCGACCTGGCTCGCCGGGCAGGGCATCGACCAGTTCCTGGACATCGGCACGGGCATCCCCACCGCGCCCAACCTGCACCAGATCGTCCAGCGGACCGTGCCGACGGCGAAGGTCGTGTACACCGACTACGACCCGATCGTCCTGCGTCACGCCGAGGCACTGCTGGTCAGTCACCCCGACGGGGTCACCGACTACATCCAGGCCGATGTGCGCGAGCCCGGGCTCATCGTCGAACACGCCCGCCACGTCCTGGACTTCAGCCGCCCGATCGCCCTGTCGCTGATCGCGCTGATGCACTTCATCCCGGACGAGCAGGACGCCCACGGCATCGTCCGCAACCTCGTCGCGACCCTGCCGTCCGGCAGCTATCTGGTCCTGTCCCACGCCGCGTCCGACCTGTACCCCGAGCTCGCCGCCCAGGTCACCGCCGAGTACGCCAAGGGCGGCATCAAGCTCGGCTTCCGCACCCGCCCCGAGGTGGTCCGCTTCTTCGACGACCTCGAACTGGTGCCGCCCGGCCTGGTGACGGCGACGGAGTGGAATCCACCGGCGTCGGAGGAGGCTCCCGAGGGCAGCGGGATCTACGCGGCGGTGGCACGGGTCCGCTAGCGGCGGCTCGGGTCCTGAGCCCGCACCGGTGCCTGGTCGGGCCACGTGAACGCGTAGCGCGGATCGCCTCCTCGGCCGAGCCGTACGAAGCGCAGGAGTTCGCGGACGATGCCCGCGTTGCCCATCCCCCAGCCCGTCAACGGCTCCAAGTCGCTTGGGGTGGCCCGGTGTTCGACGTTCGACCAGCGGGCGCCGTCGCCGTCGCGGGTGGCACGGGCGGCCAGGTCCGCGACGAGGACGCTTGCGAAGTCGTACGGGTCCTGCTGTCCCCGCTGGTCGCGTTGTTCGGCGATCCGGTCGCAGGCCAGGGCCAGGACGCCCGCGGTGCCACAGCAGCGGCCGTTGTTGTCCCAGAAGCCGGGGTACAGCCGCTCGGGCAGGCCGGAGTGGGTGACCGTGTGCCAGCAGCGGTCGGCGAGGGCGGACCAGGCGGGGTCGGCCGTGATGTCCCGCAGGAGCCGGAAGACCTGGGCGTCGCCCGCCGGGCCGTGGCACCAGCCGTAGCTGACGGGCGGGACCACGTCGGGGCGGTACTGCGGGGTGGAGTGCCGGACCAGAAAGCCTTCCGGGCCCGCCTCGTCGCGTGACACGACGTCCGCGGCACCGGCCAGCCCGAGGTCGACCAGGTCATGGCGGCCGGTCCCCTCGCCGACCCGGGCGAGTCCCAGGACGATGCCGAGTGTGCCGTGCGAGATGTGGTGCAGACGGGATTCGATGCCCGGGCGGTGGGGCCACTGGACGCCCGCCGGAGTCAGCTCCGCCGTCCGCAGGTACGGCTCCACGGCCAGGACGGCCAGTTCGGGGTCGCCGGCGAGGAGTGCGCCGAAACCGATCCCCGCGTTGCCGCCCATCAGCTCGAACAGCTCGCCCCAGCGGGTCCCGTCGAAGCGTGACCGTACGAGGTGCAGGGCGCGGTCGGCGGCGGCACCGGCGGCCGCGTCCCCGAGTTCTTCGTGCAAGGTCCGCAGGACGAGGGCCACTCCGGTACGGCCGAAGTAGAGGGAGTCGTCCTCGATGCCGTCGACGGAGTCCGCGAGACCGAGGCCCGCCCGCAGGGCCGCGTCGGCGTAGGAGTCGTCGCCGAAGTGCCGCCATGCCTCCAGGAGTGCGGGGACGTGGCCGGCCGTACCGCTGTAGAGGGACGGGTTCGGCTCGTCGTCCGAGGGCTTTCCCGACCAGGCGAGGCCTCCTCCGGGGGTTTCCCGTGCCGCGCCGATCAGCCGGCGCAGCGCGTCCACCGCGAGTTCCTCGACCTCGTCGACCGCCACGACCGTGGCTTCTGGTGCCGTCATGCGCCCACTCTCGCATGATCTTCCGGACCCGCCCAGGGGGCGCCAACTCAGCTGATACGTCAGCCGAGTTCGCCTCGTCGGCCGCGCGCCCCCGCCCTCAACCCGCGGTGTTGGTCTGCCAGGCGACAGCGGCATCGGTCGCTATGACCATGTTGCCGTCCTCCAGCACCTTGAGCACGGCCCCGGTGGCGCCTTGGGTGTTGCTGCTCCACAGTGCCTGGTGCTGAGCGTCGTAGACCACGAGGTTGCCGTCCTCCTGGAACACGGCCGTGTTGCCCGCACCCTGGGTCTGGCTCGCCCAGTGGGCCGTGCCGGACGTGTCGTAGAGCACGAGGTTGCCGTCCGTCTGCATGATCAGTTTCGAGCGTACGGTCTGGATGAACTTCCCGACCTCGAAGGTGAAGGGGGACTTCACCACCACGGCGTCGGGCAACTTGGTGTCATCTGCGCCTGAGGCAGAAGCAGTTGGAGACGCCGTCGCTCCGCTCGCGGAAGGGGAGGCCGACACCTGGGCGGCGCGGCCGGCGCCGGCGGACGGTGTGGCATGAGCGGATGCCGAGTCCTTGCTCTTGCTGTTGCCCTTGTCATCGAGGGTGTTGAACAGGAGCAGCCCGGAGCCGGCGACGACGACCAGCGCGGCCGCGCCGACGGCGGTCCAGAGCGTGCGACGCCCGCGGTCGCCTCCGCTCTCCGGGGGCGGGGTGGGTCCGGTTCCCGCCGGATAGGGGCCGTAGACATCCGGCACGTGCGGCTGGGTGGGGGTGTCCAGGCCCGGGTTCGGCGCGAGGAGGGTGGCGGCATGGGCTTCCCGCGCGCCGCCGTCCAACGCCGCCGCCGTCCGCGGGGCTACGGCCGTCATCGCGTCCGAGGAGACGACCGACCCGCCGCTCGCGTTGTCGGCGACGGTCGCGGCACGCTGACGATCCGTCAACGAGCCTACGGCGAGCGCCCGTTGGTAAGCGGGATGGTGGACCAGGTCGGCCTCGGCCTTGCAGAGTTCGACGATCTGATGCGGAGTGGGGCGCAGCGCGGGGTCGCTCTGCGCGCACGCCGCGATCAGCTCGGCGACGCCGGGGTCCACACCCCGCAGGTCGATCTCGCCGTGCACCGAACGGTACGACACGGCCGCGAACGGCCCGTCCCCGTACGGCGGTCGGCCGGTGACGGCGAACGCCAGCGTGGCCCCGAGGGCGAACACGTCCGCGCCCGGACCGGTCTCGCCACCCGTGATCGTCTCCGGCGCGATGAAGCCGGGGCTGCCCATCGCCCCGCCGACCTGCGTCAGGTTGGACGTGCCGGTGGTCCTGGCGATGCCGAAGTCGATCAGTTGCGGGCCGGTCGCCGAGAGGATGACGTTGTGCGGCTTGAGGTCCCGATGCCACACACCGCGGACATGGATGGCGTCCAGGCCCTCGGCCAGGGCAGCCAGCATCACGCGGGCCAGGTCGGCGGGGAGCGGTCCGTTGGCCACGATCGCGGCGTGCAGCGTGGGCCCCGGCACGTACTCGGTGGCCAGCCAGTACGGCGGCGTGTCCAGCTCCGCGTCGATGAGCGAGGCCGTGTACGCGCTGCGGACCGTACCCAGGGTCTCCACCTCGCGGCGGAACCGGCTGAGGGCGTGTTCGTCATGGCGCAGGTGGTCGTTGATCACCTTCACGGCGGCGGGACGGCCGCCCGGCGAACGCGCGAGGTACACCCTCCCCATCCCGCCCTCGCCGAGTCTGCCGACCAGACGGTAACGGCCTATGTGCGATGGGTCGGAACCATCGAGCGAAAGCACGGGACATGTCCTCCTTGGGTGGAACCGACAGTCACCGGATCCACCGTGAGGTCAACTCGGCTGGGCTCCAACCCCGTTGCCCAGCGGGGGTGCGGGGATGCGACACCAGTCCTCGGACGACACGCCCGGACCGGACCCCGACATAGTAGAGGGAACAGACCCCCGCGCCTCACCCGTCACCCCATTCACTGGATGTCCTCGTGCAGACGCACGACGAGCCAGTGCCCCTCGGGGTGCGCACGGCGCAGGACCGCGGTGTTGCGCGCCAACTCCGGCGGGGCCGCACGGAAGTCGACCCGCAGCCGGTATCGGGCCACGGCCAAGTCCCCGAAGACGTCCACGACTTGGCCGTACGCCGTGAGGCCGGTCTCGGCGGGACCGTCGTCCGGCGTGGGGCGGGCGTCCCGGACGCGGTTCAACTCCGCCCTGCCACAGATGAGTTCGGGGGTCGCCGAGTCCCAGAGGGTGGCCTCGGGGTCGAGGAAGGCGTCGATGCGGTCGCGGTCATCGGCCGTACAGCCCTCGTACCTGCCCGTGATCACCGCCCACACGTCGGCCAGATCGGCGGGCGCGCCACCCGGGCGGGCGGGTGTGCTCGCCGGGGCGGAGCCGCCCCACCGAACTCCGAAGCCCGCCCCGCGCCGTCAGACACCGGCGCCCGCTCCGGCACACCGACCAGTTCGGCGGCACCGCGAACCTGATGGACCGGGGCGGCGACATCGCCCAGCTGCCGGGCGTCGGGCCAGGGGCATTGTCAGTGGTGGCAGGCAGGATGAGAGTCATGACAACTCCTGCAGCTGTGATCGTGGATGCCGCCGCCTACGCGCAGGCGGTCGAGGACGCGGTGAAGGCGTCGGCCGCCTATTACGCCGGTGGCACCTCCGCGCTGGACGACGACTCCTACGACCGGCTGGTGCGCGGCATCGCCGCGTGGGAGGCCGAGAATCCCGAGCAGGTGCTGCCCGACTCCCCCACCGGGAAGGTGGCCGGTGGCGCGGTCGAGGGCGATGTCCCGCACACGGTGGCGATGCTGAGCCTGGACAACGTGTTCTCGGCGGAGGAGTTCACCACCTGGACGGCCTCGCTGGCACGAAGAATCGACCACGAGGTCACGCGGTTCAGCGTGGAGCCGAAGCTGGACGGCCTGGCGATCGCGGCCCGGTACACGCGCGGCCGCCTCACCCGGCTCATCACCCGCGGTGACGGCACGGCCGGGGAGGACGTCTCCCACGCGATCGGCACCATCGAGGGCCTGCCGCAGGAGCTGGCCGAGCCGGTCACCGTAGAAGTACGGGGCGAAGTCCTCATGACCACCGCCCAGTTCGAGCACGGCAACGAGGTCCGCACCGCGCACGGCGGCCAGCCCTTCGCCAACCCGCGCGGCGCCTCCGCGGGCACCCTGCGCGCCAAGGAGCGCGCCTACACGGTGCCGATGACGTTCTTCGGCTACGGCCTGCTGCCCCTCCCCGACACCGGATCCGACCTCGCGACACGCCTCGTCGAGCTCGCGCACAGCGACCTCATGACGCAAGCGGCGGCCTACGGGGTCAACACCACGGCCACCACCGACGTGCCCGGCATCACCGCCGGCACGATCGAGGAGGTGCTCACCCGGGTCCAGGAGATCGCCGCGCTGCGGGCCCAACTGCCGTTCGGGATCGACGGGATCGTCATCAAGGCCGACCTCGCCGCCGACCAGCGGGCCGCCGGGTCGGGCACGCGGGCCCCGCGCTGGGCGATCGCCTACAAGCTGCCCGCCGTGGAGAAGATCACCCGGCTGCTGGAGGTCGAGTGGAACGTGGGCCGCACCGGCATCATCGCCCCGCGCGCGGTCCTGGAGCCGGTGGAGATCGACGGCGCGACCATCACCTACGCCACGCTCCACAACCCCGGTGACATCACCCGCCGCGACCTGCGCCTGGGCGACCACGTCATGGTCCATCGTGCCGGTGACGTGATCCCCCGAATCGAGGCCCCGGTCGCGCATCTGCGCACCGGCGAGGAACAGCCGATCCTGTTCCCCGAGGTGTGCCCGCGCTGCGGCTCCGCCATCGACACCAGCGAACTGCGCTGGCGCTGCGAACAGGGCCGCAACTGCCACCTGGTCGCAGCCCTCTCCTACGCCACCGGCCGCGACCAGCTCGACATCGAGGGCCTGGGCCACACCCGCGTCGTCCAGCTCGTCGACGCCGGCCTGGTCGCCGACCTCGCCGACCTGTTCGCGCTCACGCGCGAGCAACTCCTGGGCCTGGAGCGGATGGGCGAGACCAGCACCGACAACCTCCTCGCCGCGCTCACCGCGGCCAAGGGGCAGCCGCTGTCCCGGGTGCTGTGCGCGCTCGGGGTGCGCGGCACCGGCCGCTCCATGTCCCGCCGTATCGCCCGGTACTTCGCGACCATGGACGAGATCCGTGCCGCAGACGCGGAAGCGATGCAGCGGGTCGACGGCATCGGCACGGAGAAGGCCCCGTCGATCGTGGCCGAGCTGGCCGAACTCGCCCCGCTCATCGACAAACTGGTCGCCGCCGGTGTCAACATGACCGAGCCGGGCGCGACCCCGCCCGCGCCCATCACGGATGAAGCCGGCAGCGAAGAGGCCGCGGCCACGGCCGACGACGGGCCGCTGTCCGGAATGACGGTGGTCGTCACCGGCACGATGACCGGCCCCCTGGAGAAGCTCAGCCGCAACGAGATGAACGAACTCGTCGAGCGCGCCGGCGGCCGTTCCTCCTCCAGCGTCTCCAAGAAGACCACCCTGGTCGTGGCGGGCGAGAACGCGGGCTCGAAGCAGACCAAGGCCGAGACGCTCGGCATCCGCCTCGCCACGCCCGACGAGTTCGCGGCCCTGATCGCCGACTACCTCAACTGAGACCTTCCGCATGGGGTGTTCCGCAGCTCACAGTCGCCGACCGGACCTGAGCGGGAACAACTGAGGCAGGTGGCCCGTTCATCTATACGTGGCTGCGGAGGGGACAGTGTCCCCGGGCCTCACCTATAGCCCATGGGGACGATCGTCCGGCTGAAGCCCCATGGAGCCCCTCGCCGAGAGGCGACCGCCCTCCGCACGCCACCATGTACGGCCCCGGCTGGTCTCCCCCGTCCAGCCGGGGCCTTCTTTCACTCCGCCTCTCACTCCCAGGAGCGACCTCGCGCACTCCGCGACCGGGGCAGAATGGACGCCACACAGCCGCTGCGGATGGGGAGTTCATGGACACGCGTACGTTCGACGCGCTGACGGAGTCGATGAAGAGCGCGTTCGTCGCGGGTCTCAGCGAAGGCACCGTGCCCCGCCCGGTCATCATGCCGCTGGTGCGCGGTGAGCTGGTCGGCCTGATCTGGCTGCGCCCGGTCAAGTCCGGCGAGGACGCGCTCACCGCGATCGCGTCGCTGTCGAACATCGCCGCGGCGGCGAACGCCGACGAGATCGTGCTCGCCTGGGAGACCCAGGACGTGGCCACCACCTGCGAACTCTCCGCCGACGGCCTCTCCCCCTGCCTCAACATGGTGCACGCCACGAAGGACGGCCACACGCTGCACCAGTTCCCGTACACCGAGGACCCGGCCTCCGCCGGACCCCGGTGGCAGCCGACCCCGGCTCCCCAGCCCGACGCCAAACTGCTGCCGCCCGTGCAGGCAGCGGTCGACTACGCCTTCACTCCCCTCGAACTGGACCATCCGTCCCCGTTCGGCGTCACGGTCGTCCTGATGGAAGAGGACGGCTACACCTTGCGCCTGACCGAGGCGTTCACCTTCTGAGCCACGCGCCACCCCGCGACTCGGACACTCGGCTGATCGCTGATCGCCGTGACAGACGCGACACACTTCCCGGAACAGCGGCTCCCTACCGCCACCCCGGGCCTACGCTGTGCCCGTGACCAGTGTTGACGTCGCCCCCGGGCCCGCCGCCGAGAGCGGACCCGAGCCGCGCACCCAGTCCCTGATGCTGACCTTCTTCGGTGCTCATGTGCTGGGGCGGCCCGTCGCCGTGTCGTCGGGCAGTGTGATCGCCGCTCTCGGGCGGGTGGGGAGCACCGAGGAGGCGGTGCGGACCACCCTGAACCGGATGGTCAAGCGCGATCTGCTGGAACGTCGCCGCCAGGGACGGAAGACGTACTTCGCGCTGACGCCGCACGCCGTGCAGGTGCTGACGGACGGCAGGGACCGCATCTGGCAGACCGGCGCGGTGAACCGCGACTGGGACGGCCGCTGGACGATGGTGGGCTTCTCGCTGCCCGAGGCGTGGAGCCGCGAGCGGCACGATCTGCGGTCCCGGCTGATCTGGGCGGGCTTCGGTCCGCTGCAGAACGGCCTGTGGGTGGCCCCGGCACCCGTCGACGTCCGCGAGATGGTGGCGGGGCTCGGCCTGGAACCGTACCTACGGGTGTTCCGGGCCGAGGTGGAGTCCCCGACCGACGTCCGCGAGGTGCTGGAGCAGGCCTTCGACGTGCCCGCGATCGGCGCCCGGTACCGCGCGTTCCTGGACCGCTGGGACCGCACCGACCCCCTGCCCGCGGCGACCTCCGGCGACGACCTCGCCGGTCAACTCCTGCTGCACACCGACTGGTTGGATCTCGTACGACGGGATCCGCATCTGCCCGCCGAGCATCTTCCCGGAGACTGGCCCGCCGCGCAGGCGGAGACCGTCTTCCGCGGGCTGGCCAGCCGCTGGGAGCGCCCGGCGGCGCGCGCGGCCGCACGTCTGCTGGACACCCTGACGCTCGACTGATCCGCGTACGGCCCCCTCGCGTCCGCACCCGGCCCCCGCGCGCCCGCACGCGGATCCGGCTGCCTCATTATTGGTCACTCTATTGACGGCCATCAAAAAAGAGCCCTACATTCGCACCGCTCTTCCAGTTCGTTCGACCGCCTGGCCCGCTCCACCTCGCACGTCCAGCACGCTCCCCCTCGGTCCCCCTGACTCGCGGAGCCGCCGTCATGCCCCGACCCCGTCTCTCGACCCTCGCCGCCGCCTGCGCCACCGCCCTCGCGACCGCCCTGATCGGCCCGGCGACCGGCGCCCACGCCGCCACCGCCGGTCACTACTCCGGCACGCTGGCCGACGGCGCCACCTGGATCGCGGACACGCCCGAGCAGTGGAACGGCACCCTGCTGCTGTTCAGCCACGGCTTCGGGCCGACCACCGCCGCCGACGCGCCCTCGCCCGCCGTCAGCCAGGCCCTGCTGGCCGCCGGTTACGCCCTCGCCGGGTCCTCCTACGACCCCAACGGCTCGATGTGGGCGCTCAGTTCGGCCGAGCGGGATCAGTTCGCCGCGCTCACCGCGTTCCGTACGCAGGTCGGCACACCGACCCGCGTCATCTCGGTGGGCCAGTCCATGGGCGGACTCGTCAACGCCCAGATCGCCCGCGACGGCGCGGGCCGCGTCGACGGTGCGCTCGGTCTGTGCGGACTGGTGGCGGGCGGTGTCGATCTGGACAACTACCAGCTGGACGCCGAGTACACCCTGGCCACGTTCTTCGACCCCGCCGACGCCGATGCCCTGGTGAACCTCGACGGCCAGGCCGACGGCGCCGCCCTCGCCGCCCGGCTCACGACGGCCGTGGAGACGGCGCAGCAGACCCCGGCGGGCCGGGCCCGGATCGCCCTCGCCGCCGCCTATCTCAATCTGGCCGACTGGGCTCCTGGCCAACTGCCGCCCGCGCGCGGCGACTTCGCGGGCCAGGAGCAGCAGCAGTACGCGTGGCTGGCCCAGGGCCTGCTCTCGTTCATCGTCCCGGCGCGCTGGTCGGTGGAGCAGTCCGCCGGGGGCAACACGTCCTGGAACAAGGGCGTCGACTACGCCGGGCTGCTCCGCAAGTCCGCCCACGTCAAGCAGGTCGAGGCGCTCTACCGTGACGCGGGCCTCGACCTGCGCACCGACCTGAACCGGCTCACCCGCGGTGCGGACATCACCGCCGACCCGGCCGCGGTGGCCCGTCTGAAGCGGACCTCGACTGCCGGACAGGGACTGGCCGTTCCCCTCCTGGACCTCCACACCACCGCCGACCAACTGGTGCCCGTGGAACAGGAATCGGCGTTCGCCGGGCGGGTGCGCGCGGCCGGCGACTCGCACCTCCTGCGACAGGCCTACGTGTCCCGCCAGAGCCACTGCAACTTCACCACCGCCGAAGTGGTCGCCAGTCTGCACGCCGTGGAACACCGGCTGGACACCCGGCACTGGGGCGACGCCACCACGGCCGCCCAACTCCAGCGCAGCGCCGATGAGTTGGGCCTCGACGGCGCCGCCTTCACCGACTACCGGCCGAGCCGCCTGACCGGTACCCGCTGATCCCAGAGCACTCCCTCCCCGGCTCTTCCCGACTCTCCCCGTTCACAGCCCGCCCCAGGAGCTCTCCGTGTCAATGACGACCGCACCCTCCACCCGGACCGCCGCCACCGGCCCCGGACTGACCACCGGCACCCTGGTCGCCGGCCTCCTCGCCGTCTGCCTCGCCCAGATCGGCCTCGCCATACCGGCCACGCTCAACGGGCTGTTCCAGTCCGACCTGCACCCGGTCGGCTCCCAACTCACCTGGATCTCCGACGCGTTCCTGCTCCCGGTCGCCGTACTGGAGCTGACCTTCGGCCTGCTGGGCGACCTCTTCGGCCGTAAGAGGCTGCTGGTCGGCGGCGCCGCCCTGCTGGCGGTCGGCGAGTTGACCAGTGCCACCGCATCCGGCGTCCACCAGCTCTGGGCCGGGCAGGCCCTCGCGGGCCTCGGCGCCGCCGCCCTCTTCCCGACCTCGCTGGCCATCCTGGCCGCCGGCACCACCTCACCCGCACAGCGCGCCCGGGTCATCGCGATGTGGGCGGCCCTGCTCTCCACCGGCGGATTCCTCGCCCCGCTGCTCGGCGGCGTCACCGCCACCTACGGCTCGTGGCGCTGGTCCTTCGTCGTGGTCACCGCCGTCGCCGTGGTGAGCGTCGCGGTCAGCGCCCTGTTCGTGGTCAACTCCAGTGCTCCGGAAGGCCGTTCACTCGACATAGCGGGCCAGGTGACCATCGGCCTGGGCCTGTTCGCTCTGCTCTACGCCATCATCCAGGGCCCGACGGACGGCTGGGCCTCGCCCTCGATCGTCATCGCCTTCGTCCTGGCGGCCGTGTTCCTCGCCGCCTTCGTCCTGGCCGAGAAGCACGCCAAGTCCCCGCTCCTGCGCCTGGATCTGTTCAGCAACCGTGCCTTCGCGGTGGCCTCGGTCGTGGCCGTCGTGGGCATGTTCGCCTTCCTGGGCACCGCCTACTCCGTCAGCATCCGGCTCGGTCCGGTGCAGGACCAGGCCCCGATGCGAACAGGCCTGGCGTTCGTCCTGCTCAACGGCATCACGCTGGTGATGCTGCCGCTGACGGAACGGCTGCTGCGCACGGTCGCACGGGGGCTGCTCCTGGGCGCCGGGCTGCTGTTGATCGCGGCGGGCGACTACCTGGCGGCCACGCTACCGATCACCGACACCGCCTTCACCTCGCTGATCGTGCCGCTGGGCCTGGTCGGCCTGGGCTTCTCGGTCACCGTCACCTCGATCACCGCGACGGCCGTCAACACCGTGCCGACCCATCTGGCCGGCATGGCGAGCGCCACCACCAACCTGCTCCGGGACTTCGGCTTCACCCTCGGCCCGGCCGTCATCGGCGCCGTCGCCCTGAGCCGCGCGGCCAGCAGTTTCTCCGGCTCCCTGCACGACTCCGCGCTGCCGCCGGCGCTGAAGGGCGCGGGCACGGCCGTACTGGAAGAAGGCGGGCCGCTCGCGGTGAACGGTGCCTCGGCGGCCTCGCCGAAGCTGGCCGACCTGCATCCGCTCGCGCTGGACGCCCTCGGCCACGGCTACTCGATCGGCTTCGTGGTCTGCGGTACGGCCGCGCTGTGCTCGGCGCTGCTGGCGCTCGTCACGCTCCGGGGCCGTGCCACTCCGGATGGCGATGCGGCCTCACATGACGCTGCCGCACAGCCGGAGTAGTCCCGAGAAAGCCAACTCCCCACGGTTCAGCGGCTCTTGCGGACCCTCGCCGCCGCGCGGGCTTCCGCGGCCTTGCGGGCCTCGGCGGTCTTCCGGGTCTCCTTGCCGACCCGGCCCGGGCGGGTGCCCAGGCCGCGGAAGGGGGCGTTGCCGGTGCTGGTCTTCGTCTCGGTCGGCGGGCGCTTGGCGCCGGTGATGGCGGTCAGCTTCTCCTCGCCGGAGCGGACCTGGGTGACGATCGGGCGGATACCGGCGTCGGACATCATCCGGTTCACGTCGCGCCGCTGGTTGGGGGTGACCAGGGTGACCACACGTCCGGACTCGCCGGCACGCGCCGTACGCCCGCTGCGGTGCAGATAGTCCTTGGCGTCGGCGGGCGGGTCGACGTTGACGACGAGGTCGAGGGCGTCGATGTGGATGCCCCGGGCGGCGACGTTCGTGGCGACCAGCACGGTGATCTCGCCGTCCTTGAACTGGCCGAGCGTGTGCGTGCGTTGGGGCTGCGACTTGCCGCTGTGCAGGGCGGACGCGCGGACGCCGCTGGCGCGCAGATGGCGGGTGAACTGGTCCACGGCAGCCTTGGTGTCCAGGAACATCAGCACCCGGCCGTCCCGGGCGGCGATCTCGGTCGCCGTCGCGTACTTGTCGGCGGCGTGGATGTTCAGGACGTGGTGTTCCATCGTCGTGACCGAGCCCGACGCCTGGTCGACCGACGCGTGCACCGGGTCGTGCAGGTGGTCCTTGACCAGCTGGTCGACGTCACGGTCGAGCGTGGCCGAGAACAGCAGCCGCTGCCCGTCGGCCGGGATCTGCGCCAGGAGGTCCGAGACCTGCGGCAGGAACCCCAGGTCGCACATCTGGTCCGCCTCGTCCAGCACGGTGATCCGCACGTGGTTCAGGAGGCAGTCCCGGCGCGACACCAGGTCGGTCAGCCGTCCCGGCGTCGCGACGACCACCTCGACGCCGGTCCGCAGCTGCGCCTGCTGCCGGTTGATCGACAGCCCGCCGACCACCGTCGCGAGCCGTACCCCCATCGTCTTCGCGTACGGCTCCAGCGCGTCGCTGACCTGCTGCGCGAGCTCCCGGGTCGGCACCAGGACCACGGCGAGCGGCCGCTTCGACTCCGCCCTCCGGCCCGTGAGCCGTACGAGCAGCGCGAGTCCGAAGGCCAGTGTCTTGCCGGAACCGGTGCGCGCCCGGCCGAGCACATCGCGCCCGGCCAGCGCGTCGGGCAGTGTCGCCGCCTGGATCGGGAACGGCTCCGTCACCCCGAGGCCGGTCATCGTCCCGACCAGCTCGGGCGGCAGTCCGAGCGCGCCGAAGGAAACGGCCGGCGGCTTCGCGTTCATGGGGAACCTTCCTCAGTCCTGTGCCCGCAACGGCACCGGGGCCCGTACCCCTCGGTACGGGCCCCGGTGGCGTCGAAGCGTGCCCCCATTTTACCAGCGCGCCTCCGGCCCGCCCGCCGCCGCGAGGCATGTGCGGGATCGCGGTCGGTGACCGCCTGTCCGCCAGTAGGCTGTGACAGCTGCGCCACCCCACCAACACCCCTTCCCTCAAAGGGACATGGCCCGCAGCAGTCGAGTCGTTCCACTGCGTGAGGATGAAGCAACAGGTGCTGATAGCGGGCCGGTACCGGCTGAACACCACCATCGGACGCGGCGCGATGGGCGAGGTCTGGCAGGCGTACGACGAGATGAACGGCCGACCGGTGGCCGTCAAGCTCCTGCACTCCCAGAACTCCGAGCCCACCGCCACCGCCCGCTTCCGCCTGGAGGCCCAGACCGCGGGCCGGCTCAGCCACCCCCATGTGGTCGGTGTCCTCGACTTCGGCGAGCAGGAGGGCCGGCTGTACCTGGTGATGGAGCTGGTCGAGGGGGACAGCCTCTCGCACGTGCTCGCCCAGGCGGGCTCCCTGCCGGCCGAGCACGTGGCCCACATCGCCGCCCAGTCGGCCGCGGGGCTCAGCGCGGCGCACGACCAGGGCATCGTGCACCGGGACATCAAGCCCGGCAACCTTCTCCTCGGCTCCGACGGGTCCGTGAAGATCGCCGACTTCGGCATCGCGCACTTCATGAACGACCCGAACGGCGCGCTCACCGCGACCGGCCAGATCGTCGGGACCAGCCTGTACATCGCGCCCGAGCGCGCCCTGGGCCAGCCCGCGGGACCGCCGTCCGACGTCTACTCACTCGGCTGCGTGCTCTACCAACTCCTCACCGGACAACCGCCGTTCCGCGCCGGCAGCGCCATCGCCGTCCTCCACCACCACCTCGACACACCCCCCGTGCCCCCACGGGAACTAGGCGTCGGACTCCCGCCCGCCTTCGAGAACTATTTGCTCGGCCTGCTGGCCAAGCGCCCCGAGGACCGCCCTACGGCACGCCAGGCGGCCGAGTGGTTCGCGTCCGGCGCCTGGCGGGGGCGTCCCGAGCCCCTCCCGGCAGCCGCACCGCGCCCCGAGCCGACACCCAACGTGACCGCCTGGGACGCGGGCGTGAAGCCCCGGACGAGCACGGCTCCCCGCTCTGATTCCGGCCCCGGCTCCGTGACCACGTACGCCTTCCCGACCGCCCCCGCCGGCAGCACCGCTCCGGCCCACCGGAACCGGCGCCGGCAGCGGACAGGAAGCCGCGGCGGCGCCGTGCGCCGGTCGAAGACGCTGGTCACGGTCGCCGCCGTGGCGATCTTCCTCGGTGCGCTGTTGATCGGCCTGGCCTGGTTCTCCCCCGACCACAGCTCGGCGGACACGACACCGACGGATCCGCCGAGCAGCGCACGTTCCGGCACGGCCGCGCCGTAGGCTCACGCCCCGTGCAGGCGGGCCTCCCAACGGGCGTGTGAGCGGCGGCCGGTGAGGCGCCACAGGACGCGGGCGGGCAGTGGCGCCTTGGTGAGGATCGCCCGCTGCTCCTCGGGGGTCGCCACCGCCATCAACGCGCTGAAGGCGCGCAGCAGATGCCTCTTCTCCAGTTTGGCCAGGCTGATCTCGCCGAGTTCCTCCCACTCGGCGACGGTCAGATGGTCGGCGGCCAGCGGGAGGATGGTGTTCTCCTCCTCGTCCATGTGGGCGGTCAACACCGCGCCCAGCTCGCTGAGTTGAGCTGCCACCTGCTCACAGACGGGCGGCCGGGGATCGGCGGCCAGCCCGTCCAGCGCGTCCCTCACCAGCGTGACCAACTCCTCGAGCCGGTGGTGCTGTGCCTCCATACGCGTGATCGCCTCGGCGTGCGGCGCCGCCCGTTCCGAGAGCCGGGGCCAGAGGAACTCGTCCTCGCTCACGTGGTGGGCCTCCAGACCCATCAGCATGAACTGCACCGCCTCCACGACCAGTTGGGCCCGCGCGGTGTCGCCGGGCCGCAGTCCGCGCACCAACTCCGGCAGTTCCGCGCAGGATCGGCGGAAGGTGCGATGCACCACCACCATGTCGTGGACATCCGGCTTCGAGGTGACTACGTCAGACATGGTGCTCCCTAGCCCTTGCTCAGCTGGTCGTGGAAACGGTGTGCCAGGTCCGTCAGTTCGTCCGCGTCCCGCGCGGTCTGCTGCAGGTCGATGAGCACCTCGTCGGCACCGGCCGCGTGGGCGGCGAGCAGGTAGTCCGAGACCTGTACGACCGTTCCCCGGTGCGGGACCGCGTCGCCCGGCGCGGCCTCGGCCGTCACCACGGGGTTCACCCGGACCACGGTGCGCAGGGCCTCGGGGTCACGTCCGTTGGCCTCCGCGATCTGCCTGATCTGGCTGATGACGTAGGCGAGTTGAGGCACCGGAAGTGCCACGCCCGCCCAGCCGTCCGCGCGTCGGCCGATGCGTTCCAGCGTGGCCGGGGTGAAGCCGCCCAGGAGGACCGGCGGGCGGGGGCGCTGCACGGGGAGCGTGCCGATGTGCGCGCTCGGGATCGTCCACAGAGCGCCCCTGTGCTCGGCCGACGAACCGGACCAGACGTGGTCCAGGACATCCAGGATCTCCTCCAGGCGGGCCCCGCGCCCCCGCCACGGGACGCCGATGGCCTCGTACTCGTCGGACGACCAGCCGAGCCCGAACCCGATGTCGAGCCGTCCCCCGCTGAGGATGTCGACGGACGTCAGTGAACGGGCCAGCAGGAGCGGGGAGTAGAAAGGCGCGTTCAGCGTGCTGGTCCCCAGGCGCAGCCGTCGGGTGGCGTGGGCCAGGAAGGACAGCGTGGCGACGGGGTCCAGGAAGGTGCGGTACTCCTCCGGTACCGGACCACCGCCCGGATACGGGTCACGGGGCTGCGTCGGCACCAGGGCCCGGTCGCCGACCCACAGGCTGTCGTAGCCGATCGCTTCGACGGCGGAGGCGAACCCGGAGATCGTGGCGGGGTCGGTGAACGACCCGTACTGGGGAGCGCCCAGGCCGATTTTGAGCATGTCTGTCACCTGTTCGAGGAGGTCTGCGGTCCGTTCTCGGATCACCCTCCGGGATACGGATCGACAGACGATCAACGGCACGTGAACGCGGAACCGGTCGGCGGACGGACGGCCTCAGCGCTTCGCCGCTTCCCGCCGCAGGCTGTCACTCACCTCGTACACATGCCGGGCCGCGGCGATGTCCACCTCGGCCCGGTCCGAGCTCAGCGCGGTGTACAGGCGGGCCACCTGCTGGAGGAAGTAGGCGGGGCTGTTCGGATCGTCCTCCGCTCCGGCGACGGTCTCCGACTCGGCGAAGAACATGACGGCCTCCGGGGTCCGCCCCTGGTCCACCAGCACGACCGACAGCAGCCGGGTGGCCATGAAGAATGTCAGCGGGTCGGCGCCGTCGCGCAGCCGCCGGATCGCCTCGCGCAGATCGGTCTCCGCCGCCGTGAGATCACCGCGGATGAAGGCGAGCCAGGCCCGGATGTGCCGGATCTGTGCCTTCAGCGCCAGGTCGTCGCCCCGTTCGACGGTCGCGACCGCCTGGTCCGTGATCCGTTCCAGTTCCCGCTGGTGCGCGGGCCCGGCGAAGAGTCCGCTCGACGCGATCACCGACAGCGCGGCGACGACGATCGTCGAGGCGCCGGGGATGTCGCGCAGCACCCGGGCGAACACCGAGACCAGCAGCGTGTGTTCGGCCAGCAGCCAGGTGCGCGCCTCCTCGGCGTCGGCGAACCGCAGCCCGGTCAGCGGCACGGAGAAGAGATGGATGCTGAGCGAACCGGCCTGCTCGGTCGCGCTCATGGCCTGGAGCAGGGTGGCGTGCAGGAACATCGTCAGCCGCACCAGCGCCGCCTCGCGGTCCGTTACGGCGTCCTCGCGCTCGGCCCGCCGGGCGGCGAACGCCCGTACCAGATCGTGGAACCGGTAACGGTCGGCCGAATGCGGTTCGAGCAGACCGGCCTCCACCAGGTGCTCCAGCTGCTCCTCGGTCTCGTGTTCCGGCTGGTCGAGCAGGACCGCGGCGACGGCGACCGGGAAGTCGGCGGCGTCGAGCAGCGCGCACAGGCGCATCGCCCGGGCCCGGTCGGGGGCGAGGGCGCGGTATCCGACCTGGAAGGTGGCCTCCACCGACATGTCTCCGGCCCGCAGCTCGTCGAGCCGCCGTTCCTCGGCGCGCAGCCGCAGCAGCTGCGCGCCGAGCCCGCGTCCGGGACGGGCCGCCGTACGGGCGCCGATGATGCGCAGCGCCAACGGCAACTGCCCGCAGGCGTGGACCAGTTCGAGCGCGAGTTCCGGGGCGGCGGCGATCTCGGCGTCGCCGGTGAACCGGCCCAGCATGGCCACCGCCTCCCGCTGATCGGGCACCGGCACCTCGAAACGCGTCGCGCCCGGCGGTACGAGCGACCGGTGCCGGGACGTGATCAGCGCGGCGTTGCCGGGGGTGCCCGGGAGCAGCGGGGTCACCTGGGCGGTGTCGGACGCGTTGTCCAGAAGCACCAGGATCCGGCGGTCCGCGGTCAGGGTGCGATAGGCGCCGGCGCGGGCGGTGGGCGTCGCGGGGATGCCGGCGGCGGGCGTGCCGAGCGCGAGGAGGAAGTCGACCAACACGTCGGCGGGGTCGGCGGGTTGACCCCCGTCGCCCCGCAGGTCCACATAGAGCTGCCCGTCCGGATAGTCGCCGCGGATGCCGTGGGCGACGCGCAGCGCGAGCGCGGTCTTCCCCACGCCGCCGATCCCGCTGAGCACCGCGAGCGCGACCGCTTCCCCGCTGGGCCGCAAGGCGAGCCGGAGCCGCTCCAGCAGCCGCTCCCGGCCGACGAAGTCGCCGGGTGCCGGGGGGAGTTGCTGGGGGCGGACGCGGGCCGGCGCCTCCTCGATCCGTGTGGTCGCCGACGGGTCGGAAGCGACGGCGGAGGCTGTGGCATCGGTCGATGCCGTAGGAGCCGTAGGACCGGTCGAGGCAGTGGCACCGAACGACGGCGCGGCACCGGCGAGTTGCCCCTCGGGGCGCGGCTCGACGGCGTCCGGCTCGGTGCCGCTGAGGATGCGGGTCTGCAACTCACGCAGTTCCGGCCCGGGATCCATGCCCAGTTCGGCCACCAGGGTCTCGCGGGCCTCGGCGTGGACGGCCAGGGCCTCGGCCGTCCGTCCGGCGCGGTACAGCGCTCGCATGCGCAGCGCGTACAGGTCCTCGCGCAGCGGATGGTCGGCGATCAGGGAGATCAGTTCTGTCGCCACGCGGGCGTGGTCGCCCAGTTCGTCTGCGCAACTCAGCCGCGCCACCTGGGCGTTGAGCCGGAGATCGACGAAACGGCCGCGGTGGCGGCGGGCGTAGGGGCCGGGTACGCCGGACAGCGGCTCGCCCGACCACAGCGCGAGCGCGGCGTCGAACGCGCGCAGGGCGGGGGCGGTCCGCCGTGCGGCGCGCAGTTCCTCGCCCTCGCGGACGAGCCGCTCGAAGCGCAGCGCGTCAACTGCCTCTTCCGGGATGCCGAGTTGGTATCCGCCCTGGGTGGTCTCCAGGCGGGACCGTTCCTCGCCCAGCGAGAGGCGGATGCGGTAGACGTACGTCTGCACCGAGCGCACCGCGTTGCCGGGCGGCTCTTCCCACAGCGCGTCGATGAGGTGGTCGAGGCCGCACTGGCGTCCTTCTCCGAGGAGCAGCCGGACCAGAACCGCGCGCTGCAACGGGCTGCCGAGATCCAGCACACGCCCACCGTGCCGACCGCTCAATGGCCCCAGCAGCCCGAATTCGTAACCGTCCACCGCCATTGCCACTTGACGGAGTCTAGTGGCGGAACAAAGCGGAAGTCGTACCGGCGCCGGTCGTGACCATGCCCGCCCGGAGATCCGCGAAAGGGAATCCAGGGCGGGCTGTGGTCATGGCCGGCCGTGCTGCCCGTGCCGTACGAGGGGCACGGGTCAGCCGCGGCGCAGCATCATGACGACAAGGACGATGACAATGATGACGACGACGGTACCGATACCTATGTACACGGGTTTCTCTTTCCTTTGAGGAGCGGCGCCCCCTGGGTGCCGCAGAAAGCCGAGTACCCCCGACAAAGCCTTTCAGCCCACTGCGGCACCATGTTCGGGAAAGCCTCAGAGAACGAGCCGGTGCGCGCCGCAGCGGACGGCCCGCTCCACCGTGGCGGCCATGGCCCGCTGGCCCTGGGCGTTGGGGTGGGCGGGCGCGGTCGGGGCCGGCGCGACCAGGGGTTCGATCCAGCGCTCGCCGGCCGGCTCGCACATGTCGTGTCCGACGGTCGGGGTGTAGGTGTCGACGTAGCGCGCGCCGTTCGCCGCCGCCCGGTCGGCGAGCATCGCGTTGAGCTTCTTCTCGGTGTCCCGCAGATAGGCGAAGTCACCGGCGGCGAGCGGTACGGCGGAGCTGGTGCAGCCGACCCCGTCGTCCGGGAACAGGTCGGGATAGCCGACCACCAGGACCTCGGCGTACGGAGCCCGCTGCCGCACGGCGTCCAGCGCGGCGGTGATCCTGGGAGCGATGTCGTCGACGCGCTGCGCCAGCTTGTCGGTGCCGTCGCTCGTGAAGAAGGTCTGGCACGGGTTGCCCGTCGGGTCCTTCGACGTCAGTTGGGCGCAGGTGGCCAGGTTGCTGGAGAAGCCGAGGTCGTTGCCGCCGATGGTCAGGGTCACCACGTCCGTGTCGGCGCCGAGTGCGTCCAGTTGCGGCGCCTGCGAACCCTGCGGTCCGGCCAGGGCCGTTGTGGTCGCGCCCGAGCAACTGACGTCGGTCAGCCGCCAGTTCCGCGCTGCCGCGAGGAGGGACGGGTAGTTCTGGTCGGACCGCGCACACGTGGCGTCGACCTGGGTCGGGATACCGGGGCCGGAGGCGTAGGAGTCGCCCAGCGCAACGTAGTTGACGGGCGTACGCGCGGTGGATATCGGGGCGGCACTCGCCGCTGTCGCCCCTGCGGCGGACAGGGCCATCGCGCAACACGCCACCGTGGCGCCGCGCAACAGGCCGCGCCGGCCCGAAGTGCCCTTGGTCTGTTCGCTGTTCAAGTCCATCCATTCGTCGGGCCCCCGCGCGGTACTTGTCGAGTCACTCGGCCAACAGGCGTCAGACGCGGGGGCGTTGTGCGGTCGTGACGTCAAACGGCCCGCGCACCAAGGAGGTTCACCGCTGAGGTCGGTGCCCTATTGGTTGTGGCTGCGCCGGAGGTGGGACTCGGCGTAGGCGTGGGCCCGGAAGGCGAGGACAGGGTCGTCGGAGAGCTGGATGCCGGTGGTGACACGGGTGGGGTTGAAAGCCTGCGCGTTCCCGTGGTCCTGGTCGTCGGCGGGTGCGGTGATCTCCAGTCGCCCGGCGGTGAACTCCCTGCGGTGATCGGGCCAGACGGTGCTGGGGTCGTGGGTGGGGTCGTCGGGTTCGGCGAGCTGGATCCGCAGGTCGAACGCGACCGGTGCGCGTTCCAGGCGCTGGTGCAGCTCGTCGGTGAGGAAGTGGGCGGTGCGGGTGGCGGCGTCGGCGGCGGCGAGTTCGGCGCGTCCGGCCTCCGGTTCCCAGCGGTACCGCACGGGCCGTCTGGCGCCGTCCGCGTCGACCCAGATGAAGGCGTGGATGGCCCAGTAGGCGGCGGTGGCGTAGCTGACGGGTATGGGCGGCTGCTGCGCCACGGCTTCCGCCAGGTGCGGATGGGCACCGACGAACGCGTGCACCCGGGCCAGGTCCGGCCGGTGGGTCACGGGGTCGGGGCGCAGGGCCTCGGTGAGCTCCAGGAACTCCCTGGGCGTCGAGGCGACGAACCGGGGGACGCTGAGGGCGACGAGGTCGGTGTCACCGCCGTCGTACAGGTGGAAGCGGACGGCCAGGCCGCGGGTCACCGGAGCGGTGTCGGGCGTGCGCGGATCTCCCTCGGAGTTCGAGAACCGTACGGTCGCCGGAACCGGCCGCGTCTGCAGATGCGCGGCGGTGGTCAGCGCTGCCGCGGCCCCGCTGGGCGTGAAGGTGGCCCGGAAACCGGCCCCCCGGGCACTGGACCGGCGGTATCCGGGATGCCTCCCGCTCATCCGCTCCATGCTGTCGACGACCCGGACGGCCAGGGTCTGATCTGCGGTACTGCTTGACATGGCATTCCTTAGAGGACGAACCGATCACGGGGTCGTTGCGGTCTACGAGCCGCTCCGGGGCCCGGTTCACCCGTCGCCGGAATCAGTTGCCACGATCGAAAGCAGTGCGGGTACGGGACTTCGCGGATCAGCGATGCCGGCCCGGGCCGTTCAGCACTCCGGTGAAACCGGCGAGCAGGGAAGGGTTGTCGGAGAGCCAGGCCCGCACACGGTCCGTCCCGATCGCACCGCTGGGACCGGACGTGAAGTAGGCGTCCAGCTTGTCCAGCAGGGCGCCCACCGCTCGGCGGGCGAGTGGCTCGCGTACCCGGTCGAGCGCTTCCCCGGCGCGCTCCATCCACAGCCGCGCGTCACCGGACGCCGACGGGGTGGGCGGGCCGAACGTCGTCACCGCCACCAGGCCCACGGCGGCCATCGCCCGGCGGTCGAGCGGCGCCGTAGAGCTGTCCCAGACGGCGGCGAAGATCGTCCGCGCGTCCTCGAAGCGGCCTCCGTAGAACGCCAGGGTTCCGCGCAGGATGGCCGCCGCCGCTCGGAGGTCGTCCGCGCTCAGTTCGTCCGCGAGGCGGACCACCTCCGAGAGCCGGTCCTCGGCTCTCTCGACCGCGCCCTCCGCGATGTCCAGGCACACGATCCTGAGCACGGCGTACGCGTACTGGCCGCGCGCGCCGATGGAACGGAGGATGCGTGCCGCCTCGGTCCAGTGCGCGCGGGCGCGGTCGCGGAGGCCGGCGCTCTCGTCCGCGTCGCCGCGGAGCGTGAGGGTGCACGCCCTGGCGAAGTCGTCGCCGGAGGCGACGGCCGCCGCGACGGCGGTCCGGCCGTGGCCGCGGGCGCCGTCGATGTCGCCGACCTGGAGGCAGTACGTCGTCCAGTTGGTCTGGAGGATCGCCCGGTCCCAGTGGAACTCGGTTCCCGCGACGCTCTGTTCGGCCCGTACGAAGAGGTCCGCCACGTCGTCCTGCCCGGTCAGCATGGCGTGGAGCGGCTCGTAACAGGGGCCCAGGACAGCGAGGTCGGGGTTCTTCGCCTCGCGCCAGGCTTCCTTGAACCGGTCGATGAAGTGGCCGCCCTCCGCGTACCGACCGACGACGTGGTTGAGCCAGACCAGCCACGCGAGGGCGTAGAAGAGTGCCCGCTCGTCCTCTTCGGTGGGCTCCGCGGCAGCCCCGTCATGGGCCAGCACACTGCGCTGGAGACGGTCGATGCCCTCTTCCTCACGGCCGCTGATGATCCAGTAACTGCCCCGCCGTGCCTCCAGCGACAGGGCCTGAGGTGCCCTCGACCGGGCCATCATGAGGTCCGAGGCCGCCCTGATGTTGGCGGACTCCGCGGTGTGCCGCCGGATCAACTCCCCTTGGTCGCCAGGCGCGTTGGCGTCGGTGCTCTCCTCCACGAAACGCAGGGCCCACGCCATGAAGCACTCCTCGGCCTTCGCGGCCCTCCCTTCGGCCCGGAGCCGGTCCAGCGCGTACTCGCGGACCGTCTCCAGCATCCGCAGCCGGCTTCCGTCGGGCGTCGACACGGTGAACAGGAGGGATTTGTCGACCAGTTGGGCCAGTACGTGCAGGATCTCGTGCCGGTCCGCCTCGGGAAGGCAGATCGCCGTCTCCGCGAACTCGACGGAACAGCCGCCGACATACAGGGCGAGTTCCGTCAACACCCGCTGCTCGGTGGCGTCCAGGAGGGCGTAGCTCCAGTCGAGGACGGCACGCAGGGTGCGGTGCCGGGCGGGAGCGGTCCGTTTGCCCTTGGCCAGCAGGGCGAAGCGGTTGTCGAGGCGGAGTTCGATCTCTCGTACCGGCAGCAACCGCACGTGCGCGGCGGCGAGTTCGACCGCGAGAGGCAGTCCGTCGAGCCTGCGGCAGAGCGAGCGGATGTCGTGCAGGGCCGCATCGTCCGCGGCGAAGGAGGGGTCGATCATGAGGGCGCGGGTGCTGAACAGGTCGGCGGCCTCACCGTCGGGCATCGGCGCCAGGGGATACAGGGTCTCACCCGCAACTGCCAGCGGGGCTCTGCTCGTTGCCAGGACGGTGAGTGCGGGGCACCGGCCGAGCAGGACCGCCACGAGCGGGGCGACCGCGTCGAGCAGATGCTCGCAGTTGTCGAGTACGAGCATCGCCCGGCGTCCGGCCAGGAACGAGGTGAGCCGGCGCACATAGTCGTGCGGCGGCTGATCGGGCCGGACCGAGGCGTCCGACAGACCCAGGGCTCCGGCGATCGCCGCGAGGACACCCGCGCCGTCGGCCGCCGCCAGATCGACCCACCACACACCGTCGTACGCGGGCCGCGTCAGCACACACGCCTCAAGCGCGAGACGGGTCTTCCCGACACCGCCGGGTCCTACGACGGTCACCAACCGCTCGCGGCCGAGGGCCGCGCGCAACCCGTCGAGCTCCTCGGCGCGGCCGACGAACGGGCCGAGGGGGTGGTCGGGACCGCCTTCGCCGGGCGTCGGACGGGAAGCGGGACGGTCCGCCGGGCGGGGATCGGGGTGGGCCGAGGACAGCCGTACGGGGTCCGTGGCCGCCGTCCCGGGACGCGGGTCGCCCGCGAGTATCGCGTCGTGCAGGGAACGGAGTTCGGGGGACGGGTCGGCGCCCAGCTCGGACCTCAGGAGTCTGCGGCCCGATTCGTACACGTCCAGCGCCTCGGCGTGCCGCCCGCAGCGGTGGAGCGCGAGCATCAGGCGCGCCCGGGACCGTTCCCTCAGTGGCGCGGCGGACACAAGTGCCGTGAGTTCGGGGACCAGTTCGGCAGCGCGGCCGAGTTCGAGACCCGCGGTGCTCGCGTCCTCCTGTGCGCCCAGGCGGAGTTCCTCCAGGCGCAGGCGCTCGGCGTCGAAGACCCGGCCCTTCAGGTCGTCCAGGGCGCGGCCCCGCCACAGGGCGAGTCCCCGCCGCAGAACGTCCTCGGCCTGCCGGTGCGCCCCGGCCGCCAGGTGCTCGCGGCCCTCGCGGACCGTCGTCTCGAAGCGGACCGTGTCGAGTTCGTCCTCCGGCGCCAGTACGAAGCGGTATCCCCCGTACTGCGACCGCAGCCGCCCGGCGCGGCCCCTGGTCGCGAGGGCCGCGCGGAGTTTCGTCACCTGGACCTGGAGGGCGTTGACCGGGTCCTTCGCCTCGCGGTCCGCCCACAGTTCGTCGATGAGGGTGTCGCGGTGGACGACCGATCCCCCGGCCAGCAGTAGCCGGGCGACGATCGCACGGGAGACGGCGCCCGGAAGAGCGACGGCGCCGCTCCCGTCGGCCAGCTCCAGGCGGCCGAGCAGTCTCAGATGCAGGGCGTCGTCGTTCATGTGTCAGCCTTCATCGGCGGTTCCGATGCCCGAAACCTGGATTTCCCACCTGTATTCCGAGCATGCCCATGACCGTACGAGGCAGGCGGTGGTTACCCGCAAGGGATACTAGTACCCATTGGGTACTGTTGGAGTATGACCAAGACATCGGGCCTCTGCGACGACCCCAAGAGCGTCTACTCCGCGGCCTGCCCCTGCCGCGACATGCTGGACCTGCTCGCCAACAAGTGGAGCGCCCTCGCACTCGGCGCCCTCGAGGACGGACCCCAGCGCTTCGGCGCGCTGCGCGCCCGGCTCCAGGGCGTGAGCCCCAAGGTACTCACCCAGACGCTGCGCCGCCTGGAGGACTACGGCCTGATCGACCGCGAGATCTACGCCGAGGTCCCGCCCCGGGTCGAGTACAGCCTGACCCCCCTCGGCAAGGACGCCTGCGCCCCGCTCTCCCATCTGCGCAGCTGGGTGGAGCAGAACATCGACCGGTTCCCGGAATCCGCCTGACCTCACGACACGCGGGTCTCCTCGCACCTTTCCTACCTGGATGGTTTCCATTGGGAAGCAGGATCCCTTGATGGTTACTACCTCCCGATAGGTACCTTGCGGGTCGTGGCCGCCGGTCCTCGTCGGCCCACCGCACGAGTCGAGGAGATCCATGATGAGTGAGACCCGGCAGTCGGCGACGATGCCCGCCGTCGCGTATCGCAAGAGCCTGCCGATCGACGACGCCGAGAGCCTGGTGGACGTCGAACTGCCCGTGCCGCAGCCGGGTCCCCACGATCTGCTGGTCCAGGTGGAGGCCGTCGCGGTCAACCCCGTCGACTACAAGGTGCGGCAGAGCAACGACCCGGGCGGCGAGCTCAAGGTGCTCGGCTGGGACGCCGCCGGCACGGTCGTCGCGGTCGGTGAGCAGGTCGAGCTGTTCGAGGTCGGCGACGAGGTCTTCTACGCCGGCGCGATCGACCGGCCGGGCACCAACTCCCGCTTCCACACGGTCGACGAGCGCATCGTCGGCCACAAGCCCCGCACGCTCTCCTTCGGCGAGGCGGCGGCGCTGCCGCTGACCTCCCTCACCGCGTGGGAAGGGCTGTTCGAGCGCCTCGGTCTGCGCGAGGGCGCCTCGGAGGAGACCGGCACGCTGCTGGTGACCGCGGCGGCGGGCGGTGTGGGGGCCATGGTCGCTCAACTGGCCCGAGCCCTCACCGGCTTGACCGTGATCGGCACGGCTTCCCGGCCGGAGACCGTCGAGTTCGCCCGTCGTATGGGCGTGACACATGTGGTCGACCACCACCGTCCGCTGCCGGAGCAGGTGGCCGAGGTGGCGCCCGGCGGGATCGACCACATCTTCGGCACCGCGGGGACGGACCGGAACCTCGCCGCGTACGCCGACATGCTCAAGCCGTTCGGCGGGCTGATCGCCATCGACGACTTCGGCCCCGTGGAGATCGGCCTGCTGAAGGCGAAGAGCATCTCCTTCCACTGGGAACTCATGTTCACC
The DNA here is from genome assembly GCF_033335955.1 of Streptomyces sp. N50. GTDB lineage: Bacteria > Actinomycetota > Actinomycetes > Streptomycetales > Streptomycetaceae > Streptomyces. Next base: position 344,649 of record NZ_CP137549.1, read on the forward strand.
CGCTCGCTGTTCAAGACCCCGGACCAGGTGACGCAGCACCACATCCTCGACCGGATCTCCCGGCTCGTGGACGAGGGCGCCCTGCGGACCACGGCCACGCGGGACCTCGGCACCGTCAACGCCGAGCACCTGCGCGAGGCGCATCGCATCCTGGAGTCCGGCAGCACCATCGGCAAGGTGACGCTCACCGGATTCTGAGTCCGCTGTGAACCTCCTTCTTCCTCGCTCCGTTTACAGAGCGGATGAAGAGCAGGCCTTCTCGTAACCATAGAAAGGTGACGGGCATGCAATTGATGAGGTTCACGCAGGAGCAGAGAATAGGCCACCTGCTCAGCTGGGCACATGAATGGAACGGAACCAGGCGGGGGCGAAGTATGTGGGCGTACTCCCTGAGCCTGGGGGGTTCTCACGCCCTTCTGAACGATTGGGTCAACAACGAACGGCTGATGAACCGCCTCACCGCGGAGCAGCGGAACGCGGTGGAGGAAGCGCGTCAGCGGGCGGCCCGGCGTGAGACCGCCGCGGACCGGGTGGCTCGGTAACGGGGTATATCCGTCCGTCATGACGGGACCGTGTGCCGAGAAAGGGAGCGCCGAGGTCGTCGGCGCTCCCTCTCCGTGTTCCGGGCGGGCGTCACGCTCTTTCAGCATCGCCGGCCGCTCACGGGGTGTACCCCCGCTCGGCCAGCGCAGCCCGAAGTGCCTTGAGGGCAAGGTGTGTTCGGGACTTGACCGTGCCCGGCGGTATGCCCAGCGTCTGAGCCGTCCGGGCCACCGACCGGTCCAGGAACTCGACGTGGACGAGGATCTCGCGATGCTGCAGGGTCAGGTCCGCCAGGGCCTCGCGCACGATCTTCCTGGTGAGGGCCGATTCCATGGACTCCGGTCCGGGCATGTCGTTCAGCGCGGTGTCGATCGTCTCCGGCGGCCGGGCCTTGCGGGCCCGGTAGCCGTCGATGACGAGGTTGCGGACGACCGTGACGAGCCACGGCCGGATGCCCTCCGCCTCGGGATCGAGGATGCCGGCGTTCTGCCAGGCGCGCAGGACGGCCTCCTGGACCAGGTCCTGGGCCTGATGGCTGTCGCCCCAGAGCAGTCCGGTGGTCACCCTCAGCAGGAACACCCCGTGTTTGTCGTAGACGGCGCGGATGAACGCCTCGTCGCGCGCCCTGTCGCGCGGTGCGCCGGTCCGGTCCGGCCGTACGTCCCGGATTCCTGTGTTGTGCCTCATTGCCACGTTCCCCCGATGCGCCGTGGGTCGATGCACGGCGCGCCAATTCGTTGAAAGCTGAACGGGGAAACCTTCGGGTGGACCTCTTGCCGGCGGCTTGATCTCCGCTTGCCCGGCCCGCGTCCGCGAGGACAGACGCAGGACAGCTGCGCGAAAGGCACGGGAAAGGGCGCCACCGCCGAGCACGCGGACATGCCCTACGGGCGGGTGGGAGCCGGGGTGCCGGGGTCGCTCAGGAGCCGGCCACCCCCGGGATCTCCGCCAGGGCGGCGCGGACCGCCGCCTCCCGCAGTCCGGGGAGCTTGCCTGACCAGTCGCCCAGCATCTCCTCGCCGGGCAGGGTCCGGACGGCGGCGAGAGTGGAGCGGAGCCCGTCCACGTCGGCCGCGCACGCCGGGCACTCCCGCACATGGCCGTCGACACGTACGGCGTCCGCGGGATCGAGGGCCGCCAGGGCGTACGCGGCCAGTTCGGGTCTGTCCTGCTCGCAGTTCACCGCAGGTCACCGCTGTTCCGGAGCGACGTTGTGGTTGTTGACCCGGAACAGGTTGCGCGGGTCGTAGTACCGCTTCAGGACACGCAGCCGTTCCAGGTCCTCGGCGGTGAACACGTTCTCCGCCCGGTCGTCCCGCCCGGCGAAGTTCGTGTACGCCAGCCCCGTGGACCAGGGACTCAGCCGCTCGACCATCCCGCCGAGCATGGCCGTCCCGGCGTCGACGACCTCCGGCGGTCCGACGGTCGCTCCCCACACGGTGAACACGGCGTCCCGGGCCGCGATCGGGCTCGCCGCGACCGGCCGATGGGCCAGCGCCCCGCCGAGATGCCTGATCTCCAGCACCGTGACGAGTCCGCCTGCCGCCAACTGGGCGCTCTCCACGAGGGATTCGACGGCTCGCGCCGGCAACTCGGCCAGCAGGGCGCCCTGTTCCTCGTACGGGAAGGGATCGGCCGGGTCGGTGTGCACGAGGGCGTACGCGCCGTAGGGATGACGGCCGACCGTGTCGATGACGCCCTCGCCGATGGCCCGGAAGGGCGCGATGAGCTTCTCGGCCTCCTCGTCGGAGCCGAGGTGGGTGACCCGGACGTGGGCGAGGAAGCGGCCGCGCAGGAGTTCCGGAATCTCCGGTACCGACGGGAAGTTGAGCAGCGCCACTGAGCAGGTGAAGGCGTCGGGCGCGTCGCGGACCACCTCGGGGAAGGCGCGGAGGACGGCCTCGACGTTCTCGGCGGGGAAGTAGATTCCGCCGCCGTAGAAGGAAGTTACCGGGAAGAGCCTGATCTCCAGCTCGGTCACGATCCCGAAGTTGCTGCGTCCGCCGCGCAGGCCCCAGAACAGCTCCGGCTCCAACTCCGGTGATACGCGCCGCAGTTCACCGTCCGGTGTGACGACCTCGATCGCCACGACGTGGTCGGCGGCCCAGCCGTAGGACCGGCCGAGGAACGGACTGAGTCCGCCGCCGAGCGTGCAGCCGACGGCTCCCACCAGGGGGCTGGAGCCGTTCAGCGGTGCCAGTCCCTCCGCCTGGGCGGGCTCCACGACGTCCGACCAGAGCGCGCCCGCGGCCACCCGGGCCACGCCACGCTCGGCGTCGATCTCGACGGCGCGCATCGCACCTGTCGTGACGAGCAGGAAGTCGTCCTCGGCGGGGAACGGCTGGTGCCCGGTGGCCATGACCCCGACGGGCAGGTCACGCGCGGCGGCGAAACCGACCGCGGCCCGCACATCGGCGGCGCCGGCCGCCGCGACGACGAGGCAAGGCCGGTGCCGCGAGCGCGAGTTGAAGCCCGCGATCGCGCCCGCGTAGCCCGCGTCGTCCGGGGCGAACACGGATCCCTCGATCCGGTCGGCCAGTTCGGCGACGGTGTCCTCTCCGAGAACGATCCGCCCCTGGTACTCGGTCATGGTGCTGTGCCTTTCGTCGGAGAACCGGCCCTGTCCGACGGTCACTTGGCACAGCGATGGACACGGCTCCGCGACCTGACGCAACGCGACACGGCGACGGAGACATCCCGGGAACCAGGTGCCGTCTGGTCGCTGCTACGGCGCACACCCCGAAGAGGTTCACTGTCCGCGTACGACTCGTGGCCGACCCCGCCCGCCGCGGCCGGAGTCGCTCAGCTGAAGGCGGCCAGCACGGAGGGGCTGTCCGCGAGCCAGTCGCACCGCGGGTGCGTCCCGCCCGGCCGGTTCGTCCCGTGGTGGGCGTCCAGCCTGTCCAGCAGCACGCCCACCGCGTGCCGGGCGAGCGGTTCCAGCAGTCCGGCGTGCGTCTGGCGCCCCCGGTCGATCCAGGCCCGCGCGTCGTCCGGGGCGGTGGGGCTCGGCGGGCCGAAGGTCGCGATGACCGCGAGACCGACGGCCGCTACGGCTCTGCGGTCGGGCGGCGCTGCCGGACAGTGCCAGACCCCGTGGAGGATCCGCTCCGCGTCCGCGAAGCGACCGGCCCGGACCGCCAGCACCCCGCGCAGGTTGGCCACCGCCGCCTGGAGATCGTCGGCACTCAGTTCGTCCGCGAGCCGGCTCACGTCCGCCAGCCGCTGCTCGGCCGACGCGAACTCCCGCTCGGTGATGTCCATGCAGACCAGCCTGAGCAGTACATACGCCCAGCGGGTACGCGCCCCCACGGCACGCAGGATCCGGGCCGCCTCGGTCCACTGCTCACGGGCCCGGGCGCGTAGGCCGTCGCTCTCGTCCGCGTCGCCGCAGAGGGTGAGGGAGAAGACCCGGGCGAAGTCGTCGTCGGCGGCGCGCGACGCCGCCACGGCGATCAGCCCGTGCCGCCGGGCCCCCTCGGTGTCCCCGTGCTGGAGGCAGTAGGTCGACCAGTTCGTCTGCAGGACCGCCCGGTCCCAGTGGAATTCCGTGTCCACCACGGCGGCTTCCCCCGCGGCGAAGCGTTCTTCGACGTCGTCGTGCCCGTTGAGCATCGCGTGGAGCGCGTCGTAGCAGCGGCCCAGGACGGCGAGGTCGGGGTTCTTCGCGTGGTGCCATGCCTCCTTGTGCCTGTCCACATAGGAACTGGCTTCCGTGTGGTGTCCGGCCACGTGGTGGAGCCAGGTGAGCCAGGCGATGGTGTAGAAGAGCGCCCATTCGTCGTCCTCGGTGGGCTCCGTGGTCCGCCGGCCCGCTGTCGCGTCGTAGGCCTGAAGGCTGCGTTGGAGGCGGTCGATTCCCTCTTCCTCGCGGCCGCTGATGAACCAGAAGTAGCCGAGCCGTGCCTCCAGCAGCAGGGCCTCGGCCTGCCTGGACCTGGCTGTCATCAGGTCCGATGCCGCCCTGATGTTGGCGGACTCCTCGGTGAGGCGCCTGGCCCACTCCCGCTGGTCGGGCGAGGAGAGTCCCGCGCTGCCGTCACGGACGAAGCGGGCGGCCCACGTCATGAGCCGTTCCTCGGCCTCCGGTGCGCGGCCCTCCTCCCGGAGCCGGGTGAGCGCGTACGCGCGGACCGTCTCCAGCATCCGCAGCCGGTTGCCGTCGGGCGTGGAGACCGGGACGAGCAGGGACTTGTCGACCAACTGCCCCAGGACGTGCAGCAGTTCGGCACTGTCGGCCCCGGGCAGGGGAGTCGCCGCTTCCACGATGTCGAGGGAGCAGCCGCCCACGTACAGGGCGAGTTCCGTCAGCAGCCGCTGTTCGGTGGTGTCGAGGAGGGCGTAGCTCCAGTCGAGGACGGCGCGCAGGGTGCGGTGTCGGGCGGGCGCGGTGCGCTCCCCCTTGATGAGCAGGGTGAAGCGGTTGTCGAGGCGGGCTTCGATCTCCCGGACGGTCAGGAGCCGGACGTGCGCGGCGGCGAGTTCCACCGCCAGCGGCAGTCCGTCGAGCCTGCGGCAGAGCCGGCGGATGTCGTACAGGGCCGCCGCGTCCGGGGCGAAGGACGGGTCGATCATCGCGGCACGGGTGCCGAACAGGTCCGCGGCCTCCTCGTCCGGCATCGGCGCGAGCGGGTACAGCACCTCGGCCGCGACCTCCAGCGGCGCTCTGCTGGTGGTCAGGACGGTCAGTTCGGGACACCGGCCCAGCAGGGTCGCCACCAGCGGGGCCACGGCGTCGAGCAGGTGCTCGCAGTTGTCGAGGGCGAGCACGGCCGAGCGTCCGGCCAGGAACGAGGTGAGCCGGTGCACATAGTCGTGCGGCGGCTGGTCCGGCCGGACGGCGGTGTCGGACAGGCCGAGCGCGGAGGCGACCACCGCGAGCACGTTCACGTCGTCGGCCGGGGCCAGGTCGACCCACCAGACGTTGCCGCGGGACGGCTGGACCAGCGCGCACACCTCAAGCGCCAGCCGGGTCTTGCCGACGCCGCCCGGTCCCAGCACGGTCACCAGCCGCTCCCGGCCGACGACTTCGCACAGCGCGGCCAGTTCCTTGCGCCGGCCGATGAACGGGCCGAGGGGTCGGCTCAGGTTGCCTTCACAGGAGACGGAGGCGGATGCGGATACGGACGTCGGCTCCCGGGCGTCTGTGCGCGGCGAGGGCGGTCGGTCGGGCAGGGTGACCGTCCCTCGGAGAGTCGACTCGTGCCCTTGCCGGAAAGGCTCGGGCCCCTGGAGAGACGGATCGTGGCGGAGTATCGCGCCGTGCAGGGAACGCAGTTCCTCCGAGGGAGCGACACCGAGTTCGGACTTCAGCAGCCGGCGCCCCGTGTCGTAGACCTCCAGCGCTTCCGCCAACCGCCCGCAACGGTAGAGCGCGAGCATGAGTCGGGCCCGGGACCGCTCGCGCAGCGGTGCGAGGGACAGCAGGGCCTGCAGCTCGGGGATCAGTTCCTTCGCGCGGCCGAGTTCGAGGCCCGCGGCGGCCACGTCCTCCAGAGCGCCCAGCCGCAGATCCTCGAGGCGGGTCCGCTCGGTCTCGAAGACCCGTCCCTCCAGGCCGTCCAGCGCGCGGCCGCGCCACATCGACAGCCCCCGCCGCAGCTCGCTCCCGGCCTTCTCGTACTCCTCCGCCGCCAGATGCTCACGCCCGTCGCGGACCGCGGCCTCGAAGTCGGGTACGTCGATCTCGTCCTGCGGTCCCAGGACGATCCGATAGCCGCCGTGGTCGAACAGCAGGCGGGTGTCCTCGCCCCGCGCCGCGAACGCCGCGCGCAGCTTGGCCATCTGGACCTGGAGGGCGCCGACCGGGTTCTTGGTCGTGCGCTCCTCCCACAGTTCGTCGACGAGGGTGTCGCGCTGTACGACCGCCCCGCGGGCGAGCAGCAGCCGTCCCACGATCGCCCGGGACACGGCGCCGGGCGGGACGACCGCGCCGTGGGCAGTCACCAGCTCCAGGCGGCCGAGCAGTCGAAAACGCATGCCCGCCATCCTGCCGTGGCCGGCCGAAAGCCCCGAAGGGCTCGTCGGCGCGTCGCAGAGCCGGCGCTCCGGGTCGACGTCCGTCGAGGTCCCTCGCGGTGAACCAAGTCGTGGGACGCGCCGTAGCCGTCACCGTTCACCGAGTTCGACGTGGCACGACACGGCATCAGGAGCGGAAATGATCCGGAACATCGTCCTCTTCAAGCTCAACGAAGGCCTCACGCGCGAATCCCCCGAGGTCACGGAGGGATTCGAACTCGTGCGGAGACTCGACCGGGAGATCCCCGAGATCCGCCAGTGGGAGGTCGGATGGCACGTCTTCGACGAGACACCCGCCTCCTACGACTTCGCTCTGAACAGCCTCTTCGACGACACCGCCGCCTTCCAGCGCTATTTCAACCACCCCGCGCACCTGGCCGCGATCGCCCACTGGATGCACCACGCCACGTGGGTGGTCGTCGACATCCACATCTGAGGCCTGCGACGGCCGTGGCCCGGTACCGCCGTCAGGCGGCGCCGGCCTGGAGCCTCGCGTTGCGGGCGTCGATCGCCTCACGCGTGGAGGGCACGATGAGTTCGCCCCCGTCCGTGACGCTGTTCTGGGCGAACTCGACGTAGGGGCGCTGGCGTTGCTCGTAGCGCTCGAACGCCACGGTGTGATCGCCGCCCGCGTGTTCGAGCTCCTCGGCCAGGAAGTGCGCGCCGCTGATGGCCAGTGAGGTGCCGCGGCCGGAGAGCAGCGCCGCGCAGTGCGCGGCGTCGCCGACCAGGGCGATACGGCCGCGGTGCCAGGTGGGCATGTGGATCTGGCTGACCGAGTCGAAGTAGAACTCGGGATCGGCGCGGACCGCGTCCAGCAGCTGCGGGATCTTCCACTCGGGGTGTCCCGCGAAGGCGTCCAGGAGGATCTTCTTCTGGGCGTCGAGGTCGCGGTGGTCGTAGTCGAGGAGCCCGGAGCGGAAGAGGAACACGCCGAACGCCTTGTTCCTGTAGCGGGCGATGCTCGCGAGGTGGCCGGGGTAGTTGTACAACGGGCTGGTCCGGTCGTCGGCCCGGGCTTCGGCGGGCAGGTCGGTGAGGGCGACGTAGAGGCCCAGGTGGCGCAGGTGGTCGCGTTCCGGGCCGAAGGTCAGCCTGCGGGTGACCGAGTGCAGGCCGTCGGCACCCACGACGAGGTCGAAGCGTCCGGCGCGGCCGGAGACGAAGCGGACGTCGACGCCGTCGCCGTCGTCGGCGAGCGTGTCGACGGAGTCGCCGAAGACGACGTCTGTCGACGCGGGCAGTGCGGCGGCGAGAGTCCGTGCGAGGTCCTCACGCGCGATCTCGATGTCGTCTCCGGAATCGCTCATCTCCTCGACCGGCAGACGGGCGGCCACGGAACCGTCGGCATGGACGAACACGCCGTGCTCAGCCATCCGGATGCGCTGCTCACGGAGCTGGGGCAGCACCCCCATGCCGCCGGCGAACTCGACGGCGTCGCCGCGGACGTCGATCGGAGCGCCGGTGACGCGCAGGTGTGCGACGCGTTCGACGAGGGTCACCTGGTGGCCGCGGGCGCCGAGTTCCAGTGCCGTGGCCAGACCGGCGATGCCGCCGCCGGAGACAAGGATGTTCACGGGGAGTCCTGTTCGGTCGATTGCGGGGTGCTGCGCGGACGGCTCGCCGAGCAGCTAAAAGCGCCAACCTGTTGCATTAAAGCTAACACGTCAATCTGTTGCGTTAAGCCTTAGGGTGAGGGTGTGACGGCAACCCGAGAGCAGGACACAGACGACGCATCAGAGCCGGTGACCGCGCGGCGGCCGGGGGGCCGTACGGCCCGCACCCGTGCCCGGATCCTGGAGGCGACGCTGCACCTCGTCGCACGGGACGGCATCGCCGCCCTGCGCTACGAGGAGGTCGCCGAACTGGCCGGCGTGCACAAGACGAGCGTCTACCGCAACTGGCCCGACCGCGAGGGGCTCGTGAACGCGGCACTGCTCCAGTACGCGGGCTCGGTGGAACTGGAGGACACCGGGGACCTCCGCCACGATCTGGTCGACTACCTGGTGGGCCTGGCCGGCCTGTTGTCCACCACGACCGGCCGGGCCATGCGGCGCGCCATCCAGGACGCCGGGGAGAACCCCGAGGTCGCCCTGCCCGTCAACCGGATCTTCGAGCAGCGTCTGGCCCGACTCCAGCAGGTCGTGGACGGTGCCGTGGCACGCGGTGAACTGCCCCCGGTCGACGGCTACTTCCTCGCCGAGATGCTGACCGGTCCGGTCCACCTGTACGTCAGCCGCGGCCTGCGCCCCTTCACCCGCGCCGAGGCGGAGAGGATCACGGACGTGGTCCTGGCGGGACTGCGCCACACGGCCGAGTAGGGCGCCCGGCAGGCGGAAAACCCGCCGGGCACCCTTCCCTGGTCACTGGCGCCTACTGCCTCATCGCGACGTCAGGCCCGAGATCCGCCACAGACCGTCGCCTGCGCCACCGGCCATGTACGCCTCCCCGGACGCCGTCAGCGAGAAGCTGAAGCCGTTGATGCCGAGGAGGTTGGTGACGTGGGACTGCACCCCGGTGGCGGCGTTCACCCGCTTCACCTCGTCGCCGACCATGAAGTAGACCAGGCCGTCGCCGCCGACCGAGATCGACGTGGGTTCGTAGGCCTCACTGGCCAGCACCCGCGTCGCACCGGTGGCCACGTTCGTCTGCAGGATGCGGCCCTGGCCCATGTCCGCGGTGTAGGCGAGTCCCGCCTTGTCGAACGCGAGGCCGTAGGAGAAGCCGAGCCCCGTGGCCACCACGCGCGATGTCCCGCCGTCCGGGACGGCGACGATCTCTCCGTTGCCGTCGGTGACATAGGTCGTGGTGCCGGAGCGGGCCACGCCGAAGAGCGAGGGCAGGCCGGCGGCCAGGGTACGGCGAGCGCCCGTGGCGAGGGTGACCTGCTGGAGCGTGCCGTCGAAGGCGGTGATGTACGCGCTGCCGTCGGCGACGGCGACCCCGCGGAGGTTGCCGAGCCCGGTGGTGACCGTGTCGAGCGCTCCGGTGGCCAGGTCGAGCTTGAGCAGATCGCCTCCCGAGTACGCCAGATACAGCGAGCCGGCGTTGTCGGAGGCGATGGCGACCGGTGAACCGGCCGCCGGCGCGATCCGTACACAGTCCGCGGACGGGCACTTGATGTCACCCGTCGCGGCAACTGCCTCAGCGGCGAGGGTCATTGTCGCCCCCGACGCGAGCAACGCGCCGAGTGCCAGCGCCACGCCGAACGCGCGCCCGCGGCTGGTGAGCGAGCGGGCGGGACGGTCGAGCGGGAGTCGCGTCGCGGTCCTAGATCTCATCATTGAGTCCATCCGTTCCTGTCCGTCGACGATGGGTACGCGCCCACGGGATCGCCGCGGGCACCGCACTGGCTACGCACAGGGATACGGGGAGGTTCACCAAGGGGTCGAATTCAGGTCCGGACTTTTGAGGCGGGCGGTACCCGGCCACGAGCAGCACCGCGCCCGTCCGTATCGGCCGAAGTGGCGGCCCGATCACCCTGCCGCCAGGCTGACAGCAGACGTGCCATCACACAGGACGAACAAGACCGCGCAGAGACACAAGGGGACTGGTTCCACATGCAGATCGATCTGACCGGACGCACGGCCCTGGTGACGGGCTCGACGCAGGGCATCGGCGCCGCGATCGCCGCCGGACTCGCGCGCTCCGGCGCCCGGGTCGGGGTGAACGGCCGGGACGAGAAACGGGTCGCGGAGGCTGTCGCGCGGCTCGCGGCGGAGGTCCCCGGCGCGGACTTCGTTCCCGTGGCCGCCGACGTCGCGGACGAGGAGGGCGCCCAGCGCGTCCTGGAGGCGCTGCCGGAGGTGGACATCCTCGTCAACAACCTGGGCATCTTCGGCTCCGCCGACCCGCTGGAGATCAGCGACGAGGAGTGGCGGCGCTATTTCGAGGTGAACGTGCTGGCCGCGGTACGGCTGACCCGCGTGTACCTGCCGGGCATGACGGAGCGCGGCTGGGGCCGGATCCTGAACATCGCCAGTGACTCGGCGGTCGTCATCCCGGCCGAGATGATCCACTACGGCATGTCCAAGACCGCGCTCCTCGCTGTCAGTCGCGGCTTCGCGAAGCAGGCGGCGGGCACGGGCGTGACGGTCAACTCGGTCATCGCCGGCCCGACCCACACCGGTGGCGTGGAGGACTTCGTCTACGAACTCGTCGACCGCGACCTGCCCTGGGACGAGGCCCAGCGCGAGTTCATGCGCAAGCACCGGCCGCAGTCCCTCCTGCAACGGCTGATCGAGCCCGAGGAGATCGCCCACATGGTCGTCTACCTCAGCTCCGACCAGGCCTCGGCCACAACCGGCGGAGCCCTGCGCGTCGACGGCGGATACATCGACTCGATCCTGCCCTAGCGCCCTCAACTCATAGTCGCCGCACGCACCTCGTCCCCCAGAACTATGGTGTCCCACCACATGTGCCGCTGACGTGCCCCTTCCTACCGTGTGCCATCACGTACCCGTCCCCACGGCACACAAGGAAGTGGCGCACATGGCCTCCGCGACCCCCGCTCCCCCACCCCCCGCCAACCTCAAACGCATCGTCGCCGCCAGCCTCATCGGCACCACCATCGAGTGGTACGACTTCTTCCTCTACGGCTCCGCGGCCGCGCTCGTCTTCAACAAACTCTTCTTCCCCGACTCCGACCCGCTCGTCGGCACCCTACTCTCCTTCCTCACCTACGCGGTGGGTTTCGCGGCCCGCCCCCTCGGCGCCCTCGTCTTCGGGCACTACGGCGACCGGCTCGGCCGCAAGAAACTGCTGGTTCTGAGCCTGCTGCTGATGGGCGGGGCGACCTTCGCGATCGGGCTGCTGCCGACCCACGCGACCGTCGGAGCGGCGGCCCCGGTCCTGCTCACCGCGCTGCGCCTGGTCCAGGGCTTCGCGCTCGGCGGCGAGTGGGGCGGAGCCGTCCTGCTCGTCTCGGAGCACGGAGATGCCCGCCGACGCGGCTTCTGGGCGTCGTGGCCCCAAACCGGCGCCCCCGCAGGGCAGTTGCTCGCGACAGGCGTACTGTCCCTGCTCACCGCCGTCCTCTCGGACGAGGCCTTCGGCAGCTGGGGCTGGCGCATCCCGTTCCTGCTCTCCGGTGTCCTGGTCGCCGTCGGTCTGTGGATCCGGCTGTCCGTCGACGAATCCCCGGTGTTCCAGGAGGCGTTGGCCCAAGCCGAGGCCCGCAAAGCCGCCGCCCGGACAACGGCCCGCGGCACCGGCCCCGAGCAACTCCCGCTCGTCTCCGTACTGCGCCACCACTGGCGCGACATCCTCGTCGCGATGGGCGCCCGCATGGCGGAGAACATCAGCTACTACGTGATCACCGCCTTCATCCTCGTCTACGCCACCACCTCGGCCGGCGTCTCCCGACAGACGGCCCTGAACTCCGTACTCATCGCCTCCGCCGTGCACTTCGCCGTCATCCCGGCCTGGGGCGCACTGTCGGACCGGATCGGACGCCGGCCCGTGTATCTGCTGGGCGCGGTGGGCATCGGGCTGTGGATGTTCCCCTTCTTCTCGCTGATCGACACCGGCGACTTCGGCGACCTGGTCCTCGCCGTGACCGTCGGCCTGGTCCTGCACGGCGCGATGTACGCGCCCCAAGCCGCCTTCTTCTCCGAGATGTTCGCGACCCGGATGCGGTACTCCGGCGCTTCCATCGGCGCCCAGTTCGCCTCGGTCGCTGCGGGCGCCCCGGCCCCGCTGATCGCCACCGCCCTGCTGGCCGACTACGACAGCTCGACCCCGATCGCCCTGTATGTGATCGCGGCGGTCGTCCTGACCCTGATCGCGGTGGGCATGGCCAAGGAGACCCGGCACCGCGACCTGACCGACATCGAGTCCGCCACCGACGACCGGGCCGCGACGACCGCTCCCGCGAAGGACGCCGCGGACGCCCGCACCGCCTGACCACCATGCGCGGCACCGACCCTCGTACGCCCCGCGCCTACGCGGGTCACGGCCGCGCCGGAGCAGCCAACCTCCTTAGTCTCAGGGCGAGTTGGATCTCCAGCACACGTCCTGGTTCCTGCCAGTCCTCGCCGAGGAGCCGGCCCACCCGCTCCAGCCGCTGGGCGACGGTGTTGACGTGGACGTGCAGGGCGTCCTTCGTCCGGGCCGGGCTCATGCCGCAGGCGAAGTAGGCGTCCAGCGTGCGCAGCAGATCCGTACCGCGCCGCTCGTCGTACCGCACGAGCTGCCCGATGGTCCGCTCGACGAAGCCTCCGATGTCCCGGTCCCCGGCAAGGAGCAGTCCGAGGAAGCCGAAGTCCTCGGCGGCGGCGCCGTCTCCCGTACGGCCCAACAGCCGCAGGGCGTCGAGGCACCGGCGCCCTTCCTCGTAGGCGGCGACCACGGCGTCGGGCCGGGCGCCGGGTTTCTCGACGGGGGCGGAGGCGCCGACGGTGACCGCTTCGTGCACCGCCGCTCCCAGGTGGGCGGCGGTGCGACGGGCCAGGTCCGTGGCGGTGGCGCCGGGATCGAGGGGCAGCAGGAGAACCGTGCCGCCGTCGCGGGCGGCGGCCAGTCCGTGCCGGGTCCCGGCGAGGTGCGAGGCGGCGGACCACAGGCGTCTGCGGGCGGCGGCCTCCTGGTCTGCGTCGGCGGCGGTGCCGTCGAGCCGGGCGGCGAGGACGACATGGGTGGCGTCCAGGTCGGCGTCCAGTCTGGACGCACGCTCCCGCAGCAGCCGTGGGTCACCGTCACGGGCGTCGAGCAGATCGTCCAACAGCTCGCCGCGCACGCGCTGTTCGGCCTCGGCGGCCGACCGCCGGGCGAGCAGCAGCAGGGAGGTGACCATCGCGGCGCGCTCCAGGGTGCGCTGGTCGACGGGGTCGAGTCCGGGGTGCCCGCGCAGCACGAGCGCGCCGAGCAGCTCGCCGCCCGCGGCCACGGCGGCGATCCAGTCGTCCCGGTGCCGCACCGCGTGGCCTTCGACGCGGGACGCCTCCAGCGCCTTCGTGGGAGTGGCGTCGATCTCGGTGAACTCGACCGCTCCGTCGAGGACTTGGGAGACGGCGGCAGCCACGTCGTGGACTCCACCGCCGCGCAGCACGAGTTCGGCCAGCCGGTCGTGGATGTCCGACGCGCGCTCGATGACTCCGCTGCGGTCCTGGATGATCTCGTTGGCACGCTCCAGACCGGCGAGGGCCGAGCGGGTCTCGGTGAGCAGGTTCGCGGTGTCGATGGCGGCCGCGGCGAGCGCGGCGAAGGAGCCGAGCAGGGCGATCTGCTCCCGCTCGAAGACCCGCGCCCGCCGGTCCGCCGCGAACAGCACCCCGATGACACGGTGCCCGAGCATCAAGGGCACCCCGAGGATCGCCACCAGCCCTTCGTCCCGCACCCCGGTGTCGATGGTGAGGGTGTGCTGGAAGCGGTCGTCCTTGAAGTAGTCGTCGGTGACGTACGGCCGTGCCGTCTGTGCGACGAGTCCGCCGAGCCCCTCCCCCATGCCCAGCCGCAGCTGCTGGAAGCGGGCCGCGACCGAGCCCTCGGTCACCCGCATGTAAGTGTCGCCCCTGGCCGGGTCGTTGAGGCTGAGATAGGCGATGTCGGTGCCGAGCAGCGACCGGGCGCGCTGGACGATCGCCCGCAGTACGGCGTCGAGGTCGCGCAGTCCGGCGAGGTCGTGGGCCGTCTCGAAGAGCGCGGACAGCTCGGCCTCGCGCCGTCGGCGTCCCTCCAGCTCCGAACGCACGCGCAGCGCGAGCACCTTGGCGTGTTCGAGCCCGGCGATCGCCTCGGCCGGTCTTCCGTCGGCGCGGGCGAGCAGCACCGGCTGCTCGTAGGCGTCGGCGGAGGCGCCCCGGGCCAGCAGGTCGAGGAACGGCGTCTCGGCACTGCTCGGTCGCGCTGCGGCACCGGTGGCGGTGGCGGAGCGCTCGGCGGACTGCACGTGATCGCTGGACATGCTCACAGGATTCCCCATCGCCGGGCCGGCCGGTCAGGCCTGTGGATAACTCGAGAATCGCCTGCGCGCCCGGTGCTTCAGTGCGCGGTCCAGCCGCCGTCCAGTACCAGCGAGGTGCCGGTGACGAAGGACGCGTGCGGGCCGCAGAGATAGGCGACGGCCTCGGCGACCTCCTCCGGTTCGATGAGCCGTTTGACGGCGCTGTCCTGCAGGAGCACCTCGGTCAGCACGCGTTCCTCGGGGATGCCGTGGGCCTGTGCCTGGTCGGCGAGTTGTCGCTCGACCAGGGGGGTGCGCACATAGGCGGGGTTCACACAGTTCGAGGTGACGTTGTGGGGTGCGCCTTCGAGGGCGGCGGTCTTGGAGAGTCCCTCCAGACCGTGTTTGGCGGCCACATACGCGGACTTGAAGGCGGAGGCGCGCAGCCCGTGGACGGAGGACACATTGACGATCCGCCCCCAGCCCTGCCCGTACATGTGGGGCAGGGCGCCGCGGATGAGCCGGAAGGGCGCCTCCAGCATCACGGTGAGCACCGTGTGGAAGACGTCGGGCGGGAACTCCTCGATGGGGCGCACCAGTTGGAGCCCCGCGTTGTTCACCAGGACGTCCGTGCCGGCGGCGGCGTGCTCGGCGGCGTCCAGGTCGGTGAGGTCGAGGACGTGCGGTTCGACGGTGCCCGCGAGGCCCTGCGCCTGCTCGGCGAGCTCCGCGAGTCCCGGGGCGTCCATGTCGACCGCTCTGACCTTCGCCCCGGCCGCCGCCAGCCGCAGCGTGCAGGCGCGGCCGATACCGCCGGCGGCGCCGGTGACGAGGGCGGTACGGCCGCTGAGGTCGAGGAGGTTCGCGTGGGGCCCCGGGAGGGCGTTGGGCACGGTCATGGGGCGAGCCTAGACAGCGTCTCCGCCCTACCGCATATGGGTCGAGCACATACTTCAGTCGGTACTCGTGGTGTCAAACCATGTGGGTGCGTCGGCCAGGGTCTGCTTGATCCGGAACAGCTGGTGATCGCTGAGCTCGGGCAGCGCGTCCAGCTCGAACCAGCCGACCTCCAGCGACTCGTCGTCGTTCACCGCCGCCTCACCACCGACGGCCCGGCACTGCAGCGTGATGTCCATGAACTGGCAGGCATCACCGTTGGGATAGCTGATCGGTCCCCCGGCCTTCACCATGACGACCCGTTCCGCGACGCACTCGACGGCCGTCTCCTCGAACACCTCGCGCACCGCGCAGACCGCGGGCTGCTCACCGGGCTCGGGGATGCCGGAGGGCAACGCCCACTCGTGGTTGTCCGCCCGCTTGCCCAGCAGGACGCGACCCGCGTCGTCGAAGACGACGGCGCTGACCCCGGGAAGCCAGAGCAGTTGATGCCCCGCGGAGGCCCGGATCGTACGGATGAAATCAGGAGTAGCCATGCTCCGACCCTAACGGGACGATCCATGGCTACCCCACGAACTACCGTGCGCACGGCGGGCGTACAGCAGGCGTACGGCTACACGTCGCCCGCGCGCCGCCCGCGCACACCGGCGGCGACCGCCCAGCCGAGACCGGCCGCGGCGACGAGCACCAGGGCCATCTCGGGCAGGATGCCGAGCTTCGTGGCCGGGGTCTCCGAGGAGCGCAGCGGCACCTTCTGGACCAGGGAGTCGGCGACGAACATGCCGGTCTTCTGGGTGATCTTCCCGTCCGGCATGATGATCGCGCTGACGCCGCTGGTCACCGGGACGGTGACGGTCCGGCTGTGTTCGACCGCGCGGACCCGGGACATGGCGAGCTGCTGGTAGGTCATCTCGCTGCGGTCGAAGGTCGCGTTGTTGCTCGGCACCGAGATCAGCTGGGCGCCGTCGGTGACCTCGGAGCGGACGGCCCAGTCGAAGGCGGCCTCGTAGCAGGTGACCAGGCCGATCTTGGCGCCGTTCATGGTGAACACGCCCGGCTTGGTGCCCCGGCTGAAGTCCTGGCGGACCATGCTGGTCCAGTTCTTGTTGATCGCCCCGAGCAGTGAGCGCATCGGGAGGTACTCGCCGAACGGCTGGATCTGCCGCTTGTCGTAGGTGTCGGTCGGACCCTTCACCGGGTCCCAGAGGATCTGCTCGTTGTAGAGCTTGCCGCCCCGTTCGACGACACCGCCGACCGAGATGGGCGCGCCGATCGCCTTGGCCGCCGCGTCGATGTCGGTGTACGCCTGGGCGTCGGCGAAGGGGTCGACGTCGGAGGAGTTCTCCGGCCACAGGACGACGTCGGGCCTGGCGACCTTGCCCGCCTTGACCTTCGCGGCCAGCCGCAGGGTCTCCTTGACGTGGTAGTCGAGCACGGCCCGCCGCTGGGCGTTGAACTCCAGTCCCGCGCGCGGGACGTTGCCCTGGATGACCGCGACCGTCGTGGTGCCGTCCTCGGCCTTGTCGCTGACCAGCCCCCGCGCCGCGACCGCGCCGACCACCGGTACGGCCACGCTCAGCAGCGCCACGGCAGCGGCGGACCGCCGTACGACACGGGTGTCGCGGGTCTCCAGGGCCAGGCGCACGATCTCGTACAGGCCGAAGCCGCACAGGACGACGGCGAAACCGAGGACCGGGGTGCCGCCCACCGCGGCGAGCGGCAGGAAGACGCCGTCCGCCTGGCCGAACGCGATCTTGCCCCAGGGGAAGCCGTGGAAGGGGACACGCGCGCGTACCGCCTCACCGGCGATCCACAGTGCCGCCGCCCACAGCGGCCAGGCGGGCAGCTTCGAGACCGCGGTGATGGCCGCGCCGACCAGCGCGACGAAGATCGCCTCGACCACGACCAGCGCGATCCAGGGCCCGGGGCCGACCTCCACGCCGGTCCACACCAGCAGCGGCAGCAGGAATCCGAGGCCGAAGAGGTAGCCGAGACCGAGGCCCGCCTTCCAGCTGCGGCCGCGCAGCACCCACCCGAAACAGGCGAACGCGGGCAGCGCCAGCCACCACAGGGTGCGCGGCGGGAAACTGACGTAGAGCAGCACTCCGGAGAGTGCGGCTACGGCGGCCGGGACCAGACGGACGAGGCGGGCGAGGCGCGATGTGGGCGCGGCCTGCGGCTCCAGCTGGTCCGACTCGCCCGCGGAAGTTGCGGTGACGGTCACTCCGGGAGTGTACGGCGGTCTTCCCCGGCGCCGACAGCACGGTCCGGATGGCGGCCCGGGGCACTGAGCAGGGCCGCAGCAGCATCGTTCCTGCGCAACTCGTCCACAAATCGGTCATCAGCCGTTACGGTGTGCCGGAGCCCCTGTCGTGCGGTCGGTCCAGGCCAGGACGGCCGGGGCCGGTCACGGGTCGGGGAGGCCCGGTTCAGGGGGCGGCGGGGTGGGTTCCACGGGGATGGCGGCGGCGACCGGTCCGGACGCCGACAGTGAAAGACGAAACGTTTCCGATGCGGCGGGCATCGCGGTGCTCGGATCCTGTGCCGCGTGGTCGCTGATCACCGCCGCGATGCACGACGGCCGGCCCGAGGGCGTGCTGCTCGCGGTCCTGGCGGTCGCCGCCGGTTACGCGTCGGGGCGGATCTCCGGAGCGCTCGTACCGGTCGCCGCGCCCTGTGTGGGGGCGCTGGCCGGGCTCGGTATGGCGCTGGCGGAGCCACATCTCGCCCCGGGCCCCCAGTTCGCCGTACCGCTGGGCCACGCCGGTGCGACCGCGGCCCTGCTGACCCTGGCCGTGGGTGCCGCCTGCTGCTCGGCCTGGGCCGCCCCGACACCACCCCTGCGGCTCGCGCTGCGGCTGCTGGCGGCCGGGATCACGGTCGTCGCGGCCGTCCTGGGCTCGCTCTCGGGATTCGTCCTGTGCACGGCGGTGCTGCTGTGCTCGCTCGCCGCCGGCCGCATGCGGCGCCGGGGTCTGGGCATCGCCGGTCTGGGCCTGGCCACGGCGCTGGTGACCGGCGCGACCTGGGCCGTGGCCGGAAACGTGCTCCCGGACGGGCTGACCGCCTCCCTGGAGGGCCAGTTGACCCCGCACCGGGTCCAGCTGTGGCAGGACGCCCTGCACATGGCGCACCAGGATTCCGCCCTGGGGGTGGGTCCGGGGCGCTTCGGAGAGCTGAGCAGCGCGGCGGCCGAGGCCCTGCTCCCGGACGGCAAGCCGCACTCGGCGCCGCTTCAGCTGGCGGCCGAGCAGGGAATCGTCGGCGTGCTCCTGCTGGCGGCGGCCTACGGCTGGGTGCTGCACGCGCTGTGGCGCACCACGCGCTCCACGCCGATCGCGCTCACGGCGGGCGCCGCGCTGACGGGGCTCGCGATCGTCGCCGCGGTCGGCAACGCGCTGAGCTTCACCTCGGTGTCGGTCGGCGCGGGCTTCCTGGCCGGGCTGGCCACGGCCCACCCGCTCGCCGAGGAGGCCGCACGCACCGCGCCGGACGCACACGCGCGTGGCGACCGACTGGCCCCGTGACGGACGAGGAACGTCAGAGCACCGCGCCGGGCTTGGGCGGAGCCAGCCGGTCCGTGATGATCCGTACGGCCGTCTCCGCGTTGTCCACGGTGATCGTGAACGTGTGCCCGTCCCACAGCCGCAGGACGATGCCCTCACCGCGCCGTACGACGACCGCGGTGCCCTTCTCGGGCCGCCAGCGGTAGCCCCAGCCGCCCCACTGGCGCGGGGTGACGTGCGGGGCGAACTCGGCGCCGGCGACGCTCGCGAGGGGGATGCGGCGGCGCGGCACACCGATGTGGCCGCAGCGCACTTCGAGGGACTCCGTGTCCACCTTCAGGCCGACGTGCACGAAGGCGAGCGTGCCGAACAGCATGAGCAGCCCGGCCGCGATGCACCCGACGACGGACATGACGAGCGGGGCGATGCCGGACGTCCAGGTGGAGTCCACGGCCAGCTCGATGCCGAGCGCCATGCAGGCGGCACCGGCGAGCGCCAGCAGCCACTGGAACCGGTTGGTGGCGCGGCCGGTCCAGATCTCGCTCTGCGGGAAGGTTTCGTCGCGGGGGTGGTCCCTCATGCCTACGAGACTACTCAGGTTTCGCTGCGCGGGTACGGCGTTGCGGAGGGTGACCGTTTTGTGGGGCGACACGGCGAACGCACAGGATCGCGTGCGTCGCCGTGGTCAGTGGGCCGGTGTGACGGCCCGCAGGAGCCGGCCCTCGGCGTAGACCGACGCGGCAGCGGGCAGCGCGCCCTCGCGACCGTTCAGGAGCACCGTGACGGTGCCGTCGGGCAGCGCCTCAGGGGCGGGCTTTTCACCGATCCGGCGCAGTGCCTGGGCGGCCACCGCGTCGGCGGAGCCGTGCAGGACGAGCGGCGGCCGGTCGAGGCGCTGGACAGCGGCGCGGATGCGTTCGGCGACCAACTCGTAATGGGTGCAGCCCAGGACGACGGTCGTTACATCGTCGGGGGTCAGCTCGGCGGCCGCGGCGACGGCGGCGTCGATGGCCGCCTCGTCCCCGTGCTCCACGGCCTCGGCCAGTCCCCAGCACGGGACCTCGGTCACCGGCACACCGTCGGCGAAGTCCTTGATGAGGCCGCGCTGATAGGGGCTGCCGGTGGTGGCGGGCGTCGCCCAGATCGCGAAGGGCGTGCCACCGGCGGCGGCCGGCTTGATCGCCGGGACCGTGCCGATGACCGGGATGCCGGGCTCCAGGTGCTCACGCAGGACCGTCAGGGCATGCACGGTCGCGGTGTTGCAGCCGATGATCAGGGCGTCGGGCCGGTGCGCGGCGGCGGCCTCGGCGACGGCCAGCGCGCGCTGGGCGACGTCTTCCGGTGTCCGCGGCCCGTACGGCATGCCCTCGGGGTCCAGGGAGAGCACGAGATCCGCGTCGGGGCGCACGCGCCGTACCGCGGCGGTGGCCGCCAGAAGGCCGATTCCGGAGTCCATCAGCGCGATCTTCACCCGGCCACGATAGACGATGGCCTCGGTGGATCCGCCGCCGTGGGGCAGACTGCGCCCGTGAGCGCCATCGTGTGGATCGCCGCCGGATCATTCGCCGCCTGGCTGTGGCTGCTGCTCTGTCAGGGCTTCTTCTGGCGCACCGACATCAGACTCCCGGCCCGCACCGACCCGGACGTCTGGCCGTCGGTCTGTGTGGTCGTCCCGGCCCGCGACGAGGCCGCCGTACTCCCCGAGAGTCTGCCGTCGCTCCTCGCTCAGGACTATCCCGGGCGGGCGGAGATCTTCCTTGTCGACGACGGCAGTTCGGACGGCACCGGGGAACTGGCCCGCGAGCTGGCGTCCCGGCACGGCGGGCTGCCGCTGACCGTGGACTCCCCCGGCGAACCGCCCACGGGCTGGACGGGCAAGCTGTGGGCCGTACGGCACGGCATCGCTCTGGCACGCGCGCGTGACCCCGAGTACCTGCTGCTGACGGACGCGGACATCGCGCACGCCCCGGACAGCCTGCGGGAGTTGGTGGCGGCGGCCCGCTCTGGTGGCTTCGACGCCGTGTCGCTGATGGCCCGGCTGCGCGTGGAGAGCCTGTGGGAGCGGCTCGTGGTACCGGCGTTCGTCTACTTCTTCGCGCAGCTGTATCCGTTCCGCCGGATCGGCAAGCAGTCGGCGCGGACGGCTGCCGCGGCGGGTGGCTGTGTCCTGCTGCGCGCCGACGCCGCCGAGCGGGCGCGGATCCCGGACGTTATCCGGCAGGCGGTGATCGACGACGTGGCGCTCGCGCGGGCCGTCAAGGGCGGCGGGGGTCACATCTGGCTGGGGCTCGCCGAGCGGGTGGACAGCGTGCGCCCGTATCCGCGGCTGCACGACCTGTGGCGGATGGTCTCGCGCAGCGCGTACGCGCAACTGCGGCACAACCCGCTGCTCCTGCTGGGTACCGTCGTCGGGCTGGCGCTGGTGTATCTAGTGCCGCCGCTGGCCCTGTTCACCGGTCTGGCCGTCGGAAGTACGGGGGCCGCGGTCCTCGGCGGCCTCGCGTGGCTGGTGATGACGGGGACGTACATCCCGATGCTCCGCTACTACGGGCAGCCGCTGTGGCTCGCTCCCCTGTTGCCGTTCACCGCGTTTCTGTACCTCCTGATGACCGTCGATTCCGCGGTGCAGCACTACAGGGGACGCGGCGCGGCCTGGAAGGGCCGCACCTACACGCGTCCTGACGCCGTCGTCGGCGACGAGAGCTGAAGGCTCACTTGCGACCCGGGGTCCAGTTCATGCCCCACCCGTAGACGCGGTCGACGGTCCGCTGTGGGCTCACCCCTCGGTCGGGGACGAGGTAGCGGGCCTCGCGCTGGACGACGAGGTCGCCCCCGGTGTTGGTGATCAGGGCCAGGGCGCACACCGTGGAGGGCACCGTGCACTCGTCGAGCGAGAAGTCGATCGCTGCGCCGTGCTGCGGCTGGAGGGTGACCGTGGCGTGCAGGTCGGCGAAGGAACGGGCGCCTTCGTAGATGGTCACGAAGACGAGGATGCGCCGGAAGTCCTTGATGTGGTCGAGGTTCACGGTGAGGTTCTCGCCGCTCGCCGACGCGCCGCTGCGGTCGTCGCCGTCGAGATGGATGTACGGGGGCCGCTGCAGGGAGCCGAACGCGTTGCCGAGTGCCTGGACGACTCCCTTGCGGCCGTCGGCGAGTTCGTACAGGGCGCACAGGTCGAGGTCGAGGTCCGCGTGCATCGCGACCGCGCGGCCGCGCTTGCTGCCCCAGCCCGAGAACTGCTTGCGCACCTCCCAGTTGAGGTTCACACGCATGGCACCCGAGGTGCCGCCCTGCTTCGTCAGCGAGACGGAGGGGGCTGCCTTGGTGAGCGTCACCTTGGAGAGCCGCACAGGGGTCACCGAAGGGGGCGGGTTCACCGGAGGAGGCGGCATGGTCACGGGCGGCTGGACCGGCGGCGGCAGGTTCACGGGCGGCCCGGACGGCGGCGGCATGTGCACCGGTGGACCGGCCGGCGGCGCCATGGTCGCGGCCGGTGTCGCCTGCTGCGGCTCGTCCACGGTGATGCCGAAGTCGGTCGCCAGGCCCTCGAGTCCGCTGTCGTAGCCCTGGCCCACGGCCCGGAACTTCCAGGCGCCCTGGCGGCGGTAGAACTCGCCGAGCACGAAGGCGGTCTCGACCGTCGCGCCCGTGCTGTCGAAGCGGGCGACCACGGTGTTCTGTACGGCGTCCCGGACCTCGATGTACAGGTCGGGGACCCGGCCGAACGTTCCGCCGTCGGCTGAGGCGGCGAGGACGATGCGGTCGACGGCGGGCTCCACGCGCGCGAGGTCGACGAGCAGGCTGTCGGTCACCTTCCCGCCGGCGGTGCCCTTGCCCTCGTGGCGGACCGCGCCGGAGGAGTGCGCCGGCTGGTTGTAGAACACGAAGTCGCCGTCGGAACGGACCTTCCCGCCGACCAGCAGCAGGGCCGAGGCGTCCGCGTCCGGGACGCCGGGTCCGGACCGCCAGCCCAATTCGACGCGCAGTGCCGTCGTCGGCACCGGAACATTCGATCCCTTCGGCATCGACATGTCTGCCCCCATATCACGTCTCACCGTGCCAGGACACGCCCCGGCAGCCCATCGGGTGTCTACCGCACAACCTATTCCCCGGGGCGGCGAACGCCCATCAGGAGCGCGTCAACACCGTCGGCCAACCGCTGGTAACCCGCCGGGAACTAGGCTTTTACCCGATCCGAACACAGGTCGATGCCCTTTTTTGGCAAGTTCGCTCGCATTGGGGATCCCGTGCCACCCCCGACACGGAAAACAACCCTCTAATCGGTCTCCCCAACCAGCACATCGTGGGCTTAACTTATGTGCCATGACCTCCCCCCGCTCCACTTATGGCGGCGGCTACTACTCCGCCTCCTTCCCGGACACCCCGATCTACGACTCCCTCGTGGCCGAGCGGGGTACCCCGCAGATCGCCCCGATCCGGGTCCCCGCCGCGTACGACTTGCCGGGGAGCAACCTGCCGGCGCTGCCGTCGGCACTGCCCGCCCTGCCGGCGGGTCCCTCGCAGAACTACGGCTATCCGCAGGCGCAGCAGCCCGCCCCGCTGCAGCAGGCGCCCGCCGCCTACATCCCGCAGCAGGCCCCGCCGCGCGGTTACCCCGGGCAGCAACAGCAGCAGCCGCGCCCGATGGCGGCTCCGGCCGGCTACGAGGCGATGCGTCCGGCGGCTCCCCGCCCGGCCCCGGCGCCGTACCAGCAGGACCCGTACAACAACCAGCAGCAGCAGTACCGCGGCTACTGATCCGCACCCTGCGTTGTCGGTGCCACCTGGCACGATGGAGCGATGGGGAATGCGGAGCTGCGGTCGATCCACGTTCATCCGGTCAAGGCGCTCCGGGGCTTCTCGCCCCGGGAGGCTCTCGTGGAGCCTTGGGGACTGGCCGGGGACCGACGCTGGGCGCTGATCGACGACGGGGGAAAGGTCGTCACGCAACGCGAGCACCCGCGTCTCGCACTGGCCGCCGCCGAGCTTCTGCCCGGCGGCGGTGTTCGTCTGTCGGCGCCCGGCCACGACCCGCTGGCCGTGCCCGTTCCGGAGCCGGTCACCACCGTGGCGATGGAGATCTTCGGTACCAAGGTCGACGCGGTGCCGGGGCCCGACACCGCGCACATCTGGTGCAGCGACCATCTGGGCTTCCGCGTACGTCTCGTCCACATGGACGATCCCGCCACGCGCAGACCCGTCGACCCGGAGTACGCGCTTCCCGGTGAGACCGTCGGTTTCGCCGACGGCTATCCGCTGCTGCTGACCTCCGAGGCCTCCCTCGACGCCCTCAACTCCCTTGTCGCGCAAGGGGATCACCCCGCCGAGGGGCCGCTGCCCATGAACCGGTTCCGGCCCAATGTGGTCGTCGCGGGCACCGCCGCCTGGGCCGAGGACGGCTGGTCGGGCGTCACGATCGGCGAGGTCGCCTTCCGGGTCGCGAAGAAGTGCGGGCGCTGCGTCGTGACCACCACCGACCAGGGCACCGCCGAGCGCGGCAAGGAGCCCCTGCGCACCCTGGCCCGGCACCGCCGTATCGGCGGCAAGCTCGTCTTCGGGCAGAACCTGGTACCCCGGTCGACCGGCACGATCCGCGTCGGTGATCCGGTCCGGATCCTCGCGTAGGCGGAGTTCCGCATTCGCGCGCAGGCGGAGTTCCGCCCAGAGCGCACGACGTTCCGCCGAAGAGCGCGCGAGGCGGGAACCCTCCCCGTGGGCCCGGTCGTTGAGATCCCGTGAGAAGTTCATGAGAGGCCCGGGGAGAGGTGATTTCGCTCTCTCTTTGCCGGGGCTCTTGGGTGAACGGCCACGCCTGGAGTTATCACGGAGCGGGAAGGGGGTGCGGGACGGTGGGAGCAATCAGGGGTGTGTGGCGTTGGCGGCGCAATCCGCTGCGTCGCGCGACCGATCTGGTCGAGGCCTGGCTGGCCCTCGTGGTCCTGCTGCTGGTCCTGGTCGCCGCGCCCGTGATCGGTTCACTCGTCGGCGCGGTCGCGCAGGACAGCCTGCAGCGGTCGGTGCGGGAGCAGCGCGCGGACCGGCACGCCGTGACCGCGACGGTGGTCAAGAAGCTCAAGGGGGCCGAGCTGGACCCCGATCCGGACTCGTCCACCGCGCGGGACATCCGCAGCAAGGTCCTCGCCGACTGGACCGCCCCGGACGGCACCGTCCAGCACGGCGCGGTGATGGCGAGCCTCAACACCCCGCACGCGGGTGACCACTTCAGGCTCTGGACGGACCAGCAGGGACACATAGTGGCCCGCCCGCTGGACTCGGCCACGGCGACGACCCACGCCGTGCTCGCCGGGCTCGGCGCGGCACTGCTGACCGCCGGGCTCGTCGACAGCGGCAGACGGTTCGTGCTGTGGCGCATGGTCCGCCGCAGGTACGCCCGTTGGGACCGGGCATGGGAGCGGGCGGGCCCGGACTGGGGCAGGACCGGCACCGGCAGCTGACAGCCTTCCGGCTCTGGTCAACCCACCGCCCGCACGCACGCTACGGTGGACCGGCGAAGGCTTCGGCATCAACCCGCGTACCACGAGGTGGGGGCACAGCAGCGCCATGGCACAGGGCACGGTCCAGGTGACGCACACCGGTACATCGCGGTGGCGGCGCCGCACAGGTGAGTACGCGTCGCTCGCCGCCGCCCTGGAGGCCGCGGCCGAGGGAGACGTGCTCACCGTCGCCCCCGGCACCTACCGCGAGAACCTCGTCGTGGCGCGGTCGGTGACCCTGCGCGGCCCCGAGGGTTCGCCCGGCTCGGTGCGCATCGCGCCCCTGGACGGCGTGCCGTTGACCGTGCGCGCCTCGGCGATCGTCCAGGACCTGCACGTCGAGGGCCAGGACTCGGCCGCGCCCGCGCTCCTGGTCGAGGACGGCGCACCGGAGTTGACGGACCTTCGGATCGTCACCCGCTCCGCGTCCGGCATCGAGGTGCGCGGCGGTGCCCGCCCCACTGTGCGGCGCTGCACGGTCGACAACCCGGCCGGCATCGGGATCGCCGTACTCGACGGCGGTGGCGGGGTGTTCGAGGAGTGCGAGGTCGTCTCGGCCGGCCAGGCGGGCGTAGCTGTCCGCGGCGGCGGTCATCCACGCCTGGAGCGCTGCCGTGTCCACCACGCGTCGGGGGTGGGTCTGTCCGCCACGGGTGAGAACTCCTCGCTGGAGGCGGTGGGTTGTGAGGTCTACGAGACCCGGGGCAGCGGCGTCCAGATCACCGGCCGGGCCACCGCCCACCTCACCGACTGCGATGTGCACCGTACGGCCGCGGACGGCGTCACACTCGACACCGACGCGGTGCTGACCCTGGCCGACTGCCGCATCCACGACATCCCGGAGAACGCGGTGGACCTGCGTTCCCGTTCGGTACTGACGCTGACCCGCACGACGGTGCGTCAGTTCGGGCGCAACGGCCTGTCGGTGTGGGACCCGGGCACGCGCGTGGACGCCAACCAGTGCGAGATCTTCGACAGCACCGGCGACTACCCGGCGGTGTGGGTCAGCGACGGCGCGACCGCGGTCCTCGACTCCTGCCGGGTGCACGACGTACCGGACGCGCTGTTCGTGCTCGACCGGGGCTCACGCGCGGACGTCGTCGACAGCGACATCTCCCAAGTACGCAACACCGCCGTGTCGGTGAGCGACGGCGCCACCGCGCAGCTCGACGACTGCCGGATCCGGGACGCGGCCACGGGCGCGTGGTTCCGCGACCACGGCAGCGGCGGCACCCTCAACAACTGCACCGTGGACGCCACCCAGACCGGCGTGATCGTCACCAAGGGCGCCGACCCCACCATCGAGCGCTGCACGGTCGACTCCCCCGCCGAGGCCGGCTTCTACGTCTCCGCGGGCGGCCGGGGCACCTTCCTGGGCTGCCGCGTGACGGGCAGCGGCGGCTACGGCTTCCATGTGATCGACGGCTGCCGTACGACGCTCAAGAAGTGCCGTACGGAGCGGTGCGCGCGCGGCGGTTACGAGTTCGCGGACGCCGGACCGGACGCGGCACCCGGCACGGGACCCGTCGTCGAGGACTGCACCAGCGACGAGAGCAGCCTCAAGCCGTCCACCGCCCACGAGACGGCCGTGGAGACCGCGAGCCAGTCCACCAGCGTGCTGGGCGCGATCCCTACCCAGCGCACGGCTGAGCAGGACCCGCTGATCACCGCGACGGACCCGGAGAAGGAGTCCCGTTCCTCCAAGGCCGTCCTCGGTGAACTCGACGCGCTGGTCGGCCTGGACAGCGTCAAGCGCGAGGTGCGCGCCCTCACCGACATGATCGAGGTGGGCCGCCGCCGCCAGCAGGCCGGCCTCAAGGCGGCCTCCGTCAAACGGCACCTGGTCTTCACCGGCTCCCCCGGCACCGGCAAGACGACGGTCGCCCGGCTCTACGGCGAGATCCTCGCCTCCCTCGGAGTCCTGGAGAAGGGCCACCTCGTCGAGGTGTCCCGCGTCGACCTGGTCGGCGAGCACATCGGCTCCACCGCGATCCGCACCCAGGAGGCCTTCGACAAGGCGCGCGGCGGGGTCCTGTTCATCGACGAGGCGTACGCCCTCTCTCCGGAGGACTCGGGACGCGACTTCGGTAAAGAAGCCATCGACACGCTCGTGAAGCTGATGGAGGACCACCGGGACGCGGTCGTGGTCATCGTCGCGGGCTACACGGCGGAGATGGAGCGGTTCCTGTCCGTCAACCCCGGTGTGGCGTCCCGTTTCTCACGGACCATCACCTTCAGCGACTACAACCCCGAGGAGCTGCTCCGGATCGTCGAGCAGCAGGCCGAGGAGCACGAGTACCGGCTGGCCGAGGGCGCGTCCGAGGGACTGACGAAGTACTTCACGGCGATCCCCAAGGGCGCCGCGTTCGGCAACGGCCGCACCGCGCGGCAGACCTTCGAGGCGATGGTGGAGCGGCACGCGAGCCGGGTCGCCCAGTTCGAGGAGCCGAGCACGGACGACCTGACCCTGCTCTACGCGGAGGACCTGCCCGAGCTGCCCTGAGGCGGCACCTCGGGCCGCAACCGGGCCAGCAGCCGCTCGCGTTCCTCCGCGAACGCCGGGTCGGCCTGGTAGTCGGAATGGCCGAGGATCGGCGCGGGCAGCGGATGCCGTGCGGTACGGCCGTACTCCAGTGGGTCCTTGAGGGGTGGTTCGTGGTCGACCTCGGGGCCGCAGTCGCCGGACACGCGCACCGGGCCGCCGATGGGGTCGGTGAGCCGGTACAGATTGCGCCAGCAGTCGACCTCGCGGTGCAGCCGGGTCAGCGCGGCCGGTCCGAAGTGCGCCGGGAACCAGCGGCCGTAGAGGCGCTCCAGGGGTGAGCCGTAGGTGAGCAGGGCTACGCGTTTGCGCTGGGCGGGCTTCAGTTGCCAGGCCGCCGCCGCTGCGAGGACGCTGCCCTGGGAGTGGCCCGAGATGACGAGGCGGCCTCCCGTGGCGCGGGTCCAGGTGGCCATCCGCCAGGTCAGGTCGGGGACCGCGCGCTCGGCGTAGCAGGGCGGGGCGAAGGGGTGGGCGGCGCGCGGCCAGAAGGTGCCGACGTCCCACAGGATGCCGATCGTGCGCCGCGCGGAGGCGTCCTTGTAGGCGCGCCTGCCCCAGGTGACGAAGAGTATGAACCCGAGCCCGATCAGCCAGGACCCGAGTCCCTGCGAGGTCTGGGCGGCGCCGTGCACGAAGGCGTGCCCGTCCTCTCCGGCCCGCGACGGTGTCCGGTCGGTGGTGAAGGCGCCGACGAGTGCTCCGGCGCCCAGGAGCAGGGTCGCGGTGGAGATGACGGCGACGAGGAGGGGTCCGCGGTCGGTGAGCGCGGCCATCGCGCGCGTGCTCGCGATCTTGGCGGTGCGCGCCCGGTCCTTCCGCCCGCCCGGGTAGTCGCGCGCCACCGCGGCCAGTTCGCTACGGCGCAGCCGCCAGGTGCGATGGCCGATCCCGGCGCACAGGACGAGGACGACGACGAGCAGCGTCGGGATCACCGAGGCCTGCCAGGTGAGCAGCACGGGCGGCCCCGCGATGGACGTCCCGGTGCCGTCCAGCCAGTCGGAGACCCGCTGCGAGACCCCGCCGGACATCACGCCGCCCAGGGCGCAGGCGAGCATCGCGACGGCCGGTCCGCCGAGGCCCCGCATCGCGGAGCGCGGATCGGGGTGGGTGCGGTGCAGGAAGTGGGCTACGACGGCCAGGGCGACCACCAACAGGCCCTGAACCAGGGCGATTCCGCCGAACGTCATGTCGCCCGGCAGCCGCCCGGACGACTGCCACCCCGGGCGCGACCAGCCGGCGTAGAGGAGGGAGAGGGCGAGCAGCAGGAGCGCGCCGAGCGGCAGGCGGCGGACGAGACGGCGGTCGAGGGCCTGGTCGAGGCGGTTCTCGCTGCGGCCCCGGCGGCACACTACGTAGACCACGACGAACGCGACGCCGGCGAGCGCGGTCTCCAGGAGTGTGCCGAGGCGGGCCAGCCGGTCGGAGCCGTCGGGCCCGCGGTCGAAGCGGGCGGCCGAGACGGTGACGGCCGCGGCGACCGTGAGGAGGCCCGCCGCCGTGTGGGCGGCGCGCAGCCGGGCGACCAGGCGGCGGCCGTACCAGAAGCCGGGGCGGCTCAGGGAACTGCGGTCGGGCTCGTCGTCGGGCTCGGCTCTGCGGGGCATCGGCTGCTGGGACTCGTACTCGCTCCAGGTGCGGCGGGAGAGGTACCAGAGGAGGACGGTGAGCGCGATCGGCACCAGGGCGGCGAGCGCGAGGCGGCGGCCGGGGCGGCTCCACCAGCTGCCGTGGGACATCGTGGGCGACAGGAAGCCCAGCCAGGTGTGCCGTTCGGCGCACGCGCGCGTGCCGGCGCACTGCCAGGCGGCGAGGTCCAGGGCGACCTCGCAGGCGGCCGCGACGAGCAGCACGGTCAGGGTCAGTCCCGCGAGCCGCACCAGCAGGCCGTAGAAACGGACCGTCCGTTTCCGGTCGCGGGCGGTGGGGCGCATCCAGTGCGCGAGGTTGACGACCATGAACGGCAGCAGCAACAGCCACAACGCGCGTGTGCCGTTGCCGGAGGTGAGGTTGCACCAGACGTAGGCCTCGCGGATCGGTCCGGTGCGCCGGTCGGCGGGGCGGGACTCGGCGTCCACGTCGGCGGCGCGCCGGAAGACGGCCGCGGTGTCGTCGCCGGTGATCCGTACCGTGCGCGGATCGCCGAGCATCTCCTCGGGTGTGGCGCCGCCGACTCCGTGGACCAGGAGTTCCAGGGCGGGTTCGGTCTGATCGGACCGTCCGGCAAGGGTCTTCGCCTCGCTCGTGACGGCGTGTTCCTGTACACGCTCCACTGTTCGCACATCCCCCGTGACGCACTGTCTGTCCGTGTCCGTGTCCGTGTCGAAGTGCACTCCAGGATCGCCCTTTCCGGCGCGTCGCACACGCCCCGTCACCGAATCTCCCCGATCCGTGTGACACGCGAGCGACGGATGATGACCGAATGACATGTGCGCGTCGGGACAGGCGGTGGCGCGGTGCTTGCGGGGGCGTGCGAGGATTGGGTCGTCCGCGCACCGCCGCCGGGGAAAATGTCCTGGTCGGGGCGGGCGCGACGGGCAGTCTGACGGGTTGCGGCGAAAGGACCGGAGCGTACGTGAGTGAGAATCAGAACCTCCTCGCGGAGCAGCGGCGCGCCCTGATCCTCGACGAGGTCCGGCGCCGCGGTGGCGTCCGCGTCAACGAACTGACCCGCAAGCTCGGCGTGTCGGACATGACCGTGCGCCGCGACCTCGACGCGCTGGCCCGCCAGGGCGTCCTGGAGAAGGTGCACGGCGGAGCGGTCCCGGTCGTCGAGGCGAGCACGCACGAGCCGGGCTTCGAGGCGAAGTCGGGGCTGGAGCTGACCGCCAAGGAGGACATCGCGCGGGCGGCGGCGGAGCTGGTGGCGCCGGGTACGGCGATCGCGCTCTCGGGCGGTACTACGACGTACGCGCTCGCGCATCACCTGCTGGAGGTCCCCGACCTCACCGTGGTCACCAACTCGGTGCGGGTGGCTGACGTGTTCCACGCGGCGCAGCGGACGTCGGGGCAACGGCAGGGGGCGGCGACGGTCGTGCTGACCGGCGGAGTGCGCACGCCCTCCGACTCGTTGGTGGGGCCGGTGGCCGACCAGGCGATCGCGGCGCTCCACTTCGACATGCTGTTCCTCGGCGTGCACGGCATATCGATCGAGGCGGGCCTGTCGACGCCGAACCTCGCGGAGGCCGAGACCAACCGCCGGCTCGTGCAGTCCGCGCGGCGGGTCGTGGTCGTCGCCGACCACACCAAGTGGGGGACGGTGGGGCTGAGTTCGTTCGCCGCGCTGGAACAGGTCGACACGCTCGTGACGGACGCGGGGTTGCCGGCGGAGGCGCGCGCCGACATCTCCGAGCATCTACGGCTCGTGGTGGCGGGCGAAGCGGCCGGTGACGGGGCAGACATCTGACGGTGCGTCAGCTATCGTGACGTCGCCCACCCCGGTCAACTCACCCACCCCGGTCAACTCACCCAACCCGGTCAACTTCCCTTAACCGTCAAGGGGGTTCGCGTCCATGGCCAACCAACTGCGGCCCGTCGGGCTCGACTTCATCGATACCGCTCCGGTACGGCTGGTCTTCGCGCAGGAGATGTCCGCGGCACCGGATGCCGTCTTCCACGCTCTCAACGACGATGTGCCGGGCTGGGCGAAGTGGTTCTCGGCCGTCACGAGCGCGCGGGCGGTCGACGACGGGGCGGGGCGGGACATTCGGCTCAGGGGCGGCGGCCACTTTCGCGAGACGGTGATCGCGGCGAAGTCCGCCGAGGTGTACGCGTATCGGGTTGACGTCACCAACGCGCCGGGAGCGCGGGCGATGGCCGAGGAGTGGCGGCTGAGCCCTGCGGGGAGTGGGACTCGGGTTCAGTGGACGTTCGCCGTGGATGGGACGGCGGTGTTCCGGGGGGCTGTGCGGGTGGCTCGGCCTGGGTTGGGGCGGGCGTTCAGGGGGGCCGTGACCCAGTTGGACCGGCGGTTGGCCGGATAGAGGTTGCACGGGAGTACGTCGTCTGCGGCTGCGTGGGGGCTGGTCGCGCAGTTCCCCGCGCCCCTAAAAGCCAAAAGATGGGGCGCTGGCCAACTCGGTATCCAGAAGTTCAGTGTGGCCATACTCCTGTTGCCAGCAGGGACTCGATCGCCTTGCTGTATGGAGTGATGTCCAGGCCCTGTGCCGTCAGCCAGGCGTCCGAGTAGTACTTGTCCAGGTAGCGGTCGCCCGGGTCGCACAACAGGGTTACCACGCTGCCCTGTTGGCCCGTCGCGACCATCTCGGCGATGATTTTGAGGGCGCTCCAGAGGCCGGTGCCGGTGGAGCCGCCCGCCTTGCGGCCGATGGCTCGTTCCAGGGCCCTTACGGCGGCGACGCTGGCCGCGTCGGGGACCTTCATCATGCGGTCGATGGCGCCGGGGACGAAACTCGGTTCCATCCGGGGGCGGCCGATGCCCTCGATGCGGGAGCCGCAGTCACGGGTGACGTCCGGATCGCCGGTGGTCCAGCCCTCGAAGAAACAGGAGTTCTCCGGGTCGGCGACACAGACGCGCGTGTCGTGCTGCATGTAGTGGACATAGCGCGCGAGGGTCGCCGAGGTACCACCCGTGCCGGCCGTCGCGACGATCCACGCGGGCTCCGGGAAACGCTCCAACTCCAGCTGGCGGAAAATGGATTCGGCGATGTTGTTGTTGCCGCGCCAGTCCGTGGCCCGCTCCGCGTAGGTGAACTGGTCCATGTAGTGGCCGCCGGTCTCCACCGCGAGGGCGGCCGACTCCTCGTACATCTTGCGCGGGTCGTCCACGAAGTGGCACTGCCCGCCGTGGAATTGGATCAGGCGGATCTTCTCGGCGCTGGTCGTGCGCGGCATGACCGCGATGAAGGGCACCCCGATCAGCTTGGCGAAGTACGCCTCGGAGACCGCCGTGGAACCACTGGACGCCTCGATCACCGGGCGGGCGGGCCGGATCCAGCCATTGCAGAGGCCGTAGAGGAAGAGGGAGCGGGCGAGGCGGTGCTTGAGGCTGCCTGTGGGGTGGGTCGACTCGTCCTTCAGATACAGGTCGATGCCCCAGCTCTCCGGGAGCGGGAAGCGGAGGAGGTGGGTGTCGGCGGAGCGGTTGGCGTCGGCCTGGACCTTGCGGACGGCTTCTTTCAGCCAGCTCCGGTAGGCGTCGTCGCTGCGGTCGACGTCGAGGGTGGCACCGGTCAGGGCCTGGGGGTGGTGCTCACGGCGGGGCTCCTTACGCGTCGCGCCGACGGCGTCTCGCGCGGCCGACACCTCGATCATAGGCACCTTCCGCACGCTTCTCACCTGCATAAACATGCCTTTGGGCGGCTCAAAGGCGGCCCTGGGGGCGGGGCGTCGGCGGGCTCGTGGTGGGTTTGCGTTCGCTTTGCTACGGGTTTGCGATGGGCTGCGCGCAGGGCTCGGGGGCGCACTCGCGCGAGTGCTTCGGATACTCACCGTGACCGGGTCGTACGTACTGGTGCTCGACGGCCTCGGCGGGCAGACTGCACCGGAGCGGGACGAACGTCCTGAACGGGGGCGCACACTGGATCACCAGATGTCCTGGACCAAGGGGGCGGGGAAGCATGGCGGAGCCGGAGTTCACGGCCACGGGCGTGCGGATCGGGAAGCGGCTGCGGTCACTGACCCGGGCCGGACAGGTCCGGATCAATGACGGCAGGCTTGAATTGCTCACCAGTTACGGCAGCGAGATCGACAGCGCGCCGGTGCAGGCGGTGCGTGCGTCGAAGCCGTGGTTCGCGCCTGAGGACCGGGCGTTGGCCGACCTCAACGGCAACAGGTATCTGTTGACCCTCGGCGAGCATGACCCCGCGCCCGGGCAGCCGGGGCCGCCTGCGGCACGCCGGTTCATCGAGGCCGTGCGGAAGGCGGCGGGGCGGGGCGGGTGAGCGTTGCGGCGGGTTGCCGTGTGGCAGGGTCGGCCATGCGGTGGAGCGGGCGCGCGGCGGAGTGGGCGGTCCGTGCGGTGGAGTAGCTCGTGCGTGCCGTGGAGCAGCCTGTGCGTGCCGTGGAGTGGCTGGTCCTCGCCGTGCGGAAATTGTTCCGTGCCATGGAAGGCCGGCCGCGAGTTGCGGGACCGCGGCCCCTGAGTCACTCTGGTCTCACGTCACTCTGGGTTTACCGGCGATAACGCTGCGAACCAGCCCGCCGGACACAACAGCAGGCGGCCGTTCTCCGACCACCTCGCTGGATCCGAACTCCGTGTTCTTCCGGACCTCAGTCGGGGAGTCGCAGCCGTGATCAGTCACCCAAGCAGGCACTGCACGGTGGAGCTCCAAGCCCTGCCGTCGCGGATCGGCCAGGTCCGCAGAATCGTATCTGCGCAATTGCGCTACTGGCATCTGGACCCTCTGATAGACCGGGCCGCGCTCGGTGTGACAGAGCTTCTGACCAACGTCCACCGGCACGCGCAGCCGGACAAGACGTGCGTCGTCGAGATCGAGCTGCTGCTGGACCAGCTCATGGTCTCGGTGCGCGATCGCGATCCCCGGCTTCCGGTGGTGGGCGACATCGACGAGGTTTCGCCTACGGCCACTTGTGGGCGGGGGCTCGCGATGGTCGCCGCGGTGAGCGAGAACTGGGGGGTGCGGCCGGACGGTGAGTCCGGGAAGGTCGTGTGGTTCACACTGACCGCGCCCTCGTCCGCCACGGCTGCGCCGGCTCGTCCGCCGCGTCGTACGGCCGCGGAGAAACCCGCGCACCGGTTCGTCACCGAGGTCGAGCACCCGGTCGACGGCCACCGGCCCCAACACGCTCCCGCCCGGTCCGCCGTTGCCGGTTGATCGGGCGGTGATTCGTTATGGGTTGCGGGGGGGGGAGTCGGTCACGGACGGCGGGACACCGAAGTCAGTCTTGAGGCAACGACACCCAGGCCTGGGTTCAGACAACGACATACCTGGGCCGGTATCGACAACTCGCCATACCTGAACCGGTGTTGAAAACGCACCCACGCGCGCACCTCTATTGGTTCGGTCGCCTCCGGGGCGCTGGAAGCCGGTGTTGAGAGCCCCACCGTGCTCGGCGCTGCGCGCCTCCGCGCGCTGGGGCTCTCAACACCGGCGCGCCCCTACGGCTCCCTCTCGGCCGTCCACGTTGGCACAGTGGAACTTGGTGGGCCCGCACCGCTGGTGATGGTTGACGCCGTTCGCTTCTCTAGCGGTGTTTGATCATTCGGTGGCGATCGCCCGCAGTACGTCCAGCCGGGCCGCTCGGCTTGCCGGGCGCAGGCCCGCAAGGGCACCTGCGGCTACGCCGACCAGGGCCACCACTACGAGTTGGACCGGTGGGATCGCGAAGGCGAAGGCGCTGTCGCTCGCGCCGTCCGAGGCCTTGACCAGGACCCAGCCGAGGAAGGCGCCCAGGGAGAGGCCTCCGAGTGTGCCGAAGGCCGCCACCAGGACCGACTCCCAGCGGACCATCGCCCGGAGTTGGGAACGGGTCTGGCCCACCGCCCTCAACAAGCCCAGTTCGCGCGTGCGTTCGTGGATCGCCAGGGTGAGGGTGTTGGCGATACCCAGGAGGGCGATGAGGACAGCGAGGGCGAGCAGTGCGTAGACGAGGGTCAGCATCATGTCGATGCCGCCTGCTGAGGACTGCGCGTACTCGTGGCGGGTCTGGACTTGTGGGTTGCCGTAGTGGGCGGCGGCTTTCTGGACTGCCGCCTTGCCCTTGGCCGTGCTCACACCGTTCTTGAAGGAGACGGCGACCAGTGTGTCGGAGTCCTGGGTGCGGTGTGGGGCCCAGGCCGCGCGGGTGATGACGTAGTCGCCGGCCAGTTCGGACTCGCCGTAGACCGCTCGGACCGTGAAGGTCTGCTTCTTGCCGTCGGTGAAGGCCAGTTGGGCCTTGCTGCCGGTGGTCAGGTGCTGGCGGTCGGCCTCTGTGCGGGTGATGGCGATGCCGTCTGTGCCTAGGGTGCGGAGGGAGCCGTGGATCGTTCCCAGGTCGAAGGTTCGGGCCAGGGCGGTGGGGTCCGTCACTGTCAGCGCCCGGCCCTTTCCGTCTACTTCGGCTACTCCTTGTCCCAGTCCTACTGCCGTGTCCACCTCGGGCAACTTGCCGATGGCTCCGGCGAGTTGAGGGCTCAGGCCGCTGCCTCCCGCGCCGAAGGACGGGGTGCTGACGGCCACGTCACCGGCGAAGGAACGGGACACCGTCTGGTCCATCGTCGCCTTCAACGAGGCGCCGAACACGGTGAACAGGGACACCACGGCCACGCCGATCATCAGCGCGCTCGCGGTGGCGGCCGTACGGCGGGGGCTGCGCAGGGCGTTGCGGCGGGCGAGGCCGCCCGTGACGCCGCGCAGGCGGTCGAGGGGGCTGCCCAGGACGCGTACCGCCGTGGAGGAGGCCACCGGGCCGAGGACGACGAAGGCGACCAGGGCCAGTACCGCCCCAAGTCCCGCCAGCAGCAAGGACGGTGAGATCAGTACGCCGGTGAGGGTGGCGGAGACGGCAAGGAGCGCGAGGGCCATTCCGGTCAGCGCTCGGACGCGGGACGCGCCTGACTGGTCCACGGCCGTCTCGCGCAGCGCCGCCAGGGGTGCGGTGCGGCCCGCTCGTACCGCCGGCATGAGTGCGGAGCCCAGGCAGACGATGACGCCGACTGCGAGGGGGAGGAGCATGGAGAGTGTGCGGATCACCAAGTCGCCCCCGGGGAAAGGGAATCCGATCGCCGGGAACAGCATCTTCAGGCCGGCCGCGATGCCGATGCCGCCCGCCAGTCCGGCGGCCGACGCGGTCACGGCTACGACGCTCGCCTCGGTGACCGAGGCCGCAGTGACCTGGCGGCGGGAGGCGCCGAGGGCCCTCAACAGGGCGTTCTCCCGGGTGCGTTGGGCGATGACGATCGCGAACGTGTTGTGGATGGAGAAGGTCGCGACCAGGAGGGCGATGCCGGAGAAGACCAGGAGGAACGTGGTGAAGATGGTCAGGAACTGGGACGAGATCATGTCCGTGTTCTCCTGCGCCGACTGTTGACCCGTGATCGCCTCGACTCCCTTGGGGAGGACGGGAGTCAGGCGGTCGACCAGTGATTGCTGGCTTACGCCCGGGCCCGCCCTTACCTGGATGGTCGCCGCCTCGCCCGGCTTCGCGGTGAGGTACTTCTCGGCGTCGGACCGGGTCAGGCCGGTGAAGGTCACCTGGGCCATGCCGTCCTCGCCGCCGAAGGTCGCGAGGCCGACGATGGTCACCTTGACGGGGTCGGGGGTGCGCAGTGTTGTCGTGTCGCCGATCTTCAGGTGGCCCTTGTCGGCGGCACCTCGGTTGATGACAACCTCGCCCGGCCTGGCCGGAGTTCGGCCTTCTGCGAGGCGGTACGGGTTGAGTTGCGGGTCGGTGATCCAGTTGCCGGCGAGGGTGGGCGGGCCCTTGCCGCCGATGGCCTCGCCGTTGGAGCCGACGAGTTGGCCCGCGCCCTGGATGTTCGGGGCGGCGGCCGCCACACCGGGGACCTGGTCGATGGTCTTCACCAGGGCCGTGGGCACCGGTTGGCGAACTCCCTGGCTCTCCCCCGGTGTTGTGATGGCGTCGGCGCTGCGGACCACCGCGTCCGTGCCGCTGGTCGCGTCGCCGAACATGGTGTCGAAGTTGGCGCGCAGGGTGTCGCCCATGACGAGGGTCCCGGCGAGGAAGGCGACCCCGAGGAACACGGCGAGGAACGTGCCGGCGAAGCGCCTTTTGTGGGCCCGCAGGGAGGACATGCTCAGGCGTACGGACGCGTTCATGACCTCACCTCCTCGAAGGCCTTCAGGCGGTCCAGGACCTTGTCGGCCGTGGGGGCCCGCATGCGGTCGACGAGGTGTCCGTCCGCGAGGAAGACGACCTCGTCGGCGTGGGCGGCGGCGACCGGGTCGTGGGTGACCATCACGACCGTGCGGTCCGTCTGTTGTACGGCTCGGCGGAGCAGGCCGAGGACCTCGCCGCCGGAGCGGGAGTCGAGGTTGCCGGTCGGCTCGTCGGCGAAGACGACCTCGGGGCGGCCCGAGAACGCCCTTGCCACGGCGACGCGTTGCTGTTGGCCGCCCGAGAGTTCGGAGGGGCGGTGGTGGAGGCGGTCACCCAGGCCTACGACGTCGACGAGCGCGTCGATCCAGTCCTGGTCGCCGCTGGTTCCGGCGAGGTCCAGGGGCAGGGTGATGTTCTCCGCGACGGTCAGAGTGGGGATCAGATTGAACGCTTGGAAGACGAAGCCGACGCGGTCCCGGCGGAGCAGGGTCAGGCGGCGGTCGTCGAGGGAGCCCAGTTCCGTGTCGCCGATGTAGGCGGAGCCGGAGGTCAGTGTGTCGAGGCCTGCGGCGCAGTGCATCAGGGTGGATTTGCCGGAGCCCGAGGGGCCCATGATCGCGGTGAAGCGGCCGGCCGGGAAGTCGACGCTCACCCCGTCCAGGGCGCGTACGGCGGTGTCGCCGACGCCGTAGACCTTGACGGCGTCGACGACCCGCGCTGCCGTGCGGGTGGTGGTCGTGGTGGTCGCGGTGGTCATGCCGGGCCGCCCTTGCCTGCGGTGCGGCCGAACTGCTCGTCCAGGACGGACAGGCGTCGCCAGTACTCGTCCTCGTCGATCTCGCCGGAGGCGAAACGGCGGCCGAGGACGGCGAGCGGGGAGTCGCCGGTGGGGCGGGTGTCGGCCATCGCGCGCCACGGTCCGCCGCGCCCGATCCCCCGGCCGCGCCAGACGGTGCGGCGCAGGACGGTCACCACGCCGACCACCACGGCCGCCCAGATCAGCGGGAGGAACAGGATCCACGGGCCGGGGCCGCCGCCGTGCCAGTTCGCCAGAGTCTGCATGTCGATTCATCTCCAAGAGGTCCGGAGCCCCGGAGGGGGCTTCCTGTGATCCGGTGATGTCCGGTGATGTATCGAGACTGGCTCCGCGGAGGGGTCCGGGTCGTCGTACGGCCAGCGGCAGTGTGCGTACCTCCCGGGGAGTACGCGGGGGTGTTCTGGCTGCTCCGGCCGTCCGTCGATAACCTCTCGACTTCTGTACCTACTAGTATGTACAGTCCTGCCATGAGCACCTCGGATCGACTGATCGAGTCCACCCGTGAGCTGTTGTGGGAGCGGGGCTACGTGGGCACCAGCCCCAAGGCGATCCTGGAACGCGCGGGCGCCGGGCAGGGCAGCATGTACCACCACTTCAAGGGCAAGCCGGAGCTGGCGCTGGCGGCTATCCGGCGGACTGCCGAGGAACTGCTGGCTACCGCCGAGGGAGTACTCGACGGGCCCGGCACACCGTACGAACGGATCGAGGCGTATCTGCGGCGCGAGCGGGATGTGCTGCGCGGGTGTCCGGTCGGGCGGCTGACGATGGATCCGGACGTGATCGCCAGCGACGAGCTGCGCGAGCCGGTCGACGCCACGCTCGACGCGATCCGTGAGCGGCTCGCCGGGATCGTCGAAGAGGGCAAGGAACAGGGGCAGTTCGGGCCGGAGCTGGACGGCGAGGAGATCGCCGCCACCATCCTCGCGACCGTCCAGGGCGGGTATGTGCTCGCCCGGGCGTCCGGGTCGCCGGCCGCCTTCGACGCCGGTGTCCGGGGGCTGCTCTCCCTTCTCTCGCCCATGTCCTCCCGATAGGAGTCCAGGTACGTGCGGATCAACAGGAAGCGCCCCGACACACGGCAGGGACCGGCGGAGAACTTCACCGGCACGGTCTGGCTCGACGAACTCGCCGCGCCCGAACCGCCGTCCCGCATAAGGATGTTCAGCGTGCACTTCACGCCGGGCGCGCACACGGCATGGCACACCCACCCGCACGGCCAGGTGCTGCACGTGACGGAGGGCGAGGGTCTGGTGCAGCGCAAGGGCGGTGCCGTCGAGCCGATCCGCGCGGGCGACACCGTCTGGATCGAACCGGACGAGTGGCACTGGCACGGCGCGGCGCCGCGCACGTTCATGACGCATCTCGCGGTCGTCGAGGCCGCGGAGGACGGCACGACCGCCTGCTGGTACGAGCATGTCGACCCTGCC
This sequence comes from Streptomyces sp. N50, assembly GCF_033335955.1. Taxonomy (GTDB): domain Bacteria; phylum Actinomycetota; class Actinomycetes; order Streptomycetales; family Streptomycetaceae; genus Streptomyces. Next base: position 384,519 of record NZ_CP137549.1, read on the forward strand.
GACTACCCTGCCTGAGGGGGCACTTGATGCACGCGATGCAGTACGGACTCACTCTGCCCGCGGACTACGACACGGGCATCGTCCGGGGCCGGGTCGCCCGGGTCGGGCGGCTGCTCGACGACTGGGACGGGCTCGGCATCAAGGCGTATCTGCTGCGTGAGCGCGGGGTGCACGGATCGCCGGTCAACGAGTACGCGCCCTTCTATCTGTGGAACACGGTCGAGGGCATGAACCGCTTCCTCTGGGGCGGCGCCTTCCAGGGACTCGTCGACGACTTCGGGCGGCCGGAGGTCGCGCAGTGGACGGGTCTCGCCTACGAGGAGGGCGGCGCCGCGGGCTCACCGGCGGCCGTCGCGGTGCGCAAGCGCCAACGGCTGCCGGAGGGTGTGGAGTTGGCCGCGGTCATGGAGGACGCGGTGGGTGAGACCCGGCGGCTGGCCGGGGAGGAGGGCGCGGTGCTCGCGGCGGCGGCCGTCGACCCGCACAGCTGGGAGATCGTCCACTTCTCGCTCTGGGAGCACGGGACGCCGAAGGCGGAGGGGGACGTGTTCCAGATGCTGCATCTCTCGGCGCCGGGGCGCGGCGAGCTACCACGAGGTCGGCAGTGGTAAATGCCCTCGTCCGTACGGTGCTTGGGGATGTGGAGCCTCGGCTGTTGGGCCTGTGCGACGCGCACGACCATCTCTTCATCCACAGCCCCCAGCTCCCCGGCCAGGAGCTGGGCGACGCCTCGGCCGCGCGGGCCGAGCTGAACGCGTTCCGTTCCGTCGGCGGGGGCGGTGTCGTGCAGTGGACGCCGTACGGGATGGGGCGGCGGGTCGCCGATCTGCCGCTGCTGTCCCGGGCGTCGGGGGTGCACGTGGTCTGCGCGACCGGGTTGCACCAAGCGGCGCACTACAGCCCGGAGTTGCTGGAGAGTCTGCGGGGCGGGCTGGCCGAGGTCTTCGTCTCCGAGCTGACGGAGGGCGTGGGTCCGTCCGGGGTCCGCGCCGGGCTCATCAAGGTCGCGGGCGGCTTCCACGGCCTCGACGCGCACGCCCGCTGGACGATGACCGCCGCGGCCGAGGCCCACCGGGCGACGGGCGCGCCGATCGCCGTGCACCTGGAGCTGGGCACGGGCGCGCTGGACGTACTCGACCTGCTCTGCGGCACGTTGGGGGTCGAACCGCACCGGGTGATCCTCGGCCATCTCAACCGCTCCCCCGACCTCGTGGTCCAGCGCCAGGCCGCCGACGCGGGCGCCTATCTGGCGTTCGACGGCCCGTCCCGCGCCCACCACGCCACGGACTGGCGGATGCCGGACGCGGTCCGGGCGCTGGCCGAGGCCGGGTTCGGGGACCGGCTGCTGCTCGGCGGGGACACGGTGGTCGCCGGGGCACGCTCGGTGGACGGCGGGCCGGGCATGCCGTATCTGCTGCGCCGGGTGGGGCCACGGCTCGCGGTGGAGCTGGGTGAGGAGTTGGTGGAGCGCGTGTTCAGGGAGAACCCCGCGAGGGCGTTCTCCGTCGAGTGGCGTTGACAGAGATCCCGTGAGGCCGAACGCGCTCTCCTCGGAGGCGGTCGCCGAGGGCTGAGGCGGGCCCGCTATGTTCGACGCGAACATCGAACATGTGGAGCTCGTGTGCAGACGACGACGGTGGAGCCGCCGAGAGCGGCGGAGGCGGATGTCGCGGCGTCCGGGTGGCCCCGGTCCTGGCCGCTCATGCTGCTCGGGGCGGCTGTCGTTCCGGGGCTGCTGCTGTTCGTCGTCGGGCGGTGGCTGGACGCGCCGGCCGTGCAGGCCTGGCGGACCGTGTGTCTCGCCATCACCACGCAGGCGCTGCCCTTCCTGCTGCTCGGTACGGCTCTTTCGGGAGCGATCAACGCGTTCGTGCCGGCGCGGGTGTTCACGAAGGTACTGCCCAAGCGGGCCGCGTTCGCCGTGCCGGTCGCCGGGATGGCCGGGGTCGTGCTGCCGGGGTGTGAGTGCGCGTCGGTGCCGGTCGCGAACAGTCTGATCGGGCGCGGGGTCACCCCGGCCGCCGCGTTCGCGTTCCTGCTCTCGGCGCCCGCCATCAACCCGGTCGTGCTGACCGCCACCGCGATCGCGTTTCCCGCCAGCCCGGTCATGGTGCTGGCCCGGCTGCTCGCCTCGCTCGCGACCGCCGTGGTGATGGGCTGGCTGTGGCTCTGGCTGGGGCGTGAGGAGTGGCTGCGGCCGGTCGCGCGGCACACTGGTCACCGGCCGGGGCACAGCCGTTTCACCGAGTTCCGCACCGGCTTCCAGCACGACTTCCTGCACGCGGGCGGCTTCCTGGTCGTCGGCGCGATGGCGGCGGCGACCTTCAACGTCGCGGTCCCGCGCTCCGTACTGGACACCTTCGCCGGCTCGCCCTGGCTCTCCGTCCTCTTCCTCGCCGCGCTCGCGATCATCCTCGCGGTCTGCTCCGAGGCCGACGCGTTCGTCGCGTCCTCCCTCACGGGCTTCTCCCCCACAGCCCGGCTCGCTTTCATGGTCGTAGGCCCCATGGTCGACCTCAAACTGATCGCCCTCCAGGCGGGCACGTTCGGCCGGGCCTTCGCGGCTCGCTTCTCCGCCGCCACGACGGTCGTCGCGGTGCTGTCCAGTGCGCTGATCGGAGCCGTACTGCTGTGAGACGCCCCCTCCAGGTGACCCTGCTCGTCCTCAGTGGCCTGGGCCTGCTGCACGCCTCGCTCTTCACCGACCTGTGCCTGCGCTACGTCAAGCCGAGCATGCGCCCGCTGCTCGTCGTGTCCGGGTTCCTGCTGATCCTGCTCGGCATCGCGGAGGCGTGGTCACGGCGGAAACCGGACGAGGGTGACGACCACGCGGGCCACAACCACTCCAAGGTCCCCCGCGTCGCGTGGCTGCTCTTCCTCCCCGCGCTCAGCCTCCTCTTCTACGCCCCGCCCGCCCTCGGCGCCTACACCGCCTCCCGCGCCGCCACCAAGGCCGTCCCCGTGCAGGACGCCTTCGATCCGCTGCCCGCGACCTCGCCGCTGCCGATCACCCTCACCGACTTCACGACCCGCGTGCAGCAGGACCGCAAGCGGGCCATCAAGGGCCGCACCGTACAGATGACCGGATTCGTCACGCCCGACAAGGGGGCCGCCTACTGGGACCTGACCCGCATCATGATCTCGTGCTGCGCGGCCGACGCCCAGTCCATCAAGGTGCGGGTCTACGGCATCCCGGCCCTGTCCGCCAACACCTGGGTGACGATCACCGGGACCTGGCACGCGAGCGGAACCCTGGGGACGAGTTCCGCCGTGGCCGCGCTCGACGGCGTCACCGTCGAGAAGGTCGCCAAGCCGGTGAACGCCTACCAGGACGCCCTGCCGTTCGGGGCCCCACACTGAGGCACTAGGCCACCGAGATGTCCACGGAGGGCCGCAGTTTCGCCGCCGCGGCCAGCGCCTCGTGCATGGGGTGGGTGTCGAAGGACGTCAACAGGGCCTCGTCCGCCGGGAGTTCGGCGGCCGGGTAGGCGATCTGCTCGTAGGCCGCCTGGAAGCGCGGACCCCAGCGCCGGGCGCCCAGACGGGCCGTACGGGAGCAGTTGTCGACCATGTGGGCCACATCGCGGGCGTGCATGTAGGGCAGCAGGGAGTCGACCGCCTCGATGACGGACTCGTTGACGATCTCCGACCAGGGGTGGCCGCGCTCGGCGAACTCGTCGACCTGGGCGGTCATCGTCGCCACGAACACCCCGGCGGTGAACGCCTCGACGGGCAGGGCCCGTTCGGCCCGGCGCGCCCGCACCTCAGCCCCCGCCGCCCACATCGGCGAACCGCCGATCCCGCTCATCTCCCGCGCCCCGAGCCGCCGTTCGGCCAGGACGACACTGCGCAGCTCGGTGCCGTCGGCGACCTCGTCGTAGATCTCGGCGACGATCTCGCGGGCGGGACCGTAGGTCGCCGAGTACGCGCGGTCGAAGACCTCGCGTCCGGCCGGGTCCAACTCCTCGCGGACGGCGCGGAGTCCGGCCTGGGAGATGGTGCGGGCGATGGGTCCGGTGACGTTCTCGCAGGAACGCTCGTACGCGGTCACCGCGTCGTCGCCGGTCAGGCGGTAGCGCGTGAAGAGGCTCTCGACGATGCCGTGCACGGCGCCGAGGAGGATGGCGCGTTCGCCGACGATGTCGGAGCGGTACTCGCTCTCCAGGGTGGTGCGGAAGGTGTACGGCGACCCGAGCGCGACCGACCAGCCGAGCGCGCGGTCGGTGGCCTTGCCGTCGGGGTCGGCGTGGACGGCGTAACTGCTGTTGATTCCGGCGCCGTTGATCTCGGCGCCCTGTTCGTAGAGCCGACGCACGGAGTCACCCATGCCCTTGGGACAGACGGCGATGACTCCGTGTCCGGACGGGAACTCCCCACCAGTGGCCCGGAGATGACCGAGCAGGAAGCCGTGCGAGAGGCCGATGGTGGCCCCAGGCTTGAGGACCGCGAAGATCTCCTCGTGGTGGGCGGCGAGGGCCGCGTCCGCGATCAGCAGGATCACCAGGTCGCTGTCGGCGGCGACGGCGAGCCAGTCACCGAGCGAGCCGTCCGCCTCGGTGAATCCGTGCGCGCGGGCATCCGCCGCCGACGCCGAACCGGGACGCAGGCCGACACTCACCCGGATGTCCGTACCGGCGAGGGAGTCGCGCAGGTTGCGCGCCTGGGCCCGACCTTGCGGCCCCCAGCCGATGACGCCGATACGACGGACGCCGGCGAAGGCCTGCGGGAGCAGCGGGAGGAGATGCCGGCCGCCGCGCAGGATGGTCTCCGTGCCGCCGGGCACGTCCATCGTTTCGAGGGGGAAGACGGCGGAGGTGTACGTGGTCGAGGTCATGGTGGAGTTGTAGGCTCCCGGCGAGCGTTGCGGCAAGCGCAACCTATGCAGCGGGCTGTTGCGCGAAGCGAAAGGGCCAGGTCACGGCATGCGGGACGACCATCGGGAACTACGGCTTTTCCTGCATCTGGCGCAGACGCTGAACTTCGGACGGACGAGTCTCGACTGCCATGTCAGCCCCGCGACGCTGACGCGGACCGTACAACGGCTGGAGGCCGACCTCGGACACCGCCTGTTCGACCGTGGGGCACGCGGGGTCTCGCTGACCGCCGAGGGCCACCGCTTCCGTGAATACGCCGTCCAGTCACTGGAGTTGTGGCGTGCCTACCGCGAGGAGCATCCCGACCCGGCCGAACTCACCGGCAGATTGGCCCTGTTCGCCACGGTGACCGCCTGCCAGGCCCTGCTGCCCGACCTGTTGGCGCCTTTCCGCGCCGCGCACCCTCAGGTACGGCTCGACCTGCGCACCGGCGACGCGGCAGCCGCGCTGGCCCGCCTCGACGAGGGCGAGGTCGACGTGGCGGTCGCGGGCATCCCGGCGCGGCTGCCGGAGCCGTTGGTGAGCCGGACGGTGGCGGTGACCGAACTGGTCCTGGTCACCGCCCACGACCGTCCCGACCCGGATCTCGACGGCCCCTTCGTCCTCCCCCACCGGGGCCTGGTCCGCGAGGCCGCCGACCGCTGGTTCCGCACCCGGGGCACGACACCCGACGTAGCCTGCGAACCGGACGGCCACGAAGGCCTGTTGACCCTGGTCGCCCTCGGCTGCGGCACGGGTGTCGTACCCCGCCTCGTCCTGGACAACAGCGCCGTACGGGAACGGCTGACGGTGATCCCCGCGGACCCACCCCCGGAGCCGTTCCCGATCGGCCTGTGCGTACGGCGAGCGGACTTGCGCCGCCCCCTGGTGTCGGCCTTGTGGAGCCTAACGGCGCCATAGGGCAACGCCCTGTGCTGGAGCGCCCCAAAGGGGCGCGGGGAACTGCGCGCCCAGCCACGACGGCGCCGCACCAAACCAACGACGCACACCCCCTGCTCCCAGCGGAACACCTAGTCCAGATCAACCGGCCCGTCGTTCTTCTTCTCGTCCTTCTTCGCCTGCAACTGGAGCAGGTTCTTGACCTCGTCACCGGGACGCCGGCCGTCCGGGTCCGCCCCGCTCAGATTCCCCCGCACCGAGTCCAGAATCGTCAGCCCCTGCGAGACAAGGCCCGCGGCGATCTCGCCCAGCCCGTCCGCCCCGTTGAGGACGTTGACGTTGGCCCCCGCAAGACCCCCCGCCGCTTCCTTCACGATCTGCGGAAGCTGGTCGATCAGCATCCGGTCGAGCGCGACGCGGTCGTACGACGCCGCCGCCTCGGCCTGGATCTTCATCCGGTCCGCCTCGGCGATGGCGAGCAGCTTGATCCGCTGAGCCTCGGCCTCGGCCGGCTTGACGATCTCGGCGACGAGCTGCTGCTGGCGCAACTCGGCCTGGCGCTGGGCCAGTTCGGTCTGCGCGGCCAGCACCTCCTGCTGGGCGTGGGCCTGCGCGAGCGGTCCGGCCTGCGCGGCCTGCGCCTGTGCGCGGTCGACCTCGGCCGAGTACTCGGCCTTGACCACCGCGGTCTGCCGGGCGTACTCGGCCTGGTTACGGGCCGCGACCTGCTCCGCCTCGACGGAGGCCTGGGTGGCCTGGGCCTGGGCGATCTGGGCCTGCCGCTGGATGGCCGCCTTGTGCGGCGCGGACATGGCCTCGATGTAGCCGACCTCGCCGTCGTCGATCGACTGGATCTGCAGCGAGTCCACGATCAGACCGATCTTCGCCATCTCGACCTTTGACGTGTCCAGCACCTCCGCGGCGAGCTTCTGCCGCTCCGTGACGATCTCCTCGACCGTCATCGAGCCGATGATGGACCGCAGGTGACCTGCGAAGATACGGCCGGTCAGCACCGACATCTGGTCCTGGTCGGAGAGGAAACGCTGGCCCGCGTTGATGATGCTCTCCGTGTCGTTGCCGACCTTGAACGCGATCACGGCGCGGACGTGCAGCGCGATGCCCTGGCGGGTCACACAGGTCTCGGTGACCTCGGCCTCGCACATCGACAGCGTGAGAAAACGGGTCTTGCGGAAGACCGGCAGCACGAACTTTCCGTGCCCCGTCACCACTCGGAACGGCGCGCCCCCCAGTCCCCGCCTGCCACCCGAGATCAGCATCGCCTCATCGGGGGCGGGAACGCGGTAACCGAACATGTCTTGCTCCTCACTCTGCGCCGGCGGGATCGCCGTCCAGCGCGTCCAATGGATCCGCCCACTCGATGACGTGCACGGCACGTCGTCCACGGGACTCGATCACGAGCACCCTGGCCCCCGTGGGCAGGGGATCATCCGACCAGGCCAGGAATGTCTCCGAGCCGCCCCGGACCCGCACGAGGATCTCGCCGGGCCCCGCGCTTCCCCGGGTCCCGATGATCACCTCTCCCGTGCATCCGATCACGGGCTCGTCCTGCGGCATCACCGGCCGCCTCCATCCTCTGGCCTTAGGTTTCCGACGATAGACCCACTCGGGTCACGGACCCAACGGGCCCACCACACACCTTTTCCACGGCGTCTTCCAGGCGACCGCCGGGCGCCCGCGTCCGCTGTCAGGACAGTGCTGCCAGCGGGTCGTCGAGGACCGGCTGCCACGCCAACTCGGCTGCCCCGACCAGGCTGTTGTGGTCCAGGGTGCAGGCGAGGATCGGCACGCCCCCGCTCTGCCCCCACAGGCTCCGGTCGGCGACGACCGCGCGCAGCCGGTCCGGGTCGGCGTCGAGGAGCGTGCGGTGCAGTCCGCCGAGGATGATCCGGTCGGGGTTGAGGATGTTCACCAGGCCCGCGAGCCCCAGTCCGAGCCGGTCGATGAGCGCTTCGGCGGCCTTCCGGACGGACGGGTCGTCGTAGTGGTGACGGATCAGTTCGTTGGACTCCTGGAGCAGGGACACCTCGGGGCCGGGCTCACGGCCTGCGGCGGTGAGGAACGCGAGCGGGTCGGCCTCGACGTCGAGGCAGCCGCGGCTGCCGCAGTAGCAGGGGCGGCCCTCGGGGTTCACCGTGAGGTGTCCGACTTCGAGCGCCAGCCCCGAACTCCCCGTGTGCAGACGCCCGTCGAGCACCAGCGCGCCGCCGACACCCCGGTGCCCGGTCGCCACGCACAGCAGGTCGCGGGCGCCGCGGCCCGCGCCGTGCCGGTGTTCGGCGAGTGCGGCGAGGTTGACGTCGTTGCCCGCGAACGCGGGTCCGGTGAGGCCGGCCGCGCGCACGCACTCGGCGAAGATCCGCCGCACGGGCGCTCCCGCGGGCCAGGCCAGGTGGAGGGGGTTCAGCGCCAGCCCGTCCGGCTCGGCGACGGCGGACGGTACGGCGAGTCCGGCGCCGACGCAGCGTCGGCCGGTCTCGCGCAGCAGATCCGCGCCGGCCTCGACGACTGACCCCAGTACCTTCGCGGGGTCGGCGTCCACGGCCTCGCAGCCGGGGGCGGTCGCGACGATCTGGCCGCCGAGGCCGACCAGCGCGGCGCGGAAACCGTCGGCGTGCACCTGGGCCGCGAGCACGACAGGGCCGTCCTCGGCCAGCGCGAGGCGGTGCGAAGGTCGTCCCTGTGAACCGGCCGCCGCGCCGGGCCTGGCGTCGACCCTGATCAGGCCGAGGGCCTCCAACTCGGCTGCTACCGCGCCGGCCGTCGCGCGGGTCACCCCCAGTTCGGCGGTGAGTACGGCTCGGGTGGGGGCGCGGCCGGTGTGCACGAGTTCCAGCGCGGGGCCCAGCGCTCCGCGACCCCGGTCCAGTCGTGCCCTTGAGGTGGTTCCATCCCCCGCCGGCCGGGGGTCCGCCTTGCCGCCGCTCATGAGGGCGAGTCTCCCATGATCCGCGGAGAGAGCCGATGGGGGTCGAGTTCACAGTGACGGCCGGTGGGGGCTGGTCGCGCGGTTCCCCGCGCCCCTTCAGGGCGCGTCCCACTCCCCCCGTTCAGAAACCACTCACCCTCAGCGTCACGTTCAGTCTCCCCCTCAGCCCCAACTCCCTTGGCGCCGTGCCCTCGTAGACCCTCGGCACCCCGTGATACGCCAGCCGTGACGCCCCGCCGAACACGAACAGGTCGCCGCTCCTCAACTCCACGTCCGTGTACGGCTTGGTGCGGGTTTCGGGGTTGCCGAAGCGGAAGACGCAGGTGTCGCCGAGGCTGAGGGAGACCACGGGGGCGTCGGAACGTTCGTCGGCGTCGCGGTGCATGCCCATGCGGGCGTCGCCGTCGTAGAAGTTGATCAGGGCGATGTCGTACGACGCCGTCGGCGCCCCCAGTGCGTCGGTGACCGCCCGCTGGGCGAGTTCGTCGAGCCAGGTCGGGAAGGGTTTGACCGGGGTGCCGTCGCCGTCGGTCGCCGTGCGGGCGTAGGCGTACGGATACCAGTGCCAGCCGAGGCAGACCTGCCGGGCGGTCATCGTGCCGCCGCCGGGGGTGCGGACCGTGCGCAGGCCGGCGGGTGGGCGGGCCCACTCGCGGCAGGCCGTCAGGAGGTCGCGTTGGCGGTCCGGGGCGAGCCAGTCGGGGATGTGCACCGCGCCCGGCGCGATCTCCGTACGGGCCCTCGGAAACAGCTCGGCGTCCATGGCCCCATCCTGCCCCGACCGGCCATGAGCTGGCACTCGGTTAGCCTTGGCGCACGATGGACGACCATATCGACCGAATGACGACTCCGTGGGGCGACCGCGCCCTGGCCCGCTTCCCCGAGGACCCGCGCGACCGGCTGCGCGCCTGGGACGCCTCCGACGAATACCTTCTGCGGCAGCTCGCGGAACAGGACACACCCCTGTCCGGCACGGTCGTGATCGTGGGCGACCGCTGGGGCGCCCTGGCCACGGCACTCGCGGAGCACGGTCCGGTGCAGATCACGGACTCGTTCCTCACCCAGGAGGCGACCAGGGCGAACCTCGCGCGCAACGAGGTGGACGCGGATTCCGTACGGCTGCTCACCACCCAGGACCCGCCGCCCGAGCGCGTCGACGTGCTGCTGGTCCGGGTACCCAAGAGCCTCGCGCTGCTGGAGGACCAGTTGCTGCGGCTGGCGCCTGCCGTGCACGCGGACACCGTCGTCGTCGGCACGGGCATGGTGAAGGAGATCCACACCTCGACGCTCAAGCTGTTCGAGCGGATCCTCGGCCCGACCCGGACCTCGCTGGCCGAGAAGAAGGCCCGGCTGATCCACTGCACGCCCCGGTCGTCAGGGGCACGTGGCACCAATCCCTGGCCGCACAGTTACGCCCTGCCCGACGGCATCGGTGTCGTCTCGGGGCGGACCGTGGTCAACCACGCGGGTGTGTTCTGCGCGGAACGCCTCGACATCGGGACTCGTTTCCTCCTCCAGCATCTGCCCTCAAGTCGCGGTCTCGGCAAGGTCGTCGACCTCGGGTGCGGCAACGGCGTCGTCGGTACGGCGGTGTCGCTGGCCGATCCGGAGGCCGAAGTCCTGTTCGTGGACGAGTCGTTCCAGGCCGTGGCCTCGGCGGAGGCGACGTACAAGGCCAACGGCGCACCCGGGCATGCCGAGTTCAGGGTCGGGGACGGGCTGGTCGGGGTCCCGGCCGACAGCGTGGACCTCGTGCTGAACAATCCCCCGTTCCACTCCCACCAGGCGACCACCGACGCGACCGCCTGGCGGATGTTCTCCGGGGCGCGGCGCGCACTGCGGCCGGGCGGCGAGCTGTGGGTGATCGGCAACCGTCATCTCGCCTACCACGTGAAGCTGAAGCGGCTCTTCGGCAACAGCCAACTGGTCGCCAGCGACGCGAAGTTCGTGGTGCTGAAGGCCGTCAAGCGCTAGCCCGACCGGCCGCCTCCCGCGAGTACGCCGATGATCCGGGCCACCGCCCCGGCCATCGCCTCCCGGCCCACGCTCAGGTACTTGCGGGAGTCGACGGCCTCGGGGTGTTCGGCGAGGAAGGCGCGGATCGCGCCGGTCATCGCTTGGTTGAGGGCCGTGCCCACGTTGACCTTGGTGATGCCGCCGGCGACGGCCGCGGTGAGTTCGCCGTCGGGGACTCCTGAGGAGCCGTGCAGGACGAGGGGGACGTCCAGGGTGGCGGTGAGCCGCTTGAGGAGGTCGTGGTCGAGGGTGGCGGTGCGAGTGGTCATGGCGTGCGAGCTGCCGATGGCCACGGCGAGCGCGTCCACGCCGGAGTCGGCGACGAAGGCGCGGGCCTGGGCGGGGTCGGTGCGGGCGCCGGGGGCGTGGGCGTCGAGGGGCGGCTCGCCGTGCTTGCCGCCGACCTCTCCCAACTCGGCCTCGATCCACAGCCCTTGGGCGTGTGCCCAGTCGGCGGCGGCGCGGGTCGCGGCGAGGTTCTCGGCGTAGGGCAGGCGGGCCGCGTCGTACATGACGGAGCTGAAACCGGCGGCCTGTGCCTGTCGTAGCAGGTCGTCGCTCTGGACGTGGTCGAGGTGCAACGCCACTGGTACGGCGGCCCGTTCGGCGGCGGCGACGGCCGCGCGGGCGAGCGGGAGGAGGCGGCCGTAGCGGAACTTGACGGCGTTCTCGCTGACTTGGAGGACGACGGGGGCGTCGGTGGACTCGGCGCCGGCGATGACGGCCTCGACGTGTTCCAGGGTGATGATGTTGAAGGCGGCGACCGCGGAGCGGGCCTCGGCGGCGCGGGTGACGAGCTCGCCGGTGGTGACGAGGGGCACGGGCTTTCCTTTCCTGGCCTGGAGTCGCGGGCTTCAGGGGGCGAGGATCACCGAGCGGGTGAGGTGGCGCGGGCGGTCCGGGTCCAGGTCGCGGTACGCGGCGACGGCGACCGCGAGGCGCTGGGCGCGGACGAGTTCGGCGAGCGGGTCCAGGCCGCCCTCGATCCACAACCCGCCGGTGGCGTCCACCTGTTGGGCGAGTCCCTCGGGCGCCTCGCCGAGCATCCAGGTGGCGGTGCCGTGGGTGGTGATGCTGATCGGGCCGTGCCGGTACTCCATCGCCGGGTAGGCCTCGGTCCAGGACAGCGAGGCCTCGCGCATCTTCAGCCCGGCCTCGTTGGCGAGCCCGACGGTCCAGCCGCGGCCGAGGAAGGTGAACTGGGTGCAGGCGACGAGCTGTTGGGGCAGTTCGGCGGTGAGCGCGGTGCGGGCGTCGGCGACCGCGGCGTCGGTGTGCAGGCCCAGGTGGGCGCGGAGCAGGGTGACCGCGGTGGTCGCGAACCGGGTCTGGACGACGGACCGTTCGTCGGCGAAGTCGAGCACGACGATGTCGTCGGCGGCCGTCATGACGGGGGTGTGCGGGTCGGCGGTGATCGCGGTGGTGCGGGTGCGCCCTCTCAACTCCCGCAGGAGTTCCAGCACTTCGGTGGTGGTGCCGGAGCGGGTGAGGGCGAGGACCCGGTCGTACGTCCGCCCGTGCGGGAACTCCGAGGCGGCGAAGGCGTCGGTCTCGCCCTGGCCCGCCCCCTCGCGCAGGGCGGCGATCGCCTGGGCCATGAAGTACGAGGTGCCGCAGCCGACGATCGCGACCCGCTCCCCCGGCGCCGGCAGCACGTCCCGGTACCGGGGCGCCTCCGCCGCGGCGCGTATCCAGCACTCGGGCTGGCTGTTCAGCTCGTCCTCGACATAGGTCATGCCGTACCCCTCCCCGTTTCTGCTTGTTCCTGCAAGATATAGCGAGCTTTCGAGCACAATCAAGCAATTGAGTGAGGATCGTGTGCGCTAGGGTCGCCGGAGAATCGGGGAACGGCGAGAAACGGAGAGTGAGTGCGGATGTCGCGCGACGCCCGCTGGAAGGCGCTGCTGGACCTGCTGGTCGAGCGCGGCCGGCTGGATGTCGAGGAGGCCGCGGCCGACCTCGCGGTGTCGGCCGCGACGATCCGCCGTGACTTCGACCAGCTCGCCGAGCAGCAGATGCTGGTGCGCACCCGGGGCGGCGCCGTCGTGCACGGGGTGTCGTACGAACTGCCGTTGCGCTACAAGACCGCCCGGCACGCCTCCGAGAAGCAGCGCATCGCCGCTGCGGTCGCCGAACTCGTCGCGCCCGGCGAGGCGGTGGGCCTGACCGGCGGTACGACGACCACGGAGGTGGCCCGCGCCCTGGCCGTGCGCGGCGACCTCACCTCCGGAACACCGGCGTTGACCATCGTGACCAATGCGCTCAACATCGCCAACGAGCTCGTCGTACGGCCCCAGTTCAAGATCATGCTGACCGGCGGGGTCGCGCGACCGCAGTCGTACGAACTCGTCGGGCCGCTCGCGGACGGGGTGCTCTCGCAGATCACCGTCGATGTGGCGGTGCTGGGTGTGGTGGCCTTCGACGTGACGCATGGCGCGGCGGCCCACGACGAGGCGGAGGCCGCGATCAACCGGCTGCTGTGCGAGCGCGCCGAGCGCGTGGTCGTCGCGGCGGACTCCAGCAAGCTCGGGCAGCGGGCGTTCGCCCGGATCTGCTCGGCCCAGGCGGTGAACACGCTGGTGACGGACGCGGGGGTGGGGGCGGACATGGTGCGGCGGTTCGAGGAGGCGGGGGTGCGGGTTGTCGCCGTGTGACGCCCCACGCCGGACACCTCGTCAGGGCTTGGTCACGACCTCGAAGCGCAGGTGGGTGATGTCCGGCGACTCGCGCGTCCAGAGCCGGCGGAGCTCGACGGGACCGCCGAGGTGGTCGAAGAGCCGCTTGCCCGCGCCCAGGAGCACCGGGACGAGCATGATGTGGATCTCGTCCAACAGACCGGCGTTCAGGGCATGTTGGGCAACGCTCGCACCATGCACCCCGACGTCCCGGCCGGCGGCGGTCTCCTTGGCGCGGGCCACCGCGGACTCGATGCCGTCGGTGACGAAGGTGAACACGTCGGGGGCGACGACGTCCGCCGGATCGGGGGCGCGGTGGGTGAGCACGACACAGGGGACCTTCCCCACGGGCCCTCCGTCGCCCCAGCCGCCCTCGCCTTCGCAGATGTCGTAGGAGTGGCGGCCCATGAGGACGGCACCGACGCCGTCGGCCATCTCGGCGAGGACCTTGGCGTCGGTGTCGTCCATTTCCTGGACCCATCGGTGCAGGCGTTCGCCGCCGACGCCGAGGGGGTTGGCGCGGGTGTCGTCCGGGCCGGTGATGAAGCCGTCGAGGGACATGGACATTCCGGAGATCACTTTTTCGCTCATGCCAGGTAGACCTCCCGCGCCGCCCGAACTCATCGGTCGGCGCGGCCCACAGTCCTTTCCGGACGGCGAGGTGCGGGGCGCGGGGGCAACGTCCCGCACCTCCAAGCCAGTTGACGGCTCGTCAGCCGAAGACCTTCACGGCCTGGTAGTACGTCCACGCCGTGCTGTCGCAGGTGGTCGCGACGGCGCTGCTGTAGCCCGCGCAGACGCGCTTGAGGTCGTCGTAGAAGGCGCTGTCGAGCCGCGACTTGTTGGCGCTGAAGGCGCCGGCGGCCTTGTAGTTGCGGTAGCCGAAGTCGTGGCGGGCGCAGGAGGTGGCGAAGGGGAAGCCGAAGGGGTTGTCGGGCGAGTCGGAGCAGTAGTCGGTGGACCAGTCGAACCCGTAGGCGGACCAGGCGACTTGGTTGGCGCGGGCCGCGGCCCAGAGGCTGTAGCTCGACGCGCTGGTCTGGGTCCAGTTGGAGAGGACCTGGGGCTTGTCGGCGGGGGCGGCGGTGGCGGCTGTCGCGGTGGCGACGACGGCTGCCAGGGCCAGAGTCGAGGCGGCGAGACCGGTGGCGAGTCTGCGGTGCATCCAACACCTCCATGAGACCGCGATCCGCCCGTCGGATCGCAGGTTCATGACAAGATGATTTACACGGTGACCCCCTCTTCACACCGTGTGTGCCCCAATGACCCGTTAACTCTCGGACATGCCAGGCGATCAGGACATGAACCCGGCGGGACGGACCGGCAGAGGGGATGCGTAACACCCCTGCTGCCGACCGGAGTTCATGCCCTCAGGAAGGGGTTCAGGACGGGGTCAGGGGCAGGTCGTCCGTGAAGGCATTGACCGGCTGGGCGATGTTCCGGGTGGCGTGGACGTCGAGGGCCGCCGCCGCGGTCCGCGTGCCGAGCGCGCCCTGTGTGTGCCAGGTCCCGGTGACGGCCAGCCAGGTGTTGGCGGGCGGGGCCGGAGTGCCGTACATGTGCACCTTGACCGTCTGGGCGTCCGCCGCGCAGCAGGTGAAGATGATCCGGGTCAGGTCCCAGCCGCCGCCCCGGACCGGCGTCGCGAACCCGGTCATCTCGACGCTGCGGCCCTTGATCGCCAGTTCCTTGTCCTGCTGGACCCGGGTGGTGAAGTCCGTGAGGGTCATCGGCAGGGGTGAGGTCGCGGGCAGCGCGGCGAACCCCTTCTGCTTCTTGACGGTCTCGCTGCCCGCGTGGGAGGCGGTGTAGGCACCGAGGGCGGGCGGGGCGTAGAAGAGGAGGCTGAGCGCGGGGAGGAAGAGCAGCCAGGCGATGCGGGGGGCGGTGGAGTGGTCGTGGCCATGACCGTGCTCGTGCTCGTGCTCGTGGTCGTGGTCGTGCTCCTCCGCGTCGCCGGATCCGCGGTCGAACATCGCGTGCGCCAGGCCGAGGAGCAGGAGCAGGGCGCCGGAGATGATCAGGAGCGGGCGCAGGCCCTCCTTGACGTAGCGCAGGTAGAGGTCGGTGAAGAGGGCGGTGTGCAGGAGGCCCAGGCCGGTCAGGACCAGGAGCAGTACTTGCGCGGTGCGCTTCACAGCAGGGCGCCTCCGATCAGGACGCTGGCGGCTACGGCCACGACGGTGGTCGCGGTGGAGAAGCGCACCGCGAACGCCCGGCCGAAGGTGCCGGCCTGCAGGGCGATCAGCTTCAGGTCGACCATCGGGCCCACGACCATGAAGGCCAGCCGCGCGGTGGGCGAGAAGCCGGTGAGCGAGGCGGCGACGAACGCGTCGGCCTCGGAGCAGACCGCGAGGACGACGGCGAGACCGGCCAGGAACAGCACGGACAGCCAGGGCGAGCCCGAGAAGGTGTCGAGGACCGAGCGCGGGACGGTCACGTTGAAGGTGGCCGCGGCCATCGCGCCCAGCACGAGGAAGCCGCCGGCGTGCAGGAAGTCGTGCTGGAAGCCGAGCCGGAACTCCGTGAAGCGGCTGCGGCCTGACTGATGTCCGGTGTGCCGTACGACCGGACGCAGCCACTCCTCACGACCGAGCCAGAGCCACAGCCACCCCATGACGGCGGCGGTGGCGAGCGAGGCGAGGAGCCGGGCCAGCACCATGGCGGGGCTGCCCGGGAAGGCGACGGCGGTGGCGGTCAGCACGATCGGGTTGATCGCGGGCGCCGAGAGCAGGAACGCGAAGGCGGCGGGCGGGGTGACGCCGCGTCGGATCAGGCTGTTGGCGACCGGCACGGACGCGCACTCGCAGCCCGGCAGGACCGCGCCCGCGATGCCCGCGACCGGGACGGCGAGCGCGGCCCGCTTGGGCAGCACCTTGGTGAACAGGTCCGCCGGGACAAAGGCGTTGATGGCCCCGGACAGGGCGGTGCCCAGAAGGAGGAAGGGCAGCGCCTGCACGGTGATGGCCAGGCAGACGGTCCGCCAGGCCGCCACGGCGGGGTCGTTCAGCCATGGCGTGCCCGACAACAGGAGGACGGCCGCCGCGAGGCCGAGCGCGATGACGGCCGCAGTCGCGGGCGGGGGTCTGCGAAAGGCTCGGCGCCGGCGCTCGGGTGGGTGGGTGGCAGCCGGGATCGCCACCTCCGTCACATCAAGCAGCTCATCCGTTTTTGGCATATTTGCTCCGAATGTCTGATGTTGTGACAGAAGATAGTACGGTTCTCGTGTGATCAGCCGACTGTCCGTCAGCATCGTCCGCGCGTGTCTGCGGGCGGGCGCCGGTGGGAGTCCCACGGCGGTGCTGGACGAGGTGCCGTTGAGCGACGAGGAGCGGTGTCGGGTGCCGGTGCTGGCGGGGACCTCGCACGCCGTGTTCGTGTCGGTGCGCGCGTCCGAGGTCTCGCTCCGTTTCTTCACCGCCGGGGGCGAACTGCCCGCCTGCGGTCACGGCACGGTCGCCGCACTGGCCTTCCTCGCGGCACGTGCCCCAGGCTCGGAATACCGGGGCACCCTGAGTGCTGCGGGGCGTTCGTTCGCCGGTCGGGCGGTTCGGGAGGGGGCGCGGTTCCGGGCCGTCTTCGAGCCGGGTCCCGTCGAGTCGCGCGAGCCGACCCCGGACGAGTGCGCACAGGTCCTGCCCGCGTTGGGCGTCACCTCGGACACGCTCGCTCCGGGTGCCCGCGTGGCCTCGGTCGGGCGCGAACGGCTGCTCGTCCCGGTCGCCTCACGCTCCCAACTCGCCGCAATCACACCGGACTTCGAGGCGTTGCGCGCGGCCTGCGACCGGTTCGGACTCCTCGGCTGCTACGTCTACTCGGTGCCGACGCGCTCCGGCCGGCTCGCGGCACGCATGTTCGCGCCCTCGATCGGCGTCCCGGAGGACATCGACAACGCCAACAGCACCGCATGCCTCGCCGCCGACCTGGCCGGTCGGGGCATCACCGAGATCGCCGTCGACATGGGCGACGCGCTCGGCAGCCCGGCGACAATCACCGCGAGCGCGCGACCTGTGCTGCGGCTGGGCGGTGTCGCGGAAGTCGCCGGTGCCGTACGGGAGTTGACCGTCTAACGAGCCCGGACCCGTTCCAGCACGTCCCGGATCAGGTCGGCGCTGATCGTGAAGTGGCCCCGGGCGATCTCCTCGGCGCGCTCTGGCTCGCCCGCGGCGATGGCCTCGTACAGGGCCTTGTGGTCCTCGCCGCCCTGGTGGAAGTGGGTCTGTTCGCCCTTGCCCCAGGGTTCGACCGGGAAGCCGAGGCTGATGCGGGCCAGCAGGTCCTGGCTGAGGTTGACGATCTGCGGGTTGCCGGTGGCGGCGCGGACGGCCTGATGGAAGGCGCTGTCCGCGGTGTGCGCGTCGCGCTGGGTGCCGGCGGAGAGGTAGGCGGACAGGGCGTCCCGCATGGGTTCGAGGTCCTTGCTGCTCCGGCGCCGGGCCGCCGTCGCGGCGACCATTCCCTCGACCAGGCCCCGCAGGTCGAAGAGCTGCTCGAACTCCTCCCAGCGGGGCAGCAGGGTGTGCCGGACGGCGGCGGCCGTCGACTCGGTCCAGCTGTCGCGGACGTAGGTCCCGCCGTTGCGCCCGCGGCGGATCTCGACCACGCCGACGGCCTGGAGGCGGGCGACCGCCTCGCGGACGGTGGGGCGGCTGACCCGCAGCAGGCCGGTGAGCTCGCGCTCGGCCGGCAGCCGTTCGCCGGGCAGGAAGTCGCCGACGGCGATCGCGGTGAGCAGCCGGTCGGACACCTCGTCGACCGCCGAGGCCACCCGCACCGGGCGCAGCGCGGAGGTCGGGGAGCCGCCGAGGAGGACGCGGTCGAGGACGCGGGAGAACTCGTCCCCCGCTTCGGATGCCTCAGGTACGGATGTCAGCTGTCCTCCCCCTTCGGTGCCACTTCTGTAAACGCGGGCGGGCCACGTGAACTCGCCGTTACGTCTTGCCCAGCCCCCGCTAAAAGGTCTTGTGCGCTGACCTTTTACCCAATCACCATCACAGCCATCCGTCACTTCCTTTTCCGATTCCGCCAGAGGCCGGCTCGCGTCCGGCCCGTCTGGGAGGCCCTCGCGTGGCGATTCCCGCACCGAACCACACCGGCACCGTCGACTTCAACGGCCATTCGACCTGGTACCGGATCACGGGCGAACCCGGCAGGACACCGCTGGTCGTCCTGCACGGCGGACCCGGCGCCGGTCACAACTACACGCTCAGCATCGCGGGCATCGCCGAACAGGGCCGCCAAGTGGTGCACTACGACCAGCTCGGCACCGGGCTGTCCACCCATCTGCCCGACGAGGGCGCCAACTTCTGGACCGTCCAACTCTTCCTCGACGAACTGGACACTCTGCTCAAGGGGTTGGGCATCGCCGATGCCTATCACCTCCTCGGCCAGTCCTGGGGCGGCATGCTCGCCGCCGAGCACGCGGTACGCCGCCCGGCCGGGCTGCGCGGTCTGGTCATCGCCAACTCCCCCGCGTCCATGGAGCTTTGGCTCGCGGCGGCGGCCGAACTGCGCGCCCAGCTCCCGCCCGAGGTCCAGCGCACCCTGCTCGCCCACGAGGCGGCCGGGACCACCGACCACCCCGACTACCTGGCCGCAGAGCAGGTCTTCAACGAGCGCCATGTGTGCCGGCTGAACCCCAACCCGCCCGAGGTGCAGGCCACTTGGGAGAACATCGCGGCTGACCCGACCGTCTACCACACGATGAACGGGCCGAACGAGTTCCATGTCGTCGGCACCATGAAGGACTGGTCCGTGATCGACCGGCTGCACCTCATCGAGACACCGACCCTGCTGGTGTCCGGCCGGTACGACGAGGCGACTCCCGAGACCCTGCGCCCGTTCGCCGACCACATCCCCGACGTGCGCTGGCACATGTTCGAGCGCTCCAGCCATATGCCCCACGTCGAGGAGGAAGAGCTCTACCTCCGGGTCGTGGGCACCTTCCTCGACTCCACCGACTGAGCCCCCTTCGGCCCATCCCCGGCCGACCCAA
Organism: Streptomyces sp. N50; assembly: GCF_033335955.1. Taxonomy (GTDB): domain Bacteria; phylum Actinomycetota; class Actinomycetes; order Streptomycetales; family Streptomycetaceae; genus Streptomyces. The sequence goes on from NZ_CP137549.1 coordinate 403,905, forward strand.
CAGCCCTTCCTCCGACGGGAGTTCTCTGGATGTCCCGCAGTACGAGACGGAGCGCGTTCGCCGCCGCCACCGTCGCCCTCGCCCTGACCACCGCCGCCTGTTCGTCCTCCGACAGCGGCTCCGCCGACCCTGCCACGTCGTCGTCCTCGTCGGCGTCCGGCACCTCCGTGTTCCAGCCGCAGCACAAGGGCGGGACGTTGAAGCTCGTCGCCCACGCGGCCGCCGGGAGTCTCGATCCGCAGGTCAACTACACGCTCCAGTACTGGCAGTTGTACCAGTCGATGTACGACGGGCTGCTGTCGTTCAAGAAGGTCGGCGGGCAGGAGTCGTTCACGGTCGTCCCGGATCTCGCCGCGGCGATGCCCAAGGTCACCAACGGCGGCAAGACGTACACCTTCACGCTCCGCAAGGGCATCACCTTCTCCAACGGCAAGGCGCTGACCACCGACGACGTGGTGGCGTCCTTCCAGCGCATCTTCAAGGTCTCCAGCCCCACCGCCGGCACCTTCTACAACGGCATCGTCGGCGCCACCGCCTGCCTGAAGACGCCCGCGTCCTGCACCCTCAAGGGCGGTGTGACCGGTGACGCGAAGGCGAACACCGTCACCATCAACCTGACGGCGGCGGACTCGGAGTTCCCGTACAAGCTGGCCGTCCCGCACGCCAGCATCCTGCCGAAGGACTCGCCGACGAAGGACGCGGGCACGAAGCCGCTGCCGACGACCGGCCCGTACATGGCGGCCTCGTACGACCCGAACCGTGCCCTGAAGCTGGTGCGCAACCCGCACTTCAAGGAGTGGTCGCGGGAGGCCGAACCGCAGGGCTACCCGGACCAGATCGACTACACCTTCGGGCAGACGGTCGAGTCCGAGGTGACCGCCGTCGAGAACGGCCAGGCGGACTGGATGTACGACCCGCCGCCCGCCGACCGGCTCAACGAGATCGGCACCAAGTACACGTCCCAGGCGCACGTGAACCCGCTGACCGCGTTCTGGTACGCGACGCTGAACGTCAACATGGCCCCGTTCAACAACAAGTTGGCGCGCCAGGCCATCAACTGGGCCGTGGACCGGTCGGCCGTGGTGCGGCTGTACGGCGGCACCAACCTCGCCTCCCCCGCGTGCACGATCCTGCCGCCGGGCTTCCCCGGGCACGTCAACTCGTGCGACTACACCAAGGGCGGCGGCAAGACCTGGACGGCTGCGGACCTGGCCACGGCCAAGGCGCTGGTGAAGCAGTCCGGCACGGCGGGGCAGGAGGTCGGCATCGTCGTGCAGGACGACGACGTCAACAAGTCCATCGGGCAGTACCTGCAGAGCCTGCTCACCCAGCTCGGCTACAAGGCGACGCTCAAGCCGCTGTCGGGGAACATCCAGTTCACCTACATCCAGAACACGAAGAACAAGGTCCAACTCGCCCTGACGTCCTGGTACCAGGACTATCCGGCGGCCTCGGACTTCCTCAACGTCCTGTTCTCCTGCGCCGCGTTCCACCCCGGCAGCGACTCCAGCATCAACATCTCGGGCTTCTGCGACAAGGGCATCGACGCGAAGATGCAGACCGCGCTGAAGACCGCGCAGACCGACCCGACGGCGGCCAACCAGCAGTGGGGCGCGATCGATCAGGCGATCATGCGGCAGTCGCCGGTCGTCCCGCTCATCAACCCGAAGATCATCGACTTCACGTCGAAGCGGCTGGGCAACTACCAGTTCAGCAAGCAGTTCTACATGCTCGTCGGCCAGACGTGGGTCAAGTGAGCACCGCCGCACCCGAGTCGGCCACCGTCGAGGCCCGGCGTTCGCCGGGCCCCTGGCGGACGGCCGGCGCCGACCTGCTGCACAACAGGTCGGCGCTGGCCGCGGCCGTCGTCCTCTTCCTCGTCGTCCTGGCGACCCTGTGCGCCCCGCTGTACGCGCACCACGTCGCCCACACCGACCCCTTCCAGTCCCATGTCTCCGGCACCACGGTCGTTGACGGCAGGACCGTGCCGGTGCTCACCCCGAGCAGCACCGGCCTCGGCCTCGGCGTCACCCCGATCGGCCCGACCTGGGACCCCGCCCACTACTTCCTCGGCGCCGACAACCAGGGCCGCGACGTCATGGCCCGCCTGCTCTACGGCGGCCGGACGAGCCTGTTCATCGGGTTCACGGCGGCACTGCTCACCTGCGCCCTCGGTACAGTCGTCGGAGTCGTCGCCGGGTACGCGGGCGGGGTGGTGGACGCCGTCATCTCCCGTGTCCTGGACGTCATTTGGGCCTTCCCGGTGTACCTGCTGGCGATCTGCCTCTCGGTCGTCCTCCTCACCGACGGACTGCACCTCGGACCGCTCACCGTCGAGGCGGGGAGTCTGTGGCTGCCCGTCGCGATCATCGCGGCGATCTATGTGCCGTACATCGCCCGCCCGTTGCGCGGTCAGGTACTCGTCCTGCGCAACAAGGAGTACATCCAGGCGGCCATCGGCTCCGGGGCACCGACCGTGCGCATCCTGCGCCGCGAGGTGCTGCCGAACGTGCTGCCCACGGCGATCGTGTTCGTGCCCCTGATGACCGCGCTCGCGATGCTCACCGAGTCGGCGCTGTCCTTCCTCTCCGTCGGTGTCCAGCCTCCGGACGCCAGTTGGGGCACGATCATCGAGGACGGGCTCGGGCTGCTCTACACCCGCCCAGCCGTGACGATCGCGCCCGGCCTGCTGATCGCGCTGACCACGGCGGCCCTCAACGTCCTCGGCGACGGCGTGCGCGACGCGCTCGACCCGGGCGCCCGGCTGCGCGGAGGGGTGTGATTCCGATGCTCCGGTTCATCGTGAAGCGCTTCGCGTCCGCCCTGCTGGTGATGTTCGCGATCAGCGTCCTGGTCTTCCTGATCTTCTTCGCCACACCGGGAGTCGACCCCGCCGCGCGCATCGCGGGCCGCAACGCCGACCCGGCCACGCTCGCCCAGGTCCGGCACTCCTTCGGCCTCGACCGCCCCATGCCGATCCGCTACTTGCTGATGATGCGTCACCTCCTCATCGACCGTGACCTGGAGTCGTTCGTCAACCGCGGCTCCCGCGTGATCCCGCAGATCGTGCAGGCAACCCCGGTGACGCTGTCGCTCGTGATCGGCGCCGCGCTGATCTGGATGACGGCCGGCATCATCATGGGCACGGCGGCCGCGGCCCTGCGCGGCAAGGCTGCCGACCCGCTGATCATGCTCGTCGGCGTGGTCGGCGTCTCCCTCCCCGCCTACTGGCTCGGTGAGGTCGTCAACCTCATCACCCAGAAGCAGCTGCACAGTTCGGTCTTCTCCTGGGTCCCGCCACCGGGCTACGTCGGCCTCGACCACCCCGGCCAGTGGGCCCTGCACCTCCTCTTCCCCTGGCTGACCCTCGCGCTGCTCTACGCCGGGATCTACGCCCGGCTGCTGCGCGGCGAGGTCGTCAGCGCCCTGAACGAGGACTACGTCCGCACCGCGCGCGCCAAGGGCCTCTCCGAGCGGCGCATCCTGATCCGGCACGCGCTGCGCTGTTCCCTGATCCCGATCGTGTCGCTGTTCGGCCTGGACTTCGGCGCGTTGGTGGGCGGCGCCGCGCTGCTCACCGAGGTGGTGTTCGGCCTCCCCGGCATCGGCAAGCTGACCTTCGACGCCCTCCAGAACCTGGACCTGCCCGTGATCATGGGCACGGTCCTGTACGCGGCGTTCTTCGTGGTCCTCGCCAACGCGCTGGTGGACATCCTGTACGCCCGACTCGACCCGAGGGCCCGCCATGCCTGACCAACCCCTGCTGGACGTAAGCGACTTGAGGGTGTCCTTCCGCACCCGCCGAGGCTCCGTCACCGTCGTCGACGGCCTGTCCTTCTCGGTGGCGCCCGGTGAGATCCTGGGTGTGGTGGGCGAGTCGGGCTCCGGCAAGAGCGTCTCGATGCTCGCCGTGCTGCGCCTGCTGACCAGTCCGAACGTGACGGTCGAGGGCGAAGTCCGCTTCCGCGGCCAGGACTTGCTCGCCCTCCCCGACAAGGAGATGCGGGCGGTACGCGGCCGGGAGATCGCCATGGTCTTCCAGGACCCGATGACCGCGCTCACCCCCGTGTACACCGTGGGCTGGCAGATCGCCGAGCAGATCCGGGCGCACGAGAAGGTGTCCCGCAAGGAGGCGCACACGCGTGCCGTCAGCCTGCTCTCCGACGTCGGCATCCCGGACGCGGCCTCCCGCGCGAACGCCTACCCGCACGAGTTCTCCGGCGGCATGCGCCAGCGCGCGGTCATCGCGATGGCCCTCTCCTGCGGCCCGGCACTGCTGATCGCCGACGAGCCGACCACCGCGCTGGACGTCACCGTCCAGGCCCAGATCCTGGACCTGATGCGGGAGTTGAACACCCAGGGCTCGGCCGTCGTCCTCATCACGCACGACATGGGCGTCATCTCACAGATAGCCGACCGGGTGCTCGTCATGTACGGCGGCCGGGCGGCCGAGGAGGGACCGCGCCGGGCGGTGTTCCACGGACCGCGACACCCCTACACCTGGGGGCTGCTCGACTCGGTGCCCCGGGTGGGCGGGCCCCGGCTGCGGCGGCTGCCCACCATCGCGGGGATGCCCGTGGCGCCGGGGAGTCTGCCGGAGGGGTGCGCGTTCGCGCCCCGGTGCCGGTTGCGGCACGAACGGTGCGAGGAGCGGCCCGAGTTGTCCACAGGGGCGGGGCCCCACCGCGACGCCTGCTGGCTGCCCGACGACGACCGCGCCTCCCTGCGCCTGACCTCCCGCGCGGCGGCGACGGACGTACCGGACCTGGAACGAGAGGCGACACCATGAGCGCGCTGACGACATCGACAGAGGTGCTGCTGCGCGCCACGGACGTCGCCAAGCACTACCCCCTGCGCGCGGACGGGCTCTCCCCGCGCCGCAAGGTGCTGCGGGCCGTGGACGGTGTGTCGTTGGAGGTGCGCGCCGGTGAGACGCTCGGGATCGTCGGCGAGTCGGGCTGCGGAAAGTCCACGCTCGGCCGCTGTCTGGTCCGGCTCACCGAACTCACCGGCGGGCGGGTCGAGTTCGACGGTCAGGACATCAGCACCCTCTCCACGCGTCGGCTGCGTCCCGTGCGGCCGGGCATGCAGCTGGTGTTCCAGGACCCGCAGGCCTCGCTCAACCCCCGCCGCCGTGCCGGGGACATCGTGGCGGAGCCGCTGCTCGTGCACCGCTACGGCGACGGGCGCGCGGTCCGCCGTAGGGTCGCCGAGCTCTTCGACGTCGTAGGGCTGGCTGCGGCCCATCTGGACCGGTATCCGCATGAGTTCTCGGGCGGGCAGCGGCAACGCATCGGGATCGCGCGGGCGTTGGCGACGAACCCGAAGCTGATCGTCGCCGACGAACCGGTGTCCGCGCTCGATGTGTCCATCCAGGCACAGGTGTTGAACCTGTTCGCCGATCTGCAGGAGGAGTTCGCGCTCACCTACGTGTTCATCGCGCACGACCTCGGAGTGGTCCGGCATGTGTCGGACCGGATCGCGGTCATGTATCTCGGGGAGATCGTCGAACTCGCCGAGACCGAGGCGCTGTACAAGGAGCCCGCGCATCCGTACACGCAGGCGTTGTTGTCGGCCGTGCCGGACATCGACGACGGGACGCTGACTGACGAGGTCCCTCGGGAGCGGATCGTGCTCTCCGGCGAGGTGCCCAACCCGGTCGACAAGCCGACGGGGTGTCCGTTCCGGACTCGGTGCCCTTACGCGCGTGAGCGCTGTGCCGTGGAGCGGCCCCGGCTGACGATGACCGCCTCCGGTCGGCACACCGCCTGCCACTTTCCCTTGATCGACTGAGGGTACGGAGGGCGGACCCTGCATGATGGCCCGTATGCACCTCCGCATCGACGCCGTCGACCTGCCCGGCCGTACCTTCCCCGCCCCCGCCGACAAGCCCGTCGCGACGTACGACAACGTCCATGTCGGCGTGCAGCGCCGGGACCGGCCGGCCGAACTCCTCGACCCGCAGCCGGGGGACGGCTCATCCGCGAGCTGGACGCTGGAGTGCTCGGCGGAGGTGACGCCGGACGGTGTCGTGGTCACGGGCCCTTATGTGCAGCACCGGATGGGGCTGCGGTTCGTCTATCTGTCGTGGGGGACGGTCGACGCGGCCGGTCTCTTCACGATGTTCCGGCGGGCCAAGCTCATGCTCGACTCGGTGCCGGACGACGTCCTGGCCGCGGCCGCGCCCGACGGTCTGCTGGTCGGGCGGCTCGGGCTGACGGACGCGAACGGCGGCCCGCTGTGCGCGAGGGTGGATCCCCCGCACATCACCTGGACCGCCGAGAGCGTCGGGTAGTGCCCGTCAGGATGCCGAGTCCTTCTTGTTCGTGGCCAGCCGGTACGCCTGGGTCGGGGTCATCGCGACGCCGTTCAGGCTGACCGTCTTGTACGTGCTGACCTTGGCGCAGGACTTCGACTGGTCGGCGGTCGATGCCTGGGCGTTCGAGGTGGCCGCCTTGGTGTCGGCGGGGGCCGGGGACGAACCGCCGCCGGGGAACGTCGTGCCGCTCGGCCAGTCCGTGCCGATCACCAGGGTCAGGCCGGTGCCGGTGCCCTGCTTGAGGTGCGAGGAGGAGAGGCCGAGCGCGCTCGCCACCGTCTGGGCCTCGGCCTTCTGCCCGGTGCCGTAGGTGAGCGTGGTCGTGGTCGCGCTGACGGAGGCGTTGCCCGTGGTGGTGCCGGAGCTGAAGCCGCCGTCTATCAGGGAGGTCGCGACCGTGGAGGCACGTCCGCTGATGCTGGTGCCGTTCTCCACCGTCACGGCGATCTGCGCGGCGGGGACGGCGACGGCCGTGGCGGTCGCGGTGGCCGCCGAGGACTTCTTGCCCGAAGAGGTGGTCAGCGACTGGTCGTTGGCGATGGTGGCGAACAGGCTCTTCGCCGCCGTCGCGGGCACGACGCGGTCCGCGTTGTTCGGGTCGGCGCCGGTCTGCATCGTGGTGAAGGTCATGCGCTTGGTGGGGACCTTGTCGAGGTCCGCGGCGAGCCCGATGAGCTTCTTGACGGTGCCGAGGCCGGTGTCCACGGTGAGCGCCTTGGTGGCGGCGTCGGCCAGGTTGTAGACCGCCTGGGGGTCGGTGAGCGTGCCGGCGCTCTTGAACTTGCGGATCATCGCGCTCAGGAACAGGTGCTGCGAGACGGTACGGCCGAGGTCGCTGCCGTCGCCGAAGCCGTGCCGGGAGCGGACGAACTCGAGCGCCGCGTTGCCCTTGAGGGTGTGGGTGCCCTTGGCGAGCTTCAGGTGCGAGTAGGTGTCGTAGACGTCGGCGTTCACGCACACCGAGACGCCGCCGACCGCGTCGGACATCTTCACCACGCCGGAGAAGTCCATCTGCACGAAGTGGTCGATGGTGATGCCGGTGAGCGCGTGCACGGTCTTGACCTGGCACTCCTGGCCGTACTGCAGCGCGCTGTTGATCTGGCCGTAGTAACCGGCCGTCGACTGGCTGCTGTCCGGGTCCTTGCAGGCGGGGACCTGGGTCATGGTGTCGCGCGGGATGCTCATCACGGTGGCGTTCGAGCGGTCGGCGGAGATGTGGACCACCATCTCGACGTCCGCGTTGCCGTTCCCGGTCTGCACGCCGGTGGTCGAGCAGCCGCCGCCGAGCTTGCAGTCGGTCGCGCTGCTGCGGGCGTCGCTGCCCATCACGAGGAGGTTGATCGGCGTCCGGCCGAAGGCGTCGGCCTTCTCCTTGCCGCCCGCGCCGTCGTCGATCGCGATGCTGTTGATGTTGCCGTTCAGGTGCTCGTAGAACCACCAGCCGGCACCCGCGGTCACCATGATCAGCACCGACAGGGATATCGCGCTGATCTTCAGCACCCGCTTGCCGCCCGTGCTCTGCTTGACGCGGCGGCGCGAGGCGGCACGGCCGCGGGCGCGGGATCCGCCGCGCGGGGCCTGGCGGGCCGCGGCGCGGGCTGCGGCCCGGCCGCCGGTGGGCAGCGGCTCGTCGGCCTCACCGGCACGCGGCCTGGGCACACCTCGTGTGCGGCTGCGCGTGGCGTGTCCCACGGGGCCGTCCCCGAGGTCGGTCATCTGGCACTCCCACGTACGGTCGGGCCGTTCAGGCCGTTCGATGCTGCGGCCAGGGGCGCGCGGCCGTGTCGGGTCGGGCGAGGCGGGGGTCCGCTCTCTCTTGCGTGGTTGCGCAATATAACAATCTCAGATGAGAACGCTGTAGGGCCTTTCTCATTTACGGGATATCCTTTTACGTCAAACTCGGTCAACTGATCGGAATCCGTGCGGTGGTGATGGTCATCGGGGTACCGGTCACGGCGATGAGGTAGAAGCGCGGATGCGACCCTCCCGGGGCCCGCCGCACACCGCCGGGCGGCTTCACCTCGTACGTGGCGGAGGCGTGCGGGGCGAGGGTCGCGGGGCCGCCGGAGGCGGTCCACCAGTCGGAGGCGCCCTGTCCGAGGCGGCTGGCGAAGTGGGGGGTGAGCCGGGTACCGGTGATGTTGACGACCCGGACCGCGAGACCGGTGATGTCCAGGTGGCCGGCCCGCTCCGCGAAGCTCGGTGTGACGTTCATGCGCAGCGGCGGAGCACTGGCCGCGGCGACCGCCGCGCACACCACGGCGGGCGTGACGAGTCCCACCGCGAGGACGGCCTTGGCCCGGTGCCCGGTGACGTGCGGGATGCGGGGCTGCCAGGCGGAGGCGAACGCGGAGGCCGGGACGGTCGCGGCCGCCGCGAGCCACAGCGGGGTCATCATCAGGAAGTAGCCGTCCTGGGACCGGGTGGCCAGGTAGAAGCTGAGCCAGGGCAGCACGGTGATCGCCGGTCCGAGCCGCCGCACGAAGAGCAGCGTGGCGGCGAGCAGGCCGAACAGGAGCAGCTGGCTGCCGTAGGAGTAGTAGTCGAGGTGCCTGCTGCCGGCGGTGAAGTAGTACGAGATCCCCATGAGGCCTTGGCCGTGCAGGATCGCCTTCTGGGTGAGCGGGAGCAGCAGGCCGTGCAGCCAGGTGTGGAAGTCCTGGGTGGCGAAGTAGGCGTTGATCGCGGCCCAGGTGAGGGCGGCGGTGCCGGTGTAGCGGGCGATCACGCCGAGGGCGGGCCTGGGTCCGAGGTCGCCGCGGCGGACGGCGTAGAGGCCGATGAGGAGGAACGGCGTGAGGAACCAGGCGAGTTGCTGGGTGGCGCAGGCCGCGCCGAGGCAGAGGGCCTGCGCCACTCCGGGCAGTCCGAGCCGGCCGCCGGCTCCGGTGTCGGGCCAGCGGACCACCACCGGGATGAGGAGCGCCAGGGCGAGGACGGCGGGGTAGCCGGAGTAGGCGTAGCCGGGCAGGAAGCCGAAGCCGAGGCACACGGCGGTGGCGCCGGACCGCCAGGGCACCGGGAGCAGCCACCACAGCAGGACGGCGCCCGCGAGCAGCGCGCCGGTGGTGACGAGGGTCGCGGCGGCCGTCGAGTGGACCACGGCGTGGACGGGGGCGGCGAGCAGCGCGGTCAGGGGCGGATAGCCGTAGGTGTAGTCGGCGCCGCCCGCCATGGTCTTGGTGATACCGACGGACGAACGGTCGAACAGCCACGGCCAGGGCTGTCCGTAGATGGGGTGTCCGTGCAGGATCTCGTGGGCGGCCTGCGCGGTGAGGACGCCCTCGTCGGTGCCTGCGTGGTTGAGCCAGTACCCGCACAGCACCAGGACGACCGCGAGCAGCAGTACGCCCGCGTCCACCCGGGTCAGGGCGCGCCGGGTGCGTGTGGTGAGGGCGAGGACGCCCGCGACGAGTATCCCGGCGTAGCAGACGGAGATGATCCCGGCGACGTCCGGGCGGGACGTCATCGCCCTCGTCCAGGCGTCGCGCGTGCCGATGAACAGGCTGATCGCGGCGATCAGCGTCATCCCCCGGTGCAGCTGCTGCGGCGCCGCGACCTCGGTCGCGAGCGGCCGGGCCCACAACGGCCCCGCCATGGCGGGCGCGTCGCGCCGCCTCAGCCGCAGACCACCGCCGGCACGGGGACCGTCATCCATGGCGTCCTTCTCCTCGCTCCGTCCCGGTCGGTCGGCAGTTCACTCCGGGGCAACCTCCACTACACGTCGTAGAGGTGAAAGGAGCCGACGAGGTTCACCGGCGGAAGGAAAGAGCTGGGGAAGAAAGTGAGGAAAGTGCCGACACGCAGGGCACGTTGACGCGTCGGGCAGGGCTGTAGCCCTCGGTACTCGCAGGGTCACTCGGTGCCGGCAGCGAACCGGTCGGTGCCGAGCACGGTGAGGAGGGCGAGTTTCTCGTGGCTCTCCGTACCGGGGGTGGCGGTGAAGACGAGCAGTGACTGGCCCTGGTCCGGTTCCAGGAGGAGCTGGCAGTAGAGGTCCAGGCGGCCGACCTGGGGATGGACGAACCGCTTGGTCCCGCTCCAGCGCAGGCCCACCTCGTGCCGCTCCCACAGCCGGGCGAACTCGTCGCTGGTGCGCCGCAGGACGTCCGCCAGGCCCGCCGCGGGCGAGCCGGGCCCGTCCCGGGTGACGGCGGCGCGCAGCAGCGCGACGTTGGTCCGGCTGTTGACGTCGTGGTCCTCGGGGTCGTAGCGCTCACGCTCGGCCGGATCGGTGAACCAACGGTGGGTCGCGCTACGGGAGTTGCCCGTGTACTGAGTCTGCTCGCCGAGCAGCGCCACGGCGGACGGCGTCTGCAGCAGCGTCTCCCCCAGCGGGCCCATGACCTGCGCGGTGGTGTCGGCCAGGCCGTCCATGACCCGCATCAGGCCGGGGCTCACATGCTCAAGTCGCGTGCCCCGACGGGCGGTTCGGTACCCGGCGAGCAGGAACAGGTGATCGCGTTCGTCCGGGGTCAGCCGCAGGCCACGGGCGATGGCGGCGAGCATCTGCTCCGAGGGCTGCGGCCCGTCGCCGCGCTCCAGCCGGGCGAAGTAGTCGGCCGACATGGTGCACAGCTCGGCCACCTCCTCGCGGCGCAGGCCCGGAGCGCGCCTGCGCTGCCCGCGGCGCAGCCCGACGTCCTCCGGTTGCAGGGCCGAGCGCCGGGTGCGCAGGAAGGCGCCGAGGGACGCGCGGTCGAACGTGTGGTCCATGGTTCTCATCGTCGGCCATGCGGTGCGGCTCAGCCACGACCTGGCGTTCAGTGGTTGCGGAGGTCCTTCCGGGGGTCGTGGCTGGGCGGGTTCACTGGCGAGGCGATCAGCGGTCAACCGTCACAACGAACCAGGAGTCAACTCCCATGACCCGTATGCCAAGTTGGACCGAGCACGACCTCCCGGACCTGACCGGCCGTACGGTGGTGATCACCGGTGCCGGCCGCGGCCTCGGCCTGATCACGGCACGCGAACTCGCCCGCGTGGGTGCCCGGGTCGTGCTGGGGGTACGCGACACCGGCAAGGCCCGCGGCGCCGTCGCCGGTCTGCCCGGCACCTTCGACGTCCGGCCGCTCGACGTGTCCGACCTGACCTCCGTACGCGCCTTCGCCGACGCCTGGTCCGGCGGCCTCGACATCCTGATCAACAACGCCGGCGTGATGGACATCCCGGCCGCGCGCACGGCCGACGGCCTGGACCTGCAGACCACCACCAACCACACCGGCCCCTTCCTGTTGACCACCCTGCTCCTCGGTCACATCACCGACCGCGTCGTGCACGTCACCAGCGAACTGCACAAGCAGGGCAGGCTCGACCTGGACGACCTCGACTGGCGCACCCGCAAGCACAACGGGATGCAGGCCTACCAGGCGTCGAAGCTCGCGGTCGTCCTGTTCTCACTGGAGCTCCAGCGCCGGCTCACCGCCGCGAACAGCCCGGTCCGCTCGGTCCTGGCCAGCCCGGGCATCGCCCGCACCTCGCTGGCGGCCCACTCCCGGTCGAACGTCGTCAACCGGTTCACGTTCCTCACCAACGCCCCCGAGCGCGGAGCACTGTCCCTGCTCTACGCCGCGACCCAGGACGTCCCCGGCAACTCCTACGTCGGCCCGGACGGCCCGGGCGGCTTCCGGGGCTCCCCGGTCCTACGGCGACAGGGCAGGGCCGGCCTGGACGCGGCCGTGGCCGGGCGGCTGTGGGACGCAACTGCCGACCTCGTGGGGCCAGTTGACGGCCGGGCCGCACGACGGGGTGCCTAGCACTGCTGCTCGTACTGGAGCCCGGTGTACCGCCGGGCCGCGATGTCCTCCCGGGTCCCCACGATCAGGTTCATCGTGAACACGTCGTAGTCGATCGCCTGCCCGGCGATCTGCGCGAGGAGCACGGATTCGCCCGTGTCGGGTGCCATGTCCCACGAGTCGGAGAACCCGCCGATCTGTACACCGACGCCAGGGCGATGCCCGCCGAAGGCCAGGTCCCCTACGGCCTCCTCGAAACCGTCCAACGCGTCCTGGGCTCCCCCTCCGTCACCGGCGAGGAACGCGCTGATGTGCGGGCCCCCTTCCCACTCGCCGTCGAAGGTCAGGCCGGGCACGGGGTACAGGGTGCGGGGTTCATAGACCCTGGACTGCGCCTCCTCACCGTCGAGTCGATCCGTCTCGGAGTGCTCGGCGCGGCCCGCACCGGCAGGTATGTGGAGCACCGCGGACGACTCCGGCGGGTACTCGATGTCGGTGAAGAACAACAAGTGCCCATCGACGGGCAGTTCGATGTCCAGGACGCCCTGAGGCAGGGCAGCACAGTCGACGCTCAGCACCAACGGCTCGCCCCCGTCAGGCCAGTTCACCCCGTCCGGCAGTGCGGGAAGCCCGCCCGTCCGTGCGGCGGGACGGGCGTTCTCCCGACGCGGCTCGGGCACCTCGCCGTAGGGCACCAGGTAGAGGCATGGGCGGGTCCGGGCCATCAACTCCCTTACGACGGGGGCGGGTACGCCGTACTTGGCGGCCGTCTCCAGAAGGAGGGCTTCGTCGATCGATGTCATGCCGGCGATCGTGCCATGGGCCACTGACATGCTTGCGGATCGTCGCAGGGGGCCCGGGCTTCAGCCGATGCGTGTTCCCGTGCCGCCGACACGGACGCGCGGGTCGCCCGCGCGCAGGGTCACCGTGAGTTCGCCGGGGCGGCCGAGGTCCTCGCCCTGGTGCAGAGTGAGGACGGAGTCCTCGGGGACCAGGGCGAGTTGACGCGCGTACGCGCCGAACGCGGCCGCCGCCGCGCCGGTCGCCGGGTCCTCGACGACTCCGCCGACGGGGAAGGGGTCACGGACGTGGAAGACGGTGGCCGACTCCCGCCACACCAACTGGACGGTGGTCAGGTCGAGTTGGTGCATCAGGGCTTCGAGGCGGGCGAAGTCGTAGGCGAGGTCCGCGAGTCGGGCGCGGGTCACCGCCGCGAGGACGAGATGGCGGGCGCCCGCGAAGGCGATGCGGGGCGGGAAGACGGGGTCGAGATCGGCCTCCGGCCAGCCGAGCGCGGCGAGCGCCTCCGTGAGATCGGCGTCGGTGATGTCCTCGAGGTGCGGTTCGACGCTGGTGAGCGTGGCCCGGAGCGTCCCGTCCTCCTCGACCACCTCCACCGGCACGGTGCCGGCGCGCGTCGCGAACACCAGCTCCCCGGGGCCCACCCGTTCGGCGAGCGCCAGGGCGGTCGCGACGGTGGCGTGCCCGCAGAACGGCACCTCGGCCTTGGGACTGAAGTACCGGATGGTGTAGGCCCGCCCGTCCTCGCCGCCGAGCCCCTCCGGGGGCGCCGTCAGGAACGCGGACTCCGAGTATCCGAGGTCGGCGGCGACGGCCAGCATGGCGCTGTCGTCCAGCGCGGAGGCGTCCAGGACGACGCCTGCGGGGTTTCCGCCCGCCGGGTCGCTGGAGAAGGCGGTGTAGCGCAGGACCTCGGGGCGTGGAGCAGTCGTCGTCATGACCGTGGCAACCGAGGTAGGGCCGCGGCCATTCCCGCACGCGGGCGGAGACGGTGCCGGGCGCCCGGCCGAAGCTCGTCGGCCGGGCGCCCGGGGTGTCCTAGTCGCCGGTCACTTCTTGACCACGGACTCCACCCAGCTGATGAAGTTGGTCGTCGCGTCACCGGTGCGCTCGGCCATGGTGTGCGCCATGGCCCACACGGTGGCGAAGTCGACGTCGCGGATGCCGTAGTTCAGCAGGGCCAACTGGACGTTGATCTCTGTGGTGTTGGCCGTGTCGCCCTGCATGATGCCGGTGCGGATGCGCCAGTGCCGCGCCACCTTCGACTGCCGGTAGCCGGCGAACGCGGGCGAGAGGAAGTACAGCGGGTTGTACGCGTCGCCCCGCCAGGCCATGTCCTTGCCGACGCTGTCCTTCTTCGCGAAGTCGCTGTCGTAGGCCGAGGAGCCGTAGGCGGAGTCCCAGTCGGAGTACGTGGCGTACGTCGTCTCGTTCGCCTTGATGACGTCACGCGTGAGCGGCGCGAAGTGCGACGGGACGCCCAGTCCCATCGCGAAGACGCTGTTCTCGCCCTGCCCGCGGGAGTATCCGTCGAACGCGCCGACCGGCTTGTTCGCGGTCTTCTGGCTGTTCACGAAGCCTTCGAGGCCGGACACCGTGGCGGTGTTCGTCGTGGCGTCGTAGGTGACCCAGGTGCTGCCGGTGTTGAGGTAGGCGATGTAGTCGTCGACCGTCTGGTACGTGGTCGAGGTCCCCGTCTGGCCCGATCCGGGCGGGCCGCCCTGGGTCGTGATGGTGTACGGGAAGGTGTTGTCCGACAGGAAGTTGTTCAGCGAGGTGGTGATCACCCCGATCAGGTGGTCGTAGTAGCTGCCGGACAGATAGGTGCCGCTGCTGGACTCGGTCAGCCGCAGGCGCCTGCCGTGCTCGTCGCGCAGGCCCAGGCGGTTGAGGTACTTGGGCCAGGCCTTCGCGAGGTCCGCCGAGTAGGCGCTGGTCCACGTGGTGGACGCGCGCGTGCCGGTCGAGGCGAACTGGCCCATGTTCCACTCGTAGGACAGGTTGGCCTCGGCGAGGTCGGTGATCGGGCACCAGGCCATGACGCCGGCGACCGCGTCGCTCAGCGGCCGGCCCTGGGCGTCCTCCATCGCCGCGCCGATCGTGCGCAGGTACGGCTCGAACAGGGGGCTGTCGCCGGAGGTGCCCGCCACGGTGTCCTGGGCGCCGCCGCCGCTCATGCCGAACAGGACGATGTCGTCCGTGCTGCCGGGCAGGACGCTCTGGTTGTACCGGAGGAAGCGGACCGCGGCCTTGAGGTCGGTCACGCCCCAGGGGGCCGCGTCGGAGCGGGTGCTGGTCGAGCTGTCCCGGCCGCGCAGGCCCGGCCACACGTAGACGAGCCCGGCCTCCAGGTACGCCGACACGCTGGTGTAGCTGTAGGACGTGGCCGGCGCCTGCTGGGCGTAGCCGGGGGTGTTGACCGGGATCACGATCGGCGCCGTGCGTCCCGAGTACTGGCCGACGGTGCCCTTCGGGTTGGCCTTGGCGGTGTACGTGGTGCCGTCGCTGTTCGCGGTGGCCGTCAGATAGGCGCCCGGCACGTAGATCGACAGGTTCTCGTAGTCCGTCGCAGCCGGGTTCGCGACGTACACCTTCCCGATCTGGTAGTACACGTCGTTGGTCGCGTCGTACGACCAGGCCGTGGGGTCGAGCTCCAGCGAGTACGCCGAGGACGTGCTCGACGAACTGCTCGACGACGAGGTGGCGGCGAACGCCGTGCCCGCCGTGCCCTCGGCGACTCCGAACGTGGCCAGGGCTGCGACGCCCGTGGCACTGCGGATGACCGTTCTGCGGTTCATGTCCACCCGTGGACCTCCTTGTACAGCGAGTTGCGTGGTCACGGCCGTACTTGGGCACCACCCCGGCGACGCCGCGGGCAAGTCCGGCTGTGCGGCTCATACGAGTCCCAGACTGTAGGCGGGGACCCTGAGCCGAAGCCGGGAATTGTTAACAATTTCGATGATAATTTTGTTAGAAGGCATCAGCGCGCTGACAATTCGGTCGCGGTGAAGCGCTCGAAACCCGCGCCGGTGTACGCGGCGACCCTGGTGCCGTCGACGGCGAGCTCCACCTTCAGGCCCAGGAACCCTTGCAGTAGTTCCCCGAGCCGTCGCACCACAGCCCGACTCGCGGGTCCCGTGGCCGCGAGCCGGGTGACGAGTTGGGCGGCGGTGGGGCGTTCCGCCGGGTCCTTGCGCAGGCAGTCGGCGATGACCGAACGGACCGGCTCCGGCGCCGAGTTGAGATCCGCGTCGCGGGTGCACACGGCGACGAGCACCTCGTAGTCGCCCTCCCCGCCGAAGGGATGCCGTCCCGCGGCGGCGAAGTACAGCGTGCCGCCGAGGGAGAACACGTCGGAGGCGGCGGTGACCGGGAGCGACTTGACCTGCTCGGGCGACATGTACGCGGGCGATCCCGAAGTCGATGATCCGCGGTCCGTCCGGGGAGAGCAGGATGTTGGACGGTTTGATGTCCCGGTGCACGACGACCGCCCGGCGCACCTGCGCCAAGGCGTGCGCGACGGCCAGCCCCAGGGACTGGAGCCGCCCGGAGGGCAGCGGACCGCCGGCGGCCACATGCTGCTGGATCGTCGGGCCCTGGACGAACTCGCCGACGATATAAGGGTGTTGTCCGGTCAGATCGGCGTCGAGGACGCGTGCCGTGGCGAGTTCACCGACCCGGCTCGCCGCGCCGAACTCCCTGCGTACGCGGGCGAGCGCGACCTCGTCGTACTCCGTGCCGGGCAACAGGAACTTCACCACGATCTGCTGCCCCAGCCGGTCCCGGGCGAGCCACACCACTCCCTGTCCGCCCCGGCCGAGCTCACGCTCGCGGATGTATCCGCCCGACAGGCCTCTTGGCGCGGAACGGAGGTTTCGGGCATCGGCGCGGTGCCGATGGACGACGGAACCGTGGACCCCGCCACCCGCTACGACCCACGCGGTTACGGCGGCAGCGCGATGTCAGGGCGATCGTGCCTTCCTCCGCGTGCTCCCGGACGCGGCCGCATCAAACCGGGTCACCGAAGCCGCCACAACCTCTCCCCGTGATCGCCACCCCGTCCACATCAAGGAAGTGCGACGGTGACGACCGGAGACAGGAATCGCACAGGCGAAGGAGCAACTCCCGGTCGCGGAGGCCGAATCGAAGCCGCCCTGCCCCTGCGGACGCAGGGGACAAGTCCCCCCGCCTGTGACAGCCACTTCTCACCCGACACCGGACTTCAACGCCCCCCCAAAGCCATCCGGCCCCCCTCCCCCACACACTCGAAAGGCGCCTCACGTGAGCGCTCCCGCCCTCTGTGGAATCCCCGTGCGTCACCTCGCGACGGCACTGACCGCCTCCGCCTCCGCCCTCGCGCTCACCGCGTGCGGCGTCGTCGACGGAGTCGTCGGAAGCGACGGTTCCGCGTCTCCGAAGAAGGGTGACGACATCACGGTGGGACTGCTCCTGCCCGACAAGGACACCGCACGCTTCGAGGCCTTCGACCACCCCGTCATCGTGAAGGAGGTCGCCGCCCTCACCAACGGCAAGGGCAAGGTCGTCTACGCCAACGCCGAGGCGAGCGAGGCGAAGCAGAGCCGGCAGTTCCAGCAGATGGTGGACCAGAAGGTCGACGTCATCCTGGTGGACGCGCTGAACTCCAAGGCCATCGCGCCGGACGTCCGGAAGGCGAAGGACGCCGGCATCCCCGTCATCGCCTACGACCGGCTCGCGGAGGGCCCGATCGCCGCGTACGTCTCGCACGACAACGAACTCGTCGGCGAGATCCAGGCCCGCGCCCTCATCACGGCGCTCGGGAGCAAGGCGGCCGCCGGCAAGGTCGTCATGATGAACGGCGACCCCGCCGACACGAACTACGCGAAGTTCAAGGACGGTGCCCTCGGCGAACTCAAGGACAAGGTCAAGATAGCCAAGGAGTACGACACCGCCGCGTGGTCGCCCGCGGTCGCCGAGGCGAACATGAAGAAGGCGATCAAGTCCGTCGGCCTCGACGACATCGCCGCGGTCTACGCGGCCAACGACGGCCTCGCGGGCGCCGTCATCAAGGCCCTGAAGGACGCGGGCGCCACCAGGATCCCGCCGGTGACCGGCCAGGACGCGAACCTGGACGCGGTGCAGCGGATCGTCTCGGGCGAGCAGTACATGACCGCGTACAAGCCGTTCCCCGAAGAGGCCACCCGGGCCGCGGAGATGGCGGTGTACAAGGTCCAGGGCCGCGACATCCAGTTCGACGCGCTGACCCGCGACACGGTCGACAGCCCCACGGAGGAGAAGATCCCCGCGATGCTGGTACCGGTGGTCTCGCTCACGAAGGACAACATCAAGGACACGGTGATCGCGGACGGCATCTACACCGTCAAGGACATCTGCACCCCGGAGTACGCGGCGGCGTGCGCCGCGATCGGGCTGAAGTAGCCGCCACGCTCCCTGCGGCTCGATGAACACCGTGCGGCACCGAGCGCCGAACTGAGGCCGGGCCCGCGCCGGTTGGAGCGGCGTCGTGCTCCCGCCGGGTCGCGGGTCCGCCGCGTCACTCGTCGTTCACCCAGCGCATGAGGCGTTGCAGCGGGTAGAAGCCGTCGTGGGAGAGGCCCGGCGGCATTCCGCCCGCCCTGCCGAGGGAGACCACGCGCTGGACTCCGGCGCAGGCGAGGGCGTCGCGCAGTTCCGCCTTGCGGGTGTCCGGGTACACGCCGACCGTCTGCGTGGCGACTCCGGCGTGTGCGACGGCTTCCGTCAACGCGCCGACGGGGACGACGTCGACGATCTTTCCGTCGGGGTGGAAGTCCACCGGTTCGGGCGAGCGGATGACCAGGCCCCGGCCGTCGTAGCCGCCCCACACCCGGTAGTCGGGGGTCAGGGAGCGCAGGACGTCGATCTCCTCGCGGAGTCCGGCGGCGACCCGTGGACCGTCCGCCGAGCTGAACTCCCTTGCCACGCCCAGGCGTTCGCACAGCAGGGCGGCGTAGCGGTCGGCGTCCGCCCAGGAGCCCTCGACGAACTGGAAGCGGCTGGCCACGCAGGCCTGCTGGTTGAAGAAGGTGGCGTCGGCGGCGCCCGCGTCGGCGGCCCGGGCAAGGGTCTCGGGGGACGCGAAGGCCTCGCGGCCGATCAGCGAGATGGAGGTCTTGGGGTCGAAGGAGACGAGCTCGAATCCCGGACCGACGTACCGCAGTGCCCCGCGGATCGTGGCCTCACCGCCCCAGGCGACCAGCTTGTCGAAGAACTGCGGGCGGAACAGCACGCTCTCCACGGCCTCGTCGCCGCCGCGCCAGTACACCGCGGAGAACGAGCGCACCACGGGATGACCGGGGGCGACCGCCGCCATGGTGCGGAGGATCGCCGTCGCCGTGAACAGGTCGTTCGAGGGCAGTTTCAGCAGGTTGACGCCCTTGGTCAGGGCGCCGCGCACGACGGACATCGCGGCGACGCCGGGGGCGTTGCCCGCGATGATGTGCACCAGGCGCGGCGGGAACGCGCGGGTGGCCGCGGTCCGGTTCTCGGGCAGGCGCACCTCGCGCCAGCCGTCGAGCACGTCCGCTCCGCCGAGTTCGTGGTCGATCTGGGCGTACAGGCCCGGCCGCCCGAAGCTGCGCCACAGCACCGCGTAGGCGCGTTCGAGTACCTCGGCGGGCAGTGGGCTGACCGGGATCATCCGGTCGAGGGCCTGGGCGAGCAGGCCCTCGCGGTCGGCCTTGAGGGCCTCACCGGTCTCCACCAGGAGGTCGACGATCTCCGCGACGGGCACGTGGAAGGCGGGGCCGGGTTCGGTACGGGGCCAGACGAGGCGGTCCAGGTCGAGGGCCGGTGCGGTGAAGGCCGAGCCGGCGCGGCCGTAGCCGACGGGCGAGCCGTGATCGACCTCGCCGCGTACGACGTGCACGACCTCCGTGTCGGTCGAGGTGCTCATCCGTGGATCATCCCCCGCACATAGGAGTCGAGTGTCGCGGCGCAGGTGATCTTGTCCTCGCCGCCGAGGTCGCCGTAGCGCCGGATGTCCGGCAAAACGGTCGGTCCCGGCCTGCCGCAGTCGCACGGCGAGAAGTCGACGAAGACCCGGTCGCCGCTGATCAGGCCGCCCCACCGGCCCTCCAGCGAGACGTCCAGGAAGGCGAACCGGCCCTCCACCACGCCCTGTTCGGTGTTCAGCAGCTTCTCGCCCGGCTCGTCCAGGACCAGCGGGATCACCCACGGCGGCACGTGGTAGTTGCCCGACTCGCAGGCGAGGCAGGAGCCCTGGAGTTCCGTCATGCCGTAACTGCGCACCCGCCGTACGCCGTCGTAGAAGGCGGCGAACTGCTCCTGGTAGTCGTCGGGCAGGACCCCGTTCTTGTTGCCGCCGCCGCTGAGGACCAGCGTGTCCGGGTGCAGGCTCCCGTCGGGTACGCCCAGGGCGCGCAGGGCCTGGATCAGGGTGAACTGCTGGTTGTTCATCCCGGCGATCAGGAGGGGCTCGGTCCGGTGCGCGGCGATGTCGTCGACGATCTGACTGACAGCAGCGCCGAGTTCCTGTTCGCGGGTTCCGGACGCGGCCTCGAAGGAGCTGATCTCCTGCGGGGTCGCGGTGCCCTCCGCCATCCGGCGGCGCAGCAGAGCGCTGCTCATCAACTCCGAGACCCGCATGGGGTCTTCGGTCAGCAGCCGGGTCTCACCGGGCCGGACGAAGACGTCCGCGTGCCAGCGGTAGCCGTCGATGGAGCGCATCGGACCGCTCGCCGGTGCCAGGAGGTAGCCGCGGCGGGTCTGCTCGGGCGGCAGCGGGTCGGGCCAGCAGGTGAGGTTCTCCAGGATGTCGTGCAGGAAACTCAGGTCGCTCGCGGCGCAGTTGAGGAAGGAGACCTTTCCCGAGGTGCCGCTGGTGATGTACGGGCGGTGGCCGGCGGCGGTGACACGGTCGGTCCAGTCGTCGATGTCGGTCACGCCCTCGACGTCGACATCGCCCGGCTCGACCACCGACACCGTCGAGTACCAGCGCAGGAGCCGGTCCCACCGGCCGCCGGTGATGAGGGAGAGGGGGTACGACTTGTAGCTGGTGTGGGAGAAGAGCAGGGGGACGAGGTCGTCGGGGCTCTCGATCCCGTGGACGCCGCTCTCCTCCGCCCGGGTGCGCAGCAGCGGGATGCGTTCGCGGTGGGCCGCGAAGGCCTCGCGTGCCGCGTCGAGCTGCAACTCCCGCAGCTCCCGGGCGGGTTGGTCGAATGTGTCACCGGACCGGACCATGGCCCGGATCTGCTCACGTGCGCTGGGCACGGCAACCACCTCCATCAGTCATGAGGACGGGTTCTTCGCGAGATAGGAGGACTCGATGGCGTCGAGGTCCCCGCGCAGTTCCTTCGGGGTGCCGGTCATGACGACGCGGCCCCGGCGCAGTACGTAGACGCGGTCGGCGATGTCGAGCACCTTGCGCACGTGCTGTTCGACCAGCAGTGCGCCCAGCCCCTGGTCGGCCGCCTCGCGGACCGCGCGCAGGAGGCGATCGACGACCAACGGGGCGAGACCCAGGGAGAGTTCGTCGGCCAGGAGCAGCCGGGGGGTACGGCACAGGGCGCGCGCCAGCGACAGCATCTGCTGCTCGCCGCCGGACAGCATGCCCGCGCCGGTCCTGAGACGTTTTTCGAGTTCGGGGAAGAGCGCGACGGCCCGGTCGGGCGGTACGCGCCCGACCCGTAGGTTGTCGGTGGTGTCGAGGCGGGTGAAGACCGCGCGTTCGCCGACGTAGGCGAGGCCTTCGCGGGCGCGGCGGTGCAGGGGTGCGTGGCCGGGGGTGCCCAGCCAGCGGACCTCACCGCTCATCGGGGTCAGGTCGCCGGACAGCGCCCTGAGGGTGGTGGTCTTGCCCGCGCCGTTCGGGCCGAGCAGGGCGACGACCTCGCCCGGCCGGACCTCCAGGTCGAGGTCGCTCACGACGGGTCGGCTGCCGTATCCGGCGGACAGGGCGCGGGTCGCTATCAGGGGCACATCGGTGTCGTGCACGGGGTCTCTCCTCAACCGGATTCGGCCGAAGTCAGGCGGATCGACGGGGACTTGGCCGCGCTGCAGCGGGCTCAGCCGTGCGACGCCGCCGTCAGCACCTTGCGGACGTCGACGAAGGTCGACCCGGCCTTGGCCCACTCGATCTTCCCGTCGCGGATGGTGAGTTCGGTGGCGGTCGTGTTGTGGATGCGGTCAAGTCCCTTGATGGGCAGGGCCGTCGACGCCTTCCAGTTCAGGGGCGGGGTCAGGCCTCCGGTGTCGATGCCGGAGGTGGTGTTCAGCTCCTGCACCAGCGCCTTGGCCGAGACCGTCGGCAGCTTCTTCGCGGCCTCGGTGAAGACCTTGAAGGCCACCCAGGTCGTGGCGTTGGCGCCGTTGGTGGTGTCGATGTCCTTGCCCTTGGCCGCCGCGACGAAGTCCTTCCAGACGGCGTCGGAGGTCGGCGGGTAGTAGCCGGTGATCGCGGCGCCCTCCAGCGGGCTGCCGCTGCCGCCGGTGCTCGCGGCCAGTTGCGGGGTGAGGTTGCCGACCACGCTGGCGAGCTTGGTCTTGTCGCCGGACTGCACGTACGACTTCACGAACAGGTCGGAGGCGGTGCCCAGGATGACGCTCACGCAGTCGCTGCCCTTGGTGGCGGCGACCTGCGGGGCGAGGTCGGTTGCGGTGAGCGGCACCTTGAGGTCCTTGGGAGCCGCCCCTCCGGCGGAGACCGCGCCCAGGGTGAGGAACTGCGAGACGACGGCCGCGGCGGCCACGTCGTACCGTACGCCGGTGATCTTCTTGCAGCCCTGCTCGACCAGTTGGCGGCCGTGGGCGGCGAAGACCACCGGGGTGCCGCCGTTGACCGGGAAGGACAGCGGGTTGGAGAACTCGGCCGCGGAGACGCCGGTGCCGCCGATGTACGGGATGCCGGCCTTCTGAAGGATGGGCATGTAGCGGTCCCCGGCGAGGCTGTAGGAACCCACGACCGCGGCCACCTTGTCGGCGACGGCCTGCTGGGCGCACTTCTCGGCCTCGTCGGGGTCGCCCTTCTCGTTGCAGAACTCGACCTTCAGGGGTCCGCCCTTGATCCCGCCGTTGGCGTTGATCCACTTCTCGTAGGCCGTGGCGGTGAGGTGGATCCCGGGCTGGGCGCTGCCCTGGGTGTTCTCCGGCGCCCAGACCATCACCTTGACCGGGGTGCCCTTGAGCGAGGAGGTCTCGGCCGAACTGCTTGCCGCCTCTCCCCCGCATCCTGCGGCGAGCAGGGCTCCTGTCACCGCGAGACAGCTGGCCACGGCGCTTCTGCGTCGGCGTGAGTCGTTCATGGTCCCTCCGGGGCTCGCGCCCAAAGTGGGCGACGTCGAGATGCCGAACAGCATGGGGCGCATTTTTGGGTTAGTGAAGTACTCTCGGCACAATTATTTAAATGAATGCACTGTCTCGTCCCGTGTCTGCCCCGTGTCTGGGAGGTTCCTCGGATGGACGACGTCCTGCGTTTCGCGCTGCTCGGCCTGGGGCTCGGCGCCCTCTACGCGCTCACCGCACACGGCATCGTGCTGGTCTACCGGGGCTCCGGCGTCCTGAACTTCGCGCACGGCGCGATCGGGATGGCCGGCGCCTACGTCCAGTGGGAACTCGCCGTCGACCACGGCGTGCCGTACTGGCCCGCCACCGCGTGCGGGGTGCTGACCTCCGCCGTCCTGGGCGTGCTCACCCACCTGTTGGTGATCCGCCCGCTGCGCAGGGCGTCCACCCTGGCCCGGCTGGTCGGCACCCTCGCGGTGTTCATCGTGCTCACCGCGATCGCCGTCAAGCGCTACGGCGACAGCCTTCAGCTGGTGCCGGGGAAGCTGCCCACCCGGCTGCTGACGATCGCCGGGGCGACGGTCTCCGAGGACCGCGTCTGGCTGCTCGGCATCGCGCTCGCCGTGACGGCCGTGCTCCATCTCCTGTACCGGCGCACCCTGTTCGGCCTGGGCACCACCGCGGTCGCCGAGAACGAGGGCGCCGCCGCCGCGCTCGGCTGGTCCCCGGACGTGATCGCCGCCGGCAACTGGGCCCTGGGCTCCGCGCTCGCGGGCCTCACGGCCATCCTGATCGTGCCGGTGATCGGCCTGTCGGTGACCGGGCTGACCACGCTGCTGCTGAGCGCGCTGGCCGCCGCCCTGGTCGGCCGGTTCTCGTCGTTCCCGATCACCCTGGCGGGCGGTCTGGTCATCGGGGTCGCACAGTCCGAGCTGACGCGCTTCGGCTCCGGCGTCACCGGGCTCGCCTCGTCGGTGCCGTTCCTCTTCATCGCCCTGGTCCTGGTCGCGCGTGGCCGGGCGCTCCCCTTGCGCGGCACGTTCCTCGACCGCCTCCCGGCACTGGGCACCGGCAAGGTGCGTCCGGTCCCGCTCGCCCTGGCCGTCGTGATCGGGCTGGTCCTGGTGAGCCTGTCGACCCCGCTGTGGGCCGACGCGATCACCAGCACCCTGGTGCTCTCGCTGATCATCCTGTCGATCATCGTGGTCACCGGTTACGCGGGGCAGGTGTCGCTCGCGGCCTACGCGCTCGCCGGGACCGGCGCCTTCATCGCCGGGCACGCGGCGGCGGACTGGGGCTGGCCCTTCGAACTCGCGTTGCTGGCAGGCGTGTTGGGCACCGTCCCGATAGGTCTGCTGTTCGCGCTGCCGGCCGTGCGCACCCGCGGGGTCAATCTCGCGATCATCACGCTCGGGCTCGGCACCACCCTGGAGGCGATGGTCTTCCAGAACACCGACCTGTCCACGACACCAGGCAGCGACGGCATCGCGGTGGGCACACAGACCCTCTTCGGCATCAACATCTCCGGGGTCGACCATCCGCAGCGGTACGCCGCCGTGGTCCTGGTCCTGTTCGTCGCCGCCACGCTCGTGGTCGCCAACGTCAGGCGCGGTCGCACCGGCCGCCGGCTCATCGCCGTACGGGCCAACGAACGGGCCGCGGCCGCCCTGGGTATCGACGTCCGCGCGGCCAAGCTCTACGCCTTCGGCCTGTCCTCGGCCATCGCCGCGCTCGCCGGAGTACTCACCGGCTTCCGCTCGACCTCGGTCGTCTTCTCCGACTTCGCGAGCTTCGACTCCGTCACCGCGCTCGGGCTCGCCGTCATCGGCGGTGTCGGCTTCCTCGTCGGCCCGCTGTTCGGCGCCACGTTCGCCGCGGGTACGGTCGGCGCCCGGTTCGGGGACCTGGTGGTGCCCGGGCTGAGCGAGTGGATGCCGCTGATCGGCGGGATCATCCTGGTGCTGACCCTGGTGGGCAACCAGGACGGCATCGGGAAGGAACTCGGCAAGCAGGCAAGGGGACTTGAGCGAAAACTGCGCCCACAACGCGCCGCCGTCGCACCCGAGAAGGAGACGGCTCCCCTGCCGGACGTACCCCGCGCCGCACCCCTCCCCCTGCACGTCCGCGACCTCACCGTCCGCTACGGCGGTGTCGTCGCCGTCGACGGGCTCTCGCTGGACGTCGAACCGGGCCGAGTGGTGGGTCTCATCGGCCCCAACGGCGCCGGCAAGACCTCCGCCATCGACGCCGTCACCGGCTTCACCCGGGCCGCCTCGGGCAGTGTCCGCCTGGGTGAGCGGGACGTGACCCGGGTGCCGGTGCACCGGCGGGCCGGGGCCGGGCTGAGCCGGTCCTTCCAGTCGCTGGAGCTGTTCGAGGACATGACGGTCCTGGACAACCTCTACGCCGCCTGCGAGCGACCGGGGCGCTGGACCTGGCTCACCGACCTGGTCCGCCCCGGCAGCCGCCCACTGCCCGCCCAAGTACTCGTCGCCGTACGGGAGTTCGGGCTCCAGGACAGTCTGGACCGGCCGGTGGGCGATCTGTCGTACGGCGAGCGGCGGTTGCTGGCGATCGCGCGGGCGGTGGCGACCTCGCCGTCGGTGCTGCTGCTGGACGAACCGGCGGCGGGGCTGTCCGACGACGAGACACGGGAGTTGGCCGAGCTGGTCCGGCGGCTCGCCGAGGACTGGGGCATGGGGGTGCTGCTCGTCGAGCACGACGTCGACATGGTGATGAGCGTCTGCGACCAGGTCGTCGTCCTCGACTTCGGCCGCCGGATCTGCGCCGGCACCCCGGACGAGGTGCGCCGCGATCCGGCGGTCCGGGCGGCCTACCTGGGCGACCTGGAGCCGGAGACGACGGCCTGAGCGCGGACGGCGCCGGGGCTGGGGCGATGACGTCCGTCCCGGTCGGGCCGGTCGTCCCCCGCCACTCGGGCTCGGGCAGTCCGGCGTCACGACACGACCGGCCCGCGGCGTCTGGCGGACGCTGTCGGCCAATCCCGTCAGCGGGCCTGGGTGACCCCGCACAGCCGAGAAAGCGTGACACTTTCGCGAGAAGTGTCACGCTTTCTCGGAAGGGGTGCCCCGGCCGCACCGGATTCGCGAACAGCGTCCGCGAGACGCGGCGGGCCGTCGAACGTGTTCCGGTCGACGAACTGGCCGCCGCCGACGCCTGGTTGACAGAGCATGTCCGCACACCGACTCCCGGAGGTCCGCCCCGACGGGATCGCGTCACGCCTCGCGCAGGTCCGCCACGTACGGCGCGTGGGACAGCAGTCCGCCGTCCACGCGCAGGGTGTGTCCGGTGACGAAGGCGGACTCGTCGGAGGCGAGGAAGACGACCGCCGACGCGACGTCCTCCGGCCGGCCGAGGCGCGGGGTGAGGTGGTGGCGGAGCATCTTCTCCCGGATCGCCCCGTGCGCCGAACCGGCGCTGGCCGGGGTGACGATGAACCCCGGGGCGATGGCGTTGCAGCGCACGCCCTGTTTGCCGTACTGGGTGGCGACGTACTGCGTGAGGTTGATGAGGGCGGCCTTCGAGGCGCCGTACGCGGGGTTGCGCAGGTCGCCCGTGAGACCGGCGCCGGACGAGGTGTTGATGATCGAACCTGCGCCGCGCGCGATCATGTGCGGGACGGCGGCCTGGATCGCGACCATGGTGCCGCGGAGGTTGATCCGCATGGTGTCGTCCCAGACCGCCGGGTCGGCCTCCAGGACGGCGAGGTCCCTGCGGGCGGCCAGGTGGGTGGCCGCCGCGTTGTTGTGCAGGACGTCGAGGCCGCCGTACGTCTCAACTGCCGTGGCCACCATGGCCCTTACGGAGTCGATGTCGCCCAGGTCGACCGGGACCGCCGTGGCGGAACCGCCGGCCGCCCGGATCTCCTCCGTGACCGCCTTCGCACCGTCGAGATTCAGATCCGCTACGACCGTGTGGGCCCCCTCGGCCGCCACGCGGCGGGCGGTGGCGGCACCGATGCCGGACGCGGCTCCGGTCACGATCACGATCTTGTCATCGAGTCGTCCCATGACTCAACCACCTTTCTCAGTCGGTGAGTTCGCTGCCTACGACGGAGACGAAGGAGACGCATTCGCCGGGGCCGCCGCCGAGGTTGTGGGTCAGGGCGAGGGTGCGGCCCTCCGCCACGGAGGCGACCGTCCGCTCGGGCGGTGCCTCGCCGCGCAGTTGGAGCCAGGCCTCGAACATCATGCGCAGGCCGGAGGCGCCGATAGGGTGGCCGAAGGCCTTCAGGCCGCCGTCCGGGTTGACCGGCAGCGAGCCGTCCAGGTCGAAGGCGCCGCTGGTGACGTCCTTCCAGGCCTGTCCGCGCTCCGAGAAACCCAGGTCCTCCATGAGCACCAACTCCGTTGGTGTGAAGCAGTCGTGGACCTCGGCGAGGGCGAGTTCGGCGCGCGGGTCGGTGATGCCCGCCTGCCGGTAGGCCTCCTGGGCCGAGACGACGACCTCGGGGAAGGTGGTGAAGTCGTAGTCGGGGTCCAGGAGTCCGTCCGCCGGGCCGGCGACGAAGGACAGCGCCTTCACGAAGATGGGCTTGTCGGTGTACCGGTAGGCGTCCTCGGCGCGTACGACGATCGCCGCCGCCGAACCGTCGGAGACCCCCGAGCAGTCGAACACACCGAGCATGCCCGCGACGATCGGCGCCGACCGGATGCGCTCCAGCGGCACCTCCTTGCGGAACTGGGCGCGGGGGTTGCGGGCGCCGTTGACGTGGTTCTTCCAGGCGATGCGGGTGATGACGTCCTTCAACTCCTCTTCCGCGAGGCCGTACTTGGCCGCGTAGGCGGGAGCGAGCAGGGAGAAGTTCGCCGGGGCCGTGATCTCACCGCGGCTGTCGTCGCCCGCGCCCGGCATCGAGGTGCCGGAGAGCCCGGACATGCCGGAGTCCTTGAGCTTCTCCACGCCGACCGCCATCGCCACGTCGTAGGCGCCGGAGGCAACCGCGTAACAGGCGTTGCGCAGCGCCTCGGACCCCGTGGCGCACATGTTCTCCAGGCGGGTGACCGGCTTGTACGGCAGGTGCAGCGGGCGGCTGAGGGTCAGCCCAGAGACCCCGGACGCCTGGGTGCCGAGCCAGAACGCGTCGATGTCGTCGAGCGTGATGCCGGCCGACGTGACCGCCTCGCCCACGGCGTCGACCAGCAGGTCGTCCGCCGAGCGGCCCCAGTGCTCGCCGAAGGGCGTGCAGCCCATGCCGACGATCGCGACCCGGTCCCGGATTCCGTGCGAGCTCATGCGCCTGTCCCCTCGGTCTCGCCGGTGCGTACCGGCCGGGCCTTCCAGAAGTAGTTGTGGACGCCGGCGGCGGTGACCGTGCGCCGGAAGGTCATCTCGACCCGGGCGCCGATGACGGCGTCGGCCTCGGTGGCGTCGGTGAGCTGGCAGCGGAAACGGCCGCCGCCGTCGTAGTCGACGACCACGACGAGCATCGGCGGGCTCGGGGTGTGGGCCAGCCGGTCCACGGTGAACGTGGCGACCGTGCCCCGCACCTGTTCCATCGGCTCGTCGGTCATGGCGTCGACACTCCGGCAGGACACGCACACCCGGTCCGGCGGCAGATGCCGGGTCCCGCACTTCTCGCAACGGGAGGCGACGAAGCCGTACTTCCAGCTGTTGCGCCGGTGCGCGGGCGGCGCGTAGGGCGGCTCCGGGTCAGGGCGGCGGGGCGGCTCGCGGTCGAGGAGACCGCGCCAGGAGAGGTAGGTGGCGTACGGCATGGGGGCACCGCCCGCGGCGATCTGCGCGGCGACCGGGCGGGCGGCGCGGTGTGCGGGGAGGGCGTCGGTGGTGCGCAGCAGCAGGACTCCGGCGCCGTCGCCGAGGACGACGAGCGCGATGATCCGGCCGGGTTCGGCCCGGTCGAGGACGTCGGCGAGAAGCAGGCCGGGCTGGGCGGTGCCGGCGTTGCCGATCGCCGCGGTGAGGTCCGCGGTCGCTGCCTCGGGCCGTACTCCTGAAGTACGACGCACCGTCGCGCACGCGCGCGCGTGCAGGCCGGAGACCACGAGGTGGTCGATGGCGCCCCGGTCCAGGCCCGCCTGGTCGAGGGCGGCGGTGAGCGCCTTGTCCGCGAGGGACACGTAGATCTCCTCGGCGAAACGCTCCTCCCAGACGCGGGAGGCGGGCGCGCCGGGCAGCCGCCAGCGGTCGAGGATCTCGTCGCTGACCGTGTCGTGGGCGAGCAGCTCCGCGAGCACGGGGGCGCCGTTGCGGTGTCCGCCGAAGGCGAACGCCGCCGCGCCGTCGCCGCCCGTGCTCTCCTCGGCGCCGCCGGGCAGGCCGGTGCGCAGGTCGGACAGGACCGCGAGCGTCGGTACGGGGGAGCGGGCGGCGGTGACCAGGGCGCCGAGGCCGGAGCGGACCGAGCCCGCCATGTCGACGGCGAGGACGTGCGGGTCGAGGCCGAGCGCGGCGTGGACGGCGGTCGCGTTGGTCTTGTCGAGATAGGCGGGTGCGGCGGTGGCGAGGAAGAGCTGGCCGACGCGGGTCCGCAGTCCGTCCCTGGCCAGGGCGGACCGGGCCGCCTCGACGGCCATCGAGGTGGTGTCCTCGTCGTAGCCCGCGACCGCGCGCGTGCCCCGGGCCGGGGGCGTCCCGAGGGTGGCGGCGATGTCGGCCCGGGCGAGGCGGTGGTACGGCACGTAGGCGCCGTATGCGATCAGTCCGGCCATCAGCGTCCTCCATTGGCGTTGGTCGTGCGGGTCGGTCGTTCGAAGACCGCGGCCAGGCCCTGGCCGCCGCCGAGGCACATGGTCTCCAGGCCGAACCGGGCCTGGCGGCGGTCGAGTTCGCGCAGCAGGGTGGCGAGGATGCGGCCGCCGGTGGCGCCGACGGGGTGGCCCAGCGAGATGCCGGAGCCGTTGACGTTGAACCGCTCGAAGTCGGCCTCGGTCAGGGCCCATTCGCGGGTGCAGGCGAGCACTTGGGCGGCGAATGCCTCGTTGAGTTCGATGAGGTCGATGTCGGCGAGTTTCAGCCCCGCCCGGTCAAGTGCCTTGGCCGTCGCGGGTATTGGGCCGATGCCCATCGTCTCCGGCGGCACGCCCACGACGGCCCAGGAGACCAGGCGGGCCAGCGGGCGCAGGCCGAGTTCGGCGGCGCGCTCGGGGTGGGTGACGACGCAGAGGGCGGCGCCGTCGTTCTGGCCGCTGGCGTTCCCGGCGGTGACAGTGGCCTCCGAGTCCTGCCGTCCCAGCACGGGGCGCAGGCTCGCGAGTTTCTCCAACGTCGAGTCGGGGCGCGGGTGTTCGTCGGTGTCGACGACCGTCTCGCCCTTCCGTGTGCGTACGGTGACCGGCACGATCTCGTCGATGAAGCGGCCCTCGCGCTGGGCGGCGACCGCCTTCTCGTGGGAGCGCAGGGCGAGTCGGTCCTGTTCCTCTCGGGAGATGGCGTACTCGCGTCGCAGGTTCTCGGCGGTCTCCAACATCCCGCCGGGAACAGGGTGGTTGACGCCTCCGGAGGTGACTCGGCCGCGGGCCAGCCGGTCGTGCAGGGTGGTGCCCGCGCCGCGTACGCCGAAGCGGACGCCGGTGGTGTAGAACTCGGCCTGGCTCATCGACTCGACGCCGCCCGCCAGCACGAGGTCGCTCGCGCCGGTCTGCACCTGCATCGCCGCCGTGATGATCGCCTGCAGTCCGGAGCCGCAGCGGCGGTCGATCTGGAGTCCCGGCACCTCCACCGGCAGACCGGCGTCCAGTGCGGCGACGCGGCCGATGGCCGGGGCCTCGCCGTTGGGGTAGCACTGGCCGAGCAGGACGTCGTCGACGGCGGTGGGCGGGATGCCGGTGCGGTCCAGTACGGCGCGTACGACGGCGGCGGCCAGCTCGGTCGCCGGTACGTCGCGGAAGACGCCTCCGTAGCCGCCGACGGGGGTACGCACGGGTTCGCAGATCACCGCGTCACGCAGGAGGGCGGACATCAGCCATGCCTTTCACGAGGGGTCACATGTACCGGCCGCCGGTCACCTCGAGAACGGCTCCGGTGATGTAGCTCGCCATGTCGGAGGCGAGGAAGAGGACGGCCTGGGCGACCTCGGCGGGCTCGCCCGCGCGGGCCAGGGGGATCTCGGCGAGCTTCGCGTCCCAGGCGGCCGGGGGCATCGCCTCGGTCATGGCGGTGCGGATCAGGCCGGGCTGTACGGCGTTGACGCGGATGCCCGCCTTCGCCAGTTCCTTGGCGGAGGCCTTGGTGAGGCCGATCAGTCCGGCCTTGGCCGCGCTGTAGTTGGTCTGGCCGAAGTTGCCGACCTTGCCGGCGATGGACGAGATGTTGACGATGCTGCCGCCGTGTCCGTGCGCGCGCATCGCCTCGGCGGCGTACCGCGTGCCGTTCCAGGCGCCGGTCAGATGGACGTCGACGACCGCGCGGAAGTCGGCCACGGCCATCTTGCGCAGGGTCGCGTCGCGGGTGATCCCGGCGTTGTTGACCATGACGCCGACCGGGCCGAAGGTGTCGGCGCAGTGGGCGACCAGGGCGGCGACCTCGTCCTCGTCGGTGACGTCGCAGCGCAGCGAGGTGGCGGCGACGCCGTTCTTGGCGAGGCGTTCGGCGGCTTCGGCAGCGGCGTCCGCGTTGATGTCGCCGAGGACGACGGACGCGCCCGCCGCACCGAGTACACCGGCGATCTCGAAGCCGATGCCCTGTGCTCCGCCGGTGATCACCGCGTTGCGGCCGTCCAGAAGCCCCATGTCAGCCCGCCCTTCGGCTCGACGCCGTGCCGCTCTATTCCTTCTAAATAGATAACCTATTATGCTGAAACAATCAATACAGCGATCGGCTGGGGCGAGCGAGGCCGGGCGAGGAGAGCACACGGGTGGACATCAGCTATCCCGCGGAGACCGAGACGTTCCGCACCGAGGTCAAGGGGTTCCTCGCCGAGGCACTGCCGCCGGACTGGAAGGGCATCGGCGCCCTCGACGAGGAGGCGGCCTGGTCCTTCGCCCGGGACTGGCGGCGCCGGCTCGCCGAGCACCGCTACCTCTCCCTCACCTGGCCCGAGCGGTACGGCGGCCGGGGCCTGTCCAAGCTCCACCAGGTGGTCCTGATGGAGGAACTGGCCCTGGCCGGTGTGCCGTTCGGGCTGCCGCAGGACACCTTCGGCGTGAAGATGCTGGCGAACACGCTGCTGCGCTGGGGCACGGACGAGCAGCGGAGCCATTTCCTGCCGCGCATCCTCAGCGGCGAGGACACCTGGTGCCAGGGCTACTCGGAGCCCGACGCGGGCTCGGACCTGGCGTCGCTGACGACACGCGCCGTCCGTGACGGCGACGAGTGGGTGATCGACGGCCAGAAGGTGTGGACGTCCGGCGCCCACCACAGCGACTGGATCTTCGTCCTGGCCCGCACGGACCGCGCCGCCCCCAAGCACCGCGGCATCTCCTTCCTCCTCGTCCCGCTGGACCAACCCGGCGTCGAGGTACGGCCGTTCCGCATGATGAGCGGCCAACTCCACTTCAACGAGGTCTTCTTCAACGGCGCCCGCACCCGCGCCGACCTGGTCGTGGGCGGCGTCGACAACGGCTGGACCGTCGCCCAGAGCCTGTTGGGCGTGGAGCGCGGGGAGGAGGCGGCCACCAACCCGATCCTGTTCCGGGCCGAGGTGGAACGCCTGGTGGAACTGGCCCGCCTCTACGGCAAGGACCAGGATCCGGTCATCCGGCAGCGGATCGCCTGGTGCTGGTCCAAGGTCGAGATCATGCGCTATCTCGGCTACCGGATCCTCACCGGCTGGCTCAAGGGCACGGAGCCCGGCCCCGAGTCGTCGATCGCCAAGCTGTACTGGAGCGAGTACCACACGAAGGTCACCGATCTCGCGATGGACATCATGGGCCTGCACGCCCAAGTGCCGGTCGGCCGAACGCCGTTGCGCACCTACCGCACGGACGACCCCGGCGCCGCGAACTCCTCGGCGTCCTGGTCGACCACGTACCTGATCGCCCGCTCCGGCACGATCTACGCGGGCACCTCGCAGGTGCAGCGGAACATCCTCGCGGAGAAGGTGCTGGGGCTGCCGCGCGAACCGAGGGCTACGACTGCTTGAGGCGGGACCGGCGACGACTGGTCGAGGCCGGTTCAGCGGCTGCTGGTTACGGCCGGTGCGGCGGCAGCTGGTCGAAGCCGGTTCGGCGGCACCCCAGGCCGCGGTCAGTCAGCGGCTGCCGCCGTGCCTGTCGGATCCACGTGGGCCCGGCCGGGGCCGATTCCGCGTCCGCGCGGTCGACCTCGACCACCCCGGCCCCGCCTTCGCGCGGCCGGCCGTCAGCGCCGTGACCTCACTCGTGCGCCTCGAACGTCCCGAGTTCGGGTACCGGTCGCGGACCTGTGCCCGGGCGCCAGCCCGCGTCGAGCTTGCGCAGGCCCACGCCGTCCGGGGCCCAGATGTGGCAGCTGTTCAGCACCCCGGCCGTGGCGCGCGGGCCGTTCGCGGGTTCGCCCGCGTCACGGCGGCGCGCGTTGGCCGACATGGCCGCCTGCACCACGGCCGGGCCGAGCGCCCGGGCCAGTTCGTAGAGGTGGGAGCAGCCCAGGACACCGCGGAACCGCTCCTGGATCGCCCGGTTGTACCCGGCGGCGACGCCGAGGCCGACCAGGCTGTCGAAGACCGGGGTGATGAACGGGCACTCGGCGTGCGGAAAGGTCAGCATGTCCGCGTCGGCGGCCACGATGGTCATGTCCGCGAGGCGGACCCGCACCGCCAGCACCATCCGGTGGATGTCGGCGACCGCCGGCTCGGCCCACGGCCGTTCGTCCCGCAGCTCCGCCTCGACCGAGATCTCCTCGCCTCCGGGCTCCTGGTGGGCGGTGACGGTGATGGTGCGGCGGTGCAGCGGGAGTTCGGCGCGGCTCACGACGAGGCCTCCGCCGGTTCCGGCACGTTCTCCCCCAGTCCGGCGAACTCCGGCTGCCGGCGTTCGATGAAGCTGCGCACACCCTCGCGGTAGTCGGGGGCGCGTTTCGCCGTGGCCAGCAGCGCGGCGGCGGTGTCGCGGCTCTCGGTGAAGCTTCTCGCCTGGTCGTCGGCGAGCTGCCGTTTGATGAGGGACATCGCGTACGGGCTGGCCGAGCGGGCCAGTTCCGCGGCGTACGCGAGCGCCGCCGGGAGCAGCTCCTCCGGCTCGACGAGACGGTTGACCAGGCCCATCGCCTCCGCCTCCGTGCCAGTGACGCGGCGCGAGGACAGCAGCAGGTCGCTCGCGTTCCCGTAGCCGACGATCCGGGGCAGGAGCCAGGAGACACCGTCCTCGGCCACCAGGCCGCGCGCGCTGAACGCGGCGGCGAACTTGGCGCCCGGAACGGCGAACCGTACGTCGCACATCAACGCCTGGTTGAAGCCGATGCCGGCGCAGGCGCCGTTGACGGCCGCCACCAGGGGCTTGGGGAACGACATGGGCCGGGTGCGCGGCGGCAGCCGGTCGGTCGGCCACGGGCGCGCGCCCGAGGACGCCCCGTCCAGCACGCTCATGTCCATGCCCGGGCAGAAGCTGCGCCCCGCGCCGGTGAGGACGACGGCCCGTACCGCCGGGTCCGCCTCCGCGCGGTCGAACAGCTCGTTGTAGAGCAGCTCCATCTCCAGGGTCCAGGCGTTGTGCCGCTCGGGCCGGTTCAGGGTGAGCAGCATGACTCCGTCACCGGTCAGCTCACCCAGGATCACCGGGGCCGCATGCTCGTTCATCGAGGTCACTCCCAGAGCCCGTTGGCTTTATAGCTAGATGAATCATCTATATACCCAACCATGGTCCGGGCACCAGATCAGGCCTCACCGAGGGAAGATCACCCAACCCTTGACCTGGTACCCTCGATGTACTAAGACGATTCATTTTGCTATATGACGGAGGAGCCCGCCGTGGCCGAGGCAGCCCGTGCAGAAACGCCAACCGTGCCCGTCCCCGCGCGTGGCCGCGTCGGACGTCAGGTGCGTGTCCCGAAGACCGCCGAGCTGGTCGCCGCTGAGCTGCGCCGCCAGATCGTACGGGGCGAGCTGAAGCCGGGCGACGCCCTGCCGCCGGAGTCGGGGCTGATGGAGCAGTTCGGCATCTCCCGGCCGACGCTGCGCGAGGCGTTCCGCGTCCTGGAGTCGGAGTCACTGATCACGGTGCGGCGCGGCGCGCACGGCGGCGCCCGGGTGAGCGCGCCGGACTCCGATGTCGCGGCCCGCTTCGCCGGCCTGATCCTCGAGTACCGCGGCGCCACCCTGGGCGACGTCTACCGCGCCGCGGCCGTCATCGAGCCGCCCTGCGTACGCCAGTTGGCCGCCAAGCACACGGCGGACGACATCAAGCGACTGCGTGACGCGGTGGCGGCCGAGAAGGCCGTACTGGACGACCCGCTGAGCCTGGTCGACGCCCAGGACACCTTCCACGCCCTGCTGGTCGAGCTGACCGGCAACCAGACGCTGATCCTCCTGTGCGGCATGCTGCGCAACATCATCGACCGGGCCAACGCCTCGTACACCGCGGCCGCCACCGACGCGGCGACCCAGAAGGCACAGGCCCTCAAGGGGCACCGGGCCCATGTGCGCCTGGTCGGGCTGATCGAGTCCGGCAAGGCCGACGAGGCGGAGAAGCTGTGGCAGCGCCACATCAGCGGCGCCGACGACGTGGTGAACGGGGCCGGCCCCAAGACGGTGCTCGAACTCATCGACTGACCAGGCGAATCCTCATCGGCCGACCGCGCCGATCGAGGATCGCCGAGCCGTTTCCCCCTCACCCCTTGCGCCTCCGAAACAGTTAGATAATTATAGGAGGCGTACTGAATAGATCTGGGGTCCGGAGGCGACGGCCATGGCCGAACAGCGCAAGCGCATCTTCGACTGCGACCAGCACATGTACGAGGAACGGGACTCCTTCACCCGCTACCTCCCGAAGGAGTTCCTCGGCCAGGCAGTGGCCCCGGTGACACTCGCGGACGGCCGCGAGGTCATCCTCGCCGGGGACCGGATCGTGGTCTGCCTGGAGCCGGAGTTCGGGCAGGTCTACCGGCCCGGCTCGCTCAAGGAGATGCTCAAGGCGATGGCCTCGGGCAACCCCGACGAGACGTACCAGTTCGAGCCGATGCACGAGTCGTACCAGAACCGCGAGGCCCGGCTGCGCGTCATGGACGAGCAGGGCCTCGACCAGACGATCATCTACCCGGGTGGCTGGGCACTGGTCGCCGAGGAGTACGTACAGGGCGTCGAGCCGCTCTACGCCAACTACCACTCGTTCAACCGCTACATGAACGAGGTGTGGGGCTTCAACCACCAGGACCGCATCTACTCCCCCGCGCTGCTGTCGCTGCGCGACCTGGACAGCGCGGTGAAGGAACTGGAGTACGTCCTGGAGCGGGGCGCCCGGTTCATCATGCTGCCGACCGGGCCGCAGTACGGCCGCTCACCGGGCGACCCGTACTTCGACCCGTTCTGGAAACTGGTCAACGAGGCCAAGGCCAGCGTCTGTTACCACATCAGCGAGTTCTACTACAACTCACATGTCGCCCCGGCCTGGGGTCATGACGCGAGCCCCATCCACTTCCGGATGTCCGCGTGGCAGTGGATGAACACCTACGGCCAGCGTCCCATCGAGGAGACGCTCTCCGCGCTCATCTTCGACAACCTCTTCGAGCGCTTCCCCGACATCAACGTCCTGGTCTCCGAGTTCGGCGCCGAGTGGGTGCCGCACTTCGTCCGGCACATGGACAAGAGCCGCGGCATGGGCCGCAACGGTCCCTGGATCGGCGGGCAGTTGAGTGAGCGGCCCAGTCAGGTGTTCCGCAAGCACATCCGTGTGGTGCCCTACCCGGAGGACGACATCCCGAGCCTGGTCAAGCGGCTCGGCTACCACGAGTCGATCGTGATGGGCTCGGACTTCCCGCACGCGGAGGGCATCGCCAACCCCGCCGACTACCGCAAGCTCCTCGCGGAACTCGACGAGTCCGTCCAGGACGACATCATGTACAACAACGCCCAGCAGCTGATCAGCCGTTGAGCCCCTGACGCCCCAACAGAGCGGGCCCGGTACCGATTTCGGTACCGGGCCCGTTCCCGTTTCACCGCGGCTCAGACCAGGTCCGCCGCCAGGTTCGCGATGTCGGTGAGCAGCGCCGTACCGCGCGGAGTGTGGTCGTAGCCGGCGAGCGGATAGCCGTTGCTCAGACAGGCGAAGGACAGGCCCGACTCCGGGTCCATGAAGCCGAGTTGGTAGGCGGCACCCGCGCTGCCGAAGAGCGACGGCGAGCCGGTGGACGGGAGTTGGCTGCCGGCGTCCGGACCGGCCACCGTCACGAACAGACCCATGCTGGTACGCCGGGTCCCACCGCCCCCGTAGAGCTGCTCCCCGTAAGGGAGTCGGGTCAGCCGGATGCGGGTGCCCTCCGCGACCGCCTCCGGCTTCCACAGGCCCGAGTGCTCCAACGCCTGGAAGTACAGGGCGACATCGGCGGCGGTGGCGACCAGGGCGTGGCTGGGCTCCCCGGCCGCCAGGACGCGGGGGTCGGCGAGGTACCACGGTCCCCAGGGGTCGGGTTCCTGGGTGTCGTCGGTGCGGTCGGTGGCGGTCATCGGGGCGACGGTGCCGGGTTGCCGCTCGACCGGGACGCCGAGTTCGATCGAGGTGAGGCCCAGCGGGCGGGCGATCCGCTCGTGGAGGTAGTCGGCGAAGGGCAGCCCTGTGCGCCGTTCGACGATCTCGGCGATCAGCCAGGCGGCGGCGGTGAGATGGAACTGGAAGCGGGTGCCGGGCGGGGTGTCGAGCCGCCAGCGCCCGAAGGCGGCGAGCCGTTGTTCGCGGTCCAGCATCTTCGGGTAGCCGAGGGGGGCGAAGGGGAAGCCGGCGGTGTGCGTGAGCACCTGTTCGACGTTCACCGTCTCCTTCCCGTTCGGCGCGAACTCCGGGATGATCGCGGCGACTTGCTCGTCCAGGTGCAGGAGTCCCTCCCCGAGCAGCTTCCACACGACGCCGGCGACGATCGACCGGCCGACGGACTGCAGGACGTATCGGGTGTCCGGTCCGGCGTCCCCCCAGGTCTCGAACGCCACCAGGCGACCGCCGCGGGCGACGGCGACCTGAGCGGACGGAAGTGGCCCGTCCTCGACCTCCAGACGGATCCGGCGCAGCAGGACGTCCACCCGGTGCGGGTCCACCCCCACGCTCTCCGGGGCGACGACGGAGTGGTCAGTCATGGGCTTCTCCTTGGCCGGGCTCGCGCAGCCGACGCCGTACGACCTTGCCGTTGGCGTTGCGCGGCAGGCCGGCCACGAACCACCAGCGGACGGGGATCTTGAATCCGGACAGCCGGGCGCGGGCGTGCGACCTGAGCGACGCCGGTTCCGGTGGGGCGTCGGGGTCGGCCGGTACGACGAAGGCGACGACGGTCTGGCCGAGCCGTTCGTCGGGTGCGCCCGTGACCGCCACGTCCGCGACGCCGGGGTGCGCGGCCAGGACGGTCTCGACCTCCAGCGGGTGGACGTTCTCGCCGCCCCGAATGATCATGTCGCTGCCCCGGCCGTACAGGTAGAGGTAGCCGTCCTCGGCCACCCGGCCCAAGTCACCGCTGTGCAGCCAGCCTTCGGCGTCGATCCGGAAGAGGTGGTCGGCGCGGGCGTGGATCTCGCCGACGCCGTCCGGTGCGGCGTCGCGCACCCGCAGTTCCACCCCGGGGGCGGGCCGTCCCACGGACCGCAGCAGGTCGGTGCGTCCGGCGACCGCCTCCCGGTGGTCCTCGGGGGTGAGCACGCTGATGGGTGAGCCCTCGGTCTGTCCGAACATGTTGAGCATGCGGACGCCGGGCATCGCCTCGTAGGTCCGCCGCAGGGTGCCGGGGCGGACGGGCGCGCCGCCGTACTGGAGGACACGCAGCGTCTCGTGGTGCGCCTGGCCGGCCGCCAGCAGGGTCTCCAGCATCGCCGGGACCATGCTGGTGTGCGTGGCGCCGAGGTCGCGCAGCAGGGCCCAGCCCTCGACGGTGAAGCGGGGCAGCCCGGTGACCAGTGCGCCCGCGGCGAGGGCGACGGCGATGTTGCCGAGGCCGGCGATGTGGTGGAAGGGCGCGCTGCCCCCGTAGAAACTGTCCGGATCGAGCGCGCAGAGGCGGCCGTTGACGCGGGCGCGGGCGGCCAGGCGGCGCTGGGTCATGCGGACGGGTTTGGGGAGGCCTGTCGTGCCCGAGGTGTGCAGGACGGCGGCGAGGTCGTCGGGCTCGGC
The DNA here is from genome assembly GCF_033335955.1 of Streptomyces sp. N50. Classification (GTDB taxonomy): domain Bacteria; phylum Actinomycetota; class Actinomycetes; order Streptomycetales; family Streptomycetaceae; genus Streptomyces. The sequence continues at coordinate 443,219 of NZ_CP137549.1, forward strand.
GGTCAACGGCCTTGTGCTCGGGCGGAGTTCGGGGACGACGACGGCCCGGCGGCCGGACAGCTTGGCGACTTGTTCGCCGAGTTCCGCAAACTCGGGTTGCGCGACGAGGAGTTGGGCTCCGGACGCTTCGACCACGGCCGCGATCTCGTACGGCGTCATACGGACGCCGAGCGGGGCGAGCGGGTGGCCGGACCCGGCGCCGCCGATGACGAGCGCGAGGGCGTCGGCGGAGGTGGCGGCCAGGGCGGGTACCGGGGCGCCGGGGGCGAGGCCGAGGGTGTCCAGCCAGTCGGCGGCGCCTGCCGCCCGGTCGAGGAGTTCGCGTCCGGTCCAGGTGAGGTCCCCGAACCGGACGGCGGGACGGGAGTGGTCGTAGGCGGCGAGCACCGTCGCCGTCCAGGTCAACTCCTGCTCGGCGCCCACCGGTTCAGGGCTCCAGCAGGGCCGTCGCGGTGCCGGTGACCACCTCGGCGCCGTCCTGAGTGACGGTTCGCAGCGAGAAGTGGGCGACCGGGCCGTCCGGCGAGTCCTCGACCGACTCGACGGTCGCCGTCGCGGTCAGGGTGTCGCCGGGCCACACCTGGGCCTTGAAGCGCACCCCGAAGGTCAGCAGCGCCTCGACGCCGACCCAGTCGGTCAGGACGCGGCCCGTCATGCCCATCGTGAGCATCCCGTGGGCGAAGACACCGGGGTAGCCGGCGATCTCGGTGGCGAATCGTTCATCGGTGTGCAGCGGGTTGAAGTCGCCGGACGCGCCCGCGTATTGGACGATCCGGGTGCGCTTGAGGTCATCGACCAGCACGCTCTCGCGCGTCTCACCGACCTTGACGTCGTCGACACTCAGGCTCATCGGGCGTCCTTCCGGGTGGCGGGGGCCTCGGGCACGACGGCCACGGTGCGGGCGCTGACGACCGGTTCGCCGTCGGCGTCCCGGTACTCGGTGATGCGCTCGCTGAACAGCAGGCGGCCGGTGCGGCCCTGCTTCTCCCAGCTGCGGCCGGCGACGGTGGTGGCGTACAGGGTCTCCCCCGCGCGCACCGGCCGGTGGTATTCGAAGTGCTGCTCGGCGTGCAGACCGCCACCGCCCTCGGGCATCACTCCGGGCTCGGCGCCGGACCCGAACCACTCCTCGCCCGGCTTGGGCCGCAGCCGGTAGTCGGGGTCGTGGTGGGCGCTCGCCATGGTGAAGGTGGGCGGCGCGAGCGCGCTCTCGCCGACGTAGGCCGGGTTCTCGTCGCCGATGGCCCGGGCGAACGTCAGGATGTGCCCGGCCTCGACCGGGAAGGGCTGCCCTGTCATCTTCCAACTCCTCGGTCAGTACGGCAGGAACGCGTCGCGGGTGGCCTCGTCCGGGTCGAAGTCCGGGGGCAGTCCCTCGAACTTGGGCTCCCGTTTCTCCACGAAACTGGCGACCCCCTCGCGGAAGTCCGGCGAGCCCGCGAAGAACTCCATGGCGGAGTAGGAGCGGGCGAGCGCTTCGGTGAAGGGGCGGTCGAGGTCGCCGTACACCTGGTGGCGTACGACGGCCATGGCGCGCGGTGAGCAGTTGCGGGCGATGTCGCGGGCGTAGGCGCGGGCCGCGTCGAGCAGGTCCTCGGGCTCCACCACCCGGCTGACGAGGCCGAGTTGCTTCGCCTCGTCGGCGTCGAAGACGCGGCCGGACAGGAGGAGGTCGAGGGCGTTCTCCAGGCCGATGACGCGGGGCAGCACGTAGGGGAGGTTGTATTCGCCGGCGAGGCCGCGGCGCGTGAAGGCGGTGGTGAAACGGGCGCCTCGGGCGGCGAAGCGTACGTCGCAGATCAGGGCCTGGACGAGTCCGATGCCCGCGCAGGCGCCGTTGACGGCCGCGATGAGCGGCTTGGGCATGTTCCGCCTGCTGTACATGGGCACGCGGGCCTGGAGGTTGAGGGACTGGCCCGGTTGCGCGTTCTGCTCCAGCCGCTGGACGTCCATGCCGGGGCAGAACGCCCGGCCGGCGCCGGTGACGATCACGACGCGGACGGCGGGGTCGGTGGCGGCCTCGTCCAGGAGGGCGAAGAAGCGGCGCTCCATGGGGAGGCTCCAGGCGTTCTTGCGCTCGGGCCGGTTGAGGGTGACGGTGGCGACACCGTCCTCGTCGACCTCGTACAGCACCAGGTCCTGGTCGGGTTCCTCGGGCATCGCGTCACTCCTCGGTCAGCGGGTCGATGGGGTCGATGGGTTCGCCGACTCCCGGCCGCTCGCCGGAGATGGTCACCACCACCTGCCCCCGGGCGCAGACGACCCCGTCGGTCATCACGTCGACGTCGGCGAAGTGCAGCCTGCGGCCCCGTCGGACGCAGCGCGCGTAGGCGACGGCCTCCCGGCCCCGGGCGGGCGCGAGGTACTGCACCGACATCGAGACGGTGCTGAGCCGACTCCCCTTCTGGAAGTCGTGCCCGGCGATCACGGCTCCCGCGCCCGCGGTGTCGATGAGCGCGGAGAGCACCCCGCCGTGGAACACGCCTTCGTGGGCGGTGAGTTGCTCGGCGTAGGGAAGGACGACCTCGACGCCGTCGGGGTCCCAGCGGACCATGCGCAGCCGGCAGAGGCGGTTGAACGCGACGCCGCGCTCCCAGCGGGACCGGAACCACTCGCGGCGTTCGCGCTGTTCCTGGTCGGTGAGGGGTCTCGCCGCGACGGTCATCCGCACGCCCTCCGGTCTCGGCCGGTCAGCCGATCCATATAGTTACATGAATTGGATAGTTGAAGCAATCACACGGGGCGCAGCCGGGGCGCCAGATGTATTATTTATATAACTCATTCGATGTCCGTGAACAGAGGGAGACCTCGATGCCGTCGACCGCCCTGGCCGGGATCCGCGTCCTCGACCTGTCCCGCATCCTCGCGGCGCCCCTGGCCACCCAGCTGCTGGCCGATCTCGGCGCGGAGGTCATCAAGGTCGAGCGGCCCGGAACCGGCGACGACTCACGGACGTACGGTCCGCCGTTCGCCCCCGGCACGGACACCGCGGCCTTCTACCTCTCCTGCAACCGCAACAAGCGGTCTGTGACGGTCAATCACGCGACCGCCGAGGGGCAGGAGTTGATCCGCTCCCTCGCCGCCCGCTCGGACGTCCTGGTCGAGAACTTCCGCGCGGGAACGCTGGCGAAGTACGGCCTCGACCACGAGAGCCTGCTGGCCCTCAACCCGCGCCTGGTCTATCTGTCGGTCACCGGCTTCGGTCAGACCGGCCCGTATGCCGGGCGGCCCGGCTACGACGGCATCTTCCAGGCCATGTCCGGGATGATGAGCGTCTCCGGACACCCCGACGAGCCGATGAAGGTCGGCGTCAGCATGGTCGACATCCTCACCGGCCTGTACGCCGGCACGGCCGTCCTGGCGGCGCTGCGGCACCGGGACGCCACCGGAGAGGGCCAGTTCATCGACCTCTCCCTGCTCGACTGCGGACTGGCCTCACTCTCCCACTTCGCGATGAACTACCTGGTCTCCGGGGAGGTTCCGCAGCGGCGCGGCAACGGCGGCTACGGCGGCATCCCCTCCCAGGCGTTCCAGTGCGCGGACAAGCCGCTCTTCCTCGTGGCGGGCAACGACAAGCAGTTCGCCGCGTTCTGTGCGGCGGCCGACCGCACGGACCTGCTCCAGGACTCCCGGTTCGCCACGACCTCCGCCCGGATCACCCACCGGGAGGAGATCCTGCCGGTCCTCGACGGCATCATGCGGACCCGGACCCGGGACGACTGGTTGGCCCTGCTGGACGAACACGACGTGCCGGCGGGCCCGTTCAACGAGATGCCCGAGGTCTTCGCCGACCCCCAGATCCGGCACCGGGAGATGCTGGTCGAGGTCGACGATCCGGTATCGGGCCGACTGCCGCTGCTCGCGAATCCGATACGCCTCACGGCGACCCCGGTCGAGGGCTACACCCCGCCGCCCGCGCTGGGCGAGCACACCGCCGAAGTCCTGTGCGCGCTGGCCGGGGTGACGGAGGATCAGCTCGACGGCCTGCGGGCGCGAGGCGTCGTCTAGGGCCTGTCCGGCGGATCCTGTCGTAGCCGCGGGGCCCTGGCCCGGTCGATCCGGCACACGGGTGAACTTCGAAGTGGCCCAGGAATTTGTCACGGAAATGGACCACATGCCTGGGCTGCCTCGCTCCTAAGGTCGGAGGCATGACGACGTGCGCATAGCCGAACGCCCCTTCCATCCCCGCGATATTTCCAGCTGAGAGACAGATGATCGAGGAAGTGATCCCATGAAAGCGATCGAGGTGACGGACCAGGCTGCGGGAACGGCCGGGATGACTCTGGTGGAGCGACCCGAGCCGCAGCCGGCGATCAACGACGTCGTCGTCCGGATTCACGCATCGGGATTCGTCCCGACCGAGATGGAGTGGCCCTCGACCTGGACCGATCGCGCCGGCCGTGACCGGGCACCGTCGATCCCCGGCCACGAGCTGGCCGGGGTGGTCACCGCCCTCGGCTACGGCACGACGGGGCTGTCGGTCGGGCAGCGAGTGTTCGGCCTCGCCGACTGGCACCGTGACGGAACCTTGGCGGAGTGTGTGGCCATCGAAGCACGCAACCTCGCGCCGCTTCCCGGCGACGTCGACTTCACGGTGGGCGCGTCCCTGCCGATCTCAGGTCTGACCGCGTGGCAGGGGCTGTTCCAGCACGGCCGCCTTCAGGCCGGCCAGACCGTCCTCGCCCATGGCGCGGCCGGGGCGGTCGGGACGATGGTGACCCAGCTCGCCCGTGAGGCCGGCGCCCATGTCATCGGCACCGGACGCGCCGCGGACCGTGAAAAGGCGCTCGACTTCGGCGCGCACGAGTTCGTCGACCTCGAGAACGACGCGCTGGAAGACGTCGGCGGCGTCGATCTGGTGTTCGATGTCATCGGTGGCGACCTTCAGAAGCGGTCCGCCGACCTGGTCAGGGCCGGCGGAGCACTGGTGTCCGTCGTCGGCCCGGTCGAGTCACGGCCCGCTGCCGGCGGCCTGGCGGTGGACTTCGTCGTCGAGGCCGATCGTGCCGGACTGGGAGAGATCGTGCGGCGGGTGCGGGACGGACGACTGCGGACGAACATCGACATCGTCGCGGACCTGGACGATGCCGTCGCCGCCCTCAATCCGACCGGGCGACGCAAGGGAAAGACGATCATCCGCGTTCGTCCGTGAGCACGCGGGGGCAGTGACCGGTCCGCCTCGGGGGCTCCGCCTTCGTCACGGTTGGTCCCTGTGTCGGGGACCTCACCCGATCAGGGTCCGGCCGCCCTCCAGCATCAGCGTCGCGCCCGTCAGATACGCCATGTCGTCACTCACCAGCGCGGCCACCGCCCGGCCGATGTCCGCCTCCGGGGCGCCGAGCCGGCCCAGCGGGATCTCGCGGGCGAGTTCCTCCGCCTTCTGCGGATGCGCGGCCAGATAGTCCTCCGCCGCGGGGCTGAGCGCCGCCGGGCAGACGACGTTCACGCGGATCCCGTACCGTCCCCACTCCCGCGCGGCGACCCGGCTCAGCCCCCGGATCGCCTCCTTGGCCATGGCGTACGCCGCGAAGGTCGCCTCGCCCTGCACCGCCGCCGAGGAACCGAGGTTGACGACACTGCCGCGGCTCTCCTTCAGGTGGGGCAGGGCCGCCTGCATCGCGTGGAAGACGGCCAACGGCCCGCTTCGGTAGGTGAGTTCGACATCGTCGTACGACGTCTTCTCCAGCCGTCGCTGCACCGAGGACTGGGCGTTGTTGACGAGCACGTCGAGGCCGCCGAACGCCCGTACCGTCTCCGCCACCATCCGGTCGACGTCGTCCCGTTCCCCCACGTCCCCGACGACGGTGTACACCCTGCCGCCGCGCTCGGCGATCTCCCCGGCGGTGTCCTTCAGCTTGGCCTCGGTGCGGCCGCTGATGACCACGGCCGCGCCCTCGGCCGCGAGTGCCAGGGCGATGCCTCGGCCCACGCCCTGGCCTCCGCCGGTGATCAGTGCCGTCCTGCCCGACAACCGTGGCATCACGTCTCCTTCCAGAAGGCCGTCCAGGTGGGGAAGGCGTCGGGCAGCGCCGGTTCTCCCGCGCCCTCCCAGCCGTTGAAGCCCACCGCCTGGGGGCGGTCGGTCACGTCGGCCGCGTACCAGTGCTGTTCGCGGCGCCGGGAGAAGTACCAGTCGCCGTCGACGCGCGCGTAGTCGTCGAAGTAGCAGATCGCCATCACGATCCACCGGTCGCCGACCTCGTGCTCGGCCCGGCAGTAGACCGCGCCGGTCGCGGTGTCGCGGCCGGTGAACTCGATTCGGTGGCCGCAGAGTTGATGCACCGACCGGTGGAAGCCGCGCACCAGGGGCTCGATGTGCTGCCGCAGGACCTCTCGTCCCCGGCCGTGGCGCCCCATGTCGACGTCGGGGCGGAAGCAGCCGACCCAGGCGTCGAGGTCGCGGGAGTCCACGGCCAGGGCGTAGCGGATGGGCAGTTGCTGGATGGCCTGGTGGGACTCGATGCGGTCGAGGCGGTCCTCGGACGAGGTCATGGCCGCGGCTCCCTCGGCAGACCGAGGAGCAGCTCCCCGATGATGTTGCGCTGGATCTCGCTCGAACCGCCGTAGATCGTCTCCGCGAGGGAGAGCAGGAACGAGCGCTGCCGGGTGTCGAGTTCGTAGTCCTCGCCGACGATCTGTCCGGCGGGTCCGGCCAACTCCATGGCCAGGTGGCCGAGTTGCTGGTGGCGTGTCGAGGCGTAGAGCTTCGCCGTGGTGGCCTGGGGGCCCGGTGTGCGGCCCGCGGTCAGTTCGGCGATCGTCCGCAGGTTGGTGGTGCGCATGATGCGTACGGAGATCCAGGCGTCCACGATCCGGCGGCGCAGCATGGGGTCGTCGAGCGCGCCCCGCGCGCGGGCCAGGTCGATCAGTGCCTCGGCCTCGCGCTCGAAGCCGAGTTGCTGGGGCAGCAGGGTGGTGCCGCGTTCGATGCCGAGCGTGGCCATCGCCGTGCGCCAGCCCTGACCGACCTCTCCTACGGCCATGTCCGCGCCGGTGCGCGCGTCGGAGAGGAAGACCTCGGCGAACTCGTCCTGGCCGGCGAGGTTGCGGATGGGGCGGATCTCCACACCCGGCTGGTCGGTCGGGAGGAGCAGCAGGGTGAGGCCTTTGTGGCGCCGGGAGTCGGGGTCGGTGCGGGTGAGGACGTAGAGCCAGTCCGCGTGGACGCCGAACGAGGTCCACACCTTCTGCCCGTTGACCACCCACTGGTCGCCGTCGCGCTCGGCCCGGGTGCGGACGGAGGCCAGGTCGGAGCCCGCGCCGGGCTCGCTGAAGCCCTGGCCCCACAGTTCCTCGACGGCGAGGATCGGCGGCAGGAAGCGCTTCTTCTGAGCCTCGTCGCCCATCGCGAGGAGCATCGGGCCGAGCAGGTCGAGGGCGTTGACGGTGGCACGGTAGGGGGCATTGGCGCGGGCGTACTCATACTCGAAGGCGATCTCCTCGATCAGTCCGAGCCCGCGTCCGCCGTACTCCTTCGGCCAGCCCACGCCGAGCCAGTTCCCGGCCGACAGCTCGCGGTCCCAGGCGAGGCGTACGTCCCAGGCCGCTCCGTCGGTGGGGCCGCCCACGCCCCGGTGCTCGGCGAACTCACCCACGAGATGATCCGCGAACCAGTCCCGCAGTTCGTCGCGGAAGTCGCGTACGGCGGGCCCGAAATCCACTTCCATGTCTGCCTCTCCTGGGTGTCAGATGCCGAGCCGGGCGGCGAGCAGTTCCCGGTGGTACGCGGGCGTGCCGAGCAGCACCTCGGAGCTCTTGGCCCGCTTGAGGTAGAGGTGCGCGGGGTGTTCCCAGGTGAAGCCGATGCCGCCGTGGACCTGGATGGTGTCGGCGGCCACCTTGGTGAACGCCTCGGAGCAGAAGGCCTGGGCGAGGGCCGCCGCGACGGCGATCTCCGTCTCGTCACCGGCGTCCAGGGCCCACAGTCCGGCGTACGCGGCCGAGCGGGCGGACTCGATCTCGACGAGCATGTCGGCGCACTTGTGCTTGATGCCCTGGAACGAGCCGATGGGGCGGCCGTACTGCTCACGGATCTTGGCGTAGGCGACCGCCGTGTCCAGGGCGGCGGCGGCTCCTCCGACCTGTTCGACGGCCAGCAACACGGCGGCCGTGGCGAGGGTCCGGGCGAGCGCGGGCCAGGCCGTGCCGTCCGTGCCCAGCAGCCGGGCGGGGGTGTCCGCGAAGGTGACGCGGGCCTGTTTGCGGGTCTGGTCGAGGGTGGGGAGGGGGGTGCGGGTGAGGCCCGGGGCGTCGGCGGTCGTGACCGCGAAGAGGCTGATGCCCGCGGGGGTGCGGGCGGCGACCAGGAGCAGGTCGGCGAGGTGTCCGTCGGGGACATAGGTCTTCTCTCCCGTGAGCAGCCAACCGCTCGCTCCAGCACGGGCGTTGAGGCGGATGCCCAACTCGTCCCAGCGTCCGTCGTCCTCCGTCAGGGCGAGCGTGGCCACCGTCTCTCCGGATGCGATGCCCGGGAGGAGTTCGGCGCGGGCGGCCTCGTCGTCGCAGCGCAGCAGCGCCTCGGCGGCCAGGGCGACGGTGGCGAAGTACGGGGCGCACAGCAGGGCGCGGCCCGTCTCCTCGAAGACGACGCCGAGGTCGGCGTAGCCGAAGCCGGAGCCGCCGTACTCCTCCGGTACGGCGAGTCCCTGGAGTCCGATCTCCGTGGCCATCCGCCGCCAGATCCACGGATCGTGTCCGCGCGGGTCGGCGGCCAGGCGGCGCACGTCCGCCTCGGTGGCGTGCCGGGTGAGGAACGACCTTACGACCGTGCGCAGTTCGTGCTGTTCCTCGCTGAAGGTGAGATCCATGCCGAGCTTCCCGTCCTCGGTGCGCCCGTGTGCCGGGCGCTTGCCGCCCGCCTCTCGATACAGTTAGATAATTATAGTATCCGCACTGAATACACCAGGAGCGCGACGTGACCGATCCCTACGCCCCGTTCACGAGCCTGACCTTCGAGCGGCCCGCGCCCGGTGTGCTGCGCATCGTGCTGGACGCGCCGAACCTCAACGCCGTGGATCCACGCATGCACGGCGAACTGGCCGACGTCTGGCCCGTCATCGACCGGGACGAGGAGACCCGCGCGGTGCTGGTCCAGGGGGCCGGCAAGGCGTTCTCGGCCGGCGGGACCTTCGACTCCATCGAGGCCATGACCGAGGACTACGCCGTGCGCGCCCGGACGATGCGGGAGGCGCGGGACATGGTCTACGGGGTGATCAACTGCTCGAAGCCGGTGGTCTCCGCGATCCACGGACCGGCGGTCGGCGCGGGCCTGGTCGTCGGAATGCTCGCGGACATCTCCATCGCCGGACGCCGGGCGAAGATCGTCGACGGGCACACTCGGCTAGGGGTGGCGGCCGGCGACCACGCGGCGATCTGCTGGCCGCTGCTGTGCGGGATGGCCAAGGCCAAGTACTACCTGCTGACCTGCGAGGCGCTGACCGGCGAGGAGGCCGAGCGGATCGGCCTGGTGTCGAAGTGCGTGGACGACGAGGACGTGCACGCCGAGGGCCTGCGGGTCGCGACCCTGCTGGCCGCCGGACCCGCCAGCGCCCTCAGCTGGACCAAGCGGTCCCTCAACCACTGGTACCGCACGGCCCAGCCGCTCTTCGAGGCCTCGCTGGGGCTGGAGTTCTTCGGATTCGGCGGGCACGAGGTCGTCGAGGGACTCGCCGCCCACCGCGAGAAGCGCGCCCCGGACTTCGAGGGCGTGGGCGGCAAGCACCCGATCGACCTGTGACCCACGGACGCACGAGGAGCCCGCGATGACGGCAGAGCCCACCACCGCCACCGAAATCCCCCCGCTGGTACGGGGGTTGACCTACGAGGAGATGCCGGTCGGGCAGATCTTCCGCACCGCCCGCCGCACGGTCACCGAGACCGACCTCGTCAACTTCGTCACCTGGGGCGGCTTCAACGAGCCGCTCTTCTGGGACGCCTCGCACGCGGCCGACGGGGGCTACACGGGGCGGCTGGTCCCGGGCGCGCTGACGTACTGCATCGCCGAAGGACTCGTCCTGCAGACGAACGTGCTGCACGGCACGGGCTGGCGTTCCTGCACATGGAACTGACCGTGCGGGGACCGGTGTACGTCGGCGACACGCTGTACGCCGTCGTGGAGACCACCGCCTCCCGGCCGTCGAGCAAACCCGGCCGGGGCGTGGTGACCAGCCGCATCACCGTACGCAACCAGCGGGACGAGGACGTGCTCGTCTACACACCGGTGCGGCTGATCCGGGGCCGGGACTACGGGGCTCCGACGCGCTGATCCCGGGGGCCGGGCGGGACCAGGGTGAGCCCGGCCGTCGTAGCCGGTGCCTCGGGTCCGGCGAAGGCTCCGGCCCGCAGCCAGTCCGAGGGCATCGGCGGCCGCGGCGGCGGCTCATGGTCCGGGACCGCCATCGCGTAGAGGCGGGTGTAGCGGAACTTCGCCTCCAGGTTGTCCAGCACCGACCAGTACTCGTAGCCGCAGACGTCGACACCGCGCTGGATCACCCGGCCCAGCCAGGACAGCCGGGCGCGCAGCAGGGCGCGGCGCCGGGCGTCGTCGCTGTGGCCGGTCTCGTCGACGAGGTCGAGGTCGCCCATGCCGTTGTCCACGATGGACAGCGGCGGCAGCAGCTCGCCGTAGAGGTCGTGCAGGTCCGCGACGGCGTCGGCCAGGCCCTCGGGGAGGATGGGCCAGCCGTACGCCGTCGTCTCCACGTCGTCGAAGGGGACGACCGCGAAGCCCAGGCCGACGAGGAGGCGGTTGACCTCGTTGAGCCTGCTCTGGCACTTGTCGGCCGGCAGTGCGCGGGCGAGGTTCTCCGGCGCGGTGACGCGGAACGGGGTGTGCCAGGACAGGCCGAGCAGGTCCTGCGGGGTGGCGATGACGTCCAGGTCCCCCGGGCGTACGCAGCCGGTGTCCTCGACCGGTGAGACGTCGTCCTCGGTCACCATGTGCTCGCCGAGCAGCAGGGGGTCGAGGAAGAGACGGTTGGTCCAGCTCAGCAGGCGATCCAGGGCGAGCCCGTCGAAGGGGTCCTCGGTGGCCGCGTAGCCGCCGACGAGCGTGACCGTGGTCCCGATCCGGCCGCTCACGCCGGCGGCGCGGAGCGCGCGGGTCGCGAGTCCGTTGGCGAGCAGGATGTGGTGGACGGCGGGCAGGCCGGCGCGGCCGATGCCCCGTCCCGGTGTGTACATCCCGGCCACGTGGTCGGCGAGGGTGGGGCCCGCGAGGTCGGTGGAGGTGATCCAGCGGGTCACGCGGTCGCCGTAGCGACAGCCCAACTCGGCTGCGTAGGCGGCGAATTGCTCGGCTGTGTCGCGATCGAGCCAGCCTCCGCGGTCCTCCAGCCACTGCGGCAGCGAGCGGTCGAACAGGGTGAGGCACGGCCGCAGGCCGAGTTCGAGCAGGGAGTCGAGTTCGCGGTCGCAGCGGTCCAGGGCCGCGTGGTCCCAGCTGCCGGGGCCGTCGGGCTGGAGCAGCGGCCATCCGGCGACCATCCGGTGCGTGTCGGGCGTGACGCCGACCAGCTGCCGGATGTCGTCGGTCCACTGCCTGAAGTGCCCCGCGCGTTCCGGCGGGGGAGGCGGCGGAGCCGCGATGGCATCCGCCGTGGCGACTCCCCAGTCGACACCACGGAAGGATTCGTGCAGGAAACCATCGCTCATGGTCACCGTCCCGGGCGGAATAGCTAACGCATTCAACTGAATGCCCGCCGTCCGGACGCTAACACTTCAGGGAAACGACGACAATGTTTCGGACAGATCTCATCGGTCCGTCAACGTGTCGCGCGGGGGCCGGCCCTTGTCGAGGACGAGGTCGGCCGCCCTCCGGACCGAGGCCGTGATCGACCCGCCGGGGTTGCCCGAGACCCTGGCCCGCATGTTTCGGCCATGATCCGGAGTTCCCGAGCGGACCGCGAGTCGTCTTCCGCTTCCGGTCAGGCCTCCCGAAGACACCCTCCGGCAACGACCTCCAGTGACGCCTACTCCCCCAAGGGACGGAACTCCTCCTCCGGCCACCAGGGGTAGACGGCCGGCATGTCCTTGCTGACCCGGCCCGGGAACTCGGGGGGCCGTTTGGCGAGGAAGGACTCGACGCCCTCCACGGGGTCCTGGCCGCCGCCGATCTGGCTCATGATCCGCGAGTCGAGCCGGTGCGCGGTCATCGGGTGGGGTTCGCCGAGCATCCGCCACATCATCTGGCGGGAGAGGGCGACCGAGACCGCCGAGGTGTTCTCGGCGATCTCCCGGGCGAGTTCGTACGCCGCAGGCAGCAGCTCCTCCGGCGGGTGGACGGAGCGCACCAACCCGGCCGACAGGGCCTCGTCGGGGCCGAAGACGCGGCCGGTGGCCACCCATTCCATGGCCCGTTGCATCCCCACGGCCCGGGGCAGGAACCAGCTCGCCGCGGATTCCGGCACGATGCCCCGGCGCGCGAAGACGAAGCCGAACTTCGCCGAGGTCGAGGCCAGCCGGATGTCCATGGGGAGGGTCATGCTGGCGCCGACGCCCGCGGCCGGCCCGTTGATCGCCGCGATGACGGGTTTCGTGCTGGAGAAGATCCGCAGCGCGACCCGGCCGCCCGTGTCCCGGTGCCAGGCACCCGCCTTCCGATGGTCGAAGGACGACCCGCCGGAGCTGACATCGGCCCCCGCGCAGAAGCCCCGCCCGGCTCCGGTCACCACGATCACCCGCACGTCGTCGTCGGCGTCGGCCGCGTCCAGGACGTCCAGGAGGTCACCCATCATCTGCGGGTTGAAGGCGTTCAGCCTCTCGGGCCGGTTGAGCGTGACGGTGAGGATCCGGTCCGCCACCTCGGCCCGCACGGTCTCGTACATCTGCTCCGGCATGCGTGTCCTCCGTCGGGCTCGTCACTCCGCGACCTGGTTCTCATAAAGCTCAATTAGTTATAGCATTCAACTCTACTGAACTGTTCCTGGATGGTGGCGGTGGAGATGACGGATCTGGTGGTGACGGCCCTCGGGCCGGTCCGGCTGGTCGAGCTGAACCGGCCGGACCAACTCAACGCGATGAGCGAGGAGTTGCACTCCGGCCTCGCGTCGGTCTGGGACACCGTGGCCGACGACCCCGAGGCGCGGGTGGTCGTGCTCACCGGACGGGGACGGGCGTTCAGCGCGGGAGGCAACTTCGACATCATGACCCGGGTCCAGCGCGACCCCGTCTTCCGGCAGCACAACGTCGACGAGGCCCGGCGGATCATCACCGGCCTGGTCCGCTGCCCGCTGCCGGTCATCGCGGCGGTCAACGGGCCTGCCGTGGGCCTCGGTTGCAGCCTGGCCCTGCTGAGCGACCTGGTGCTGATCGCGGACGACGCCTATGTGGCCGACCCGCACGTCCAGGTCGGTCTCGTCGCGGGCGACGGCGGCGCGCTGGTCCTGCCGCTGCTCGTCGGCGCGACCCGGGCGAAGGAACTCCTGTTCCTGGGCGACCGGGTGAGCGCCGAGGAGGCGGTCCGGCTCGGCATCGCCAACCGTGTCGTACCGAAGGACAAGCTCCTGGACGAGGCCATGGAACTGGCGGGACGGCTGGCCGCCCTGCCCGCGCAGGCGCTGCGCGGCACCAAGCGGGCGGTGAACCTGCACCTGGAGCAGGCCATGGCCGCCGTACTGGAGCCGGCGCTGCTCGCCGAACGGGACAGCATGCACGACCCGGACCACATCGCCGCGGTGGAGGAGATCATCGCCTCGCGCGGGCGTCGCCGAGCCGGTGCGGAGGGCTGAGCGGCATGGACTTCGCCTTCAGTGACGAGCAGGACGAACTGCGGCGCACGGTACGGGCGTTCCTCGCGGACACCTCGCCCGAGACCGAGACACGGCGGCTGATGGAGACCCCGGAGGGCTTCGACCGGGCGCTGTGGCGCCGGATGGGGACGGAGCTCGGCCTGCAGGGGCTGGCCGTTCCCGAGGAGTACGGCGGTGCCGGGTGCGGTCCGGTCGAAGTGGGCGTGGTCATGGAGGAGTTGGGCCGGGCGCTGGTGTGCACGCCCTTCCTCTCCTCGGCCGTGCTGGCGACGACCACGCTGCTGCGCTGCGACGACGAGGACGCCCGCAAGCGTCTGCTGCCGGGGCTCGCCTCGGGCGAACTGGTCGGGACGCTGGCCCTCACCGAGGACTCCGCCCGCTGGGACGCGGCAGGGGTCCGGCTCAACGCCCGTGCATCGGAAGGGCGGTGGCTGCTCACCGGGCACAAGATGTTCGTCCTGGACGGTGCCACCGCCGATGTCGTCCTCACGGTCGCCCACGCCGACGACGGCATCGGCGTCTTCTGGGTGGACGGCGACGCGGCCGGACTGACCCGCACCCCTCTGCCCACGATGGACCCCACCCGCCGACAGGCCCGCCTCGACTACGACGACGTACCGGCAACCAGGCTGCGTACTGGGCACGGCGACGGCTGGGACCTCGTCTCGCAGGTGCTCGACCGGGCCGCGGTGGCGCTCGCCGCCGAGCAGGTCGGGGTGGCCTCCCGCGCGCTGGACATGGCGGTGGAGTACGCCAAGGTACGGCACCAGTTCGGGCGGCCCATCGGCTCCTTCCAGGCCGTGAAGCACCTGCTCGCCGACGTCCTCCTCGAAGTGGAGTCGGCGCGTGCCGCCGCGCACTTCGCGCTGCTCGCCGCCGAGGCCGAGGACCCGGACCTGCCCGCGGTGGCGAGCCTCGCCAAGGCGTTCTGCTCGGACGCCTGTCTGCAGGCGACGGAACAGAACATCCAGGTCCACGGGGGCATCGGCTTCACCTGGGAGCACCCGGCCCACCTGTATCTGAAGCGGGCCAAGACATCACACCTTCTGTTCGGGGACCCGGCGTACCACCGCGAACTCCTCGCGCGGCGCATCGGGTTGGACACGGTCACGGCAAAGGGAGCGGCATGAAGGTCGACGGCAAGCTCAGCGTGTGGGGCACCGCGGAGGTCGTGGCGGAGGCCCTCCACCACGAGAAGGCGGGCTACGACGGCCTGTGGGCCTCGGAGTCGCAACACGACCCGTTCCTGCCGCTGCTGCTCGCGGCCGAGCACACCGACCGGCTGGAGGTGGGCACGGCGATCGCGGTGGCGTTCGCCCGCTCCCCCATGCAACTCGCCTACACCGCCCACGACTTGCAGGCCTATTCTGGCGGGCGCTTCTCCCTCGGCCTCGGCAGCCAGATCAAACCGCACATCGAGCGGCGCTTCTCGATGCCGTGGAGCCGCCCCGCCGCCCGTATGCGGGAGTACGTGAGCGCGCTGCGCGCCATCTGGTCCGCCTGGAACGACGGCGAGAAGCTCGACTTCCGCGGCGACTTCTACACGCACACGCTCATGTCCCCCTTCTTCTCCCCCCGCCCGCTCCCGGCGGCGCCCCGAAGGTCTTCGTGGCCGCGGTCGGCGAGGCGATGACGCGGGTGGCCGGCGAGGTCGCCGACGGGCTCCTCGCGCACGGCTTCACCACCGAGCGGTATCTGCGCGAAGTCACCCTCCCGACCGTCGAGTTGGGCCTCGAACGGTCCGGCCGTACGCGCGACGACTTCTCCGTCTCCCATCTCCTCCTCACCGCGACCGGCCGCACCGAGGAGGAACTGGCCCGCGCGATCGACGGCACCCGCCGCCAGATCGCCTTCTACGGCAGCACACCCGCCTATCGCGGAGTCCTGGAGCTGCACGGCTGGGGCGAACTCGGTGACGAGCTGAACGCGCTGTCGAAGTCGTCCCGCGAGGACAAATGGGAGGCGATGGGCGGGCTGGTCGACGACGAGGTCCTGCACACCTTCGCGGTCGTCGCGGAGCCTGAGCGAGTGGCGGGCGAGATCAGGCGCCGGTACGGGAGTCTGGTCGACCGGGTGTCCTTCTACACCGCGTACGAGATCGACGCCGAGGTGTGGGAGCCCATCGTGCGGGATCTGCACGGGAGTTGACGGTACGTCAGCCAAGCAGGTCCAGGACCGTCGTCATGGACCTGCTCTGCAGCAGGTAGTCCTCGGCCTCCTGGAGATGCAGGCGCCACAGCTCCTCGGCGGCCTCGGTGCGGCGCCCGGCGACCAGTTCGACGAGGGCGCCGTGGGCGCGGAAGCCCCGGCGGTTGGCCCGGATGTTCTCGGGGCTGCCGGCGTCGAGGTCGACGTGGGACCAGTTCGCCTGGTCGATGATGTGCCGGACCATGCCGTTGAGAACGCTCAGCGTCTCGTTGCCCGCGAGTTCGACGACGAGGGCGTGGAACTCCATGTGGGCGCGGATGAAGGCCGAGGGGTCGTCCATGAGCCCCTCCGCCTCGGCGACGGAGGCCCGCAGCCGCTCCAGGTCCCGGTCGGTGCGGCGCTCGGCCAGCAGACCGGCGCACGGCGCCTCGATGACCGTACGGGCGTCGTAGACGTCCTTGAGGGTCGTGCCTCGGTACTCCAGGACGACTCCCGCGTAGCGGGCGGCGACCGTGCCCTCGGGGACCTGTACCCGTGCCCCGCCCCGGGCGCCCCGGCGTACGCTGATCAGCGACTCCGACTCCAGGACCCGGAACGCCTCCCGCAGGGTCGGCCGGGAGACGGCGAACTCCGCCATCAGGGCCGTCTCGGCGGGCAACGCCTCCCCCTCGGCCAGTTCCCCGCGCACGATCTTGCGGCGCAGCTGTGCCGCCACCAGCTCGGCCATCTTGGGGACCCGTACCGGCGTGTTCGTCACGGCATCCAACTCCTTCAGTCGGCTGGGAGCGGCACGAAGTACGGCAGGGTGATCTCGTCGGTGAGGGGCCGGAAGTCCACGCGCACCCGCATGCCGATGGTCACGTCGTCCGGGTCGCCCGCGTCGACGTGGGACAGCAGGGTGCCGCCCTCGTCCAGGTCGATCACGGCCAGCGCGAACGGTGTCCCGAAACCGGGGCCGGGTGCGCGGTGGACCACGGTCACCGAGTAGACGGTGCCCCGGCCGGCGCTGGGCACGTACCGCCAGTCCGCCGACATGCAGCCGGGGCAGGCGGGTTCGGGCACGAGGAAGCGCAGCCCGCAGGCCGGGCAGTGCGGGACGACGAGGTCACCGCGCCGGGCCGCGTCCCAGAACGGCTGGGAGAGCGGAGTGGGGACGGGTACGGGCCGGCTCATCGGCTCCTCCCCAACACGCTCATCTCATAGTGCTGCGCGCCGGAGCCGGCGTTGCCGACGACCGCCAGCTCGGCGCCCTCTACCTGGTGGACAGCGGTGCCGCGCAACTGCCGTACGGCCTCGACGACTTTGAGGGTCATCTGCTGGGTTCCGTTCCACGCGTACGCCAGGCAGCCGCCGTCGGGATTGACGGGGTGCTTGCCGCCGACGGCGATGGCGCCGCTGGCGGCCAGGGGCCCTCCTTCGCCCTCGTCGCACAGCCCGAGGATCTCCAACTGCCGGATGATCTCGAAGGAGTTGGGGTCGTAGAGGGAGAAGACGTCCACGTCCTGCGGGCCGATGCCCGCCATGGCGTAGGCACGGGTGGCCGCGTCCCGGCCGAGCTGGCCGACCTCCCGGTACAGCGCGGGATTGGCGTACGCGGCCTGGTGGTACTCCATGCCACCGCCGAGCACGGCGACGGGCGGGTGGGGCAGGTCCCGGGCGCGTTCGGCCGTGGTCACCACCAGGGCGGCGCCGCCCTCGCCGACGATGCAGCAGTCCAGCAGGTGGAACGGGGTGGCCACCATGCGGGAGGCGAGCACGTCGTCGGCGGTGTACGGGCCGCGGCCGTACATCATCGCCTCCGGGTTGGTGGTCCCGCTGTTGCGGACGGTGGCGGCGACCTCCGCGAGCTGGCGGGCGGTCGTCCCGTACTGGTGCATGTGCCGGGCCGCCACCAGCGCGAACTGGGCGACGACGTAGCTGCCCCAGACGTCGGCGAACTCCAGCGGCACCCCGGCGCCGACGGGACCCGCACCCCGCGAGACCAGCTTGCAGCCGCCGACCACGACGGTGTCGGCGAGCCCGGCCCGTACGGCCGCCGCCGCCTTCAGCAGGCCGCGCGAACCGGCGTTGTCGAGCATCGAGTCGCTGGTCCAGCGCAGGTCCCGGCCGAGCATCCGCGCCCAGGAACTGCCCTCGCCGGGCACACCGCCCGGGCCGGGCCAGTCGACCTGGGCGCCGTCGACGTCCCCCGGGGTCAGCCCCGCGTCCTCGATGGCGCCGCGCACCGCTTCGAGGGCGAGGCCCATCGCGTCGCGGTGCGGGAGGGACAGGGCCTGCTCGGTGGCGTGCACGCCGACGACGACGGGTTGGCGGTCGCTCATGCCGTCACCGCCCCGCGCCGAGCTGCTCGCCGCCGGGGTAGCCGCCCCCGCCGAAGCGCTCGTCGAGCGCCTCGTAGTCCTTGCCGAAGTCCTTGGTGCGCGGCAGCGCCTCGACGAACTCCACCGTCTTCGGCTTCTTGTACGAGGCGATCCGGGCCCGGCAGTGCTCGATGAGGTCCGCTGCCGTGACCGGCTCGGCGTCGGGGTGGAGGACGACGACCGCTTTGACGTCCTGCGCCCAGCGCTCGTTCGGGACGCCGATGACGGCGGCCTCCTTCACCGCCGGGTGGGACTCGACGCAGTTCTCCACCTCGGCCGGGAAGATGTTCTCCGCCGCCGACTTGAGCATGCGGGTGGTGGTCCCGAGGAAGCTGATCGTGCCGTCCGCCTCACGCCGGCCGAGGTCGGTGGTGTGCCACCAACCGAAGCGGAAACGTTCCTCGTTGATCCCGGGCCGGTTCCAGTAGCCGAGGTGCACGAGGTCGCCGCGGACGCAGATCTCGCCGGCCTGCCCGACCTCGCACTCCTTACCGGTGCCGTCCAGGACGCGTACGGCGGTGAAGGGGCCGGGGCGTCCCGCGTTGCCGGTGCCCGTGCCGCCGTAGGCACCGGTCACGGCGAAGCCGGTCACCTCGGTCTGGCCGTAGCCGCGGCCCTCGCCGCCGCCGTTGCGGGTGAAGCGGCTGGTGTCGGTGGGGACCGTGCCCTGCCACAGGGGGGCGGCGACGCTGGCCCGCAGGTGTGAGAGGTCGTGGCCCGCTTCCCTGTTGAGGGTGACGAGTTGGGCGATGGTCGGCGGCATCAGGTACGCGTGCGTGCAGCGCTCCGCCGCCAGCAGCGGGAGCAGTTCCTCGGCGACGACCCGGCGGACGACGACGTTCTTGCCGCCGTGCACGAAGGCCGGGACGCCCCAGAACTGGTAGTTGCCGATGTGGAACATGGGTCCGGCGCCGAGGAAGGCGGTCTCGGTGCCGATGTCCCCCATCCAGGCGGAACTCGCGCCCATGGCGAGGAGGTTGCGGTGCGAGAGCATCGAGCCGGACTGGCGTCCGGAGATCGCCGCGGTGTAGATGACCAGGAGCGCGGAGTCCGGGTCGACGTCGACGGCCGGGTCCTCGGCCGTGCCGGAGGCCAGGAACGCCTCGTAGGAGCCGGGGCCCTCCGCGTCGTGCCGCAGCCACAACGCCCGGTGGTCGCTGCCCAGTTCGGCCCGTGCCTTGCCGACCGTGTCGCCGATCTCCTCGTCCTGCCAGACCACGACCTTGGGGTCGAAGTCCTCGACGGCGAACGCCATTTCGGGGGCGGCCCAGCGCCAGTAGCCGGGACAGACCATGGCGCCGATCTTCGCGGCGGCACCGAGCAGTTCCCAGATACGGAAGGAGTTCTGCCCCAGCCAGAGGATCCGGTCACCGGGGCCGACCCCGGCGATCGTGAGGGCCTGGGCGAGGCGGTCGGTGCGCTCGTCCAACTGCGGCCAGGTCAGCCGGACGTCGCCGTCGACGAGGGCGATGCCGTCGGGGAAGGACCTGCGGTGCTCACGGATGATGTCGCCGAACGTCAGGCGGCGGGCGGAATGCATGCTCTTGACTCCAAGGGCTTTCGGAAGGAGGCGGAAGTCGGAAGCGGCCGTGCACTCATCCAGGTTAAATAGCTAACCTATTTATCCAAGGTAGTCAATGAGTGCACCCGATGTCAGAGCCCCAGCGAGCGCCCGATGATCTCCTGCATGATCTCCGAGGTGCCGCCGAACACCCGCTGCACCCGGCTGTCCCGCCAGATCCGGGCGATCTCGTACTCGTTGACGTAGCCGTAGCCGCCGAACAGCTGCATACAGCGGTCGATGACCTGCCAGCCGGTCTCCGAGGTCCAGTACTTGGCCGCCGCGGCCTCCTCGGGCGTCAACTCGCCCTGGAACAGCGCCATGATGCAGCCGTCGACGTAGACGCGGGCGGCGCCCAGCTTGGCCTTGATGTCGGCGAGGGCGAACCGGTTCGCCTGGAACTCCCCGATCGGCTGCCCGAACGCGGTGCGGGTCTTTGCGTAGTCCAGCGCCAGTTCGTACGCCCGCTCGGCGGCGGCCAGCGAGGAGACGGCGATGGCGAGGCGCTCGGTCGGGAGGTTGCCCATCATGTGGTAGAAACCGCGGTTCTCCTGCCCGATGAGGTTCTCGGCGGGGACGCGGACCTCGTGGAAGAAGAGTTCGGCGGTGTCCTGCGCCTTCATCCCGACCTTGTCGAGTTTGCGCCCGCGCTCGAAGCCCTCCGCGTCCCGCTCGACGACGATCAGGCTGATGCCCTTGCGTCCGGCGTCGGGGTCGGTCTTGCAGGCGACGACGACCAGGTCGGCCAGGATGCCGTTGGTGATGAAGGTCTTGGAACCGTCGATCACCCACTCGTCACCGTCCCGCCGGGCGGTCGTGCGGATGGCCTTGAGATCGGATCCGGCGGCCGGCTCGGACAGCGCGAGCGCGCAGATCGTCTCGCCGCTCGTCACTCCCGGCAGCCAACGGGCCTTCTGCTCAGGGGTGGTGAGGCGCGTCAGATAGGGCGGGATGACGTCGTTCTGCAGCCCGAGCCCGATGCCGACCGAGCTGGTGGCCGCCATCTCCTCCGCCATGATGGCGTTGTAGCGGAAGTCCCAGATCCCCTGGCCGCCGTACTCCTCCGGGAACTGCCAGCCGATGAGCCCGGCCTTGCCCGCCGCCGTCCACGCGGCCCGGCTCACCTGCCCGTCCCGCTCCCACTGCTCGGCGTACGGAGCGCATTCCCGCAGGTAGTAGGAGCGGGCGGTCTCCCGGAACAGCTCGTGCTCCTCGGTGAAGATCGTTCGGCGCATGCTCGACTCCGCTCAGGCATCTCGCTTATTTAGCTGAAGTAGTTATACGATAGCGCTGTATCGACAGCCGGGCGAGGGAGGGCGCGTGAGCGTACGGGACAAGGTGGCGCTCGTCACCGGAGCGGGCCGCGGCATCGGCGAGGCGATCGCCGGCCGGCTCGCCGCCCAGGGAGCCGCGGTCGCCGTCTGCGACCTGGACGCGGAGGCGGCCGGCAAGGTCGCGGGCCTGCTCGCGGAGCGGTACGGCGTGCGGGCCACGGGAGTCGGCGCGGACATCTCCGACAGCGCGGCCGTACGTACGGCCGTGGACCGGGTGGCCGCAGAACTCGGCCCGGTGGACGTCCTGGTGAACAACGCGGCCGTCGACGTCATCGGCCGATTCGTGGACAGCGCCGAGGAGACCTGGGACCGGATCATCGCCGTCAACCTGCGCGGGACGATCACGATGACCCGGGCCGTCCTCGACCCGATGATCGAGCGGGGCGGCGGCCGGATCGTCCACATCGCCTCGGACGCCGGCCGGGTCGGCTCGTCCGGCGAGGTCGTGTACTCGGCGACGAAGGGCGGTGTC
Source organism: Streptomyces sp. N50 (assembly GCF_033335955.1). GTDB lineage: Bacteria > Actinomycetota > Actinomycetes > Streptomycetales > Streptomycetaceae > Streptomyces. The sequence continues at coordinate 464,842 of NZ_CP137549.1, forward strand.
ATCGCCTTCGGCAAGGCCCTGGCCCGCGAGGTCGCCCGGCACGGGATCACCGTGAACAGCGTCTGCCCGGGTCCCACCGACACCGCGCTGCTCGGGCAGGTCGCCGAGTACAGCCAGAAGATGTACGACGCGACCGTGCGGGCGATCCCGCTGCGCCGCGTCGCCCAGCCCGCCGACATCGCCGGTGTGGTGGCCTTCCTCGCGTCCGACGACGCCGCCTACATGACCGGGCAGACGCTCTCGGTCAGCGGCGGCCTCACGATGGTCTGAGGTGGACACCGTGCTGCGTGTCGAACTCCGGGACAGCATCGCCGTGTTGACCCTCGACCGGCCGGGGCAGCTCAACGCGATCGGCTCCGGGACCGTGGACCAGCTGACGCGGGCGCTGAGCGAACTGCGCGACAACGACGACGTACGCGCCCTGGTCGTGACCGGGGCGGGCCGGGCCTTCTCGGCCGGGGCCGACATCGGTGAGATCGAGTCGTTCACGGCACCCCGGCAGTTCCATTCCTTCGTCCAGCAACTCACCGACGCGTACGCGCTGTTGGAGGACTTCCCCAAGCCCTCGGTCGCGGCCGTCCATGGGTTCGCCTTCGGCGGCGGCCTGGAGCTGGCGCTCGCCTGCGACCTCCGGGTCGCGGAGCGGGGCGCGCGACTCGGCCTGCCCGAGATGAAGCTCGGCGTACTGCCGGGCGCGGGCGGCACACAACGCCTGCCGCGTCTGATACCGCCCGCGATCGCCAAGCAGATGATCCTCACCGGCGAACCGATCGACGCGGAGCGGGCCCACGCGCTCGGGCTGGTCAACGAACTCGCCGAGCCCGGCGAGGTGTTGGGCGTCGCCGAGAAACTCGCGACCGCACTGACGGCCGGGGCTCCGCTGGCCCTGGCGGCGGGCAAGCGACTGATCGACTACGGCCTCGGGATGGACCTGGAGGCGGCGATCTCGTACGAGCGCGAAACCGTCTCGGTGCTGTTCTCCACCGAGGACCGCGTCGAGGGACTGAAGGCCTTCCGGGAGCGCCGACCCGGCGACTTCCAGGGCAAGTAGCGGGCGGATCGACAGACAGGGAGGTGGGTCGTGCGGCCACTGGAGGGCATTTCGGTCGTCGAACTGGGCATGTGGGTGGCGGCTCCGGCCGCGGCCACCATGCTCGCGGACTGGGGCGCGGACGTGGTGAAGGTGGAGGCGCCGACCGGCGATCCCAACCGATACACGCTCCGCCATGTCGGCCAGGACATCGACAGCGCGCCCCCGTTCGAGACCGACAACCGCGGCAAGCGCGGGATCGTCCTCGACCTCCGCTCGGAGGACGGCAAGGGCGTACTGGAACAACTGCTGGAGCGCGCCGACGTCTTCGTCACCAACCTCCGCCCCGGCGCGCTGGAACGCCTGGGCCTGGCCCCGGACGAGCTGCGCGCCCGCCATCCCCGCCTGATCGTCGGCACGTTGACGGGCTACGGCTGGACGGGCGCGGAGCGCGACCGCGCCGGGTACGACGTCTCGGCCTTCTGGGCGCGGCCCGGCATCGCGGCCATGCTCAACCCGGCCGGGGAGCCACCGCCCGGCATCCGCCCGGGACTTGGTGATCGTACGGCCGCCGCCAACCTGGTGGCCGGCGTCCTGGCCGCGCTGCTGCGCCGCGAACGCACCGGCGAGGGCGGCGTCGTGGACGTCTCGCTGCTCCGCTCCGGCACCTACGCCAACGGGAACGACCTCGCCCTGCAGAACTTCTTCGGCAGGCGCGGCCGCACCCGGCACCGCACCGAGCACGAGTCCCCGCTCTACAACTCCTACCGGGCCGCCGACGACCGCTGGTTCTGGCTGGTCGGCCTGGAGGGCAACCGGCACTGGCCCGGCGTCGTCAAGGCGCTCGGCCGCGCGGACCTGGAGACGGACGAACGGTTCGCGACGGGCAAGCAACGGCGAGCGCACGTACGGGAGTTGATCGCCGTGTTCGACGAGGAGTTCGCGCGTCGGCCACTCGACGAGTGGGCACGGCGGTTCGACGCCGAGGGCGTGTGGTGGGCGCCGGTGCAGACCCTGGCCGAGGTGGCGGCCGATCCGCAGGCAGAAGCGATCGGCGCGTTCGTCGAACAGCCCGGCATGGGTGACGCCCCGCCGCTGCGGACCGTGGCAACACCCGTCAGTTTCTGGGGTGTTGACGACAAACCCCGCAGCGGTGCGCCGACGCTCGGCGAACACACCGACGACGTACTCCGCGAACTCGACACAACCGGGAGGTAGCAGGTGGGCATCCTCGACGACAAGGTCGCCGTCGTGACCGGCGGCGGCAGGGGGCTCGGCCGGGCGCACTGCCTGGCGCTGGCCGAGGCCGGTGCGACCGTGGTGGTGAACGATCTCGGCTCCGGCGTGCACGGGGAGAGCACCGGCGACTCCCCCGCCGACGAAGTCGTCGCCGAGATAACCAAGTTGGGCGGGCAGGCGGTCGCCAACCACGCGTCGGTGACGGACTGGGCGGCGACCGAGACCATGGTCGCGGACACGGTCGCGGAGTTCGGGCGCCTCGACATCGTCGTGAACAACGCGGGGATCGTGCGCGACCGCATGCTGTTCTCGATGACCGAGGCCGAGTTCGACGCCGTGATCGCGGTCCACCTCAAGGGCACGTTCGCCCTCACCCGGCACGCGTGCGCGTACTGGCGCGAGGCGTCGAAGCGGGGCGAGCGCGTCACCGGCCGTGTCATCAACACCACTTCAGGAACTGGCCTGTTCGGCAACCAGGGGCAGTCCAACTACGGTGCCGCGAAGGCCGGGATCGCCGGGCTCACCGTCCTCACCGCCCTGGAGATGCGCAAGTACGGCGTCACCGCGAACGCCATCTCGCCGATCGCGGCCACCCGGATGACGGACGGCCTGTCCGTCGGCGAATCGCTCCAGGCCGTCGACGGCTTCGACCCGCGCGACCCCGCCAACGCCTCGGGCGTCGTCGTCTACCTGGCCTCCGACACCGCGGCCTGGCTGACCGGCCAGGTCCTGCGCATCGAGGGCAACCGGCTGAACCGGCTCCAGGGCTGGACCGTCGCCGCCGTCCACCCCAGCGAGTCGGGGCAGGCCCTCACCTACGACGAACTCGTGGACGCCGTACCGCAGTTGTACGGTGTGGCGCCTGCGGGGCGGGCCACCGGAGTCGGCCAGTGACGGCACGGGGCCACGACGTCGCCGCGCTCGTCCTGCGCGCGACGCTCGGCCCGATGCTCTTCGCGCACGGCTGGAACAAGGTCGCCGGTCCGGGCGGGCTCAAGGGCACGGCGGGCTGGTTCGAGGCGCTGGGGCTGCGGCCCGCCGAGGTGCACGCGCGTATGGCGGCCGGGACTGAGATGGCGGCCGGCGTGGGGATCACGCTGGGCGCGGCCAATCCCCTGCCGGCTGCGGCTGCCGTCGGTCTGATGACCGTGGCCGCCCGAACCGACCATCGGGGCAAGGGTTTCTTCGTCTTCAAGGGCGGCTGGGAGTACGTCGGTGTCGTGGGCGGCGCGGCCGTGGCCCTGGCGGCACTGGGCCCCGGCCGGTACTCGCTGGACGGAGTCCTGCGCCGCCAACGCGCGGGCGTGGGACCCGCGTTGCTGGCCCTGGGCGTCGGCACGGCGAGCGCCGCCGCGCTGCTGGCCGTGTGCTACCGGCCGGAGCGGAAGCCGGACGAGACAGAAACAGCTGACTGAGATCACTTAGGGCAACAAGGGAGTCGACATGGACGCGGCTGACTTCAGCGCGGTGCTGTCCGAGGTCCGGCGCTTCGTGCGCGAGCGCGTCGTACCGCTTGAGGCGGAGATCGACGAGAAGGACGAGATGCCCGCGGAGATCCGCGAGGCGGCCAAGAAGATGGGCCTGTTCGGCTTCGCGCTGCCCGAGGAGTACGGCGGGCTGGGCCTCTCGATGTACGAGGAGGCCCAGTTGATGTTCGAGCTGGGGTACACGACCCCGGCCCTGCGCTCGATGTTCGGGACGAACAACGGCATCGCCGGGCACGTCCTGATGGTCGGCGGCACGGAGGAGCAGAAGGCGGAGTGGCTGCCGAGGATCGCCTCGGGTGACGTCCTGGCGTCGTTCGCGCTCACCGAGGCGGAGGCGGGTTCCGACCCTTCGACCCTGACCACGAGGGCGCACCTGGACGGCGACGAGTGGGTGATCAACGGTGCCAAGCGGTACATCACCAACGCCCCGCTCGCCGACGTCTTCATGGTCTTCGCCCGCACCGACCCCGACGCCCCGCGCACCCGCGGCATCTCCACCTTCCTTGTCCCGGCGGGCACTCCGGGCCTGACCGTGGCTCCCAAGGACCACAAGATGGGCCAGTTCGGCGCCTGGACCGCGGACGTGTACTTCGACGACGTACGCGTACCCGCGTCCGCCCTCGTCGGCGGCGAGGCCGGGCTCGACCGGGGCTTCGGCACGGCGATGGGCTGCATCGCGCACGGCCGGGTGCACATCTCGTCCCTGTGCGTGGGCATGGCCGAGCGGCTCGTCGACGAGTCCGTCGAGTACGCCCGCACCCGCCGCCAGTCCGGGAAGCTCATCGGCTCCTTCCAGCTCGTCCAGGGCCTGATCGCCGACTCGATGACCGACTACTACGCCGGCCGCGCCACGGTCCTGGAGGCGGCCCGCGCGTTCGACGCCGGCACGGACACCAAGATCGGCCCGTCCTGCACGAAGTACTTCGCCAGCGAGATGGTGTGGCGGGTCGCGGACCGCGCGGTCCAGGTCCACGGCGGGGCGGGCTACATGCGCGGGGTCGCCGTCGAGCGCTTCTACCGCGACGCCCGCCTGTTCCGTATCTACGAGGGGACGAGCCAGATCCAGCAGGTCATCATCGCGAAGGCGCTGCTGGGCGAGGCGGCCCGGGGCTGACGGACATCGAAGACGAGGGCCCCGGGGTACTCCCGGGGCCCTCGTCTTCGTGCTCGCCTCAGATCCCGAGCCGGTCCAACAACCGCTCGTTGTACACGGCCGGCCCGCCGAACAGCAGCTGCGAAGACTTGGCCCGCCGGAAGTACAGATGCGCCGGATGCTCCCAGGTGAAGCCGATGCCGCCGTGGACCTGGATGTTCTCCATGGCCGCGAACATGTACGCCCGTGAGCAGCACGCGTGCGCCACGGCCGCGGCGACGGGGAACTCCGCGGAGCCCTCGTCGGCCAGGCGCGCCGCCTCCAGGGACGCGGCCTCGGCCAGTTCGACCTGGACGAGCATGTCCGCGCACTTGTGCTTGACCGCCTGGAAGGCACCGATCGGCCGGCCGAACTGGTGCCGGGTAAGGGCGTGTTCGGTGCTCATCTCCAGGCACCTGCGGGCCCCGCCCGACTGCTCGGCGGCGAGGGCGACCGACGCGACGTCCAGGACCTTGGCCATGGTGCGCCCGCCCGCCCCGTCCGAGCCGACGAGTGTCGCGGGCACCGCGTCGAACGTCAGCCGGGCCATCGCCCGGGTGGCGTCGAGCGTCTCCATAGGCTCTGCCGCCAGTCCCGAGGCTTCCCTCTCCACCGCGAAGAGCGAGGGACCGGCGACCGTGCGGGCGACGACAAGGACCAGGTCGGCGGTCGTACCGTCGATGACGAAGGACTTGCGGCCGGTCAGCTTCCAGCCGCCGTCCCCGTCCGGCACCGCGCGCGCGGAGATCAGGGCGGGGTCCCAGGATCCGCTGTCCTCCGTCACCGCGAGAGCGGCCGTCGTCCCGCCAGCCGCGATGCCGGGGAGGTGACGTGCGCAGGCCTCCCGGTCACCGGAGGCGAGCAGCGCCTGGGCCGCGAGCACGACCGTCGCGAAGAAGGGGGCGCACAGCAGGGCTCGGCCCATCTCCTCCAGTACGACGCCGAGTTCGACGAGGCCGAAGCCGTCACCGCCGTACTCCTCCGGGATCACCAGGCCCGGCAACCGCAGTTGGTCGGCCGCCTGCGCCCACACCGCCGGGTCGAAGCGCGGCTCGCTCTCCATGAGCTTGCGGACGGCCTCCTCGGGTGACTTGGCCTCCAGGAACTCCCGTACGGAGGCCCGCAGTTCGCGCAGTCCGGTGTCGTCGGCGGTCATGACCGCACCTCCTTGGGCAGTCCGAGGACGCGTTCCGCGAGGATGTTCTTCATGATCTCCTCGGTGCCGCCGAGGATGCGCAACGCCGGGGTGGCGAGGAGCAGTTCGGACCAGGCGTAGGTGCCCCACTGCCCGGTGTCGGCGATGATCCGGGGTCCGAGCACGTCGGACACGAAGTGTGCGGCGCGGGTGAGGTTCTGGCCGTACATCAGCTTCGAGACGGACCTCTCGGGACCCGGCGTGCCTCCGGCGCGCAGACCGCGCAGGGCACGGGAGTTGAGGTACTCCGTGGCCAGGGCGTCCGTGAGAAGTTCCGCGAGCCGGGCGCGCAGGGCACGGTCGTCCCAGGTCCAGGTGGCGCGCATCAGGGCCGAGAGGTGGTCCGGGGACAGCGCGGCGGCCACCGGTCCCGCACCCTCGCTGCCGACCGTCGCGCGCTCGTTCATCAGGGTGGTCAGGGCGACCGTCCAGCCGCCGTCGACCTCGCCGAGCCGGTGGTCGTCGGGGATGCGGACGTCGGTGAGGAAGACCTCGTTGAAGTCCGCGCCGCCGGTCATCTGCCGCAGCGGTCTGACCTCGACGCCGGGGACGTCCATGGGGACCAGGAAGGCCGTGATGCCTCGGTGTTTGGGCGCGTCCGGGTTCGTGCGGGTGAGGGCGAGCCCGATCTGGCTGTGCTGGGCGACCGAGGTCCACACCTTCTGGCCGTTCAGCACCCAACTGTCGCCCTCGCGCACCGCCTTGGTGGCCACGCTCGCCAGGTCGGATCCGGCGCCGGGTTCGCTGAACAACTGGCAGGCGACGGCGTCCCCGCGGTACATCGCGGGCAACCACCGCTCCTTGATGGGTGGTTGGGCGTGCGCGAGGATCGTCGGTCCGATCATGCCGAGGCCGATCACGCTCAGCACTCCGGTGTCGGCGACGTCGTACTCGGACTCGACGGCGTCGTAGACCAGGTCGTGGACGGGGGTCAGGCCCCGGCCGCCGTACTCCGTCGGGCCGGTGATCCAGCCGAAGCCGTTCTCGTGGCGGACGCGCTGCCAGTCGCGCGCCCGCTGGACGTGTTGCCGTTCCGCTTCGGGCGGGAGGCTGCTGAAGTAGGCCATCGAGTCGTCGCCCTCGCCCCAGACGGGGGCGGTGCGGTCGGGGGCCTTCGGCGCGTGGGCGTCGAGGAAGGCGCGTGCCTCGGCCGCGAAGTCCTGCATGTCGTCTGCCATGTCCGCTCCGCCCTCAGGTGCTCAGGATGGTGACCGCCGACACGCCAGGCGCGCCGTACAGGTGGGTGTAGCCGACGCGTGGGGTGCCGGGGATCTGCCGGTCTCCCGCCGCGCCGCGCAGTTGGAGGACGATCTCGTGGATCTGGCGCAGTCCTGACGCGCCGATCGGTTCGCCGTTGCCGAGGAGTCCGCCGTCGGTGTTGACCGGGAGTCTGCCGCCGATCTCGGTGGCGCCCTCGGCGATGAGGCGTTCCTGTTCGCCGTCCTTGCAGAGGCCGTTCTCGGCCATGTGGATGACCTCCGATCCGGCGTCGGTGTCCTGGAGTTGGGCGACGTCGACGTCCTCGGGTCCGATGCCCGCGCGTTCGTAGGCCTCCCGCGAGGCGTCCACGGTCGGGCTCGCGACGACCTCCCCGACCGGGAACGACGGGCTCTGCACCTCGAAGGCGCCGAGCCGGCGGCTGCGCAGGGCTGTCGACCGGATCCGTACGGGCTTCCCGGTGTACCTGTGGGCCTGGTCGGCCCGGCACAGCACGAGGGCCGCCGCACCTTCGTCCGGGCCGCAGTACATGTACTGGCGGAGGGGGTGGTTGAGCACGGGCGAGGCCAGAATCTCCGCCACGGACAAGGGAGTTCGGCGCCAGGCTTTCTCGTTCCGGGCCGCGTTGCCGAAGTTCTTGGCCGCGACGCGCGCGAGCGTCTCGTGGGAGATGCCGTGGTCGTGCATGTAGCGGTTGATCTTCATGCCGAAGAAGTGCGTGGTGAGGAAGAGGCCGGTCTGTCCGTACCAGGAAGGGATGCCGGCCACGGACGGGTCGGCGGCGAACGCCCCGCGCGGGTGCTTGTCCAGGCCGATCGCGATGGTCAGGTCGTGCTCGCCGGTCTCGATCGCGCGGGCGGCCAGCGCCACCGAAGTACCGGCCGTGGCGCAGCCGTTGAACACCCCGCGCAGCGGTACGCCGGTCAGGCCGAGCCGGGCGACGATGGCGTCCGGGTTGGCGACCTCGTAGCTGCCGATGTAACCGCCCTGGATCTGCGGCCAGTTGACGCCAGCGTCGGCGAGCGCGAGCCGTACCGCGTCCGCGCCCATGTCCAGTGCGGGCTTTCCGGGGAACCGGCCGAAGGGATGGAGCCCCACGCCGATGATGACGGCCTCGGTCACGGTGTCTCCTCCTCGGCCGGGGCGAACGCGAACGTCACGACCTCGGTTCCGTCGTCCTGCACGCGGTACGGCACGAGCGTCAGCCGCATGTCCTGCCCGATCCGCAGCTTGTCGGGGTCGGGTTCGGTCAGGCGGGCCTCGACCAGCAGTTCGCCGGGGAGTTCGATGTACCCGACCGCGTACGGCTCGAAGGCCTCGGGTCCGTCGTACGGCGGGGACGGCGGTCGGAAATCCTGGGTGGTGTACGTCCAGAGCGTCCCGCGCTCCGCCAGGAGCCGTTCCTTGGACTCCGTGCTCGCGCACCGCACGCAGTCCGAGGCGGCGGGGAAGCTCACCAGTCCGCAGGCCGTGCACTCGGAGCCGATGAGACGAAGGGGCGTGCTCTCGTCGGGCGGCCAGGTGAACAGGCCCTCGGCGACTGGTATTTGAGTGGTCGTCATGTCCTCATGCCCCATTCCTGTTGCCGAGCGCGTCGGCGTTCGGAGCAGCCTTGGCCACCAAGTTCGGGACGACGGAGGACAGTTCCTCCGGTGTCCAGCGCGACTCCGCACTCGCGCCGGGGCCGTTGACCCAGCCCTCCAGGACGGTGATGCGGTTGCCGACGACGCCGAAGACCCGGCCGGTGACCTCGCGCGAGGCGGCCGAGCCGAGCCACACCACCAGCGGGGAGATGGCCTCGGGGGTGAGGTCCTGGGCCTCGGCGGCCTGTCTCATCATCTCGATGTCCTCGGTCAGCCGGGTGAGCGCGGTGGGCGCGATGGCGTTCACCGTCACGCCGTAGCGGGCGAGTTCGGCGGCGGCGATGACGGTGAGGCTCGCGATGCCGGCCTTGGCCGAGCCGTAGTTCGACTGACCGGGGTTGCCGAAGATGCCGGACGGGGAGGTCGTGTTGATGACCCGGGCGTCGTTGCCGTGACCGGCCTTGGCACGCTCGCGCCAGTACGCGGCGGCGTGGTGCAGGGTGGCGAAGCTGCCCTTGAGGTGGACGGCGAGCACGCTGTCCCAGTCCCGCTCGGTCATCGACACGATCATCCGGTCCCGCAGGATGCCCGCGTTGTTGACCAGGACGTCCAGGCCACCGTAGGTGTCGACGGCCTGCCGGACGAGGCGGCCGGCGCCGTCCCAGGCGGAGATGTCGTCCGTGTTGGCCACCGCCTCGCCGCCGGCCGCGACGATCTCGTCGACCACGGTCTGGGCGGGTCCGGCGGAGGCGCCTCCGCCGTCGCGCGCGCCGCCGAGGTCGTTGACCACGACCTTCGCGCCGTGCGCGGCGAACGCCAGGGCGTGGGCCCGGCCGATCCCGTTGCCGGCGCCGGTGACGACCACGACCCGGCCGTCGACCACTCCTTCGGACATCCTCAACTCCTCGATGACGGTGACTGGTTGGTGGTCCCGGCGAAGAGGACCCGCGGATCCTCGCTGCCGCAGGCGCAGCGGCCGGTGAGCACGCGCCCGGCGATGCCGAGCGGGGTCTCGGGAAGCAGCGAGGTGCGCTCCTCCCCCGCCGCCACGGACAGCTGCCCGTCCCGCGCGCCGACCCGCCACTCGGCGGCGTTGACGTGCGCGCCGCCGCGCTCGGGGCATTCGAGCGCGAGGGCAGGTCCGACGGCCGCCATCAGGGCGGCGGACACGCCCACCCCGCGCAGTACGGGGACGGCGGCGGGCCGGGCCAGTACGACCGGCGTCGTCCGGAACATCTCACCGACGTCGGCCGCACCGGCCAGCCCCTCAAGGGTCTCGGCCGACAGGCCGATGACCGCGTGCGGGTCGAGTTCGCGGTGGAAGACCGCGGTCCTGCGGTGGTCCCAGCCCATCGCCTCGGCGATGCCGTACGTCACCTTCAGGGTGCGCAGGGCGCCGATCATCGCGTGCCCCCAGAAGCCCTCGAAGCCGGAGGTGGTCAGCAACGCCCGCTGTCCCGCGGCCAGTCCGTGGTCCCGGAGCCTGGCGGTGGCCCAGTCGGTGTCGCGGGCGAGTTCCGCCCAGGTCAGTTCCACGTCCCGGATGCCGTCGGCGGTGGGGAAGCGTACGAGGTAGGCGAGTTCGGGCCGGTCGAGGGTCCGGGCCCGGGCCAGGGTGTCGGCGCGGGTCATCAGCTCTTCACCACCCGGGGGAACTTGGCGACGCTGGTCATGGTCTTCAACAGGTCCTCCTCGGTGCGCATGTCGAGCACCGGCTTGACGCCGGTCCGCTCGCGCACGGCCTCGCCCAGGCGTCCGGCCAGGGCGTCGACGTCGTCGGTGAGCCGGGGGTCGTAGCCGACGCGCAGGCGCAGTTCGTCGACCTCGCGTCCGGCGCGGACGATCTGGAAGACGCCCGCCACGGTCTCGGGCTGGTCCTCGACCGCCTGCCAGATGTCCCGCAGGACCACGGAACGCCCCTGGACGAGGGTCTCGTCGCCGCGCCGGCCGGCCACCCACATCCGGGCGTGGGTGCGCCCGCAGCCGCAGCGGTCCCGGGACAGCCGGACGAGGTCCTCGCTGCGGTAACGGATCAGCGGCGCGGCCCGGTTGTCGAGGTCGGTGGCGACCAGTTCGCCGAGGTCTCCCTCCGCCGCGTCGCGCCAGCCGTGCTCGTCGACCTCGACGCACTCCGCGAAGACGGTGTCCTCCCAGAGGTGGAAGCCGTCGTGCTCGCGGCACTCCCAGGCGGTGCCGGTGTCGGCGGCGCTGGTGTACTCGTAGACGTCGATGCCCCAGTCCTCGCGGATCCGCTCGCGCATCTTCCGGCTGAGGGGCTGCCCGGCGCAGGAGGCGCCCTTGAGGGAGGAGAACGCCTCCTTGAGGTCCGTCCGGGCGGCCAGGTGCTCCAGCTCGACCATCTGCGGATACATCATCTGGAGGTAGGCCGGGCGGTAGGTGCGCAGGGCCTCGACGACCTCGTCCATCTTCCCGAGCCAGGTGTCCACCTCGATGACGACCGCGCCGAGCGCCTGGTAGCCGGGGTCCATGAGGTTGCGGAAGGTGCCGGGCGGGCTCAGCACCCGGTCCCCGGGCCTGAGGCCGAGTTCCCACAGGTCACGCACCTGCGCGGTGACCAAGGGCGGCGCTCCCTCCCAGATTTCGGCGAAGAACTCCGGGTCACCGGTGGTGCCCGAGCTGGAGGAGACGGAGGTCAGCTCCTCGGCCGGGACGCAGAGCAGCCCGCCGAAGGGGTCGCCGGTACGGGCCCGATGGGCGCGCACCATGTCCTTGGTGATGAACGGGATGCGGTCCCGGAAGTCGTCGAGGGTGCGGACGTCGCGCGGGTGCACCCCGTGCTCGTCCCAAAGTGCTTGATAGAAGGCGGAGTTCGCGTAGGCGTACTCGACGAGTTCCACCACCCGCTCTTCCTGCCGGGCCCGCAGCTGGTCCCGGGCCATGGTCTCCACCTGTGGCTCGAAGTACCTGTCAGCGGTGTCCCTGTCTCCGGCCATGGCGCCTCCTCGCGGCTCAGCTGCCCAGATCTTCCAGCTATCAGCGCAATCAGTCAACTAATTCGACTGAATCTCGGGGAACTCTCGCGCTCGCTCGATCTATATAGTTAACTATTAGCACTCATTAGACCCTCGGGAGGGCGATGTGAAGATCGTTGTCTGCGTGAAGCACGTGCCCGACGCCACGGCGGACCGCACCTTCACCGAGGACGGCACCACCGACCGCGGGTCGGTCGACTCGCTGCTGTCCGAACTCGACGAGTACGCCGTCGAACAGGCCCTGCGGATCGCCGAGTCGGGCCCGGACGTGGAGATCTGTTACCTCACCGTCGGCCCGGACGACGCAAAGGACGCCCTGCGCAAGGCGCTCGCGATGGGCGGCGACTCGGCGATCCACGTGAGCGACGAGGACATCGAGGGCAGCGACGTGTTCGGCACCTCGCTCGTGCTGGCCGGGGCGATCGAGCGCCACGGCTTCGACCTCGTCCTGTGCGGGATGGCCTCGACGGACGGCACCATGAGCGTCGTACCGGCGCTGCTGGCGGAACGGCTCGGGGTCCCCGCCGTCACCCATCTCGAAGAACTGGCGGTGGCGGACGGCACGGTGACCGGCCGCCGGGAGAGCGATTTCGCGTCGGTGCGGGTCCGGAGCGCGCTGCCGGCCGTGGTCTCGGTGACCGACCGTTCCGGTGACGCCCGTTACCCCTCCTTCAAGGGGATCATGGCCGCGAAGAAGAAGCCGGTGGAGACTCTCGGCCTCGCCGATCTCGGGATCGACCCCGGACAGGTCGGCCGTACGGCCGCGCGGTCGGCGGTGGACACCGCGACCAGGCGTCCGCCGCGCACCAAGGGAGAACTCGTCTCCGACGACGGGACGGGCGGCATCGGGCTGGCCGCGTTCCTCACCGCCAAGAAGTTCGCCTGACCAGCCCGTCCGTCTGACCGACAAGGCCGCCCGTCCAACACGTTCGCCTGAACGGCCCGTCCGTCTGACCGACAAGGTCGCCTGTCCGACGCGTTCGCCTGAACGGCAAGTGCACCTGCCCGACCCAAGGAGCCCAGCACCGTGGCCGAGATCCTCGTCCTCGTCGACCACCTGGACGGCACCGTCCGCAAGCCGACCCTCGAACTGCTCACCCTGGCACGCCGGTTGGGCGAGCCCTCCGCCGTCTTCCTCGGCCCGGGCGCGGACGCCGCGGCCGACACCCTCGGCCGGTTCGGCGCGCACAAGGTGTACGTCGTGGACGCACCCGAGGTCGGGGAACTCCTCGTCACTCCGGCCGTCGACGCCCTCACCCAGATCGCCGGCAGCACCGCCCCGGCGGCGATCCTGCTGCCCTCCGGCCCGGACACCAAGGAGACGGCCGCCCGGGTCGCGCTCCGCCTGGAGTCGGGGCTGATCACGGACGCGGTCGACATCACGGCGGGCGAGGACGGCCGCCCGGTCACCGAGCAGTCCGCGTTCGCGGCGACCCACCAGGTCACGGCGCACATCACGCGGGGCATCCCGGTGATCACGGTGAAGCCGAACGCCACGGCACCCGAACCGGCCCCCGTCACAGCCGAGTTGGAGAAGTGGGACGTCACCTTCGGCCCGGCCTCCGCCGCCGCGAAGGTCTTCTCCCACACACCCCGGGAACGTGGCGACCGCCCCGAACTGGCCGAGGCCGACATCGTCGTCTCCGGCGGCCGGGGCGTGAACGGCGCAGAGAACTTCGCCCTCATCGAACGCGTCGCCGACACCCTGGGCGCGGCGGTCGGAGCGTCCCGGGCCGCCGTAGACGCGGGCTGGTACCCGCACAGCCACCAGGTCGGCCAGACCGGCACCCAGGTCTCCCCGCAGCTCTACCTCGCCGCCGGAATCTCCGGAGCGATCCAGCACCGCGCGGGCATGCAGACGTCCAAGACCATCGTCGCCGTCAACAAGGACAAGGACGCCCCCATCTTCGAACTCGCCGACTACGGCGTCGTAGGAGATCTCTTCCAGGTGCTTCCGCAGCTGGTGGAGGAGATCGACCGGCGACGGAGCTGATCTCCACGCCCTCGCCGATCTCCACGCCCTCGCCGATCTCCACCCCTTCCCACCCTTCCGTCCGCCCGCCGATACGATTAAAATCGCTAACTGATTGCATCTATTGACCCGAAGGAGCGCCATGACGAAGATCTGGGTCAACTCCGGGGACTCCCACGTGATGGAACCCGACGACCTGTGGATCCAGGCGCTGCCGCCGCGCCTCGCCGACCGGGCGCCGCGCAGTGAGCGCGGTGACAAGTACGAGGTGCTGTACATCGACGGCGAGCGCATCGACCGCCAGCTCAACGACTTCATGGACGCCATGCGGCCACCGGGCGCCCGTGACCTCCAGGTCCGCCTGAAGGACCTGGACCAGGAGGGCGTGTGGGGTCAACTGGCCTTCCCCTCCATGGGGTTCTGGCTGGTGTCGATCACCGAGCGGGAACTCGCCCGCGAGACCGTACGAGCCTGGAACGACTGGGCGCACTCCGAGGTCCTCGGGAAGCAGAAGCGCATCATCACTCCCGCCTGCGTGTCGACGGCCAATGTCGAGGACGCGGTCGCCGAGGTCGAGCGCGTGGCGGAGATGGGCTTCCAGTCCGTCTTCCTGCCGTGCCAGACCCGGCCCGGCGAGGAGTACGCCCTCGACCGCTGGGAACCGCTGTGGACGGCGGCCGAGCGGGCCGGACTGACCCTGGGCTTCCACATCGGTACGGGCGGCGAGAACGTCGTCTTCCGCGGCCCAGGCGGCGCGGTCGTCAACTACATGGAGACGACGTATCCGGGCATGCGGGTCGTGTCCCACATGGTCGCGGGCGGCGCCCTGGACCGGCACCCCGACCTGAAGATCCTCATCGCGGAGGGCGGCGCGGGCTGGGTGCCGGCCATCGGCGACCGGATGGACGAGGCCTACCGTCAGCACGGCATGTTCGTCCGGCCGAAGCTCAGCCGGCTGCCCAGCGAGATCATCAGGCAGCAGGTGTACGCCTCCTTCCAGCACGACAAGAGCTCGGTGGAGATCGTCGAGTCGACGGGCTACCGCAACGTGATGTGGGGCGACGACTACCCCCACCTGGAAGGCACTTACGGCCACACCCAGTCCACCCTGCACGAGCTGTTCGACGGTGTGTCCGCGGACATCCGCGAGCGCGTCACCCGCGGCACCTTCGACGAGCTGTTCAGCCTGCCCGAGCAGACTCCCCAGGAGGCGGCCGTCTGAGCGGCGACACCCCGATGAGCGGTCCGAGCGGTCCGCCGTATCCCGAGGATCTGGAACGACCGGGCCTCGTGCGCACCGGCCGGTCGACCTTCGTCCGGCCGGTCCGGCCGGAGGACGCCGACCGCCTGGTCGCGTTCGTCGGCGGGCTGTCCCGGGCGACCCTGGCGTACCGGTCCCTCGGCCCGGTGGTGCGCGCCCGCGACGACGTCATCCGGCGCGGCGCGCACGTGGACTACCTCAACGAACTGGCGCTCGTCGCGCTGGCCGGCGACGAGATCGCGGGCCTGGTGCGCTACGTCCGCGACCCCGAGGAGCCGGAACACGCGGAGGTCACCTTCACCATCCGCGACGACCACCAGAGCGAGGGGTTCGGCAGGCTGCTCCTGGAGCACATCGCCGCCGCCGCGCGCACCCGGGGCATCCGGGTCCTGGAGGCCGACGTCCTCGCCGACAACACCCGCATGATCAACGTGTTCCTCGGCTCCGGCTTCCGGGTGGAATCCGGGCCGCCCGGCCAGATCGTCCACTTCGAGATCGCCGTCGACCCGCAGGCCCAGGCCGTCGCCCGCGCCGAGCGCCGCGAACACACGGCCGTACGACGTTCCCTGCGACCGCTGCTCGAACCCCGCTCGGTCGCGGTGATCGGCGCGAACCGCAGCCCGCTGACCATCGGCCACGAGATCGTCGCCAACCTGCTGCGGGGCGGTTTCCGCGGCAGCGTCTTCCCGGTCAATCCGCGGGCCGAGCAAGTCGCGGGGACACGGGCGTACCCGAACGTCCGGGAGCTTCCCGAGGTGCCCGACCTGGCGCTGGTCGCCGTACGGGCCGAGGCGGTGCCCGATGTCGTACGGGAGTGCGCGGAGGCCGGCGTCAAGGCGGTGGTCGTCGTCTCAACGGGCTTCGGGGAGACGGGAGTCGAGGGTCGGGCGACCGAGCTGGAGCTGGCCCGCTTCGCCCGCGCCTCCGGGATGCGGCTGGTGGGCCCGAACTGCATGGGCGTGGTCAACACGACGCCCGCTGCCCGGCTGGCCGCGACCTTCTCCCCCGCGCTGCCGACGCCGGGCCGGGTCGCCATGTCCAGTCAGTCCGGGCCGCTCGGGCTCGCGGTGCTCGACTTCGCCCGGCGGCTGCGGCTGGGCTTCTCCGGGTTCGTGTCGGTGGGCCACGCCGTGGACGTCTCCACCAACGACCTGCTCCAGTGGTGGGAGGAGGACCCCGAGACCTCGGTGGTCCTGCTGCACGTCGAGACCTTCGGCAATCCGCGTCGCTTCACCCGCATCGCGCGCCGGGTCGCGCCGCGCAAGCCGATCGTCGCGGTGCACCCGGGGCACGCGGACGCGGCGGTCGACTCGCTCTTCGCCCAGTCCGGTGTCATCCGCACCCGCAGCCTCCAGGAACTCTTCGACGTAGCACTCCTGTTGGCGCATCAGCCGCCCCCGCCGGGCAACCGGGTCGCCGTGATCACCAACGCGGGCGGTCCCGCCGCGCTGACCGTCGGCGCGTGCGAGGCAAGCGGCCTGCGGGTGCCCGAACTCGGCGAGCCCGTACGGCACTTCCTCCGTACGGCTCTCTCGCCCCGCGCGGACGTCACCAACCCGGTCGACCTCACGCCCACGGCCACCGCCGCGCACTACCGGCGGGCGCTGGACGCGGTACTGGCCGACGACGGCATCGACGCCGCCGTGGTCCTCTTCATGCCCCCGCTGGCGGACAAGCCCGACGAGGTGGCGGCGGCGATCCTCGACGCGGCCGAAGCCGCGCCCGGGAAGCCGGTGTTGGCGAGTTTCCTGGGCGGGGCGGGCGTCGCCGATCTCCTGCACCGGGGTGAACTCGTCGTCCCGACCTACGCGTTCCCCGAGTCCGCGGCGACCTCGCTCGGCCACGCGGCGGCGTACCAGACGTGGCGCAACACCCCTGCGGGTGTCATACCGGACCTCCCGGAGGTCGACACGGACCGGGCCCGCTCGCTGATCGCCGGGTGCGTTCCCGGAGCCGTACCGCCGCAGCTCGCCGCCGAGTTGCTGGACTCGTACGGCATCTCCGTACGGGACCCGCACGCGCCGGGCCCGGACGCGTTCCTCTCCGTGCGCGCGGACCCGGTCTTCGGCCCGGTGATCGCGTTCGGTCTCACCGGGGACTACGCCGACCTCATGGCCGACGTCGCCCACCGGATCACCCCGCTCAGCGACCGCGACGCCCGCGAGATGATCCGCTCGCTGCGGGCGGCCCCGCTGCTGGACGGCCGGGTGGGCGGCCCGGGGGTGGACCTGGCGGCCCTTGAGGAGACCGTCCTCCGTATCTCCGCGATGGTCGAGGACCTGCCCGAGATCGAGTCCATGGACCTGCGTCCGGTGCGGCTGCTGCCGCCCGGTGACGGCGTCGCCGTCACCCGCGTGACGATCCGACTCACCGACGACACAAGGAGAGGTGGCCCCTCATGAAGGTCGGCATCTACTTCGACATGCGCAACCCCCCGCCCTGGCAACGGAGTTGGTCACGCGCCTACGGATTCGCCCTGGAGATGTGCGAGGAGGCGGACCGGCTCGGCCTCGACTCGGTCTGGTTCTCCGAACACCACGGCTTCGAGGACGGATACCTTCCGCAGCCGCTCACCATGGCCGCCGCGGTCGCCGCCCGCACGAACAGAATCCGGCTGGGCACGGCAGTCATCCCCGCACCCCTGCACGCGGCCCCCGAACTCGCCGAACAGGCCGCGATCGTCGACATCATCAGCGACGGCCGCCTGGACCTCGGCCTCGGCACCGGCTACCGGGTACCCGAGTACCGGCTCTACGGCGCCGACCTCGCCAAGCGCTACTCCACGACGGACCAGCGGGTGCGGGAGATCCGCGCCCTGTGGTCGGAGTCCCTGGTCACCCCCGGCCCGGTCCAGGACCCGCTGCCCATCTGGCTCGGCTACCAGGGCCCGCAGGGCGCGCGCCGGGCCGGACGGCTGGGCACCGGGCTGCTGTCCCTCAACCCGGCGCTGCTCACGCCGTACCGGGAGGGGCTCGCCGAGGGCGGCCACGACGTGTCGACGGCCCGGATGCAGGGTTCGTTCACCACGTTCGTCACCGAGGACCCCGACGGCGACTGGCCGGTGGTGCGCAAGCACCTGGCGTACCAGTGGGACAGCTATCGCCGGTACATGGTCGAGGGGACCGACCAGCCCGCTCCCCGCCCCATCGATCCCGAGAAGTGGCGGGAGACGGGGCTGCGCGCGACGGGTGTCGGTCAGTTCCTCTACGGCACCCCGCAGGACACCGCCGAGGCCATCAAGGCGTACGTCGCCGGATTGCCGGTCGAAGGGGTGTTCCTGTGGGCCTCGCTGGCCGGGATGCCCGAGGAGATGGTCGCCCGGCAGGTCCAGTTGATCGCCGGGAAGCTGCGTCCGTTGCTTGCCGATGTCTGATCCGCATGTCTGATCCGAGGAGAAGCGGCGTGACGAGTACGACTGATGGAGCTGCTGGAGCCACGACGCCGACCGGGCTCTGGGCGGGCGCCGACTTCCAGGAGCCGCCCCGCACCCCCGGCGGCGTGGCGCTGTGCGGCGCGTGCCGTGTCGCCGGTTCCTGCCGTCTGGGTGTGGAGGGCGAACGGCTCGACGCCGACGGCGTGGCGGTCTTCGAACTCACCTGTCCCCGCGACCAGGAGGGCGGCCCGAATGTCGCCCACGGCGGTTGGACGGCGGCCGTACTGGACGACTGTCTCGGTCATCTCCCGCTGCTGCACCGGGTGTTGAGCGTCACGGCGGAGTTGAGCGTGAGCTTCGTGAAGCCGGTGCCGGTGGAACGGCCGCTGGATGTCCGAGCCTGGGTCGAACGCCGGGAGGGCCGGCGCTGGTACATCGCGGGCGAGATGGTCCTGCTGCCGACCCGTGCCGTACTGGCCCGGGTCTCCGGGATCTGGGTGACCCGCGACCAGGGCCACTTCGCGCGGCACGAGGCTTGGCTGACCGCCCAGGAAGCCGGAGGCGAGGGCGAGAGCGGAAGCCAGGTCAAGGGCGGGGGCCAGGTCAAGGGCGGAGGCCAGGTCGAAGGCTCGGGTCAGTAGGACCGCAGCCCCATGCTCCGGGCGATCCCGTTGCGCTGGATCTGGCTGGTTCCCCCGGAGATCGTGGCCACGATCGACTCCCGGTAGCGGAAGCTCATCACGCTCTCGGTCGAGAAACCGTGCCCGGCACACACCTGCATCCCGAGCCGGGCGGCCGCCACATACGTCTCCGACCCCTTCAGCTTGGCCATCGAACCCTCCCGCGTGCACGGCTTGCCCTGGGCCAGTAGCCAGGCGGCGCGGTACGCGAGCAGCCGGGCGGAGTCGATCTCGGTCTGCAGGTCGGCCATGGCGTGGGCGAGGGCCTGGAAGTTCCCGATCGGACGGCCGAAGGCGTGCCGGGTGCGGGAGTACTCCAGCATCTCGTCCAGCGTGGCCTGAGCGGCGCCCAGATAACCGCCGGTGATGATCACCTTCTCCAGCTCGATGTTGGAGAGCATGACCTTCCAGCCCTCGTCGCGCGGGCCGACGAGGTTCTCCTTCGGGACCAGGGCGTCGTTGAAGAAGACCTCGTTGGTGCCGAGGATGTGCCGGGCCAGCGTCGGCGTCCGGCGCACCTCGACACCGTCCGTCGCGGGGTCGACGAGCAGCAGGCTGATGCCGCCGTGCTTGGGCTCGCGGGGTCCGGTCCGCACATAGGTCGCGATGGTGGTGTCGGGCAGGCCGCCGCCGGTGCACCACGCCTTCTGGCCGCGGACGAGGAACTGGTCGCCGTGGTCCTCGGCGGTGGTGCGCAGGGCGGCGGCGTCGGACCCGCTGTCCGGCTCGCTGAGGCCGACGGCGAGCCGGTGGCGCCCCGTCATCACCCGCTCACGGATGAAGTCGCGCTGCGCCTCGCTGCCCCACCGGAACACGGTGATCCCGGGGATGAGCACGCCGATGTAGCACATGGCGACGTCGAAACTGGCCCGCCCCAACTCCTCGGCGATCAGGATGAGTTCGAGCGGGCCACCGCCGTCGCCGCCCTCCTCCTCACTGAACGGGAGGGAGAACCACCCCAGATCGGCCATACCGCGGAACAGCTCGGGCGGCACGACGCCCTCCTCGTCCCACTGCTTGGCCCTCTCGGCCGGGCACACGTCGGCGACGAACTGCCGTGCCGTCGCCCGCAACAGGTCCTGCTCGTCGGTCAGCCCGAAGTCCACGGCCACTCCTCGACAGCACTAGGCTATTCATCTAGCTAATTATTCTATGTTAGCGGATAGGATGGTCCGCAGGAACGCACCTTCCGTACCTGAGGCCCTCGTCACCGACCGAGCCGTCCGCTTCGGCACCCGGGCCCGGCCCGACGGACCGCCCGCACGGTCGAGCCCCACATCCGCCGGCCAACCGCCGTCCCGGCCACACACCACAGGGCAGCCGCCTCTCGCGAGGCAACTGCCCTGTGAGCATTGAGCGCGGCTACGCCCTACTGAAGGAGCCAATGCGTGGCCTCGTACCCGATGTTGGGTGAGCTCGTGCATGTGCTGGAAGTGGAGACCTCGTACCAGCCACCCCAGGTGTTGGTCGCGTAGTCAAGATAGCTGCAGTAAGAACTACTCGTCGTGACGACTTTCACGGCTTTGCCGATGTTCTGAGCGCTCGAGGAAATTCCGTCGTAGATGTCATAAGCATTTGCGACATACGTGGCACGGCCGTTGCCCGGCATCTCGTACCACGTGTCGGCGGTCTGCCAGGTGTGCCAGA
This sequence comes from Streptomyces sp. N50, assembly GCF_033335955.1. GTDB lineage: Bacteria > Actinomycetota > Actinomycetes > Streptomycetales > Streptomycetaceae > Streptomyces. The sequence goes on from NZ_CP137549.1 coordinate 485,652, forward strand.
TACTGCCGGACGGCGCGACACCGAAGCATTCGCTTTCGCCTCGGTCCCAGTCCACCAGGAGAAGCCAGTTGGAGTTGAAGTTGCCCGTTTTCCCGTAGCAGGTACGCTCCACCGCCGAAGCGGGCGATGCGAGAGTACCCAACAGGGCCGCCAGTGCGACGGCGAGGACGAACGGCAGGCGAAGTACCTTCACGTGTTTCTCCCGTATTCGGAAACCACGGATACTGGCTCTTGTCGTCTTGTGGTCGTCGATTCATGGTGGCGATTCATGGTCATCGCCCCGTGCGCACGCCAGACAGTAACGGCAGACGCCCCAACAAGAATCGACCAAGAAGTGAACAGCCTCACCCCAAGTCGCCCACCGGGCCCCGGCGTTCAGCTTCGCCCGGTCGCACCTACGGCGAAGGGGCGCACTCCGCACACGACGGCCTCGCACCCCGCCCTTGCCCCTACGCCTCCCCTCCGCCTAGCCTGATTTTGTGCCGCAAATAAACAAACCCCGAACGCACAACGCCGTGCCGGGCACCCCCACCGACCTCACCCGACTCCGGATCACCCTCACCGCGTTCTTCGCCCTGGACGGCTTCATCTTCGCCGGCTGGGTCGTCCGCATCCCCGCCATCAAGGCACAGACCGGCGCATCGGCCAGCACTCTCGGACTCGCGCTCCTCGGCGTCTCCGCCGGCGCCGTCATCACGATGATGCTCACCGGCCGCCTCTGCCACCGCTACGGCAACCACCAAGTCACCGTCGTCTGCGCCGTGTTGCTCTCCCTGAGCGTCTCCCTCCCCCCGCTCACCCACTCCCCCCTCACCCTCGGCCTCGTCCTCCTGGTCTTCGGCGCGGCCTACGGCGGGATCAACGTCGCGTTCAACAGCGCGGCCGTCGACCTGGTCAGGGCCATGCGGCGGCCCATCATGCCCAGCTTCCACGCCGCGTTCAGCCTCGGCGGGATGGTCGGCGCAGGGCTCGGCGGACTGGTCGCCGGGTTCCTGACCCCGACCCAGCACCTGTTCTGCCTCACCGTGATCGGCCTGCTCGTCACCGCCGTCGTAGGGCGCGATCTGCTGCGCCTGAAGCCCCCGGCTCCCCCCGAACCCCCGAAGGACGCCCCGAAGGACGCCCCGAAGCAGGAGACCGCCCCCCGCCGCCTCACCCCCCGCACCCGCAGCCTCGTCTTCACCTTCGGCCTGATCGCGCTCTGCACCGCCTTCGGCGAGGGCGCGCTCGCCGACTGGAGCGCCCTGCACCTGGAGCAGGACCTCGACGCCACCGCCGGTGCGGCCGCGATCGGCTACTCCTGCTTCGCGCTCGCCATGACCGCGGGCCGGCTCTCCGGCACCCGGCTGCTCGAACGGCTCGGCCGCACCCGCACCCTCGTCGCCGGCGGCACGACCGCCGCCCTCGGCATGCTGCTCGGCGCGCTCGCACCCACCCTGTGGGCGGCCGTCCTCGGCTTCGTGATCACCGGGCTCGGCCTCGCCAACCTCTTCCCCGTCGCCGTCGAACGCGCCGGCACCCTCGCCGGTCCCGACGGAGTCGCCATCGCCTCCACCCTCGGCTACGGCGGCATGCTCCTGGGACCGCCCGCCATCGGCTTCATGGCCGACTGGTACTCCCTCCCCGCCGCCCTCACCAGCGTGGCCGTACTCGCCGCCGTCGCGGCCGGAATCGGATTCCTCACCCGGCACGCCGCAGAGGGCTGATTCCACGTCACCGGGCGCAGCGAACCAGCCAACGAGCGTGCCTGTAAGGGCAGTTGAGGCCGACGAGGCGCATGAGCCGCGCCACGGGGTAATAACGTGGGTGTCCACGGCCGATCTTCGACGGTTCCGTGGTTCTCACCGCCGTAAAGCACAGGAGCGTCCATGACCGAAGCGGCAGACAACTCCGAGCAGGATCCGCTCGCCAGGTTCGACACCACGGTGCCGCAGTCGGCCCGGATCTGGAACTACTGGCTGGGCGGCAAGGACAACTACGAGGTGGACCGCCTCGCCGGTGACGCGTTCCGCGAGATCTTCCCCGGCATAGAGACCGGCGCCCGCGCCGCCCGGTACTTCCTCGCCCGCGCCGTCCGTCACCTGGCCGGCGAGGAGGGCATCCGGCAGTTCCTGGACATCGGCACCGGACTGCCCAGCGTGGACAACACCCATGAGATAGCCCAGCGCGTGGCACCCGAGTGCCGCATCGTCTACGTCGACAACGACCCGCTGGTGCTGGCCCACGCCCGCGCGCTGCTCACCAGTTCCCCGGAGGGCGTCACCAACTACGTCGACGCCGACCTCCGCGACCCGGCCACCATCGTGCGCGAGGCCGCCAAGACCCTGGACTTCGACAAGCCCGTCGCCCTCATGCTGATGGGCATCCTGGGCCACATCGAGGACTACGACGAGGCGCGCGCGATCGTACGGCGCCTGGTGGACGCCCTGCCCGCCGGCAGCTACCTCGTGCAGTACGACAGCACCGACACCAGCGAGGCCTACGTCGACGCCATCCGCCAGTACAACGAGGGCGGTTCGATCCCGTACATCCTGCGCAGCCCCGAGCAGATCGCGGGCTTCTTCGAGGGCCTGGAACTGATCGAACCGGGCGTGGCCTCCTGCTCGCGCTGGCGCCCCGACGAGAGCGCCTGGGGCCTGCCCGCGGAAGTCCACCAGTACGGCGGTGTCGCCCTCAAGCGCTAGAACCCGCCCGGCAGTTCAGGTCCTTGGAAGGATCACGTCCTTTGACGGATCACGTCTCCTGAAGGATGCGATGCAGGATCGTCGGAGTCTCCTCCGGCGATTCCGCCTCCACCACCAGCCGGTTCATGACGTCCCAGTAGCACTCGATCTCGGTCGGCCGGTCGGGATAGAGGGCGGTGACCCGCTGCTCCAGGTAGACCATGTCGGGCAGCCGGCCCCCGGGCAGCCGCAGGATGGTCACCGGACCGGCCTCCCCCGCGTGCCCGCCCGCGAGGAACGGCATCACCTGGACGGTGACCTGCGGCAGCCGGCAGATCTCGATGAGATGCCTCAACTGGGCCCGCATCGTGCCGATTCCGCCCACCGGACGCCGCAGCGCCGCCTCGTCGATCACGGCCCAGAGCTGCGCCGCCGGCCGCCGGCGCAGAATCCGCTGCCGTGTCATCCGCAGCTTGACCCGCCGGTCGAGTTCCGCCCGCCCGGCGCCCGCGTGGGTGAGCCGGAGGGAGGCCCGCGCGTAGTCCGGGGTCTGCAGCAGGTGGGGAACGCGCTGGACCTCGAAGCAGCGGACCAGGCTCGCCGCCTGCTCGGCCCCGAGGTAGGCCCGCGCCCACGTGGGCACCACATCGTTGAAGTGCTGCCACCAGGCAGGGGAGTTGGCCTCCTCGGCGAGGGCCAGCAGGGTGGCGCGCTCGGCCTCGTCCGTGAGGCCGTAGAGGGTGAGCAGGTCGGCCACGTCGCGCGGCTTGAAGCGGTGGCGGCCGGCCTCCAGGCGGCTGATCTTGGAGCGGGAGGCGCGGATGGCCTCACCGGCGACCACGCGGGCGATGTGCCGCTCCTCCCGCAGTTCACGCAACCGCGCGCCCAGCACCAGCCGCGGCACCACGGGGCCGGCCGACAGCCCGTCCAGCGGCGTGGTTAAGACCTCATCGGAACCCATGCACGATCTCCCTGCGGTGAACTGCCCCTGCACGCCCGCGAGTTGTACGTCCACGACGTGCGCGCCGGCGGACGCTGAAGCCAGCCATCCTAGAGGGCTGCCGGGCCCGCGATCTTCGACTCGCGGGAATGATCTGTACCTTTACGGCCAGGCCGACACGTAGGCATTTCCTATATGATTTCGCGCGCAGCCGATCCCAGCGGCGGACGCGAGCACGGTCCGCCGGAGTCACAAAAACCCTATCCACCAGACCAGTTCATGCCGCAGGCCTTGACGCGCCCGGCTCCCTCCCCCACGATCACCGCATCGATTTCCTATCTGATTCCTACTTGAATCCGCAGGGGTGGGTCATGCGCTTCCCAACCAGATCTGTCCTGCCCGGAGTTGTCGCCGTCGCCCTGCTGGCGACGGGGACAGCGGCCTGTACCTACAAGAACTCCGGTGCGCAGTCCGGCAGTCAGGCCGCGCCGGCCGCCCGGACCGGTGGCGGCGCCGAACTCGGGGACGCCTCCGGGACCAAGGTCGCCCTCGTGCCGGGCGGCGCCCACCCGTACTTCCAGCCCTGGAAGACCGCGGGCGCCGCCGCGAAGAAGACGTACGGTCTCGGAGCCGTCGCCTTCGACGAGACGGCGGAGTGGGACCAGCAGAAGCAGAACAACCTGCTGTCGACGCTCGCGGCCCGCGGCTACAACGCGTTCGGAGTGTTCGGCGTCTCCCCCACCGACATCAACTCGACCTTCGCGGATCTCAAGTCGCAGGGTTTCCCGGTGGCTTCGCTGGGTTCGTGCCCCGCGGGCGACAAGGACGACGCCGACTTCTGTCTCTCCACGGACGTCCAACTCGCCGCCTACAAAGCCGCGAGGGCGGCGATCGCGGCCATGGGCGGCAAGGGAACCCTGGTCCACCTCACCGGCAACAACGTTGACGCCAACACACAGTTGAGGATCAAGGGCGTCGCCCAGGCCGTGAAGGAGTCGGGCGGCAAGGTCAAGCTCCTCCAGACCATCACCGACATCGACACGGACCTGCAGACCGCGCAGAAGGCGGTGTCCGACCTGATGGCGGCGAAGGGCGGTCAGATCACGGGCATCGTCGCGACCGCCTACAACCCGGCCGTCGCCGCGGCCGACGTCGTCAAGTCGTCCGGTTCCAAGGCGAAGGTCATCGCCATCGACGACGACGCCAAGATCCTCAGCGGCATCAGGCAGGGCACGGTCACCGCCACCGTCGTACAGAACCCGGTCGGACAGGCCGAGATCGGGGTCTGGGCGCTGGCGCTGCTCCAGACGAAGCAGTGCACGGTGCGCTCCCCGGGCGTGGAGGTGGACTCGGGTTCGTTCGTCGTCACCAAGGCGAACGTCGCCGGTTACGACACGGCGCGGCAGGCGAAGACCGCCGAGCTGAAGAAGCAGTTCGCCGACAAGATCCTCTCCTGCGCCTGACGGCCGCCCACCGCTGACCGCCGGGCTTCGCCGATCGCCAACTCCCCCGACAGAAACCGGAATCGCTGAATGAGCAGCAGCATCATCACGGCCGCGACCGCCAGGCTGGCCGACATCGCCGTCGAGCAGGACCGCACCGACGCCGTGCAGTCGTTCGTCAAACAGGAGACGGTCCTGGTCGACCTGGCGACGGCCGACGGCCTCGCGGGAACCGGCTACTCCTACACGATCGGCACCGGCGGCAGCTCCGTACTCGCCCTGCTGCGCGACCACTTGCTGCCCGTGCTCGTCGGACAGGACGCGCGTAACGTCGAGGCGCTCTGGCAGCGGCTATTCGCGCTGACCCGGTCCACCACCACCGGGGCCATCACCTCGCTCGCCCTCGCCGCCGTCGACACCGCCCTGTGGGACGTGCGGTGCAAGCGCGCGGGCGAACCGCTGTGGCGGCTGGCCGGCGGTCACCGCCAGGAGGTGCCGGTCTACGACACCGAGGGCGGCTGGCTGCACCTGAGCGCCGAGGAACTGGTCAAAAGCGCCCTGCGCGCACAGGAGTCGGGCTGGGCGGGCGTCAAGATCAAGGTGGGCCGGCCGCACCCCGCCGAGGACGCGGAGCGCCTGCGCGCGGTCCGCGAGGCCGTCGGCCCCTCCCTCCACATCATGACCGACGCCAACCAGTCCCAGACGGCGTCCTCCGTCCTGCGGCTCGCGGCGGCCCTTGAGCCGTACGACCCGTACTGGCTGGAGGAGCCGCTGCCCGCCGACGACATCAACGGGCACGCGCGGCTCGCGGCGGCGACCCGAATCCCCGTCGCAGTAGGCGAATCCATGTACTCACTCATGCAGTTCCGCTCCTACCTGGAGGCGGGTGCTGCGTCCGTCGTGCAGGTCGACGCCGCGCGGATCGGTGGCATCACGCCGTGGCTGAAGGTCGCGCACCTCGCGGAGAGCCACAACGTCGCGGTCTGCCCGCACTTCCTGATGGAGCTGCACGTGAGCCTCGCCGCCGCCGTACCGAACGGCCAATACGTCGAGTACATCCCGCAGTTGAGGGCGGTCACCCGCACCGAACTGACCATCCGCGACGGGAAGGCCGTGGCCCCGGACGCACCGGGCATCGGCATCGACTGGGACCCGGACGCGCTGGACGACCGGAGGGTGGCATGACGACGATCAGCCCACCGGACACGGTCCCGGAGGAGAAGACGGCACCGCACCGCATGCCGTTCTGGGTCAACCAGCGACTCGGCCTCCTGGTCCTTGTCATCGCCCTCAGCGTGCTGTTCGGCGTGCTCCGACCGGCCTTCCTGGACCAGCAGTTGGTGCTCTTCCCGCTCTTCCGAGACGTCGCCACCCTCACCGTCGTCGCGCTCGCGCAGATGGTGGCCCTGTCCGTGGGCCACATGAACCTCGCGGTCGGCCGCATGGCCGCCTTCGGCGCGATGTTCGCGGGCCTCGGCTACGACCGTCTCGGCGTCCCCATGCAGGTCGGGCTGTTGATGTGCCTGGCCGCCGGGGCGGCGATCGGCGCGGTCACCGGCTGGCTGATCGCCCGTACCGGAGTGAGCTCCTTCGTCGTCACCCTGGCCATGGACTTCGCCCTGCTCGGCCTGGTCTCCCTCCTCTACTCGTCCCTCACGGACGACGCCGCCTTCACCACCCACCCCGCCGGAATCGACGCCCTGCGCTCGTACTCCCTCGCCGACATCTGCGCGGGCCCCGTCTGCGGCCTGCCGGCCATCCCACAGATAGCCCAGTTCACCGTCCTCGCGATGCTCGCCCTCGGTTTCCTCTACGGCTGTACGCGCATCGGCCGGGAACTGCTGCTCACCGGCGCCAATCCGGCCGCCGCGGAGTTGTCCGGCATCCCCACCGGGCGCCGGGTCCTGCTCGCGCACACGCTGTCCGGGCTGCTGGCGGCGCTCGCCGGGTTCATGGCGGCGGCCGGGACGGGTACGTTCCGTGCCTCCATCGGCGACGACTTCATGCTGCCGTCCTTCCTGGGCGCGGTACTTGGCGGCACCCTGCTCACCGGTGGGGTGGTGTCGGTGCTGGGCACGCTGCTCGGCACGGCGCTGGTCGGGGTGATCCGCAAGGGCCTCGACCTGCTCGGCGTCGGGCTGGAGAGCCTGAACATCTATCTCGGCTGTGTCCTCCTGCTGGCCCTGTCGGCCGACCGGATCCGCACGGTGGTGTCCTATCGCAAGGTGGTGCGCTCCACATGAACCGCTTGAACGTGACGCTGGGTCAAGGGAGTTGGGGCGGCGAGGTGCTGCGCCGGTTCTCCCGTTCCACGGCGGCGATGCTGCTGTGCGTGGTCGTGGTGGGATACGTGGCGCTGGGCATCGCCTCGTCGGGCTCCTTCTTCGAGGGTCCCTCGGTGCGGGTCTTCCTCCAGTACCTGGCCACGCCCATCCTCATCGGGCTGGCCCAGATGGTGGCGTTGTGCGTGGGTCAACTCAACCTCGCCGTAGGCGCGTTGGGCGGATTCACCGCCTGCCTGATGGGCGTTCTCATGGCCGACCACGGTGTGCCCGCCCCACTCGCCGTGGTCGTGGGCCTGTTGACGGCCACGGCCATCGGGCTGGCGACCGGTGTCGCCATCGTGGGCACCCAGATCAACGGGTTCATCGTCACCCTCGCGACGATGACGATCCTCCTGGGGGCGCAGTACCGGCTCACCGGCACCCGTACCGTCGACGGCTACTCCCGCACGCTGCGCGACTTCGGCACGGCGGCGCCGCTGAACATCCCGCTCGTCTTCGTCACCGCGCTCGTCGCGGCGGCGCTGCTGGCCGCGTTCATGTACCGCACGGTCGCGGGCCGACGGCTCCTCGCGGCGGGCGGCAACCCGCTCGCGGCCCGGCTGTCCGGCATCTCGACCGACCGGCAGATCGTGGCCGCGCACACCCTGTCCGGGCTGCTGATCGGCGTGGCCGCCGTGACCGCCACGGCCTCGCTGCCCGGCGTCAACCGCAGTGTCGGCGGCGACTGGCTGCTGCCGAGCTTCGCCGCGCCGATCATCGGGGGCGTGGCCCTCACCGGCGGCTCAATTGCCGTACTGGGCACGGTCCTTGCGGCCTTCGTGACCCGGCTGATCGATGCCGCGCGAGCGCAGTTCTCGCTGGACCCGAGCTGGGTGAACCTCCTCATCGGCCTGGTCGTACTCGGCACGGTCGCCGGGGGCCGACTGCACCAGAACCGCCTGGAGAAGTCCGCGACGACCGACGGCGCCGTCCTGCCCCAGACCGGAGGTGCCCAGTGAGCGACACGGTTCTTCTCGAATGCCAGGACCTGGTCAAGGTGTTCCCCGGTGTCCGGGCGCTGGACGGCGTGGGGCTACGGCTGACCGCCGGGTCCGTACACGCGTTGCTCGGTGAGAACGGCGCCGGAAAGTCGACCCTCATCAAGGTCCTCACCGGCGTCCACTCCCCCGACGGCGGCCGCCTCACCTGGAACGGCCAACTGGTCCATCTGCGCTCGCCGTTGGAGGCGACCCGCACCGGCATCGGTGTCGTCCACCAGGAACGCAACCTGATCCCGGGCTTCTCGGTGGCCGAGAACATCACCCTGCAGAACCCGCCCTCCCACCGCGGCCTGGTCGACCGCGAGGCCATGACCGCACCGGCCGTGGCCTGCCTCGCGGAACTCGGCGTCGACCTCGACCCGCAGCGCCCGATACGCGAACTCTCCGTGGCGCAGCAGCAGTTGGTGGAGATAGCCAAGGCCCTCTACACCGAGAGCCGGGTGCTCCTGCTGGACGAGCCGACCGCGTCCCTCTCCCCGCAGGAGACGCAACGCCTCTTCGAGGTGATCCGGCGACTGGCCGCCCGCGGCGCGTGTGTCGTCTTCGTCAGCCACAAGCTGGAGGAGGTCTTCGAGGTCTGCGACACGGTCACCGTGCTGCGCGACGGCAAGTCGGTCCTGGAGTCCTCGCCCCTGTCGGACCACACCCACGACGACATCGTCGGCCTCATGGTGGGCCGCGCCCACGCGGCGACGGAGCTGCGCCCCCGCACAGTCGATCCCACCACCACCCCAACTCTCGTACTGGACAAGGTCTCCACCGCCGGCGGACACCGTGACATCAGCCTGGAGGTCCGCCCCGGCGAGATCGTCGGCCTGTACGGCTTGGTCGGCGCCGGGCGCAGCGAACTGGTCAAGGCGGTGCTCGGCCTGGACCGCATCACGGGCGGCGAGGTCCGCGTCCACGGCAGCCCGGTCCGCATCACGTCACCCCGCCAGGCCCTGCACGAGTACGGCATCGGGTATGTCACCGAGAACCGCAAGGAGGAGGGCGTCTTCCTTGAGCAGCCCATCGTCCGCAACATCACGGTGACGGTGTGGAAGCGGCTCGCCAAGGCGCTCGGGTTCGTGTCGGCGCGCGAGGAGCGGGACGTCGCGCAGGACCTCGTCGACCGCCTCGGCATCCGTGTCTCGGGGCTCGGGCAGAACGCGGGTGAGCTCTCGGGCGGGAACCAGCAGAAGGTCAGCCTCGCCAAGTGGCTTGCCGCGGATACCAAGTTGCTCGTCATCGACGAACCGACGGTGGGCGTCGACGTCCGCACCAAGCGCGCCTTCCATGAACTGATCTGGGACCTGGCCCGCGACGGCCTCCCCATCCTCCTCATCAGCAGCGACCTCGCCGAAATGGTCACCCTCGCCGACCGCATCGTCGTCATGACGGACCACCGCATCCGCGGCGAGGTCGACAACGACCGCGACTACGACCGCATGAGCGGCCGGGTCATCCGTCTGATCCACGACCGTACGGTGCGCACGGCAATCTGAACTCCCTTGGCCACGAGGGCTGTTCACACGGCGCGGGGTCAGGAAGCGGGCTCCTCGCCGTCCTCGATCTGTCGCTCCAGGCTGCGCGTCAGGTGCTCCGTCATCGCCTCCGCCGCCCGCTCGGGGTTGCGGCGGAGCACCGCGCGGACGATCCGCTCGTGCTCGGCGACGGTCGGGCCCCAGGCTCCAACCACCTTGCTGAGCCTGAAGATGTGCAGATGTGCGTGGAGCCGTTCCACCGCGTCCGCGAGCAGCGGTCGGTGCGCGGCCTGGCCGATCGCCTCGTGGAAGCGCTGGTCGAGGGCGGCGAAGTCGCGGTAGGACGCGTACCGTTCGTTCGGGCTCGGGTGGGCCTGCATCTCCTCGACGATCCGTTCAAGGCCGTCGAGTTGCGCCTCGGTCGCGTTGCCGGCGGCCAGTGCGGCGGCCTTCGGCTCCAACAGCAGCCGCATCTCGAAGAGTTCGTCGAGACCCTGGCTGGTGAGCAGCTGCGTGGCGCGGTATCCGGAGAGCGCCCGCTTCACGACCAGACCGTCGGACTCCAGTCGAGCGAGGGCCTCCCGTACGGGAGTCGGCGAGACCTTGAGAGTGCGGGCGAGCGCTTCGATGCCGACGCGGGCGCCCGGGGCGATCTCGTGGTCCATGACCATCGCCTTGATGCGCTCGTACACGCTGTCCGACAGCGCCTGCCGGACGGGCGGCGCACTCCGCTCGTCACCCTCGCCCTCGTCCGGAGCCCCGGCCGCGGAAGGACTGTGCGGCGGCATCCCGGCTCCCCCTCAAGGCACTTGACGTTCCCGACAGTTTACCCAGGTAGACGGGTTGAGAGGGGCTCCCGAGGAACATCGCCGTCAGCCCGCTTCAGCGGGAACCGCCGCTCCCCCGCTCTTCTCGGTCAGGTCGAGGCTGCTGCGCAGGCTGACCGGCTTGAGCAGGATCGCGGCGATCACCGCGAGGAGGGCGGCCGCGGCGGAGAGGAGGAAGATCCGCGCGGTGGCATCGCCGTAGGCGACCCGGATGATCTCCTGTACGGCGGCGGGCTGCGCGGCGATGTCCGTGGCGGTGCCCGTGGTCCGCAGTCCCGCCGAGGCGAGGCCGTGCGCGATCTGGTCCTGGACGTGCCGGGCCAGTACGGCGCCGAGGACGGAGACCCCGATCGTGCCGCCGAGGGAGCGGAAGAACGACACCGTGGAGCTGGCCGCGCCGATGTCCCTCAGCGGCACGGTGTTCTGCACGACGAGCACCAGGTTCTGCAGCGTCATGCCGACGCCCATCCCGACACACAGCATCGCCACGGCGAGAAGGAGCATCGGCGTTCTGGAGTCGATCGTGCCGAGCACGGCGAATCCGACCGTGAGCAGGACGGCGCCGGTGATGATGAACGGCTTGATCTTCCCGGTCCGGCTGATCATCCGCCCCGCGACCGTGGAGGCGATGAGAATCCCGGCCATCATGGGGATCGTCAGCAGGCCCGCCTCGGTGGGGCTGTGCCCGCGGCTGAGCTGGAAGTACTGGCTGAGGAACACCGCGGCACCGAACATGGCCGTACCGACGGAGAGGCTGCCGACGATCGCCAGCGCGGTCGTGCGCTGCCGCACGATGTCGAGCGGTACGACGGGTTCGGCGGCCCGCGACTCCACCCACACGGCCGCGCCGATCAGCACCAGCCCGCCCGCCACCATGACCGCGGTCTGCCAGGAGGCCCAGCCGAAGGAGTTGTCGACGAACGACACCCACACCAGCAGCACGCTGACACCCGAGGCGATCAGCGTCGCCCCCAGGTAGTCGATCCTGACGTTCTCGCGCCGGAGGACGGGAAGGTTCAGCGTCCGCTGGAGCATGAACAGCGCCACGGCCGCGATCGGCACGCCGATGAAGAAGCACCAGCGCCACCCCAGCCACGAGGTGTCGACGATGACACCGCCGAGCAGCGGCCCGCCGATGGTCGACGTGGCCGTGACACTGCTCAAGTAGCCGCTGTAGCGGCCGCGTTCGCGCGGCGGGATCATCGCCGCGAGGGTGATCTGGACGAGGGCCTGCACACCGCCGACGCCGACACCCTGCACGGCCCGCGAGGCGATGAGCTGCCCCGCGGTCTGGCTCACCCCGGATGCCACGGCGCCCAGCACGAAGACACCGATGGACACCTGCACGAGGGTCTTCTTGCTGAACAGGTCGGCGAGCTTGCCCCAGATCGGCGTCGTCGCCGTGGTGGTGAGCAGCGTCGCGGTGACGACCCACGTGTACTGCGTCTGCGACCCGTGCACCGCCCCGATGATCTTCGGCAGCGCGCTGGAGACGACCGTACTGCTGAGCGTGGAGACGAACAGCGCGAGCAGCAGCCCGCTGAGCGCCTTCAGCACCTTCCGGCGGGCCGCGGGGGTTATGTCCGACGGACTCGACTCGTTCACTGCCGTGCTCATACGCCGGACTCCAAGCGACCCGTTCGCTATACACCGCGTATAGCGATATCGGCTCACCATACATGGCGTATAGCGAGGGAAAACAGGGCCGCTCCCCCGCCCTGGCTGACCGGGATCGCTTCCATGTGGGAGTTCCTATTGATTAGCGACTCCGAAAGGGCTGCCAATCAACTGTCTGGCCGGTGGACTCGGTGCAGCGGGGGAGGCCGTCCCGCGCCCCCTGGGGAAGGGGCGCGGGACCCTCGACGGGCCCGCGGTTCCGCGGGTGACGCTCCACGGAACGGGAATCCCCGTTCGAACAGAACATCCGGCGGGGACGGACGGTGTCGTCGCGTCGCGTAGAGGGGGAATGGCATGGGGCGTCCGGAGAGTCCGCTGGACCCGGAGGCCGGGCCGGTGCAGCGGCTCGCGTACGAGTTGCGTCAACTGCGGCGTGAGGCAGGGGGGATCACCTACCGGGCCATGGCCGGCCGGGTCGAGTTCTCCGCGGCCACGCTGTCGGAGTCGGCGGCCGGCGAACGCCTCCCGTCCTTGGCCGTCGTCCTCGCCTACGTACAGGCCTGTGGCGCGGACCCCGGTGAGTGGGAGCGGCGTTGGCGGCAGGCGGCCGAGGAGGAGGCCGGGCGGCCGGCCGAGGACGGCGAGGGGGCCACTCCGCCGTACCGGGGGCTGTCACGGTTCGAACCGGGTGACAGCGGCCGCTTCTTCGGCCGGGACCAACTGGTCGCCGATCTCGCGGAGTTGGCCCTGGACAACCGCTTCGTGGCCGTCGTCGGCACCTCGGGCAGCGGCAAGTCGTCCCTGCTGCGCGCCGGACTGGTCCCGGCCCTGCGCGGCGACGCCTGGCCGGGAGCCCGCCCGACGGCCGTACGCATCCTGACCCCCGGCGAGCACCCCGCGCGCACCCACGCCCGCGCGCTCACCCCCGCCGAGGGCACCGCCGCCGGCACGGAGGGCGGGGAGACGTGGGTGATCGTGGACCAGTTCGAGGAGGTGTTCACGCTCTGCCGGGACCCCGCCGAGCGCGCCCGCTTCCTCGACCGGCTGCTGGCGGGCTCCCGGGCCGCGGGCGGGCTGCGGGTGGTGATCGCCGTACGCGCCGACCTCTACGGCCGGCTCGGCGAACACCGCGGTCTCGCGGCCGCTCTGCACGGCGCGAGCCTGCTCGTCGCCCCGATGACCCCGGACGAACTGCGCGACGCCATCGCGAAACCCGCCACAGCCGACGGCCTGAGCGTCGAACGGGCCCTGGCCGACCGGATCATCGCGGACGTCACCGATCAGCCCGGCGGCCTCCCCCTGATGTCCCACGCGCTCCTGGAGACCTGGCGCCGCCGCCGCGGCCGCACGCTGACCCTCAAGGGGTACGAGGCCGCCGGCGGTGTCAGGGGCGCGATCACCCAGACCGCCGAGGACCTCTACGGCAGCCTGTCCCCGCAGGAGGCCACGATCGCCCGCCAGGTGATGCTGCGGCTGATCGCCCCCGGCGAGGACAGCGACGACACCAGCCGTCCCGCCCACCGCGCCGAACTCGACGGCGCCGGCGACGGCGACACGGCCGTGGTCCTGGACCGGCTGGCCCGGGCCCGGCTGATCACCCTCGACGACGACACCGTCGGCCTCGCCCACGAGGCCCTGATCACCGCATGGCCCCGACTGCGCGAATGGATCGACCGCGACCGCGAGTCGCTGCGCAGACGCCGATCACTCACCGAAGCGGCCACCGCCTGGGAGCAGTTGGACCACGACACCGGCGCCCTGTACCGCGGGGCCCGGCTGACCGCGGCCGAGGAAGCCTTCACCGGCTCGCGCAGTACCGACCAACTCACCCCGCCGGAAAGGGAGTTCCTCACCGCGAGCCTCCGGACGCGGGACGCGGAGGAGCTCGTGGCAGCCCGTACGACCCGCCGGCTGCGCGCTCTGATCGCGGCGCTGGCCGCCCTCCTCGTGCTGGCGGTCGTCGCCGCCGGACTGGCGTTCGTCCAACGGCAGAGTGCCGTCACCGCGCAGCACATGGCGCTGTCCCGGCAACTCGCCGCGCAGTCCGCGGCGTTGCTGGACACCGACCCCGACCTCGCCTCACTGCTCGCGGTCCAGGCGTACCGCACGGGCCGCAGCGCCGAGGCCGTCACCGGCCTCTACACGGCAGCCGCCCTGCCACTGCGCCACCGCCTGAACGTCGGCGGAAAGGTGCGGTCGGTGGCGTTCAGCCCGGACGGGCGCACTCTGGCCACCGCGAGCACCGACGAGACCGTCCGGCTGTGGGACACCGCTACCGGCACACTGCGGGTCACACTCGCCGGCCACACCGGACCCGTCCGGTCGGTGGCCTTCAGTCCGGACGGCCGTACGGTGGCCGATGGCGGGGATCACGGCCTTGAGCTCTGGGACGTGGCCACGGGCACGGCCCGCGGCAGACTCACCGCGCACGGCCGGGTGGTGGCGGTGGCATTCAGCTCCGACGGCCGTACGATCGCCGCTGCCGCAGTCACGAAGGTGAGCCTGTGGGACGTGGCCTCGCGGAAGACCCGCGCCACGCTCAAGGGGCACACCGGCACTGTCTGGTCGGTGGCGTTCAGTCCCGACGGCCATCTCCTCGCCACCGGCGGCGACGACGGCACCGCACGGCTGTGGGACGCGGCGACCGGCAGGCCCAGGGCCGTCCTGCACGGCAACGGCGCCCAGGTGTACCCCTTGGCCTTCAGCCCCGACGGTCAGACCCTCGCCGGTGTCGTCGGCTACACCGTCCGGACCTGGCAGGTACGGGCTGCGCTGTCTCCCCACGGCGGGAGCGGTACCGGCCGCGTCCTGCTCTCCAACCACCCCGGCGTGGAGTGGTCGCTGGCCTTCAGCCCGGACGGCCGCACCCTGGCCACCACTGGGAACGACAAGACACTGCGGCTGACGAACTTGGCCACCGACGAGACCCGGTTCATCACCACCGGGCACACAGAGGGAGTGAACGCGGTGGCCTTCAGTCCGGACGGCCGTACCTTGGCCACCGGCAGCGACGACCGCACGGCCCGCCTGTGGCAGCTGGACACCGGAGAGGCCCGTACGACCTTCAGCAGCCCGCCCGGTTCCATCCTGTCGGCGACCCTGAGCCCCGACGGCCGCACCCTGGCCACCGGCGGAGTCGACGGGAAGGTCCGCCTGCGGAACACGGCCGGCGGGGCTCTCAGGGCCACCCTCGTCGGTCACACCGCACCCGTCGAGTCGGTGGCCTTCAGCCCGGACGGCCGGACTCTGGCCACCGGTGGCGTCGACTGGACCGTCCGGTTGTGGGACGTGCGCACGGCGAGGTCTCGCCTGGTTCTGCGCGACACGGCCTCCGTCATGTCGCTCGCCTTCACCCCGGACGGCCGCAGCCTGATCGTCCGTCACAACAGCCGCGTGAACGAACTGCGACGGTGGGACACGGTCACGGGCAAGGCACACACCCTCACCACCCAGCACACCAAAGCCATCTGGTCCGTGGCCGTCAGCCCGGACGGTCGCACTCTCGCAACCGGCTCGTACGACAACACGATCGAGCTCCAGGACCTCGCCACCGGCGCCGTCCGGGCCACCCTCACCGGCCACACCAACGGCGTCCGAGCGCTCACCTTCAGCCCTGACGGACGGACCCTCGCCAGCGGCGGCGCGGACCGAACCGTACGTCTGTGGGACGCGGCCACCGGGAAGCAGCAGGCCGTCCTCAGCGGCCACGGCGACGAGGTACGGGCGGTGGCGTTCAGCGCCGACGGCCGCACCGTGGCCAGCGGCAGCGACGACGGCACCGCGCGCCTGTGGGACGTGGCCACGGGAAGGCTGCGGGCCGCATTGACCGGCCACGTCGGTCCCGTGACGTCCGTGGCATTCACCTCCGACGACCGCACCCTCGCCACCCGCGCCGACGACGGGACCGCTCGGCTGTGGAGCGTGACCCTGCTCGACCCGGAGCAGGCCACCGCCAAGATCTGCGCCGCCGTGCACCGCGACCTCACGCCGCTCGAACGCGCCACCTACCTCGGCGGCCACCGGGACGCGACCTGCCCCGCCTGACCGCCCCGCGCCTCGCTCCGCACCAGCCGATCTTCCGCAAAAGAAGGAGAAGGACATGTCCATGTCCGTATTCAAACGAGTCCTCGCCATGGCGACCGCCATGGCCGCCGCGGCGGTGGTCTTCGCGACGCCGAGCGCGAGCGCGGTCCCGTCCGCTCCGTCGGGCTTCACCCTGGTCACGCACGGCGACGTGTCGGCCGACGTGGTGGACGGCCTGTACTACTGGGAGAACGCCGCGAGCGGCCAGTGCCTCAACCAGGACTACAGCGGCGGCACCGCGCACCACGACGTCCTCGCGTGGGCCTGTGACACCGCTGCGGACAACCAGTGGTGGTGGCTCTCCAGCGATTCCGACAACAGCGCTCAGTGGATTCTGGAGAACTACAAGAGCGGCCAGTGCCTGAACCAGGACTACAGCGGAGGGACCGCACACCACGACGTCCTCGCCTGGCCCTGTGACAGCTCGGCGGACAACGAGAAGTGGTACCTCTACGCGAACACGGCCAGGACCGTGTTCTATCTCCAGAACGTCAAGAGCGGGCAGTACCTGAACCAGGACTACAGCGGCGGCACCGCGCACCACGACGTCCTCGCCTGGCCCTGGGCCGGCGGCACCGCCAACGAGCGGTGGTACCGGGAGTCGTAGACCACCGTTCGCCACCAGGCGGTGTGCGCGGCCCGCGTACGACCGTCCGGGCGCTGCCTTTTTCGCGTCGGCGCACCATCCTTTCCCGTGGACGTGCTGTCCAGCCGGAACCGCCGGGACGGCAGCGCGGTGCCTCGTGGGCATCTGATATATCGCTGGTATGCGCACTGAATACAACCCGGCCCAGATGGATCCGATGGCGGTCTATCGCCTGCTCACCTCGACCGTCGTGCCACGTCCCATCGCCTGGGTCTCGACGGTCTCGGCCGAGGGGACCGACAATCTCGCTCCGCACTCCTTCTTCACGGTCTCGTCGGTCGCGCCGCCCATCGTGCAGTTCACCTCGGTCGGCCGTAAGGACTCGCTGCGCAATGTCGAGGCCACCGGGCAGTTCGTGGTCAATCTCGCCCCGGAGTCGCTGATCGACGAGGTGAACAAGACCGCCACGGACTTCCCGGAAGGAGTCAGCGAGTTCGACGCCGTGGGCGTGGAGCGCGAGGCGAGCGCGCGGGTGAAGGCACCGCGCGTCGCCCGTTCCCCCGTGGCGCTGGAGTGCGAACTGCACAGCACGCTCGGACTCGGCAACTCCACCGTGGTCTTCGGACGCGTGGTGCACCTCGCGATCGACGAGACCGTCCTCCACGACGGCCACCCGGAGATCACCCGGCTGCGCCCCTTGGCCCGCCTGGGCAAGGACGAGTGGAGCACCGTCGGCGAGGTCCTCGACCTGCGCCGCATCCGGTACGCCGACTGGTCCGAGTCGAGCTGAGACGAGGTCGGAGGTCCGCCCCCTCCGCTCAGTTCAGCCGCCCCCACGCGGCGACCAGCTCCGACAGGTACAGCGTCGCCCGCACCTCCGCGCACGCGTCCGACAGCCGTCCGCGCAGAGTCTCTACGTCCACTTCCTCACCGTCGGCGGCACCGCTGCGCTCGATCAGCGGCAGGAGACTGCGCACGGTCTCGGCGACGAGAGTCATCGCCGCCGAGTCCGCGTCTCCGGTCGGCACGGCGACGGCGACGGCGGGATCGGCCAGCCCGGCGGATCGCAGCACCTGTGCCAGTCGTTCACCCATGTCGGGGTCGCTGCCCGCCTCACGCTGCCCCGCGCAGATCCACTCCCGGCACCGCGTCACCAGCGGCACGTCGGGGATGGCCCGCGCCCGCGAGATGTTGATCTCCTGGAACGTCACGAGCCCGCCGGGACGTACCAGCCCGGTCAGCTCCTTCACCACGGCTGCCGGGTCGGCGAGATGCATCAGGATCAGTCGGCCCACCAACGCGTCGACAGGCTCCGGGAGTTGGACATCGGGCAGCACATGGCGCTCGAAACTCACGTTCCGGATGTCGGCCGCGGCGGCGTTCCCGCGCGCGACCTCCAACACCTCGGGATTCATGTCCACGCCGACGACATGACCGTCCGGGCCGACGATGCGCGCGGCCGCGAGGGAGACTCCGCCCGTGCCGCAGCCGACGTCCAGGACGCGCATTCCCTCCCGTAGGCCGGCGGCCCTCAAGAGGTATTCGGTACACCCCGCGTACAGCGCGTCCTGCACGTCCAGCCGGACCGCCTCCCCAGAGGTGTTGCCCATCGCGTAGGCGGTCGTGTCCGTCCCTGGCATGTCCGTTCCGTCCTCTCGGCGTTCGTGAGCACCGGGCGGAACACTGCGTCTCCGTCAGAAAGGCCGGTGCGGTCCAGACTCTGCCAAGGCCGGACGAAGCCGTCTTTCGCGTCGGCGCACAGCCCTTTCCCCTGGACGTGGTGTCCGGCCGGAACCACCGAGCCGCAGGTCGCACCGCACGCGGCGTACAGTCGCCCCATGCCGGACACTGGGCGAATCGAGCCGACGCCGCCCCGCAAGAACCTGCGCGAAGAGCAGAAGCTCCTCACCCACCGCCGACTGCTCGACGCTGCCGTCGAGGTGTTCACCGAGAAGCCGTTCCTCGACGCGCGGATGGAGGACATCGCGCAGGCGGCGGGGGTGACACGGGCCACGGTCTACGCCCACTTCCCCGGAAAGGCCGAGATCGTCGACGCGCTGGTGGAGCGTGTCTACGGCGTGATGGGCGAGGCCTACGCCGACCTCGCCGCGCTGCCGCGCTGGACCCGGGCCGGCATCCGCACCTGGCTGGACGATGCCGCGGACCGCTGGCGCGAGATGGCGCCCCTCCGCCGCGTCGCCAACGCGGCGGCCCCGGCGGCGCTCCGGAGTCTGGGTGAGGGCCGGGTGCAGTACGTCGAGGCGCACGAGCGGTATGTCGCGATGCTGGTCGCTCCGCCGGAGCGGTGGCAGGGCGTCGACCCGGCGGAGGCTCGCCAGCGCGCGCTGATGGCCGTACTGCAGACCGAGTCGTTCTTCGCTGCCTGGATCGCCGTGGAATGGCCGTTGGAGACCGCCGACCCGCTGGAGCTGCTGGCCGACTCGCTGTGTCATCTCCTCGCCCCCGCGGTGGAGAACGACGGCACGCCCGGCTGACCGCTGGAGGACGTACCGCAGGGGTGGCCGTCCTTCGGCGTCGCGACCGAAGGGCAACCACCCCTGGAACAGCGGGTGTTGGTGGTCAGGCGGTCTCGCCGAGCGTCGCCGCTCCGGCGGCCGGATGTGTCGCCGCCGCGGCCTCCTCCTCACCGTGCGGCGCCCGTGCGCGGATGCCGATCGTGAGGAGGGCGACGGCCGCGGCCACCAGCATGCCGATGCCGCCGACGAGGGCGCAGGTGTGCAGCGCGTCCGTGAAGCTCGCTCCGTAGGCGGCCAGCGCCTGGCCCGTCGCCTCGCCGGTGTTCAGGTGCAGGAAGGCTCCCGCCTGGATGCCGGCGCCGTTGACCATGCCGATGACCTGGCCCTGGTCGGCCGGGTCCAGGCCGGACGCGGCGACGTGTCCGGGCAGGGTGCCGAGGGTGCGGTGGGTGAGGACGACGCCGAAGATGGCGGGGCCCAGGGCGCTGCCGATCTGGCGGAGGGCGCTGTTGGCGGCACCGGCGGTGCTGCCCAGGCGGCGCGGCAGGCTGTTCATGGCGATGGTGGTGATCGGAGCCATCGCCAGCGCGATGCCGATCCCCAACACCGCGATGACCAGGGCCGCTTCACCGGTACCGGTGGCCGCGTCGAAGAGACTGACCAGGAGCGCCCCGATGCCGCCGACGAGCAGGCCGGTCACCAGCACGAGACCGGGCGAGAACCGGTGCATCAGCCGGCCGACGACGGGACCGAGGACGACGGTGAAGCCGTTGAGCGCGATCAGGCGCAGCCCGATGTCCCACGTCGAGGCGTGATGGACGAGTCCGAAGTACTCGCTGAGCGAGAAGACCAGACCGACCTGGGCGAACAGGGTGAGCGCCATGACGAACGCGGCCCCGGAGAACGCCGGGGACTTGAACAGCCGCATGTCCAGCATCGGGCAGCGCGACCGCAGTTCGACCAGGACGAAGGCCGGCAGGGCGAGCACCGCCACGACGAACGCGGTGACGACCTCGGCCGAACCCCAGCCCGGGGCGCCGCCGCCCTCGATGACGCCGTAGACGACGGCGGTGATGGCGACGATCGCGAGGAGTTGGCCGGGGATGTCGAGGTGGCGTTCGCGGTCCGAGCGGGAGTCGGTCAGGGCGAAGGCGCCGATCAGGACCGTGACGGCGCCGATGGCCAGGGTGGGCAGGAAGATCCAGCGCCAGCTCGCGTGCTCCACGATCAGCCCGTTGAAGAGCGGGCCCAGGGTCAGGCCCAGGCCGAGGGCGGCCGTCCACAGGGCTATCGCGGCGGTCCGTTTGCGGTGGTCGGGGCAGACGTGGCTGATCAGGCCGAGGGTCGCGGGCAGCAGGGCGGCGGTGCCCACGCCGGTGAGCGCCTGGCCGACGCAGACCTGGACGACGCTGTGGCCGGTCAGGGCGACGAGACAGCCGAGACAGGACAGCGTCAGGCCGATCAGGTACATCTTCTTGCGGCCGTAGAGGTCACCGATGACACCGCAGGTCAGGAGCAGTGCGGCGGTCGGCAGGATGAACGCGTCGGTGATCCACTGGAGCCCGGTGGTGGACGCGTCGAGCGCCTGCTGGATCACCGGCAGCGCGACCGACACCCCGACGACCGGCAGGTAGGAGACGAAGACTCCCACGCAGGCCAGGACGATGGTGGCGGTGGCGTTCCGGGACGGACTGTCCGGCTGTGGGGCCGGAGGTGAGACTTCGGACACCTGGGTCGGCATGGCACCTCACGCTTGATCGGCTCGAATCTCCATTGACATAAGCCATTTCCTTTCGGGAAATCGCTTCGGACCGTATACGGGGACCCGGTCCAGGAGATGCCGTTGGGCCTGCAAGCTAAGGTGAACAGCGGCGACGACACCCCGCCCCGAGAGGCGGAGACGCGCAGGTGGCGGGTGGTTCAGACGGCGGCGACGTTGGCGGTGATCAGCCGCAGGAGCTGCTTGGCCAGGGCGTCCTGAGCGGGGGTCAGGCCCATCGCGTCGCCGATGGCGAGGGGCACGGCGGCGGCCTGCTCGCGCATCCGCTCCCCGGTGCCGGTGAGCCGGATGGCGACCGAGCGCTCGTCGTCCCGCCGGCGTTCGCGGAGCAGCAGACCGCTCGCCTCCAGCCGCTTCAGGAGCGGGGAGAGCGTGCTGGACTCCAGCTGGAGGGCGGTGCCCAGGTCCCGTACGGAGATCGAGTCCTGCTCCCAGAGGACGAGCATGACGAGGTACTGCGGGTAGGTCAGACCCAGTTCTTCCAGCAGCGGCCGGTAGCGGGCGGTCACCGCACGGGACGCCGCGTACAGCGCGAAGCACAACTGGTCGTCGAGGAGCAGCGATCCCTCGGCCGGTACCGCGGCGGCTGGGCTCATGGTGCGGCTCCTCGCTCCTGCGTCTGTGGCGTCCACGGCGCCCTTCCGGGCAATCACCACCTTATCGTTCAAGTCCGGTCGATTCTATCGAGGACGCTTTAGTTGTGCACGACTTAATCGCGCGCTACTGTCATCCCTGTGCCGCACCACCGGCCAAGGCCCCGCCGGACCCCACCCGCGGCACCCGATCCGAGGAGATCGCCATGACCGACAGCACCGCACCCCGCCCCGTCCTCGAACCCGCCGCCCAGGCCTTCGCCGAGGCGACCGCGAACCCGCCGTACCTCTTCGACCTCGCCCCGGCGGAGGGCCGCAAGGCGGTCGACGAGGTCCAGTCCGGCGACATCGCGAAGCCCGCCGTCGACGAGGAGTGGATCACTGTCTCCGGCGGCCCGACGGGCAGCGTCCGGACCCGGATCGTGAAGCCCGAGGGCGCCTCCGGACCCCTGCCGGTGATCCTCTACATCCACGGCGCCGGCTGGGTCTTCGGCAACGCCCACACCCACGACCGCCTGGTGCGCGAACTCGCCGTGGGCGCGAACGCCGCCGTGGTCTTCCCGGAGTACGACCTCTCCCCCGAGGCCCGCTACCCGGTCGCCATCGAGCAGAACTACACCGTCGCCAAGTGGGTCGTGGAACAAGGCACTTCGAAGGATCTCGACCCGGCCCGCATCGCGGTGGCCGGCGACTCCGTGGGCGGCAACATGACGGCCGCGCTGACCCTGATGGCCAAGGAGCGGGGCGATGTCCCCCTCGTCCAGCAGGTGTTGTTCTACCCGGTCACCGACGCGAACTTCGACACCGCCTCCTACGACCAGTTCGCCACCGGCTACTTCCTGCGCCGCGACGGCATGCAGTGGTTCTGGGACCAGTACACGACCGAAGAGGCGGAGCGCGCCCGGATCACGGCCTCCCCGCTCCGCGCCACCACCGAGCAACTCACCGGCCTGCCCCGGCGTTGGTCATCACCGGCGAGGCCGACGTCCTCCGCGACGAGGGCGAGGCCTACGCCGACAAGCTCCGCGAGGCCGGGGTCCCCGTCACCGCCGTCCGCTTCCAGGGGATCATCCACGACTTCGTGATGCTGAACGCCCTGCGCGGGACGCACGCCGCCGAGGCCGCGATCACGATGGCGGTCACCGTCCTGCGCAAGGCACTCGCCTCCGGCTGACGTACGCGCCACCCGCCCCCTCGGTCGCACTTCCTACGGCACACTCGGCCGCATGGATACCGATGCGTTCGTGAGCACCCTGGACCGGGAGGGCGGCCTGCTGGCCTCGGCCGCCGAGGAGGCGGGCGTCGGCGCCGAGGTGCCGCCCTGTCCGGGGTGGCAGGTGCGGGATCTGCTGCGGCACACGGGGATGGTGCATCGCTGGGCGACCGCGTTCGTCGCCGAGGGTCACACCGGGTACCACCCCGACGGCGGCCTCCCCGACCTGGACGGCGCCGAGTTGGTGGCCTGGTTCCGGGAGGGGCACCGCTCCCTCGTGGACACCCTCTCCGCCGCCCCGCCCGACGTGGAGTGCTGGCAGTTCTTCGCGGCGCCGTCGCCGCTCGCGTTCTGGGCGCGGCGGCAGGCGCACGAGACGACCGTGCACCGGATGGACGCCGAGGCGGCGCGCGGCGGAATTGCCAGCACGATCGCACCGGACTTCGCGGCCGACGGCATCGACGAGTTGCTGCGCGGCTTCCACGGTCGCCGCAAGAGCCGGGTCCGCAGCGAGGAACCCCGGGTGCTGCGGGTGCGGGCGACGGACGCGGACGACGCCGTGTGGACCGTACGGCTGTCCCAGGAACCGCCCGCCGCCGAGCGGGACGGCACCGGGGGCGCCGACTGCGAACTGGCCGGTCCCGCCGGGGAGTTGTACCGGGCGCTGTGGAACCGGGGACCGTTCCCGAGCGTGACCGGTGACGTGTCGGTCGCCGCGCTGTGGCGGGAGAAGTCAGCGGTCACCTGGAGCTGACGGATCCGGAATTGACGAAACGTCAGCCGGTCAGCATCTTCGTCAACACCGCGCGCTGCAACGGGAGTACCTCACCGTGCAGCGCGCGGCCCTTGTCCGTGAGGGTCACCCGGACACCCCGCCGATCCTCCGCACACATGCCCCGCTCGACCAGACCGTCCTTCTCCAGCCGGGCGATCAGCCGGGACAGAGCGCTCTGGCTCAGATGAACCCGTTCGGAGATCTCCTGGACGCGGAACGCGCAGGCCTCGGCGGACAGGACGTCCAGAACCTCGAAGTCGCTTCCGCACAGGCCGTGTTGATGCAGAGCACGGTCGAGTTCGCACTGGGTGCGGGCATGCAGCGCCAGCATCTCCCGCCACTGGTCCACGAGCGCCTGCTCGGCCTTCTTCGCCGCCATGACAGCGCACCGTAGCAGAGAAACGAGTTTGTTGCATCGGAATTAAATGCGTTCGCATTCGATGCATGCGCATGTATTGTCTGCGGCATGACCTCTCCGCTCTCCCCTCCCGCGGCCCCGTCCTCGGCGGTCCGCTGGACCCCACGGCTGTGGGGCACCCTGCTGGTGCTCTGCGCCGCGATGTTCCTGGACGCGCTCGACGTGTCGATGGTCGGCGTCGCCCTGCCCTCCATCGGCTCCGAACTCGACCTCTCCACCTCGACGCTCCAATGGATCGTCAGCGGCTACATCCTTGGCTACGGCGGCCTGCTCCTCCTCGGCGGCCGGACCGCCGACCTGCTCGGCCGGCGCCAGGTCTTCCTGGTCGCCCTGGGTGTCTTCGCGGTCGCCTCGCTGCTCGGCGGGCTCGTCGACTCGGGCCCGCTGCTGATCGCCAGCCGCTTCATCAAGGGCCTCAGCGCGGCCTTCACCGCACCGGCCGGCCTGTCGATCATCACGACGACCTTCGCCGAGGGCCCGCTGCGCAACCGCGCCCTGTCCATCTACACCACCTGCGCCGCCACCGGTTTCTCGATGGGCCTGGTCCTCTCCGGCCTGCTCACGGAGGCCAGTTGGCGCCTCACCATGCTGCTCCCCGCGCCGATCGCGCTGCTGGCCCTGCTCGCCGGCCTGAAGCTGCTGCCGCGCAGCGAACGCGAGAAGGACCACAACGGCTACGACGTCCCGGGCGCGGTCCTCGGCACCGCGTCGATGCTGCTCCTGGTCTTCACCGTCGTACAGGCACCGGAGGTCGGCTGGGCGTCGGCCCGAACTCTCCTGTCCTTCCTGGCGGTTGCCGCCATGCTGACCGTCTTCGTGTATGTCGAGCGGCGCTCCGCGGGGCCGTTGATCCGGCTCGGGGTGCTGAGGTCCGGGAACCAGATCCGGGCACAGCTCGGTGCGATGGCGCTCTTCGGGTCGTATGTCGGGTTCCAGTTCCTGGTCACGCTGTACATGCAGCAACTGCTCGGCTGGTCGGCCCTGCACACGGCGCTCGCCTTCCTGCCAGCCGGTGCGCTGGTGGCGGCGTCCTCGACGAAGATGGGGGCGATCGTCGACCGGTTCGGTACGCAGCGGCTGATCGTGGTGGGCTTCGCGCTGATGGTCGTGGGGTACGCCCTGTTCCTGCGGGTCAGCGTCGATCCCGGGTACGCGTCGATGATCCTGCCGTCGATGCTGCTGATCGGAGCGGCCTTCGCGCTGGTCTTCCCCTCGCTGAACATCCAGGCCACGAACGGGGTCGACGACCACGAACAGGGCATGGTCTCCGGGCTGTTGAACACCTCGGTGCAGGTGGGCGGCGCGATCTTCCTGGCCGTCGTCACCGCCGTGGTCACCGCCCACGCCCCGGCACACGCCACCCCGCAGGCGGTGCTCGACAGTTACCGGCCCGGGCTGGTCGTGGTGACGTTCATCGCGCTGGCCGGGTTGTTGATCACGTTGCCGGGGTTGCGTACCCGGCGTAGCCAACAGTCCATCGTCGTCGCCAAGTCCACGGTGACGGAGGCGGAGGCGGAGGCGGAGGCGGAGCGGGTGGTGGTCAACGACTAGACAGGTCGGATTTCGGGTGCGGGGCCGTTGTGGCTGGTCGCGCAGTTCCCCGCGCCCCTTTGGGGCGCGGCTGAGTGGGCCGGAACATGATGCCTCGCCCCGGGAAAACGCCACCCACCTCTGCGCCCGGCGGAGCCGATTGCTCCGTCGGGCGTGTGCGTGTGAGACTCGCGGGATGACTATGTACGGGGGACGGCGGACGCAGGCCGAGCGGGATGCGATGACCGTGGAGATCGGGTATGCACTGGTCAGCGCGGCGTTCGTGGCGGCGGTGCTGTTCGGGGCGGTCGCCGGGCCGGCGCTGCTCTTCGAACTGCCGGGTGCTGTCGAGACGTTGCTGCTGCGCGGCGGGCTCGTGCTCGCGCCGGTCGTGTTCCTCGTGCGGGTGGCGACCGTGCTGTACCGGTACCGGCAGGGGGCGGGTCAGCCCAGCCAGCCGGGGCGTACCAACCCCGACTCGTAGGCCAGCACGACCAGTTGGGCCCTGTCCCTGGCGCCGAGCTTCACCATCGTGCGGCTGACGTGGGTCTTCGCGGTGAGGGGGCTGACGACGAGGCGGCGGGCGATCTCGTCGTTGGAGAGGCCGATGCCGACGAGGGCCATCACCTCCCGTTCCCGCTCGGTGAGTTGGGTGAGCGCGTCGGCGGTCGCGGGTTCCTTGGAGCGGGCCGCGAACTCGGCGATCAAGCGGCGGGTCACGCCCGGCGACAGCAACGCGTCACCCTCGACCACCGCCCTTACCGCGCGCAGGAGTTCGTCCGGTTCGGTGTCCTTGACCAGGAAGCCGGAGGCACCGGAGCGGATCGCCTCGAAGACGTACTCGTCGAGTTCGAAGGTCGTCAGCATGACCACCTTCACGTCCTTCAGATCACCGTCCCCGGTGATCCGGCGGGTCGCGGCCAGGCCGTCGAGCAGCGGCATGCGGATGTCCATCAGGACGACGTCGGGGCGCAGTTCGCCCACCGCGCGCACCGCTTCCTCGCCGTCGGACGCCTCGCCGGCCACCTCGATGTCGGGCTGCGCGTCCAGCAGCGCCTTGAATCCGGCCCGGACCAGGGCCTGGTCGTCGGCGAGCAGTACGCGGATCACCGGTCGTCCTCCTTCGGCGTGACCTTCAACGGCAGTACGGCGAGCACCCTGAAGCCGCCGTCCGGGCGGGCGCCCGCCTCGATCGTGCCACCGAGCGCGGCAGCCCGTTCCCGCATTCCGGCCAGCCCGTTCCCGCTGCCCCCGGCGTCCGCGCCGGTCGCGGGCCCGTCGTCGTCGACGCGCAGCCGTAGCACACCGCCTTCATGACCGATGTGCACGCGCGCGTGCCGCGAGCCGGAGTGCCGTACGACATTGGTGAGCGCCTCCTGGATGACGCGGAAGGCGGCGAGGTCGGTGTTGGGCGGGAGGCGGGGCGGTGTTCCGTCGACCGCGACGGTCAGGCCCGCGCTCGCCGCCTGCTGCACCAGTTCGGGCAGCCGGTCGAGGCCGGGGGCCGGGGCTCGCGGGGCGTCGCCCGGGGTGCGCAGGGAGTCCAGGACCTGGCGGACCTCGCCGAGCGCCTCCTTGCTGGCGGCCTTGATGGTGGTCAGCGCCGTGCGGGCCTGCTCGGGGTCGGAGTCGAGGAGGGCGAGGCCGACACCCGCCTGGACGTTGATGACGGAGATGCTGTGCGCGAGGACGTCGTGCAGTTCGCGGGCCATCCTCAGCCGCTCCTCGTCGGCGCGGCGCCGGGCCGCCTGGGCACGCTCGGCCCGCTCCCGGGCCCACTGGTCGCGGCGGGTGCGGGCCAGTTCGGAGACCGCGGCGATGGCCACCACCCAGGTGGCGACGACCACTTCACCGCCCCACGGCATCGCGTGGTCGTGCTGCGGGGGCAGCCAGCGGTACAGCCAGTGCGAGATCAGCAGATGCGCCGCCCACAACACCCCGAGCGCGCTCCAGGCGGCCCAGCGCCGCCCGGCGACGACCGCGCTGAAACACCCGAGGGCGACGGTCACGAAGACCGGGCCGTACGGATACCCGGCGCCGACGTAGAGCACGGTCGCCAACACCGTGCCGAAGGCCACCCACACGGGGTACCGGTGCCGCCACAGGAGCACCGCCGATCCGGCGATGAGCAGCACGCGCCCGAAGAGATCGAGATGAACGCGATCGGGCTGGCTGTGCGAGGCGAAGTTGCTGCCGCCCAACACGAACACGGTGACCAGCACCGTGGAGCGCCACGGCCACCGCGTCGCCGCCGCAGCCCCGCCCCACCACTGAGGCGGTCCCCCGCCGCGTACCCGCTCCTCGTCCATACCTGTCACGCTAGACGCCGACCGACACCGACGACGTCAGCCGAACGGAGCGATCACCCATACTCCCCGGGAAGTACAGCGCCCCAAAAGGGGCGCGGGGAACTGCGCGACCAGCCACGACGGACCCGCAGACAAAAGACAACGCACCCATCGGAGCACTCACACCTCCGCAAGCCCCACCCCGAGCGCAAGCCGCCGTACCGCGTACCGAAAAAACACCTCCCGCTCCTCCACCACCCGCCGGAACTGACCGAAGAGTTCAAAGCTGACCAACCCGTACAGCTCAGCCCACGCGCTCACGAGAGCCACAGCCACCCCGGCCGGAAGATCACCGGCAAAGTCCCCGACCATACGCTCCGCCTCGGGGCGGAGGTCGGCCGGCAGCGGAGGTTCGGTCAGGGTCC
Source organism: Streptomyces sp. N50 (assembly GCF_033335955.1). Classification (GTDB taxonomy): domain Bacteria; phylum Actinomycetota; class Actinomycetes; order Streptomycetales; family Streptomycetaceae; genus Streptomyces. Next base: position 514,097 of record NZ_CP137549.1, read on the forward strand.
CAGCCTCGTGCGCATCCCGCGCGATCCCGATAAACAGCAGGGCAACCCGCGCGGCAGACGGCACGGTGGTCTCGGGAGCGACATACCCCGGAACCGGCGACCCGTAGATCAACGCGTACTCATGCGGATGCGCGAGCGCCCACTCCCGCACCGCCTCGCAGACAGCGACCCACCGCCGCGACGGACCCTCATCCACCACCCCGGAATGAGCCGCTTCCGCAGCCTCGCCGAGGGAGTCGTACGCGTCGATGATGAGAGCGGTCAGCAAGTCGTCGCGGCTGGGGAAATACCGGTACAGCGCGGAGGACACCATGCCCAGCTCACGCGCCACGGCCCGCAGCGACAGCTTCGACGCCCCCTCCGCGGCGAGCTGTCTGCGCGCCTCGTCCTTGATGGCCGCGGTGACCTCGATCCTGGCTCGGGCGCGGGCGCCTTGTGTGGTGCTCATACGGCCCAGTGTGGCACGGAATCAGAGCACCGCACACAAACAAGAGCGGCGAACAAAAAAGAGAGCACCGCTCTTGCATTGGATCGCCACACCGGTGCAGACTGTTCCCGAGACCGAGAGCAGTGCTCACAAAAGCGAGCACCGTTCTCATCACCCTGCTTCCTCCCCGCCCCTCCTCTTCACCCTGGGAGTCACCATGAGCACGCACGTCCAGAAGCCCGGCTGGTTCACCGTGAACGTCTTCAACCGCGCCGTCGCCTGGTTCACCCGCCGAGGTCTGAGCGTCTGGGGTTCACGCGTGCTGGCGGTCCGCGGCCGGAAGAGCGGCGAGTGGCGGACCACCCCGGTGAACCTGCTGACGGTGGACGGCCAGCAGTACCTCGTCGCCCCGCGCGGGCACGTCCAGTGGACGCACAACATGCGCGCGGCGGGCGGCGGCGAGCTGCGGCTCGGCAAGAAGGTGGACGCGTTCACCGCGACCGAGGTCACCGGCGACGACAAGGTGCCGCTGCTGCGCGCCTACCTCAAGCGGTGGAAGGCCGAAGTCGGGGTGTTCTTCGGAGGAGTCGGCCCGGACTCCTCCGACGACGAGCTGCGCCGGATCGCCCCCGACCACCCCGTCTTCCACGTCACGGTCAGGAGCTGACCTCGCCCTCCGCAGGCTCCTTGGGCTCCTTGGGCTCCGCGGGCTCCACGCGCTCCACCGGCTCCGCGTTCCTGCGGTCCATCGCGGTCAGCGCGCGCTGGGCCATCGGATGGCTGCGGACGAGTTCGCCGAGCGTCGTCGAGCCCCGGGTGATGTCCATGAAGGCCTTCCAGGCCGGCCGGAAGCCGGTGAGGGCGGCGTGGAAGAGACCGGGGCGCTTCTCGAAGATCGCCAGCATGCTCTTGCCGACGCTCATCTCGACGCCGAGCCCCGCCTTGATCGCGAACGCGTAGTTCAGCGCCTGGCGGCGGGTGTCCACGGCGTCGTGCGCCTCGGCGATCCGCACCGCCCACTCCCCCGCGAGCCGCCCCGACCGCAGCGCGAACGAGATGCCCTCCCGGGTCCACGGCTCCAGGAGTCCCGCCGCGTCGCCGCAGACCAGCACGCGCCCGCGCGAGAGCGGCGAGTCGTCCGCCCGGCAGCGGGTCAAGTGCCCTGAGGAGATGCTCGGTTCGAAGCCGGCGAGGCCGAGCCGGGCGATGAAGTCCTCCAAGTACCGCTTGGTGGCGGCGCCTTCACCGCGCGCGGAGATCACCCCGACCGTGAGCGTGTCGCCCTTGGGGAAGACCCAGCCGTAACTCCCGGGCATGGGGCCCCAGTCGATGAGCACCCGGCCCTTCCAGTCCTCGGCGACCGTCTCCGGCACCGGGATCTCCGCCTCCAGGCCCAGGTCCACCTGGTCGGTCTTGACCCCGACGTGCGCCCCTATGCGGCTGGCGCTGCCGTCGGCGCCGACGACGGCCCGCGCGAGCACCGTCTCGCCGCCCTGGAGGACGACCGCGACCGTACGCCGGTCCGGGACCGCGGAGCCGTGCTGCTCGACTCGTGTCACTGTGACGCCCGTACGCAGCTCGGCGCCCGCCTTCTGGGCGTGCTCGACGAGCTGCTGGTCGAACTCGGGCCGGTTGATCAGCCCGAACAGCATCTGCCGGGACCGGCGGGTGCGCGTGAACCGCCCGTTGTTCGAGAACGTTATGGCGTGCACCCGGTCCTTCAACGGCAGTTCGAAGCCGGGCGGGAGGGAGTCGCGGGAGGGTCCGATGATGCCGCCGCCGCATGTCTTGTAGCGGGGCAGCTCGGCTTTCTCCAGCAACAGCACGCGCCGTCCCGCGACCGCCGCCGCATAGGCGGCCGAAGCCCCCGCGGGTCCCGCGCCCACCACGACGACGTCCCACACCCGCTGTTCGTCGTCCGCCGAAGAGTTCTCGCTGCTCACGATGGTCTACTGCTCCCGATCAAGCCGCTGCCGCACCTGTCCCCCGCATCCTACGGCGGACATCGCCACAGACCGCTGTGGGAGGATCGACGGCATCATTCGTACAACGTCGCACCCACAAGGAGCGTGCCCATGTCGTCGCATCCGGTCGCCGAGACCGTCGCCTCGCTGATGCCCACGGCGCGGACCGAGCTCACCGAGCTCGTGGCTTTTCGATCGGTGGCTGACTTCGACCAGTTCCCGAAGAGCGAGAGCGAGGGCGCCGCGAACTGGGTCGCCGACGCGCTGCGCACCGAGGGTTTCCAGGACGTGGCCCTGCTCGACACCCCGGACGGCACCCAGTCGGTCTACGGCTTCCTGCCCGGCCCGGAGGGCGCCAAGACCGTTCTCCTGTACGCCCACTACGACGTGCAGCCGCCGCTGGACGAGGCCGGCTGGACGAGCCCGCCGTTCGAACTGACCGAGCGCGACGGCCGTTGGTACGGACGCGGTGCCGCCGACTGCAAGGGCGGCGTGATCATGCACCTGCTCGCGCTGCGCGCCCTGAAGGCCAACGGCGGCGTCCCGGTGCACGTCAAGGTGATCGCCGAGGGCTCGGAGGAACAGGGCACCGGCGGACTTGAGCGGTACGCGGAGGCCCACCCCGACCTCCTCACCGCCGACACGATCGTGATCGGCGACACAGGCAACTTCCGCGTCGGTCTGCCCACGGTCACCTCGACCCTGCGCGGCATGACCATGGTGCGCGTGCAGGTCGACACCCTCGAAGGCAACCTGCACTCGGGCCAGTTCGGCGGCGCCGCGCCCGACGCGCTGGCCGCGCTGATCCGCGTCCTGGACTCGCTGCGCGCGAAGGACGGCTCGACGACGGTCGACGGCCTCGCGGCCCACGCGAACTGGGAGGGGCTGGCCTACGACGAGGAGCAGTTCCGCGAGGACGCGAAGGTGCTGGACGGCGTCGAGCTGATCGGTTCCGACGCGGTCGCCGACCGCATCTGGGCCCGCCCGGCCGTCACGGTCCTCGGCATCGACTGCCCGCCGGTCGTCGGCGCCACCCCGTCGGTGCAGGCCGGCGCCCGCGCGCTGGTCAGCCTGCGGGTGCCGCCGGGCACGGACGCGGCCGAGGCGACCAAGCTGCTCCAGGCCCACCTGGAGGCCCACACCCCGTGGGGCGCCCGCGTCCGCACCGAACAGATCGGCCAGGGCCAGCCGTTCAGCGCCGACACGACCAGCCCGGCGTACACGGCGATGGCCGACGCGATGGCGGTCGCCTACCCCGGCGAGGAGATGCAGTACGCCGGCCAGGGCGGCTCCATCCCGCTGTGCAACACCCTCGCGGCCCTCTACCCGCAGGCGGAGATCCTCCTCATCGGCCTCAGCGAGCCGGAGGCCCAGATCCACGCGCTCAACGAGAGCGTGTCCCCTGAGGAGTTGGAGCGGCTGTCGGTGGCGGAGGCGCTGTTCCTGCAGAACTACGCGGCCAACTGAGCGCACGCCGAGGGGGGGTGGGGTACGCCATGCAGTTCGTCTTCACCGGCCGGGTGATCGAGTGGCGCGGGCCTTCGCCGTACTACTTCGTCCCCGTGCCGGACGAGGAGTCGGCGGACATCCGCGAGGTCGCCGCCCTGGCCTCGTACGGCTGGGGTGTCATCCCGGTGGAGGGCAGGATCGGTGACGTGGTCTTCACCACGTCCCTCTTCCCCAAGGACGGCGGCTATCTGCTGCCGCTCAAGAACGCCGTGCGCAAGCCGGGCGGTCTCGGCGCGGACGACGAGGTGACCGTGACGCTGACCGTCCGGCTGGGCGCCGCCTGACCGAGGATGGTGGCATGTCCCGCACCGCGCGCATCGCCGCCCACAGTGACATCGCCACCTCCCTCGCCCTCCTCTCCGACCACGAGCTCGCGGAACTGGTCGACGCGGGCGCTCCGTTGGGCACCAGTGTCGGCGGTCGCTCGGCACTGATCGAGGTGGACGGCAGAAGGGTGTTCGTGAAGCGGATGCCCCTGACGTATGTGGAGCGGCGGCCGGAGAACGTCCGGTCCACGGCCAACGTGTTCGGAGCGCCCGCCTACTGCCACTACGGCATCGGCGCGGTCCCCAGCCCCGGTTTCGGCGTCTGGCGCGAGCTGGCCGTCCACGAGATGACGACCAACTGGGTCCTCTCCGGCCGTTTTTCGGGCTTCCCGTTCCTCCACCACTGGCGCGTGCTGCCCGACCCGGAGCAGTCACTGCCCGAGGAACTCGCCGACGTGGAGCGGAACGTGGCCTACTGGGGCGGCGGGCGCAAGCACATCGAGGCGCTGCGCACGGCGTCCGCGAGTCTGACCCTGTTCATGGAACACCTGCCGCACACGCTCCACGACTGGCTCGCCGACCAGCTGCGCACCGACGACCCCGACACCGCCTGCGCCCTCGTGGAACACGGCCTCGAAGCCGTCACCGGCTTCCTCCGCGAGCACCGACTCACGCACTTCGACGTCCACTTCAGAAACATCCTGACCGACGGACACCAGCTCTACCTCGCCGACTACGGCCTCGCCCTCACCCCGCGTTTCCGACTCGCGGCGGACGAACGGGACTTCTACGACCGTCACCGGCACTACGACCGCGCGTACGCCTTCTCCTACCTGGTGCACTGGCTCGTCGTGGACCAGTACGGCTACGGCCCGGACGAGCGCCAGGACTTCATCCGCGCGTGCGCCGACGGCAAGCGGCCCGAGGGGATCCCCGATGCCGCCGCCGAGCTCATCTCCCGATACGCCCAACTCGGCGCGACGGTGGGCGAGTTCAACCGCCGTCTGTGCGACGAGAGCAGGCTGGCCCCGTACCCGTCCGCCGAGGAACTCGGCCTCGACTAAAGCAACTCCACACTCTCCGCGTAGTGACAGGCGACCGGGTTGCCGCCACCCCGGTCCACCAGCGCCGGTGCCTCCTCGACGCACAACGTCCGCTCGCTGTCGGTGAGTTGGTTCGCGAACTTGGGGCAGCGGGTGCGGAAGCGGCAGCCGCTGGGCGGGCGGACCGGGCTCGGGACGTCGCCCTGGATGGTGATGCGTTTCCGGGCGCGTTCCTTGCGCGGGTCGGGCAGCGGGATGGCGGAGACCAGGGCCTGGGTGTACGGGTGCGCCGGACGGGCGAACAGCTGCCGGGCGGGAGCGATTTCGACCAGCCGCCCGAGATACATGACGGCCACCCGCCCTGCCACGTGCCGCATCACCGACAGGTCGTGGGCCACGAAGAGGAAGGACAGACCGAGTTCGCTCTGCAAGTCCATCAGCAGGTTGAGGACACCCGCCTGGATCGACACGTCGAGCGCCGACACCGGCTCGTCGAGGATGATCACCTTGGGGTGCAGGGCCAACGCCCGGGCGATGCCTATGCGTTGGCGCTGGCCACCGGAGAACTCGTGGGCGAAGCGGTTGCCGTGCTCCGGGTTGAGCCCTACCAGGCGCAGGAGCTCGCTCACCTCGCCGCCCGCTCCGGCCCCGTACCGGCCATGGATGCGCAGCGGCTCGGCGACGATCTCATGGACGGTCATCCGCGGGTCGAGCGAGGCGTACGGGTCCTGGAAGACGATCTGCAACTCGCGTCGCAGCGGCCGCATCTGACGTCTGCTCAGCTCGGTGAGTTCGTGTTCCCCGTAGCGGACCTGGCCCGAGGTGGCCCGTTCCAGGCCGAGAACGGTGCGGGAGATCGTCGTCTTGCCCGAGCCCGACTCCCCCACCAGGCCCAGGGTCTCGTTCTCGTAGAGGTCGAAGGAGACTCCGCACACGGCGTGCACGTCGCCGACGCGGCGGCGGATGACGCCCTTGGACATGACAGGGAAGTGCTTGACCAAGTCCCTTACCTGGAGGACCGGTTGGCCGGTGCCGCCGTGGCCGGGCAGCGGCGGCAGGGGGGTGGCGGCCTGCGCGGGCGCGGTCATACGGCGTCCTCCTCGGGGTTCGTGACGGGTGCCGCTTCCGCGAAGCGGGCCAGGGCCTCGGTGTCCGCGCCGACGGCGTCGAAGACCTGGCCCGCACCGGTGTCGACGAGTTCGTCGGCGAAGTGGCAGGCGCTGAGGTGGAGGTCGCCGCCGGCCCGGCGCAGCGCGGGTTCGTCCGTGTCGCACACGTCCCGGCGCATGGGGCAGCGGGGTGAGAAGGGGCAGCCCGGTGGCAGGTTGAGCAAGCTGGGCGGTGATCCGGTGATGGGGGTGAGCCGTTCCTCCTCGCGGTCGAGGCGGGGCAGGGAGCCGAGCAGGCCCAGGGTGTAGGGCATGCGCGGGGTGTAGAAGATGTCCTCGACGGAGCCGGTCTCCACGATCCGACCCGCGTACATGACCGCGACCCGGTCGGTGTGTCCGGCCACCACCCCGAGGTCGTGGGTAATGAGGACGAGCGCGGCTCCGGTCTCGGCGCGGGCGGTCTCCAGAGCTTCGAGGATCTGGGCCTGCACGGTGACGTCGAGGGCGGTGGTCGGCTCGTCGGCGATGATCACGTCCGGGTCGTTGGCCATCGCGATGGCGATGACGACGCGCTGGCGCATACCGCCCGACATCTCGTGCGGGTAGCTGTCGACGCGCCGCTCGGGGCTGGGGATGCCGACCGTGCCGAGCAGTTCGATCGCGCGTGCGCGGGCGTCCTTGTGTTTCATCTCGGGGTTGTGGCGGAGCAGGGTCTCGGCGATCTGGTAGCCCACGTTGTAGACGGGGTTGAGGGAGGTCATCGGGTCCTGGAAGATCATCGCGATGCCGCTGCCGCGCAGGTCGGACAGGCGCGCGTCGGACAGCCCGAGCAGTTCGGTGCCCTCGAAGCGGACCGAGCCGCGCACCTTGGCGCCGGTCGGCAGCAGCCCCATCACGGCGAGGGCGGTCACCGACTTCCCGGACCCCGACTCGCCTACGATGCCCAGCGATTCGCCCCGGTCGAGCCGGTAGCCGACGCCGCGCACGGCCCGCACCGGACCGTCCTCGGTGGCGAACTCCACGCTGAGGTCCTCGACTTCGAGCACGGCGGACGTCACGGGGACCTCCCGCACTCCATGACTCGTGGTCGTCACTGTCGCACCCTTTGCTGCCGGGGGTCGAAGGCGTCGCGCAGTCCGTCGCCGATGAAGTTGATGGTCAGCGCGATGGCGATGATGAACGCGCCGGGGATGTAGAAGAGCCACGGCCGGGTGTCGACCGCCGTCTGCGCCTGGGAGACCAGCAACCCCAGGGAGGTGTCAGGGGGTTGGACACCGAAGCCGAGGAAGGAGAGCGCGGTCTCGGTGAGGATGCCGGTCGCCACCAGGATCGTCGCGTTGACGATGATCGGGCCCAGCGCGTTCGGCAGCAGATGCCGGAAGATGATCCGGGTGTCCGAGGCCCCGAGCGCCCGTGCCGCCTCGATGAACTCCTTCTCGCGCAGCGACAGCACCGAGGAGCGCACCACCCGGGCCACGTACGCCCAGGTCAGGCCCGCGATCACGATGGCGATCCAGTACCAGGAGCCGCCGGTGCGGGAGGAGATGACCAGCGCGATCGCGAACAGCGGCAGCGTCAGCACCAGGTCGGCGATGCGCATCATGACCGCGTCGACGATGCCCTTGTAGAAGCCGGCGACGGCTCCCCAGACCGCGCCGAGCAGCGTGGAGCCGAGCGCGATCATGATGGCGATCTTCAGCGAGGTCTGGGTGCCGCGCATGACTTGTGCGTAGCCGTCGTAGCCCGAGGAGTCGGTGCCGAACGGGTGCTTGAGGGAAGGGGGTTTGGAGTTGTCCTCGGTGTACTTCTGGTACGAGTAGTGCCACAGATGCGGGCCGATGAACGCCCACAGGATGATCAGCACGAACACGACCAGGCTGACCATCGCGGCCCGGTGGCGCACGAAGCGGCGCAGCACCAGCTGGGTCTGGGTGCGCTGTCGTACGGTGAACTCATGGTCCCCGCGCGGTAGTTGCGTGCCCGCGGACCCCGGTGCCTCGATGTCAGTCATAGCGGATCCTCGGGTCGAGTACGGCGTAGAGCAGATCGGCGATGAGGTTGAACCCGATGACGACGACGGCGGAGAGCAGCAGCCAGGCCATGGTGCGGTAGACGTCGAGCGTGGTCGCCGCCTGGACCAGCATCTCGCCCATGCCGTGCCACTGGAAGATCGTCTCCGTGATCACCGCGCCGCCCAGGATGATCGCGATGTCGAGCGCGGTCACGGTGGCGAGCGGGATGAGGGCGGTGCGCAGCGCGTGCCGGGTCATCACCCTGCCGCGCCTGAGGCCCTTGGCGCGGGCGAGCCGTACGTAGTCGCTGTTGAGGACCTCCAGCATGGAGGCGCGGGTGTAGCGGGTCCAGGACGCGAAGGAGACCAGGGCGAGGGTGATGGTGGGCAGGATGAGGTGGCCGACGTGATCGGTGAACTGGTTCCAGGTGGTGTCGACTTCGAGGTACGGCGACTTCTCGCCGATGGTGCCGAGGAACTGGCTGCCGGTCTTCTGGTTGAACCAGATCCCGGCCTGCTTGAGCAGCACCGCGAACCAGAACACGGGCATGGCGAGGAACAGGAAGCCGAAGAAGGTGATCGCGTAGTCGGCGGCGGAGTACTGGCGGATCGCGCTGAACACCCCGAAGACCACGGCCATGATCAGCGCGAGGATCATCGCCGCGGCGACCAGGGTGATGGTCACCTTGAAGCGGGTGAACAGGTCGTGGCCGATGTTCAGGTTGGCCTGCACGGAGGGACCGAAGTCGCCGTGCAGGACGCCGGTGATCCAGTTCCAATAGCGTTCCATGACCGGCTGGTTGGCGTGGATGTGCCGGGCGAAGGCCGCCACCGCGGCTTTGCTGGGGGCGGGTTGGCGTGAGGTGGCGAAATTCGCCACCGGGTCACCGGAGTTGACGACGACGAGGAACACGACGAACGTCGAGACGATGAGGACGGGGATGGAGACGAGGATGCGACGCACGGTGTAGGCGAGCATGCGGTCTTCTCTCGGAGGCCGGCGGGTCGTGGAAGCCGTCCGGGCCGGGCCCGGCCCCCGGTGTCTGCGGGGCCGGGCTCGACGGGTGTGCCGGTGGAGCTGTCAGCCGTGGGACTACTTCTTCAGGCCCCACGTGCCGGTGTTGTAGGCCGGGCCCACGTTCGACGAGTTGTTCCGCATGTTGACGAACCGCGACTGCACGGCGAGGAACGTCGGCTTCTGGTAGAGCGGCAGGACGTAGGCGTCGTTCACCATGATCTGGTCGGCCTGGTTGAGGAGCGCCGCGGCCTTCGTCGCGTCGGTCTCACCGATGGCCTGGGAGATCAGGGAGTCGACCGTCTTGTTGCTGTAGCCGCCGTAGTTGCCGCCACCGCCGGTGAACCAGTTCTGCTGGGCGCCGCTGCTCGGGAACGGCGGTGCGACCCAGGCGAAGACGATGATGTCGTACTGGTGCCCGGCGAGGACCGTGCCGAGGTCGGCGGCGCCGATCGGCTTGATGGTGATCTTGATGCCGAGGCTGGCCAGGTTGCTCTGCAGGATCTGGCACTCGCTCTGCCGGATCTGATTGCCGGTGGTGTAACGGCAGTTGAAGGGTCCGACGGCCTTGCCGTCCGGTGTCTTCAACGCGGTACCCACACCGGTGAACTTGGCGTCCGTGAGGTACTTCTTCGCCTTGGTCAGGTCACCCGATCCCTGGCCGGTACCGGAGACCACGTCCTTGTAACCGGCCTGCCCGGGAACGAAGTTGTGGTTGCCGAGCGGCTTCACGGCCGGGTCGAACTGGCCGACCGTCTTGGCGATGATGTCCTTGGTGTTGATCGCCGTGAACATCGCCTGCCGCAGCGCCAGATACTTGCCGATCACCGGGTCGTGCAGGTTGAGGTCGAAGTGCTCCCAGGTCAGCCCGTTGCCGATGGTGTACGTGATGCCGGGGATGTCCTTGACCTGGTTGACCAGGTCCACCTCGGGCTGCGGGTAGATCGCCTGAACCTCGTTGTTCTTCAAGGCTGTTGGCTCTTGGGTGGCGTCCGAGATCACCTTGAAGATCAGCCGCTGGAGGGTGGCTTTCTTCGCGCCGGTCCACTTGGGGTCGGGCACGTAGGTGGCGTGGTCGTTGTCGACCCACTGCTGCATCTTGTAGGCACCCGCGGTGGGGTACTTGGTGGGCGGCGTCTTCAGGAAGTACTGCCAGGCCTTGGCCATCTGCGTGGCCGTCATGGCGGCGGCGTCACCGACCTTGGCGCCGGAGAGCTTCTCGGCGGTGTGCGCCGGGTAGAGCGGATAGCCGGCGCCGAACAGGGACTTCCAGTCCGAGTACGGCTTCGACATGACCATGGTGAAGGTCTTGCCGTTGTCGGAGGGCGTGAGGGACTTGATGCGGTCGTAGCCCGCGGTGCTCTGCGGCAGACAGCCGTGGGTCTGCGTGGAGTCGCTGGCGGGCGGCGGCGGGCAGTCCTTGCCGTTGTTGGTGCGCCAGTAATACGTGAAGTCGTCGGCGGTGATGGGCGTGCCGTCGTTCCACGCCGCCTTCGGGTTGATCTTGTAGACGATGGTCTGCGGGCTGGTGCTGGTCTGGGTCGCCGACGTCACCAGGTCGGTGTTGAGCGCGACGGTGAAGTCGGGCTGGGGTATGAACACCTGCGGCAGGACGACCTCCAGGGCCTCCCCGTTCTCGAAGGTGTTGCCGTTGACGTCCTGGACGTTCCACTGCTGGATGTTCTTCTCCAGCACATAGGTGAACGTTCCGCCGGACTTGGTGGCGGCCGAGTTGCAGGTGTTGGCCTTGCCCACGGTGTTGCAGGACGTGAGCCCGGCCGAGCTGCCCTTGCTGGAGCCGCCGCCCCCGCCACTGCTGCTGCAGGCGGTGAGCACCAGGGTGAGCCCGGCGGCGAGGGTGAGGGCCCGGGTGAGGGCCGAGGATGGCGCGCGCATGTTCCTCTCCTTCGACCGGCGATATGTCCGGTCCCGTAGAGGCGGCCGGCGGCCGCGAGAGAACTGAGCTGCGCAAAGACGTTAGAGCTCCGATGTACCTTCTTCACGTTCTTGTTCATACCGGGAAGGCGACAATTCACCCTCGCTTTGTTATCGGAATGACCCACACCCCGCAAAATCGCCAGGTGGTGTCCCCGAAAAAGCAAAATCACGTCCAACATCGTTGATCAGACCGCAAATTGACGTGTCGTCAGCCGAGCGGTACGCCCGCCTCCAGATAGAGCGCGGCCCCGCGTTCCCGGGCCCTCAGCGCCCATCGCAGCCGCTCGTAGCGGACCGGCGGCAGCAGATCGGCGGCCTCCTCCTCGCTGGCGAAGCACCAGCCGCGCAACTCCGGCCCGGGCAGCAGCAGTTGATCGGCCACCGCGGCGTCCAGCCGGCCCCCGTCGAAGAGGAGGCGCAGCCCGCCGTAGCCGGGTGGTACGGGCGGTTCCCAGTCGACGACGAGCAGCCGGGGGACCTCGTCGAGGACGATGCCGGTCTCCTCGGTGACCTCGCGCATGCCGGCCCGGGCGGGTGCCTCGCCGGATTCGACGACACCGCCGGGGAACTCCCAGCCGGCCTTGTAGGTGGGGTCGACGAGCAGCACCCGGTCCTGTTCGTCGAAGAGGAGCACTCCGGCCGCGAGGGTCTCGGAGGTGGGCTCCGGGGTCTGCACGATGTCGCACACCGGCACGGCGCCGCTGCCGACGGCCCCGGCGATCCGGGCGGCCGTCTCGTACGGGGTGAGCGCGCTGGTGTCTACGAGATGGGCGTCGGCGGTGAGCCAGGAGCCGAGGGCGGCGCGGTACGACTCGATGTGGTCGTACGCCCACTGCCGTGTCCTGATCTCGCCGTCGGGGAGGTCCGGTGGGACCTCCCGGCCGGCTATTCGCTCGCGCAGGATCGTTTCCGCCGGAGCCAGCAGGACATGGCGGACCGTGACCCGGCGGGCCGCGAGACCGCCGAAGATCTCGTCCCGGTACTCCTGGCGCAGCAGGGTCATCGGGACGACGAGGGTCCCGCCCAACTCGGCGAGCATCGCCGCCGCCGTGTCGATCACGAGCCGCCGCCACATCGGCAGGTCCTGGAAGTCGCCGACCTCTGCGAGGTGTTTGGGCGGGAGCAGATTCGGAAGCGCTCCGCCGATGACCTCGGGGTCGAAGAGCGTGCTGTTCGGGATCAGTTCGATCAGTTCCCGTGCGGTGGTGGTCTTGCCTGCACCGAACGCGCCGTTGATCCAGACGATCACGGACAGTTCCCCCTCTTCTATTGGCCCCCTGAGGCTTGCCCGTTCCACCCTGCCACGGAAACCAGCCGCAGTTGAGAGCCCACATACGACGGCGCCGGTGCCCCCTCCGACGAGGCACCGGCGCCGTACGCTTTCGACCGGTATCAGGTGTTCTCCCCCAGGGCGCCCTCGTCGGTGGCGAAGCTGCCGTCACTGACGAGGTGATCCACGGAACCCACGGTGTCCTTGACGTTCAGATCGCCGAGCACGTCGTGGTCGTGGGAGTGCGACGGGGAGATCGCGGCGACGACGAACCCGGTGGCGAGGGAGGCGATGGCCAGCATGCTGCGCTTCTTCATGCCCCGTTCAACTGACGAAGTGCGCCGGGGTCACGCCCGGACGGCCCGCCGGATGGAACCGGCCCCGCCGCGCGCCCGCCGCACCAGGTCCACGGCCGCCTCGGGCCACTGCGGATGGTCGAAGGTGAACCCCTCCGCCAGCAGCCGTCCCGGGACGACCCGGCGGCTCTTCATGAGGAGTTCGGTGTCCGAGCGCAGCGCGAGGGCACCCAGTTCCGCCATCCACTTCGTGGCGGGCAGCCCGACGGGGACGCCCCGGGCGGCGCGCAGGACGCGCATGAAGGCGCGCTGCGGGAGCGGACCGGGGGCGGCGAGGTTCACCGGCCCGGCGACGTCCTCCCGGTCGATCAGGAACTCGACCGCGCGGACGAAGTCCTGGTCGTGGATCCAGGAGACGTACTGGGCGCCGCCCGCGACCGGCCCGCCGAGCCCGAGCCGGACCAGCCCCGACAGGACGTCGAAGACACCGCCCCGGTCGGGGCTCATCACCATGGCGGCGCGCAGGGCGACCTTGCGGGTGCCCGGGGTGTCGGCGCGCTCCTGCTCGCGTTCCCAGTTCCGAGCGATCTCCACGCTGTACGACCAGTAGTCGGGTACGTCGGGTTCGGCGCCGCCGATCACGCCGGTGGCCTCGTCGTTGGGGGCGTCGTAGCGGTGGGCGTAGACGGTGGCGGTGCTCATCTGCAGCCAGACGCGCGGCGGGTGAACGGCAGCCGCGATGGCTTCGCCGACGACCCGGGTGGACTGCACGCGTGAGTCCATCATGGCCTTGAGGTTGGCGGGGGTGTAGCGGCAACTGACGCTGCGGCCCGCCAGGTTGATCACGATGTCGCTGCCGTCGACCTCCCGGGCCCAGGTGCCCGGGTTCTCCCCGTCCCACCACACCTCGCGGTCGCGCGACGGCCGCCGGGTCAGGACGACGACCTCGTTGCCCGCCTCGGTCAGGGCGCGATCGAGGATCCCGCCCACCTGTCCCGTGCCACCGGGAATGACGATCTTCACCGGGCTCCCCCTTCCGATCGGACTGCTCGGGAGCGAGCCTAGCGCAGAAAGTTGAACGTGTTCAAAACTTGCGCGATGGAAAGTCGAACAATAAATACGCAACTCTTCCAACAGAGTTCGACACGTCCTACCGTAATCGCGCACATGACATGCACAGGAAGTCATCCCATCTTTCGCGAGTCCGGAGGAACGTAACGATGCGTCACCCTCACACCCGCACGACCCGCCGAAGAGTGGTCGGAGCGCTCGCCGCAGGGCTGTTGTGCACGGCGGGCCTCGCCGCGCCCGCCGTCGCCGCCCCCGCACAGGACCCCGCCTCCCCCGCCCTGGCCGACGGCCAGGCGCTCACCCCGCCCATGGGTTTCAACAACTGGAACTCCACCAACTGCCGTGCCGAGTTCAACGAGTCGATGGTCGAGGGCATCGCGGACATCTTCGTCAACAAGGGCCTCAAAGCCGCCGGTTACCAGTACGTCAACCTCGACGACTGCTGGGCCCTGCCGAACCGCGACGCCGACGGCAAGCTCGTCCCCGACCCGGTCCGCTTCCCGCACGGCATCAAGGCCGTCGCGGACTATGTGCACTCCAAGGGGCTCAAGCTCGGCATCTACACCAGCGCCGGCACGAAGACGTGCAACGACGCCGGATTCCCGGGCGGCCTCGGCCACGAGTACAGCGACGCGCAGCAGTTCGCCGACTGGGGCGTGGACTATCTCAAGTACGACAACTGCAACAACCAAGGCGTGGACGCCAAGTCGCGCTACACCACGATGCGCGACGCCCTGAAGGCGACCGGCCGCCCGATCGTCTTCAGTATCTGCGAGTGGGGTGAGAACAAGCCCTGGGAGTGGGCCGCGGACATCGGACATCTGTGGCGCACGACCGGTGACATCAGCGACAACTGGGGCTCGATGCTCTCGATCCTCAAGCAGAACCTGCCGCTTGCTCCCTACGCGGGCCCCGGGCACTGGAACGACCCCGACATGCTGGAGGTCGGCAACGGCGGCATGACGGACACCGAGTACCGCTCGCACTTCTCCATGTGGTCGATCATGGCCGCGCCCCTTCTCATCGGCTCGGACCTGCGCACGGCGACCCCCGCGACCTTCGACATCCTCGACAACAAGGAGGTCATCGCGGTCGACCAGGACCCGCTGGGCAAGCAGGGCAACGTTGTCACGTCCGAGGGCGGACGCTGGGTCGTCGCCAAGGAGATGAAGGACGGCAGCCGCAGCGTCGCCCTCTTCAACGAGACCGGCAGCGCCCAGCGCATCGCCACGACCGCGGCAGCCGTAGGCCTCCCGAACGCCCACGCGTACACCCTGCGCGACCTGTGGCAGCACAAGAGCTACAACACCGCGGGCGCGATCTCCGCGACCGTCCCGGCCCACGGCACGGTCCTCGTCCGGGTCTCCGCCGACCGGCGCGCGATCAAGAACCCGCCCGCCGTCGAACTCGGCCTGAACAGCGCCCCGTTGGTCCAGGCGGCCACCCCCACCCCGCTCACGACGACGGTCACCGACCTGGGCCGTACGACCGCCGAGCACGTCTCGGTGAGCCTGACCGGGCCGGCCGGCTGGAAGGTGCGGGCCAAGTCGTCGACGACCGCGAAGGCCGTACGGACAGGCAAGGCGCTGCGCACGAAGTGGACGGTCACCGCTCCGGCGGGGACGCCGACGGGGTCGTACGACCTGACGCTGAAGGCGAGTTACCGCTCGCCGAGCGGCACACGCGTCACCGGCACTCTCCCGTTCACCGCGTCGGTGGTGGTCGCTCCCCCTGCGGGCACCTCGTACCTCGGTGATCTTCCGTGGATGTCAACGGCCAATGGATGGGGGCCCGTTGAGCGCAACACCAGCAACGGGGAGAGCGCGGCGGGGGACGGTCATCCGATCACTCTCGGCGGAGTCGTGTACGCCAAGGGACTCGGTGTGCACGCCGAGAGCGACGTCGAGTACTACACCGGGAAGGCGTGCGAGAAGGTCACCGCGGACGTCGGTGTGGACGACGAGAAGGGTGCCAACGGGACCGTCGCCTTCGAGATCTGGGCGGACGGTACGAAGGTCGCCTCGACCGGCGTCCTCACCAACGCGATGCCCGCCCAGCCGGTCACGGCGGACGTGACCGGCGCCCAGGTGGTCCGACTCGTCGTCACCGACGGCGGCGACGGGATCGACTCGGACCACGCGGACTGGGCGGACGCTCAACTCACGTGCTGAACACGGCACATCGCACATCGAGGGGCGATGGCCGCTGAACGAACGTTTCGGCCGGTCTGTTCCTCACACCCCGGCCGCTGTCGTGCTCGCCTGCCCGGCGAGTGCGGCCGCGGCCGCTCCCACCAGCCCGGCGTCCGTGCCCATTTGGGCCGGTGTCACCGTCAGCCGCTGCACGAAGGACAGCGTCGCGTAGTCGCTCAGCGCCTTGCGCAGCGGTGTGAAGAGCACGTCGCCCGCCTTGCCGACTCCTCCGCCGATCACGGCGATGTCGATCTCGACGAGGGTCGCGGTGGCCGCGATCCCGGCGGCGAGGGCCTGCGCGGCCCGCTCGAAGGAGGCCACGGCGATCGGGTCACCGGCACGCGCGGCGGCGGCGACAGCAGCGGCCGAGGCATCGCCGTCGGGGCCCGGCCGCCAGCCGCCCTCGACCGCCCGCCGGGCGATGTTGGGACCGCTGGCGATCCGCTCGACGCAGCCGCGCGAACCGCACGGGCAGACGTCGCCGTCCAGGTCCACGCTGATGTGGCCGATGTGGCCCGCGTTGCCGGTCGGCCCGGGATGCAGCTGCCCGTTGAGGACGAGGCCGCCGCCGACTCCCGTGGAGACGACCATGCACAGCGCGTTGGCGTGCCCGCGCGCGGCGCCCTGCCAGTGCTCGGCCGCCGTGATCGCCACGCCGTCGCCGATCAGCGCGACGGGCAGGTCACCGGTCGCCGCACGCACCCGCGCGACGAGCGGATAGTCGCGCCAGCCGGGCACGTTGACCGGGCTCACGGTACCGGCGGAGGCGTCCACGGGACCCGCGCTGCCGATGCCGAGGGCGCTCGCGCGCGACCACGAAGGTGATGCGGTGAGTTCGGCGAGCACCTCCTCCACGGCTCGCATCACGGTGTCGCCGTCGTCCTGCGAGGGCGTCGGGCGCTGTGCTCGCACCAGGATCTTGCCGTGGCCGTCCACCAGCGCCCCGGCGATCTTGGTGCCGCCGATGTCGAGCGCGGCCACGAGGTCGGTGTGCATCAGTGTCAGATCTCCCCGTCAAACATGAGAACCACCAGAAGGTGAGTTGGGCCGGTCTCGCGGTGGGGGCGCAGGCCGTTGATATCGGTGGACAGTCTCTCTCGCATATGACAACGTTGTCCAGGCTCTATGCTCGACGCCACATCCTCATACAAACCCATGGACCTATGCATCCCCCGTGGACGACAGGACAGGACAGCGCATCGTGCCAGAGACCGCCCGCCGCCCCGAGAACCGCTACGGCAACCGTCCGACGATGAAGGACGTGGCCGCGCGCGCCGGTGTGGGCCTGAAAACGGTGTCGCGTGTGGTCAACGGCGAACCGGGCGTCACCCCCGACACCGAGCGCCGGGTCCAGGAGGCCATCGACGCGCTCGGCTTCCGCCGCAACGACAGCGCCCGCGTCCTGCGCAAGGGCCGCACGGCCAGCATCGGCCTCGTCCTGGAGGACCTCGCCGACCCGTTCTACGGCCCCCTCAGCCGCGCCGTCGAAGAGGTCGCCCGCGCCCATGGTGCCCTGCTCATCAACGGCTCCAGCGCCGAAGACCCGGACCGCGAGCAGGAGTTGGTGCTCGCGCTGTGCGCCCGACGCGTGGACGGTCTGGTGGTGATCCCGGCCGGTGACGACCACCGCTACCTGGAGCCGGAGATCAAGGCGGGCGTCGCGACGGTGTTCGTGGACCGTCCCGCCGGGCAGATCGACGCGGACGTCGTCCTGTCGGACAGCTACGGCGGCGCGCGCGACGGCGTCACCCATCTCATCTCCCACGGCCACCGGCGCATCGGCTTCATCGGCGACATGCCCCGCATCCACACGGCAGCCGAGCGTCTGCGCGGGTACCGGGCCGCCATGGAGGACGCGGGGATACCGGTCGAGGACGCCTGGATGTCCCTCGGCGTGACCGACCCGGTCCGGGTGCGCCGGGCGGCGGAGGAGATGCTGACCGGCTCCTCCCCCGTCACCGCGATCTTCGCCGGCAACAACCGTGTGACGGTCACCGTCGTCCGCGTCCTCGCCGAACAGTCCCGCCGGATCGCCCTGGTGGGCTTCGACGACTTCGAGCTCGCCGACCTGCTCCAGCCGGGCGTCACCGTCGTCGCCCAGGACGCGGCGACCCTCGGCCGTACGGCCGCCGACCGGCTCTTCCGCCAGCTGGACGGCACGCTGATCGCCCCGGAACGCATCGAGCTGCCGACCCGGTTGATCACCCGGGGCTCGGGCGAGCTGCCGCCGTCGGACTGAGGCGCGGGTGAACGACCGTGTGGGTGAGCGTGTGGACCGTACGCTGGAGGCGCTGGGGCTGGCTCGGGCGCCGCGGGAGGATCCGCTCAGCTACCCGGGTGTGTGGCCCGCCGAGTCCGGACTCCTGGTCGGGGACCGGCTGTTGCCCCTCGACGACCATGTGACGTACGAGGACCGCACGCCGGTCCTGGCCATCGGCTCCAACGCCTCCCCTGGCCAACTGCGGCACAAGATGGCGGAGTTCGGGATCACGTCTCCCGTCCCGATGGTGAAGGTACGGGTCACCGGTATCGACGTCGGTGTCTCCGCGCATGTGAGCCGCGTGGGGTATGTGTCGGCGTCGCCGGTCAAGGCACCGGGTGTCGTACGGGAGTTGTTCGTGACGTGGTTCGACGCGCGGCAGCTCGCTGTGGTGGACGCGAGTGAGCGGGCGTTCGACCGGACGCGGCTGGCCGGGCCCGAGTTCCGTCTTGAGCCGGACTCCGGGATGTTGCCGCGAGGCGCGTACGTCTACGTCAACCGCCATGGCGTCCTGCACGACGGCACGGGCGTGCCGCGCCGGCACCCGGGCGAGCGGGCGCTGCTCACCGAACTGCTGGCTGGTTCGGCGGAGTTGAGGGCGCTGTTCGGGCGGACCCCGGAGGAGTTCTGCGAACGGGCGCGCGGGGACCGGGAGTTGTGCGAGCGGGGTACGAGGCTGTTCCGGGAGAAGGGGTTGGTGACGGCGTCGGGCCTGGAACGGTGAGCGAGGGGGTGCCTCGTGCGGGTCGTCGGCGTTGCGGGGCAGGCGGGGGCGGAGTCCTTCAACCGGCCTTCTTACGCCTGCTGATCCGGAGGGCGATTCGGAAGCGGGTCCTTCCGTTGGGGGAGCCGATCCGCCTCTGCGGACGGGACGTTGTCCACCACCGTCGCCTCATGCGATCGATTCCGGGAACGGCGGCAGACAGGTCCGGGACGGGGACTTCAACAGACCGGCAACCCCGGCACCGGCTCGTCGTTGTCCCCTCCCTTGAGGTAGACGTCGCTGACATAGACGTCGGTGTTCCCGCTGTCGTCGTCCGTCTTCGCCCACCAGGTGTTGGTCCACTGACCGTACGTCTCGCGGCGGCCCAGGTTCTGTTGGCAGAAGAAGTAGTTGGTGCCCGCGCCGAGGACACCGACTTCAGTGCCGGAAGCGGTGTAGGACTTGGCGCTGCGCCACACCTGGCAGTTGTACTTGCCGCCGCCGATGGACTGGCAGGCGGAGGCGGGGCTGGAGCTGGGGCTGGCTCCGCCCGTCGTGGGAGCGCTGCCGCCGGTGCCTCCGCCGCCGGAGGACGTGGACCTGCTCGGGGCGGCGCTGGGAGCCTGGCCCGCCGCCGTGTCCTTCCCCTTGCCGGTGTGCTGCCGCGTCGGCGCCTGCGTCCCGTCGTCGCCCTGCCCGGTGGGCTTGGCGTCGGCCGAGGGGTGGGTGCCCTTGCGTCCGGCGGGCGAGGCGGGGCCGGCACCGCCACCAGCACCGGCCTGCGATGAATCGCCGGGCTGCGATGTGACCGTGGTGTCCCCGGAGTTGGCCATGCGGGCGACGACCACTCCGGCCCCGGCGAGGACGGCGGCCACGACAGCGGCGGCTATCAGGATGCGGGCCTTGCGCCTGCGGCGGGGCGTGGTTGGACTGGCCATCGGCCCGGTGGGCGGAGACGGTTGCGGTACGGAGGCTCCGAAGGCAGGGGGCGGGCCGAAGCCTTGGGGTACGGATGCGGGAGGGACCGTGGAAGTGGGCGGGAGGGTGCCCAACGAGGGCCCCTCCGGGGAACCGGGATCTGAGCCCTGGTCCCCCGATCCGTAGGGTCCCGCCGCGGCAGACCTGTACGCCGATGCCTCAAGTGGTCGCGAGGACCCGGGTGTTGCCCCGCCCGGTCCGGGCAAGCCTGCCGCACCCGCCCCGTCCGCGAACGCTCCAAGTCGCCCTGCCGACCCCGGCGTCACCCCGCCCGATCCGGTCAGACCCGCCCCACCCGCCCCGTCCGCGGACGCCCCAAGTCGCCCTGCCGACCCCGGCGTCACCCCGCCCGATCCGGTCAGACCCGCCCCACCCGCCCCGTCCGCGGACGCCCCAAGTCGCCCTGCCGACCCCGGCGTCACCCCGCCCGATCCGGTCAGACCCGCCCCACCCGCCCCGTCCGCGGACGCCCCAAGTCGCCCTGCCGACCCCGGCGTCACCCCGCCCGATCCGGACCACCCCGAGGCATCACCACCGGCCGTCTCCGGTCCCGCTTCCTCAGGCAAGCCGCCGGCCCCCGCCCCCGGCCCACCGCCTCCGGCCGGCTCGTCGACGCCGAGCCTCGGCCCGGCCGGAACCGCAGGCTGCGCTGCCCCGATGCCCTGCCCGCTCTCCGTCGGCTCAACGGCATCCGCTCCCCGGACCTCAGCCCCGGCACCGAGGTCCGCACCACCGAGGCCCGCCCCCGAAGCCCCAACTCCAGCCGCCCGCGCCCCCGTTGACTCCTTCGGTTCCGGAACCCCCGCACTCCTCGACGACCCCGCCGCTCCGAACCCCGGCGGCACCCCAGGACCCCTACCCCCGGTTCCCCGCAACACGGCCGTAGGCAAATCCACCCGCGGCGCCCCCGCAACCTCCTCCAGCAACCCCCGCGCCACATCCGCCCCGGGCCGCGACTCCGCCCGCTTCTCCATCAGTTGCCGCAGAACGGGCCCAAGTCTCCCCGCCCGCCGGGGCTGTGGCAGGGGCTCGGAGACGATCGCCGTGAGGGTGGAGTACGTGGACGTGCGGCGGAACGGCGACGTGCCCTCTACCGCCGCGTACAAGGTCGCGCCCAAGGCCCAGACGTCCGACGCCGGCCCCGGATCCTCACCCTGCGCCCGCTCGGGGGCCAAGTAGTCCAGGGAGCCGATGAGTTCGCCGCTCCGGGTCAGATGCGTGGCGGAGCCGTCGCCCGGGTCGTCCATCGTCGCGATGCCGAAGTCCGTGAGGACGACACGGCCCGAGCGGTCCAGCAGGATGTTCCCGGGCTTCACATCGCGGTGCAGGACGCCCACGGAGTGTGCCGCGGCCAGCGCCTCCATCACCTTCGCGCCGATCCCGGCCGCCTCGCGCGGGTCGATCGGGCCGCGCTCGCCCAGCACGTCGTCCAGAGAGGGGCCGTCGATCAGCTCCATGACGATCAGCGGGCGTCCGTCGACCTCGGCGATGTCGTGCACGGCGACCACACCGGGGTGGCGGACCCGCGCCGCCGCCCGCGCCTCGCGCTGCATCCGCAGGCGCAGGTCGGCCAGTTCCGGTCCGTGGGCGTCGGTGAAGGTGCGCAGTTCCTTGACGGCGACCTCACGGCCGAGGACCTCGTCCACGGCCCGCCAGACCACCCCCATGCCGCCGCGCCCGAGCCGGGCCACGACGCGATAGCGCCCGGCCAGCAACCGGTCGACCCCGTCCACGCGTCCGCTCTCCCCCGAAGGCACCGCCGCTCCGTCCCTGTGGCACATCCATGAACGCCGTACAGCCTACGGGGCGGCAGTGACAACAGAAGGCGGCGCCAACACCTGTGACAGGTCCGCTACTTGGCGGACGCCGTGAGGTCACCCCGGCGCGGCGACGCGAAGCCCTCCAGGTCCATCCGGGTCAGCCCGGTCGCCCGGGCCACCTCGGCGATGTCGAGCGCTCCGCAGTCCAGGCCGCGCAGCAGATACCCGCTGAGGGCCTTGGCGGTGGCGGGCTCGTCCATGACGTCGCCGCCGGCGTGGTTGGCGTAGCGGGCGAGCCGCGCGGCGGCCTGTTCGAAGCCCTCGCGGTAGAAGGCGAAGACGGCCGCGTAGCGGGTGGGGATGTGGCCGGGGTGCATGTCCCAGCCCTGGTAGTAGGCGCGGGACAGCGCGCGCCGGGTGAGGCCGTAGTGGAGGCGCCAGGCGTCGTGGACCTTGGCCGTCGGGCCGACCGGCAGCACGTTCGTCGAGCCGTCCGAGACACGCACCCCCGTCCCCGCCGCGGCCACCTGCATGATCGCCTTGGCGTGGTCGGCGGCCGGGTGGTCGCTGGCCTGGTAGGCGGCGGAGACGCCGAGGCAGGCGCTGTAGTCGAAGGTGCCGTAGTGGAGGCCGGTGGCGCGGCCCTCGGCGGCCTGGATCATGCGGGCGACGGTGGCGGTGCCGTCGGTGGCGAGGATGGACTGGCTGGTCTCGATCTGGATCTCGAAGCCGATCCGGCCCGGCTCCAGCCCGCGCGCCTTCTCGAAGGCCTCCAGGAGGCGCACCATCGCGGTGACCTGCTCGGCGTACGTGACCTTGGGGAGCGTCAGGACCAGGCCGTCCGGGAGCCCGCCGGCCTCCATGAGCACGGTGAGGAAGATGTCGAGGGTGCGGATGCCCCGGTCGCGCACCGGCGCTTCCATGCACTTCATACGGATGCCCATGTACGGGGCCGCCGTGCCCTTCTCGTACGCCTCGGCGATCAGGCGGGCCGCGCGGGCGGCGGCCTCGTCCTCCTCGGCGTCGGGGCGGGGGCCGTAGCCGTCCTCGAAGTCGACGCGCAGGTCCTCTATGGGCTCGCGCTCCAACTTGGCCCGCACGCGCGCGTGCACGGGCTCGGCGAGCTCGTCGGAGAGGCCGAGGACGGCGGCGAAGGAGGCCGCGTCGGGGGCGTGCTCGTCAAGGGCGGCCAGCGCCCGGTCGCCCCAGGTGCGGATGGTGTCGGCGGCGAAGACGTCACCGGGGACGTAGACCGTGTGGACGGGCTGGCGGGTGCCGGGGTCGCCGGGGTAGCGGCGCTCCAGTTCGGCGTCGACCGGTGCCAGGGAGGCGCTGATCTCCTCGCTGACCGCGCCCGCGAGGCTCGTCGCCACCTGCTCGTGCTCCTGGCCCATTCCCACACCCTCCAGTTTTCCGCTCTACGGAATCAACAATCCGTAGAACGAAGTTATCCATGGAGCTTCCCGCCGGTCAACACCCTGTCCACGCCGTGAACCGGTGCTGTTCACTGCCGTCCCGAGGCCCTCTTCCGTCCAGCGCCTCGCCCCTTCATCCTGACTCCCAAGGGGAGGGGACGCACATGTCGACTGCCAGGACGGTCACCCGTCGCGCTGGGCTGAGCGCGCTGGTGGCGGCCGCCATCGCCCTGCCACTCATCGGAACCGCACGCTCCGCCTCCGTCCGCAAGGAAACCCGCCTGCTGGACGTCATGACGTTCAACCTGCGCTACGCCGACACCACCGAACCCAACAGCTGGAAGGTCCGCCGCCCGGTGATGCGCGACCTGCTGCTCCGCGCGGCCCCCGACATCATCGGCACCCAGGAGGGCCTCTACGCGCAGCTCCAGGACATCAAGCAGGACCTCCCGCACTACGACTGGATCGGCGGCGGCCGCAAGGGCGGCAGCTTCGACGAGGAGACGGCTATCTTCTACGACACCCGCCGCCTCGCCCCCGTGGAGTACGACCAGTTCTGGCTCTCCGACACGCCCGCCGTGATCGGGTCGAACACCTGGGGCGGCGCCCACCCGCGCATCGCCACATGGATCCGCTTCCGCGATCTCGGGGACGACGGGCGGGAGTTCTACGTCCTCAACACCCATCTGGACAACGCGAGTCAGTACGCACGCGAACGCGCCGCCACGCTCATCGCCGAACGCCTCGCCCGCCTGGACAGCTCCCTGCCGCTCGTGGTGACCGGTGACTTCAACACCGCCGCGTACACCACCTCGGTCTACTCCACGATGCTGGACGCGGGCCCGGGCCTCAGGGACACCTGGGACGCGGCGGCCGCGCGCGGGCAGCTCTACGGCAGCTTCCACGGCTACCGCGCGCTCGTGCCGGAGGGTCCCCGCATCGACTGGATCCTGGTCTCCCCGGGAGTCACGGTGCGCCGGACGGCTCTCAACACCTTCTCCGAGAACAGCCAGTTCCCGAGCGACCATCTGCCCGTGCAGTCCACGATCACCCTGGGATGAACGAAGGCTCCCGCGACCACAGGGTCACGGGAGCCTCGTACAAGCTCAAAGGTGTCAGCCCTTGCGGGAGTTGACCTCTTCGGTGAGCTGCGGGACGACGTCGAAGAGGTCGCCGACGACGCCGTAGTCGACGAGGTCGAAGATCGGGGCCTCGGCGTCCTTGTTGACGGCGACGATCGTCTTCGAGGTCTGCATGCCCGCGCGGTGCTGGATCGCGCCGGAGATGCCGTTGGCGATGTAGAGCTGCGGGGAGACGCTCTTGCCGGTCTGGCCGACCTGGTTGGAGTGCGGGTACCAGCCGGCGTCGACGGCCGCGCGCGAGGCGCCGACGGCCGCACCGAGGGAGTCGGCGAGGGCCTCGATGATCGCGAAGTTCTCCGAGCCGTTCACACCACGGCCGCCGGAGACGACGATCGCGGCCTCGGTCAGCTCCGGACGGCCGGTCGACTCGCGCGGGGTGCGCGCGGTGACCTTGGTGCCGGTGGCCTTGTCCGAGAAGGTGACGGCGAGGGCCTCGACGGTGCCGGCGGCCGGGGCGGCCTCCACGGCGGCCGAGTTGGGCTTCACGGTGATGACCGGGGTGCCCTTGGAGACACGGGTCTTGGTGGTGAAGGAGGCGGCGAACACCGACTGAGTGGCGACCGGGCCCTCGTCACCGGCCTCCAGGTCGGTGGCGTCGGTGATGATGCCGGAGCCGATGCGCACGGCCAGGCGGGCGGCGATCTCCTTGCCCTCGGCGGAGGACGGCACCAGGACGGCGGCCGGGGAGACGGCGTCGTAGGCGGCCTGGAGGGCGTCCACCTTCGGTACGACTAGGTAGTCGGCGTACTCGGCGGCGTCGTGCGTGAGCACCTTCACCGCGCCGTGCTCGGCGAGCGCGGCGGCGGTGTTCTCCGCACCGGCGCCGAGGGCGACCGCGACGGGCTCGCCGATGCGGCGGGCCAGGGTCAGCAGCTCCAGGGTGGGCTTGCGGACGGCGCCGTCCACGTGGTCGACGTAGACGAGAACTTCAGCCATGGGAATGGTCTCCTGCGTGCGTGCGAAGTCTGAGGGGAGGTAAGCGAGTTGGGCCTTGACCCTTGGGGCCTTAGATGAACTTCTGGCCCGCGAGGAACTCGGCGAGCTGCTTGCCGCCCTCGCCCTCGTCCTTGACGATCGTGCCGGCGGTGCGCGCGGGGCGCTGGGCCGCGGAGTCGACGGCGGTCCAGGCGCCTTCGAGGCCGACCTCGTCCGCGTCGATCTCCAGGTCGGAGAGGTCCCAGGCCTGAACGGGCTTCTTCTTGGCGGCCATGATGCCCTTGAAGGACGGGTAACGCGCCTCGCCCGACTGGTCGGTGACCGACACGACGGCCGGCAGGGAGGCCTCCAGCTGCTCGCTGGCGGTGTCGCCGTCACGGCGGCCCTTGACGACGCCGTCCTCGACGGAGACCTCGGACAGCAGCGTGACCTGCGGGACGCCCAGGCGCTCGGCCAGCAGGGCGGGGATCACACCGGCGGTGCCGTCGGTGGAGGCCATGCCGGAGACGACCAGGTCGAAGCCGGCCTTCTCGATCGCCTTGGCGAGCACCAGGGAGGTGCCGATGGCGTCGGTGCCGTGCAGGTCGTCGTCCTCGACGTGGATCGCCTTGTCGGCGCCCATGGACAGCGCCTTGCGCAGGGCGTCCTTGGCGTCCTCGGGGCCCACGGTCAGGACGGTGATCTCCACGTCGTCGTCCGAGTTCTCGGAGATCTGCAGCGCCTGCTCGACCGCGTACTCGTCGAGCTCGGAGAGCAGACCGTCCACGTCGTCCCGGTCGACGGTCAGGTCATCGGCGAAGTGCCGGTCGCCAGTGGCGTCGGGCACGTACTTCACAGTGACAACGATCCTCAAGCTCACGCCGGCTCTCCTACTGCATCGTCATTTTCGGCTGCCTACTTCCAGGCAGCATAGGCGCCCTGAACGGCCGTTCCCGGTGGGGGCGACCGGTGCTCCGAGCGAAATATTACTCGCCAGTACGCACTCCTACGCTCCCCCAAGGGGTGCCCGCTAAGCAAGCGCTTTGAACTGTGACCTGTGCAACGCAGCGTAATCGGAACTCGACGCTTCCGCAGGGTGGCCCGTCACCCACCCGGAGTGGCCTCAGTCACGCAGCCCGTTGAAGCGCCCCTGGTGGTAGAGGAGCGGGCGGCCGGTGCCCGCGTGGTCGCCGAGGACGACCTCGGCCAGCACTATGCGGTGATCCCCCGCGGGCACGCGCGCGACGACCCGGCACACCAGCCACGCGAGCACGCCGTCGAGGACCGGCACACCCTCGGGACCCTCGCGCCAGACGGTGGGCGCCCCGAACCGGTCGGCGCCGCTGCGGGCGAAGGTGGCGGCCAACTGCTCCTGGTGCTCGCCGAGTACGTGCACGCCGACATGGTCGGCCGCGGATATCGCGGGCCAGCTGGAGGCACCGGTACTGATCCCGAAGGACAGCATCGGGGGCTGCGCGGAGACGGAGCTGAGCGAGGTGGCGGTGAAACCGACCGGGCCGTTCTCACCTCGCGCGGTGATCACCGCCACACCGGCCGCGTGCTGCCGGAAGACGGAACGCAGCAGATCGGGAGAGGCGTGCTGAGGGGTACGGGTGCCGAGGTCGGGCGTGGCCGTCATGGGACTGTCCTTCTGCCGGGGGGACGAGCGGGGTCCGTGGCTGCTCAACAGCCCGGACAGCGCGCGCTCGCGGTGCGGGCCAGGTCGACATGCACCCGCCCGTAGAGAAGGAGTTCCGTAGGCATACGGTCAGGCTGACGATAGGTGGTGCGCGCAGTCAAGTACGTTCCGGCATATGGGAGATGACTCACCGAGGACATCACCGAAGTCGTCACGACCGTCAGACCGCCTCCCCCAGAGCCGCGATGACATCCGCCTTGCGGGGGAGGCCGGTGGCACGCCGTACGACCCGCCCGTCGGCGTCGAGGACGAGCACGGTGGGGGTCTTCAGGATGTCGAGTTCCCGTACGAGGTCCAGGTGGTCCTCGGCGTCGATCTCGATGTGGCTCACTCCGGGAACCATGCCGGCCACCTCGCCCAGCACCCGGCGCGTGGCCCGGCAGGGCGCGCAGAAGGCGCTGGAGAACTGCACCAGGGTGGCCTTCTCGCCGAGGTCGCCGCCCAGCTCGGCGGCGCCGAGCCGTTTTCCGCCGTCGCGCCCACGCACGCGCACTCTCCCGCTCCGCCGCCGATGCAGCACTCCGTAGGCGCTCGCCGCCGCGAGCACCACCACGCACACCACAAGTCCGCTCATCGACCCTTCCAGCGTTCACGAGACTGCAAAGATTCCCGGCACCCCGAATCCTTTCCGTTGCGGAATCCTTGATTCATGGACATCGACGTGAGAGGACCGCGTTTCGGGGCGGCCCTGACGACCGTGGTGCTGGCGGTCGTGCTGATCACCGGCAGCTTCTGGCTGCTGGCCTGGCAGACCCTGGCGTTCGCGCTGGGCGCGGCGGGCGGCGTGGGCCGTTCACCGTACGGCTGGCTGTTCCGGAAGGCCGTACGGCCGCGGATCGGGCCGCCGACCGAGTTCGAGTCGCCGGAGCCGCCGCGGTTCGCGCAGGCGGTCGGGCTGGTCTTCGCCGGGGTGGGACTGGTCGGTTTCGGCCTGGGTCCCGAGTGGCTGGGGCTCGCGGCGACCGGGGCCGCGCTGGCCGCCGCGTTCCTCAATGCCGCGTTCGGGTACTGCCTGGGGTGCGAGATGTACCTGCTCGTGCGTCGAGTGACGGTACGCGCACAGTAAAGGCCGGTTAAAAGCCCGAGGTGGATCAAGCGATCGACGTGACGAGGATCTCGCCGTTCTGCGGCACGAGGACTGGCCACTCGTTCGTTCTTGGGGCACGATCTGCGCAATGCCGTAAACCTACGGCTGCGTAGCTTTCCCGCCCGGAGAACCCCTTCCAGGCAGAGAGAAGGGTCCACCCCGTCCATGGCTGAGCTTGTCTACCGCCCCGTCATCGGTCTCGCCCAAACGCTGTTCAAGGCCTGGGACCTCAAGATCGACTGCAAGGGGTCGGAGAACATTCCGCGCTCGGGCGGCGCTGTGCTGGTCAGCAACCACATCAGCTACCTGGACTTCATCTTCGACGGCCTCGCCGCCCTGCCGCAGAAGCGCCTCGTGCGCTTCATGGCGAAGGAGTCGGTGTTCCGGCACAAGATCTCGGGTCCGCTCATGCGCGGCATGAAGCACATCCCGGTGGACCGCAAGCAGGGCGAGACGGCCTACCAGCACGCGCTGGATTCGCTGCGCTCCGGCGAGATCGTCGGCGTCTTCCCCGAGGCGACGATCTCCCAGTCCTTCACCCTGAAGAGCTTCAAGTCGGGTGCCGCGCGCATGGCCCAGGAGGCCGGCGTCCCGCTGATCCCGATGGCGCTGTGGGGCACCCAGCGCCTGTGGACCAAGGGCCACCCGAAGAACTTCAAGCGCAGCCACACGCCGATCACCATCCGGGTCGGCGAG
Source organism: Streptomyces sp. N50 (assembly GCF_033335955.1). Classification (GTDB taxonomy): domain Bacteria; phylum Actinomycetota; class Actinomycetes; order Streptomycetales; family Streptomycetaceae; genus Streptomyces. Next base: position 542,863 of record NZ_CP137549.1, read on the forward strand.
CCGGTGGAGGCCCCGCAGGACCAGTACGCGGGAGCGATCACCCGCCGCCTGCGCGAGCGCATCCAGGAGCTGCTCGAAGCCGCCCAACGCGCTTATCCGGTAAGGCCGAACGGCCCGGACGACACCTGGTGGATGCCGGCCCATCTCGGCGGCACGGCACCGACCCCGGAAGAGGTCAAGGCGGCCGAGGCTCGCTGAATCGTCACGCCGGGGCGTGGACGGTGATCCGCGCCCCGGGGCTGAACTTCTCCAGCAGTTCGGCCAGTTCAGCGCCCGCGCGCTCGACGTCGGCCACCGGCATCGGCGCCAGACTCTCCAACAGGAAGACGGCGGAGGTCGTTTCCTCCGTGAGCCTGGTGCGCGGTCCCTGCCGCCAGTTCCAGCGCCGGCACGTGACACCGGCCGCGTCACGCCACACCACCTCCCCCGCGTCGGGATGCTCGACGACCTCCTCGCCACCCACGACGGTCACGAACTCCTCGTCCCCGACGGCCCGTTGGAGGGTCATCGCACCCCGAATGAGGTCGGTGTCCTCACCGCCCACGGGGATCAAGTGGGCGACGCTGATCGCGTTGTAGAGGTCGACCAGCACATTGATCCGAGGCAACCCACCCTCGGAAAGCGCCCTCTTGGCCAGCGCCTCCGCCGAGTTGCGCGTCCGCGACGGCTTCGACCCGAACGCCGTGTACACCTCGCGCCAGGCCACCATGTGCGGGTCCTCGTGCGGAGCGCGCCCGTCCAGTCGTACGGCCAGACGGCGGGCCGCGTCGTCGAGGAGCGCCGAACTCGCTTCCGTGCTCGGCCCGTTGACGAGCCCGTCGGCCTCGATCGCGACATGGGTGAACCCGGGCGCGAGGGCGCGGACTTCGTCGGACACGGTCAGGGTGAGGGTCATGGTCTGCCTCAAAGTGCGGTCGGGAGTGTCTGCCACAGGTACGCCCGGTCGGGGGCGGCCTTGAGGGCGCTCAGTACGACCGGGTGTGGTTCAGCGTACAGTACTGGATAGTCCAGCTCATTGAACTCAGGATCGGGCACGAAGGCCAGCCGCTCGCCGTCGAGCGAGAACTGCGCGTCCACGCCCGGCTTGTTGCCGCGCGGGTCCTGCCGATGCCAGCTCCCGTTGAACCGCACCGCGACCAACCCGTGCACCACGTCGAACTTCTGGTAGCAGAGCGCCGTGGGAATGTCCTCGGCCCGCAGCAGCGCGGCCAGCGCGTGTGCCTTGGCGTAGCAGATGCCGGTGCCCTGCTCCAGGACGTCGGAGGCCCGCCAGGTGACGCGCGGGTCGCCGGAGTCCTGCGAGTGGGGAATCCCGTCGCGCACGAACTCGAAGGCCAGTCGCGCATAGGCATACGAGTCTGCCGCGCCCCTCGCCAGCCGCGCGGCCGTCTCCCGCACCAGGGGATGGTCATGGTCGATGACCTCGTCAGCGGTCAAGTAGGCCGACAGATCGGGGGTGTTCTGGATCAGCTCCATGGATGCAGAGCATAGGAAAGCGATCACCCGAGAGTCAATGACTTTCCAGGTGACCGCATACCTATGCATCAAGGGAGAGGGGTGAACTACCGCGCCATCTCCTCCTTGAGCGCCGCCAGGAACGCGTCCACGTCGTCCTCGGTCGTGTCGAAACCGCACATCCAGCGGACGTCGCCGGCGGCCTCGTCCCAGAAGTAGAAGCGGAAACGCTTCTGAAGGCGCTCGCTCACGTCGTGCGGGAGGCGGGCGAAGACGCCGTTGGCCTGCACCGGGTAGAGGATCTCCACGCCGTGCACCGCGCGCACGCCCTCGGCGAGGCGCTGGGCCATCTCGTTGGCGTGGCGGGCGTTGCGCAGCCAGAGGTCCTTGGCGAAGAGCGCCTCCAACTGCACTGAAACGAAGCGCATCTTGGAGGCGAGTTGCATGGACAGCTTGCGCAGGTGCTTCATGTGGCTGACGGCGTCCTGGTTGATGACGACGACCGCCTCGCCGAAGATCGCGCCGTTCTTCGTCCCGCCCAGGGAGAGGATGTCGACGCCGACCGCGTTGGTGAATGTCCGCATGGGGACGTCGAGTGAGGCCGCCGCGTTGGCTATCCGGGAGCCGTCGAGGTGGACCTTCATGCCGTGCGCGTGGGCGTGGTCGCAGATCGCGCGGATCTCGTCGGGCGTGTACAGGGTGCCCAGTTCGGTGCTCTGGGTGATCGAGACGACCTGCGGCATCGCGCGGTGCTCGTCGTCCCAGCCGTAGGCCTGCTTGTCGATCAGGTCCGGCGTGAGCTTGCCGTCGGGGGTCGGCACCGTGAGGAGCTTCAGGCCGCCCATGCGCTCGGGGGCGCCGCCCTCATCGACGTTGATGTGCGCGCTCTCGGCGCAGATCACCGCGCCCCAGCGGTCGGTGACCGCCTGGAGGGCGACGACGTTCGCGCCGGTGCCGTTGAAGACCGGGAAGGCCTCGGCCGTGGCCCCGAAGTGGCTGCGGATGATGCCCTGGAGGTTCTCCGTGTAGTCGTCCTCGCCGTACGCGACCTGGTGGCCGCCGTTGGCGAGGGCCAGGGCGGCGAGCACCTCGGGGTGGGCGCCGGCGTAGTTGTCGCTGGCGAAGCCGCGGATCTCCGGGTCGTGGTGGCGACGGGCGTCGGTCTTCGGAGGGTTCACGGCTTCTCGGTCAGCCACAGACGGTTTCCGTTCACTTCGGTGGCGGGCTTGTCCCAGACACCGGCGATGGCCTCGGCGAGGTCCTTGACGTCGGTGAAGCCCGCGAACTTCGCGTTGGGTCGCTCGGCGCGCATCGCGTCGTGCACCAGCGCCTTGACCACCATGACGGCGGCCGCGGAACTGGGCCCATCCTCGCCGCCGGCCTTGCGGTAGCCGTCGGCCATGGCGAGGGTCCACGCCTCGGCGGCGGCCTTGGACGCGGAGTACGCCGCGTTGCCCGCCGTGGGCTTGCTCGCGCCCGCCGCGCTGATCAGCAGATAGCGCCCCCGGTCGCTGCGTTCCAGGCCGTCGTAGAAGGCCAGGGAGGTGTGCTGGACCGTGCGGATGAGGAGCTTCTCCAGCAGGTCCCAGTCGGCGAGGTCGGTGTCGGCGAAGGACGCGCTGCCGCGCCAGCCGCCGACGAGGTGGACCAGTCCGTCGACGCGGCCGAAGTCCTTCTCGATGTGCTCGGCCCAGTCGCGGGTCGCCTGCGGGTCGAGCAGGTCGACGGTGTCTCCTACGACGGTCGCGCCGCCGTGCGCGTAGCGGGCCGCGTCCACGGCCTCCGCCAGGCGTTCGGGATGCGCGTCCGCGCCGACGACGGTCGCGCCGGCCTCGGCCAGCCGCAGCAGCACGGCACGGCCCGCGGGCCCGCCCGCTCCCGCCACCGCGATCACCGCGCCGTTGAGCGCCCCGTTCCCCATGGTCCTCGCCTCCTGAGCCACTTCGGTGTTGCGGTCGCTCACGCGGCGATCCGCTCGGCGTTCTCCGCGGTGATGCCCTTGGTCGAGGCGATCACGTTCTTGAGCTTCTTGGAGAGTGCCTCATAGAACATGCTCAGCGGAAACTCGTCCGGAAGCACGTCATCCACGAGTTTCCGCGGCGGCAGGCTCAGGTCCAGGGCGTCGGGACCCTTGGCCCACTTGGAGCCCGGGTGCGGGGCGAGGTAGGTCGCGACCAGGTCGTAGGCCTTGAACCAGTGGACGAGCTTGGGGCGGTCGATGCCCGCGCGGTAGAGGTCCTCGATCTCGGCGCACAGCTGGTTGGTGACCTCGGGGGCACGTTGCCAGTCGATGTGCAGCTTGTTGTCGGTCCAGCGGACGACGTCGTGCTTGTGGAGGTAGGCGAAGAGGAGCTGGCCGCCGAGTCCGTCGTAGTTGCGGACGCGCTCGCCGGTGACCGGGAAGCGGAACATGCGGTCGCAGAGGACCGCGTACTGCACGTCACGCGCCTGCGGGACGCCGTCGGCCTCCAGCTTCACGGCCTCCTTGAAGGCGGTGAGGTCGCAGCGCAGCTCTTCGAGGCCGTACATCCAGAACGGCTGGCGCTGCTTGATCATGAACGGGTCGAAGGGCAGGTCGCCGTGGCTGTGGGTGCGGTCGTGGACCATGTCCCACAGGACGAAGGCCTCCTCGCAGCGCTTCTGGTCGTCGACCATCGTGGCGACGTCCTCGGGCAGTCGCATGCCCAGGATGTCCACGGCGGCCTCGGTGACCCGGCGGAAGCGGGCGGCCTCGCGGTCGCAGAAGATGCCGCCCCAGGAGAACCGTTCCGGCGCCTGGCGTACGGCGATGGTCTCCGGGAAGAGCACGGCCGAGTTGGTGTCGTAGCCGGACGTGAAGTCCTCGAAGGTGATGCCGCAGAACAGCGGGTTGTCGTAGCGGGTCGCCTCCAGCTCGGCCAGCCAGTCGGGCCAGACCATGCGCAGGACGACCGCTTCGAGATTGCGGTCGGGGTTTCCGTTCTGCGTGTACATCGGGAAGACGACCAGGTGCTCAAGGCCGTCCCGGCGGTTCGCGGCGGGCTGGAAGGCCAGCAGGGAGTCGAGGAAGTCGGGCACCTGGAAGCCGTCGGCGGCCCACTGCCCGAGATCCCTGACCAGTGCGGCATGGTAGGCCGCGTCGTGCGGGAGCAGCGGAGAGAGCTCCTCGACGGCGCCCGTCACGCGGCGCACGGCGGACTCGGCCTCCGCGCGGCCCGGGGCACCCTCGGCCGCGAAGTCGATCGAGCCGTCCTTCGACTGCCATGGCCGGATCTGCTCCACGGCGTCCTTGAGCACGGGCCATGCCGGATGCCCCACCACCGTGGTCACGGGAGGAAGCCGCTCCTCAAAACCCACCTGCACAAGAATTTCCGTCATGTCCCATCCTCCACGGGAGAACCTCGCGTATGAACACCGTATGCGTTCACGGTTTCTCCCAGCAAGGGGAGCCTACGCAAATTATCCTGCGCCCCCTGACCGTCACCGCTCTTTTTCCTGCCGGACACAAAGAAGGCGATTACTTCCGCTGTGGCGGGGTAGGCCTGCGAGCGCTCTATCCAGGGGGGCGGTTTCGGTCAACACCGGCGGGGCTCGCCCACGGTCGGGTGACGGCGTCGCCCCGTAGGCTCGAAGCGCACCCCGAATCCGCCGTGTACGCGCGGGTACAACGCCGGGCCCGGCCACTAGGCTGCGGCTCTGCCGCGTGGACGCCGATGTCCGGCCGCGCCCACGCGCGCGTGCCGAGCCGCCGTCGACGGAAGCGAGTCGAACCTTGAACTTCCTCACCATCGGTCACCGCGGAGTCATGGGTCTCGAACCCGAGAACACCCTCCGTTCCTTCGTCGCCGCCGAGCAGGCAGGCCTCGATGTCATCGAACTCGATCTGCATCTGAGCAAGGACGGCGCGCTCGTCGTCATGCACGACGCGGACGTGGACCGTACGACCGACGGGACCGGTCCGATCGCCGAGCGGACCCTCGGCGAGCTGCGCACCCTGGACGCGGGCCGCGGCGAGCGCGTCCCGACCTTCGACGAGGTCCTGGACGCGGTCGAGTCGCCGGTCCAGGCCGAGATCAAGGACCTGGCGGCGGCGCGGGCGCTGGCCGAGGTCATGCACCGGCGGAACCTCGTCGAGCGGGTCGAGGTGTCCTCGTTCCACGACGAGGCGATCGCCGAGATCGCCCGTCTCGTGCCTGGCGTACGCACCGCGCTGATCGCCAGCCGCTTCGGCCCCGACGTGGTGGAGCGCGCCACCGAGGCCGGTGCCGAGACGGTCTGCCTCAACATCCGCCGGCTGACCCTGGAGGTCGTCGAGGCGGCCCGCAAGGCGGACTTGAGGATCATCGGCTGGGTGGTGAACACACAGGACCAGCTGCGGCTCGTCCGCGCCCTGGGTCTGGACGGCGCGACCACCGACTACCCGGAGATCAAACGAACGGGCCGCTTCACGGCGTAACCACCGTGCCGGTCAGGCGAGTTCCTTGACCAGCAGCTCGAACTGCAGGTCGTCGCGCTGCGGAATGCCGAACCGCTCGTCGCCGTACGGGAACGGGGTCATCCGGCCCGTACGGCGATAGCCGCGGCGCTCGTACCAGGCGATGAGGTCGTTCCGTACGGAGATCACGGTCATGTGCATCTCCCGCACACCCCAGGTCTCCCGGACCGTGCGCTCCGCCTCCGCGATGATCACCTTGCCGAGACCGCCGCCCTGGAACTGCGGGCTGACGGCGAACATCCCGAAGTAGGCGTAATCACCCCGGTGTTCGAGCTGGCAACAGGCGACGACCTGCCCGCCGCGCTCGACGACGAGCAGCCGGCTGTCGGGCGACTTGATGACCGCCAGCACGCCCTCGGGATCGGTGCGCTGCCCTTCGAGGATGTCCGCCTCGGTGGTCCAGCCGGCCCGGCTGTCGTCCCCCCGGTAGGCCGACTCGATCAGCACGACCAGGTCGTCCACATCGGCGTCGGTGGCGTCGCGGAAGGTCGGTCCGGTGGCGGCGGTGTCCATGGTGCACAACTCCGATCAGGGCGCGGCTCAGGCAGAGACGAGGGTAACGCGGCCCCCGCGACTAGGCTCCGGCCGCATGGTGCACGTACTGAGCAGCCGTATCCTCCTACGCCCCACCGACCCCGAACGCTCCCGGGCCTTCTACGGCGACCAACTCGCCCTGCCCGTCTACCGCGAGTTCGGCACGGGCCCGGAACGCGGAACCGTCTACTTCCTCGGCGGCGGCTTCCTGGAGGTCTCCGGCCGCTCCGACACCCCGCCCTCCCCCGCCGTACAACTGTGGCTGCAGATCGCGGACGCGGCGTCCGCGCACGAGGAGCTGCGGGCGAAGGGCGTCGAGATCGTCCGGCCACCGCTGAAGGAACCCTGGGGCTTGGTGGAGATGTGGATCTCGGACCCGGACGGCACACGGATCGTGCTGGTCGAGGTCCCGGAGGATCATCCGCTGAGGTACCGGCCGGGGATGTAGGCCTACGGCGGCCGGGGCGCCCTCTTCCGGGCCGGATGGCCGGGGCCGTGGCGCGGGCTTAGCGTGCTGGGAGGGGAGCTTTCTGCGGAAGGAACGCCATGAAGCTCGACAGGCCGGTGACCGGTGGGCCCTGCTGGACCGAGCTCGGGACCAGTGATCTGGAGGCGGCCAAGGGGTTCTACTCGGACGTGTTCGGCTGGCGCCCGGAGACCGATCCCCGGCCGGAGGCGGGCGGTTACACGGTCGCGCACATCGGTGACGCGGCGGTCGCCGCGCTGACACCGCTGTTCCAGGAGTCGCAGCCCGTGGCGTGGAACGTGTCGTTCGCGGTGACGGACTCCGACGCGACGGCGGAGCAGGTGCGTGCGGCGGGCGGAACCCTGCTCATGGAACCGATCGACGTGTTCGACATCGGCCGCTTCGCGGTCGCCCTGGACCCGGGCGGCGCCGCGTTCCAGATGTGGCAGGCGCGGACCTTCCCCGGCGCCGGGCTGTTCAACGCGCCCGGCGCGCTGGGCTGGGTGGAGTTGCTGACGCGGGCGCCCGAGCGGGCCGAGAGCTTCTACACGACCGTGTTCGGCTGGACCGTCCGTCCCTCGGCGCACTACCCGCAGTGGGGCATCGACGGCGCCGACTTCGGCGGCATGATGACGATGGACGCGAAGTTCCCACCGGAGGTGCCCCCGCACTGGCTGCCGTACTTCGCGGTGGCCGACGTCGACGCCACCGCTGCGGTGGCTACGGAGGCAGGTGGCACGGTCCTGATGGAGCCGACGTCCATCGGGGACGTGCGGCGCATCGCGGTGCTGCGGGATCCGCAGGGGGCGATGTTCGGGGTGTACGCGGCGGGCGACGAGGGGCACTGAGCCACCCGCCCGCGTCCCGTCCTCAGGCCAGCCGCGTCACCGTCACCGTGTCGATCACCGGTGCGTACGCGCTGCGTTGGCCGTACTGGTTCCTGGAGTGGCCGTCGTGGTCCGGGAGTTCGTCGGCGGTGAAGGTGAGGGTGTTGGCGCCCTGGTCGAGGGTGACGGGGACGGAGAGGTCGTGGAAGTTGTTGAAGTGGAAGGTGGTGGGGAACAACACGCGCTGTGGGACCGACCCGTTGATCGAGATGTCGGCGTGGCGGCATACCGGGTCCGGGTTGTAGTGGGTGGCGGGCGCCTGCTCGGCGTTGGAGTAGCGGATCGTGAGCGCGTGACGGCCGGCCCGCTCCGCCGTCACGGTGAGCGTCAGCGCGTTCGCGGGACCGCCGCCGATCCCGTCGACCGCCTTGCCGCCCGTGGCGAACGTGTAGGCGCCGGTGACCCGGGCGCTGCCGGTCGTGGTGCCTTCCTCAGCCGGGTGTGTGGAGGTGGGGAGGAGGCCGCGTGATGGGCCTACCTGTAGGCGGTCCAGGACCAGTTGGTCCGACATGGCGGTGACGGTGACCTTGTTGATGCCCGACGTGAGGAACAGGGGAGCCGGGGATCGTTCAACAATCCCCATGTCATCTCCCTCCACCATCCCCACGTTCTCCCCGTTGATCGTCAACTCGCCCTCCCCGGAGCCGATCCGATCAACGCCCACAGCCGCCTCCCCGTCCTCCGCCGCGTGCACCCAGAACGTGGCGGTACCGCCCCTCGGCAGCACGACGACACCGGGCCCCGACGCTCCACGCTGCCCGTAGTCGACGCGAGCCCCACCCCCCAGGGCCGCGAACTCCGCGTCGTACAGCGCGGGCGCGGTCACCTGGTCGTCGCGCAGGGCGAGGTCCAGCCGGTCGACGACCGCGTCGCCCCGCGTGACTCCGAGGTCATGGTCCTGCGCGGCGAGGGTGATCGTGTGCGCGCCGGCGGTCAGTTCGACCCGGGTGTCGGTGTGGCCCCACACCGCCCACTTGTAGCCGAGCGGCAACCGGAGTTCCTGCGCGTGACTGCCGTCCACACGAAGGAAGACGTTGGTGGGCCCCTGCTCGCGCACCGCGTCGGCCAGGTTGTAGGAGTTGGCGAAGACACGCAGGTCGTACGTCCCGTCCTCCGGGACCTCCACGGAGAAGACGAGCACGCCGTCGGAACCGGTGCGCAGTCCGCCCACGTGGTAGCCGGTCGAGCCCGCGAACCTGTCGACGTCGGACGGAGACCCCTCGGGCCCGTTCAGCGAGTGACCGTCACCGATGTAGGCCGCGTCCTCCGCCTGGTACGAACGCCGCCAGCCGACCGAAGGAGGCAGCGCTACGGCTCCGTTGCCGCCCGGGGACAGAATCACCTGGTACGCCGACATCGCCTCCAGGTCGGTCAGACGCAGCGTCACTTTGCCGTCCACTACGGCGAGTTCGCGATCAGTCAGCCTCAACGGCTGTGCGGAGAAGCCGACTTGACCCGTCCAGGGGATCTCAAGAAGCCGCACATGGACGGTCGTACCGAAGATGTCGGAGTCGACGTGCTCGATCACGACGTCCGCCGACCCGCCCGCACCGCCGAGCAGGACCCGCGCCTGCCGCTTGGCGCGGTCGAGTGCGGCGACGCCCTGGAGTGTGTAATGGACGTTGGGGTGGGGCGCGGTGACCTGGACGGTGTTGCCGGTGAACTGCCCGTAGGCGTTGAACAGCCACCACTGGCCGTTGCCCTTGTTGGCCTCCACCACCGAGTCGTTGAGGTTGCCGTCGATGTTCCAGTACGCCATGTCGGCGTCGACCTTGGACTCCTCGATCGCGGCGATCCACTGGATCATCTGGCCCGGGACGGACAAGTGGTAGTTGTGGGCGTACTCGTTGATGTTGACGGGCAGCGGGCCGATGCCCAACTCCCGTTCCACAGCACGGTACTTGGCGACGCTCGTGCGGATCTCGTCGGGCGTGGTCAGCTCGTGCCAGGTGATGACGTCGGGCAGGACGTCCTCGGCCTTGGCGAACTCCAGGAAGCCCCTCACCTCGTCATACAGGAGGCAGGTGTTCGGACCGGCGATGCGGGCGCCCGGGTCGAGTTCCTTGATCAGCCGGTAGATGTCCCGCCAGGCGGTGAAGTAGCGGTGCGGGTCGCTGCGCCAGGAGGTCCGGTCGTAGCTCCACTCCTCCGTCCCGAACATGTTGCCCTCGGGTTCGTTGAACGGGACGTACACGACATGGGACTTGTACGTGCCGAGCGCCAGCACCTGGTCGACCTGGCGCCGGACGCGGGCCGTGAAGTCGGCGAGGCGTTCGGCTCCGGTGTCGCCGGGCCATTCGTAGGGGAAGCCGCGGTAGATGTCGGTCATGTAGACGTAGACGTCCTGGCCGCCCGCCTCGACGAAGGGGCGCAGGATCTCCAGGGCGTCGGCGCCTGGGTGCTGGGTGCCGTCCTGGGCCTTGGTGGAGACCGTGCGGACGTACATGCCCTCGACGGCGTTGCGGCTGGGGACGCCGTCGCCGTACAGGCCGTAGAGCGTGCCGCTCGCGCCTCCGTGGAAGGGGCCCGTGTCGGTGCCGAGGTCGATGGTGAGGTTCCCGGAGGTGGGAGCGTCGGAGGCTTCGGCTGCCACGGCATCAATCCCTTGTTCGGCATGTCGTACGTCGGTCGGCTTCCCGGACCGGCTTGATCGAACGTAGGGAGATCACGCGACTCGCGTCAACGGTCCGTCGGCGCCCGCGTACGGCGGGTCAGACGCGCAGCATGCCCAGCCGGCCTTCCAGCTGGACCAGCAACTCGCCGAGCAGGGAGGCGAGTTCGCCCTGTCCGGGGGTGTCGAGACCGGCGAGCACGGTCGTCTCGTAGGCGAGCTGCTCGGGCAGGATCGCGTCGACGAGGTCGCGGCCGGTGTCCGTGAGGCGGACATGGGCGACGCGCCGGTCGCGGGTGTCACCCCGGCGCTCGACCAGCCCGCGTTCGGTCAGCAGCTTGAGGCGCTTGGTGACGGCGGCGCCCGAGGAGAAGGTCTCCCGGGTCAGCTCGCTCGGCGTCAGCTCGTGCCCGGTCCGCCGGAGCGCGCCGAGCAGGTCGAACTCGGGGCGGCTGAGCCCGGCCCGGCGCAGCGGCGCGTCCTCGGCCTGCTGGAGCAGGGCGGCGCAGCGGTTGATCCGGCCGATGATCTCCATCGGGCCGGTGTCGAGGTCGGGGTGCACGGCCTGCCACTGCCCGACGACGGCGGCGACCGTGTCACCCCGGGCCGCGCTCGGAGGGGTCGGGCGGGCCGCGCCGTCCCCGTCGACCGGCCGTCCGTTCATTGCCGTCATCCCCGTACGCCCTCCGTCTTTCCGCCCGTGCGCCGATCCACGGTCGGCCAGGAGTGCGACTCCCGGCGTCGTACCGTCGCGGCGAGCGTACGGTGTCCGGACCGCTCGGCGAACACGACCCGCTCCTGCGGCAGGGCGCGCTGCCACCACTCGCCGGACGCGGCGTCGACGGTGGCCCGCAGTTCGACGAGCGCGGCGGCGAGCGCGCGGTGCGCGGAATCGAGGCTCCCGCGCGCGGGAGCCTGCTCCGCCAGGAGCCGCGCGGCCCGCTCCCGGGTGCGTTCTACGGCGGTCAGCGCCTCCTCGATGCGGTCGGTCGCGCGCCGGTTGGTGACGGCGAACGCGGCGAGGAGACCGACCAGGGCGCCGACGAGGGTGTCCACGACCCGCTCGGTGATCAGCTCCCCGGGTTGCTGGGTCCGGGCGAACTCCGTGATGAGCAGCGCCATCGGGGTCACGCAGACGCTGCCGAGCCAGTAGTTGCGGCCGATGAGCGCCTCCGCACCGAAGTTGAAGGCGAGGCAGCACAGCACGAGGGCCGCGGGGTGCGCGTGGGCGAGCGGGGCGACCGCCGCGAAGACGAGCACCCCGGCGAGATTCCCGACGACCCGCTGCACGCCCCGGCCCCAGGTGAGCGTGATGTTGGCCTGGTAGAGGGAGGCGGCGGTGACGAGGGCCCAGTAGGGGCGGCCGACTCCGAGAGCGAGGGAGGCGTATCCGGCGAGGGCGCAGCCGAGCGCCGTGCGCAGCACGAGGGGGGTGAGCGGACCGAGCCTGGCCCACAACGGGCGGGCGGGGGCGGCCAGTTCGGCGTCCACACCGAGGAGTTCGTCGGCTACGGCGCCTGCCGGGGCGTCGGTCCGCGGGACCGGTCCCCTGCCGCGCAGTTCGCGGGCCCAGGTGCGGAGCAGTTCCGGGTCGGCGTCGGCGGGCGCGGCGAGGGCGACCTCGGCACGGACGAGGAGGCGTTCGAGAGCACGTCGGGGCTCGGCGCGGGCACCGGTCGCGAGCAGGGACTGCCAGGCGGCGTGGACGGCGGCCGCCGCGGCGGCACGCGCGCGTGCGTGGCCGTCGCCGGTGCCGCGGGTGGCGGCGTACGTCGCAACGGCGTTCAGGGCCTGGGCGGTGGCGCGGCGCTCCGGGCCGTAGGGGCGGACGAGTGCGGGAGCCATGCCGACGAGCCATGCCCAGGCGCCCGCGGCGGTGGCCAGCGCGAGGTGGCCGGGGACCTGGCCGAGCGTCTGCGGCGCGAAGAGCGAGGCCGAGCTGATGAAGGTGAGGACGACGTTCCCGGGCGGGCCGATCCGGGTCGCGTCGCACAGGCCCTTCTGTACGGCGGCCAGGGCGGCGCCGACCGTGACCAGCACGACGGCGTTCGTGGTGAGGGAGGCCGTGACCAGCGCGACGGCGAGACCGGCGATCATGCCGAGCACCACCCACACCAGGGCGCGGGCCCGGGCGGCGTACGGCTTGTTGTGGGCGTAGAGCGCGCACAAGGAGCCGGCCATCGTGTACATCGCCAGGTCGAGGCGGCCGAGGGCCAGCAGGGTCAGGTTGGGCGGGGCGACCGAGGCGACCGCGCTGAGCGCGGGCTTGAACCAGATGTCGGAGGGCCGGCCGAGGCGCAGTACGCCGGTGAGCGGAAGACGTCGGACGCGTGGGGTGGGGGCGGGGGTCGCACTGCTCATGGGAAACAAGTTTAGCAGGTGTTTTACTCGTGAAACATTTCCGCCGGGCATGCCCCGGGGGCGCCACTGACCTGCCGCGCTCCGTCGAGTGCTCCCCATGTACACCGTTGCGCTTGATTGCGCCCCGTGCGGCAAGGGCATCCTGTGACCGAACGTCGACGGGGAGCGATGTCCGGGGTGGAACGGGGGATGCGCGTGCATGGTGGACCGGCTTCGCCCGGCTGGCTGTTGGTCGCGCTGTGCGCGGCGACCGGGGCCTACTGCCTGCTGCGGATGCGCAGCCCCGTCGAGGAACAGCGCCGGGCCGCGGGCGGCGAGGCGCTGATGGGCTTCGGCATGGCCGCGATGGCCGTGCCCGCCGCGGTGTTCACGCCACCGTCCTGGGCGTGGCCCGGCTACGCGGCGGTGTTCGGCGCGGCGGCGCTGCGCGCCCTGTGGTCGGCGCGCAGGAGCCCGCATCACGTGCACCATCTGCTGGGCACCGCGGCCATGGTCTACATGGCGCTCGCGATGGCCGCCTCACCCGCGCACCACCACGAGCACGGCGACTCCGGAGTCCCGCTCGTGACAGGTGCGTTGCTCCTCTACTTCGTGGGATACGTGCTGCTGTCGGGCATCCGGTTGGTGCCGGTCGCCGGAGGGGCCACCGGCGCGGCCGTCGGGGCCGGGAGCGTCGGCTGGGGCGACCGGCCGGAGTTGGCGCGGGCGTGCCGGCTGTCGATGGGGATCGGCATGGTCGCGATGTTGTTGACGCTCTGAACATCCGAGGATCCGAGGCACTGTACGGAATCGTGGTCTGCGTCACTTTGCCGTAACAAGCCGTACCCCTGATCACCGCGGCGCTCATAGGGTGCTCCCATGATGGTCCCCGCGGCACTGTTGCTGCTCGGCGCCTTGGCCGCCGTCGTCGCCCCACGGCTGCTCGCCCGGGCCGACTGGCCGGACCATGAGCCGGTGCTCGCGCTGTGGGTGTGGCAGTGCGTGGTGGCGGCCGTCCTCCTGTGCTGCGCCCTGTCGATGACGCTCAGCGCGGCCGCCGCGTGGCAGGCGGTGCGCGGCCATGTGTTCGCCAACGCCCCGCACGCGGTCGTGGACGCCTATCCCCTTGTGGCGAACGGGCCTTGGGCCGCCACGACCGCGGTGACCCTCGCGTGCGGCGGGGCGTGGACCGCGGCGATGCTGGTCCGTGAGGTCGTACGGGCCCGGGCGCGACGCCGGCTGCGCAGGGCCGAACTCCTCGTGCGCGCCCCGGTGTTGCCCGGCGAGGAGCCCGGTGCCGAGCCGCTGGTCATCCTGGAGGGGGAGCGGCCGGACGCGTGGTGGATGGCCGGTACCGCGCCCCAACTGGTCGTCACCACAGCCGCGTTGAGGCGCCTCAAGGGGCGGCAGCTGGACTCGCTGCTCGCGCACGAACAGGGGCACGCCCAGGCCCGGCACGACTGGCTGCTGCACTGCTCGGGCGCGCTCGCGAACGGGTTTCCGCAGGTGCCGGTGTTCGCCGCGTTCCGGGACGAGATGCACCGGCTGGTCGAACTCGCCGCCGACGACATGGCCTCCCGGCGCTTCGGCCGCCTCACCACCGCCCTCGCCCTGGTCGAACTCAACGAGGACCGCGGGGTGTTCGGGCCGTGCCCCACCCCGCACGCGCATGTCCCGCAGCGGGTGAACCGGTTGCTCACTCCCCCGGACCGCCTCACGGCGATGCGCCGCCTGGGCTGGACCGCGACGGCGGCACTGGTGCCGGTGGTTCCGGTCCTGGTGGCGTTCGTGCCGGGGCTGCGGGCGCTGGGCTGAGGCGGGCCGGGGAAGGGACCACGCGGAGGCGGTCCCCGGGCGGGGTTGGCTCCGCCCGCCGCCGGTCGGCGAGGATCGTTCCATGCACTCCCCGCCCCGCCCGCACCTCCGCCGGACAACCAGCGTCACCCTCGCCCTGTGCTCCGCGCTGCTCCTCACCCTGGTCGCGGCGGAATGGCGTCCGCTGATCGACGTCGACGAGCGGATCGCCCGGACCGCACATCGCCGGGCGGTCGAGAACCACGGCCTGACGCATACGTTCCGCATCCTGACGGACTGGGTCTGGGACCCGCTGACCCTGCGCCTCATGTGTGTGGCAGCCATGGTGTGGCTGGTGTGGCGGCGTTCAGCATGGTGGACGGCTCTATGGCTGGCGGCCACATGTGCACTGGGCACCCTGCTCCAACAGACCCTGAAGGCACTGATCGACCGCCCCCGCCCGGTATGGCCCGACCCCGTCGACTCGGCCCACTACGCCGCCTTCCCCTCGGGCCACGCCATGACCGCCACCGTGGTCTGCGGCCTGCTGCTGTGGCTCCTCCACGACTACGGCACCGGCCGCGCTGTATGGCGTACGGCCATGGTCCTGGCCGTGATCTCCGTCGCGGGTGTGGGACTCACCCGTGTGTGGCTGGGCGTGCACTGGCCGTCGGATGTGGTGGGCGGGTGGCTTCTGGGGGCGCTGGTGGTGGCGGTGGCCGTGGGGGCGTACGAGCGGTTGCCGGCGTGAGCGCGGCCGGGTGGCGGCATCGCCATGTCGGACCGGCGGAGTCGCGGACCACGGTGCGGCCGGGGACCTGAGGGCCTGGCCGGCCGGACAGGCGACAGCCGACTCGGCCGAACCCTTCACTTTCCGTGGTCGGCCTGGATGAACGGCTGCGTCCGGCGCCGCGTCGGAGTGAGCACGTGGCGCGTGCCGGGGGCCCCGATGCGCAGGGCGCGGGCGGGATGAGGTTCGGGCGGGCGGCGGGACTCTGGGTCGCCCAGGAGGTCAGCAACCCGTCCACCGGCTACCGCCCGCACCTCGGCTCATGGGACGCGGTGGCACGCGCACTCGACCAGGCCGGTACCAAAGGCGCTGGCCCCGCCGAGTCGAATGTCGCTGCGTAAGATCACCGCATGAATGCCGTCCTCTTCGACTTCTCCGGAACCCTCTTCCGTATCGAGTCCACCGAGTCCTGGCTGCGTGCCGTGTTGCGCGAGACCGGAATCGCGCTGCCCGAACCGGAGTTGGCCGAGGCGGTGCGGGCGCTGGAGTCGGCGGGGGCGATGCCCGGCGGGGCGCAACCGGAGCAACTGCCCGAGGAATTCGCGGAGATGTGGGCGATCCGGGACGAGAGTTCCGCACTGCACCGGGCCGCGTACACCGGCGTCTCCCGTCAAGTCCCGCTCCCCGACCCGGCGTTGCACGACGCGCTGTACGACCGGCACATGACGCCGGCCGCGTGGACGCCGTACCCGGACACCGAGGACGTGCTGCGGACCCTGCGCGAGCGCGGGATCGGCGTGGGGGTGGTCAGCAACATCGGCTGGGACCTGCGGCCGGTGTTCCGCGAGCACGGGCTCGACCCCTACGTGGACGCGTACGTCCTGTCGTACGAACACGGCATCCAGAAGCCGGACCCGCGGCTGTTCACCGTCGCCTGCGAGGCGCTCGGCGTCGACCCGAAGGACGTGCTGATGGTCGGCGACGACCGGCGGGCGGACGGCGGGGCGGCGGCGCTGGGGTGCGGGGTGCACTTCGTGGACCACCGGCCGGTGACGGAGCGGCCGGACGGTCTGCGGCCCGTGCTCGAACTGGTCGGGCAGGGGCGGGGGTTGGGCGGGATCCGGGGGCTGACCGATCACCGGGTCGATCCGGGTCGCAGCCCCCGGATCACCACGGCGGAGCAACCTCGAACCAATCGTCAATTACAGGTTGACGATAGCGGATCGTCAATTTAAAGTTGACGCATGAGCCCACTCGACATCAGCCTCGCCGATCTGATCGCCCGCCTCGACGAGGAGCTCCCCGACACCGACGAACTGGCCCGCATCAGCGAAGCGCGCCTGCGCGCCCAGACCCTGTCCGACCTCGGTGACCAGCTCATCGACCACTACGTCAGCAAGGCCAAGCAGGTCGGCGCGTCCTGGACCGAGATCGGCGACGCCATCGGAGTGTCCAAGCAGGCCGCCCAGCAGCGCCACGCACCCGGCCCTTTCGAGCGGTACACGAACCTGAACCGGCACAGCATCGTGCTGGCCCAGGAGGCGGCCCGGACGCACAAGCACGACTCCATCGGCACCGAGCACCTCCTCCTCGGCCTGCTCGGCGAACCGCGGGGCCTCGCGTACGAGGTGCTGGTGGCGAAGACCGAATCGGAGCAGCGCGTCCGTGACGCGATCGCGGAAGCGCTGCCGCCGGCCGGGAAGAAGGCGCCACGGGGTCACATCGCGTTCCGGCCGGAGAGCAAAGAGGCCATCGAGCAGGCCCGCCGCGCGGCGGCCGACCTCGGCCACGACTGGGTCGGCACCGAGCACGCGCTGCTCGGCCTGATCCGCGTCGAGGAGAGCCAGGCCGCGCGGATCCTGCGCGACCTCGGCTTCACCTCGGAAGAACTGCACGAGACGGTCAAGGCCGAGATCGCCAACAGGCTTGCCGCGCGCGGCAATTAGCGAGGAATCGACCAGTGGCCGCGGAGCACCGGGCCGCCGCGGTCACCCCGCCCCGTCAGTTCACCCCTGATACCCCTCCACCTCGGACTCCGGCCGCACCCGCGCCTCGTCCGGGTTCTCCCCGAACTCCACCTTCGCGCGGCGCTGGCGCAACAGATCCCAGCACTGGTCGAGTTCACGTTCCAGTTGCCCGAGGCGCTGATGCTCCGTGGCGCTGTCGATCGCGCCGGACGCGACGGCCTCCCGGAGCTTGCGCTCGTCGTCGACCATCTCGTTGATCCGCGCGAAGATCTGCTGGTCCTGCTCCATGCCCGTGCGCCTCCTCGGCTCGACACCCGTGCCCACTCTAGGGACGGATCACGTGCCGTGCGACAGATGTGCGAGAAGGCGGCGCCAGGCACCGGTTCAAAAGTCGCCCGAGGAAACCATTGGGGTGAAAAGGAGCCGCCCGCCTGAGACGATCCCCCGCGTCGCCCCAGACGGACGGCAGCATGCGCCAGGCCCCCTCGACGGGAGACCCGGACGTCCTGAGTATAGTTGGCTGATAGCCAGTCAACGCAGGAGTTACAGCATGTCCCCGCGAAGCGCATCGGTCAATGAAGAGTTGCGCAGGCGTTCCCGGGAACGGCTCCTGCAGGCGGCCCTGGAGCTGGTCAGCGAGCGCGGGTACGAGGCCACGACCTTGGGCGACATCGCGGACCGGGCCGGTTCGGCGCGCGGACTGGTGTCGTACTACTTCCCCGGAAAACGCCAGCTCGTCCAGTCCGCCGTACACCGTCTGATGCACCGGACGCTGGAGGAGGCCCTGGAGCGCGAGCCCCGGACCGACGACGGGCGGGAGCGGATGGCGCGGGCCATCGACGCGATCCTGGGTCTCGCGCACGACCGGCCCGTGCTGATGCGCCAGCACATGGCGGGGCTGCTGCAGGGCGAGGGCTTCGTGCAGTGCCCGGAGCAGCGGCGCCTGTCCGAGCTGCTCGGGCAGACGATCGCGCGCTACGGATCGGGGAACGTCCCCTCCGACTACCCCATGCTGCGCGCGCTGCTCATGGGCGCGGTCTACTCGGCGCTCGTGCCGGGGGTGCCGATGCCGATCCCGGTGCTGCGCACCGAGTTGTTCGAACGGTACGGACTCGACTGGGAGTTGGGGATCCCGCCGGAGGCCCGTGCGCGGGCCGGGACACCCGAGACGGACTTGTCACGGTTCTTCGCGACGGACGACAGATCCACTCCCCCGCCCCCGGCCGAAGACCCGGCCGACGACCGGCCGACCGAGCCCTCCGACGCGTAACTTCCCTGTTCAGCGCCGGGCATGACGAGGTGTCAGAAACCCCGCGTCCCGCGCCTGCGAGATGAGCCGAAGCGACCGGCGCCGACTGTGCCCGGTCGCGCACATCACCGCGAGGACGGGATCAACTCCCTCCTCCTGCGCGGCGCGATACTCCTGAGCGATCTGCCACCGCCCCTCGATGCCCCGCGGCCAGGCCGGCCGGGCCCGGCGCGCTCCGCCCGACTCCACGTCCTCCTCCCCGGGTTGCAGCCCGCACGCCTCGAAGAGCGGCCCCTCCAGCCAGTCGGCCAGCACCGTCAAGTCGTCGAGGGACAGGGCGGGTTGGGCCCGTACGTCCTCGACGGAGACGGTCTGCTCACAGACCACGGCGAGCGCGTCGACCCGGGCGCCGTCGGGGAAGGCGAGCCGGACATGGAACCACGAGGTGGCGCCGTCGTGCTCCTGCACTTCCCACGCGGGCCACACGGACACCGCGCCGTCCGACGGAGAGCGATCAGAAAGATTAACGAAGGATGCTTCTAGCACATACGCAACGTAACCGCATGATCACATTCCATACGAACGGACACGCGCGCCCCCAGCGCGTACGGGTGCGTCCGGCACCCTGTCAGCGGAGCACCGGTGGTGCGATCCTGGACGTGTCAGTGGTCTGGCGAATGAGCGTTCTCCTGCGTGCCTGACGGGTGAGGAGTTCCGCCGTGCTGCGTGTCGCCGTCGTCGGCTCCGGGCCGAGCGGGGTCTACACCGCCCAGAGTCTGGTCCAGCTGGAGCCCGGGGTGCTGGTCGACGTCCTGGACCGGCTGCCGTGCCCGTACGGTCTGGTGCGCTACGGCGTGGCACCGGACCACGAGAAGATCAAGTCGCTGCAGAACAACCTGCGCGCGGTCCTGGAGCACGAGCGGGTGCGGTTCCTCGGCGGGGTGCTCGTGGGACCCGGCGGGCTGTCGGCCGCCCGGCTGCGGGAGCTGTACGACGCGGTCGTGTACTGCGTGGGTGCCGCCACCGACCGCCACCTGGGGATTCCCGGCGAGGAGCTGCCGGGCAGCTGGTCGGCGACCGAGTTCGTGTCCTGGTACAGCGCCCACCCGGACACCACCGCCGACGGGTTCGTGCTCGGCGCGCGCTCGGCCGTGGTCATCGGCGTGGGCAATGTCGCGGTGGACGTCACGCGGATACTGGCCCGCGGCGCGGCCGAGCTGAGCCGCACCGACATCCCCCAGGCCGCGCTCACCGCGCTGGCCGCGAGCGGGATCACAGACGTCCACATGGTCGGCCGGCGCGGCCCCTCGCAGGCCCGCTTCACCACCAAGGAACTGCGCGAACTGGGCGGCCTCCCGGACACCGAAGTGACCGTGGATCCGGCCGAGTTGGCGCTGGACCCCGACTGTCTCGACCCCTCCGCCCTGCCCGGCGCCCAGCGCCGCAACGTGGAGGAACTCCGCCGCTGGGCCGCACTCCCGCCCCAAGGCGCCGCACGCCGTATCCACCTCCGTTTCTTCCTCCGTCCCGTCCAACTCCTCGACGACGCGGGGCGCGTGGGCGCGGTCCGCTTCGAACGCACCGCGCCGGACGGGCGGGGCGGAGTGGTCGGAACGGGTCGATTCGAGGAGATCGAGGCGCAGTTGGTGCTCCGCTCGGTGGGTTATCGCGGAGTGCCGTTGGACGGGCTGCCGTTCGACGCCGAGCACGGCACCGTGCCGCACCGGGCGGGCCGGGTCGTACGCGATGGGCGGACCGTGCCCGGCGAGTACGTGGCCGGCTGGATCAAGCGGGGTCCGACCGGCGTCATCGGCACCAACCGCCCGGACGCCAAGGAGACGGTGACGTCCCTGCTCGCCGACGCCTCCATGCTCGTACGACGGGATGTGCCCGAGGACCCGCTCCCCGCACTGCGCGCCGAGGGGATCGAGCCGGTCCAGTGGGGCGGGTGGGAGGCCATCGAGCGGGCCGAGGCGGAGTTGGGGGCCTCGCTCGGGCGGGGTGGTGTGGTCAAACTGCCGGACTGGGATGCCCTGCTGGCGGCGGCACGCGAGGCGCGCGCATAGAGATATGTGGGGCGCACACATAGCAGCAGGGCAAGACACACGGCGGCAACAACCCAGAAATCAACAAACTGTTCAAGGCGCCTACGGTCTCGAACTGTTCGCACGTTTCTCCCCTCTCCGCCGCTCAGGAGTGCCCATGGCCACGACCACACCCGTGCATCCCGTCGACGAGGTCCCACCCGTACGGCAGCTGGCCGCCTTCGGGCTCCAGCACGTGCTCGCGATGTACGCGGGCGCGGTCGCGGTGCCGCTGATCGTGGGCGGGGCCATGAAGCTGTCGGCCGCCGACCTGGCGTATCTGATCACCGCGGACCTGCTGGTGTGCGGGATAGCCACCCTCATCCAGTGCATAGGTTTCTGGCGGTTCGGCGTACGGCTGCCGATCATGCAGGGCTGTACGTTCGCCGCGGTGTCGCCGATGGTCCTGATCGGCACGACGGGCGGCGGACTGCCCGCGATCTACGGCTCCGTGATCATCGCCGGGCTCGCCATCGCGCTCCTGGCCCCCGTCTTCGGCAGGCTGCTGCGCTTCTTCCCGCCGCTGGTCACCGGCACGGTGATCCTGATCATCGGTCTGTCCCTGCTGCCGGCGGCGGGCAACTGGGCGGCGGGCGGGCAGGGTTCGAAGGACTTCGGTGAACCCAAGAACATCGCGCTCGCCGCGTTCGTCCTCGCGGTCGTGCTCGGAGTGCAGCGGTTCGCGCCGGCCTTCCTCAGCCGGATCGCGGTGCTGATCGGCATGGCGGTGGGACTGGTGGCCGCGGTGGTGTTCGGGTTCACGGACTTCAGCGGGGTCGGGGACGCCGACTGGGTCGGCATCAGCACGCCGTTCCACTTCGGTACGCCCACCTTCCACGCCTCGGCGATCGTGTCGATGCTGGTGGTGGCGCTGGTGACGATGACCGAGACGACCGGTGACCTGATCGCGGTCGGCGAGATGACCGACCGCAGGATAGAGCCGCGTTCGCTCGCGGACGGGCTGCGCGCCGACGGCCTCTCCACCGTCCTCGGCGGCGTCTTCAACACCTTCCCGTACACGGCGTACGCCCAGAACGTCGGCCTCGTCGGCATGACCCGGGTCCGCAGCCGCTGGGTCGTCGCGGTCGCCGGCGGCATCCTCGTCGTCCTCGGTCTGCTGCCCAAGCTGGGCGCGGTCGTCGCGGCGATCCCGGCGCCGGTGCTCGGCGGCGCGGGTCTGGTCATGTTCGGCACGGTCGCGGCGAGCGGTCTGCGCACCCTGGCCCAGGTCGACTTCAAGGACAACCACAACCTCACCGTCGTCGCCGTCTCGGTGGCCGTGGGCGTGCTCCCGGTCGGGGTGCCGACGATCTACGCGCAGTTCCCGGACTGGTTCCAGACGGTGATGAACAGCGGCATCAGCGCGGGCTGCCTGACGGCGATCGTACTGAACCTGCTCTTCAACCACCTTCCGGCGAAGGGGAGTTCGCCCGCGACCAGCGCTGCGGCTCCCACCGGCGCTGTCGCGGAGGAGCCGGTCGTCTAGGGCCGATCCGGCGGATCCTGTCGCGGACGCGGGGCGTGGCACGCACTCCCCGCTGCCCAACAGGCGTGTGGCACAGCGGCGTTGCGGTCGGTAGCCGGCTCCCCCTTCTCGGCGCCCGTGACGGCAGCCGTTGACGTCGACGCCCCTTCCGCCTCGCAGCCGCAGGCACAACTCCCCACTCACCGGCCCCGATCAGGCACCGCCGATGCCCTTCGCCCTGATCAGCGCAGTAGTCCGGCAGGGACCGTCGCGGCCAACACCCCGTACCCCGCCGGATTGAGATGCAGCCAGTCGCCGACCTGGAGGGACGGGAGCAGTCGGCGCGGGTCGGCCGGATCGCGTACGGCGCGGTCGAAGTCGAGGACCGCGTCGAAGCAACCGGCCGTGCGGATCCAGGAGTTGACCGTCCGGCGGGAGGACTCACGCTCTCCCGCCGGGTCGTCGTAGGTGTTGCCGCCGAAGGGGAGCAGGGTCGCGCCGTAGACGCGGATGCCCTGGGCGTGGGCGCGGACGACGATCTGGGCGTAGGCGGCCAACAGGTCCTCGGTGACCCGGTGTTGGGCGGTGGGGGTCGCGTCGGCGGTACCGATGTCGTTGACGCCCTCGAAGACGATGAGGCGGGTGACCCCGCTGCGGGAGAGGACGTCGCGGTCGAGGCGGGCGAGGACGTTGGGGCCGAGCCCGTCGTCGAGGACGCGGTTGCCTCCGGCGGCCTGGTTCAGGATCGCCACGGACGCGGTGGCGGGGTGGGCGCGGAGGCGGTCGTAGAGCTGGTCGGGCCAGCGGTCGTTGGCGTTGGTCGTGGAGCCCCGGCCGTCGGTGAGCGAGTCGCCCACGATCGCTACGGCCGTGCTCGCGCGCGGGGCCAGGACCTCGACGTCGCTCAGCAGATACCAGTGGTCGACCGGGGTCGCCCCGGGCAGTAGGTCCTGGTCCTCGGTGTGGTCGCCGGTGCGGAGGTACGACGTCGTGCGTGAGCCAGGGTGCGAGGTGAGCGCGAGCGAGGGCTGGCCCGTCGCCAGGTACGTCGTCACGGTCAGGACGGACGCGGGGCGCAGGTCCAAGTCCAGGGGGTCGGAGACCAGTTGGGCGCCGACGGGGACGGTCGCCGATCCGCGTCCGGCGAAGGTCACCGGTCTGCTGCTGCCGGGCACGATCGCGCTCGCTCCCGCCCTGCCGTCCTGCGGGAGCGCCAGTGTCACGCTGGTGAGCGGGAGCGGGGTGTCGCCGTAGGCGTTGGAGAAGCGCAGGCGCAGCTTCCGGCCGCCGGTGGTGACGCGGAGTGTCTGGCGCAGGGTGGTGTCGACGAGGACCGAGGCGGTCCCGGTGAACGGCGCGGGTGGCAGGTTGCCGGGCTCGGTGAGCTGGGGCATCGCTGTCCAGGTGTTCACCCAGTGCGCGGCAGGAGGGGCCGAACTTCCCTCGGCGCTTGCGGGGTTGGTGGCGACCAGGGCCGACAGCGCCGTTGCCGTCGTGGCGACGATCGCTGTCCGTCTCGTGGGCTGCACGGAACCTGCCTTCCTCTGAAGAGAGTTGGGGCACTAGGGCGCGCGCCGAGGGTGTCGGGCACGCACCCCGCGATGGGTCAACCGACCGTGCAGGCCGTCCCGTTGAGCGTGTAGGCCGTCGGCGCCGCGCTGTTGCCGGTGTGGTTCGCCTGGTACCCGATGGTCACGCTCGCGTTGGGGGCGATCGCGCCGTCGTAGGAGGCGTTGGTCGCCGTCACCGCGCCGGAGGCCGGTGCGTAGGTCGCGCCCCAGCCGTTGGTGATGGCCTGGCCGGTGGGCAGGGTGAAGCCCAACTGCCAGCCGTTGACGGCACTTGTCCCGGTGTTGGTGATGGTCACGGAGGCGGTGAGGCCGGTGTTCCAGGCGCTGGTCGTGACGGTCACCCTGCAGGGGCCGGTCGAGGGCGGGGGTGTGGTGCCGCCGCCGGTCAGGCCGAAGAAGGTGAGGACGCGGGAGCCCATGCCGTAGGTGTAGAGGTTGTGGGTGACGCCCTGGAGGCTGATCGCCTCGACGGGGGCCTGGTCACCGGTGGCGCCGTAGCGGGTGCGGGTCCAGCCGGTCGCCGGGGTGTCGGTGGCGGCCGGGGTCTGGCTGACGCCCTGCACATTGGTCCACTGTTTGATCTCCTCGCCGAAGTTGGGGTAGCGCAGCGTCTCGTCGGCGGTGCCGTGCCACAGCTGTATGCGGGGGCGCGGGCCGGTGTAGCCGGGGTCGGCACCCCGGACCACGTCGCCCCATTGCTGCGGGGTTTGGATGACCGTGCCGTTCGCGCAGGCGGTGTTCCACTCGGAGCCGTCCGTGGTGGCGAAGCAGCCGAACGGCACGCCGGCGAAGGCGGCGCCCGCGGCGAACACGTCGGGGTAGTCACCGAGCAGGACGTTCGTCATCATCGCGCCGGAGGAGATGCCCAGGGCGTAGACGCGGGAGGTGTCGGCGGAGTACGTGCTGGTCACCCAGTCGACCATCGACTTGATGCCGACCGGGTCGCTGCCGCCGTCGCGGTGCAGGGCCTGCGGCGAGGAGACGTCGAAGCACTTGCTGGCGCGGGTGACCGACGGGTAGACGACGATGAACCCCAACTGGTCGGCCAGCGAGGCGTATTCGGTGCCGGAGTACATCGCCGGGCCTGATCCCCCGCAGTAGTGCACGGCCACGACGATCGCCGGGTGCGCGGTGACGGCGGCCGGGACGTACACGTACATCTGGAGGCTGCTGGGGTTGGCGCCGAAGCCGGTGACCTCGGTGAGGGTCGCGGTGGGGACGGCCTCGGCACGGGCGGCGGCCGGGGGTGCCAGGAGGGTCAGGGCCGCGAGGAGCGGCACCAGCGCTCCGAAGACCGCGACGAGTACCGAACGCGGCTTTCTCCGGGCGGACTTGAGGGTGTTGTCGGCTGTGGGGCGCACGTCATCGTCCCTTCCTGAGCGCGGCTCGTGCGGCTCGTGCTGCATCGTTCGACGTCGTTCGGAGGGGGAACCATCGGCATCGTGGCATGGACATGAGCCCCATGGAAGCGCTCCCACGCCTCGAATAGTTTCGCGCGGAGCGTTGACTAGAAAGCGCTTGCACCCTACCTTCCGTTCAGATGTGTGACCGCAGTACCTCTCGCGGCACGCCTTGTTCACGTACGCGATCACCCGACCCCTCCGAAGGGACACACCCGCATGCGTACTCGCTCCCGAAGGCCGGCACTGACAGCTGCCGCATTAGCCACCGTCGCCGTGTTCGCGCTCCCCCAGTCCGCGTCGGCGGTCGACGCCTCGCCGGTCGGTTTCGGTGCCGGGACGACCGGCGGCGGCAGCGCCTCGGCGGTCACGGTGTCGACGCTGGACGCCTTCAAGTCAGCTGTCACCGGCGCCAGTTCGAAAGTGGTGAAAGTCAACGGGCTGATCTCCCTGAGCGGTCAGGTCGACGTCGGGTCCAACACGACGGTCCTGGGCGTCGGTTCGGCGTCCGGGTTCACCGGCGGCGGGCTGCGCCTGAAGAACGTGACGAACGTCGTCGTCCGCAACCTCAACATCAGCAAGTCGGTCGCGCCCGCCGACGGCATCACCGTGCAGGCGTCGACGAAGGTGTGGATCGACCACAACGCCTTCTCGTCCGACCTCGACCACGGCAAGGACTACTACGACGGCCTGGTCGACATCAGCCATGCCTCCGACTACGTCACCGTCTCCTGGAACACCTTCAAGAACCACTACAAGGGCTCACTCGTCGGCCACAGCGACAACAACGCGAGCGAGGACACCGGGCATCTGCGGGTGACCTACCACCACAACTGGTTCGACCAGGTCAACTCCCGTATCCCCAGCCTGCGTTTCGGCACCGGGCACTTCTACGACAACTACGTCGTCGGCGCCGAGACGGCCGTGCACTCACGCATGGGTGCCCAGATGTTCGTCCAGAACAACGTCTTCCGGGACACGGAGGTCGCCGTCACGACGAACCGGGACAGCGACGTGGACGGTTACGCCAACCTCAGCGGCAACGACCTCGGTGGAGCCGCCACCGAGATCTCGCAGGTCGGCACGTTCACCAGCCCGCCGTACAGCTACACAGCCGAGCCCGCCTCGACCGTCGTCGCCTCGGTGACCGCGGGCGCGGGCACCGGAAAGCTCTGACCACTCCCCCACCTCGGAGAAGGAATCGGGACATGACTTCTTCCGTACGACCGCGCGTACTGACCGGTGCGCTGACCGCCTTCGGCCTCTCTATTGGCATGATCATGACATCCGGTACGCTCTCGCCGGCCAGCGCCGCCACCTGGCCCACCGCGAGCGGCAGCCAGGCGGTGACCTCGACGATCTCGGTCTCGGGCACCAAGGACTACGGGATGCTGCGCCTGTACGGCAGCGGTGACCTGGGCACGGGCAGCCAGGACGAGGACCAGGGCCCCATCCTGGAACTGGCCGCCGGTGCCGTCGTCAAGAACGTCATCATCGGCTCGCCCGCCGCCGACGGCATCCACTGCCTGGGCAGCTGCACACTGCAGAACGTCTGGTGGGAGGACGTCGGCGAGGACGCGGCGACCTTCCTGGGCTCCTCGTCGTCGAACGTGTACACCGTGAACGGCGGTGGCGCGAAGGAGGCGAGCGACAAGGTCTTCCAGTTCAACGGCGCCGGGACCCTCAACGTCTCCAACTTCGCGGCGCAGACCTTCGGTACGTTCGTCCGCTCGTGCGGCAACTGCAAGACGCAGTACAAGCGCACGATCAACCTCAACACCATCGAGGCGACCTACAAGGGCAGCCGGATCGTCGGCATCAACACCAACTACGGTGACAGCGCGACCCTGAAGGCCATCACGATCGTCGGGGACACCAGCAAGAAGATGATCCCCTGCCAGAAGTACATCGGGAACAACACGGGCGCGGAGCCGACGACCAACGGCACGGGCGCGGACGGGACTTACTGCAAGTACGCGTCCTCGGACATCACGTACAAGTAGGCCTCCCACGGTGACGGCGGCCGTACGAAGCGTCCCCGCACGGTGCTTCGCACGGCCGCTCCGGCACGAACTCAGCCTGGCAGCACGGCCGTTGACCGCATGCCGAGCCACTGCTCGGCGTCCCACGCCTCGAACCGCTCCACCTCGGTGAACCCCAGCTTCGCCGCGAGGCGCATCGAACGGGCGTTGGCGGTCTGGGTGGTGAGCACCACCGGCTCGCCGGGAAGGACCCCGTCGAGCCAGCCGAGCGCCGCCGCGCACGCCTCGGCGGCGTACCCGGATCCCCACGCCCGGGGCAGGAACAGGTAGCCGAGATCGACCTTTCCCACGGCGGCCGGGCGACTGTGCCCGACGGCCCTCCTGAGCAGGATCAGGCCGATCATCGCCCCGTCGAGATCGACGACGAGGCTCCCGGGCCGCCGCTCGGGCACCTCGGGCGTCCTGCGCTCAAGCTCGTCACGCGCGCCGGGACCGCCGAGGTAGGTGTGCACCTCTGGAGAGGCAAGCAGTTCGATGAACGTCGCACGGTCCCGCGCCTCGGAGGCACGGAGCACGAGCCGCCCCGTTCTGATCGGTTCAGGCGGCCAGGCCGCGACTCCCAGATCTTCCATCGGCGCACGCTAACAGACCGTCAGACCCGCCGAGTGGACGGGTCTATGCCCTGTTCCCGAGCGTGTTCGCGATCAACTCCCGCCGGTGGCGCGTGTATTCGGCGCGCAGAGCCGCGCCCGGCCAGTCGGCGGGCAGGAGTTCAGGAGGCAGGACCGGGTCCGCGAGCAAGTGCCGTACGGCGGCGGCGAGTACGGTGAAGCGGTCGGCCGGGTGGTCCGCGGTGGCGGTGATCCGGTCGAGCAGCGCCTCGGCCGTCTTCGCCCAGGCGTCAAGTGGCCAGAGGGCCGCGGCCAGTTGGCGGGCGGGTTCCTCGGGGCGGGTGGTGAAGTGCCGGGCGACCGCGCCGAGTTCGTCCGGTCGGGGCCGTAGGAGATTGGCGGGACGGAGCCAGACTCCCTCGCGGAGTTCCGCGAGCCGGAGGGCGGTCAACTGGCCGCGCAGGTCGGCGCGTTCGGCGGGGCCGCGGCCGGTCGCGGTGACGACGGCCATCTCCCAGTCGCCGTCCCAGGGGCGGGTCTCCGGGTGTACGGCAACGTCCTGACGGCGCTGGCGTTCCAGCAGGCGGTCGCTGAGCCGGTAGACCGCGTCCGTGGTGCGCAGATCGCCGGCGGCCACCATCCGGCTGAGCGCGGCGCGGAGCGTGGGGCCGGCGACGCCGAGGGGTTCCACGGCGCGCAGCAGATCCCGTACGGGCAGCTCGGGCGGGTGTGTGCCCAGCAGCAGACTCAGGACGACCGAGCGCGCGGACAGCGGGCGCAGATCCACCTCGCCGGGGCCTTCTGACACGTTCATCCGCATGGCCTCGTACTCTACGTGCCGATTCTCGTGTTACATCATTGATGCGACCGCAGAGATAGTGCAACACTCCATCCATGGCCCAGACACTCGCGCACATACCGCCGCAGCCGCGGAACGCCACGCACGACGTCACCAACCAGCCCCCGCCCCTGACCCCGTACGACGCCTCCGAGGACGCGGCCCTGCTGGAGGGGCTGCGCCGGGAGGGTGCCGGGTGGGCCGAGGAGGACGTGCGGCGGCTCGGGCGGGCGGCGGGCAGCGAGGAGGCGCAGGAGTGGGGTGAGCAGGCGAACCGGCACGAGCCGGAGCTGCGCACGCACGACCGCTACGGCAACCGGATCGACGAGGTCGAGTTCCACCCGAGCTGGCACCGGCTGATGGGCGTCGCCGTGGCCGAGGGGCTGGCCGGGGCACCCTGGGCGGACGACCGCTCCGGCGCCCATGTGGCCCGTAGCGCACGGGGGTTGGTGTGGGGACAAACCGATGCCGGGCACGGCTGCCCGACGTCGATGACGTACGCCGCCGTCCCCGCCCTGCGCGCCACGCCCGAACTGGCCGCGGTCTACGAGCCGTTGCTGACCAGCCGGGTGTACGACCCGACCCTGCGCGTCCCGACCGAGAAGCGTGGGCTGCTGGCCGGGATGGGGATGACGGAGAAGCAGGGCGGCTCCGACGTCCGGACGAACACCACGGTGGCCACCCCCACCGCCGAACCCGGCGTGTACACCCTGCGCGGGCACAAGTGGTTCACGTCGGCGCCGATGTGCGACGTGTTCCTCGTACTGGCACAGGCGCCTGACGGACTGTCATGCTTCCTGGTGCCGCGCGTACTTCCCGACGGCAGCCGCAACACGTTCCGTATCCAACGGCTGAAGGACAAGCTGGGCAACCGGTCCAACGCGTCCTCGGAACCTGAGTTCGACGGAACCGTCGCCTGGTTGGTCGGCCCAGAAGGCCGTGGCGTCAAGACCATCATCGAGATGGTCAACTGCACCCGCCTGGACTGCGTGATGATGTCGGCAACTCTCATGCGCAAGACGCTCGTCGAGGCGGGCCACCATGTGCGGCACCGGTCCGCGTTCGGCGCGCGGCTCCTCGAACAGCCGCTGATGCGCAATGTGTTGGCCGATCTGGCGCTGGAGTCCGAGGCCGCCACGACGCTCACGCTGCGGCTGGCGGGCGCGGCCGACCGTGCGGTGCGCGGGGACGGCGCCGAGTCGGCGTTCCGGCGGATCGCCACCGCCGTAGGCAAGTACTGGGTCACCAAGCGCGGCCCGGCCTTCACCGCGGAGGCCCTGGAGTGCCTCGGCGGCAACGGATACGTCGAGGACTCGGGCATGCCCCGCCACTACCGCGAGGCACCCCTCCTCTCGATCTGGGAGGGCTCGGGAAACGTCAACGCCCTGGACGTACTGCGGGCGTTGACCCGTGACCCCGGCACGGCGGAGGCGCTGTTCTCCGAACTCGCCCTGGCGCAGGGCGCGGACGCCCGCCTGGACGCGGCCGTGACCCGCTTGAAGAACGACTTGGGCCGGGCCACCGAGACGGGAGCCCGCCGTCTCGTCGAGCAGATGGCGCTGACCCTCCAGGCCTCCCTCCTCGTGCGACATGCCCCGGCCGCCGTCGCCGACGCCTTCTGCGCGAGCCGGCTCGGCGGTGACTGGGGGCATGCCTTCGGCACCCTCCCCGACTCCGCCGACCTCGACACGATCCTCGCCCGCGCCCTGCCCGAAGGAGACTGACCCTCGGTCACCTCCCGATTCCGCTTCGTTGTCAGTGGCGTGGTGCAGACTCGCGATCAGTTGGCACCGCGCCTGGGGAGGACAACGTGTTCACGGGGATCGACGAGGTCGGCTGGGCCTCACTGCGCCACGCGTACGGCAGTGCGGAGGACGTGCCCGGACTGCTCCGGGGACTGGCCTCCCCGGACCCCGCCGAGCGGGCGGGCGCGCTCGACGGGATGTACGGCGCGGTGCACCACCAGGGGATCGTGTACGACTCGACGCTCGCCTGCGTTCCGTTTCTGTTCGAGCTCGCCGCGTGCGAAGAGGTCGCGGACCGGGGCGGGTTGGTGGAACTTCTGGTCAGCATCGGACGGGGACACGGGCCGGAGGCAGCGGGTGCCAGGGACGAACCGGCCGAGGCCGCCCTCCGCGCGGGCGCCGAGGTCTTCGTCGCCCTCACCGGGGACCGGGACTCCGGCGTGCGCCGCGCGGCGGCCGAAGCGCTCGTGCGCTTCCTGGACCAACCCGCGCGCGTACTGGGCCTGTTGCGGCAGCGCATCACGGTGGAGCGCGACGACCGGGTCCTGCTCGCCCTCACCGAGAGCGTCGGCCTGTTCGTGCGGCAGCACCCGGCCCACGCCCCCGAGGCGCTGGACATCCTGCTGATGCTCGGCACTCCGCCGTACGACCCCGGTCTACGGCTCGCCGCGCTCGGCCAACTCGCGGGCTGCGCACCCGATCTGCTCCCCGCCGACCTCGTCCCGACCGTC
This sequence comes from Streptomyces sp. N50, assembly GCF_033335955.1. Taxonomy (GTDB): domain Bacteria; phylum Actinomycetota; class Actinomycetes; order Streptomycetales; family Streptomycetaceae; genus Streptomyces. Next base: position 573,797 of record NZ_CP137549.1, read on the forward strand.
GTCGAACTGCTCGGGGAGCGGTCGGAGCAGCGCCGGTCGGGCCGTTCGGCGCCGACGGAGGAGGACCATGCGGACCCGGACACGCTCGCCGGGCGGTTACGGCGGCTGCGGCCCTCGGACGAGGAGGGCGCGCTGCTGCTGCGTACGCTGCACACCGCGCTCGGCGGGCGGGTGGGTGATCGCATCGCCCTGCTGGAAGGGCAGTTGGCCGGCCCGGACCCGGCCGACCGGTGCAACGGGGTGTGGATGGCGGCGGGGTTGTTCCGCGAGTGGCGGGCCGACTACTCGGTGCCCGTCGCGCTGATCGGTGAGCAACTGGGCGCGGGGGCAGCTGCGTTGCCCGGTGCGGCGGAGTCGGACCGGTTGCGTGACGCGGCGGTGTCGGTCCTGGGCGATCTCTTCCACCTGGCCGCACCTGCCGCCGACCACCTCCACGCGCTGGTGATCTCCCGCCCCGACCTGTGGGTGCACCGCTGGGAACGCCGGGCGCCGACCCTGGGCGGTCCGCTCAAGTCCCTTGCCCGCAGCGGCGATCCACGGGCGGTACCGGTACTGGCCCAGGTCCTCGCACAGCCGCTCGCACCCGACGATCTGGGACGGGTGATCGTCCACCTCGGTCCCTCCGCCGCACCCCTCACCCCGGCACTACGACACCGGCTCGGCCAGGTCCCCCTCGACTCCCCCGAGACCTACGACCGCGCCGTACCCCTGCTGTCGGCACTGACCGCGCTCGCCGATCGGGAGGCGGTGCCGGAGGTGTTGCGGCTGTTGGGCGGGATGGCGGACGGGGTGCGGCTGAGGCACCGGGTGGTTGAGTCGGCGGTCCGGGCGCTCGGGGTGTTCGGGGGTGGTGCGGAAGGGGTCGTACCCGTACTGCGGGAGCTGCTGGAGTCCGAGTGTGCGGGGCTGGCGGCGGGGGCTCTGTGGTCGGTGGAGGGGGATCCCCCGGCCGTACTGCCGGTGCTGGTAGGGGAGTTGGCGGGACCGGACGCGCTGCGACGCCGGGCTGCCGCAGACGCGCTCGCCCGGCTGGGGTCGGCCGCGCGGGCCGCGGCGCCCGGGCTGTCGCGGATGGTCGGGGCGGAGTGCGCGTGGGAGCGGGTGGCGGGCGCGTGTGCGCTGTGGCGGGCCACCGGGGAGGTGGAGAGGATGCTTCCGGTGCTGCGTTCGGCCTGGGTGGAGCATCCGGGGGTGCGGGGCATCGTTGCCGCGTGTCTGGTCGGCATGGGGGCGGCCGGGGTGCCGCTGCATGACCTGGTGGAGGCGGAACTCGCCGCGCCGCGACGGCATTTGGTCCGGTCCGGTGGGCATGGCAGCCAGGACGTTCTGGAGGACGAGCGGTTGTTGGGGGTGTGTCGGGAGGTGATGGGGGCTTGAGATCGGCCGGGTCCATCTGCCTGGAAGTACGCACGACTTGGAACCAGGCGGGACCGCGTGACGGGCACGACAAGGGCCCCTGCCTGTGATCCGTATGCCAGTCAGGGGCGCTCGCGCTCGTGGGCGCCGGGCCGGGTGCTCAGCCCGTCTTGCGGCCCCACAGTGGGCCGAAGCGGGCCCACTCCTCGTCCCACTGGTCCATGCGGCGGCGTTCCAGCCGGCCGCGCAGGGCCCGGGCGCCGACGAAGGGGACGGCCGCCGCGCCCACGCCCAGGAGGGTGCCGATCAGTACGGCCCGCAGCTTGGCCTGCGAGGCGCTGGCGGGCTTGGTGACCAGGTGGCCCCGCGGGTCGGTCCAGACGGTCACCGGAGTACCTATCGCGCTGCCGGAGGGGACGCGTATCTGGCCGCTGTGCGAGGAACCGTCCACGGCCGTCCAGCGGACCTTCGCCCAGACCGGTTCGCCACTCGTCCTGCCGGAGTTCGCCGGGGCGGGGCCGGGCGCGTCCTGGACCACCAGAGCCACCACGGGTTTCCAGTCGACGCGTTCCCGGGCCAGCTCGTGTTCGACGGACTGGGTCGCCGTCAGACCGGCGAGCACCCCGGCGAGGACGGTGACCAGCCAGGCGCCGAGCACGATCCACGATTCCACCGCATCGGCACGGCGCTTGAGCGGATTCCGCCGCCACCGCCACAGCCACACCTTCGGACCTCGGAACGCCATCGAAGGCATCCTCCTCATGAACGCACTGACATGCCGAACCGCCCTCCCATACGGGAGACGCCTCCTCGATGCTCACGACGAATACCCCGACTCGACGTTCCCATGGCTGCCCGGGCTCCCGCAGGCGCTCCGCGGGAAGACCTCGCGGATCGGCCCCACGGACCGGCATTGGCCTCCTGACCTGCTGTGATGCCGGTTCCAGGGGTGACTGTCAGTGGTGGGGTGCAGACTGGGCGGTGATGGGGGCAAAGTCGCCAAAAACGCAGTGGAGGTGACCGGCATGACGGAGGTTCTGCTCGCGGTGGGCACGCGAAAAGGCCTGTTCATCGGGCGCAGGCGGGGTGGGGTCTGGGAGTTCGACGAGAATCCGTACTTCAACGCGCAGGCGCTGTATTCGGTCGCCGTCGACACCCGCGGCCCCACACCGAGACTGCTGGCCGGTGGTGACAGCTCTCACTGGGGCCCGTCCGTGTTCCACTCCGACGATCTCGGCCGGACATGGGCCGAGCCGGCCCGGCCCGCGGTCAAGTTCCCGAAAGACACGGGGGCTTCGCTGGAGCGGGTCTGGCAGTTGCACCCCGCGGCCGCGGAACCCGACGTGGTGTACGCGGGCACAGAACCGGCCGCGCTGTTCCGCTCCGAGGACCGCGGCGAGAGCTTCGAACTCGTCCGTCCCCTCTGGGAACACCCCACGCGTTCGCGGTGGGTTCCGGGCGGCGGCGGAGAGGGCCTGCACACCGTCCTCACCGACGAACGCGACCCGCTCGCCGTGACGGTGGCCGTCTCGACGGCCGGAGTGTTCCGCACCGGCGACGGGGGCGAGAGCTGGGAGCCGTCCAACTCCGGTGTCTCCGCGGTGTTCCTGCCGGATCCGAACCCGGAGTTCGGCCAGTGCGTGCACAAGATCGCGCAGGACGCGGCGACCCCGGACCGGCTGTACCTGCAGAACCACTGGGGCGTGTACCGCAGCGACGACGCGGGCGCGCACTGGACGGACATCGGCGAGGGCCTGCCGTCCACGTTCGGCTTCGCGGCGGCCGCCCACCCCCATCGCGGCGACACCGCCTACGTGTTCCCGATCAACGCCGACGCGGACCGCGTGCCCGCCGAGCACCGGTGCCGGGTCTTCCGTACGGCGGACGCGGGCCGGAGCTGGGAGCCGCTGACGGCGGGGCTGCCGGCCGAGGACCACTACGGCACGGTGCTGCGCGACGCGATGTGCACGGACGGCGCCGACCCGGCGGGCGTGTACTTCGGCAACCGCAACGGCGAGGTGTTCGCGTCGGACGACGACGGGGACAGCTGGCGGCAGTTGGCGTCCCATCTCCCGGACGTGCTGTGCGTGCGCGCGGCGGTCGTCGCGTGAGGGCGGGCGCCGCCGACAGGGCAACTCCCGCCAGGGCAGGCTTCGTTCACGCGCGCCCACGGTTCGGTCGTTCTCGGTCGGGACGCGACCACCGGTTGATCGCCGGGCCCTGTACGGCAGTAGGGTGACGCCCGTGGCACCACGACCGTTGCATGAGATCGTCGAACCGGGCTGGGCGAAAGCCCTGGAACCCGTGGCCGGACGCGTCGCCGGGATGGGGGACTTCCTGCGCGCGGAGATCGCCGCCGGACGCACCTATCTACCGGCCGGACCGAACGTCCTCCGAGCCTTCCAGCAGCCCTTCGACGACGTCCGCGTCCTGATCGTCGGACAGGACCCCTACCCGACGCCGGGGCACGCGGTGGGGCTGTCGTTCTCGGTGGCTCCCGAGGTACATCCGCTCCCGCCGAGCCTGCTCAACATCTATCGCGAGCTGAACACGGACCTGGGCCTGCCCCAGCCGTCCAACGGCGACCTCACCCCGTGGAGCCAGCAGGGGGTGCTCCTCCTCAACAGGGCGCTCACCACTGCCCCGCGCAGTCCGGCCGCCCATCGCGGCAAGGGCTGGGAGGAGGTCACCGAGCAGGCGATACGGGCGCTGGCCGCACGCGGCAAGCCGCTGGTGTCGATCCTGTGGGGCCGCGACGCCCGCAACCTCCGGCCCCTCCTCGGCGACCTGCCCTCGGTGGAGTCCTCGCACCCCTCCCCGATGTCGGCCGACCGCGGCTTCTTCGGCTCCCGCCCCTTCAGCCGCGCCAACGACCTGCTGGTCCGGCAGGGAGGACAACCGGTGGACTGGCGTCTGCCGTGACCGTCCCGGGGTTTCTCGCCGTGGACTCGGGAGGCTCCGGGCTCCGGGTCGTCGTGGGCGAGGTCGGTAGTGGCCGAAGATCCGGCCCGCTCTCGTCCGGAGAACCTGTTCGGACCGGCGCTCGTGGGATCGACGCCGGGCATTTCATGGAGCAACTGGCGCCCAGGGTACGGGCGTTGACCGAAGAAGGTGCGGTGTCCGAGGTGGGCACGGCCGTCATCGGGGCCGCCGGGCTCGCCACCCTCGGGGACGGGTTGCGGGCCGAGTTGCCGGGGGCGCTGGCGCGGGAGTTCGGGGTACGGACGGTCGCACTCGCCGCTGATGCCGTCACCGCTTACGTGGGCGCTCTCGGGTCGCGGCCCGGTGCCGTGATCGCCGCCGGTACCGGCCTGATCGCGATCGGCACCGATCTCACCGGGTGGCGGAGAGCCGACGGTTGGGGGCATCTGCTCGGCGACTGCGGTGGCGGGGCCTGGATCGGGCGGGCCGGGCTGGAGGCGGCGCTGCGGGCGTACGACGGGCGGGACGGGGGTTCCGGGGCGCTGTTGAGCCGTGCCGAGGAGCAGTTCGGGGCGATGACGGGGTTGCCGGGGCAGGTGTATCCGCGGCCGGATCGGCCCGCCGTACTCGCGGCTTTCGCACCCCGTGTCGCCGAGTGCGCGGCGGTCGACCCGGTGGCGGCCGGCATCCTGCGTGCCGCCGCCCAGCACATGGCCGAGTCCGCCGTCGCGGTCTGTCCGGTAACCGGCGAGCCCCAAATCGCGCTCACCGGTGGCCTGTTCAAGATGGGCGAGCCTCTCCTCGTACCACTGCACGAGGAGTTGGCGAAGCGGCTGCCGCATGCGCGGGTGGTTCCGGCGGAGGGTGATCCGCTGGACGGTGCCGTGCGGATCGCGCGTGATCTTGCCGCGGGCGCGCTCGCGCTGCCGCGTGACGGCGTCATGTTGTCCGTGGCGAGCCCAATGGGACAAGGTGATCACTTCTGATCCGTACGTAACTCATCAGACAAAACAGGACGGATACCGCTCACCTGCACCCTCCCCGAACAGGGGAGCCCAGGAAGCCAGTAACATGCCTCGCCATGAGCTCCCCCACTGGGCCCGCGTCCGGCCTGCCAGTACGAATGCCGCGACCTCGCCAGCCCGGGCGGCACCGCCGACCCGAGCAGCTGGCGGCTCCCGAGGGCGCGCCCGCGCTGGTGCTCGCCGTGCCGGGCACGCCCAGCGCCGCCACGCGCAGCCTCGCCGAGGAGGTCGTGAGCATCGCGCGCTCCGAGCTGCCCGGTCTCGACGGCCGCATCGGTTATCTCGACGGGGACGACTCCGAGTTCCCCACGCTGACGTCCGTGCTCGCGCACGCCGCTGAGGAGCGCACCGCCCGCTTCGAGCAGGCCAGGGCCGCCGGCGCCGACGTCAAGGAGCCCGACGGGCCGGTGGCCGTCGTCGTGCCGCTGCTCGCCGGTCCGGACAGCGCGCTGCTGCGTCAGGTCCGCCAGGCCGTCATGGACAGCCGGGTCGCGGCCGACCTGACCGATGTGCTCGGCCCGCACCCGTTGCTCGCCGAGGCGCTGCACGTGCGGCTGTCCGAGGCGGGTCTGGCCCGTGCCGACCGCGCCCGGCTGTTCACCGTGGCGACCGCCGCGGACGGCATCATCCTCGCGTCCGTGGGCGGCGAGGAGGCCGTGCAGGCGGCCGGTATCACCGGCATGCTGCTCGCCGCGCGTCTCGCCGTGCCGGTGATGGCGGCGGCTCTGGACCAGGAAGGTTCGATCGCGGCCATCGCCGAGCAGTTGCGCGGGTCGGGTTCGCAGCAGCTGGCGCTGGCGCCGTACCTGATCGGCCCGGAGATCGACCCCGGTCTGCTCCAGGCGGCCGCCGCCGAGGCCGGCTGCGCAGCCGCCGAGGCGCTCGGCCCGTACCCGGCGATCGGCAAGCTCGCGCTGGCCAAGTACACGACGGCGTTGGGCATCGCCCCGCCGCAGCCGCAGGGCGCGCCGGTTCGCTGACTTACCGGCACGTGTAACGCCGTAGCGCCGAAAGGGCCCCTCCTCACGCGGGAGCGGGCCCTTCGGCATGTGCTGGGGACGGCGGCAGGGTCAGTCGAACACCACGCAGGACGCGGCGGTCACCTTGATCGAGCCACCGCGGCGCGGGATGCCCGTGGCGGGGTCGAGGGTGAACCAAGTGACGTCGCCGGAGCGCTCGTTCGCGACGTACAGGTGGCCTCCGGCCTCGGTGAGGGCGCGTGGCCAGTGGCCCTCGCAGGGCACCGTGCCGATCAGGCGCAGCCCGTCGCCCTCGACGGCGAGCACGGAGAGCACGTCCTCGCCGCGGGTCGCCGTCCAGACGAAGCGGCCGTCCGGCGAGGTCACGATGCCTGACGGGTACGCGGCGTCGCCGTCCGGCGGGCCGGGCAGGACCGCGACCTCGGTCAGCGGTTTCAGCGCGCCGCTCTCGGCGTCCCAGCGGCAGACGGTGACGGTCGGCGTGAGTTCGTTGAGGACGTAGGCGTGGGCGCCGTCGGGGTGGAAGGCCAGGTGGCGGGGGCCCGAGCCGGGTCGCAGCGCGATCTCGCGGTGCAGTACGGGGCGTCCGTCCTCCAGCGTGCACACCCGCACGGAGTCGGTGCCGAGGTCGACGCTGACCGCCCAGCGGCCGCTCGGGTCGGGCTGGATCTGGTGGGCGTGCGGACCCTGCTGGCGCTGCTGGTGCGGGCCGGAGCCGGTGTGCCGGAGCTGTCCGGAGGGGCGGCTCGCCAGGGTGCCGTCCGGGCGCACCGGCACGGCGGTGACGCTGCCGGAGCCGTAGTCGGCGGTGAGGACGTGCCCGGCGAACAGGCTCAGGTGGGTCGGCCCGGAGCCGCCCACCCGCACCGGCGACCCCAGCGGCTCGGGCCTGTCGCCGTTCACGCGGTACGCGGCCACCGCGCCCTCGGCCGTCTCACTGACGGCGTAGAGCGTGTCCCCGTCGGGGGCCAGGGCGAGATACGAGGGGTCGGGGACGCCGTCGACGCTGCTCAGGACGGTCAGCGCGCCGCTGTCCGCGTCCACGGCCGCCGTGACGACACCCGGGCCGCCCGCCGCCGTGAACGACCCGATGAAGGCCCGCCGTCCCCGCCTGTCGCCGTCTGCCACCGCTGTCCCCTCTCGGTCAGTGCTCCGGTCAGTGCTCCGGTCCGTACTCCGGTCCGTACTCCGGTCAGCACACCGGATCCGCGCTCCGGTTCCGTGCTGTCGGGGTGACGGTAGCAGTCGATCATGACCGGTCTAGACCAAAGTGCCCAGTCAGTTCCAGAGAGGCATGCCGGACCGTGCGCGCAGCGGCTCGGCGAGATCGGCGAGGGCGCGTTCCAGTCCGTGGAGGTGGGCCAGCGCGGGCTCCACCGGTGGCCGGGCCGCGGTGGCCGTGAGCCGGGACGCGTCGCCGTCGGTGAGCGCCTCGACCGCGGCCTCCACGCGCCAGCAGGCGGCGGCGAGGCGGGCGTCGTGGGAGGCCTCCGGGTCGGCGGCCACGGCGACGAGGCCGCGGATCTCGCGGGCGCAGTCGTCGAGCAGCGCGAGCACCCGGCGGGCGCGGCGCTTGCGGCCGAGCACCGGGTTCAGCGGGTGCACGAGGGGCGCGACGGACAGCCGTACCCGGCCCAGGAGTTGCTCCAGCTCGGCGACGCGTCCGGCGGGGTCGGCCGTCGCGGAACCCGCGAGGCGGGCGGCGGCCTCGGCGGTGCAGGTGTGGACGCAACGCAGGGCGCGTTGGATCCAGGCGTCGGTCGTGGTGTGGGTGGTCACCGGCAGGACGAGGAGGACAGCCAGTACGGCGCCGAGCGCGCCGACGCCGGTCTCCGTGAACCGCAGCGCCAGCAGCGCGGGATTCAGGACGCCGAGGAGGCCGTAGAGGAGTTCTGCCATCAAGGTCACCGAGAGCATCATCCAGGTGTAGGAGACGGCGGCCGAGTAGAAGATGCCGAAGACGCAGGCGGCGACCAGGATCGCGGTGGGGACGGGGGCGCCGTGGACCGGTACGGCGACGAGGAGTCCCAGGGCGATGCCGAGGACCGTGCCGAGGACGCGGCGGAAGCCGCGGACCACGGTCTCGCCGCGCGAGGCGGTGTTCACGAAGATCCACCAGGTCGCGCCGACGGCCCAGTACCAGCGCTGGCCGGACACCAACTGGCCCACCACTAGGGCGAATCCGGCACCGGCGGTCGCTTGGACCGCCTGCCTGGTGGTCACACGGGCCAGGCCGCGAGCGGCAGTTGGGGCGGGTACGGCGGTCGTCGGCAGTCGGCGTTCGTAGCACCAGAAACCGAAGCGGACCGTCGCGGCGGTGAGCACGGAGAGGGCAACTGCCGCGTACAGCATGGGCAGTTGGTCGGTGGTCGCGTGCAGGAACTGGGCCACGAAGAAGGTCATGAACGCGAAGACGCCGAGGCTGTGGCCGCGCGGTCCCCAGCGGCGGGCGTAGACGCCGGCGCCGACCACCGCGAGGAAGGTGAGGTCGCGGGCGACGGGGTGGTCGTGCAGTTCAGCGGCGGCGGCGAGCACCGGCAGGCCCACACAGGGCAGCAGCGCGGTGGTGACGGCCTGCCCGCGCACCGTGGCGTCCGTCACCGTGAACAGGGCGAGCAGCGCGGCGAGACCGCCCGTCACGGCGCCCGCGAGGGACTGCCCGGTCAGCCCGCAGACGACGACCGCGAGGCCGATGCCGAGGACGGCCCGAGCGGCGAACCGCAGCCGCACGCGCCCCGGGTCCGGAGCCACGAACACCCTTTTCAGCACTGCTTCCCGCCCCCTGCGCGTACCCGGACACCGGCATGAAAAAGGCGCCGCGGAGGTCCGCAGCGCCATCGACATGCCCATGAGAGCATCATCGGGTCGAGTGGCTCAAGTGGCTCTCCATTCACTGGGCCAATGGCCCAGTCCCAATCAGCTGGTCCATTGGTACAGTCTTGCGCCATGAGCGTGGACGAACTCGACACCCGCATCCTCAGGCTGCTTCTGGAGCAGCCGCGTACCAGCGTGCGCGAGTACGCCCGGCTGCTCGGGGTCGCGCGCGGCACGCTCCAAGCGCGGCTGGACCGGCTGGAGCGGGACGGGGTGATCACCGGTACGGGCCCCTTCCTCTCCCCCGCCGCGCTCGGGCACCCGGTGCTCGCGTTCGTGCACATCGAGGTCACCCAGGGGCATCTCGACGAGGTCGGGGACGCGCTGGCCGCTGTACCGGAGATCGTCGAGGCGTTCTCGATCACCGGTGGCGGGGATCTGCTGACCCGGGTCGTGGCGCGGGACAACGGTCATCTGGAGGACGTGATCCAGCAGTTGATCAGCCTGCCGGGGGTGGTTCGCACAAGGACCGAGATGGCGTTGCGCGAGCGCGTCCCGCACCGCCTGCTGCCGCTGGTGGAGTCGATCGGCCGCGCGGCCGGCACGTGACCCTTGGCATCCTGAACCCATGAGCAATCTCGGCGGCCTCTCGGTCATCTTCGATCTCGACGGAACACTCGTGGACAGCGAGCCGAACTACTACGAAGCCACCCGGCAGACCCTCGCCGACCACGGCGTCCCGGACTTCACATGGGCCCAGCACGAGCGTTTCGTCGGCATCAGCACCCAGGAGACCCTCGTCCTCCTGAAGGAGCGCCACGGCCTGAAGGCGCCGGTGGAGGAGCTGCTCGCGGAGACGAACCGCCGTTATCTCGCGCTGGCCCGGGCCGCCACGCGCGTGTACCCGGAGATGCGGAAGTTCGTGGAGCTGCTCGCGGCCGAGGGCGTGCCGATGGCGGTGGCGTCGGGTTCGTCGCCGGAGGCCATCGAGGCGATCCTGACCGGCACCGGGCTCGACGCGTCGCTGCGGACCGTGGTCTCGGCGGACGAGGTGGCGCGGGGCAAGCCCGCGCCGGACGTCTTTCTGGAGGCCGCGCGCAGGCTCGGGGCGGCTCCGGCCGACTGTGTCGTCCTGGAGGACGCGGCTCCGGGCGCGGCGGCGGCGCACGCGGCCGGGATGCGCTGCGTCGCGATCCCGTACGTGGCCGCGCAGGCCGACGCCCCCGAGTTCGGGACGGCGGGGCTGCTGCTGCGGGGCGGGCAGGCCGAGTTCAGTGCGCAGGGGGCGTACGACTGGCTCACCGAGGACCGACCGGTCCGCTCGGGGCGTACAACTGGCTGACCGAGGACTGACCGGTCCGCGTCAGGACACCCCCAGCACGAGCTCGTCCCGGTCGCGGTGGATCGGTGCCGCCGAGCCGGTCAGCGGCACGCCCGAACCGCCGTTGCGTACGGCGACGATCTCCGCCGCGATGGACAGGGCCGTCTCCTCGGGCGTACGGCCGCCCAGGTCGAGGCCGATCGGAGAGCGCAGCCGGGCCAATTCCCGCTCGCTGACGCCGACTTCCCGGAGCCGTCGGTTGCGGTCCTCGTGGGTCCGGCGTGAGCCCATGGCTCCGACGAAGGCGACGGGCAGCCTCAGGGCCTCTCCGAGGAGCGGTACGTCGAACTTGGCGTCGTGGGTGAGTACGCACAGGACCGTGCGCTCGTCCGTGGCCGTGTGCCGGAGGTAGCGGTGCGGCCAGTCGACGACGATCTCGTCGGCGTCCGGGAAACGGCTCCGGGTGGCGAAGACGGGCCGGGCGTCGCACACGGTCACCCGATAGCCCAGGAACTTGCCGGCCCGCACCAGCGCCGCCGCGAAGTCGACGGCGCCGAAGACGATCATGCGGGGTGCGGGCACGCCGGACTCGACGAAGAGGGTCAGACCACCGGGGCAGTGCGAGCCGTCCTCCGAGATCTCGACGGATCCGGTACGGCCGAGGTCCAGCAGCGCGCGGGCCCGCGCCGCCGACGTGCGGTCCAGGTGGGACCGGGACCGGCCGACTCGGGGGCGCTCGTGCGGTCGGTGGCGGCCGCTCTCGTCCGCCTCACCGAGGCCGCGCGCGTCCGACCCGCCCGAGCCGCCCTCGCCCGAGACGTCCTCGCCAGGGCCGTCCGCGTCCCTCGCGTCGAGGCTGCCCTCGTGCCTCCCGTCGGGATACACCAGCAGCGCCCTGCCGAGCAGTTCGGCCGGCCCCCGGGCCACCCGGGCCAGCGCCACCGGCTCGCCCCTTGCCGCCGCGGCCAGCCCGGCGGCGTACACCGGGTCGCCCGCACGCACCGGCGTGACCAGGACGTCGATCACCCCGCCGCAGGTCAAGCCCACGGCGAAGGCGTCCTCGTCGCTGTAGCCGAAGCGTTCGCGGACCGGCTCGCCGTCCTGGAGCGCCTGCACGCACAGGTCGTAGACCGCGCCCTCGACGCAGCCGCCGGAGACCGAGCCGATCACCGTGCCGTCGGTGTCGACGGCGAGCGCGGCGCCGGGTGGGCGCGGTGCGCTGCCGCCCACGGTGACGACGGTCGCGACGGCGAAGTCCCGGCCGTCCTGCATCCAGCGGTCCAACTCCTGGGCGATGTCAAGCACTTGGCGTCCCGCCGCCCGCGGTCAGGACCCGGTCGGGGCGGATCGGCAGGGCACGGTGGCGGACGCCGGTGGCGTGCCAGACGGCGTTGGCTATCGCCGCGGCGGTCCCCACGACCCCTATCTCGCCGATGCCCTTGATGCCGACCGGGTCGTCCGGGTCGGGGTCGTCGACCCAGTCGGCCTCGATCGCCGGTATGTCGGCGTTGGCGGAGAAGTGGTAGTTCGCGAAGTCCGGTCCGACCTGGGCGCCGGACGCCGTGTCGCGGACCGCCTCCTCGTGCAGGGCCATGGAGATGCCCCAGATCATCCCGCCGACGAACTGACCGCGCGCGGTGAGCGGGTTGACGATCCGTCCGGCGGCGAAGATGCCGAGCAGCCGTCGTACCCGGACCTCACCGCTGGCGACGTCCACGGCGACCTCGGCGAACTGCGCCCCGAAGGAGTGCCGTTCCTTCTTGGCGAGCGCGGCGACGGCCTCGGCCGTGTCGCTTCGCGCGGTGATGCCGTCGGGCGGGATGTCGCCGCCCAGGGCCAGTTGCTCGCGCAGGTCGGCCGCGGCCCGCATCACCGCCCAGGCCCAGGAGCGGGTGCCCATCGAGCCTCCCGCGAACATCGCGGCTCCGAGATCGCTGTCCCCGATGTGCACCCGGACCCGGCCGGGCTCCGCCTCCAGCGCCTCGGCGGCGACGAGCGTCAGGGCGGTGCGGGCGCCGGTGCCGATGTCCGTCGCGTTGATCCGCACGGTGTAGGTGCCGTCCGCCTCCGCGGTGACGGCCGCCGTGGACGGGCCGACCCCGACATGGAAGGTGGACGCGGCCATGCCGGTGCCGAGCAGCCAGCGCCCGTCGCGGCGCACGCCGGGGCGGGGGTCGCGGTCGGCCCAGCCGAAGCGCCGGGCGCCCTCGTCGAAGCAGGCGAGCAGGTTGCGGCTGCTGAAGGGGAGTCCGGAGACGGGTCCCACCGCGGGTTCGTTGCGGACGCGCAGGGCGATCGGGTCGAGGCCGCACTTCTCGGCGAGTTCATCGAGCGCGGACTCCAGCGCGAAGGAGCCCGGCGCCTCCCCCGGTGCGCGCATGAAGGTGGGGGTCGGCAGGTCGAGCCGTACGACCCGGAAGGCGGTGCGGTGGGCGTCGGCGGCGTACAGCGGGCGTCCGAACGCGGCGCTGGGTTCGACGAACTCGTGCACGGTCGAGGTGAGGCTGAGTGCCTGGTGGTCGAGGGCGCGCAGCCGGCCGTCGGGGTCGGCGCCGAGCCTGACGCGCTGGGTGGTGGGGCTGCGGTAGCCGACCAGGGTGAACATCTGACGGCGCGTCAACACCACGCGGACCGGGCGCTGGAGAACGGTCGCGGCCATCGTGGCGGCCACCTGGTGCGGCCGTACGCCCTTGGATCCGAAGCCGCCGCCGACGTGTTCGGAGCGCACCCGCACGGCCGCCGGGTCGAGGGAGAAGAGTTTCGCGAGTTCGCCGGCCACCCACACGGTGCTCTGGTTGGAGTCGACGACGTCGAGCCGTCCGGCCTCCCAACGGGCCGTCGCGGCATGGGGTTCCAGGGGGCTGTGGTGCTCCTCGGGTGTCGTGTACTCCTCGTCGACGACCACGGCGGACCGGCCGAGGGCGTCGTCCACGTCGCCCTTCACCACCTCGGCCGGTCCGGCGGGCGAGCCCGCGGGCAGGTAGGCGCCGGGGTGCCCGGCGTGGAACGCGATGTCGTGCGGCTCCTCGTCGTAGTCGACCACCAGCGCCTCGGCGGCCTCCCTGGCCTGCTCGGACGTCTCGGCGACGACCAGCGCCACCGGCCAGCCCACGTAAGGGACTTGGTCGTGCTGGAAGAGTCCGAGGGACGGATCCGGCGGGCCCACGACGCTCATGTAGTCGGTGCTGACACGCGGTGCGTTCTCGTGGTGCAGGACCGCGAGGACTCCGGGCATCGCGAGCACCGGGTCGGCCTGGACGGTGCGGATGCGGCCGCGGGCGACGGTGGACAACACCAGCCAGCCGTGGGCGAGTTCGTCGAAGGGGAAGTCTCCCGCGTAGCGGGCCGCGCCGGTGACCTTGTCCCGTCCCTCGACGCGGGTGTGGGCGGTTCCGAAGGCACCCGTCGACCGGACGGCCTGGGTCGTGGTGGTCATCGGGCGGTCTCCTCGGCGAGTTCGGTCAGGACGGCCACGACGAGATTGCGCAGCAGTGTGACCTTGTAGGCGTTGTCCGACAGGGGCTCGGCGGCGGCCAGTTCGGCGTCCGCGGCCGCCATGAACGCCTCGGCGCTCGCCGGTCCCCCGGTCAGCGCCCGCTCGGCCCGCCGCGCCCGCCACGGCCGTGACGCGACCGCCCCGAAGGCCAGCCGTACCTCGCGCACGACACCGTCGCGCACGTCGAGGGCAGCGGCGACCGAGCCGATCGCGAACGCGAAGGAGGCACGCTCGCGCACCTTCCGGTAGCGGGAGTTGGCGGCGACCGGGGCGGGCGGCAGCGTGACCCCGGTGATCAGCGCGCCCGGCGGGAGCGCGGTCTCGTGGTGCGGGGTGTCGCCCACGGGGAGATAAAGGTCCGTGAGCGCCAACTCACCCGGCCCGGCGGCGGTTTCGTACGACACGACCGCGTCGAAGGCCGCCAGCGCCACCGCCATGTCGGAGGGGTGGGTGGCCACGCAGTGCTCGGAGGCACCGAGGATCGCGTGGTTGCGGTGCTCGCCCTTCAGCGCGGGGCAACCACTGCCGGGGGCCCGCTTGTTGCAGGGCTGGGTCACGTCGGTGAAGTAGGCGCAGCGGGTGCGCTGGAGCAGATTTCCGCCGACCGTGGCCATGTTGCGCAGCTGGCCGGAGGCGGCGGCCAGGACCGCTTGGGCCAACGCCGGGTAACGGAGCCGCACTTCGGGATGTGCGGCGAGGTCGCTGTTGGTGACGGTGGCGCCGATGCGCAGGCCGCCGTCCGGTGTCGACTCGATGCGGTCCAGGGGCAGTTCGCGTACGTCGACGAGCCGCGTGGGACGCTCCACACCGGCCTTCATCAGGTCGACGAGATTGGTGCCGCCGCCGAGGAAACGGGCGTCGGGCTCGGCGTCGAGCAGCGCGACCGCGCCGGAGACGTCGAGCACCCGCTGGTACTCGAACTCCCTCATGCCGCGGCCTCCTTGCGCTCGGCCGGCTGCGCCTCGGTGTGCCGTTCCTCCGCCGCCCGGGCGACCGCCTGGACGATCGACACATACGCGCCGCACCGGCACAGGTTGCCGCTCATCCGCTCCCGGATCTCCTCCGCGGTGAGGGGTGGCGGCCCCGCGTCGGGCCGTACGTCGGCGGTGACGGCGCTGGGCCAGCCCGCCGCGTGCTCCTCGATCACCGCGAGGGCCGAACAGATCTGACCCGGAGTGCAGTAGCCGCACTGGTAACCGTCGAGGTCGAGGAACGCCTGCTGCACGGGATGCAGCCGGCCGCCGTCGGCCACGCCTTCGATGGTGGTGACGGCGCGCCCCTCGGCGGCCACCGCCAACTGCAGGCAGGAGACGACCCGGCGGCCGTCGAGCAGCACCGTGCAGGCCCCGCACTGCCCCTGGTCGCAGCCCTTTTTCGTGCCGGTGAGGTCGAGGTGTTCGCGCAGGGCGTCGAGCAGGGTGGTGCGGTGATCGACGGGCAGCGTGTGCTTCTCTCCGTTGATGTTCAGGGTGATGACGCTGGACGTCGATGGGGCCATGGTCAGCCTTCTCTCGCGGGTGTGGGGCGCGTCGAGGTCGGACGTACGTCGGACGTGGAGATCCGTGAGCCCACGGGTCGCACGAAAATGCCGGTCGGCGACCGGGCCCGGTCGTTCGCGCGGCTCGTTCTGCCGGTAGAGTGAGCTCTAAACGGACAACTGTCCGCTACCCAGGAACCTAACGGACAGCTGTCCGCTTAGCAAGGTCGGCTCTGCCGTATTTCCCCGAAGGAGGAGGAGTGCGCGAGGAGTTGGGCACGCCACAGCGCTCGGACGCCCAGCGGAACCGCGAGCGCATCCTCGAAGTGGCGCTCGCCGAGCTGACGCTCGCGGCGGACGTCCCGCTGAGCACGATCGCCAGGAAGGCCGGCGTCGGACAGGGCACGTTCTACCGCAACTTCCCCAACCGCGAGGCGCTCCTGCTGGAGATCTACCGCCACGAGATGCAGCAGGTCGCCGATGCGGCGGCCCCGTTGCTGGAGACGAGCGCGCCGGACCGGGCGCTGCGGCAGTGGATGGACCGCCTCGCACAGTTCGCCAGGGCCAAGGTCGGCCTGGCCGGGGCGCTGCGGCAGGCGGCCGGAGCGTCCGGCACCCCGGCCAAGCCCGGACACGACGCGGTGACGGAGGCCGTCGCGCTGCTCCTGCGGGCGAACGACGAGGCCGGCACCATCCGCCCGGGCGTCACCCCCGACGACTTCTTCCTCGCCATCGCGGGCCTGTGGCAGATCGAACCGCACGGCGACTGGCAGGGGCGCGCCGGGCGGCTCCTGGACCTGGTCATGGACGGACTGCGGGCGGGAGCGCCCGGACGCTGACCCGCGTCCTTCACCGCACCCCCCACGGGAAACCCGAATGCGCCCGCTTGTTCGGTTCTGGGACCATGCGGGAATGATCGACCGTCTCGAACCACTGGTCCTCCGGCACACGTTCCGCGTCCCCCTGCCCGCAGGTCCCTCGGGTGAACCCACGAGTCCCTCGGGTGAAGCCACAGGCCCCGTGGGTGAAGGCGCCACCGCCGCACGGCAGTTCGACGCCGTGCTGCTCTCCGTGGGCTTCAAGCTCTCCGCCGAACTGCTGGAACGGCTGTCGGGGCTGCCCGAGGAGGCGGTCGTCCGTATCGCCGGACGCACGCTGCGGACCGTCCGCGAACTGGTCGGCGATCACGTGCGGCACAACGCCTACTTCATCGACTTCCCGGCCAACGTGCCCGACACCGTGGACTTCTGGATGTCGTGCGTCGCCGACGCGCTCGACGACGAGGAGACCTCGTCCGCGACGCTGAAGCAGTTGCGGGCCGGTGTGGTGAATCTGCTCGGACTGCCGACGTACGGCAGGTACCAGCACACGTACGCCGAACTGCTCGCCGCGCAGGACGAGTTGATCGCGGCGGCGGGCGACCGGCTCACGGTGCTGCACGCGGGCGGCGAGCTCGCCGGTGAACTCACCGTCCTGTACCTGGCGTTGGCGGGCAGCGTCACTCCCCTCAGCGAGGAGCACCAGGGTGATCTGCGGGCGCTGGCCGAGTGGTGCGCGGACGGGCCGCAGCCCGAGGCGATCCCGGTCCGGGAGAACCGGGCGATCGTCAACCAGGCCCGGATGAAGGCCGGTTCGGAGCTGTTGCTGGACACCGTGACCGATGTGCTGCGGCTGGCCTGCGCGCTGTCGGACGGTGATGTGACGCTGACGGAGCCGACCCGTTTCCGGTCGCCGTCGCGTCCGGTGCGGCGGGCGCTGCTCGCGGGGCTGGACTCCGTGATCGCCGCGTCCCCCGCCAAGCTCGCCGACGTGCACGCGCACCGCGAGGCGTGGAAGCGGCTCGGCGAGCGGCTGCACCCGCACGAGTACCCGCGCCTGCCGCGTGCCGCCGAGGTGTTCGCGGTCGCGCGCGGTGAGCTGAAGGCGCCGTCGTTCGACAGCCGGGTCGAGGAACTGCTCGCGGAGGCCAAGCTCTTGGACGCGGTGGAGCTGCTGAAGTCCGCGCCCGGCAAGCTGTTCCGCGCGCTGGACCGGCTGCTGCGCATGGCGCTCACGCAGGAGGAGCGGGACGCCGTGGTGGCCGCCGCCGAGCAGGTCGCGCCCGAGGTGTCGGGCCGGGTCGTGCTGTCGGTGCGCGAGCATCTGCACAACCGGGCCCGGGACACCGGGGAGTTGCGGGTCTTCGTGAACCGGCGCGGCCGCGCCTGGGTGACCGACGACGAGCGGTCGACCGTAGGACCGGCGGAGCGGGAACGGCTGATCGCCGCGCTCGACGACGAGACGCGGCGTCGACTGCCTTCTCCGGAGCGGCTGTTGGTCGATCCGGACATGCTGGACGTGGCGCTGCCGTTGAGCGGGAAGGCGACGGCGGCCGGGCTCGGAGTGCTGCCGCGCGGGTCCCTCTCCACGGTCGAGGGCGAGTTGCTGCGGTTCTTCGTGTACTGGAAGGAGACCGAGCGGCGCACCGACTTCGATCTGTCGGCGCTGATGCTCAACGCCGACTACTCGACGAACACGTGGCTGTCGTACACCTCGCTCACCGAGGTCGAGGGCGAGCACTCCGGTGACATCGTCGAAGCGCCGGACGGGGCCTCGGAGTTCATCAATCTGCGGCTGGGTGCCGTGCGCGGGGCGTTCGTCGTGCCGCAGGTCAACATCTTCGCGGGCGAGGGCTTCGAGGAGGTCGAGGAGTCGTTCTTCGGGTTCATGCTGCGCGAGGGCGAGCAGCAGGGGCGGCCGTTCGAGCCGCGGACCGTGCGGATGAAGTCGGAGCTGCGCGGGGTGGGCCGGGTCGCGCTGCCGCTGGTGTTCCTGCGCGGGGAGGACGGCGCCTGGCGCGCTAAGTGGCTGCACCTGTACCTCAAGGGCAGCCCGTCCGCGAACCGGGTCGAGGAGAACCGTGTGACGGTGGCCAACCTGCTGCGCGGGATCGTCGAGCGCGAGCAGCTCACCGTGCGCCATCTCGTCGGCCTGATGAGCGGGGAGGCGACGACGGTGACACTGTGGGACGGGGAGACAGTCCCTGACGAACCGGTCACCTTCATCGGGATGCGCCGCCCGGCCGAGCTGCCCGCCGGATCTCTTGTCGTCACTCCCGAAAATCTGCGCGACCTGATCCCCGCCTGACTGCTAACGTCGACCTCGGCGAGGCCATGGACGGACTTCCTTCTCAACCACTCTCTGAAATCAGTCCGTCCGCTTTCCTCGCCCTCGACGTTCCGTGAGGGGTGCCCCAGGGCGCCCCTCACGTTCTTTTTCCGCCGAAACCTCACTTCACCGACTTGTGGGACAATCCTCTATGCGCGGACGAAAGGCCACTTCAGTGAGCGGAACGCACGACGGGTCCGGCTACGACAGCCTTCGGCTCGACCGCACCGGTCAGGCCGAGGCCTTCGATGCCATCGGGGACCGGTACGACGAGGCCTTCCCGCACAAAGAGGGCCAGGTCGGCGCCGGTGACTGGCTGATCGAGTCCCTCGATCGAGGCGCCCGCGTGCTGGACCTCGGCTCCGGCACGGGTGTGCCGACCTCCCGGCAGCTGGCCGACGCGGGCTTCGAGGTCGTCGGCGTGGACTTCTCCGCCCGGATGGTGGCGCTGGCCCGGGACTACGTCCCCACCGCCACGTTCCACCAGCTGGACCTCGCCGACCTGCGCCCGGGCGGCTCCCGTGACCTGGGCCGTTTCGACGGGGTCGCCGCGTTCTTCTCCCTGCTGATGCTCCCGCGCGCCGAGATCCCGCTCGCCCTGCGCACGATCCACCACCTGCTGAATCCGGGCGGGCTGCTCGCCCTGTCGATGGTGGAGGCCCATGTGGACGACTTCGAGATCCCCTTCCTCGGCCACACGATCAGGGTCTCCGGCTATCTCCTCGAAGACCTGCACAAGGTCCTCGACACGGCCGGCTTCGAGGTCGTGAAGGAGAACTCCTACACCTACGCCCCGGCGACCGCCGACGTCCCGCCCGAGGAACAGGTCTTCCTCTGCTGCCGCCGGCGCGACTGAGGCCGTAGGACCGACACAGCGGCCGCTGCCGTACCAGTGACGGGACGAAGCGTGTGACGGAGCAACCCAGCCCCCGCGAAGGCCCCGCCGGAACCGCCCGGCGAGGCGCCCCGGCGAGCGGCCCGGCGCCCGTCGTACCGCTCGGCCGGACGCCCGTGCGGCAGATGGACCGGCTCCAGTACCTCGATGTCGCCACCCGGCGGATCGCCCGCGGGATGGACCTGGACGAGACGCTGCGGGAGCTGCGGTGGGCGGCGGTGCCCGCCTTCGCCGACGCGATCGTGATCCACCTGCACGATCCGCTGCCCGTCGGGGACGAGAAGTCGGCGGCGCCCGTCGTCCTGCAACTGCACAGCATCGACCGCGCGCCCGAGGCCAGGTCAGCGCTGCTGATGCCGCACGCCGAGTACGCGAGCGTGGCCGAGCGGGTGCAGCCGATGCTCGCGGGACGGCTCGCGAAGCTGCTCCTGGCCGGGCGCCCGGCCTTCGGCGACGCCCCGGGCATCCACCCCGCCGTGGCCGAACTGCTCGGCCCCGCGGCGAGCGCGCACGGCACGCTGCCGCCGGGCCGCCGCCTGATCATCGCCCCGCTGCACGGCCGCCACCACGTCATGGGCACCGTCGTCCTGCTGCGCCGCCCCGACCGCTCCGCGTTCACCACCGACGACCTGCTCGTCGCCTCGCAGCTCGCCACCCACACCGCGATCGGCGTCCAGAAGGCGGTGATGTACGGCCACGAGGCTTCCGTCGCCGACACCCTCCAGCACACAATGCTCCCGTCCTCGCTCCCCGAGCCGACCGGCATCCGGCTCGCCAGCCGCTATCTGCCCGCCTCGAAGACCGCGCAGGTCGGCGGCGACTGGTACGACGCGATCCCGCTGCCCGGCAGCCGGGTCGCGCTGATCGTCGGCGACGTCATGGGCCACTCCATGACCTCCGCCGCGATCATGGGCCAGCTGCGCACCATCGTGCAGACCCTCGCCGGCCTCGACCTCCCCCCGCACGAGGTCCTCCACCACCTAGACGAACAGGCCCAGCGCCTCGGCAGCGACCACATAGCGACCTGCCTGTACGCGATCTACGACCCGATCTCGCACCGCCTGCTCATGGCCAACGCCGGCCACCCGCCCGCCGTCCTGCTGCGCCCGAACGGCCACGCCGAGGTCCTCCAGGTCCCGCCGGGCGCGCCGATCGGCGTCGGCGGGGTCGTCTTCGAGTCCGTTGAAATGCCCGCGCCCACCGGCACCACGCTGGTCCTGTACACCGACGGCCTGGTCGAGTCCCGCGACACCGACGTGGGGACGGGTGTCGAGGCCCTGCGCACCCACCTCCAGTCCACCCCGCACCGGCACCGCCTGTCCTCGCTGGAGCGGCTCTGCGACCGCATCCTCACCGCGCTGGCCCCGGGCGCCCGCGACGACGACATCGCGCTGCTCACCGCCCGCTTCGCCGGCTTCCCGCCGGACAGCGTCGGCTACTGGCACCTCGACCCCCACCCCCTCACCGCGGGCCAGGCCCGCCGGCTGACCCGCAGGGTGCTGCGCCGCTGGGGCCTGGACGCCCTGCTCGACAGCACGGAACTCATGGTCAGCGAGGTCGTCACGAACGCCGTGCGGTACGCCTCCCGCCCCATCTCGCTACGGCTGCTGCGCACCGACGTGCTGCGCTGCGAGGTCACCGACGACTCGCCGCAGGTGCCCCGCATGCGGCAGGCCGCGCCCGGCGACGAGGGCGGCCGGGGCCTGTTCCTGGTCGACCGGCTCGCCCACCGCTGGGGAGCGACGCGGCTGAGCACGGGCAAGGTCGTGTGGTTCGAGCAGCAGATACCGAAGGGCCAGCAATCCCAAGGGAGTTGATGCTCAGACCGGCCCAACTCCCGTGCCGCCCTTGAGGCGTTGGAGATCGGAGGGCCGAACCTGGATGACCACCACGGCGATCAAGGCAGCGACGACAGTGAAGATCGCCGCCATCACGAACGCGGCCGAGACACCGGCGGTGAGGACGTGATCGCCCCAGGCGCCCGGGAGTTGACCGGTCCGCTGGAAACGGATGCGCTCGGCCGGGGTCGCCCGGGACAGGAACGCCGGGATCTGGTCCCTCGCCTCGTTGCGGCTGGCCGTGCCGAACATCGTGACCAGGATGGACAGCCCGAGCGACCCGCCCACCTGCTGCATGACGTTGAGGAGTCCGGAGGCCGCGCCGGTCTCCTGGACGGGCACGTCGGAGAGCGCCATCAGGGTCAGCGAGACGAACTCCATGCCCATGCCGAGGCTGAACACCAGCATCGGGCCCAGGACGCTGCCGAGGTAGGTGGAGTCGACGTCCGTCAGCGTCAGCCAGGCCAGGCCGCCCGCCGCGAGAACCGCGCCCACCACCATGAACGGCTTGGGGCCGTAGGTCGGCAGGAACCGTGAGGCCAGCCCCGCGCCGACCGCGATGACGGCACTGACCGGCAGGAAGGCGAAGCCGGCCATGAGCGGGCTGAAGCCCAGCACGTCCTGCACGAAGAGGGTGAGGAAGAAGAACATCCCGAAGATCGCGGCGGAGAGGCAGAGCATGATGCCGTACGTCCCGGCGCGGTTGCGGTCGCGGAACATGCGCAGCGGGGTGATCGGCTGCCGGGAGCGCCGCTCGACCAGCACGAACAGGGCGAGCACGACCACGGCCGCGCCGAAGGAGGCCAGCGTGAGCCAGTCCCGCCAGCCCTCCTGCGCGGCCCGGATGAAGCCGTAGACGAGGAACACCAGGCCCACGGTGGAGGTCAGCGCGCCGGTGATGTCGAAGTGGCCCGGGTGGCGTTCGGACTCCTTGATCCAGCGCGGGGTGGCGAGGACGATGAGCAGTCCGATCGGGACGTTGACGAAGAGCACCCAGCGCCAGTTCAGCCACTCGACGAGGATCCCGCCCATCAGCAGTCCGATCGCGCCGCCACCGGCCGAGACACCGGCGAAGACCCCGAACGCCCGGTTGCGTTCCGGGCCTTCGCGGAACGTCGTGCTGATCAGGGCGAGCGAGGTCGGCGAGGCGATGGCACCGCCGACGCCCTGGAGGGCGCGCGCGGCGAGGAGTTCACCGGAGTTCTGCGACAACCCGCCCAGCAGGGAGGCGAGGACGAAGAGCAGCACCCCGAACACGAACACCCGCCGCCGCCCGAGGATGTCCCCGGCCCGCCCGCCAAGGAGCAGCAGACCGCCGAAGGTGAGGGTGTACGCGTTGACGACCCAGGCCAGGCTGGTGGTGGAGAACCCCAGCGAACTCTGGATGTGCGGAAGCGCGATGTTCACGATGGTGATGTCGAGGACCACCATCAGCTGACAGGACGCGATGACCAGCAACGCCATCGTGCTTCCGCCACCGCCGGTGTTCCGGGTGGTGGTCTGCGCTGCGGAGGCTTGCTGAGGACTGCTGCTCATGGCGGATCGCACTCACGAGAGCCCGGTGAACGGTTCCGTCCACTGGTTGCTCACCGTTCGACGGTACGCCCGCCCCTTCCTCCCCACCACTCGATCATCACGAGCGCAGGCGCTAGGTTCACACATGACAGGACATGGGGTGAAGCCATTGGTGACCGAGGTCGTCGTCGACGGACGGACACTGTCCTACGGCGATGTCGTCGCCGTCGCCCACCACGGCGCCCAAGTCGCCCTGGCGGACGGGGTGTTGCCGCGTCTGGCCCGCGAACGGGCGGTCGTGGACGACGTGGTCGACCGCCAGATCCCGACCTACGGCCTGACGACAGGCCTCGGCGCCCGCTCCTCCTACGCCCTCCCCCGCACGGAACTCGACGCGTTCAGCGTCCGCACGGTCCGGGGCCGCGCGAACGCGGTCGGCGATCCACTGCCGACCCCCGTCGTACGCGCCGCCCTCCTCGCCCGCGTCAACGGCCTCGCGGGCGGCGGCAGCGGAGTCCGGCCGGAGATCGTACGGCTGCTCGTAGCGCTGCTCAACGCGCGGGTGCATCCGGTGATCCCCGAGGTGGGCTCGATCGGTGCGTCCGACCTCTGCCAGATGGCACACGTCGGCCTGGTCGTCATCGGCGAGGGCAGCGCGGAGTACGGCGATGAGGTGCTCGACGGCGCCACGGCCCTGCGCCGGGCCGGTCTCACCGCGGCGCACCTCGGCCCGAGGGACGGCCATGTGCTGTGCAGCGCAAGCCCGTTGGCGGCCGGCGTCGGCGCTCTCGCCCTGCACGAGGCGGGCGCACTGCTCGCGCTGGCGCAGGCGGTCACGGCACTGACCTACGAGGGCTTCCGGGCCAACACCAGTCCGCTCGACACCCGGGTCCTGGCGCTCCGTCCCGCTCCCGGACAGTCCCGGGCGGCGGCCGAGCTCCTCGCCCTCCTGACCGACGGCGAGTTGACCGACCCACGCAACGCCCGCCGGGTCCAGGACCCGGTCAGCCTGCGGTGTGCAGCGCAGGTGCATGGTGCGGGGTACGCGGCCCTGGACTTCGCGGACGCCGCGCTGGGGCCGGAGTTGAACGGGTGCGGGGACAATCCGGTGGTGCTGATGGGGGCCGGGGGCGACCTGAAGGAGCGGCCCGGTACCGGAGAAGGCCCTGAACTCCCGTACAGCGCGGGTGAGATCGTCTCGTCCGGGAACTTCCACACCCCCGCCCTGGCCCTCGCCTTCGACACCCTCGCACTCGCCCTGACCCAGACCGCGGCGATCTCCGCCGAACGCATGCGCCGACTGCTCGACCCGAACGTCAGCGGGCTCCCCGCGAACCTCTCGCCGTACGGTCCGGAGCGTTCGGGGTTCGCGCCGCTGGTGAAGACAGCTCAGGCGCTGGTCGCCGAGATCCGGATGCTGGCCCTGCCCGTGTGCGTCGATCCCCGGCAGGGCGCGGACGCCGTGGAGGACGACTCGACCAACGCGGCGCTCGGTGCGCGGCGGTTGACGACGATGCTCGGCCGACTGCGCCAACTCCTCGCCGTGGAGGCGGTGGTGGCCGCGCAGGCGGTCGATCTGGCGGCGCCAGGCACGTTGGGGCGGGGGCCGGAGTTCCTGCGTCGTGCGATCCGCGAGGTCGTGCCCACCCTGAACGACGACCGGCCAGGCGGTGTGGACGTGGAGACGGTGAGCCGCGACATCCTGGGGTCCGACGACGTCCGCAGCACACTGAACGCCTTGGCGGGAGAAGCGACATGACCAACGTCGACGTACACCAGCATCTGTGGACCCCATCGCTGGTGACGGCTCTGCGTGCCCGCCGCGAACCGCCGTACCTGGACGGCTGGACACTGTTCCTGGACGGTGAACCACCCTTCGAGATACCGCCCGCCGACCACGACATCGATCGGCGCGCGGAACTCGCCGCCGCCGACGGCCTCGGCCGGGTCCTTCTCTCGCTGTCCGCCCCGATCGGCGTGGAGTGGCTGCCCGAGGCCGAGGCGCGGCCCCTCCTCGACGCCTACCACGACGGCGCGGCCGCGCTGCCCGAGCCGTTCGGGGCGTGGGCCGCGGCCTGCGTACGGGACATCGACGCGGAGGCGACCGCCAAGGACCTCGACCGGGGCTTCGCCGGCCTCCAGCTCCCCGCCAACTCCCTTGCCGACGCAGCCGGTTACGCCCGCTGCGCCCCACTCCTCGACCTCCTCGAAGAACGCGACCTCCCCCTCTTCGTCCACCCGGGGCCTGCCGTTGGCTCCTCGGCGGACCCCGCCTGGTGGCCCGCGCTGGTTCCGTACGTCCAGCAGATGCACGCCAGTTGGTACGCCTTCCGCGCCTTCGGCCGCCCCCGCCATCCACGCCTCCGCGTGTGCTTCGCCCTGCTCGCCGGACTCGCCCCGCTGCACGGGGAGCGCCTGGCGGCCCGTGGCGGGCGGCAACTGGAGGGCGACCAGGGCGTGTTCGTCGAGACGTCCTCCTACGGCCCGACCGCCGTCGACGCGATCGTGCGCGCCCTCGGCGTCGACTCCGTCGTCCAGGGCTCGGACCGCCCGTACGCGGAGCCGCCCCGCCACCCGGGGTACGGGTTGGGCGGGGCGGCGGCCTACGCCTTTCGCATCGCCAATCCGCGACGGCTCCTCACCGGGGAGGGGTGACGGGGCGTCAATTCGCCGCGTTCATCAGGTCGAGCGCGCTCTGTTGCCGGGCCGCGTCGGTGGAGTCCAGCGGTCCGGCCCAGTGCAGCCCGTACGCGTCGAGGGAGTTGCGGTCGTTCGCGTAGGCCGTGTCCGCCTGACGTTTG
This sequence comes from Streptomyces sp. N50, assembly GCF_033335955.1. GTDB lineage: Bacteria > Actinomycetota > Actinomycetes > Streptomycetales > Streptomycetaceae > Streptomyces. The sequence goes on from NZ_CP137549.1 coordinate 599,384, forward strand.
ATGTAGGAGGTGTAAGGGCGGTCCGACAAGCGGGAGTTGAAGGCGCTCAGACCTCGGACGTACGCACCCTTGAAGGACGGACCGTCCCCGCCGCAGCCACTCGTCTCGCATGGTTCCCGCAGGATTCCACCGGAGTTGAGGGCCGTCGACGTGGTCGAGGCATCCCCGATCTGACGGCCGGTCGTGAGCAGACCGGCGTCCCCCGTCGCCCGGTACAGCTCCGACAGACCGCCGAGCAGCACGCCCTGGTTGTACGACCACGTGGTGTCGCCGTTGTTGCCGCAGGTCGCCAGGTTGATGCCGTCGTTGACGAGGTGGGAGCCGTTGATCATGCCGGTGCCCTTGAACCACGACCACTCGGCGTTGGCCCGGCCGAGGTACGCCGTGTCGCCCGAGATGCGGTTGTGCAGCGCGGCGTTCAGCTCCAGGTAGAGGGAGTTCGCGATGGCGTTCTTGTAGGTCTTGGCGGTGCTCCACCACACCCCGCCGCCACATGTGTTGTCCCAGTACCGCGCCATGTAATCGGCGTCCGCACGGGCGGTGTTGAGGTACCGGCTGTCACCGGTGAGGTCGTACGCGTCGACCCAGGCCAGCCCCCACCACCCCGTGTCGTCGATGTAGTCGTTGGTGAAGTTGCCGCCCTGGGCGGAGAGGTTGCGGTCGTAGGTGTTGGCGATCGCGTACTTGTAGCTGCCCATGCCGGTGACGCGGACGTTGTCGATGAGGGCGGTCAGGGCGTTGGCCGAGTTCCACCAGCCGGTGGTGTCGAAGAGGCCGGTGCCCAGGTTGTACGACTGCATCAGTGCCGTGGCGGCGGCAGTTGGGCGGCTGCCCGCGTTCCACGTCGTGCGGGCCCAGGACGTACAGGCGATCTCGCCCCGGTCCCCCGCCTTGCCGCAGGCGCGCAGGGCGCCGACGCCGAGGGCGTTCCAGTCGTCGACGTTGTACATCAGGGTGCGCCAACCGCCTTGCCCCGCAGGGATGGTGGTGTCGCCGAGCTTGCTGCCGGAGGACCAGGTGCGGCCGCCGTCGAAGGACCGGTCGAGCCAGACCTCGTCACCGGGGCTGCCGTTGGTGATCGAGGCCCAGCCCATCGCGTCGGTGTCGTCGAAGTGGAGGGAGATGCTGCGGGAGTAGATGGTCGCGCTCACCGGCTGGCGGTCGCCCGGGGAGAGGGCCGGGTCGCGGGCGTCGCAGTACTTGTTGCAGATCGACGCCTGGGCGGCGGCGGTCGCGACGCCGGTGGAGACCGGCATGAACAGGGCCAGGGCGGCGATCAGGCCGGTCCCGACTCTCCTGATGTGTCGTGCTGTTGAGGTCATGCCGGCTCCATCGAGGTGGGGGGAGAGTACGGGAGGTCAGCCCAGGCGCCACTGCTGGTTGGCGCCGCCGTTGCAGGACCAGAGTTCCAGCGCGGTGCCGTTGACGTTGCCTGCGGGCTGGTCGCCCCCGGTGACGTCGAGGCAGAGGCCCGACTGGGTGCCGGTGATCGTGCCGTTGGGGTTGACGCTCCACTTCTGGTTGGCGCCGCCGTTGCAGCCGTAGAGCTGGACCTTGGTGCCGTTGCTGGTCTGGTTGTTGTAGGCGTCCAGGCACTGGGTGCCGCCGTAGAGCCGGAGTTCACCGGCGGCGGTGATGGTCACGGCCTGGTTGGTGCCGCCGCCGCAGTCCCAGATCTCGATCTTCGTGCCGGGGGTGGTCTCGCCGTTGTAGGCGTCGAGGCAGCGGTTGGAGGAGGCGCCGATCAGCGGGTGGGTGGTGCCGACGCTGGTGCCGCTGCCGACGGAGACCCGGTACATCACCGAGCCGTGGCCGGGGACGCTCGCCGAGATGCTGCCGCTCGTGCTGCTGACGACGTGCGACCAGAGGTTGTTGAGCTTGTACGAGGACGCCGAAGGAAGGCCGGCCGCCGTCGCCGAGGTGGTGATGGTGGCGGCAGAGGAGTTCTCGTTGAAGAGGACCACCGAGACGTCGCCGTTGGCGAGGGGCTTGGAAAGGACGTGCAGGCCACCGGAGTTGGAGATCTCGGTGCCCTGCTTGCCCAGGGAGTCCTGGTCCACGGCGATGACGTCCTTGTTGCCGTAGAGGGAGAGCGTGGCGGCGGTGGCCTTGCGCAGGTCGGTGCCGGCGATCAGGGGCGCGGCCATCTCCGACCAGAGGCTGAAGTGGGAGCGGTCCTCGGTGAACGACATGCCGTTGCCGACCTCCAGCATGTCGGGGTCGTTCCAGGCGCCGGGCTTGGCGTACGCGGCGAGTTTGACGTTGGCCTTGTAAATGGACACCACCGTCGAGAAGTTGACGTTGATGTCGTCGGTCGTGCGCCAGCTGTTTCCGACGCCCGCGCCCCAGGTCCACACATCGGCCAGACCCCAGTTGCAGAGGCTGTAGACGATTGGGCGGCCGGTGTTGGCGAGGGCGTCACGCATCGCGGTGTAGCGCTGCTGGTCGGGCACGTTCTGGTGATTGCAGTTGTCGTACTTCAGGTAGTCGACGCCCCACGCGGCGAAGCTGTTCGCGTCGGTCTGCTCATGGCCGAGGCTGCCGGGGTAGCCCGCGCAGGTGGCGGTGCCGGCGCTCTCGTAGATGCCGAGCTTGAGGCCTTTGCTGTGGACGTAGGCGGCGGTGCCGCTGATGCCGTTCGGGAACTTGACCGGATCCGGGACGAGTTGACCGGCGGAGTTGCGGGCCGAGGTCATCCAGCAGTCGTCGATGTTGACGTACTGGTACCCGGCGTCCTTCAGCCCGGACGAGACGAGGTAGTCGGCGGTCTGCTCGACCAGTTGCTCCGTCACGTTGCAGCCGAAGGCGTTCCAGTCGTTCCAGCCCATCGGGGGCGTCTTCGCAAGGCCGTTGTCGAGGGCCTGCGCGGGCGGCGCGGCGCGCAGCACCAGCAGGGCCGGGACGAGGGCAAGGAGCAGCACCATCGTGAGGGCGGCGCTCAGACGTCTCTTGAAGGGTGACGGGACGGTCATGTCGAGGTCTCCTGCTTCGCCGTGTGGGGCCGGTCGAACTCACCTTTGGAAACGTAACCATCGTGCAGGTTCCATCAGCGCAGCCGCGTCGTCAATGGTCCGGACCACAATGTCCCGCGAGTGAACTTCCCGTGCTGTCGGGGGCGTTGACGACCTCATGAGTCGATGGCAACGTTTCCATCATCCCTACCCGTTTTCGTCACCCGCCCCTTTGGAGGCCTCCATGTCCCCGCGCCCCTCCCGGCGAGTGATGCTCGGCTCCGGTCTGGCCGCGCTGGCGGCCACGACGGCCACACCGGCGAACGCGGCCGAACGCCCCGGCGCCACAAGGGCGTTGACCCGCGCGAGAGACGCGTACGCCGCCCTGAACAGACACTTCGACGCGACCGACGGCTCCGGGCTGGTCCGCGAGCAGATTCCGGCGGCGAGCGGCGACAACCGGTACTCGTACGAATGGCCCTTCTCGCAGGTGCACATCGCCGCCCTCGATCTCACCGCCGTGGACGGGCAGTTCGAGCCGGAGCTGGCACGACGGGCGGCTGCGCAGGAGCACTACTGGAACGCCGGCGGGGGCACGACCAGGCTGCCCGGGTACGCCTCCTACGCCGTCGCGCCGTACGGCTCGGGCGGTGACATGTTCTACGACGACAACGAGTGGGTCGGGCTGGCGAAGGTCCAGCGGTATCTGCAGACCGGGGACACCGCCGCGCTGGCCCGGGCGAAGGAGATCTTCGACCTGGTCAAGTCCGGCTGGGACAACGACAGCAGCCATGCCGCGCCCGGCGGGGTCTTCTGGACGCAGGCCGACTGGAGCCACGACCGCAACACCGTCTCGAACATGCCCGGCGCCCAACTCGCCCTGCGCCTGCACCAGATCACCGGCGAAGCCGACTATCTCAACTGGGCGCAACGCTTCTACGACTGGACGAACGCGCATCTGCAGGGCCCAACTGGCCTGTACTGGGACCACCTTGACCTGCAAGGGACCATCGAGAAGACCATCTGGTCCTACAACCAGGGCGTGCCGGTCGGCGTAGCCGTGCTGCTGTACCAAGTCACGCGCGACCGCGCCTACTTGCGTCAGGCCGAGCAGGTCGCCGCAGCCGCATACGCCTACTACGTCACCCAGGGCCGCCTGTTCACGCAGCCCGTGTTCTTCAACTCGATCTTCTTCAAGAACCTGCTGCTCCTGGAGTCGGTGACCGGGAAGGACACCTACCACTGGGCGATGGCCGACTACGCCGACCAGGTGTGGGACACGATGCGGGATCCCGCCACCGGTCTCGTGCACTTCGACTCGGCCGGTGGGACGCAGGCGATCCAGCAGGCGGCCCTCGTGCAGCTCTACGCCGTGCTCGCCTGGCCGCGCGCCAAGTGGCGGATCCTGTACTGACGTTACGGGTGGCCGATCTCCCCGGTGCCGCGTGCGATCAGCTGCACCGGGAGGACGGTGCGGTGGGAGGGGCTGTCGTCGCCGTCGATGCGGTCCAGCAGGATGTGGGCTGCCCGGCGGCCGAGTTCCTCGGTGTCGGAGGTGACGACGGTGACCGGGGTGGGGAGCATGTCGGCGAGCTTGAAATCGTCGAACCCCACGACGGCGATAGAGACTTGGAGGTCGCGGCAGGCCCGCAGCACGCCCTCGGTGAGGAAGCCCGTGGTGGAGAAGACCGCGGTGGGCGGGTTCGCCGAGGTGAGCAGGGCTCGGGTGGCGGCCTCGGCCTCCTCGGTGGTGCCGCGGCGCAGGGTGACGACCAGGTCGTTGTCGGGCTCGATGCCGCTGCGGCGCAACGCCTTGCGGTACCCGCGCAGCCGTCGGCCGGTGCTGTAGTACGAGGGCGCGACGAGGATCGCGATACGACGGTGGCCCTGGTCGACGAGGTGCTGCGTCGCCTTGTGTCCGCCGTCCTCGTTGTCGACCAGGACGACATCGGCCTCGGCGCCGGTGGCCGGCCGGTCGACGAAGACGATGGGCACGTGGTCGTGGCCGTTGATCTCGTTCAGGAAGGCGTGGTCGCCCTGGTCGGGGACGATGATGAGCCCGGCGACGCGGCGGCCGATCAGCTCGCCCACGGCCCGGCGTTCGACCTCGGGGTCCTCGTCCGCGGTGCTCAACAGGACCGCGTAGCCTGCCTCGTTGGCGACTTCCACGGCGGCCTTGGCGAGGGAGGCGTAGAACGGGTTGGTGAGGTCGCCCAGCAGCAGCCCGATGGTCATGGAGTTCTGGCCGGGGCGCAGGGAGCGCGCGATCTCGTTGCGCTGGTAGCCGATCGCGGTGATCGCCGCGTTCACGCGCTCGGCCGTCTCCTCGCGGACCGTGCCGATGCCGTTGACGACGCGGGAGACGGTGACGACGGCGACTCCGGCCCGCTCCGCGACGTCGCGCATCGTGGGCCTGGTGTTCTGGCGGTGCGGGGGACGACTGCTCACGTGAGTTGAAGACCAACCTTCCATCGCGTACCGGGGGCCGGGACCGCCCTCAGGATACGTATCGGGTCCCGGCCCGCCGCTCGGCCCGGGACGCTAACTGTTGTTCTTGATCACATCGTTGATCTTGTCGGTCATCGTCTGGAGGTCGGAGAGCGGCTTCTTGCCGTTGAGGATGTCCGGCCAGTAGGCGGTGATCAAGTCATTTGACTGGCTCGCCCACTGGGTGGTGAAGCGCACGCCGATGGTGGTCGGGGTGTTCAGTCCCGCCTTGACGGTGGCCGCGACGGTCGTCTGTCCGGCCTTGTCGAGGGCGCCGAAGTAGGCGTTCTGGGCGGAGAGATAGGCCGGGGCCGCGACCGGGGAGTCGGGCAGCACCTTGGTCCACACCGTGGAGTCGAGGTACTTGAGGACCTTGAAGGTGGCGTCCGCGTTCTGGGTGTACGACGGGGTGCAGATGCCCACGGCGTCGTAGAGGGTGGCGGGCTTGTCGACCTGGGGCAGGGGCGCGAAGCCGTACTTGATCTTCGGCTTGTCGGTGAGGAAGCCCGCGGCCAGCCACTGACCGCTCCACAGCATCGGGATCTGTCCGGCGGCGAACAGGCCCTGCTGGTTGCTGATGTCGTAGCCGGGCGGCGCGATGGCTCCGCTCTTGATACCCGCCACGACCTTGCTGACGCCCTCGGTGTACGTCGGGTCGATGGTCGTCCTGGTGGGCTGGTGCACGTTGTCGGCAAAGGGCTTGCCGCCCGCGGACAAGGCGTACGTGCTGAGGGAGAACGGCCCGTCCGTGGAGGTCAACGCGTCCGCGACCAGGCCGTACTTGGCGCCCTTGGCGTGCAGCTTGGCTGCGGCGTCGAACATCTGGTCCCAGGTCCAGCCGGCGGCGGGCACGGTGATTCCGGCGGCCTTGAAGGCGTCGACGTCGTACCAGATGCCGTAGGTGTTCAGCAGGGAGGGGACGCCGCCTATCTTGCCGTCGGCGGTCTTCCAGTTCTTCATCGTGGACGAGACGAAGCTGCTCGCGCCGAAGTCGCTGGAGCCGGAGAGCCGGGAGGCCCAGTCGGTGAGGAGGCCCTGGCTGGTGTACTGCTGCTCGGTGTCGTTGCCGCACCAGAACAGGTCGGGCAGCTTCTTGGCCTGGGTCAGGGCCGCGAGTTTGTCGCTGTAGTTGCCGTTCGGGGTGTCGACGCGCTTGACCGTGATGTTCGGGTCGTGGAAGCCGGTCAGGGCCTGGTCGATGGCCTTGTTGGTGGCGGCGGACTCCCAGGTCATGAGGGTGACCGTGACCTTGCCGTCCGACTGCTTCCCGGACGAGCCGCCGCAGGCCGCCGTCGCGAGCAGTCCCCCCGCCGACAGCAACACTCCGGCGCAACGGATCCATCGTTTCATCGTGGCCTCCTGATACCTGGCTGGCATACGGCTCGCTGGCATACGGCTCGTAGGTGGGTCGGGGTCCAACTCGGCGCCGGTCAGCGCTGGTTGACGGTGCCCAGGGCGCTCAGACCCTGGATGAAGTAGCGCTGGGCGACGAAGAAGACGATCAGCGGCGGGAGCATGTAGAGCAGGTTGGTGGCCATGTAGAGGTTCCAGTCCGGGGTCTGTCCCGCGAACTGGGTCACGAAGGAGGCCATCCCCACGCTCAGCGGCCACTTCTGGGACGAGTACAGGTAGATCAGCGGGTTGAGGTAGTCGTTCCAGGACATCTGGAAGGCCAGGATTGACATCGTTATCCAGGCGGGCTTCGTGATCGGCAGCATCACGCTGAAGAAGATCCGGACGTGTCCCGCGCCGTCGACCTTGGCCGCCTCGTCGATGGAGTGCGGGATCGACAGGAAGTACTGCCGGGCCAGGAAGATGAAGAGCGGATTGCCGCCGAGGAAGGCCGGGACGATCAGCGGCAGCCAGGTGTCGTACCAGCCGATGTCCTTGAAAAGTTGGAACAGCGGAATGATGCCGACCACCGGGGGCAGCAGCATGCTCCCGACGAAGACGTAGAACCACACCTTCCGGCCGGGGAAGTGCAACCGGGCCAGAGCGTAGCCCGCCATCATCGACGTCATCACCCCGCCGATCACCGAAAGCCCGGTGATGACAAGGGAGTTGAGCAGCAGGCGCGGGAAGTGGATGACCTTCGGGCCGTCGATGAAGTTCTTGAAGTGGAACTCGTGCGGCAGCAGTTTCGGCGGAACCTCGAAGACCGCCGAGGGGCCCTTCAGCGCGACGGTCAGCATCCACAGAATGGGCAGGATCATCACCGAGCTGATCAGCAGCGCGGTGGCGTACCAGGTTGCTCTGCGTACGGCCCTGCCGGGCGGCTTCGTCGGTGGGGCGGCCGGTGTCGGCGCGGTCGTCGGCGCCCTGGTGACGTCAGGAGACGTGGTCACTGTAGGTCCAAATCGACGAGAAGCGGGCGGTGGCGGCGATCACGACGACGAGGACGAGGAACAGCACCCACACCTGGGCGGAGGCATAGCCGAACTGGGAGACCTGCCCGAGCCGGGGGAAGCCGTTGTCGTAGATCGACAGCATCAGCGTCCTGGTGCTGAACCCGGGACCGCCCTGGTTGTCCGGCGAGAGGATCTTCGGCTGGTTGAACGCCTGGAGGGCCGTCACCATCTGGAGGACCACCTGGAGGATCATGATCGGGCTGATCAGCGGCAGGGTGATCCGGAAGAACACCGTGCGGGGTCCCGCACCGTCGAGCCTGGCCGCCTCGTACAGCTCGGTGGGGACCGCCTGGAGCGCGGCGAGAAAGATGATCATCGTGGAGCCGACGCTCCACAGCATGACGATCACGATCGACGGCATCGCCGAGTCGTCGCCGGACAGCCACTCACTGGTGGGCAGGTGGAACCACTTCAACACCTGGTTGGCCAGGCCGACTTGGGGGTTGAAGACGAACTTCCAGAGCGTGATGGTGGCCACCACGGGCAGCACGACCGGCAGATAGCACAGGGTGCGCAGCAGGCCGACGCCCCGCATCCGCTGGTTGCAGAACACCGCCAGGGCCAGCCCGATGGCCAGCGACAACGGCACGTACAGCACGACGAGCAGCAGCGTGGCGCGCACCGAGGGCCAGAAGGACGGGTCGGTGGTGAACATGCGGTGGAAGTTGTCCAGGCCGACGAACTTGGGGTCCGTCAGGCCGTTGTAGGTGGTCAGCGCGAAGTAGCCGGACCGGAACAGCGGGTAGACGACGAACGCCGTGAAGCCGATGAGCGCCGGGGCCAGGAACACATACGCGGCCAGGGTGTCCGAGGGCCGCTTCGGCGCTCGTCGCCAGGGGAGTCCGAGGCGTCCCTGAATCCCCCGGCCGGGCGGCCTGTCCACGGGCGGTACGGCGGTTCGCGTCTCTTGGTGCGGAGCGGCTGTCACACGCGCTCACCTTCTTCCTCCGAGGAGTTGACGATCACTCGGATCGCGCGGACCCGACCGTCTGGTGGTCGTCGGCCCGCTCAAGGTAACGTTTCCATTCCCTGGCGATCACACGGTGGCGCACGCCACATGAGGGAGTCAAGAGGCGCGATGGTAACGTTTCCCGGATCAACATCCGGAACAGTGTGGGCAGTTCCGGAGTCGCTGAGCACGCTCGGGCGACGGCTGGCCGGCGAGTTGCGGGGTGGTCCGGCGGGGGACATCGTCGAGCGGTGCCTGACCAACACGTGGGCTACGGCGATGAGTTGGGGGGCTTCGTCGGACCGGTTGCCGGACAGGTCGTCGAGGGGTCTGCCGGTCGGCGTATCCGACGCGTCGTCAGAGGTCTTCGTCAAGACGGGCGACATCCCCGCGATGTGGCTGCGGGACAGCACGGCGCAGGTCAGGCCCTACCTCGCCGCGGCCACGGACCCGGAGGTCGGTGACGTGCTGGCCGCCGTCTCGCGCCGCCAGATCCGCTGCGTCCTCCTGGACCCGTACGCCAACGCGTTCAACGACGGCCCCACCGGCGCGCACGGTGAACCCGGCGATCTGCCCACGCCGGGCGACTGGGTGTGGGAGCGCAAGTACGAACTCGACTCCCTCTGCGCGCCGTTGCAGCTCGCGTACGCGCTCCGGCGGGCGACGGGCCGCGAGGACCATCTCGACGAGGCGTTCCACCGCGCCGCCTGGCTGATCGTACGGCTGTGGCGGGCCGAGCAGTCCCACGCGCACTGGCCCTACCGGTTCGTCCGGCCCTCCGGCCCCTTCGCCGGTGACAGTCTGCCCCTCAACGGCCGTGGCGCGCCGGTCGGTTGGACCGGCATGACCTGGTCGGGCTTCCGGCCGAGCGACGACGCGTGCGCCCATGGCTACCTTGTCCCGGCCAACGCGCTGGCGTCGACGAGCCTGCACGGCCTGGCCGAACTCGCCGCGGCCGTCCTCGACGACACCGAACTCGCCCATGAGTGCTGGCGGTTGGCCGACGAGATCGACGCCGGGATCCTGGCGCATGCGGTGACCGAGGTCGACGGCACCTCCATCCTTGCCTACGAGGTCGACGGCCTCGGCGCGGCCCTGCTCTGCGACGACGCCAACCTCCCGAGCCTGCTGAGCCTGCCCTTGAGCGGCTGGTGCACACCCGAGGACCCGCTGTACCGGACGACCCGGCGCTTCGCGCTCTCCGAAGCCAACCCCTCGTATTTCAGCGGGAGTCACGCGTCCGGGATCGGCAGTACGCACACGCCTGACCGGCACATCTGGCCGCTGGCGATCGCCACCGCCGGTCTGACGGGCAGCGCGGACGAGGCGGCGCGGGCCCTGGAGACCCTGGCCGCCACCACCGCCGGTACCGGTCTGATGCACGAGAGTTTCCATGTCGACGCGCCCGGCCGGTTCACGCGGGACTGGTTCGGGTGGGCGAATGCGATGTTCTGCGAGCTCGCGCTGGAGGTGTGTGGAGGCGGGGTACGGCAATTCTTTCCGGTACATCCGCGGGCGTTGCCCGGCGGGTCGGGGGCGGGCGGCGAGCCCGCGTGACACTGGGGGTGCTGGGGGTGCTGGGGGTGCTGGGCGACCCTACCGGTGGAAGTGATGTCGCCCCTCCGTGTCCAGCCCGGGCGTACCGCACGCATGCCGCGCCGGCCATGCGACCTGTCGCGGGCGACGACTCGCCCGCGACAGGTCGGGACTCCGTGGGGCGGGATCAGAACTGGTTCTCGCCGCCGTTGACGTGCAGGGTGGTGCCGAGCACGAAGCTGCTGTCCGCGGAGGCGAGGAAGGCCACCGCGGCGGCGACCTCCTCCGGGCGCCCCCTGCGGCCGATCGGCACTCCCGCCGCGAGTTCCGCCTTGACGGCGGCCGCGTTCTCCTCGCCGATGGCGATGTCGACTCCGGGGGTGTCGATCGCGCCCGGCGCGACCGTGTTGACGCGGATGCCCCTGCCCTTCAGCTCGTTGGCCCAGGTCCGTGCGAGGGACCGGACCGCGGCCTTCGACGCCGCGTACAGGCCGAAGGCCTCCCGGCCGTCGTCGGCGCGAATGGAGTCGTTGAAGATCACCGAGGCGCCGTCGTTGAGGAGCGGCAGCGCCTTCTGCACGGTGAGCAGTGTGCCCCGGACGTTGACGCCGAACATCTGGTCGAACTGTTCCCCGGTGGCCTGCGCCAACGGCGCGAGCGTGGCCATGCCCGCGTTGGCGAAGAGCACGTCCAGGCCCCGGCCGCGTTCACGGACCGCGTCGTACAGCCGGTCCAGGTCGGCCGGCTCCACTATGTCGCCCGGCACCGCGGTGACCGCGGAACCGATCGACTCGACGGCCCAGTCGAGCACGTCCTTGCGTCGGCCGGTGATGAACACATGGGCACCCTCGGACGCCAGCCGCGCGGCGGTGGCCAGGCCGATTCCCGTGCTTCCGCCGGTGACAACGGCGGTCTTGCCTTCCAGCTGTCCCATCACTTGAACTCCCGAAACTTAGATACCGATCGGTGCAGAATGGAACCGTAGCACTTCTGCACCGATCGGTATCCAGGACGTAGGATGGGGTCATGGAGATCACCCGGAAAGCGCCCATCGGCCGGCCGAGAGGCTTCGACGCCGACGAGGCCCTGGAGCGAGCGATGACGGTCTTCTGGGAGCAGGGCTACGAAGGCGCCAGCCTGACGGACCTGACCCGCGCCATGGGCATCACCCGCAAGAGCATGTACGCGGCCTTCGGCAACAAGGAGGAGCTGTTCCGAAAGGCCCTGGAGCGCTACACCGACGGTCCTGCCGCCTATGCGGCCCGCGCGCTGGAGAAGCCGAGCGCCCGTGAGGTGGCCACGGCGTTCCTCGCCGGCGCCGTCAACACGACCACCCGCCCCGACTGCCCCGCCGGGTGCCTGGGCGTGCAGGGCTCACTGGCCGCCGGCGACTCCGGACGGGCGGCCCAGGACGCGCTGATCGCGTGGCGCGACGACGGCCGCGCTCGCCTCCGCCACCGGTTCCAACAGGCCGTCGACGAGGGTGATCTGCCCCCGGGCGCGGACCCGGAACTGCTCGCCCGATACCTCATGACCGTGGGGAACGGCATCGCCGTCCAGGCCGTCGGCGGTGCCACCCGCTGCGAACTCCAGCGGGTGGCCGACGCGGCACTGCGGAACTGGCCACCCGTCTGACAGCAGGTGCCCGTGGGAGCGTGCCGGCCACCCGAGGCGAGGAACCGCGCCCGCAATCTGGCCTCAGGGCGTGATGGTCAAACTGCCGTAGTCCGAAAGGTTGGTGAGGTTGGCCTGGCCGAGGGTGGTCGCGCCGGTCGTGCTGCCCGGCATCACGATGTGGCTCAGGGCCACGCCGGAAATGGGCGCGCCGGGAAGGCCGTTGACGCGTGCGGCGGTCGTACCGGCGTTGCGGACGCGGACGTTGGAGATCGTGACGCCGGTGACCGGGCCGATGCCGGCCGTGCTGCCGGTCATCATGGCGAGCCAGGTCCGGTTGCCGTCGTTGCTGAAGCTGAGCCGCTCGATGTCGATGTCGTCGAACTTGAGGTTCGTCGCGGCCGCCGTCCCGTACTTGTGGTGGACGCCGATGCCGACGGCCGCGTCGTAGACGACGACGTGCTGGAAGGTGACCCTGTTCTGCGACTCGTAGACGCCCTGGCCGACCTTGACGCCGTAGCAATAGGTCCAGGAGACAAGGTCGTTGAAGGTGACGTTGTCCAGCGGGCGCGGGGTGCCGGGGACCGAGCTGTAGATGTCGGCGCCGGCGGGCCAGGTCTTGGTGCTGAACGGGTCGTCGAGGCCGATGCCGATCGCGTGGTCGACGGTGACGTTCGTGGACTCCATGACGTCGATGCCGTCGTTCTCGCCCATGTCGAACCTGTTGAACAGCTTGATGTCGCGGAAGGTCAGGTCCGAGGAGCGCAGTGGGATGACCGCCCAACTGCTGGACTCCCGGAAGGTGATGCCGTCGACCGTGAAGCCACTCGTGTAGATCGGGGCGAGAAGGTTCACGCCGAGGTTGGAGGGCGCGAGCGCGGCCTGGCCGTTGCCGTCGATGATGCCGCGGCCGTAGATCTTGATGTTCGTCGAGGAGTACCGGGTGGAGATGAACCAGGTGAGGTCGCGGCCCTGGGAGGTCTTGTGTCCGGTCACCACGTAGTGGCCGGCCTCGCCCGTGTAGCGGAGGACCGCGCCGGGAGCGAGATAGAACGCGAGGTTGCTCCGCAGGTAGAGGTTGCCGAGGGTGTAGACGCCGGCCGGTACGTACACGATGCCCTGCGTGCCGTTCGCGGAGCCGTACGCGGCGGCGTCATCGAGGGCGTTCTGGAAGGGAGTTGTGGTGTAGGCGCCGGTGTTCGGCTGAGCCGAGTAGGGCGCGCTCCGCACGTTGAAGATGCCGGTGCCGCTGGTCGCCGGGCGGTCGGTCTCGGCCGGGTCGGCGGCGATGACCAGGTTGGGGCGGCCGTCAAGCTTGACGATCAGGTACTCGTCGTTCTGGACGGTGAAGGTCAGGGTCGGGCCGCTGACGGTTCCCGTGATGCCCAGCTTCTGCGGGCTGATGCTGTACGCGCCGATCGCCGTGTTGTTGAGCTTCGTCACGGAGATGGTGGCCGTGCCTGTCCCCAGGGCGAGTTGGGCGATGTCGTACCCGGTGTACTTGGTGACCGGCACGGACGTGCCGTTGACGGTCAACCTGTAGTCGGTGGACGCCGGGTAGATGGAGGGGACCGGGTACGCTGACACGGTGCCCGCCGCGGCCTGTGCGGGCTGCGGGGCGCCGACGAGTGCCGCGACGCCGAGCAGGAAGGCCGTCAACACGAGGGCCAGGGGGCGCAGTACGCGCTTGTCGGTTCTGTCGGCCGCGGTCGACAGCCGTCTGCGGGCCGCGATCAACGGCCGACTCGTCGACGATCTCATCCGGGGTCCTCCTGTGGTCACATCGGTGGGGGCACGTAAGACGGGATGGAAACGTTGCCAGTGACATGACCACACTAATGGTCTGGACCGCAGACGCCTATGCGCTGTGCCGGGCCGGCGTCACTCCCTTGTCACCTCAGGACGAACCTCCGTCGCCCGGGACTCAACTCCCGCAAACAGAACGGCGATCCCTCGGTCCGCTCCCGAATCGCTGCCATATTCGAGAACCACTTCGGAGGTGGCTGTGACGCTAGAGGCGACAACATCCCTGACGGCAGTGACACCCGCGGCGGACGGGACCGCCGGACGCATCGGCGATCTGGAAGACCGTCGGGCGCAGGCAGTTGCCACGGCCGCGCCGAGAAGACAGGGCGCGCTCGGTGCTCGGGAGCGCATCGAACGGCTGCTGGACGCGGGCTCGTTCGCGGAGACGGGCGGATTCGTGCGGGCCCGTACCGTCGGGGACGGCGCCCAACGCCCTTACGGGGACGGGGTCGTGACCGGGTACGGCACGGTCGACGGACGGCCGGTGTGCGTGTTCGCGCAGGACTCCACGGTCTTCGGCGGCAGCATGGGCGAGGCCTTCGGCGAGAAGACCGTGGCCCTCATGGAGCTGGCCCTGAAGACCGGCTGCCCGGTCGTCGGCCTCAACGACTCCGGCGGCGCCCGCATCCAGGAGGGCGTCAACTCCCTCGCGCTCTACGCGGAGTTGGTGCGCCGGAACGTGAAGGCGTCCGGGGTGATCCCGCAGATCTCCGTCGTCCTGGGCCCGTGTGCGGGCGGTGCCGCGTACTCCCCCGCGATCACCGACTTCACCGTGATGGTGGACGGCGCCTCGCACATGTTCGTCACCGGCCCGGACGTCATCGAGGCGGTCACCGGTGAACGCACCACCGCCGAGGAGCTGGGCGGCGCCCGCACCAGCAACTCGGTGAACGGCAACGCCCACTTCCTCGCCGCCGACGAGGGCGACGCGCTCGACACCGTACGCGACCTGCTGTCGTACCTTCCCGCCAACAACCTTGAGCGGCCACCGGAGTTCGCACCCGGCTCGGTCGCCGACGGCGCCCCGCTCGACGAGATCGTGCCCGACCGGCTCGGGCAGGCCTACGACATGCGGGACATCCTGCACGCGGTCGTCGACGACGGTGAACTCCTGCACGTCCAGGAGCTGTTCGCGCCGAACATCATCTGCGCGCTGGCCCGGGTCGAGGGGGCGAGTGTCGGGATCGTCGCCAATCAGCCGCTGCATTTCGCCGGTGTCCTCGACATCGACGCCTCGGAGAAGGCCGCGCGGTTCGTACGGTTCTGCGACGCGTTCGGCATCCCGCTGCTGACCTTCGCCGACGTCCCCGGGTATCTCTCCGGTGTCCGCCAGGAGCGCGGCGGCATCATCCGGCGCGGCGCCAAACTCCTCTACGCGTACGCCGAGGCGACCGTCCCGAAGGTCACCGTGGTGGTACGCAAGGCATACGGCGGCGGGTACGCGGTGATGGGTTCCAAGCATCTCGGCGCGGACGTCAACCTCGCCTGGCCCACGGCCCGTATCGCCGTCATGGGTGCCGAGGGTGCCGTCGGCGTGCTGCACCGGCGCCAACTCGCCGCCGCGGCCGACCCGGAGGCGCTGCGGGCCGACCTCGTCGCCGCGTACGAGTCGACGCACGGGACGCCGTACCTCGCCGCCGAGCGCGGGTACGTCGACGACGTGATCGCCCCGCGCGACACCCGCGCCCATGTCAGCCGCGCCCTGCGCGCACTGCGTGGCAAGCGCGCCCCGATGCCGGAGCGGCGGCACGGCAACATCCCGCTCTGACCGCCCTGTTCACCTCGTTCACCCTCGTCAGCCGACACCGCGATGTTCCGTGATGTGAGGAGTCACGCCCGATGGACAGCCGCCGCCCCCCGCTCTCACCCGCGTACCGGACTCTGCCCGAGTACGTGCGGCACTGGGCCGAAGTCACCCCGGACCGCCGGGCGTTCACGTTCGTCGACCATCCCGCCCCCGACTCCCGTGGCGTGCACCGCACTCTGACCTGGCAGCGTCTGGATCTGCGGGTACGGGCACTGGCCGCCCGGATCGCCGAGCACGCCGAACCCGGGGCGCGGGTCGCCCTGTTGTGCCCGCAGGGGACGGACTACATCACGGGTTTCCTCGCGGCGCTGACGGCCGGGACTGTCGCCGTCCCGCTGTATCCGCCCGGCCTGCCAGGTCAAGGCGACCGTCTGGTCGGGGTGTTGGGTGACGCGCGTCCGTCGGTCGTGGTGACCACGGGCCGTGCCCTGCCCGAGGTGACGGACTTCTGCGAGCGCGCGCAGGTCACAGTCCTCGCGGCGGACCAGGTACCGGACTCCGCTGCCCTCAACTGGCAGGCCCCCGCGCCGGATTCGGCCGCGACCGCCTACCTCCAGTACACCTCCGGCTCCACCCGCGCTCCGGCCGGTGTGGAGATCACGCACGGGAACGTCGTCGCCAACGCCCGCCAGGCGCTTGCCGCTTACGGTGCCGACGCGCATCCGATGACGTGCGTCGGATGGCTGCCGCTCTACCACGACATGGGGCTGGTGCTGAGCGTCGCGGCACCGGTCGTACGCGGCCTCCTGTCGGTGCTCATGGACCCGGCCGCGTTTCTGCACGAACCGGCGCGCTGGCTGCGGCTGTTGGCCGCGCATCCGCAGGCGCTGAGTGCCGCGCCCAACTTCGCCTACGACTACTGCGCCTCCGCCGTCACCGGGGCGCAGAAGGAGGGGCTGCGGCTGGACGGAGTCGCCGCGCTGATCAACGGCAGCGAACCCGTCCGGCCCGGCACCGCCGACCGTTTCCAGGCCGCGTTCGCCGCGCAGGGACTCGCGGCGGAGGTGCACTGTCCGTCGTACGGGCTCGCCGAGGCCACGGTCTTCGTCAGCGCCGCCCGGCCCGGCCGCCCGCTCGGCCGCTTCGCCCTCGACCGCGACGCGCTCGCCGCCGGGAAGGCCCTGCCCGCACGGCCCGAGGACCCGCGAGCCGTGCTACTGGCCGCCTGTGGAAAGCCAGTTGGGCAGCGGGTGCGCATCGTCGATCCGGTCGCCCACGCGGTGCTGGCCGAGGGGGAGGTCGGGGAGATCTGGGTGCAGGGTCCCAATGTGGGGCGCGGCTACTGGAACAACTCCGCGCAGACCGAGCGCGTCTTCGGCGCCACGCTCGGCGAGGAGGCGCCGGGCAGTTGGCTGCGCACCGGCGACCTCGGGACCGTGCTGGAGGGGCAGTTGATCGTCACCGGCCGGCTCAAGGACCTCATCGTGATCGACGGCCGCAACCACTATCCGCAGGATGTGGAGGCCACCGCCCAGGACGCCCATCACGCCGTACGACGCGACCGGCTCGCCGCGTTCGGCGTGCCGGGCGGCGCGGGTGGCGCGGGCGAGCGGGTGGTGGTCGTCGCCGAGCACCCGCGTACGACCAGCCTCGCGGACATCGACGTACCGGCCCTGACGCAGGCCGTACGCGCGGCCGTCTCCGCCCGGCACGGGCTGCGGCTCGCCGACGTCGTCCTCGTCGCACCGGGCACGGTCCCCCGCACCTCCAGCGGCAAGGTGTCCCGGGCCCTGACCCGCACCCGCTATCTGGAGGGCGCCTACGCGGCGGAGACCGCCGTATGACGACCGCCGACACGAGAGCGCTGCTGCGCCGCCGGATCGCGGAACGGGTCGCCGAGTGGAACAACACCCCTGTGGACGACGTCCCGTTGGACCGCCCCTTGGCCGAGCTCGGCATGTCCTCGCGGGACGCGGTCGTGCTGGCGGGCGAGTTGTCCTCGCTGACGGGCCACGAGTTGCCGGCGACCCTGCTGTGGGAGGCGCCGACCGTGGACGCGCTGGTGGAGCGGGTGTGCGGTACGGCCATGCGAACTGCCGTACAGGCGAACCCTGTTGCCGCGGCACCCGGTGAGCCCGTGGCGGTCATCGGCGTCGGCTGCCGACTGCCGGGCGGGGTGCGCGGCCCTGCCGACTACTGGCGTCTGCTCATCGACGGCGTCGACGCGATCAGCCGCGCCCCCGAGGACAGACGGGCCGACTTCACGGCGTTCCCGCCACCCGAAACGCCTTTGTACGGCGGCTACTTGGACGACATCGCGGGGTTCGACGCGGACTTCTTCCGCATCACCCCGCGCGAGGCCGCGGTGATGGACCCCCAGCAACGCATCCTTCTGGAGGTCGTCCGCGAGACCCTCGACCACGCCGCCGTGCCCGCACCTTCCTTGGCGGGTACGGCCACCGGCATCTACGTCGGCGTCTCGGCCCCGGAGTACGGACAGCTCACCGGCGCCGACGCGAACGCCGTCGACCCGTGGGCCCCGGCGGGCGCGGCACTCAGCGTGACGGCGGGCCGACTGGCGTACGTGCTGGACACCCACGGCCCTAACATGGCGGTGGACACGGCCTGTTCGTCCTCACTCGTCGCATTGCACCAGGCGTGCGTCAGCCTCCGCACCGGCGAGACCGACACGGCGATCGCCGCCGGAGTCAACGTCCTCCTCTCCCCCGTCGTCGGCGTCGCCTTCGAACGAGCGGGCGCCCTCGCCCCGGACGGCCGCTGCAAGCCCTTCTCCACGGCGGCCGACGGAATCGGTCGCGGTGAGGGCTGCGCGGCGGTGCTGCTGAAGCGGCTGTCCGACGCGGAACGGGACGGCGACCGTGTCCTCGCGGTCATCCGCGCGACCGCCGTCAACTCCGACGGCCGCTCCAACGGGCTGCTCGCCCCCAACCCGGCTGCCCAGCAAGCCCTGTTGACCACCGCGTACGCACGGGCCGGACTCACCCCGGCCCACATCGACTACGTCGAGGCGCACGGCACCGGCACCCCGCTCGGCGACCCGATCGAGGCGGGCGCCCTCGGCGCGGTGCTGGGCGCGGGCCGTGACCCCGAACAGCCGTTGCTGCTCGGCTCGGTGAAGGGGAACCTCGGTCACCTGGAATCCGCGGCGGGCATCACCGGCCTGGTGAAGACGGTCCTCGCCCTCCACCACGACCTGGTCCCGCCCTCGCTGCACGGCACCTCCCTCGACGACGCACGGCTGCGCGTCGTCACCGAGCCCGAACCATGGCCCCGCTATGGCGGTACGGCCACCGCCGGCATCTCGGGTTTCGGGTTCGGCGGCACCAACGCCCATGCGGTGGTGGAGGAATGGCGGCCTGCTGTCCTCCGTGGCGAGGAGCCGGCCGCCCGCCTTCACCTCCTCTCCGACGTCGACACCGAGCGGGTCCGCGACACCGCGTCCCGTCTCGCCGCGTGGCTTCGCACGCCCGAAGGGAGCGCCGCCCGTCCGGCCGACGTGGCGCGCACGCTCGCCGGACGGGCCGGGCGCGGTCCTGTACGCGCTGCGGTCGTCGCGCGCGACGGGGGTGAACTGGCCGATGCGCTGGACGCGTTGGCGCAGGGTTCCAGCCCGGATGCGCGGGTGGTGACCGGTGACCGTGATCTCGTAGGGCGGGGTCCGGTCTGGGTGTTCTCGGGATACGGCAGCCAGTGGACCGGCATGGGGTGCCAACTGCTCCTGGAGGAACCGGCATTCGCCGCCGCCGTGGAGAAGCTGGACGCGCAGGTGGCCGACGTGTTCGGCTTCTCCCTGCACGAACACCTGGTCTCCGCCGGGGATCTCGACCGGCTGGATGTCGCTCAACCCGTCCTGTTCGGCGTCCAGTTGGCACTCGCCGAGCTGTGGCGGTCGTACGGCGTGGAGCCTGTCGCGGTGATCGGGCACTCCCTGGGCGAGGTGGCCGCCGCCGTCTGCGCGGGCGCGCTGGATGTGGCGGACGCGGCCCGGGTCGTCGCAGTACGGGCTCGGCTACTCGCTGGACTTCAGGGTGGCGCGATGGCCGTCGTAGACCTGGATGACGGTGAACTGGCATCCCTGGAGCGGGACTTCCCGGGTGTGCATGTCGCCGTCCATTCCTCGCCACGGCAGAAGGTCGTCACCGGTGACGAGATGGCGGTCGCCCGGCTGATGCGCGCGCTGGAGGAGCGAGGGCGTGCCGCCCGCGTCATGCGGGTCGTCGGCGCCGGGCACTCACCTCAGGTGGACCCGCTGTTGCCGGAACTGACCGAGGTCCTCGGGGACGTCAAGGGTCGGCCGCCACGTATCCCCGTCTACTCCACGGTCCTCGAAGACCCGCGCGGCGCCTGCCAGTTCGACGCCGATCACTGGGCCGCCAATCTGCGTCGGCCGGTACGCCTGGACCGGGCCCTCGGCGCCGCCGCGGCGGACGGTCACACCGCCTTCGTGGAGATCTCGCCGCATCCGGTCCTGGCCAGGTCCATCGCCGACAACGTGCCCGGCGCCCTCACCGTCGGAACGTTGCGGCGCGACGCGGACGGATCCGCCGCGTTCCTGAAGGAGTTGGGGGCCTTGTACGCGGCGGGACTTGACCTCCCACTGCCGGACGGCCGGGTCGTCGACCTCCCGGCACCGCGCTGGCGGCACGTCCGGTACTGGTGGACCGACGGCCGAACTCCCCTCACCGCGGCGCCCGACGCACACCGTTGGGCCGAGCCGACCCCGGCCGCCGACAACTCGGTATCCGCCCGCGTCAGCCACCACATCGCCACCGTCACCGGCCATCCAGCGGCCCGTATCACCCCCACCACGGAACTGACGGACCTCGGCCTCGACTCCCTCATGGCTGTCCGTATCCGTACCGCCCTGCAACGCGACTTCGGTGTCGAGCTGCACCTGCGCGATTTGTTCGACGCTGAAACAGTCGCCGAAGTGGCGGACCGGATAGGCCAGTTGACCGACTCGCCGTCCCGTCCCTCTCCCCTCTTCCTCTTCCACGCCGCCGGCGGGACCACCGACGTCTACCGCGCACTCGGCGAACGCCTCGGCGAGGACCGGCCGGTGCACGGACTGGACCGGATCGAGGACGCCCACACCGTCTCCGAGAAGGCTCGCCGCTACGCCAAGGCGATCACCACCGCTCATCCCAACGGGCCGTGTGTGCTTGCCGGTTGGTCCTTCGGCGGATTCGTGGCGCAGGAGACTGCCCGCCAACTCACCGCCGCCGGACGGGACGTCGAACTCGTCGTGCTCATCGACTCCGTGCGGCCTCTCCCCCGACCCGACAGCGTGCGCACACAGCTCACGGGCTTCGCCCAGCACATCGCCGACACCTACGGTGTCCAACTCCCCCTGCCCTACGACGAACTCGTGGCGTTGGACGACGACCACGAGCGCATCGACCGCGTGCTGCGCACCCTGCGCGGGGTCGTGAAAGTGCCGCCCGCCGCGCTGGAGCACCAGCGTGCCTCGTACCTGGATCTGCGGATCGGCGAGGCGCATCGACCGGCCCGGTACGAGGGGCCGGTGGTGCTGTACCGGGCCACCGAACCGGCGCCGCACACCGTGCGTGACCCGGCGTACGAACGGGACGACGACGCGCTCGGCTGGGACGAGGTGTGCCCGCGGCTGACGGTCGTACCGGTGTCGGGGCACCACCTGTCGCTGCTCGACCCGCCGTACGTCGACGAGATCGCCGCCCATCTGCGGCGGGTGCTCGCCTCGCCGGAGGGACCCGCCGAACCAGCCTGAGGAGCCGCCATGCCGCACCACCACCCCCACGGGATGTCCCGCCGTGCCGTCACAAGGGCCGGCGCGGCCACGGGACTTGCCGTCCTGTTCGGTGCCACGGCCGCCGTTGGCCGGGCCCGGGCCGCGACGCGGATCTCGGCGCGGACGTTCGACGTGTCCGTGTCCTCGCCCGCGCTGGGCCGCAGCGCGCCGGTGCGGGTGATCCTGCCGTCGGACTTCGCCGCGCAGCCCGGGCGGACGTATCCCGTGCTGTATCTGCTGCACGGGGCGCACGACGACTACACGTCCTGGACGCGGGAGACGGACATCGAGGCCTTCACCGAGGGCCGCGATCTGATCGTGGCGATGCCGGACGCGGGGCCGACCGGCATCCCGAGCGCGTGGCGGGACGGTCCCGACTACGAGACCTTCCAACTCACCGAGGTTCCTACGCTGTTGGCGCGCGACTACCGGGCGTCCGGGGTGCGGGCCGTCGCCGGGGTGTCCACCGGGGGCTACGGCGCGATGGCGCACGCGGCCCGTCACCCGGGCGCGTTCACCGCAGCCGCGTCGTACAGCGGCATCCTCGACACCACGGCCCCCGGGGTGCCCTCGCTGGTGGACGCCATCGTGGCGCGCGAGAACCTGGCGCCGCGCTCCCTGTGGGGCAATCCCCTTCTGGACCTGCTGACTTGGCAGGCCGCCAATCCGCGCGCCCGGGCCGGCGGGCTGCGCGGGACGCCCTTGTACGTGTCCAACGGCAGTGGTGTGGCCGGGGGTTCGGGTGACTGGCTGCCCGAGGCGCTGGAGAGTCTGCTGTGGCCCTCCGCGCACAGTTTCACCGGTGTTCTCGCCCTGCTCGGCATTCCGGTGACCACGCACTTCTACTCGGGAGGAGGTCACAGCTGGGCCTACTGGAAAGGGGAGTTCACCACCTCGTGGCCGATGCTCGCCGGTGCGCTGGGGCTGCCGGAGTGATGTCGGTGCAGCCGGGGCACGGAACGGAGCGCAGGGGACGACCGTCCAACACGGGACGTCCCCCTCGTCCCACGGGCACCAGTCCGTGGGCGAGCCGCCTCCGGGGGAAAGGAGTGTCCGTCGTGGCTGTCCCCACCCCGCGCGGAGTACCCACCGAGCCCGGAACCGCATCGGTTCCACCCGACCTGGCCGAACTGCTGCGCGCCCAACTCCCCGCCGTCTCCGACGAGGTGGAGGACGTGGTGCGCAGACAGGTCCCCGAGTACGCGCGCCCGGCCGACGGGACGTACCGCGAGAACCTCAGATCCGGGGTGGTGCAGGCACTCACCCTGTTCGTCGACCACATCGCGGACCCGCACGGCCAGAACGCCGCGATGGCGGCGGCGTACTACGAGGAACTCGGGCGCGGCGAGGCCCTGGAGGGCCGCAGCCTGGAGGCGTTGCAGTCGGCGATCCGCGTCGGCGGGCTGCACGCGTGGCGGCTGATGGGGCGTACGGCGGAGGAACTCGGCCTGGATTCGGCGGTGGTGGCCGCGCTGGGCGAGCTGGCGTTCCGGACCGTGCACGAGGTCGCGGAGGCGGCCGCCGCCGGATACGCGGAGGCGCAGTCGCGCAGCACGGACGAGGTGGAGCGGCGACGCCGACGGCTGCTCGAACTCCTGCTGGGCGAGGGGCCGGTGGCCCCGGAAGCGTTGCAGGACCTGGCGCACGGGGCGCGCTGGCGGGTGCCCTCGCGGGTCGCCGTCATCGCGCTGGCGGGCCCGGCGGACCCGCGCGCGGAGGACCGGCCGCCGGCGATGCCGGGCGCGCTGGCGGACATGGAGTCGCGTCCGCCCCGCGTGCTGGTGCCGGACCCGGAGGGCTACGGCCGGTTCGGCGGGCGGTCGTTCGTCCTCGGCCTGGGCGGCCGTCCGGCGGCGATCGGTCCTACGGTCCCGGTCGCCGAGGCCGCGCGGTCCTTGCGCTGGGCCACGCGGGCGCTGGGGCTGATGGGGCGCGGGGTGCTGCCCCGGCAGGGCGTGGTGCTGTGCGCCGACCATCTGTCGACGCTGTTGCTTCACAGCGACGAACCGCTGCTCGCCCAGCTGGAGTTACGGGCCCTGGCGCCGCTCGACGCCGCCTCCGAGGGCCAACGCCCGCGGCTGGCCGAGACGTTGCTCGCCTGGCTGCTCTCCGGCAGCAACGTCCCCGATGTCGCCGCCCGGCTCCACATCCACCCGCAGACGGTCCGCTATCGCCTGCGTCAGTTGGAGAAACTCTTCGGCGCGTCCCTGCACGACCCCGGCACCCGTCTCGATCTGATTCTCGCGCTGCGTTCGGCGGCATTGCGGGACGGAGACCCTGACGCACGAGGTGACCGCGACTCACGAGCCGACAAAAACAGAGAGAGTTTCTGAATTCCCGTCCATAACACCGGGTACGGGAACGCGAATACCTTCGGGACAGTCCTTTCCACAGGCGCTTCACGCGCCCCACCCTCAAAGGATTCCCATGCGTATTCGCTTATGCCTCGCCGCGCTCTCACTGGCCGGCGGGGCCGGGCTCGCCACCCTCTCCGCACCCACCGCGACGGCCGCCACCTGCTCGGACCTCGACGTCGTGGCGGCTCGCGGCACCTTCGAGCCGGGCACCCTCGGCCTGATCGTCGGCGACCCGGTGTTCTCCGCGCTCCAGAAGAAAATCACCGGAAAGACGCTCTCCAGCTACGCGGTGAACTATCCCGCCGACCTTTCCCTGACGTCCGCCGCGACGGGAAACGCCGATGTGGTGAACCACGTCAACGCGCAGGCCGCCGCGTGTCCGAATCAGCGTTTCATTCTCGTCGGCTATTCGCAGGGCGCGAACGTCGTCGACAACTCCATCGGAATCAGCAGCGACGGCGCGGTGGTCGGCAGCCCTATCGTGGCGACCATCCCCGCCGCGCTGGCACCGCGAGTCGCCGCGGTCCTGCTGTTCGGC
Source organism: Streptomyces sp. N50 (assembly GCF_033335955.1). GTDB lineage: Bacteria > Actinomycetota > Actinomycetes > Streptomycetales > Streptomycetaceae > Streptomyces. The sequence continues at coordinate 623,568 of NZ_CP137549.1, forward strand.
AACCCGATCCGGGCCCTCGGCAAGAGCGTCACCGGCACGTACCAGAGCCGCACCATCGACTTCTGCGCCAACGGTGACCCGATCTGCCAGAACGGCGGAACCGACGTCCTGGCCCACCTCGGCTACACCTCCGACGCGGACGCGGCGGCCACGTTCGCCGCGGGCAAGGTCTGAGCCGTAGGAACGCACCGATGAGGACCGGGAGTTGATCCTCCCGGTCCTCATCATGTTCGGAACGGCCGTGCGGGGACGGCTACTTGGGCGGCGAGGCGGCGAAGGCCGCGAGGCTGCTGGAGACGACCTCGGGGCGGCCGTTGTTCTGGACGGGCGCGGCGGTCAGGACGTCGAGGTGCTGGTAGCCGGGCGCGATCACGGGGTGCAGGCCGGCCGGGATGTGCCCGGCGAGCAGGCCGTCGCCCGCGAGGACGGTGAGCGTCGGGTTGGCCGTCAACCCGCCCGGGTGGACGAGGAGTTGCTTCACCTGGGGTGAGGTGGCCAACTCGATGTCGGTGACCAGCTTGGTCGGGAAGTACTGCTCGGTGAAGTCCAGCGGCTGCTCCCCCATGCTGCGGGCCAGCTCGTGGATGTCGGTGACCTCCTTGGAGGCGTTGGTGAACGGGGTGCCGTCGGCCGACCGGTACCCGGGGTCGTCGGCGGCGCCGACACGGTCGTAATTACGCCAGGTGTAGAGCGGCCCGTGCGGCACCGCCGGAATGGCCTTGTACTCGACGCCGAAGAGCTGTGACTGGTCCGAACTGCCGTTGGTGGCGGGGAAGTTCTTGTCCACGATCGGCCCGCCGTCGAAGAAGCCGACGCTGCTCTGCAGGAAGGCGAGGGGCACGGAGTTGTCGTCCATCAGCGAGCCGAGCACCGCGTCGTTGGTGAGCCGGAAGTCCTTCACCGCGGGTGAGCCGGTGAGGAAGGTGGCGGCGTCCTTGGAGAACAGGAAGCGGTTCGTGGCCTCGATGTTGACGTTGGACGGGAGATAGGACGGCAGGTCCGCCTCGGCGTCCGGGTTCTGTACGGCGCCCAGGCCGGCGATGGCGAGCAGGGTCATCGTCTCGGGGTTGAGCAGCACGGGCGCGGACAGCGAGCGGGACAGCACGCCGCTGTCGAGCCCGGCCTGTACGACGGCGTAACCGAGCCCGATGTCAGGCAGGTTGGTGTCGTCCGGGATGCTGCCGTCGAGGTCCGAGAGGTCGGTCGAGATCGTGGTGTCGAGGGCGAAGTAGCCCGCGCACTGGTTCTGCCCGGCGTCCGCCGTGGTGGCGGGGTTTCCGTCGAAGTCGGCCGCCGCGAAGTACCCGGTGATGACACCGCCGAGCGAGTGCCCACCGCACAGCACCTTGTTCTTGCGTACTCCCTGATCGGGCAACTCGGCGACGAGCAGGTCGTATTCGTCGCGCACGGTCTGCTCGATGCCGAGCTTGGCCATCCAGCCGAGCTGGTCGTTGCCGACGAACCCGGCGAAGGTGCGGCCGCCGACGGACTTGCCCCGGTAGTAGTAGTCGACGGCCGTGTGCTGGTCGCCGGAGGCGATACCGGTGGGATCCTCAAGGCAGTTGGAGCGCCGGTCCAGGGCCCAGAACTCGATGTGCCGTCCCCGCGCGGCGGCTTGGGCGACCGTGTCGCGGGCGACGCTGTCGAAGGCTCCGGCTCCTTCCAGGATGCCGGGCTGGGCCACGAGGATCCGGTCGGCGTCGGCGGAGGCGCTCGGGCCGGAGGCGGAGCGGTAGCGCAGATACGACAGCCAGTCGCACGCCGCCGGACGGGCGCCGAACGACTGCGGTAACGGCACTTTGACCCGCACCAGCGACTCGGTCACACCGTCGGCGGGATGCGTCGACGCCACCGGGGTCTCGGTGCGAGCGCTCTCACCCTGGGCCTGTGGAGCGGCGGCGGTGAGCGCGCCCGCGGTCAGCAGCACCGCGAGCGCGACACCGCGCCAGGTACGTCCTGTGCTCGTGGCTCCGCGCCACGTACGTCCTGTACTCGTGGCTCCGCGCCACGAACTTCCTTTGCTGCGACTCGTGTTCATGGCCGGACCGTAGGACGGCCGGGCCCACGGGATCAGGCGGTGCTCACAAGAACGCAGCGCACGCCGGTGCCCTTGTCACCTGCTCGCAGAGAACCTCGCGGAGAACCTCGCAGCGAACGGGAGGGTCAGGCGTCCTTGATCGTCGCCGTGACGGGCGTGCCGGTCTCCACGGTGCGGCTGACCGTGCACAGCCGGTCGTGCGAGACGGTGACCGCCCGGGGCAGGATCGCGCGGGCCCGGTCCCCGGCCTCGCCCTCCGGGAAGGTCACGGCGAAGGTGACCGCGAGGTCGGTCATCCGGTTGCCGAGGTCGTCGCTGACCTTGTTGCCGGTCACCGTGACGGTGAACCCGTCCGGTTCCGCGTGCCGCGTGGTCGCCACATCGACGTCGGCCGCGGTGCAGCCCCCGATCGCGGCGAGCAGCAGCTCGACCGGGGTGAACTCGGTGCCGCCGCCGACGGCGGTACCGAAGTCGATCGTGCCGCCGCGGGCGTTGGTCGCGGTGAAGCGGCCGGGGGCGGTGCGGTCGACGGTGACGTGGCGCAGGGGGTTGTCGCTCATGGGGAGATCCTCGCAGAGCGCCCTGCCGAAGAGGTCCACCGGTGCGGGCAGGTCGTCTGCGTGCCGCCCGCACCGGCCGGGTTCAGGAGACCTGGGAGGCGTCGACCAGGACGACCCGGTGGTTGTACTGGATCGTGTAGTACTTGGCCGCGCCGGTGACATAGGTGTCGCCCGAGACGAAGAAGTCGTCGGCGCTGACGGCGGGTTGGGTGGCGACGTAGGCCTGGCCCGCCGGGAAGCCGTAGACGGTCAGGGGCTTCTGGGTGGACGGGGAGAGGCCGGACGGGTACTCCGACGCCTGCGGGTAGCCGGAGCCGTAGAGGGTCGCGGCCTGGTCGCCGGAGTGGAGAATCTTCGCGCCCGGCGCGGCGCAGGTGTTGACGCCGTGGGGGTTGTAGAACCACACCTTCGCGCCGCTGAACCAGATGGCGGTCCAGTCGCCGTCGACGTCGGCGACCACGAACTGCTGGCCGGCCTGGACGGTGCTGCCCCAGTCGTGGATCGAGTCGGTGCCCTCGGTCTCGCCGGGGTGGATGGCCGGGTCGGCGAACAGGGGCGCGTCCGCGCTCGGAGCGGTGCGCACGGGAAGGAAGTTGGAGGGCGCGGTGCTCTCGGTGCAGGCGGTGGTTGCGCCCGTGGGGTCGTCGGCCGGGCAGACCTGGACAGTCTGGTCGTTGGTCGCGAACCTGGGGCTGATGGTGACCGCCGAACCCACCCTCGGGGCGTGCCGCGCGGCGCTCTGCGCGAGGGCCGACCTCGACGGGGCGACCATGTTCATGAACGCCGTCCAGTCCCAGTAGGGGCCGGGGTCCCAGTGCATGCCCCGTACGTAACTGTCCTGCGGGCCGGGCACGTTGTCGTGGCCGATGATGTGCTCGTGGTCGAGCGGGATGTCGTACTTCGCGGCGAGGTACTTCACCAGGTCTGCCGTCGCCTGGTACTGCGCCTGCGAGTACCAGGTGGCGCCGTGCGCGGCGTAGCCCTCGTGCTCGATGCCGATCGAGTGCATGTTGAACCAGTAGTTGCCGGCGTGGAACGCGATGTCCTTGGTGTGCGTCATCTGCGTGACGGCCGCGTCCGAGGCCCGCATGACGTAGTGCGCCGAGTCGCCGGAGCCCACCGTCTGGAAGGTCTTGATGGCGGCGTCGTAGGACGACTCGGTGTCGTGCAGGACGATGTACTTGATCTGCACGCCGTCGTCCGGGCGGCCCGCGACCTGCCCGTTGGAGGCGGCCGCGGCGAGGAAGGTGCAGTCGACCGTGGCCGGGCACTCGGTGTCGGTGGCCGTCGCGGCGGTCTTCAGCTTCAGTTCGGACAGCTGCCGGGTCTCGGGCTGAATCGCTCGCCGCGCCGGGAGTTCGACGTGCTGTCCGTCGACGGTCGTCCGCGAGGCGCCCGAGGACACGGTCTTGAAGACGCGGTCGGCGAAGAGCTGCGCGGCCTTCTTGTCGGAGGACTGGCTGTACTTGGCGACCGCGCCGTACCAGTCGGCCGGGTCGGTGGAGCTCTTGCCCGTCAACTCCCGCTGGTACGAGGCGAGTAGGGCGGCACCGGCGCGGATGTTCTCGCGGTCGTCGGTGCGCAGTCTCGTCGCCGGGGTGTCGGTGAGCTTCGCCGCCGCGTCGAGGGTGTGCAGCGCCGGGTCCGACGTCAGCTCGGCGAGGTCACCGCGGCCCGCGGCGCCCGCCGCGCCCCCGGAGACCATCTTGGCGGTGACGTCCGTCAGGTTCATCGGGCCGTATCCGCCCGAGGTGTTGTAGTGCCCGTCGTGGTCGTCCCACTGCGACTCCTGGTACGACACGGCCAGGAGCACGGGCAGGGGAACCCCGAACTCCTCGGCCGCGTCGGTGAAGGAGGACTGCCGGTCGGCGCCCGGGGTCTGCGCGGCCTGTGCCGTCGACGGCAGAACGGCGAAACAGCCCGCGGCCACGGCACCGCCGGCCAGGATCGCGGCCAGCACCTTCCGGGGTGATCTTCTACGCGAGGATTGCTGCAAGGCTCTTCCCTTGTGTGTGTTGCCCTGATGCAGACGTGCGGGGCGACGCCTGCCCGAACCACTGTGCGGAAGTTTCCAGCATCACCCACCGGAGTTCACAACTCCCCCGGCAGACAGGCGAGTCGGCGTCTTTCCCGCTGACGTCGGCCGGTTCGGCCGGACGCCGAGGCCGCCTACCGCTCCGCGTTCCCGCACGCCTCCGCCGAACAGCTCTGGGTGCTGGTCCGCTCCGACTGGCTGTTCCGCATGCCCTCGCTCCGGCTGGCCGAGAGCCAGGCCGTCCGCGGCGAGCGGGCCTACGTCTACGACCTGACCTGGCCCGCGCCGGACGCCGCCCACCCCTTCGGCGCCTGCCACGGACTGGATCTCCCCCTGGTCTTCGGCGACTTCACCACCGGCTTCGGCCGGCTGCTGGGCGTCCCGACACCGGCCCACGCCCTGCATCTGGCGGCGCGCTTCCGCACGGCGTGGACCGCCTTCGCGACCACCGGCGACCCGGGCTGGCCCGCGTTCGACACCGAACACCGGCTCACCCAGGCGTTCGGCGCACCGCCCACCGTCGCCGCGTACCCCGAGGAGACCTCGCGACGGCTCTGGCAGGACCATGAGTTCCCGCCACTGCCCCTGAGGGCCTGACCCGCGCGCGATTGAAACCGTTCAATTCCCCCGCACCCGCCTCGCGCGCCTACCCCACCCGGGTCGATCACGAAGTGGCCCTGTAACGAAAACAGTTGCACGACGATTGACCCCGGCCTCGCCAGGATCTACGTTACCCACGCCTCTCATTTCTGAATCGATTCATCCCATTCCGTGCGAGTGAGGAGACGTAGTGATCAGCAGGAGGAGCATGCTCGCGGGCGCGATCGCCACGGTCGCGGCAGTGACCGTGGACAGCGTGCCGGCGATGGCCGCACCGGCATCCGGACAGGCGCAGGCGGAGACACAGGCACAGCGCGACGGGCTGCGCGTCACGGCGCCGACCGTGGAGTACGTCCAGCACCCGCTGGGGATCGACGCCCAACGCCCCCGGCTGAGCTGGCCGTTGGCGTCCGACGCGGTGGACGCGCGCCAGAGCGCCTATCAGATCCGCGTCGCCACCACCGCGTCCCGTCTGTCCCGCCCGGACGTCTGGGACAGCGGGAAGGTCACGTCCGGCGAGTCCGTCCTGGTGTCCTACGGAGGTCCTGGTCTCAAGCCCCGGACGCGCTACCACTGGTCCGTCCGCGTGTGGGACGCCGACGGGCACGTCTCCGGGTGGAGCGCGCCCTCGTGGTGGGAGACCGGACTGATGGATGCCGGGCAGTGGAGCGCCGGCTGGATCTCCGCACCGGCGAGCCTCGTGGACGCGCCGTCCTTCGAGGGCGCTTCCTGGATCTGGTTCCCCGAGGGTGATCCGACCAACAGCGTTCCGGCGGCCACCCGTTGGTTCCGCCATGTCGCCCAACTGCCCGACGGAATCACGTCGGCCACGCTCGCCATCACCGCCGACAACGTATATGCCGTCTCCCTCAACGGTGTTGAGGTCGCCCACACCGACCTCGACACCGACAACGAGGACTGGAAGCGCCCGGCGGTGATCGACGTGCTGGACCGCGTGCGGGCCGGTGACAACGTTATCGCCGTCGCCGCCACCAACGCGACGGTAGGCCCGGCGGGACTCGTCGCCACCCTTGTCGTCGGGACCGCCTCCGGTGAGCGGAAGGTGTTCACCGACGCCTCCTGGAAGACCACGGACCAGGAACCGGCCGACGGATGGCGGGAGTTGGGCTTCGACGACGCGGCCTGGCCGGCGGTCCGGGTGGCGGCGGCCTGGGGCGGCGGACCGTGGGGGCGGGTCGTCCCGGTGTCGTACGCCGTCACCCAACTGCGGCACGAATTCCGGCTGCCGCGCCGGAAGGTGGCCCGCGCCCGCCTGTACGCCACGGCGCTCGGCCTGTACGAGAGCCACCTCAACGGCAGCCGGGTGGGCCTCGACCAGCTCGCCCCCGGCTGGACGGACTACCGCACCCGCGTCCAGTACCAGACGTACGACGTCACCGACCTCCTGCGGCCCGGCGCCAACGCCATCGGCGCGTATCTCGCACCCGGCTGGTACGCCGGCAACGTGGGCATGTTCGGCCCCGGCCAGTACGGTCAAGTCCCGGCGCTCCTGGCCCAGTTGGAGGTGGAGTACGCGGACGGGACGAGCGAACGCATCGTGTCGGACGCCGACTGGCGGGCCGCCCCGGGGCCGATCGTCACCGCCGATCTCCTGAACGGCGAGACGTACGACGCCCGCAAGGAGACCCCTGGTTGGGCCTCGCCCGGCTTCGACGACACGGCGTGGCTCGGCGTGCGGGGCATGGGTGGCGTCGGCGACCTCGGTCCCGACCTGATCGTCGCGCAGGTCGACGGTCCAGTGCGGGTGGAGCGGGAGCTGACACCGAAGACCGTGACCCAACCCAGGCCCGGCGTCTACGTGTTGGACCTGGGCCAGAACATGGTCGGCTCGGTGCGGCTGCGCGTCTCGGGCGACGCGGGCACGACCGTCCGGCTCAGACACGCCGAGGTGCTCAACCCCGACGGCACCGTCTACACCGCGAACCTGCGGACCGCGGCGGCGACCGACACGTACACCCTCAAGGGCGGCGGGAAGGAGGAGGTCTACGAGCCGCGCTTCACCTTCCACGGGTTCCGGTACGTCGAGGTGACCGGTTTCCCGGGCACTCCCACCGCCAGGGCCGTCACCGGGCGCGTGATGCATACGTCCGCCCCCTTCACTCTCGACTTCGAGACCGACGTACCGATGCTCAACCAGCTGCACCACAACATCACTTGGGGCCAGCGCGGCAACTTCCTCTCCGTCCCCACCGACACCCCCGCGCGCGACGAGCGCCTGGGCTGGACGGGAGACATCAACGTCTTCGCGCCCACGGCCGCGTACACGATGGAGTCGGCCCGCTTCCTGTCCAAGTGGCTCGTCGACCTCCGGGACTCCCGTACCGCGGAGGGCGCGTTCACGGACGTGGCGCCGATGGTCGGCACGGTCGGCAACGGCACGGCCGGCTGGGGCGACGCGGGTGTCACGGTCCCCTGGTCCCTCTACCAGGCGTACGGCGACCGCCAAGTCCTCGCGGACGCCTGGCCGTCCGTCCGGACCTGGCTGACGTACCTGGAGAAGAACAGCGACCACCTGCTGCGCCCGGACCAGGGATACGGCGACTGGCTGAACGTCGAGGACGAGACCCCCAAGGACGTCATCGCCACGGCGTACTTCGCGCACAGCGCGGACCTCGCGGCGCGGATGGCCGGCGAACTGGGTGAGGACACCGCCCCGTACGTCGATCTCTTCGAGCGGATCCGGGCAGCCTTCCAGGACGCCTACGTCACCTCCGAGGGCAGGGTGAAGGGCGATACGCAGACGGCGTACGTCCTGGCACTGTCGATGAACCTGCTGCCGGACGCGTCACGGAAGGCGGCGGCCGACCGTCTCGTCGCCCTGATCGAGGCCAAGGACTGGCACCTGTCGACGGGTTTCCTCGGCACTCCCCGACTGCTCCCCGTCCTGACCGACACGGGCCACACCGACGTCGCCTACCGCCTCCTGCAACAGCGCTCGTTCCCCAGCTGGGGCTACCAGATCGACCGGGGCTCCACCACGATGTGGGAACGCTGGGACTCCATCCGGCCCGACGGCAGCTTCCAGGACGCGGGCATGAACTCCTTCAACCACTACGCCTACGGCTCGGTGGGGGAATGGATGTACACGAACATCGCCGGCATCTCGGCGGGCCGGCCCGGCTACCGCGAGATCGTCATCCGCCCCCGCCCCGGCGGAGCCGTCACCACCGCCGGCGCCACGTTCACCTCGGTCTACGGCCCCGTCTCCACCCGTTGGCGGCAGCGGTCCGGCCGCTTCACGCTGACCTGCGCGGTGCCGCCCAACACGACCGCCGAGGTGTGGATCCCCACGACCACCCCGGACGCGGTGACCCACACGCACGGAACCTACCTGCGCCAGGAGGACGGCAGCGCGGTGTACCGGGTCGGCTCCGGCACCCACCGCTTCACCACCTGACCAAGGCGGCACGGCTGCCCGGAACGGTCACCGGGCCGGGCAGCTCGACCTGCGGCGGCGCCCCGAGAACGGAGACAGCGTCGTTCAGGTTCTCGAAGTGGACGATGCCGTCACCCATCCGGTGCGCCGGACCGACGCACGGGCGTCTTCTCACCTGTCCCGCTGATCGGCCCGGGTTCAACTGTGCGCGGCTCAGCACCGGTTGACGGCTCGGCCTCGATGCCGTCCGGGGGTAGTGCTGAACTACGCCCAAGACCTCCCCGACTTTCGTGAACGCCACGCCATCGCCATCGCCGGAGAGAATCCTCGCCGCCACAACCGGCCACGGACCACACCCCGTTGGGAGCGGCCCGGGGTGGACGGCCGGGCACCCACCGAGCCGCGGGTGAGCGCCGAGATCACCTCACCAGCCGGCCCGTCACGTCGGCAGGGACCAGGTGCCGCTGGGGACGGGGGCCGCGTTCGCGGCGGAGACACGAACAGCCGCCTCGGACAGCGCCAAGTCGGCCGCTTCGGCGGCGGATTCGGTCGATGCGGCGCTGCTGATGGCCCGGCTTCAGCACCGGAAGATCGAGGTGCTGTCGGAGCGTTCGGCGATCTCGACGACGTACGCGCTGCGGCCGCCTTCGTACCGGTCCCCTGGATACGCCGTGACCGCGGCCGGTACCGCCAGGCACGCGAGGTGCGCGCGAGGGCGACGACCGCCGCCTGGTACGTCGACTACCGGGCGCTGATCGACACACGGCGCGGGCGGCTCCAGAAGGGCTGAGCCGACGTCGTCACGAGAGGGCCGCGGAGATGCTGAAGCCGCCGGGGCCACCTCCAGGACGATCCAGCTCACCCCAGAAAGCTCAACCTCACGTGACGGTTGGCATTGTCGATGTTGGTGTCGACCAGGCACACCGACTGCCACGTCCCCAGCTCCAGCCGCCCGCCCACCACCGGCAGCGTCGCGTGCGGCGGTACGAAGGCCGGGAGGACGTGGTCGCGGCCGTGCCCGGGGCTGCCGTGGCGGTGCTGCCAGCGGTCGTCGGCGGGGAGGAGGGTGTGCAGGGCGGCGAGGAGGTCGTCGTCGCTGCCCGCGCCCGTCTCGAGGATCGCGACGCCCGCGGTGGCGTGGGGGACGAAGATGTTGAGGAGGCCGTCGCGGCCGGCCGCCGCCTCCCGGAGGAAGGCCTCGCAGTCACGGGTCAGGTCCATGACCCGCTCCCTGGAACCGGTGGCGACGTTCAGGACTCGGGTGGTGAAGGCAGCTGACATGCCTCCCATCCTGAACCATCCGTCGGGCTCCACGCTCGATACCGGTCCTTCGGGCTACTCGCCCGCTCAACACCCGTCCGTCGGGCTCCTCGCCCGCTCGGCCGCCCGGCCCGTGATACGAAGGGTCCAGTCCGCGAGACACCGTTGACCGTGGCACGCCATCTGACCTATTTTCGGCCGCATGTTGCGTTCAGTTCTGCTCACCACGCGCGGTCACATCGACCTGCTGCGGGTGGCTTCCGCCGCGTGTTGCCGCGGCTGCTGACGTCTTCTTCCGCCTCACCTTTTCCTTTCCCCGCACTCCGTCGCGCCCGTGCACACCGTCGTGACCCGGCGGCGTTGAGGCGTACCCCCCTCCTCACCGGACGCTCTCCCCCACCCGTGGAGCACCCATGAGCATCAGTCATGCCCCGCCCGGTTCCTCCGGGCCCGACATTTCCCCTATATCAATATCGAAGGCCGACTCGGACGATCCCGCTCCCCTCGATCTCGTCCCCCTCGTCCCCACCTCCTCGCGCCGCACCCGCGTACCCCGCTGGCTGCGCCGCACCACCGGCCCGCTCGTCCTGCTCGCACTGTGGCAACTCCTCAGCAGCACAGGCGTGTTGACCTCCGACGTGCTCGCCTCACCCGGGCGGATCGCCCAGGTCGGGTGGGACCTGATCGACAGCGGTTCACTGCCCTCGGCCATGACCACCTCGCTCCAGCGGGTCGCCGTCGGGCTGCTCCTCGGGACGGTCATCGGCACCGGACTCGCCCTGGTCTCCGGCCTGTTCAGGATCGGCGAGGACCTGGTCGACGCGCCCGTGCAGATGCTGCGGACCGTGCCCTTCGTCGGGCTGATCCCGCTGTTCATCATCTGGTTCGGCATCGGCGAGGCGCCGAAGGTCGCCATCATCACGCTCGGCGTGACCTTCCCGCTCTACCTCAACGTCTACGCCGGAATCCGGGGCGTGGACAGCCAGTTGATCGAGGCCGGCGAGTCCCTCGGGCTGTCCCGCTGGGGGCTCGTACGGCATGTGGTGCTGCCGGGCGCGCTCCCCAACGCGATGACCGGGCTGCGCTACTCCCTCGGCATCGCCTGGCTGGCGCTCGTCTTCGCCGAGCAGATCAACGCGGACGCCGGGATCGGCTTCCTCATGGTGCAGGCCCGGGACTTCCTGCAGACCGACGTGATCGTGGTCTGCCTGATCGTCTACGCCTTCCTCGGCCTGCTGGCCGACTTCCTCGTCCGCACCCTCGAAAGGCTGCTGCTGCAATGGCGACCGACGTTCACGGGCCGGTGAGCCCGCAGGAGGCGACCTCCTCGCCGGTGACCACGCAGGCGGTACGCGTCGCGGGGCTCACCCGTTCCTTCGACGGCCGCGCCGTCATCGACCATCTCCAACTCGACGTACGGCAGGGCGAGTTCGTGGCACTGCTCGGCCGCAGCGGCTGCGGCAAGTCCACGCTGCTGCGCATCCTCGCCGGGCTGGACCGGGACATCGAGGGCACCGTCCTCGTGCCGCGCCGCAAGGCCGTCGCGTTCCAGGCGCCCCGGCTGATGCCGTGGAAGAAGGTGTGGCGCAACGTCCTGCTCGGACTGCCCGGGAAGCCCGAACGGGCCGTGGCGGAGCAGGCGTTGGCGGAGGTCGGGCTCGGGGATCACGCGGACGCCTGGCCCAAGACGCTGTCCGGCGGTGAGGCGCAACGGGCCTCGCTGGCCCGCGCCCTGGTGCGCGAACCCGATCTGCTGCTCCTAGACGAGCCGTTCGGGGCGCTGGACGCGCTGACCCGGATCAAGGCCCAGCGGCTGGTGGGCGAACTGTGGCAACGACGGGGCTGCGCCGTCCTGTTGGTGACCCATGACGTCGAGGAGGCGGTGCTGCTCGCGGACCGGGTCCTGGTGATGGACGACGGTGTCATCGCGCACGAGCAGCACATCGACCTGGACCGGCCGCGCGACATCACCGACCCCCGGTTCGCCGAACTGCGCGCCGGACTCCTGGAACGCCTCGGCGTCGACACCGCCGCCGAAGCCGCCTGAACTCCCCCACGCACCACACCAGTCACCGAGAACGGAACCCCCATGCGACGACGTCTCGTCCCCGCCGCCCTGCTGCTCCCCCTCGCCCTCCTGCTCGCCGCCTGCGGCGGGAACTCGGCCGCCGAGACCTCGACCGGCACCGACGGCAAGGGCTCCCTCACGCTCGACGTCGGTGACCAGAAAGGCGGTTCGGAGGCGGTGCTGCGGGCCGCCGGTGAACTCAAGAACCTGGACTACAAGATCAAGTGGTCCACGTTCACCTCCGGCCCGCCCCTCCTGGAAGCCGTCAACGCCAAGGCCGTCGACATCGGCGGCGTCGGCAACACCCCGCCGGTGTTCGCGGCGGGCGCGGGCTCGAAGATCAAGGTGGTGGCCGCCTGGCACGGCACGTCCGAGGGCGACGCCATCCTCGTGCCGAAGGACTCGAAGCTCGCCGCGCCCCAGCAGCTCAAGGGCAAGTCCATCGCCGTGGCGCAGGGTTCGTCCGCGCACTTCCAGCTGGTCGCTTCCCTCAAGGCGGCCGGGCTCGGCATCGGCGACGTCAAGGTGAAGTACCTCCAACCGGCCGACGCCCTGGCCGCGTTCACCTCCGGCAAGGTCGACGCGTGGGCGGTGTGGGACCCGTACACCTCGCAGATCCTCCAGGCCAAGCAGGGCCGCGTCCTCACCACCGGCCAGGGCGTGACCAACGGCCTCACCTTCCAGGTGGCGGCGCCCGGCGCGCTGGCCGACAAGAAGAAGGCCGCCGCCATCAAGGACTACCTCGACCGGCTGCGCCGCGCCCAGACCTGGGTGTTCTCGCATCAGGAGGAGTGGGCCAAGGTGTGGTCGAAGGACACCGGGCTGCCGTACGAGGTGGCGCTTGCGTCGGTGAAGCGGACCAACTCCACGCGCGTGTCGGTCGCGGTCGACAAGCCGCTCATCGCGTCCGAGCAGCAGATCGCCGACACCTTCACCCAACTCAAGCTGATACCGCGGAAGGTGGACTTCGCCGACTTCGTGGACACGCGCTACAACGGCACCCTGCCGGCCTCCACCTCCGCCCCGCGCACCACCGGAGGTTCGTGACATGAGCGTGCACCTGCACTGGTTCCTGCCGACCGGCGGCGACGGCCGCACGCTCGTCGACCGGCACGCCTACGGCCCCAACCGTGCCGGGGCGGTCCGCGGGGTACGCCCGCCGGACATCGAGTACCTCGCCCAAATCGCCAAGGCCGCCGAGCAGTTGGGCTTCGAGGCGGTGCTGACGCCGACCGGCACGTGGTGCGAGGACGCCTGGCTGACGACGGTCGCGCTCGCGCAGCACACCGAGCGGCTGAAGTTCCTGGTGGCGTTCCGGCCCGGCGTGATCTCGCCGACGCTCGCCGCGCAGATGGCGGCGACCTATCAACGCCTCACGCGGGGGCGGCTGTTGCTCAACGTCGTCACCGGTGGCGACTCGGCCGAGCAGCGGCGCTTCGGCGACCATCTCGGCCACGATCAGCGGTACGCGCGGACGGACGAGTTCCTGTCGGTCGTACGCGGGGTGTGGCGCGGGAAGCCGTACGACTTCGACGGTGTCCACTACCAGGTAGAGGGCGGGCTGACGGCGCTGCCGCCCGATCCGGTGCCGCAGGTGTTCTTCGGCGGGTCCTCGGCGGCGGCCGGGCCAGTGGCCGCCCGGCATGCGGACGTGTATCTCACGTGGGGAGAACCTCCGGCGCAGGTCAAGGAGAAGATCGACTGGATTCGCGGGCTCGCCGAGCGGGAGGGGCGGGACGTGCGGTTCGGGGTGCGGCTGCACACCATCTCGCGGGACTCGTCGGCCGAGGCGTGGGCGACCGCGAACCGGCTCCTCGACGACCTCGACGCGGACACGATCGCGGCCGCGCAGGCGGCTCTCGGGCGCAGTGAATCGGTGGGCCAGCAGCGGATGTTGGCTCTGCACGGCGGTTCGCGGGCCGAGCTGGAGATCCACCCGAACCTGTGGGCCGGGGTCGGTCTCGTCCGGGGTGGGGCGGGCACGGCGCTGGTGGGCAGTCATGCCGAGGTGGCCGATCTGATCGAGGAGTACCACGCGCTGGGCGTCGAGCACTTCGTGCTGTCCGGGTATCCGCATCTGGAGGAGGCGTACTGGTTCGGCGAGGGCGTGATTCCCGAGCTGGCGGCGCGCGGGCTGGTCGAGGGGAGGACGAAGGGCGGCCTGCCGTTGCTGGTGAGCGGCGGGCGCTGAGCGGGCGGGAAGATCGAAGACCCCGATGCTGTTCGTACAAACGTGAACAACACGCGTGAGGTCGACGTGGTCGTCATAGGCGCCGGGCAGGCGGGACTGGCGGGCGCCTATCACCTGCGGCGCACCGGTTCCGAGCCGGAGCGCGACTTCGTGGTCCTGGACCACGCGCCCGCGCCGGGCGGGGCCTGGCAGTTCCGGTGGCCGTCGTTGACGTACGGCAAGGTGCACGGCATGCACGCGCTGCCGGGCATGGAACTCACGGACGCCGATCCGGCCCGCCCGTCCGCCGAGGTGATCGCCGAGTACTTCGCCGCGTATGAGCGCGCCTTCGACCTGCGGGTACGGCGGCCGGTGGATGTGAGCACGGTGCGGGAGGGCGTGGACGGCCGGCTGCTCGTCGAGACGTCGGACGGGTCGGACGGTACGTGGTCGACGCGGGCGCTGATCAATGCGACGGGGACGTGGGACCGGCCGTTCTGGCCGCGTTATCCGGGCCAAGAGACGTTCCGGGGGCGGCAGTTGCACACCGCGCAGTATCCGGGGCCGGAGGAGTTCGCCGGGTTGCGGGTGGTCGTGGTGGGCGGTGGCGCGTCCGGCACCCAGCATCTGATGGAGCTCGCCCCGTACGCGGCCGCCACCACCTGGGTGACCAGGCGTCCGCCGGTGTTCCGCGACGAGCCCTTCACCGAGGACCTGGGCCGGGCTGCCGTCGCGCTGGTCGAGGAGCGGGTACGGCAGGGGCTGCCCCCGAAGAGTGTCGTCTCCGTGACCGGCCTGCCGCTGAACGACGCGATCCGGCAGGCGATCGCGGACGGAGTCCTGGACCGCCGGCCGATGTTCGACCGGATCACGCCTGACGGCGTGGACTGGAACGACGGCCGACATGTGGACGCCGATGTCATCCTGTGGGCAACCGGCTTCCGCGCCGCGATCGACCACCTGTCACCGCTGAAGCTGCGCGAACCGGGTGGCGGTATCCGCGTCGAGGGGACGCGCGCGGTCGCCGATCCACGGGTCCATCTGGTCGGGTACGGCCCGTCGGCCAGCACGATCGGCGCCAATCGCGCGGGGCGGGCGGCCGTGCGGGACATCCGGCGGTTGTTGGCGGGGGAGCCGGTGGCGGCCTGAGGTTGTCCTGGCGGGGTCGCTTCACGGTGGGGCGGAGGCGCCGCATCGAGGACACCCATCCGCGGTTATTTCGAGCATGGCAGAACTGGACAGCACCGGTCGGCCAGGCTCTTTCAAGGGGCGCGAGGAACTGCGCGACCAGCCACAGCGAACCCGCACCCGCCAACGAACCACAAGCCCCCCCGGAACGCGCGCATGAGTCTGACCCGCGCCGCCCCGGGAACCGCACAGACCGACCGCGATCAACTCCGCGCACTCCCCCGACACATCAGGCGGCGCCGGCCAGCAAGCCGAGCGCCGCCCTACGACCTCCCGCCCGGGTCACTTCGTGGGCGACGCCGTGTTCTTCTGGGCCGCGTTGAACTCGGCGACGTTGCGCTGGTGTTCCTCGTACGTGGCCGCGAAGCGGGTGTCGCCGGGCTTGACCGTGACGAAGTACAGCCAGTCGCCCGGGGGCGGGTTGATCGCGGCGCGCATCGCGTCCTCGCCCGGGTTGTCGATCGGGGTCGGGGGCAGGCCCATGCGCTGGTAGGAGTTGTAGGGGCTGTCCAGGCGGGTGTCGCTGCCGGTGGTCTTCAACGTGGCGCGGTTGAGGGCGTAGTTGATGGTGGAGTCCATCTGGAGCGGCATGCCGCGCTCCAGGCGGTTGAAGATGACCCGCGCCACCTTTCCCATGTCCGCCGTGGACGCCGCCTCGGCCTGCACGATGCTCGCGATGGTGACCGCCTGATAGACGTTCATCGCGTTGCGCTGGGCGCCGGCCGCGACCGGGGCACCGTTGAACTTCTTGTTGGCCGTGTTGACCATGAACGACAGGAGCGACGCGGGCGTCGACTTCTTCTCCAGCGGATACGTCGCCGGGAAGAGATAGCCCTCCGGGTTGCCCTCCGCGTCGTTCGGCAGCTTCAGGCCGGCTTTCGCGATCGACTTCTTCGTGGTCCCGACCGGCAGCGCGAGGACCTTGTCCACCGCTTCGTAGATCTGGCCCGAGCGCCAGCCCTCCGGGATCACCAGGGACGTGGGGCGTGTGTCCCCCTCGCTCTCCAGGCTCAGCAGCGGCACCGCCACGGCGGTGCCGGCCACGACGGCCCCCGTCGCGATGAGGGCGACCCGGCCCCTGCGGGTCAGTCGAATCGTGCTCCGTGGCGGAGTGTTCATCTGCATGCGGGCACGGTAACCCGCATACCGTCACAAACCCGGCATATCTTCAGCTTGTCGGTTCCAGTTGGGCATCCCGGCGTACGAGCGCCGCGTACCGCCCGTCCTGATCGAGCAGCTCCTCGTGCGTGCCCCGCTCCGCGACCTTCCCGGAGTCGAGGACCACTATCTGGTCGGCGCTCCGGATGGTGGACAGCCGGTGGGCGATGGTGAGCGTGGTGCGGTTGGCCGACAGGGCGTCGATGGCGTCCTGGACGGCGGCCTCCGTGCGGTTGTCCAGCGCGCTGGTCGCCTCGTCCAGGATGAGGACCGGCGGGTCGCGCAGGATGGTGCGGGCGATGGCCAGGCGCTGCTTCTCACCGCCGGAGAACCGGTGGCCGCGCTCGCCGACGACCGTGTCGTACCCATCGGGCAGGCCCGCGATGTGCTCGTGGATCTGCGCCGCGCGCGCAGCCGCGTACAGCTCCTCGTCGGTGGCGTCCGGCTTGGCGAAGCGGAGGTTCTCGGCGACCGTGGCGTGGAAGAGGTACGTCTCCTGGGAGACGACGCCGACGGCACGCGCGAGCGTGTCGAAGTCCAGGTCGCGGACGTCGACCCCGTCGAGGGTGACCCGGCCGCCCGTCACGTCGTAGAGCCGGGGCACGAGATAGCCGAGGGTCGACTTTCCGGCGCCGGTCGGTCCGACGATCGCGAGGCTGTTGCCCGCGGGGACGGTGATGTCGATGCCGTCGAGGATCGGACGGCGCTCGTCGTCGCTGTCGTATCGGAACTCGACGTCCTCGAAGGCGACTTCACCCTTGATGCTGTCCAGGTGGACCGGGTTCTCGCGCTCGGTGATGTCGATCGGCAGGTCGAGGTACTCGAAGATGCGGGCGAAGAGCGCCAGCGAGGTCTGGATCTGCACGCCGGTCGACAGCAGGCTGACGGCCGGGCGGAACAGGCCCTGCTGGAGCGAGACGAAGGCGACGATGGTGCCGATCGATGCGTCCGGGCCACCCAGGTGCAGGGTCATACCGGCCGTCCAGTAGATGACGGCGGGCATCGCGGCCATGACGATCGAGATGACGGCCATGCGCCAGCGCCCGGCCATGTTCGACCGGACCTCTAGGTCGACCAGCCCCTCGGACTCCTCGGAGAAGGACCGGGTGAGCGAGTCGGAGCGGCCCATCGTGCGGCCGAGCAGAATGCCGCTGACGGACAGCGACTCGGTGACCGTGGCGGCCATCTCGGCCATCTGCCGCTGGCGCTGGGTGGCGATCTTCTTGCGTTCGTTGCCCACGCGGCGGCTGATCCACACGAAGACCGGGAGCAGCAGCAGCGAGACGACGGTGAGGCGCCAGTCCAGGGCGATCATCGCGATGATCGTGGCGACCACGCTGGTGAGGTTCGAGACCAGGGAGGTGGCCGTGGAGGTGACGGTGGCCTGCATGCCGCCGATGTCGTTGGCTATGCGGGACTGGACCTCGCCGGTGCGGGTCCGGGTGAAGAAGGCGAGCGACATGCGCTGCAGGCGGCCGTAGACCGCTGTGCGCAGGTCGTGCATGACGCGCTGGCCGACCGTGGTGGAGATCAGGGTCTGGAGCACGCCGAAGATGCTGGTCAGGACGGCGCTCAGGATCATGCCGAGCGCGAGCAGGCTCAGCAGGCCGGTGCGGTTCTGCGGGATGGCGACGTCCAGCGTCTCCTTCAGCAGGAACGGGGTCGCCACGGTGACCAGGGACGCTGCGCCGACCAGGAGGCCGACGACCGCGAGCCGGGCGCGGTAGGGCTTGAAGAGCTTGAGGATGCGGCGCACCTGCCGGGGCTGGTCGGTCGAGGTGCCGGGGGACGGTGTCCAGTTGATGCCGTCGCGGGGCATGGTCTCCTACGGATGGTGAGGCGATCAGGACTGGTCAAGCGCTCAGAACTCATGGAGCGATGAGGCTTGATGGAGCATAGCTCATTGTTACCTATACTCACAATGAACCAGGTCCTGATATTGTTCCCGTATGACCACCCCAGATTCCGACGGCCTGCTCGCGGAGCAGCTGCTGCGGCTCACGCGCCGGGTGCACCGCATCCAGAAGCGCCATCTGGAGCAGCGCGACCTCGGCATCACCCCCGCCCAGTCCCGCCTGCTGCGCACCCTCGCGCACTTCGACGCCCCGCCGCGCATGGCCGACCTCGCCGAGCGCCTCGAAGTGGTGCCACGCGCCGTGACCACGCTGGTCGACGGGCTGGAGGCGAGCGGCAAGGTCCGGCGGGTGCCCGATCCGTCCAACCGGCGGGTGATCCGGATCGAGATCACGGACGACGGCCGCAAGGCGCTGAGCGAGCTGCGGGGCGCGCGGCGGGGGGCGGCGAACGAGATTCTGGCGCCGCTCACGGATGTGGAGCGCGAGGTGTTGCGGGCGTTGCTGGACACGTTGGTGGATGGGGCGCCCGGTGCGCATGAGGGGCTTGATGCCCATGCGGCGCACGAGGGGCATGGGCACGGGCGTTCCTGCTGACCCGCTGACCCGCTCCGAGGTTGCCGCCCGGACCGTGTTCGCGTCACTCCGGCCAGTTCGAGCCCTTGATCTTCTCTACGAAGTCACCGCGCACGAAGCCCGGTACGAAGTGGGCCAGCACGTCCGCCTTGATGTTGCCGAACGTGGTCTCGGGGCGGTCCTTGATGCCCTCGGCGAAGGCGGCGAGGATCCCGTTCTTGAAGTCCGGGCGAGGGTGTGCCGCCACGACGGCCGCGCGCTGCTCGTCGGACACGGCGTCGTAGCCGATGCCCACGACGTCCAGCGACACACCCCGGTTGACCAGGGCGATCTCGGCCGCCATGTGCAGCGGGATCTCCTGCGTGGTGTGCAGGGCGATGCTCGCCCAGACCCGGTCGGCCGGTTCACCGGTGATGCCGTGGGTGTGCAGGAACCGGCGGGCCTCGTCGGCGCCGTCGATCTCGAAGCGCTGGTCGGTGCGGCGGAACTTCTCGGTGAGCCCGAGGTCGTGGAACATCGCGGCCACGTAGAGCAGTTCGGGGTCGTAGCCGAGCCCCTGCTCACGTCCGCGCAGGGCGCCCCACAGGAACACCCGCCGCGAGTGGTCGAACAGCAGCGGCGACGCGGCCTCGCGCACCAGCTCGGTCGCCTCCCGCACGAGGGCTGTGTCCGGGATCTCCACACCTGCGATCACTTCACTCATCGTTCTTGCCTCTCCTGGGTGCCATGGGACGCATGCCGTATGCCTCCAGGATCGTCAGCGGCGTACGCTGGGGCCATGTCCTCACAGCCAGGAAAACCACAGATTCGGACATGGCTTCAGGCGCGGCTCCAGACACGGCTCCAGACGTGGATTCCGGCATGACACACCGGGTCGGATTCCTCGTCTTCGACGGCGTGACCATGCTCGACGTCAGCGGCCCCGCCGAGGTGCTGCACCAGTCGGGCAAGCTCGGCCACCCCTATGAACTGGTCCTGGTCTCACCCCGCGGCGGCACGGTGACCGCCTCGAACGGACTGACACTCACCGGTACGGTGACCGCGGCCGACGCCGGCCCGGTCGACACGGTCATCGTCGCCGGGGGCGACCGACTGGCCCAACAGCCCGCCGAGGAAGAGCTGTTGACCGCGACCCGCATCCTCACCGAGCACGCCGCCAGGGTCACCTCCGTCTGCACGGGCGCCTTCGTCCTCGCCCAACTCGGCCTGCTGGACGGCCGATCGGCCACCACCCACTGGCGGCACGCCGAGACATTGGCCCGCCGCCACCCCCTCGTGCGCGTCGAGCCGGACGCCATCCACGTCCGCGACGGGCACTTCGTCACCTCGGCGGGCATCAGCGCCGGCATCGACCTGGCGCTCGCCCTCGTCGAGGACGACCACGGCGCGGACGTGGCCCGGAACATCGCGCGCGAGTTGGTCGTCTTCATGCAACGCCCGGGCGGGCAGTCCCAGTTCAGCGCCGCGACCGCCACCCCACCACCGCGCACCGATCCGCTACGGTCGCTGATCGCCTCGGTGCTGGCCGACCCGGCCGGCGACCACAGCCTGCCCGCCATGGCGGCGACGCTGGCCGTCAGTCCACGCCACCTGACACGGCTCTTCCGTACCGAACTCGGTACCACGCCCGCCCGTTGGGTCGAACGGGTCCGTCTCGACCGCGCCCAGCATCTCCTCCTCGAAGGGCACAGCGTCACCTCCGCGGCGCACCACAGCGGCCTGGGCACCGACGAGACCCTCCGCCGCGCCTTCGCCCGCCACTTGGACACGACGCCGACGCACTATCGCAGCCGGTTCGCGAGCACGCGCGGGCAGTCGCCGACGCCATGAGTCACTGACGGCACTTCACATCCCCGTCGACCGCATCCCGATCACCAACGCGGCCAGGACGCGCGTCAGTTGGGGCTCGACGTCGACCAGCGCATGCGCCAACTCGGGGCGGGACTCGTAGAGCGTTCGGAGCCTGGTACCGGGCGCGGCCATCTGCAACAGTGCCCCGGCCATGCTCGTCGCCGTGGAGATCAGATCGACGGCCGAGCGCTCGGTGATCGCGAGCACTCGGCACAACTCGGATACCAGCAAGGCCACTTCGCCGAGTACGACCGTCTTGAACTCGTACACCGAGTCGAGCGAGACGTTGCGTTCCAGGTTCAACGGCGCCTGAGCCAGCAGGTCGCAGAAGAACGGCCGCGCGACGAGCGTCCGCGCGATGACGGCCGCGACCGCGTCGGGGGCGGTGGTGTCGCCGGTGAATTCACTCAACCGCGCGCGGAGCACCGCCGACCAGTCCTCCCAGCCTTCGGCGGTCAGCGCCAGAAAGATCTGCTCCCGGGTCTCGAAGTACCGCAGCATCGCGGACTTGTGCATGCCCACGGCGGCGGCGATGTCCGTGAGGGTGACCTCGCGCACACTGCGTTCGGCGCCGAGGGATCTGGCGGCGTCGAGGATCGCCCGCTCGCGCTGCTGCTTGGCCGCCGCACTGCGGGCGCGCTGGGGACTGGGCGTGCTCATGACCCAGAGCATAGCGCAACGCGGTTGCACTAATAACGAAACGGTGTTTTGCTAGAGACATGACTCAGACATGGTTCATCACCGGTTCGTCCCGCGGCTTCGGCCGCAATCTCACCGTCGCGGCCCTGGAGGCCGGCGACCGCGTCGTCGCCACTGCACGCAAGCCGGAGCAGCTGGACGACCTCGTGGAGAAGTACGGCGACCGCGTACTTCCGGTCGCCCTCGACGTCACCGACCGGGCAGCCGCAACGGCAGCCCTACAGGCGGGAGTCGACGGCTTCGGCGGGATCGACGTGGTCGTCAACAACGCCGGGTACGCCAACCTCTCCCCGGTCGAGACGACCCCCGAGGACGACTTCCGCCGACAGTTCGACACGAACTTCTGGGGCGTCTACAACGTCTCGACGGCCGCGATCCCGTTCCTGAGGGCGCGGGGCGCGGGCACGGTCGTACAGTTCTCGTCCATCGGCGGCCGGGTCGGCGGGAACCCCGGACTCGGGTCCTACCAGGCGGCGAAGTTCGCGGTCGACGGCTTCACGCGCGTGCTCGCGGCCGAGACCGCGCCGTTCGGCATCAGGTACCTCGTCGTGGAACCGGGCGGGTTCGCGACCGACTGGGCCGGCTCCTCCATGCAGATCCCGGATGTGGCACCGGAGTACGACGAGACCGTCGGCGCGCTGATCCGCCTCTTCGACGGTCCGGTCGTCGCCGCGGGCGACCCGAAGCGCGCCGGGGAGATCCTGGTCCGCGTCGTCAAGCAGCCGAACCTCCCCTCCCACCTCATCCTGGGCGCCGGCGCCGTGGAGATGGCGCAGAACTACTCACGCGACCAGATCGCCGAGGCGTCCGCGTGGGAGGCGGTGAGCCGCTCGGCCGACTTCGACCAGGAGTACCCGGTCGACCTCGCGTAGCCACAGAAGAACGGGCCGCGACTCCCCCACCGTAGGCACGGATCAGGAGCCGCAGCCCGCCACGACGAACGGACTCACCCTCAACTGGCCTCGGGGGCAGTCTCCTTGACACGCTGCGCGGGGATCTCCGCCTCCGCCTCTGCCTCCGCCTCTTCCTCCGCCTCTTCCCGCACGGGCACGGCTTCTTCTACAGCCTCTTCCACGTCCGTGATCTCGCCGTCGAGGACCCTCTTGGCCTTCTCGATGTCGAGGGCGCCTTCCCAGCGGGAGACCGCGAAGACGGCGACGCAGTTGCCGAGGAGGTTGGTGACGACGCGCATCGAGTCCATGATGCGGTCGACGCCGAGGAGCAGGGCGACCGCGCCGGCCGGGATCGCACCCAGCGAGGAGGCGGTCGCGGACAGGGCGAGGAAAGCCGAACCAGGGATGCCGGCCATGCCCTTGCTGGTGAGCATGAGCACCAGGATCACGGTGATCTGCTGACCGAGGCTGAGGTCGACGCCGACGGCCTGGGCGATGAACAGCGTGCCGATGGAGAGATAGAGGGAGGCGCCGTCGAGGTTGAAGGAGTAGCCGGTGGGCAGCACCAGGCCGACCGCGTCGTCCCGGGCGCCGGCCTTGCGCAGCTTCTGCATCACGCGCGGCATGACGGACTCGGTGGAGGCGGTGCCGAGCGCGAGGAGCATCTCCTCGCGGATGTAGCGGAGGAACTTCCAGAGGCTGAGCCCGGTGACCAGTCGTAGAGCGACGGCCAGCACCACGAGGAAGAGTGCGGCGGCGATGTAGCAGAGGATGATCAGCTTGGCGTAGGTCTTCATGACGCCGAGCCCGTACTGGCCGACGAGGACGGCCATCGCGCCGAACACGGCGAGCGGGGCCAGGCGCATGACGAAGCCGACGATCGCGAAGATGATCTCCTGAGCCTGCTCGATCGCGGGCAGGACCTGCGGCACCTTGGTGTGGCCGAGGTGGAGCAGCGCGGCGCCCACCAGGCAGGCCAGGATGAGCACTTGGAGGAGCGAGTTCTCAGCGAAGGCGCCGATGAAGCTGGTGGGGAGCGAGTTGACGATGAACTCGGTCGTCGAGGGCAGCGCGGCGCCGCCCGTCTTCGCGTCCACCGCCGAGGTGTTGAGCGTGGCCGGGTCGACGTGCATCCCGGAGCCGGGCTGGACGACGTTGGCGAGGACCAGGCCGATGATCAGCGCCGCGGTGCTCGCGACCTCGAACCAGATCAGCGCCTTGAGGCCGATCCGGCTGAAGGCCTTGAGGTCACCGGCCTTGGCGATGCCGACGACGACCACGCAGAACACGAGCGGCGAGATGATCGTCTTGATGAGCCGGGTGAATCCGTCGCCGAGGGGCTGGAGGTCCGTGGCCACGTCGGGCCACAGCTTTCCGACGAGGATGCCGAGGACGAGCGCGCAGGCGACCTGCGCGAAGAGTGAGGTACGCAGTATGCGTGCGACGCGTCGCGGCAGAGGCGGGACGGACGGCGGCACGGGCACTCCTTGAGGGGGGACGGTCGTTCGCGGAAGTCGATGGGGGGCGACTTCTGCGATACGGAAAGCGGCTTCCGAGTGGACACTTTGAAGCCGTTGTTGATCGCCCGGAAAACCTCCGTGTGACGGCCGTGTAAATCACGCATCTGAGTGACGCATCGCACGCGTACCAGGTCAGCAGCCGCTGCGGTCCTCGGTGAGCACCCCCTGCGCGGTCGCCAGCGAGCGGTCGTAGCAGCCGCCCGAGCCGTACAGCCGGTAGCGCTCACTCGACGTCCCGACCGCGTGCCGCTGGTCGCGGGGCACGTTCAGCGTGTAGGTCGCGTCCCCGCTGTAGGTGTCGTCGAGCCGTGACCACCCGGTCCGCCGCCCGTCCCGCGTGTCGACGACCGCCGCCCGGTCGCCCAGCGTGAGAACGGTACGCAGCCGGTCGTCCGTCCCGATCGTCGTCGCGCCGTTCATCGTGTACGTCCGGTGCGTGGCCGTCGTCCGGGCCGGTCCCCGCCCGTCCACGGTCACCGACTCGTCGTCCGTCCAGGTCGCGTCGAGCCCGTCCATGTTCTCGCCGTCGATCCAGCGGTGCACGGAGGTGTTGGCGAGCGTCCGGTCGACGGTGGTCCGCACGCGGCCGTGCGAGGTGTCGACGTACCCGGCCGTGGTCAGCCGATGGCCCGCGTCGGTGTCCACGCGTTCCTCCGAACCGGGCGTGTATGTCGAGGAGTTGGCCAGTTCGCCCGCGTGGTCAAGGGTGAGCTTCCCGGTGACATGGGCGCGCTGCGCGTCCTGCCAGACGAGCACGTTCACCGGCGCGCTCCACCCGCTCTGCCCCTCGGGCACGCCGACGACGGAGACGTCGATGTGGTGCGGGCGGCCGTCGTTGAGCAGTCCGGCGAAGGGGGTCAGGTCGTATTCGATCGGCTTGACGTCGAAGGCGCGCGGGCCGGGAATGACGTACCAGAGGAAGGGGTCGGACCAGCCGCCGGTCCACACGTTCGGGAACGGGGCGGCGATTCCGGCGAGTTGGCCGTCGACCTTGATCTGCACCTCGCGGTAGGGGCCCTTGTCGGCCTGGCAGGAGTACGGCGCCGAGTCGGGTACCGCGAGATACCAGAACTCCTCGCAGCCGCCGCCGGATCCGGTGGCGTAGACCTCGGCGACGATGCGTTCGGTGTTGCGCGGGGTGGTGAGCGTCGAGTCGGCGGCGAGGGTGAGGACGC
Organism: Streptomyces sp. N50; assembly: GCF_033335955.1. Lineage (GTDB taxonomy): Bacteria > Actinomycetota > Actinomycetes > Streptomycetales > Streptomycetaceae > Streptomyces. Next base: position 648,609 of record NZ_CP137549.1, read on the forward strand.
GGTCGGGGGTCTCTGCCGCCGCGGGTCTGCCCTCGTAGAACGTCAGCGTGGCTTTGACGCCGATGACGCCGGTGTAGGTGTCGTCGACGACGTTGCCGATGAGCATCTCGACGTCCTGCGTGCTGCGGAAGGTGGCGCTGTAGCGCGTGACGTCCTTCTCCACGGACCACTTGATGCCGTCGGGCGAGGGCTCGGGAGTGGAGGTACGGAGGATCTCGACTCCGCCGACGTGCAGATAGCCGAGCCGGTCGTACTGCCGTCCGGCGACCGTCCCGTCCAGTCTCAGGACGACCTTGCTCCAGTGGTCGCCGCAGGCCTTGGGCGGTGTGTAGGTGCCCTTGTACGGGGTGAAGTCGCGGAACTCGGTGTCGGCGAGGGTGACTTGGCAGGACTTCGTCGCGGGCTTGGCGATGGGCGGGGCGGCGGTGAGGGGGTCGTGCCAGTCGGTGCCGAACTCGGCGGGGACGTCGGCGACTTGGGCCTTCGTATCGACCGCCTGGACTTTCGAGTCGGCCAACTGGGCTTTCGCCTCGGCCGCTTGGGCGGGGCTCGCTCCGAGGAGGGTGCTCGCCAGGAGGGTCGCCCCGGCGAGCATGGACATGACTATCCGGCTTCTCATGGGCGGTGTTCTACCCCTTGAGGTCCGCCCTGTCCCCCATCAGCACCACGGGATGCCGGTTCGGGTCGAGCGTGCGCAGCAGGAACTCCATCGCCTCCTTGGACAGGCTCACGCAGGCCGACGTACCGCTGCCGTGGTCCAGGTGCAGCCAGATCCCGCCACCCTTGTCCTCGCCCTCGGGCTGCTCCGCGTCGTCGGGCGGGGTGCCGGGGACGCGGTTGTAGTCGATGGCGATGACGTAGTCGAAGTCGTGCCAGTGCGACTCGTCCCAGTCGCGCGGGGCCTCGTAGGACTCGTCCTGGGAGTACGGAAGTGCCGTGCCCGGGTCGTCGAGGACACCCCCCGCGGCGGTCAGCGTGAACACGCCGACGGGGCTGCGTTTGTCGCCGAGGTGGTGGTCGGTGGTCCAGCCCAGCTTGCCGTTGTGTGCGCGCCAGCTGGCGGTCCGGTGCCAGGTGGAGCCGTTCTTGGTGAACAGGACCGCGGTGGAGTCCGGGGAGTCCTTGCCGTCGCCGTAGACCGTGAGGACCTGGCTCGTGTCGGTGGGGATGGCGCGCTGGAGCCGGTCTCCGACGTCCGGGATGCGGGTCGGGTCCGGGGCGGAGGTGGTGACGGCCGGTCTCGGGTGGGTCGCCTGGGCGCCGGCTCTCCCTTCCGTGCCGCCGGGGTGTCCGGTGTGCGCGCTGCCGCACGCGGACAGGGTCGTCATCGTCAGGAGGGAACCGAGAGCCGCCATCGCGACCGTCGCACGTCGTGTGCCGCCACTCTGCATCGGGCCATGGTCACATCGCATTCGGCGGCATTGCGTGAGGTCACGGACATCTCGCCCCTGATGGGTGAACGCCGGATCTGACCCCCGGCGGGGAAAACCGCTTGCTTCCGACCACGCTGCGACGCGAACCTTTCACGGTTTGTTGCCGCGTTCCGCTCGCGGTCCGTCGCCGCGCTCCGCGGTTCCCTCCTCCCCCTTCCCGCCTGAACAAGAGCCACTGGGACGTCATGCAGATTCAAGACCTTCCGTATCCCGACCCGGGTGTGCCGGACGCGCGCTCGGGGCCCCGATTCCTGTGGTGGCTCGGCCGGAATCAGCTCGGTGGCCAGCTGAAATCCCTGGCCTGGGGGCTGCTGCACTTCGTGTCCGTCTCCGCGCTGCCGTTCTGTGTGGGCTTCGCCGTGCAGGCCGTGGTCGACCGCTCCGGGAGCCGACTGGCCCAGACCGGCGGGCTGATGGTGCTGTGCGGGGCGGGCATCGCCGTGGGCGACACCTTCCTGCACCGGGCCGCCGTCACCAACTGGATCACGGCCGCCGCCCGCGTCCAGCAACTGCTGGCCCGGCAGGCGGCGCACCTCGGCTCGGCGCTGACCCGGCGGGTCGCGGCCGGTGAGGTCGTGGCCGTGTCGACGGGTGACGTCGAGAAGATCGGCTGGTTCGTGGAGGCGCTGTCCCGCTTCCTGGCCGCCGCGCTGACGATCGTCATCGTGTGCGTCGGGCTGTTCGTGTACGAGCCCGCGCTCGGTGTCGTCGTCGCCGTGGGCGTGCCCGTGCTGGCGGTCTCCGTGCTGCCGCTGCTGCCCCGCGCCACCCGGCGCGCCGACGTGCAGCGCGAGAAGGCGGGCCGCGCCACCGAACTCGCCTCCGACACCGTCGCCGGACTGCGGGTGCTGCGCGGCATCGGCGGCGAGGAACTGTTCCTCGACCGCTACCGCCGCGCCTCCCAGGAGGTCCGCCACGCGGCCGTGCGCAGTGCCCGGATGTGGGCGGTCATCTCCGCGATCCAGGTGCTGATGCCGGGTCTGCTGCTGATCGCGATCGTCTGGTACGGCGTGCAGCTGGCCCGCCAGGGCCGGATCACCGTCGGCGAACTGGTCACCGTCTACAGCGCGGTGATGATCCTGTCCTACCCGCTGCGGCACTTCGAGGAGATCGCCATGGCGTACTCCTTCTCCCGACCCTCGGCCAGACGCGCCGCGCGCGTGCTGTCCCTGGAGCGGGTCACCGACACCGTGGGGACGCGCGCGGCCGAGGTGCCCGCCGGGGATCTGTACGACCCGGACACCGGGCTGCTCGCGCCCTCGGGCCTGCTCACCGCCGTGGTGTGCGGCGACCCGGACGCGGCGGGGCGGCTGGCGGAACGGCTCGGCGGACACCCCGCCGAGGCGGGCACCTCCGTGCTCCTGGACGGCGTACCGCTCGACGAACTCCCCCTCGACTCGGCGCGCACCGCCGTCCTCGTCCAGGACAAGGACCCGGTGCTGTTGTCCGGTTCGCTGCGCGAGCTGCTCGACGTGCCCGCCTCGGGTGCGGTCGGCGCGGAGGAAGCGCTGGCCGCCGCGCAGTGCGGGGACGTGCTGGTGGCGCTCGCGCAGGGCTCGCTCGACACCGAGGACCCGATGGACGCCCGGATCACCGAACGCGGGCGCTCCCTCTCCGGCGGCCAGCGCCAACGGCTCGCCCTGGCACGGTCGTTGATCACGGACCCGGAGGTCCTCGTCCTGGACGAGCCGACCTCCGCCGTCGACTCCCACACCGAGGCCCGGATCGCCGACGGCGTACGGGAGTTGAGGACCGGCCGGACCACCGTGGTGTTCACCTCCTCGCCCCTGCTCCTGGACCACGCGGACCGGGTCGTGCTGGTGCACGAGGGCGCGGTCGTGGCGGTCGGCGCCCACCGCGAACTTCTCCGGAGCGAGCCGCGGTACCGGGCTGTGGTGACGCGGGAGACCGAGGAGGAGTCCGCGTCGCGGGTGGCGCGGGATGGTGAACAGGCCTCCCTGCGGGGCGAGTTGAACCAGGCCGAGGCTCCGCTCCGAGGTGCCTTGGACGACGACGATGCCCTGAACGACGAAACCGCTCTGCGGAGCGCACTGGAAGAAATCGAGGAGAGCGCATGATCGGCGTGGCGCCCCCGGCCTACGACCCGGCGGCCCCGACCACGGCCAACACCCTGCCGGTCGGCGCCCCCGCGACCGTACGGGCCTACGTGTCCGAACTGTTCCACCGGCATCGCCGGGCCTTCCTCGTCCTCGTCACCGTGAACACGGTCGCCGTGATCGCCTCGATGGTCGGCCCCTATCTGCTCGGCGACCTCGTCGAGCGGGTGTCGGACGGGGCGCGGGAACTCCATCTCGGCCTGACCATCGAGGTGTTCGTCGTCGCGCTCGCCGTCCAGGCCCTGTTCATCCGGCAGGTGCGCCTGCGGGGCGCGATGCTCGGCGAGCGGATGCTGGCCGACCTGCGCGAGGACTTCCTCGTCCGGTCGGTCGGGCTGCCGCCGGGCGTCCTGGAACGGGCGGGCACCGGCGACCTCCTGTCCCGCATCACCACCGACATCGACCGGCTCGCCAACGCGATGCGGGAGGCCGTACCGCAACTGGCGATCGGTGTGGTGTGGGTGGTGCTGCTGCTCGGCGGTCTCGTCGTCACCGTGCCGCCGCTGGCGCCCGCCGTGCTGATCGCGGTGCCGGTGCTGGTGATCGGCTGCCGCTGGTACTTCAAGCGCGCACCGGCCGGCTACCGCTCCGAGGCCGCCGGATACGCCGCCGTGGCCGCGGCCCTCGCCGAGACCGTGGACGCCGGCCGGACCGTCGAGTCCCACCGCCTCGGCGACCGGCGGATCGCCCTCTCCGAACGCCGCGTCAAGGAGTGGACCGCCTGGGAGAACTACACGCTCTGGCTGCGGTCGGTGCTCTTCCCGGTCATCAGCGTCACCCATGTCACGGTGCTCTGCTCGGTCCTGATGCTCGGCGGGGTGTTCGTCCTGCAGGGCTGGATCGAGGTGGGCGAACTGACGACGGGCGCCCTCATCGCACAGATGCTCGTCGACCCGGTCAACCTGATCCTGCGCTGGTACGACGAGCTCCAGGTCGCCCAGGTCTCGCTGGCCCGGCTGGTCGGCGTCCGGGACATCGAGCCCGACGCCGGGGACGCCACGCTGTCCCCCGAGGGCCGGGACGTGCACGCGGACCGGGTGCACTTCGGCTACCGCGAGGGCGTCGACGTGCTCCGCAAGGTCTCCCTGGAGGTCGCGCCCGGCACCCGGCTGGCCCTGGTCGGCCCCTCGGGCGCGGGCAAGTCCACCCTGGGCAGGCTGCTCGCCGGCATCTACGCGCCCCGGGACGGCCGGATCACCCTCGGCGGCGCCGAACTCTCCCGGATGACCGCGGAACACGTCCGCTCCCACGTGGCCCTCGTCAACCAGGAGCACCACGTCTTCGTGGGCTCCCTGCGCGACAACCTCCTGCTCGCCCGGACCGACGCGGGGGACGCCGAGCTGTGGGCGGCGCTGGGTGCGGTCGACGCGGACGGATGGGCGCGGGCTCTGGACGACGGCCTCGACACCGAGGTCGGCTCGGGCGGGCTCGCGCTGACCCCGGCCCAGGCCCAGCAGATCGCGCTGGCCCGGCTGGTGCTGGCCGACCCGCACACGCTGGTCCTGGACGAGGCGACCTCGCTCCTCGACCCGCGGGCGGCCCGGCACCTCGAGCGGTCCCTGGCCCGCGTCCTCGACGGCCGCACGGTCGTCGCGATCGCCCATCGTCTGCACACCGCCCATGACGCGGATGTCATCGCCGTCGTCGAGGACGGGCGGATCAGCGAGCTGGGCAGCCATGACGAGTTGGTGGCTGCGGAGGGGGCGTACGCGGCGTTGTGGCGGTCCTGGCACGGGTAGCTCCGCTGGTCGAGCGGGGACTGGGGTGCGGGTCGGTGGGAGCTGGTCGGTGAGGGAGGTGACTGAACTGCGGTCCTTTGAGTACCTGCGGGCCGGTGGGGGCTGGTCGCGCAGTTCCCCGCGCCCCTTCCGGGACGCCTTGTCGCGCCGGAACCGAATGCGTGCTGGGGCGGGTGAGAAGGGATGTGGCCGGGGATGTGCACGCCCCGGCCGGGCCCGTGCCGTTGCGCGGTGGGGAAAAGGGGTGGAAGGCTGGGGAGCGGCACCGGTTCGGGGAGTGCCCGGGGACCATGTGGTTCGTGCCGGGCGCCGAGTGTGCCCCGCACAGCGGCGACCCGCCGCCGACCGCGGTGAGAACGGGCCGGTCCCCACCACCTGGAGGTACCCGTGAACAGCGCCGACGGATGGGGAGACGACGTCTACCAGCCCGACGGATCCGAGGTGCAGGACGACGCGGGTCTGCTCGACGCGGAGGACACCCTGGTGGCCGACGGCGTCGAGGACCCCCTCGACCGCGGCTGGTCCCCGCCTGAGCGCCCCTGGGCGGTGGAACGCGACGACGTGACGGCCGCCGGGCGCGAGCACGGCGAGACCCTCGACCAGCGCCTCGCCGAGGAGATCCCGGATCTCACCGCGTCCGACGGTGACGGCATCGGCGACTCCGAGGACACCGACGGCGAGCTCCTCGACATCGAGGTCGGCGACACCCGCTCGGGCCGGCTCGTGGCACCCGACGAAGGAGCGCACGAGGACGAGGAGAGCGGCCTGATCGCCACGGACGTGGGCATCGACGGTGCCGCCGCCTCCGCCGAGGAGGCCGCGATGCACATCGTCGACGAGGACGAGGACTCCCTCTACGGCTGACCTCGCCGCCCCTTCGCCGTCAACCGCACCACCGTCGCAGGAGGAGCAGTCATGCAGCAGGACAAACAGCCCGACTACCACCCCGTGGTCTTCCGCGACCGCGCCGCCGGATACGCCTTCCTGACCCGGTCCACCGCGACCAGCGACCGGACCATCGAGTGGGACGACGGCGAGACCTACCCGGTCGTGGACGTGGAGATCTCCTCGGAGAGCCACCCCTTCTACACCGGCAAGGCGCGGACGGTGGACACGGAGGGCCGCATCGCCCAGTTCGAGCGGCGCTACGGCGGCGGTGCGGGCGAGGGTTCCGGCGGGGCGTGAGCCACCGTCCGCGTCGGCGCCGCCGCCGGAACTGACGCCGCGCCTCAGATCACGTTGAGTGCCGCCGCGCAGCCCACTCCCCCGAGCAGTATGAACACCGGCATCAGCACCTTGAGCTCGATCCAGCTGCCCGCGCGGAACCGCATCACCTTCGGCGGCCCGATCGGGTACCAGCGCTTGCGGCCCAACGGGATCGGCCACAGGATCGGGCAGCCAGAGACGGTCAGCGCGTCCCCGATGTCGTGCACCAGCGCGCCCAGCACGACCGGCAGCCCCAGCCACAGGTACTGGTGCTGATCCGTGAACAGCCAGTCCGAACCGTTGCCCGGCTTGTCCAGCACGCCGGCGAGGATCCACGCGCTGGTCGCCGCCAGCAGCCACACCAGGATGTCGCTGCTGGAGCCGCGGGCCGCCCGCCACAGCAGACCTTCGATGGCCAGCACCATGTGCACGAACAGGATCGCCAGCACTCCCCAGCGACCGCCCAGGATCGCCACGCCCGCACTCCCCGCCCCGATCAGGACCGCCCACAGCCAGGTGTGGGTGAGCGTGCGGTGCCCGCCGGAGCGACGCGGGTCGCCCTGCTTCCTGGTCCCCTTGTAGACGGCGTACGAGAGCTTGTCGACGACCTCGCACACGGTCCGGGAGACGGGGCCGAAGGCCCGGGAGATGGTCGCCGCCTTGTGATCGAGGTCCGGGGCGAGCGCGGCGCCGGCACAGATCAGGGCACCGACCAGGATCACCGGCCAGGGCATCGGATGCCCAGCCGCGGCAGTCGCCGCTCCGACGCCGAGCCAGGCCGCCGCTCCCGACAGTGAGTGTGCTGGTCCCATCATGGCCGTTCCCCGCCCCATTCCTCTTACGCCGCCGGTCAGTTGCTCGGGCGCCCTGACACTCTGTCGGCGACACAGCGTAGCGGTAGCGATCTTCGTCTCCGCAGCCGATTCCCCCATCGGCCACGGCGCCAGGCAAGATGGGGTCGTGACCCTCATCGACCAGTTGCCGCCGACCGCAGATCCCGACGCCCTCTACGAAGCCTTCGAGTCGTGGGCCCGGGAGCGCGGTCTCACGCTCTACCCCCATCAGGAGGAGGCGCTGATCGAGGTGGTCTCCGGTGCGAACGTGATCGTGTCGACGCCCACCGGCTCCGGCAAGAGCATGATCGCCGCCGGTGCGCACTTCGCGGCGCTGGCCCGGGACGAGGTCACCTTCTACACCGCCCCGATCAAGGCGCTGGTCTCGGAGAAGTTCTTCGAGCTGTGCAAGATGTTCGGCACCGAGAACGTCGGCATGCTGACCGGCGACGCGTCCGTCAACTCCGACGCCCCGATCATCTGCTGCACCGCGGAGGTGCTCGCGTCGATCGCGCTGCGGGACGGCAAGCACGCGGACGTCGGCCAGGTCGTCATGGACGAGTTCCACTTCTACGCGGAGGCGGACCGCGGCTGGGCCTGGCAGATCCCGATCCTGGAGCTGCCGCAGGCGCAGTTCATCCTGATGTCGGCCACGCTCGGCGACGTCGCGATGTTCGAGAAGGACCTCACCCGCCGCACCGGGCGCCCCACTTCGGTGGTCCGCTCGGCGGTCCGGCCGGTACCGCTGTCCTACGAGTACAAGCTGACCCCGCTCACCGAGACGCTGACCGAACTGCTGGAGACCCGGCAGGCGCCGGTCTACATCGTGCACTTCACCCAGGCGCAGGCCGTGGAGCGGGCGCAGGCGCTGATGAGCATCAACATGAGCTCGCGCGAGGAGAAGGACCAGATCGCCGAGCTGATCGGCAACTTCCGCTTCACCACCAAGTTCGGCCGCAACCTGTCCCGTTACGTGCGGCACGGCATCGGTGTGCACCACGCCGGCATGCTGCCCAAGTACCGGCGCCTGGTGGAGAAGCTCGCGCAGGCGGGTCTGCTGAAGGTCATCTGCGGCACGGACACGCTCGGGGTGGGTGTCAACGTGCCCATCCGCACCGTGCTGTTCACGGCGCTGGCCAAGTACGACGGGATCCGGGTGCGCACGCTGCGTGCCCGTGAGTTCCACCAGATCGCGGGCCGCGCCGGACGCGCAGGCTTCGACACGGCGGGTCTCGTGGTCGCGCAGGCCCCCGAGCACGTCGTCGAGAACGAGAAGGCGCTCGCCAAGGCGGGCGACGACCCGAAGAAGCGCCGGAAGGTCGTCCGCAAGAAGGCGCCCGAGGGCTTCGTCGGCTGGTCGGAGGGCACCTTCGAGAAGCTCATCACCTCCGAGCCGGAGCCGCTCACGTCCCGCTTCCGGGTCACGCACACGATGCTGCTGTCGGTGATCGCCCGCCCCGGCAACGCCTTCGACGCGATGCGGCACCTCCTGGAGGACAACCACGAGCCGCGCAAGCAGCAGTTGCGGCACATCCGGCGCGCGATCGCCATCTACCGCTCGCTCCTGGACGGCGGCATCGTCGAGAAGCTCGACACCCCGGACGCCGAGGGCCGCATCGTGCGCCTCACCGTCGACCTGCAGCAGGACTTCGCCCTCAACCAGCCGCTGTCGACCTTCGCGCTCGCCGCGTTCGAGCTGCTGGACCCCGAATCGCCGTCGTACGCGCTGGACATGGTGTCCGTGGTCGAGTCCACGCTGGACGACCCGCGGCAGATCCTCGCCGCGCAGCAGAACAAGGCGCGCGGTGAAGCCGTTGCCGCGATGAAGGCGGACGGCGTCGAGTACGAGGACCGCATGGAGCGCCTCCAGGACGTCAGCTACCCCAAGCCGCTGGAGGAGTTGCTCTTCCACGCGTACAACACGTACCGCAAGAGCCACCCGTGGGTCGGCGACCACCCGCTGTCCCCGAAGTCCGTGATCCGTGACATGTACGAACGGGCCATGTCCTTCACGGAGTTGACCTCGTACTACGAGCTGGCCCGCACCGAGGGCATCGTGCTGCGCTACCTCGCCGGCGCCTTCAAGGCCCTCGACCACACCGTCCCGGACGACCTCAAGTCCGAGGACCTGGAGGATCTGATCGCCTGGCTCGGCGAGATGGTGCGCCAGGTCGACTCCAGCCTGCTGGACGAGTGGGAGCAGTTGGCGAACCCGGCGGAGATGACCGCCGAGGAGGCCCAGGAGAAGGCTGACCAGGTCAAGCCGGTGACCGCGAATGCGCGTGCCTTCCGTGTCCTGGTGCGCAACGCGATGTTCCGCCGCGTCGAACTCGCCGCCCTCGACCATGTCGACGAACTGGGCGAGCTGGACGCCGAGGCGGGCTGGGACGCGGACGCCTGGGGCGAGGCGATGGACAAGTACTGGGACGAGTACGAGGACCTCGGCACCGGCCCCGACGCCCGCGGGCCCAAGCTCCTGCTCATCGAGGAGGAGCCCCAGCACAACCTGTGGCGCGTTCGGCAGATTTTCGCCGACCCGAACGGCGATCATGACTGGGGCATCAGCGCGGAGATCGACCTCGCGGCCTCCGACACGGAGGGCCGTGCGGTCGTCCGTGTCACCGACGTCGGCCAGCTGTGAGCACAGGAGAATCCCACCCATGACGAACCCGGCAGAGCGGCTCGTCGACCTGCTCGACCTGGAGCAGATCGAGGTCAACATCTTCCGTGGCCGCAGCCCGCACGAGTCCCTCCAGCGGGTCTTCGGCGGCCAGGTCGCGGGCCAGGCGCTGGTCGCCGCGGGGCGCACCACGGAGGGCGACCGGCCGGTGCACTCGCTGCACGCGTACTTCCTGCGCCCGGGCCGACCGGGCGTGCCGATCGTGTACCAGGTCGAGCGGGTGCGGGACGGGCGGTCGTTCACCACCCGCCGGGTCACCGGCGTACAGCAGGGCCGCACGATCTTCAATCTCACCGCCTCCTTCCACAAGCCTGAGCAAGGTCCGTTCGAGCACCAGCTGCCGCCTCGCGAGGTCCCGGACCCGGAGTCCCTGCCGACGGTGTCGGAGGAGGTCCGGGCCCATCTGGGCGTGCTGCCCGAGCAGTTGGAGCGGATGGCACGCCGTCAGCCCTTCGACATCCGGTACGCGGACGGGCTGCGCTGGAGCGCCGAGGAGATCAAGGACGCCGAGCCGCGCAGCGCGGTGTGGATGCGCGCGGTCGGGCCGCTCGGCGACGATCCGCTGGTGCACACCTGCGCGCTCACGTACGCCAGCGACATGACGCTCCTGGACGCCGTCCGCATCCCCGTCGAACCCCTGTGGGGACCGCGGAACTTCGACATGGCGTCGCTGGACCACGCCATGTGGTTCCACCGGCCGTTCCGCGCGGACGAGTGGTTCCTGTACGACCAGGAGTCCCCGATCGCGACGGGCGGCCGCGGTCTGGCCCGCGGGCGCATCTACGACCTGGAGGGACGCCTGCTCGTCTCGGTCGTCCAGGAAGGGCTGTTCAGAGCGCTGTGACTGGTGGACGTGCCGCGCCGCAGCTCACGCGCTTCTGCGGCGCAGCCAGCCCAGCATGCGGCGTGATCGCTCGGGTTCCGGCGCCGGCTCCCGCTCCGGCGGGTGCTCGCTCAGGGACGACGATGGTCCGACGGGTCCGGCGATCGCCGGCGATCCGGCCGGTTCGACGGTCGGTCGTGGTGCAGTCGGTTCGGCGATCGGTCGCGGCGCGGCGCGTCCGACGGCTGGCTGCGGCGCGGTCGGTTCGGCTGTCGGTCGTGGTGCGGGGCGGTGGCCGCGTGCCTCGTCCAGCACCTGGGCCAGATCCGCCCGCAGCCAGCTGATCTCGTCCGGGTCCTGCGCCGTCATGATCCGATCGGCGAGGTGGGCGGCGGGCGAGCCCGGAGCCCCGTGGGCGGGCGGGTCGGGCCGGAAGTGGTTCAAGTAGGCGCGCTCGTAGGGGTCCTGGACGATCTCCGCGACCTGGACGGGATCGAGCAGCGAGGCGAGGGCTCCGGCGCGCTCCCACGGGCCGTCGGCCTGGCGGAGCAGGAACCCGAGATGCCGTCCGCGCCAGTTCCGGGGCCGTAGGTCCAGGCCCTCTTGCAGCTGGTCCCGCATTCCCTCGGGTGTACGGCCGTTCAGCAGGGCGGTGTGGTTCTTGTCGGCCGCGAACTGCCGTAGTTCTTCGGCGAGATAGAGCCAGACCACGGCCCGGTAGCGGTTCAGATAAAACTTCACCGGCACCACCAGTCCCAGCCGGGCGAGGCGGGTGAACCTGGCAGGGGTGACCTCCATGAGGGCCGCGCCGTCCGTGGTGCCCACGGTCCTGACGGTTTGCAGGAGTGTTTCGGGGAATCCGTCCACCGAGCGCAGTCGGTCGATCTCGGTGTGGGCGACGCGTCGGCCGCCACCGCCTTCGTCGGGCGCGGTGCGGATGCGTCCGAGATGTACGGCGAGGTCGAACTCGCCTCGCTTGAGCCCGAGTTCCCGTGCCGCCCGACCGGGCGTGCACGAAAGGTCGGACGGTTGGGTGATGGTGTTTCCTGCCATGGTCGATCTCCCCCGCGGAGTCCAATGCTCACGCTGTGTGCATTTGCGATGAACAAACCGTAACCGGATCGGCAGATCTCGTGGCAGGCCTGTGGATAACTCTGCGGAGGCCGGTGAAGTTGCAGGTCAGAGCTCTGTGACCGGGGTCCGCTCGGGCTGTCGGGCGTCCACGCCGAGGTGTTCGCCGACGCGGTTGACGAGGAGGGTCATCTCGTAGGCGATCTGGCCGATGTCCGCGTCCGCGCCGCTGAGGACGCACAGACAGCTGCCGCTCCCCGCGGCGGTGACGAACAGGACGGCGTCGTCGAACTCGATCATCGTCTGTCGCACGCCGCCCGCGCCGAAGTGGCGTCCCGAGCCCTTGGCCAGGCTGTGCAGTCCGGACGAGACGGCGGCGAGGTGTTCGGCGTCCTCGCGGCGCAGGCCCGTGCTCGCGCCCGTCACCAGTCCGTCGTTGGACAGGACCAGGGCGTGGCGTACGTGCTCGACGCGCTCGGTCAGATCGTCCAGCAGCCAGCTCAGTCCCTGGTTCTGTGCCATGTTCCGGCCTCCCCGTGTCGCCTCTCCCCCTGGCCGGAGGATCTCCCGTCAGCCTTCCCCACCTCCGTCGCCCGGGCAAGGAGGATAGGGGCATGGCACAGAAGATGACCGACGAGGAATGGCGGGCCTTCGTCTCGCTCGGCACGCGCACCGGCAAGCTGTCGACCGTACGCGCCGATGGGAGCCCTCATGTGGCACCGATCTGGTTCCTGCTGGACGGGGACGATGTGGTGTTCAACACCGCGAAGGAAACGGTAAAAGGGCGCAATCTTGCCCGTGACGGGCGAGTCGCCCTGTGTGTGGACGACGATCGGCCGCCGTTCGGCTTCGTGGTGCTGCAGGGACGCGCCGAGTTGTCGGAGGAGCCAGGTGAACTCCGGTACTGGGCCGCCCGGATCGGGGCCCGGTACATGGGCGAGGAGCGCGCCGAGGAGTTCGGTGCCCGCAACGGGGTCCCGGGCGAACTCCTCGTCCGCGTCACGGTCGAGAAGGTGCTGGCGCAGAAGGGCATTTCGGAGTGAGATGCGCCCGTCAGCCCACCGAGTCGAGCATGCGGGCGGTGTGCATCCGCCCTGCGTACTCGACGAGCCGGATCAGCACCTCCTTCCCCGAGTCGCGGTCGCGGGCATCGCAGAGAACCACGGGCGTCCCCTGGTCGAGGTCCAGCGCGCGGGAGACGTCGCGGGCGCCGTAACTGCGGGCGCCCGTGAAGCAGTTGACGGCCACCACGAACGGGATGTGCCGGTGCTCGAAGTAGTCGACCGCGGGGAAGCAGTCCTCGAGTCGCCGGGTGTCCGCGAGGACCACGGCCCCCAGGGCGCCCTGCGACAGTTCGTCCCACAGGAACCAGAAGCGATCCTGGCCCGGTGTGCCGAACAGGTAGAGGGAGAGGCCGGACCTGATGGTGATGCGGCCGAAGTCCATGGCGACGGTCGTCGTGACCTTCTGGTCCACGCCGTCGGTGTCGTCCACCAACTGACCGGCCTCGCTGAGCAGTTCCTCGGTGCGCAGCGGCCTGATCTCGCTGACCGCGCCCACCATGGTGGTCTTGCCCACGCCGAATCCGCCGGCGACCAGGATCTTCAACGCCAGGGCGGTCGTCTCGCCGTCCTCGGCGTCGGAGTGCTCGGAGACCATCGATCACTTCTCTCGGGAGTGCCGGAAACGCACGACGTCCGTGGATACGCATCCTGGCAAGTGCGGCCTCACCCTGGGCGGTTGGACCGCTATTTGCCCGATGTGACCGCCTCGCACTCGTTCGGTGAGCGAAAGGGTGCGCAAGTCGGCGTCGTACGCGTTCGAGTGGTTCTGAAGTTTCGTCACAGTGCCCGTAGTCCCTCGATCACCTCGCGCAGAATCCGTTCGTCGGGCAGCTGCGCGGGCGGCACCGGACGGCTGACGGTGACGCAGCCGAGCTCCAGGAGGTCGCCCAGAAGTACCCGGACGACCCCCAGGGGGAGGTCTGCTCCGGCGGCGAGTTCGGCGACGGACTGTGTTTCGGGGCGGCACAGGTCGATCAGCGCCCGGTGTTCCGGTCCGAGCCCGGTGTCGTCGGCGAAGCCGGGCGCGCCTTTGTCCAGCGTGACGAGCGCGATCAGGTCGAAACGCACCCCCGTAGGGCCTGATTTGGTACGTCCGCCCGTCATCGCGTAAGGGCGGACCAGAGGCCCGGCTTCCTGGTCGTACCACTGGCTGCCCGGCTCGCGCTGGGCGCCGGTCATGTCTTCGGTCATCGGAGCGGCTCGCCCTCTCGCCTCATCCGGCTGCGGGCGGCCGCGCACCGACGCGCGGCGGCGTGTAGAGGTGCTCGCCGACGCGCTTGACCAGCCGCGCCATCTCGTACGCCACCAGGCCTATGTCGGCCGTGACGGCAGTGAGGACGGCGAGGCAGGAACCGTCCCCGGCCGCGGCCACGAACAGGAATCCGTCGTCCATCTCCACCATGGTCTGCCGTACTCCGCCGGCTCCGAAGTGCCGCCCCGCGCCCTTGGCGAGGCTGTGGAATCCGGAGGCGACCGCGGCGAGGTGTTCGGCGTCCTCGCGCTTGAGGTCGGTCGACGCACCGACTGCCAGGCCGTCGTTGGAGAGCACCACGACATGCCGTACTTCGCTCACGCGCAGCACCAAGTCGTCCAGCAGCCAGTCGAGTTCGCCGGACCGCTGGGCGGCCCTCATGCTCGGGTCCTGGATCACGCGGGGTCTCCTTCGCTGCTGTCGCTGCCCGTTGCGGGGCCTGGGGTGGCACCGCGGCCCGGTTGTCTGCCGCCGCCGCGCGTCCAGCCTTCGCGGTAGGCCGCCATCCGGTCCCGTACGACCTCCGGGGTGCGGTGCTCGTCGCGCGGGACGGCCGGCGCCTGTTCCCGTTCCGCGGTGGGCTGTTCGCGGAGCTGGGGGGCCAGGTGTGCCTGGCGTACGCGACGGGGAAGGTCGTCGTTCTCGTCGGTCCCTTCGGTGTCCTCGGGGGGACGGTGCAGTCGCAAGGTGGTGACTCCGGGGGGCGGGGTGTCGTTCGCCGACTCCGCGGCGGCCCGTGCGGAGACCGCCAGGGCGGGCCGGTCGGCCGAGGCCGGGACGGACTCCTGGTGCTGGGGTGCGGTGGGTACGCGCGCGTACTCGCGTTCCACGGCCCGCTCCCCGTCCTCGACCGCCGCGCGCGGAGCACGCTCCGCCGCACCGCCGTGCAGCAGCGCCGTCGGCAACAGGACGACCGCAGTCGTACCGCCGTAGGGCGAGGTCCGCAGGTGGACCTTGATGCCGTGGCGGGCGGCGAGCCTGCTCACCACGAAGAGGCCGAGGCGGTCGCTGTCGAAGGGGTCGAGGGCCTCGGACTGTTCGATGCGGCGGTTGGCGTCGCCCAGGGACTCCGTGCCCATGCCGAGGCCGCGGTCCTCGACCTCTACGGCGTAGCCGTTGCCGACGGGTTCGCCGGTGACCCGCACGCGTGTGTGCGGTGGCGAGAACTGGGCCGCGTTCTCCACGATCTCGGCGAGCAGGTGTGTGAGGTCGGCGACGGCCGCGCCGACGACGGACGCCTCGGGGAGTTGGCGTACCTCCACGCGCGCGTAGTCCTCGACCTCGGAGACGGCCGCGCGGACGACGTTGGTCAAGGAGACCGGCATGCGCCAGGCCCGGCCGGGTGCCGCTCCGGAGAGGATGATCAGGCTCTCGGCGTGCCGTCGCATACGGGTGGTGAGGTGGTCGAGGCGGAAGAGGTCGCTCAGTTCGTTCGGGTCCTCGGAGCGGCGCTCCATGCTGTCCAGCAGGCTGAGTTGACGGTGCACCAGGACCTGGCTGCGGCGGGCGAGGTTGACGAAGACCCCGGAGATGCCGCTGGCGAGTTCGGCGCGTTCGACGGCGGCCCGCAGAGCCGCGCGGTGCACGGTGCTCAGGGCCTCGACGACCTGTCCGACCTCGTCCTCCGCCGGCGACCCGGGCGGGGCTTCCGCCCTGATGTCGATCTCCTCCCCCGCGCGCAGTCTCCGCATGGCTTCGGGGAGTTTGTGGCGGGCGATCCCGAGGGCGTCGTTGCGCAGGCTCACGAGTTCGACGACGAGTCCGCGTCCGATGCGCACCGAGATGACGAGCGACGCGATGACGGCGGCGAGTCCGAGCAGGACCGCGGCACCGGCGGAGGTGAGCAGCCCGCGGGTGAACGGATCGGCGCGGTCGGCGACCCCGCTGCCCGCGTCCGACTCGATGGTGCGCATGCCGTCCTGCACGCGTGCGTGCGCGTTGTTCCAGGTGGAATCCGGAGCCGCGGCGATCGCCCTGGTGGCCGAGTTGGTGGCGAGGACCTTGTCCTCGACCGTGCCGACCGCGGCGTAGTCGCTGGTGTCGGCGAGGTGCTGCCAGGCGGCGCGTTCGGAGCCGCGCAGGTCCTCGACGGCGGAGTCGGTGAGGGTGCGTCGGGTGTCGACGGCGCCGGTGAACAGCTTCAGCCGCTCCCCGTCGAGCCTGCCGTCGAGACGGGCGACGGCCAGAATGACGTCCTCCTGGGACAGCGATTCCCCGGCCCGGGAGAACTCGAGGAGCACGCGCGCGTCGGATCCCAGGTCGGCGTCCTGGATCCCGGTGAGCGCCCCGCCCACGGAGAAGGCCGTCGCGATGGTCTTCGTGTACTGCCCGTAGGTCTCGTCCCATCCCGCGCGGTGGCTGAGCACATCGGCGCGCAGCGAGCGCAGTTGCTCGGCTCCGGTGACGAAGGTCTTCAGGCGGCGGGCGACTCCGGCGGGCAGTTCCTCGCCGTCGGCAACGGTGTTGTGGTCGCCGAGCCGCAACCGGGCGACTGCCCGGTCCGTGCTCGCCGCGAGCTTCTTCAGGTCTCCGCTCTGCTCGGCCTCGGGGTCGGTCGCGTAACGCACGGCGGCCGACCGCTCGGCCTGCAGTGCCGCGACGGCGTCCGCTACGGGGCTGCGCACCGCGGAGTCCACGCGCTGCAACTGCCGTAGCCGGGAGACGTCCTGAGCGGTGCTGACAGTGGCGTACGCCCACAGGGCGAGCAGGGAGACGACCGGCACCATCAGAAGGCAGACGATCTTGGCTCGTACGGTGCGCGGACGCATCCGCCACCGTCCCGCGCGCGGGGGTATGTCCTCCGACGGGGCGTCCAGGGGCTCGTCGAAGAGTTCGTCGGCGGGTGGTCCGGCGTGCGCGCGACGACCGCGCACGGGCGGCGTCTCGACGCCGGCTCTCGGGGTCCTACGGGGGGTACGCATGGCCTCCTCGCTCGGAAGTGGTTCTCAAGGGCGTGCTGCGCGGGCGGGGCTAGCGGGCGACGCTCTCGACCGGCCGCTGGGCAGAGGCGGTGGCCTCGCGTTCCCCCGTGGTCGGAGACAGCGCGACGAATGCCGAGGTCAGGAACAGGTAGGACCCGAGACCCACGGCGAGGGGGAAGATGAACTGCATCGCCGTGGCGCCGGGCAGGACCGCTCCGGAGGGCGTGACGTGCACGCGGACCGCGAACATGCCGGTGTAGTGCATGCTGCTGACGGCCGCTCCCATGACGAGTGAGGCCGCGGTGACGGCTACGGGCGACTTGATGTTGAGGGCCGCCCACAGGGCCGCGGTCGCCGCGACGACGGCGATGAGCACGGAGAGCCCGACGAGCATCGGGTCGTAGCTCACGTCACCGTGCAAGCGCATCGCCGCCATGCCCAGGTAGTGCATGCTCGCGACGCCCAGGCCGGTGGTGAGGCCGCCGAGGAAGAGCGCACGGCTCCGGTCGCGGCCGTAGCCGACCGCGAAGACGCCCGCGCAGACGACGACCATGGCGACGAGGAGGCTGAGCATGGTCAGTGGTACGTCGTAGCGGATGTCGGTGCCGGTGACGCCGAAGCCGAGCATGGCCACGAAGTGCATGGTCCAGATGCCGGTGCCGAGCGCGGAGGCCGCGGTGATGAGCCAGTTGCGGCGCGACCGGCCGGTGGCGCCGAGCGCGCGAACGGTGCAGCGCAACCCGAGCGCGGAGCCCATGCAGGCCATCACGTATGACAGCACGGGGGTCAGCCAGCCGAAGGTGGCGTGGTCCAGGTGTCCCATGACCAGGGGACGCTAGTAGGGGCACGGGTGCACAAAGGGGGCGCATTTCGAAAAGTGTTGCAATCTGACGCGGAGAGGTGCCTGAACGACCGCGTCACGCTCGAACGTGTGCACCGAAGCGCCATCCGTGTCGGTGAGGGATCATGCGGAACATGAGCGACGACCACACACACGTCCAGGAGTTCTTCGGTGCGCGCGCCGCGGACTGGGACAGCCGTTTCCCGGACGACGGCCCCGCCTATGCCGCCGCGGTCGCCGAACTCGGGCTGCGTGCGGGAGACCGGGTGCTCGACGCGGGCTGCGGGACGGGACGCGCGCTGCCGCCGCTCCGTGCGGCCGTGGGGCGCTCCGGAGTGGTGGTCGGGGCCGACCTGACCCCGGCCATGCTGGAGGCCGCCGTACGGGCCGGACGCGGCCGTGAGGGGCAGTTGCTGCTCGCCGACGTGGCCGCGTTGCCGCTGCGGCCGGAATCGCTCGACGCCGTGTTCGCGGCGGGCCTGATCGCTCATCTACCCCAACCCGGGGAGAATCTGCGGGAGTTGGCGCGTGTGGTGCGCCCTGGCGGCACGCTGGCCCTGTTCCATCCGATCGGCCGGGCGGCGCTGGCGGCCCGTCAGGGGCGGCAGATCACGCCGGACGACCTGCGCGCGGAGCCCAATCTCCGTCCGCTGCTGGCCGGTTCGGGGTGGCGCATGACGTCGTACGCGGACGAGGACACCCGCTTCCTGGCACTGGCCGCACGCGAGAGCTGAGCCCGCGCGCGGGTCATGCGCCCCCTCGGGGTCTGACCCGCTTCCACGCGGGGCGTCCGATGCGCTTCACCGCACCGTCCCCTTTCTGTCACCGCACCTCCAACTCTACGTTGGGTAGCAGTAGATGAACGGTCAGCGACGACGGAGAACCACGCAGGGGAAGGTGGTCAGCATGTTCGACAGGCCCCGCAAGACCTTCGCCAGATTTCTCACCGCCACGCGCACGGAGCCGGGCAGCGGCCCGCAGCGGCGCCCGCACAACCTCTTCGAGGCAGCGGCCGTCTATGTCTCGGCCCGTGCGGAGGACGACCAGGATCGGATCGACGAGGCCGCGGGCTGGGTGTCGCCGGAGGCGCTGTCCTTCGGGGTGAGCGAGCTGGCCTGCCGGGCCGTCGTCGCGCTCGCCAGGGAGCGTGACGAGTCGCCAAGGACGGTGGCTCGGGCGCTTCTTGGGCTCCCTGCGGCCTGACAGTTCGGTTGCTGGAGGTCATTTCGCCCTGTCCAGCCGGAAAACTGCAGCTCCGGGTGTACTTGGGAGTCGTGACAAGCGGCTTCCGCGCACACTAGGGTGCGCGCGGTTGGACGAATAATGGGGAGGCTGGGATGGCCGACACGGATGAAGAGGCCGTCGCCGCCGAGGACGATGCGCTCTATGTGCTCACGGCGGTGCTGCTGACGCCCGCGAAGTTCCCGAGTGTGCTGGGCGACGACTACCCGGAGGCCTGTGCGGCGCTCGGTATGGCGCCGCTCGCCGACGGGTACGGCCTGGTTCTCGGCCAGGACGGCGACGGGTCGCGGTGGACCGTCGTCGTCGACGACGTGTCGCTGGTCGCGGTCGCCATCGCGTCCTGGGACTGCGGCATGGAGTACGACCTGTCGCCGAGCGAGCGCACGGTGGTCGCCGCCCTGCCGGGCTGGCCGCTCGCGGTCGCCGTCGCGGCTCCCAACGTGCCCGCGCCGCACGATCCGGACCCCGATCTCGTGGACCGGCCGCCGCTGACTCCGCCGGACACCACCGTCTGGGGTCCGGCGCAACGACGGCTGGGTGCCGACGAGATCGCGCTGCAGTGGGCCCTGTGGCGCGAGCAGATCGACGACTCGACCTTCTCTACGCAGGAGGTTCAGGAGGCCGAGAAGGCCCAGCACGGGGCGGGCGACGCGTCGAAGACGGACAAGGCCGCCGCAGACGCCACCGGCGACGCGGCCACCCCCGACTCCGCCTCCGAGGCGGACGGAACACCGCCGGACGACAACGCCTCGGACGGCACCTCCGCCGGCGGCGCCGGGGAAGGCCCTCAGGCGGGCCACAGCGGCGTCCGTCGGGTACTGACGGAGGTCCGCGCGTACGTCGACACCCCGCCGCCCCTGGGCCGCGTCAGATCGTCCTTCGCACCGGGCGACGCACGCACGCTGCGCGCCGACGGCCCCGGCTGGTCGTTGGTGGCCCGGACCGACGACATAGCGTTCGTCCTGCTCGACGACGAGCCGGGCGAGGTCCTGCCGGTCGGTCGGGGCCCCGAGCTTCCTGGCCTCCTGGAAGCACTCGACAAGCTGGCCGTACGGCCGAGTTGAGCCCTTGGGCGTGGATCCGGGCGTTCGGGGGCCGAACGCCCGGGCACCGTCGATCGACCGGGTCTACGAGAAGAGCCCGGTTCGTGGACGGTGCTCGGCCGCACGCCGTCCGCAGGGCTGTTGTCGGCAGTCCCCGCGAACGGCGCTGTGCTGTGCTCTGCTCCCGTAACACCACCCGGGAACGCAGCCGGACATCGGTGCGTCAGCGGCCGATCTCCTTGCCTGCCACGCGGCGCAGCCGACGCCGCTGCGAGGGGTCCAGCGTGAGATATGCGGCCGCCGGCACCCCCACGACGATCAGGAATGAAACCCACCAGGGCAGCCAGATCAACAGGATCAGTCCGACCGCCACACCTCCTACGGCGATCTTCGCGTTCCTCGACATATGTCGCCTCCTCCGCGGCCGCAGCCGCTCTCTGATCTGAAAACGGGTCCGCGCTCCTCACAGTTCCGGATCGCGACCCTGAGACATCCCTGAGGCGCTTCCCCTACTGGTATCCGGGCCGTCGGCTGTTCCGTCACTCCGTCCACTCCACGCGCAGCGGCTCCCCCACCTCGTGAAGGTGGCGCAGGGCCTGCCGGTAGGAGTCGACGAGCCCCGTCTCCACGTAGGGGATACCCACATCCTGACAGTGGGCGCGCACCAGGGGTTGCGCGCGCCGCAGATTGGGCCGCGGCATGCTCGGGAAGAGGTGGTGTTCGATCTGGTAGTTGAGGCCGCCGAGGAACCAGTCGGTCAGGACGCCGCCGCGGATGTTCCGCGAGGTGAGGACCTGACGACGGAGATGGCCCCACCGTTCGCCGTTCGGGTCCGGCATCTCCATGCCCTTGTGGTTGGGCGCGAAGGCCAGGCCGAGGTGCAGGCCGAACAGCGCCTGGTGCAGCGCGGCGAACGCGAGTGCCTTCCCCGGGGACATCGACATGAGCAGCAGCGTCGCGTAGGCCACGACATGACCCACCAGAAGAGCGCCTTCGACGATCCGCTCGCGCCGGGGCTGGCGCCGCAGATCCTGGAAACCGTGGACCTTGAGGGCGACGCCTTCCAGCAGCGTGAGCGGGAAGAACAGCCACGCCTGGTTGCGCGTGAGCCAACGCCGGAACCCTGAACGGTCCTTGGCCTGATCGCCCGTGAAGACGAGGATGTCGGCGACGACGTCCGGGTCCTTGTCGATGTGGTTGGGGTTGGCGTGGTGGCGGTTGTGCTTGTCGTTCCACCAGGAGTAGCTCATCCCCAACAGCAGGTTGCCGTGGATCAGGCCGATGAGGCGGTTGACGGCCTTTCCGCCGGCGATCTGGGAGTGGCCCGCGTCATGGCCTATGAAGGCCGTCCGGGCACCGAACACGGCGAGCAGCGGGGCCAGGAGCAGCGTCAGCCAGGAGTCGCCGATCAGGACGATGCCCGTGACGATGCCGCCCAGCGCGAGGGCGTTGGCGGCGATGCAGCGCGCGTACCAGGCATACCGCCGCTCCAGCAGGCCTCTGCCCTTGACCGCGCGCAGGAGGGGCGCGAACTCGCTTCCCGGGGGCGCCGCGACCTCATCCCCCGGATCGTGCGCGCCGATGACTGCGGTGGTCTGGGACATGTCCGGTCTCCGGCTCTCTCAGGCAACGGGCTGACCTGAGCAAACGTACGAATCGGTGACCGGTCGCGACCATGACGGAACCCCCCGTGTTCGTACGGGGGTCAGCCGGGTCCTCACAGGGGGGTTGACGACACCCTTGCCGACACGGTCCCCGGAGTCACGAGCTTGCGGAGAGGCGCCCGGAAACAGGCGATGGCAAGGAGCTCATCCACTCCTTGCCACACCCAACGTATAGCGCAGCTGGGGGCTTGCGGCAAGGCCCAGGGCGTCCCGCAAAATGGCTGCCCGAGGCCGGGACCTGCGGAAACGAAAGATTCGTGAGCACAGGTCCACGGATCGGCGGACCGGAAACCAATCTCGTTGGGCGGGCGTTCTGATGATTGACGTGATCGTGGTCGGCGGCGGACCGACCGGCTTGATGCTGGCGTGCGAGTTGCGGCTGCACGGCGTGCACGTGGTCGTGCTGGAGAGGTTGACCGAGCCGACCGGGGAGTCCCGCGGACAGGGTCTGCACGCGCGCAGTGTCGAGATCATGGACCAGCGCGGCCTCCTGGACCGGTTCCTCGCGGTCAGTGAGAAGTTCCAGGCGGGCGGTCTCTTCGGAGGCATCGTCAAGCCGTGGCCGGACCGGTCCGACACGGCTCACCCGTACGGCGTCGCCACCCCGCAGCCGGTCACGGAGCGGCTGTTGGAGGAGCGCGCCGTCGAACTCGGTACGGAGATCCGGCGCGGCTGCGAAGTGGTCGGGTTGGGTCAGGCCGAGGACGGGGTGACCGTCGAGTTGGCTGACGGCTCGCAGTTGCGCTCGCGCTACGTCGTCGGATGCGACGGCGGCCGCAGCACGGTGCGCAAACTCCTGGGCGTCGGCTTCCCCGGGGAGCCCGCGACGGTCGAGACGCTGCTGGGCGAAATGGAGGTGGCCGAGGATCCCGCCACGATTGCCGCGGTCGTCGAGGAGGTCCGCAGGACCCAACTACGGTTCGGCGTCAGTCCCGGCGAGAACGGCGTGTACCGCGTCGTCGTGCCCGCCGACGGCGTTGCCGAGGACCGTGCGACCGCACCGACCCTCGACGACTTCAAGCAGCGGCTACGGGCCGTCGCGGGCACCGACTTCGGTGTGCACTCGCCGCGCTGGCTGTCCCGCTTCGGCGACGCCACCCGGCAGGCCGAGCGCTACCGGGTCGACCGGGTCCTGCTGGCCGGCGACGCGGCACACATCCATCCGCCGACCGGCGGGCAGGGGCTCAACCTGGGTGTGCAGGACGCGTTCAACCTCGGCTGGAAGCTGGCCGCCGCGGTCAACGGCTGGGCACCGGAGGGATTGTTGGACACCTATCACATCGAGCGACACCCTGTAGGCGCCCGAGTCATCGCCAACACGCGCGCGCAGATCACGCTCCTGGGGACCGATCCCGGTCCGACCGCACTACGGGAACTGTTCTCGACGCTGATGGACTTCGAGGCGGTGAACCAGTATGTGACCGAGATGATCACCGCGATCGGGATCCGCTACGACTTCGGCGAGGGCCATGAGCTCCTCGGTCGGCGACTACGGGACGTGAAGCTGAAGCAGGGGCACCTCTACGAGTTGATGCACGCAGGCCGAGGACTCCTGCTCGACCAGACCGGCCGGCTCTCGGCCGCGGGTTGGGCGGACCGCGTCGACTACGTAGTCGACGTCAGCGAGGAACTGGATGCACCCGCGGTGCTCCTACGGCCGGACGGCCACGTGGCCTGGATCGGCGACGACCAGGAGGATCTCGTCAGCCGACTGCCCAAGTGGTTCGGCGCGGCCCAGTAGACGCTCTCCCCGCCTGCTGTGTCAGTACGCCGAGAAAACCCAGCCTCCTGGGTAGAACGGCTCCCGGTGTGCGCGGAACGCCGCCGTCGCCCGAGACAGGGTTCCGGCTCCCAGTCCCTCGACGATGCCTGCCGCGGCGACGGACGCGAGCGTGGTGCCGCCGAGTAAGGCCACGCCGAGTTCGTGGTAACGCGCCGGACGGTCGGTCAAGCGTCCCAGGACGCCGGAACGGTCAGCACGCGCGCGTGCGCTGCAGTTCCACTGACCGGTGTGGGACCGTCGAACACGGCGATGGCGCGGCGCAGTTCAGTCGCGCGTTGCTCGTGGACCACCGGTTCGTCGGACAGGCCACTGCCGCAAAAACGGATGGCGATCGGGTTCCCTGCCGCCCGTCACGAATGCCACGCCCGCCCGACAATCGGCCGACACTCCGGATTCACCTCACCGCCAAGCACCGTTCCCCATGAGCACCAACTCTGGCCGCTGTCAGCCAACTTGTCCTCAGGAGGCCCGATGTCCCCGCACGACCTCGTCCGACGCCACGTCCGTCGTCCCGTCGCGGCGGGCGTTCCGCTCGCCGTGGTGGTCGCCCTCTCGGCGGTATCGGCAGCGACATCTACCCGGCGGGCCGCAAGGGCGAGTACTGGACGATCACCGACCGCGGGCCCAACGGCCAGATCAAGGTCAGCGGGACCAAGCGCCGTACGTTCCCCGTGCCCGGTTTCGACCCGGCGATCGTGAAGATCCGTGTCTCCGGGGACACTGTGAAGGTCTTGGACGCCATCCCGATCACCACGTCCTCCGGGAAGGCCGTCACCGGGCTGTCGAACCAGCAGGGACGCGACGAGGCGCCGTACTCCTACGACGCGCAGACGGCACTGTCGTACAACCCGAACGGGCTGGACACAGAAGGCATCGTGCGGGCCGGGGACGGATCCTTCTGGCTCGTCGACGAATACGGGCCCTCCCTGGTGCATGTCTCCGCGCGCGGCAAGGTGCTCACGCGGTACGTGCCCAAGGGACTGCATCTGACGGGTACCGACTACCCGGTGGTGGAGGCGCTGCCGGCCGTCCTGCTGCACCGGAAGATCAACCGCGGCTTCGAGGGGCTCGCCCAACTGCCCAGCGGTGACCTGGTGATGGCCCTGCAGAGCCCGCTGTCGCTGCCGGACGGGGACGCCGGGGACGCGTCGCTCAACACCCGCCTGGTGCGCTTCTCCACAAAGAAGAGGGCGGTCACGGCGGAGTACGCGTACTGCTTCGACCCGGTGAACGTGGTCGACCCCAGCGAGGACGACACCTCCGAGCTCAAGATCTCCTCGGTGGTCGCCGTGGGCGACGACCGACTGCTCGTCGAGGAGCGCACCGACAAGGCGGCCCGGCTCCAACTGGTCGAGCTGGGGCGCAAGTCGAACATCCTCGGCGGTCGCTACGACGACGACACGACGTCCCCGTCACTGGAGCAGCTCGACGCCCCGGCCGCCGCAGGTGTCCCGGTGCTGGCCAAGAAGCTGGTCGTCGACCTGGGGACCGTCTCCGGGGTGCCGCAGAAGATCGAGGGCATCGCGCGCGTGGATCACGACACGCTCGCCCTGATCAATGACAACGACTTCGGGATGACGGACGGAGCGGGTGCGTTCGACGCGCAGGGGCGGCTGATCGACAGCGGCATCAAGACGACTCTGGTGTACCTGAAGCTGCCGCACGGCATCTGAGTGTCCGTCGACTTCCGGAAGCGGCTAGCCGAACAGGGACGGGAGCAGTGACTCGATGTCGCTGGGAACCTCGCTCGGCAGCTCCGAGGGGAGGTTCGACGGAAGCGCGGTCGGGAGCTTGGTCGGCAGGCTGGTGGGAAGTTTCGTCGGGAGGGTGAGGGACGGGCTCCGGCTCGCGCCCGAACTGCTCTCGGCGGGCGCCTTCTTGTCCGGTGAGTCATGTCCCCCGGAAGCCATCAGCACGATGACGGTGACGGCTCCGGCGGCGACGATCACGGCGAGCAGGATGAACAGCGGTCGGGGGCGCCTACGGGGAGGCGGTCCGTAGTCCCCGTAGTCCCCTCCCGGCGGCTGTCCGAAGTCTCCGGGAGGTGGCGGTCCGTAGCCGCCTCCCGGAGGCGGGACGGCGCCTGGAGGCCCGGGCGGTCGAGGCGGTACGGGCGGCTTGGCCATACCGTCCAGGGTCGCTTCGTAGAGGTCATGACGCGACCCCCGCGCGGTGGTTGATACGGGCTCATGCCGTGGATCGCATGATTCCGGAGCATTCCGCGCGGGGGCCAGTCATGAACGGGCACTCACGCACACCAACGGACTCGCGAGTGATGTGACGCACGCGTGCGTGCGGTCAGCCGCGTGCTCCCAGGAGGTGGTCCATGGCGAGCTGGTCGAGCTGCTCGAAGGCCATCCCGCGCTGGGCCGCCGCCTCGATGTCGAAGTCCTCGAAGGCCGAGCGGTCCGCGAGCAGTGACTTGAGGCCGTCCGCCGCGGTCTGCTGCGCCAGCTCGTCCAGACGCGAGGCGCGCAGCGCCTCCTGGACCACCGGGTCGGCGCGGAAAGCGGCCGAACGCTCCTTCAGGATCAGGTAGTTGCGCATGCAGCCCGCCGCGGACGCCCACACGCCGTCGAGGTCCTCGGTGCGCGGCGGCTTGAAGTCGAAGTGCTTCGGGCCGGCGTAACCGGCACTCTCCAGGAGGTCGACCAGCCAGAAGGCGGCACGCAGGTCGCCGTTGCCGAAGCGCAGGTCCTGGTCGTACTTGATGCCGGACTGACCGTTGAGGTCGATGTGGAAGAGCTTGCCCGCCCACAGGGCCTGGGCGATGCCGTGCGGGAAGTTGAGCCCGGCCATCTGCTCGTGGCCGACCTCGGGGTTGACGCCGTACAGCTCCGGGCGCTCCAGGCGCTCGATGAACGCCAGGGCGTGGCCGACGGTGGGGAGCAGGATGTCGCCGCGGGGCTCGTTCGGCTTGGGCTCGATCGCGAACTTGATGCTGTAGCCCTGGTCGGTGACGTACTCACCGAGGAGGTCGAAGGCCTCCTTCATGCGGTCGAGGGCGACGCGCACGTCCTTGGCGGCGCCGGACTCGGCGCCCTCGCGGCCGCCCCAGGCGACGTAGGTCTCGGCGCCGAGCTCGACCGCGAGGTCGATGTTGCGGATCGTCTTGCGCAGGGCGTAACGACGCACGTCGCGGTCGTTGGCGGTGAACGCGCCGTCCTTGAAGACCGGGTGCGTGAAGAGGTTGGTGGTCGCCATCGGCACCTTCATGCCGGTCGCGTCGAGGGCCTCGCGGAAGCGCTTGATGTGCGACTCGCGCTCGGTGTCCGAGGACCCGAAGGGGATCAGGTCGTCGTCGTGGAAGGTCACACCGTGGGCGCCGAGCTCGGACAGGCGCTGCACCGTCTCGACGGGGTCGAGGGCACGGCGGGTGGCGTCGCCGAACGGGTCCCTTCCCTGCCAGCCGACGGTCCACAGGCCGAAGGTGAACCTGTCCTCGGGGGTGGGCTGGTAGTTCATGACGCGGCTCCTTGTTGCTTCGCTGCGACTATTTCGTCATGGCGGTTTACAAATTAGTATGCACACGCAGCTCTGGGAAGGGACAACGTGTCCCTGAAGGAGTGGGGTACGGGTCACCGCACCCCGGACAGCCTTGAGAACACCAGGTCAGAGCCCGCAGAGCCGCGGAAAAAACAGGGAGAGCCCGATGTCAGCAGCCGAGGGTCCGCTCGTCGTCGGCGTGGACACGTCCACCCAGTCCACCAAGGCGCTGGTCGTCGATGTGTCCACCGGACGGATCGTCGCGAGTGGCCAGGCGCCGCACACCGTCTCCTCGGGGGCAGGCCGCGAGAGCGATCCCCGCCAGTGGTGGGACGCCCTGTGCGAGGCCCTGCGCCAGTGCGGGGACGCCGCTCACGAGGCGGCCGCGGTGTCGATCGGCGGCCAACAGCACGGCCTGGTCACCCTGGACGCCCAGGGCGAGCCGGTACGCCCGGCGATGCTGTGGAACGACGTGCGCTCCGCGCCGCAGGCCCGCCGACTGATCGAGGAACTGGGCGGCCCGAAGGCCTGGGCGGAGCGCACCGGCAGCGTGCCCGGAGCCTCCTTCACGGTCACGAAGTGGGCCTGGCTCGCCGAGCACGAGCCGGAGGCGGTGCGCGCCACGGCGGCCGTGCGCCTCCCCCACGACTACCTCACCGAGCGGCTCACCGGACAGGGCACCACCGACCGGGGCGACGCCTCCGGCACCGGCTGGTGGGCCTCGGGGACCGAGTCGTACGACGAGGAGATCCTGCGGCATGTCGGGCTCGACCCGGCGCTGCTGCCCCGGGTGGTGCGGCCGGGCGAGGTGGCCGGGACCGTGCGCGACTGCCACGACCTGCCGTTCTCCAAGGGCACCCTGGTCGCCCCCGGCACCGGCGACAACGCGGCCGCCGCGCTGGGTCTCGGGCTGCGTCCCGGCCACCCCGTGCTCAGCCTCGGCACGTCGGGCACCGTGTACGCGGTGTCGAAGCACCGCCCCGCCGACCCGTCCGGCACGGTCGCGGGTTTCGCCGACGCGCACGGCGACTGGCTGCCCCTGGCCTGCACCCTGAACTGCACGCTCGCCGTCGACCGGGTCGCCGCCCTGCTGGGCCTGGACCGGGAAGCGGTGGAACCCGGCACTTCGGTCACGCTGCTCCCGTACCTGGACGGCGAGCGCACCCCGAACCTCCCCAATGCATCGGGCCTGCTGACGGGCCTGCGCCACGACACCACCGGCGGGCAGCTCCTCCAGGCCGCCTACGACGGTGCCGTGCACGCCCTGCTCGGCGCGCTCGACCTGGTCCTCGACGAGGACGCGGACCGCACCACGCCGCTGCTGCTGATCGGCGGGGGCGCCCGGGGTACGGCCTGGCAGGAGACCGTACGGCGGCTGTCCGGGCGTCCGGTCCAGGTTCCCGAGGCGAAGGAACTGGTCGCGCTCGGTGCCGCCGCGCAGGCCGCCGGGCTGCTGACCGGTGAGGATCCGGCCGCGGTGGCCCGGCGCTGGAACACGGCGGCCGGGCCGGTGCTGGACGCCGTGGAGCGCGAGGAGGCGACGCTGGCCAGGATCTCCGGGGTACTCTCCGACGCGGCTCCGCTGCTCGAACGGGGGACGGACGCCGGCTGACACACATCGATCGACGACGAACGGGAGACGGACACCGCCCGTCGACGCACACCGACCGAGGACTGACGGAGGCATGACCGCACCGCTGCACGAGGCACACCCCGCCGGGTCCGGGCGCGCCCTGCCCGACACCCAGCAGGGCATGCGTCGGCGCAATCTCGCGCGCGTGATGCACACGGTGAGCGCCGAGGGTCCGCTCTCGCGCGCGGCCGTGGCCTCACGCATCGGGCTGACCCGTGCGGCGGTGTCGACACTGGTGGACGAGCTGATCCGGTCGGGGCTCCTCGAAGAGCTGGGCCCCGAGCGGCCCGGCCGGGTGGGCCGCCCCGGATCGGCGCTCGCCGTCAGCGGGCACGGTCCGGCCGGGATCGGCGCGGAGATCGGCGTCGACCATCTCGCGGTCTGCGCGGTCGATCTCCGCGGCGAGATACGCGCGCGTGCCGTGCGACACGGTGTGAACCGCGGCCGCTCCCCCGAGCCTGTGCTCGCCGAACTCACCGTGCTGGTACGGCAGATCGTCGCCGAGGCGGACGCCGAGGGTCTGTGGCCGGCCGGGCTCGCGGTCGCCGTGCCCGGTCTGGTGGCGCGCGACGGCCGTACGGTCGTCCGCGCCCCG
Organism: Streptomyces sp. N50; assembly: GCF_033335955.1. Classification (GTDB taxonomy): domain Bacteria; phylum Actinomycetota; class Actinomycetes; order Streptomycetales; family Streptomycetaceae; genus Streptomyces. The sequence goes on from NZ_CP137549.1 coordinate 678,035, forward strand.
AACCTCGACTGGCACGACACGGACCTCGGCGCCCTGCTGCCCGCCGAACTCCCGCCCACGGTGGACAACGAGGCCAACTTCGGCGGGCTCGCCGAACTCTGGCTGGGCGAGACCACTCCGCGCGACTTCCTGCATGTGTCGGCCGAGATCGGCATCGGCGCCGCGGTCGTGGTGGACGGCGGGCTGCTGCGCGGAACCCGGGGATTCGCGGGCGAGTTGGGCCACGTCCCCGTACGTCCCGACGGGCCGGAGTGCGCGTGCGGCGGGCGCGGCTGCCTCGAACAGTACGCGGGCGAGGAGGCGGTGCTCCGCGCCGCGGGTCTGGAGCCCGGCGCGGACCGGGTCGGGCTGCTCGCGACCCGCGCCGCCGACGGCGACGAGGCGGTACGACGTGCCCTGCACGACGCCGGTACGGCGCTCGGCATCGCGCTGACCGGCGCGGTCAACCTCCTCGATCCGCAGCTGGTGGTGCTGGGCGGCGCGCTGTCCGGTCTCGCGCCCTGGCTACTGCCGTCGCTGGAGGCCGAGTTGGCGCGGCGCACGGCTGGGCCCGCTTGTCCGGTGTCGGTGTCGCGGCTGGGGCCCGAGGGTCCGCTGCTGGGGGCCGCGCACTCGGTGGTGCGGGCCGTCCTCGACGATCCGGCGACGGTGGCCGAACGGGCGGGGGCAATCGTGGCCGGACGAGCTGGGGACATCGCGGCCGAACAGGCCTGAAACACAGCCGAGTTCACCCGTCCGAGTGATCGGGTTATCCACAGCTCCGCCGTCGTCCACGGAAGCCGGCCACGCCCTACTGCCCAACCCGCAACCGCCGTACCGTGATTCACGCGAGGCGCAGCCGTCGTGTCGTGACGACTGTGCGAGTGCGGGTGTGGACGCTGGTGGACGAGGGGGGATTCACGTGTCGGGGGAGACAGTTCGAGGGCCGGAGACGGCTGCGGGGGCGGGGATGCTGCGGCGTGATGCCGTCGGGCTGCGCGAGGTCCTCTTCCAGAGCGTCACGGCGATGGCGCCGGCCGCAGCGGTCGCCGCGTCGATCCCGGCGGGCGCGGCCTTCGCGGGCGGAAGCCTCCCGCTGTCGGTGCTGATCGCGCTGGTGGCCTGTCTGTTCACCGCGTCCTGCGTGGCCGAGCTGGCCCGCGAACTGCCCGCCGCCGGCTCAGTGGCCACCTACGCGGCGCAGGGACTGCATCCGGCAGTCGGCTTCCTGGTCGGCTGGGGCTACGTCTTCGTGGAAGCACTGGTCCCACCCCTCCTGCTCCTCCAACTCGGCTTCACCACGGCGGGCACCCTGCACCAGGAATGGCCCTCGTATCCGGAGAACCTGTGGTGGCCGTGGGCGCTCGCGGGCGCCGCGATCATCGCCGCGGCGGGCTGGTTCGGAGTGCGTGCCTCGGCCCGCTTCGGGACGGTTCTCGGGGTCTTCGAGATCCTCGTCTTCCTGGTGTTCGCCGTCTGGCTGATCGGCAAGGCCGGTAGCGCCAACACCCTCTCGGTGTTCGGCACTTCGCACACCGGCAAGGACTACCCGGGGCTCGGCGAAGTCTTCGCGGGCTCGGTCTACACGGTGCTCGCGTTCGCCGGGTTCGAGGCCGCGGCACCGCTCGCCGAGGAGACACGGGACCCGCGCCGGACGATGCACCGCGCGGTGCTCGGCGCGGCCCTCGGGATCGGCCTGTTCTACGTGCTGACGACCTACGCCATGACCGTGTACTTCGGGCCGGACCGCTTCAGCGGATTCGGCGCCGACGGTGCGGCCTCCTGGGAGGGCGTGGCCCGCGCGTCGTTCGGACTGTTCTGGGTGCTGGTGTTCCTGGCCGTGGTCAACTCGACGATCGCCAACGCCAACGCGTGCGCCACCGTCTCCACCCGCACCGCCTTCGCCCTGGCCCGCATCCGGGTACTCCCCCGCGTCCTGGCCACCCTGCACCCACGCCACCGCTCCCCCGTCGCCGGCATCGCCGTGCAGACCGTCGTCGCGGTGGGAGCCGTACTGGGCCTCGGCCTCGGCTACGACCCGGTGACCGCGTTCCTCCTCCTGGCCACGGTGATCGTCACGGTCGTCATCGGCGTCTACATCGTCGTGAACCTGGCCTGCGCGGGCTACTTCCTGCGCCGCAGGCGCGAGTTGCTCAAACCGCTACGGCACCTGCTGGTCCCCCTCCTCGGGATCGTCGCGTTCATCCCCGCCCTGCTCACCGCGGCGGGCATCCCGGCCTTCGACTTCGTGACCGAACTGACCGCGCCCGTGTCCTACGCCGGACCGGTCGTCGGCATCTGGATGGCGGCCGGGGTCGTGGTCCTGCTCGTTCTGCTACGACGACACCCCGAGCGAATAGCCGAAACCGCCCGCGTCCATCTCGACGAACCCTCTTCCACCGGTCATCCGCAGAACGGAGCAGTACAGCCATGAACGACCCCCGGATCCTGACGGTGCGGCCCGAACCGGGCGAGTACGCCTGGACGTTCGGCGGCGCCCCGCCCGTGGCGCGCATCGCGCCCGGCACGGTCCTCGACCTGTATACGGAGGACTGTTTCGCCGGACGGGTGCGGTCCGAGAAGGACCTGGTGTCCGAGGTGTGCGAGTTCCCGTTCCTGAACCCTCAGACCGGTCCCTTCCATGTGGAGGGCGCGGAGCCGGGCGACACGGTCGCCGTGCACTTCGTGTCGATCGAACCCGCCCGGGACTGGGCCGCCTCGACCACGGTTCCGCTCTTCGGCGCACTCACCTCCACACACACCACGGCGACGCTGCAGCCGCCGCTTCCGGAGAGCGTCTGGATCTGGCAGTTGGACCGGACCCGCCGTACGGCGTTGTTCCGCGCGCGGGACAGCGACATCGAGATCGAACTGCCCCTCGACCCGATGCACGGCACGGTGGGTGTGGCCCCCGCCAATCTGGAGGTGCGTTCGGCGCTGGTGCCGGACGCGCATGGCGGGAACATGGACACGCCCGAGATGCGGGCCGGGGTCACCTGCTACCTCGGCGTGAACGTGGAGGGCGCGCTGCTCAGCCTCGGCGACGGGCACGCCCGGCAGGGCGAGGGCGAGACCTGCGGTGTCGCGGTCGAGTGCGCGATGAACACCGTGGTGATCGTGGAGCTGCTCAAGGGGGTCGCCACGCCCTGGCCGCGCATCGAGTCGGACACGCACATCATCTCGACGGGTTCGGCACGCCCGTTGGAGGACGCGTTCCGGATCTCCCAGCTCGACCTGGTGCGTTGGCTGGTGCGCGACTACGGGTTCAGCGAACTGGACGCCTACCAGTTCGCCACCCAGGCGGTCGAATCGCCGTTGGCCAACGTGTGCGACACCAACTACACCTGTGTGGCGAAGATCCGGAAGGAATGGCTGCCCGCGCGCGAGACGCACCGCGGACTGCACGCGCGGCTGCGTGAGACCGCGGCGGCACTCCAGCACTGAGCCCCCGCTCCCTCCGGACACCCAGAAGAACCCGACGTACCCGAAGACCTCTGAAAGGCACCCGCAGTGGACCGTTCAAGACCGCTTCCGAGCAGGCGGCGCATCCTCAAGGGTGCCGCGCTGGCCGTCGTGCCGTACGCGTTACTTCCCGACGCGGAGGCCGGTGCGCAGACCCAGGCCGTCGACTATCCGCCGGCCGAGTGGCAGCCGGCGAGCACCTCCAACTACACGGCGTCCGACCGCCCCAGCGCCTATCCCGTCGACTACGTGATCATCCACGTCACGCAGGAGACGTATCCCAGCACCCTGTCCATCTTCCAGAATCCGCAGAAGAAGGTGTCCGCGCACTACCTCGTGCGGTCGGCCGACGGGCATGTGGCGCAGTGCGTGCGGGAGGCCGACATCGCCTGGCACGCGGGGAACTGGGACTACAACACGCGCAGTGTCGGTATCGAGCACGAGGGCTGGGTGGATCAACCCCAGTGGTTCACCGACGCGTTGTACGAGCAGTCGGCCAAGCTGACGGCGGCGATCTGCACGAAGTACGGGCTCCCGAAGGACCGGGCGCACATCATCGGGCACTACGAGGTGCCGGGTACGGACCACACCGATCCGGGGCCGAACTGGGACTGGACGCGCTACATAAGGCTGGTCAACTTCGCCTGAGCCGGGGCGGATCAGGGGCGGTTCCAGGCAGCTTCCGAGAGCGTGGCGGTTCGTTCGGGTCGTACCTGGTCGAAACGGTTGTCCCGATCCGTCTGCGGAGTAACGATGTCCGCATCCGTTGCGGCGCCGTGTCGCTGTCGTATCGCTGTCGTGTCGCCGCCATATCGCCACTGCACCAGCGTTGTACCGCCGTTGCATCGACTTCAGGGGAGGCCGAGTTGACCGATCCATGGGTGGCCCTGGAGCCGGGGGCCGACCCTGCCGAGCGGGTGCGGGTGCTGCGCCGGGCGCACGAGACGTTCGCCGTCGCGGGTACGGTGCCGCAGCCGGTGCGGTCGGTGGTGGCCGATTCCTGGCGGCGTTCCGCGCGGGCCGGTGTCGGTCCCGAGGGCACGGCGAGTGTGGAGCTGACGGACGGCGACCTGGGCGCGTATCGCGCGGAGCATCCGCTGGCGCGGGTGATGCCGCTGATCCGGGAGTTGGTGGGCACGTTCGCCGCGGACGGCGAGCATCTGCTGGCCGTGTGCGACACGCAGGGCAGGCTGTTGTGGGTCGAGGGGGATCCGGCGACGCGGCGGAAGGCCGGCCGGATGAACTTCGTGCCGGGTGCGCGCTGGGCGGAGAGCGCGGTCGGGACGAACGCGCCGGGCACGGCGGTCGCCGTGGACCGGCCGGTGCAGGTGTTCGCGGCCGAGCACTTCATCCGACGGGTGCAGCCGTGGACGTGCGCGGCTGCTCCGGTGCACGATCCGCGCACAGGGCGGGTGCTCGGTGCCGTGGACATCACCGGGGGCAACGGGCTGGCACATCCGCACAGCCTGGGCTTCGTGCAGGCGGTGGCGCGGGCCGCCGAGTCCCAACTGGCGCTGCTCGCACCGGAACAGACGTATGCCGACGGGCCCGAACTGACGGCGCTGGGCCGGGACGAGGCCCAACTGTGCCTCCACGGGCGCAAGATGAGGCTGAGCCGCCGGCACAGCGAGATCCTGGTGCTGCTGGCCCGGCATCCCGAGGGGCTGTCCGGCGACGAGTTGCTGTGCGCCCTGTACGAGGACGAGTCGGTTCCGCCGGTGACGTTGCGGGCCGAACTCGCACGGCTGCGGCGGCTGTTGGGCCCGGGCCTGCTCGCCTCGCGTCCGTACCGGCTCACGTCACCGGTCGAGTCCGATGTGGCGATCGTCGAGCGGCGGCTGGAAGGAGGCGCGGTCATGGGAGCGGCGACGGCGTACACGGGTCCGCTGTTGCCCGGTTCGCAGGCACCGGCGGTGGTGCGGCTCAGGACCCGCCTCGCGGACGGCCTTCGTACGGCGCTGATCGCCCGCCGCGACCCCGACCTGCTGGCGGACTGGGCGCACGCTCCGTGGGGCGAGGACGACCTCGACGTGTGGCGGGCGCTCGCGGCGATACGGCCGACGGCACCGGTGCGTTCGCGACTCGCCGCGCTGGAGTCCGAGCTGGCGGCACCGGCCGGGTGGGCACGGCACGCGGGTCGCTGAAGCAACTCGCGCTCGACGCGGGACACTTGCCGCCCAACCCGCCTTCCGCCCGCTGACTACCGTCCCGCCGCCTGCTTCGCCGTCCCCGTCCCCTCCACCGGCTGGGGTTATTTCTAACCGGTCACTGGGGTAGAAAGCGGTTAGATTTACCCCCGGCTTCCAGCACCCAGCACCCCAGCACCCGCGCAACGTACATGCAACGTCCCGCTCCCTAGCCTCGCGCCGAGAGCTGCCCAACGGCGGGCAGCGCTGTTCCGGGAGGCAGACCAGGATGACCCGTTACACGGCACCCGGCACCGAGGGCGCGATCGTCTCCTACCAGGCGCGCTACGACCACTTCATCGGCGGCGAGTACGTGCCGCCGGCCCGCGGGCAGTACTTCGAGAACCCGTCACCGGTGAACGGGCAGCCGTTCACGGAGATCGCGCGCGGCACCGCGGAGGACGTGGAGCGGGCGCTGGACGCGGCGCACGCGGCGGCGCCGGGCTGGGGCCGGACGTCGGTGACCGAGCGTTCCGACATCCTGCTCAAGATCGCCGACCGGATGGAGGCGAACCTGGAGCCGCTCGCGGTCGCGGAGAGCTGGGAGAACGGCAAGCCGGTCCGCGAGACGCTCGCCGCCGACATCCCGCTCGCCATCGACCACTTCCGCTACTTCGCGGGGGCGATCCGGGCGCAGGAGGGTTCACTGGGCGAGGTCGACGACGACACCGTGGCGTACCACTTCCACGAGCCGCTCGGGGTCGTTGCGCAGATCATCCCGTGGAACTTCCCCATCCTCATGGCGACTTGGAAGCTGGCGCCGGCGCTCGCGGCGGGCAACGCGGTCGTCATCAAGCCGGCCGAGCAGACCCCGGCGTCCATCCACTACTGGATGAGCCTGATCGCGGACCTGCTGCCGCCGGGCGTGGTGAACATCGTCAACGGCTTCGGCGTCGAGGCGGGCAAGCCGCTGGCATCCAGCCCGCGCGTCGCGAAGGTCGCCTTCACCGGCGAGACCACGACGGGGCGGCTGATCATGCAGTACGCCTCCGAGAACATCAAACCGGTCACGCTGGAACTGGGCGGCAAGTCGCCGAACATCTTCTTCGACGACGTGTCGTCCGCGCGCGACGACTTCCTCGACAAGGCGCTCGAAGGCTTCACGATGTTCGCGCTCAACCAGGGCGAGGTGTGCACGTGCCCGTCCCGGGCGCTCGTCCAGCGCGGCCACTACGCCGACTTCCTCCAAGCCGCCGTAGCCCGCACCGAGTTGATCAAGCCGGGCCACCCGCTGGACACGGACACGATGATCGGCGCGCAGGCATCCAACGACCAGTTGGAGAAGATCCTCTCCTACCTGGACATCGGCCGGCAGGAGGGCGCGAAGATCCTCACGGGCGGTGAACGCCTCGACTACGACGGCGAGTTGAAGGGCGGTTACTACGTCCAGCCGACGATCTTCGAGGGCGACAACCGGATGCGGATCTTCCAGGAGGAGATCTTCGGTCCGGTGGTCTCGGTGACGTCGTTCGACGACTTCGACGACGCGATCAAGCTCGCCAACGACACGCTCTACGGTCTCGGGGCCGGAGTGTGGACCCGGGACATCAACACGGCGTACCGCGCGGGCCGGGCGATCCAGGCGGGCCGGGTGTGGACGAACTGCTACCACGCGTACCCCGCGCACGCGGCGTTCGGCGGCTACAAGCAGTCCGGCATCGGTCGCGAGAACCACAAGATGATGCTGGACCACTACCAGCAGACGAAGAACCTTCTTGTTTCATACAGTCCGAAGAAACTTGGGTTCTTCTAGAGCCTGAAGTCGGTTGCCTGGAGGCGCCGTTGCGCTCCAGGCAACCCGACACGGATGCCACTCTCCGTCATCGACTCGACCCCTAGCGCCGCTGCCCGAGCTCCAAACGGATCCGTCCCGGACCAGGCGCGGACCAAACGGAGTCCCTCGTCTTGAACAGCACGTGAAGTTCCGCGCGTTGTACCGCCGGCTCGGGCAGTCCGTACCAGGCGAACAGGTGGGCGACACACAGCTCGGGATCGGGCGAGGGCTTGAGACAGCGCTTTGGATGCCCAGGTGCGGAGGTGGCTGAGGGCCGTCGGCGCCGACGATCAGGTCGTCCGGGCCCTCGCGGTGGACGCCGGTGCGTCGCCCGGCGCGATCGTTCCCGCAGGGCGGAAGGACGTCCACCGTACGTCGGTGACCTTGCGCAAGAAGTCCAGGACGTCCCCGTGAGCGGCGTCCGGAGCAGGGGCTGGGGTCAGGCCCTCGACGTCCCAGACCTGCTTGCCGTCGCGTCGGCCGTACACCGGTGGTCCAGTTCGGGTGGCGACTTCACCTGCCCCGGCCACCGCACGGCGGCCACACTGCGGCGCCGGTGCCTGTCATCTGCTCGGGGCGTCGGGATGCACGCAGGAGTCCACCGCGCGGAGTGTTCGGACGTCGTCGAGGTGGACGGTGACCTCGCCGGCCCGTGTCCGCAGCCGTAGCCCGCCGTCGGTGATGCCGCGCGGGGTGCCGCAGAAGGTGCCGTCGGTGGCGACCACCTCCAGGGCGGGGACGGAACGGTCGGGGCCGTACCAGGTGAGGGCCACCGCCGCGGTGAGAGCCACCGCGCAGAGCACCGTGAGCACCACCCCGATGGTCAGCGACCTGGCCGCGCGCAGCGTCTCCATATGGTCGAGGGCCTCCTCGCCCCAGGCGGGGCGCCCGGGCCCTGTCTGCTGTACGGCGGTGGCGGCCGGTCTGCCGTGCGCGGCGCGCAGCAGCAGGAAGGCGCCGACCGCGCCGGAGGTCAGGGCCGCCAGCAGCGAACAGCCGATCAGGACGTTGTAGGGAGCGGCCAGCTCGCGGATGTCGCTGCGTCCCTTGACCAGACCGAAGCCGACCATGCCGACGAGCAGCGCGGCCAGTCCGGTGCGCCAGGCCGCGGCGGCCTCCCGTACCCGGGTCAGCTCCCGCTGTACCAGTGCCCGCCGATGGCGGGCGGCGGCACGGTCGGCCGGCGCGGCGGCCGGTCCGGCGGAGGCGTCCCAGCTCATCAGGCGTTCCGCCGCAGCAGCAGGACCCAGTAGGCGCCGCAACCCTCGTCGTCCTCCGGGCAGTCCGGGTGCTCGACCGCGCAGAGACACGCGACCTGGACGGTGTAGGTGTTCCCGGGGCGGGCCGGCCGGAGTCCTCGGAAACCGCTGAGCGGGTGGACGAACTGGAAGGGGTGCCGACAGCGCGGGCAGATCCCGCTCAGCACCACCTCGTGCCGCCCGCCCTCCACCCGCAGCCCGGTGAGGTGGTCCGCGGCGTACGAAGTGCGGGTTATCTCCTTGAAGGCATGCGGGAGTCGGGGCATCAGGGACCTCCTCCGGGCGAGGCACGCACGCGTCGGGCACCTCCAGGCAGCCGATGATGTCAGGCCGCGGCGGCCGGTACGAGGCGTCGAAGCCCTCCCCACCTCGGGCGTGACCGGCAATGCGCAGCTCAGTGCCGGTTCGGTCCAAAGCCGGTCGCATTCTGGTCGTACGGCGCAAAGACCTCCCCCGTACGGGTGAGGCGCAGCATCATGGGCCCTGGTCGCGCGGCAGGGGGGCCACGCGGTCGCCCGTCGGCCGGTACCGCTCGGGGGACGGTGCGGGCCGGCGGGCGTGAACCGACGGTGCGCAGTTGGGAGTCGAGAGTGGACGACGGGCTGGGGACGGCCACGGACGGGGAGCGGCCGGAACGGGCCGACGGCGCGCGGGCGACAGATCCGGAGCCTGCGACCTCGGTTGGGGTGACGTTCGCGGAGGGGGCGGTGGTGCCGCTCGGGCCCGGCCGGGCCGAGCGGGAGGCGCTGATCGACGGCATCACCGCCGCGCGCGTCGCGTCGAGCGCAGGGGCGGAGGCCCGGTTGGGTGCCCTGCTCGCGGCACGCTGGGCGGACCTGCGGGATCCCGCCGACCGGGCCAGGGCCCTGGAACTGCTCCGCTCGGCGCGGGAGCGCCCCGGGCTGGCGGCCGAGGACCGGCGGGGCAGCGCCCGCGACCTCGCAGTGCTGCTCCTGGCGCCGCTGGTGGAGGCCGCTCCCGAGGCGAGCGGCGCGGCGGAGCTGCCGCCGGGGCTGGCGCGCTATCTTCCGTTCGGCCTTGCGGCGGCCGTACCGGGTTCGGGCGGTCTGGCCATGCTGCCCGAAATCCTGGAACTGGGGCGGGAGTTCGCGGGCGACGGCCAGCCCGTGCCGCCGCACATCGAGGCGATCGCGACCATGGTTCCGCTGCTGCGGGCCGCCGAGGACGGGGACCCCGACGCGCTGGCCGAGGTCTTGGACACCCTTCCCTCGCTGCTGCCCCGTGAGGACCGTCCAGGGGACCCGGGCGGGCCGGGTGCGTCAGACCTGCCGGGTTGGCCGAGCGTTCCGGGGGACTGGCCGGACTGGCCGTGGCCTTGCCGTACATCATGAAGGCGTACGACCTGCCGTCGAGTACCGCGGGCCCGGTTCCGGCGGACGCTCCCCGGCCGGTCCCGCCCGTCGAAGGACGCGGGGCGGTGGACGACGCCGGCGCCGCGGACATCGGACAGCTGGCCCGCTCGCTGAACGCGCCGACCATCCTCACCGAGATCATCAGCCCCGGCTTCGTCACCCTCGACGAGTTGCGCGCGCTCACCGAGCGCTCCCTGGCCGACGGTGACGCCGGGGACGGCCCGGCGCGCGCCATCGCCGCGCTCAGCTATCTGGCCCTGGGGATGCGTACCGGCGAACAGGGCTGCTTCGACCGGGCGTTGGCGTTGCTGGCCGAGGTCCGTAACTCCTCCGGTCCGGTCGAGCGGGAAACCGAGTGGCTGCTCCAGGCCACCGTGCCCGCCGTGCTGCTCGGCTCCCATCTGACCGGTCACAGTCTCCAGGACGGGCAGGTGGCACAGGAGTTGATCGAGGCGGCTCTGGCACCCGGCGGAACCCTCGCCACCAGCGCGGTCCCCGAGCGGCCCGGCGCCTCCGGCCTGCTCTACATGAACCAGTGCGTGCGAGCCCAGTTCGCCATCGACCGCGCCCAACGCGACCAGGACGCCTCCCGGTTGGACGAGATCCGGGACGAACTGCTGGGCCTGGCGGAGCGGGAGACCGCCGAGGACAGTGAATGGCGCGGTCTGCCCCGCATCCTGCTGTGCGTCCTGGAGCTCGTCCGGGTCCAGCTCACGGCCGACCTCACCGCGCTGCGCAGCGCGGTCGACCAGCACGCGGCGGCCCTGGCGCACACCGGCAGCCTCCCCTTCGTACGGCCGCTGCTCACCACGATGGAGGCGCCGCTGCTGGCCCTCGCCACCCACCTCGAACCGGACACTGGGCGGGTCCGGCGCTCTCTGGCCTCGGCGCGGGCCGCCCTGGAGGCGCCCGCCTCCGTGTCCGGGCAGCGGCCTCGCAACCGGCTCGCCATCGCGCTCGCCCTGCGGACCCTGCACGCCCGTGCGCCCGACCCGGAACTCCTCGACGAGACCATCGCCGAACTGGACGCCGCCGTCGCGGAGTTGGGCGAGCAGGGCGGTGACCAGGCGCGCGGTGACGCGGCCGACCTGGTGGTGCCGCTGCACCAGCAGCTGGCGACCGCCCTGGCCGAGCGGGTCGGCCGAGCCGACCCGACGCACGACGCCGCCGCGCACGACCGGCTGTCCCGAGCGCTCGACCATGCCCGGCGCGCCCTGCGCGCCTCGGCGGACGACGTGCTGCTCCAGCTCGGCGCCGAGCACGGGCTGCGCGCCGCCCGCGCGGCCGGTGACCTCGGCGTCCAGGCGGCGGGCTGGGCGATCCGGCTCAACCGGCCCGAGACCGCCGTCGCCTGCCTGGAGGCCGGTCGCGCCCTGGTGCTGCACGCCGCCGCGGCCGGGACCACGGTGGCCGACCGGCTGGAGGCCCTGGGCGCCTACGACACGGCGCGGGCCTGGCGGCAGGCCACCGCCGTCGCGGGTGCCTCCGGACCCGCCGCCCTCGACGACGTCCTGCACCCGGACGCCACCGGGGCGCCCCGGCTGCCCAGCGCGCTGCGCCGGGAGGCGCTGGAGCTGGTGCGCTCGGCGCCGGGCAGCACACCGGTCGCCGCACCGCCCCCGGCGCAGATTATCGGCGCCACACTTGCCCGCTGCCGCGCCGACGCCCTCGTCCACCTGGTGCCGGGCACCGGCGGCGCACCGGGTGCCGCCCTGCTCGTACGGCCGGGACACGCCGTGCGGGCGGTGCCGCTGCCCGGGCTGTCCGCCGCGAGCCGCGGCCCACTGGACGACTTTCTCCTGGCGGGGGCCGCACTGCGGCGCGGCCGGGGTCCGGACGCGCACGATCCCGGCGCGGTCCCACCGGTGCGCAGGCCGGAGCACAAGTGGCAGCGGGCCCTGGACCGGCTCTGTGCCTGGGTCGGCGAGTCGGTCGTCGCACCAGTGCTGGACGCGCTGGACGTCTGGGAGCGCGCGCTGACCGAGAGCGGGCTGCGGCCGGCCGGCGCCGGACCGGCCCCCGACCCGGTCCGGCTGGTGATCGTCCCCTGCGGCGATCTGGGGGTCGTACCGTGGCAGGCGGCCCTGCTGCCGCTGCCGGACGCCGGGACGCGGGACGCGGGGCCCGGCCGGCTCCCGGCCACCGCCCGACTGTGCGAACTCGCCGTGGTGACCTATGCCGCCTCAGGCGCCGAACTCGTCCATGGCACCCGGCGGTCCCGGCTGCCCATCGGCCAGGGCCAGGCCCTGGTCTCGGCGCCCGGTTTCCTGCTCTATGCCGAGGACGAGATCAAGGCGCTGCGCACCGCCTACTACGGGGGCGCCCGTGTCCTGGCGGAGGACGGTACCGACGGCGGGCCCGACGTACCGACGCCCGACGCCGTGCTGGAGGTGCTGGGCGCGCGGTCACCCGGGACGGGCGGCCGGGCCGGCCTGGTCCATCTGGCCTGCCACGGGACGGCCGGCGCCGACCCCACCCGCTCCGCGCTGCACTTGTGGTATCCCGAGGACCAGCCGGCCGAGAACGGCCACCTCACGGTGACCACTCTGCTGGACACCCCCTCGGCGGGCAGCCGTCGCGGACCGCTGGTCGTGCTCAGCGCATGCGAGACCGACCTCAGCAACGCCGACCACGACGAGGCCCTCACCCTCACCACAGCCCTGGTGCACCGACTGGCCACGGACGTCATCGGCTCCCGCTGGGCGGTGTCCGACCTGATCACCCCGGCCCTGATGACCGTGCTGCACCACCATCTCGCCGCCGGTCTGGCCCCACCCGACGCGCTCCGCGCCACCCAGCGCCACGCCCTCACCCCTGCCGATCGCCGTCGGGCCATACCGGGCCTGGCCGCGCTGGAGCCGTTCCTCGCGGAACAGGAGCTGGGCGCCGTCCAGGACTGGGCCGCCTTCATCCACCAGGGAAACCCCGCCCCCGAGCCGCCCCGGAGGGAACCCGCCCCATGACCCCCGACCAGTTGATCGCACTGCTGCACCGCCACTGGGCGCAGACACTCGCCGCGCTGGACGCGGAGGAACGCACGCAACTGCTCCGCCGGGTCAGCGAACTCGACGACGCGGTGGGCCGCGGTCCCACCCGGCGCGCGGCCCGGGAGGTGGGCCGGATGCTGAGCCGGCTCCCCGCACGGCACCCTGTCGGCGCGGCGCTGCACTCCGCGGTCCGCTATGCCGGCCAGGACGCCGGACGCGATCTCGTCGTCGACCGGGACCGGCTCTCCGATCTGCTCGGGTTCCTGTCCGGTCCGCCGCCGACGGCCGAGGAGGTCCTGGACACCACCCGACGGCAGTTGCTGGATGCTGCGGCCCGGGGCTCCGAGACTGCGCTGACGGCTGTGGCGGGCGCCGCGGCCGACGACCTGATCCGGCTGCACCATCCCGAACTCGGCGACCGCTACCCGGAGTTCCAGTTCCTGCCCGGCACGGACGAACTGCGTCCGGTGGTGCGCGAGGTGAACCGGCTGCTGCTCGCCGGGCAGGATCCCTGGGGGGCCGCGGACTGGTGGCTTGGCGGCAACGAGTGGCTGGACGGTGTTCCGGCCGACCTTCTGGACGACGTGCCGGACGAGCTGATCCTGGCCGCCGCCCGCGCGCTGGTGGAGGACGACTGATGGCCGGCCACGCCCCGCCCTCCGACGCTCGAATGGAACCGCTGGTCAGGACGCTGCCCGCGGGCACCGAGCTGTACCGCTGCCATCGCACCGGGCGTCCGTCCGAGTCGTTCAACTCCAGTCGCCAGCACGCCTATTTCGACGGCGACCGCTTCGGCGCCACCGAACAGGACCCGTTCGCCTATCTCTACGCGGCCCTCGACCCTGTCACCGCGCTCAGCGAGGTGCTGCTGCGGTCGGTACGGTTCGACGGGCCGGACGCCCAGCGCCGCATCCCCTGGGCCCAGGCCAGCCGGTACAGCCTCTCCGTGCTGCGCACCACCGCCGACATCATCCTCGTCGACCTGCGGTCGGCGGAGGGGCTGGCCTCGGTGTGGACCGACTCCTGGCTGGTCGACGCGGAGCGCGAGGAGTATCCGAAGACCCGCTACTGGGTACGGCTGATCAGGGAGCATGCTCCGTTCGTGCAGGGCCTGTTGTGGCAGTCCAAGCGCCATCGGCCCCGGGAGTCGCTGCAGTTGTTCGGGGACCGCTGCGGCGCCGTGCCGCTGGAACCGGTGGACGGCCGTACGGTGAACCTGCGGACGGAGGACGGGGCGGCCGAGGCCCGGCAGTTGCTGGGTCCGGTGCGCGCCACGATCTCCCAGCGGGTTTCCGCGGACGGGAGTTGAGTCGGGAGGCCGGCCCTCAGTCCGGTGCGCGCTCGCCGGGCGCGCACAAGGAGACGATCGCCTCGGAGTGGAGTCCCAGGACGAGGCGGTCGCCGTCGGCCAGCGGCCGGGGGACGGCGGGCAGCACGTAGTCCCCGTTGACCCGGGTGCCGTGGGTGGTGCCGTCCTGGTACTCGGTCACCCACAGGGTGCCGTCCGCGCGCAGGGCGACCTCGGCGTGGCGACGGGACACCGAGTGCTCGTCGGCGAACCCGCGGGCCGTGGTGGGGGCCCAGTCCGGGTCCCGGCCGAGGGCGCGCACCTCCCCGGGACGCAGCCGGAGCTGCACCAGTCCGCCGGAGAACCGCAGCACGGCGCTGACGCCCGCCTCGCCGACGGGACCGGGGTCCGCGTCAGACACCGGGGCGGAACAGGCGGGGCACCGCTCGGCGCGGGCCGGCACCTTGCGTGCGCACCCCGGACACCGCACCAGCCGCGGCGGACCTTGGGCCGGCCGGGATCGGCCCGCAGCGGGCTCCGCCGTCCTGCGGTCGTCCGCCGCGGGGGCTTCGTCGGGCCGCCGGGGCACCAGGCCATCCGGCGGGTCGTCCGCCACGGCGGCGGGCGCGCCGGCCGGGACGGGGCGGGGCGCTCCAGGACGGACGGGGGTAAGGCTGTCCCAGGGCTCGTCGTCCTCGGGAACCTCCTGGGGGGCATGGTCGGCATCCGAACTGGGCCGATGCCCCGGGTCCGGCCCGAGCGGGCCGGCCGGGGCGGCGCGGGGGGTTCCCGGGCGGAGGGGGGTGAAGCTGTCCCAGGAGTCGTCGTCGTCCGGGTCCGTCACGGCCGGTCTCCGTGGCGGGTGATCCTTACGTCCACGGAGCCGTCGTCCGGGTCCTCCGTCACCTCGTCCACCCGGATCGTGCCACGCAGCGAGTCCGGCCGGATCTCGAAGATCGCACGGGCCAGCGGGTTGATCAGATGGGTCTCCAGGGCCATGCCGATGCCCCGGCCTCCGGCGTACTGGTCCCGCAGGCAGTAGGTGCCCAGCTGCTTGCGGGCGGCCGGGGCGATCTCCAGCGTGATGCCCTGGCTCTCCCAGAGCGCGGCGGCGATGTTGCGGATGGACAGGTCAAGGACCTCCTCTGCGGCGTCGCCGGTGATGAAGCCGAACACGACCACATTGCCGCCGAACCGGTTCATCAGCTCCGGGCGTCCCACCTCCGCCTCGAAGTGAAGCCGGACGTTGCCCTTGACCCGCCGCACCAGTTCGCTGTGCTCGTCGGTCGGGTGCACGTCCCACACCCGCTGCTTGGTCTCCCGGTCGGTGTGCTGCACGCCCAGGTTCGAGGTGAAGATGAGCACGCACTCGCTGAAGTAGGTGGTGACACCCTGCCCGTCGGTGAGCCGGCCGTCCTCCAGGAGCTGGAGGAACTTGTCCAGCACACCCTGGTGCGCCTTCTCGATCTCATCGAAGAGGATGACCCGGAACGGGTCGGCGCGCACCGCGCGGGTCAGTTCGCCGCCCGCCTCGAAGCCCACGTATCCGGGCGGGGCGCCCACCAGCCGGTCGGCAGCGTGCGCGGAGGAGAACTCGCTCATGTCGAACCGGAGATAGGCGTCCTCGCTGTCGAACAGCAACTGGGCGACCGTCTTGGCCATCTCCGTCTTGCCCGTTCCGGTCGGTCCGGCGAAGAACAGCACACCGCGCGGCCGGTGCCCGGCAGAGGTCGCCTGCGCGCCGGAGAGTCCGAGCGCGGCCCGTTTGAGGATGTCGAGGGTCATCACGACCGCCGTCTCCTGGCCCCGGACCCGCCCGGTGAGGTATTCGTGCCCCACGGCGATCCGTTCGCGGATGTCGGCGGAGCGCCAGGGGTCCTTCTCCACCCCCAGCCGGTAGATACGGACCGCGTCCGGCATCGCGTCGAACGGCATGCCCCGCGACAGTGCCAGTTGATGGCTCTGCCGCATCGCGTCCAGGGACAGCCCGGCCGCGGCCTTGGCGAAGGCGGTGACCGGGTCCAGCCGAGGCCGCCCGCCCGGCCCGGGCTCCGCCGTGCCACCGCCTCCGCCGTCCCGGTGGGTGGAGCCGGGAGCCGCCGGACCGGGGTGGCGTGCGGCCAGCAGCGCGGCCATGCGCCGTCGTTCGCCGGCGTCCGGGCTGGGGACGGCGACCGCTCGGATGCGCTCGGAACCGCTCACCAGCCAGTGCGGCAGATCACGATCGCTGTCGGCGAGCCAGATGATCGGGTTGAACATCTCCGTGCGGCCCGCCGTCTCACGCGGCGGGAGATGCGCGGCGGGTGCCAACGGCGTCGCCTCCTCGGCGAGTTGCACACAGGCCAGGAAGAAGTCCCGCTCGGCGTCGCTGAGCCGGGTCACATCGGCGGTCAGCCGGGACGAGTAGTCGATCAGCAGGGCGAGCCGCAGCGGCTCGGCGTCCCGGCCGTCCCGCCGCCGCGTGGTCCTGCGTTCCCGGAAGCCGGTGACAATCTCCCGCAACAGCGGTTCCGCCTCCAGCAGTTGCGGGGTGCGGTTGCCGCCGCTCTGCCCGGTGCGCGGACTGCGCAGGGCGTCGTTGAGGAGGTCGAGCACGTCCTGCTGGTCGGGGCCGACGAGGCTGACGAAGCCGGTGATCTGGTCGTAGCGCAGCAGGGCGCCGTAGCCGAGCGGACGCAGCCTGTCCCACAGCACCTCGGGCAGGCCGCGGTCCGCCTCGGTCAACTCGCCGTTACGGCGGCGCAGGGCCAGGTAGCGGTCGCGGATGTTGCCGTGCAGCACGAACTGACTGTGCACGGGGAGCGTGCCGGTGATCTCGTCGACGAAGGGGGGTGCCGATCGCCGCGGGGCCGGGGCGCCGTGCGGGGAGCGGCCGTCCTTGACGAGACGGTCGCCCGCTGATCCGTTGGTGGTCGAACTCACGGGGTGTTCCTCTCTGGGTGGTGCAGTGGGTACGGCGGGTCGTGCGGGTACGGCCTTCGCCACCCGACCGGCCTCCGGTGCCGCGCGGTGCGGACGCCGAGTGCCAAACGGGGGCCCGCGCCGCGATGCGGAGCCGACGGCCGCCGTCCTACGTGGTCCCGCTTCGGGCTTCCGGCATCACGCCGAACCGGCGGCGACCGACTTCCCGTGCCGATGGCGAAGGCCTCGCGGTGTCCGGGGTTCGTGGTGGGTCGGTCTCGGGGTCAGGGCTGGTCGTCGATCTGGCGGTGGCGGGGACGGTTGTCCTGGCGCCGTCGGCCGTCCCGGTCACGTCGGCCGGGGTGCCCGGTCCCGGTCACTTCATGGGTTCCGTCGGAGGGCGTGCCCTGGGTGACGGTGTCGGAGTCGAACCGAAATGCGCAGTCGAGACCGATCCGGCCGACCGCGTCCTCCAGGTCCGCCGCCCAGCGCTTGGCCTCGGCGCAGCGCTCCGCGTCAAGGGGCGAGGGCGGTCCGGCGCGTCGGGTGGCGAGATCAATGGCGTCGGCCCGGACGGTGATCTCGATCCAGTGGTCCGGTCCCCAGCCGGGCGGGGTGTACCGGGTGCTCCGGACGCCGGGCTCGCCGTCGGTCTCCTGCTCGTCCCCTCCCCCGGCCTGGTACCACTCGGACGGGTCGGCGCCCAGGGCGCTGAGCAGCCGGGTGGTGTGCAGGCGCAGATAGTGCTGTTCGAGGGGTTCGAGTCGGTCCTCCACCGCCGCACGGGCCCGGTCCCGGTCGGCCGCGCCGAGCGGGCGGCCTTCCTCGACGGCCGTACGCAGCATGGCCACGACATCCGGAGCGGGCCGGACGGGCTCCACCTCGGACGGGATGTCCGTGGTGAGGAACTCCAGTTGGGCGGCCGCCTTGATCAGCGCGTCGGCGCGCAGCCGGACGCGGCGGCCCGTCTCGTCGGCGAACAGGCGTGCCTCCTCCAGGTGTTCCGTGGCGCCGACGCCGTCCCCGGAGCGGGCGCAGACCAGCGCGTAGTGCAGTGCGGTGACGACCGGTTCGGTATCCTCGGCGGTCGCGTCGGCGGGCAGCGCGGCCAACAGGGCGGCGGAGGCGGTGGCCACCTCGTCCTCGCCGGCGCCCCGGTCGCGTGCCACGACGGCCGTGGCGGCCTCGGCGGGTGGGGCCGACGAAGCGGGTCGGCGGACGGCCCGCCGCCGCTCGGCCAGCACGCGCTGCCACACCGCGTCCCGGGGGTCGGCCGCGTCGGCGATCGACGCCGCGCACTCCCACACGGCCAGCTCGGCCGCCGCCTTCTCGACGGCGTTTTCCAGTGCGGCCACGGCCTCCCGAGTGGCGTCCAGCCGACAGCCCACCGGCTGGACCGGCGGCGGCAGCGGGGACGTGGGCGGCGCGGGCGAGCCAGGCGGGTTGCCGCGGGCCGCGCGGGCGAGACGCGCGGCGAGCAGGGTGCGCCGGGCGTTGACGCGGATGGCGGCGAACGCGGCGCTCTCCCATTGCCGGGCGGCGTCCGAGGACACCTCCTGCTGGCGCAGCAGGCAGCGCTGGTCCTCGGCCGCGCGGACGGCGGCGTGGGCCAGGAGTCCGGTCGCCGCCATGGCTGCCCGTCCGGCCAGCAGCGCCCCGCTCATCGCGCCGAGCGCGACGGCAGCAGGGTGCAGCAGTTCGTGCAGCACATGGGCGACGCCGTGCGCGAGATGGTCGACGGCGCCGGAGACGTCGGCCAGGGAAGCGTGCGGCACCTGCCCGGCGACATGGCCCACCGAGGTCCCCGACACCTGGTGTGCGGCGTCGGCGACGGAGGAGTGCGGCATCTGCATCTGCTGGGTCACATCGGTGACGGACGAGTTCGAGAGCTGGCTGCCCAGGTCGGTGGTGGAGAGGGGCTGCGGGCTGTCGAACCCGTAGGTCGGCCAGACATCCGTGAGGGTGGTGTATCCCTGGGCACTGCTCACTCGGTCCTCCTTCCGGCTACTGCGGCGGGGGCCCGGGTGCCCCGGGTGGCGGCCCGCAGGCCGCGCTGACGGCGTACTTCGCGGTCCCAGGCGCGGTGGCGGCGTACCGTCCACACGGCGAGCGCCGCCACTGTGCCCACCGGCCAGAGCCACGGCGCCCACAGCAGGACATAGGGCAGCACGACCAGGAACAGCACCGCCATGAGCACCCCGGCGGCCAGCCGCGCCCAGCGACCGCTGAGGACGAAACGGGCCGGTCGCTCGGCGGTCCCGATGATGAGTCCGGCCAGCGAGTGGGAGGGGTGGTAGCCGGGCGGCCCGATACGGACGGCGATCCAGAGTTCCAGGGCGTGGACGGCGAGCGCCGCGGGCATGGCCAGCAGCCAGCCGGTCAGGACGGCGGACTGCGGAGCCCGTCCGGCCGCGTCGGATATGCCGATGAGGAACCCCCAGGGGGCGCACACCAGCACGGCGCCGAGCACCGCCCAGCCGAGGTTGGGCACCATGTCCAGGCGGCGCATCTCCCTGCCCAGCCCGTCACTGTCGGCGGCCAGGGCGGCGGCGGCCTGCTGCTGACGGCGTTCCTCCAGCCGCGCGTAGCCGCGCCCGGCGTCGTCCTGGGCCAGGCGGAGCAGCAGTAGGGCGGCTGCCGGGCGCAACGGTTCATCGGCCTCGTCGAGCAGCCGCTCGAACCAGGGCACCGGGACGGCAAGCCGGCGGGCGGCGCGGTGGACCTGCCGGGTCCAGCCGCCGGCTGTCTGCGGCAGCCTGGCCAGGAGCAGCAGCCGAGCGTCGACGGCGGTGTCCCGGTTGAGTGCCGAGCGGACCGCGCGGCGACGTAACCGGGGGTGGCGCAGGGCGAGTTCGTCGGTCTGCGCGTCCCAGGCCTCGCGCAGTCGGCGCCACTGGCTCTCGGTGGCGGCGAGCTGTTCGCCACCCGGCCGGACGGCGAGGGCGGTCAGCAGTCCCGGGTGGGCGAGCGCGACGACCAGGTCCGCGGCGTCACGGTCTCCGGCGGCGGCCTGCCGTACGAGCTCGGGCAGTTGGTAGCCTTCCAGGCCGATCCCGTGCCAGGTGACCGGCAGATGCGGGCCGAGGCGGTTGAGCAGCCGGGCCAGCCCGACGGGTCCGGGGGCCCGGTTCAGCAGGGCGCGCACATCGGCTGAGTCCTCGCCCTCGGCCGCCGGTTCCGTTTCCCCGGTGGTCGCGGCGAGGGTGAACTGGTCAGCCCAGTCGGCGAGTTCGGTCCGGCGGTCGGTCGAGGAGAGCAGGCGCGCGGTGCTCGGGTGGCAGCGGTCGAGCGCCTCGGCCAATTCCTCGCGGTCGGTGTACTCCTGGCCCATGAAGACGAAGGGCCGGATGGGCGGGGCCGGCCGGGCGGCCGGTGCGTGCGCGACCACCGAGCGCCGGGTGACCGGCACAGGGTCCTCCCGCTCGGGGGCGAGCCACTGGCCGACCTGGTCAGCGCCCCAGCGGTGGCGCAGGGACCGGGTGAGCAGACCCTCGCACAGGGCGCGCAGCCGGGGGTCGCGGATTCCGCCGAGGTCGACGTCCTCGGTGCTGACGCGGCGCAGTACCAGGCCGCGTTCCCGCAGCCGTATCGGGTGGGCGCCGAGGGCGAGTTCGGCGATCACCATGCCGAGGGACCACCAGTCGACGCCGGGTGCGACGGTCTGAACGGCAGCCGCGGCCTCCGGCGCCACATAGAGCGGTTTGCCGACCCAGTGGAGCGGCCGGCCCTGGTCCGATGGCGCGGCAGCGCCGATGTCGACCAGGACAACCCGGGGCTCTCCGTCGGGGCCCTCCCGGACGACTATGTTGTCCGGCGCGACATCGCGGTGCACCAGGCCCTGCCCGTGCAGGGCGGTCAGCGCGCCGTGGAGCTGGGCGACGACCTCACCCACGCGCTCGGCGGGCAGCGGGGCGCCCGTCCGCTCCTGGTGGCGTTCACGGTACTCGGCGAGCGTGGACTCGCCCTCCGACGGGCAGACCTCCCACACCATGCCGGGCGCCCGGCCGTGGTCGAGGACCTGGGTGAGATGCGGGTCGAGCGGCTCCCGCAGCGCACGGTGAACCTGCGGGTTCGGGGCGAAGAAGTGGTGGTAGCCCTTCCACACCAGCGGGACGCCGGGAGCCCGGAGCCGTGGTTCACGCTCCATCACCCGCAAGACCACGGCCTGGGCAGGACTCGGCTCGCCAGTGCGGCCGGCGCCGAGTTCGGCCAGCCGCTCGAAGCGCGCGCGCAGCCCCGCGGGCAGGTCGTGCAGGTCCTCTCTCGCCTCACGGCCGCGCGCCGGGTCGGGTTCGACGTCCGGGAACCGGTCGGTCGGCGGGACGGCGTTCCTGTCAGGACCGCCGTCAGGTGGTGTTTCGGTCGTCATGCAATTCCCCCCGCCGAACAAATACCACGCGGGAGAACCCATCCGGTCACCACTGCGGAACCTTTATCAATTCTCAATCCTTCAATGGATAGATAAATGCAAGGCAGATGATCAAAATCGAATAAATACCGGCACCAATCGAAAGCTGAGCGAAAATATGTTCGTCCGTGCGGTCCTCGGCCGTCCCGGGCATACCGATCGCGTGAAAACCCTCCACGGCCCGCCGGGCACGGCCCTATCGTGCAGGGATGGGATTGGCACACCGCCCCGCGGCACCATCTGGACTTCCCCCGCACCACCAACTGGTGGCTGAACTGCGCGCGTTGCGCAAAGCCGGCCTGCCCCGGGTACGACAGGTGTCGCACCCCGGACTGGACGCGGCGGCGACCGCCGCCGGTCTGCCCATCGGCCCGGGGGAACCCGCCGCCGGTATCGAGCGCCTGCTGCGGGCGGCCGTCCGCCGGCTCGACGGTCCGGCGCGGCCCGCGGCGGATCCGGCCGACACCCAGCCGGTCGGCGAACTCGCCCGCGCGGCAGCCCACTCGTTCGGCCTTCTGGGCCCCGGCTCCGAGGTGGCGGGCGAGCGCCGCAAGGCGGCGGCTGCCGTCTTCGGCGTGACCACGGAGAGCTTCCGGCACCGCCAGGAGCGCCAGGTCATGGACCGGCTGGCCGACGCCCTCCTCGACCTGGCCGGCGCGGACGCGCCCCCCGACGGCCGCACCGGCCTGACAGGGCCGCCCCGGGCGCGGCCCGCAAGGATGACCGGGCCGCCGGTGCACTACGGCACGGACCCGTCCGCCGACCCGTCCACCCACCCGCCCATCCAGGTGCACCTCAGCCCCATCGAGCTCCTGCGGGGCATAGACATCCTGGTCTCCTCCGAGAACACGTATCTGGAGATGTCGAAGATCTTCAGCAACACCATCTCCGGCGCGCTGCGCCGCGCGGCGGCCGTGCGGGACGAGACGAGTGCCGTGGTCGACGACCCCCTCGCCCGCGAACTGCGCGACTGGCTGGCCCGGCACGGGCGCGGGGGCCTCCAGGTGCCTCCCGGCACGGTGGTGTCCACCGGACCCGGGGCGCTGGCGCGGCGCGGGGTCCGCCGGGTGCTGCACGCGGCGGTCGTCGTCCCCCGCAGGGACGGCGACGGCTACGACACGAACGAGCGGACGGTGGCCGAGGTCGTTGCCGCGGCCTTCCGGGTGGCGGCAGCCGAACGGGACACGTTCGAACCGCCGTTGACGTCGCTGTGCTTCCCCGTACTGGGCGCCGGACGCGGCGGGCTGCCCCCCGAACGGGCCGCCCGCTGGCTGCGCTGGGCGGTCGAGGAGGAGCTGGGCGCCGACCCACGCTGGACGGTCCACCTGGTCACCCGTACTCCCGCACTGGTCCCCCTGCTGCGTGGCGAGGAGCAACAGGACTGACGGATCGTCAGGGGCGCCAGCTGGGCGAGGCGACCGGCAGACCATGCCGCGCCCCCTCTCTCTTCCAGCGGGCCAGTTCGCCGGGGCGCGGGATGCCGTACCAGCGTGTCGGCCAGGTGCCGTCGGGTGCCCGGCGCCCCACCACGACCTGGAGCCCCTCGTGACGCTCCCGCTCCCGGGCGAGGTGGGGGCCGTACCGCAGCCGTCCCAGCTCCGTGCGCGGAAGCATGCGCTGGTTGGCCGAGCCTCGCCAGACCAGCTCGGTTGGCTCGGCGATCCGGAACCGACCAGTGACCACGGCGTCCGCCGGAGCGAGCGCGGCCCTCTGCTCATCGGTGAGTTCGTCCTCCTCGTACCCGGTGTAGACGAGCAGATCGGGCGCGCCTCCGTCGGGCGCGGGGCGCACCCAGGGCTCCCGGCGCAGCACGTCGGCGCCCCGGAGCAGCGCGCCGAGCGGTGCGGACTGCTCGCACGGTTCACCGCCGCTCACGGTGAGGCCCACCACCCCGCGCCGCAGGGCCCTTTCCCACAGCTCCAGCAGCTCGGCCACCGGGACGCGGGTACCGCCGGCCGGGTCCCAGGTGTGCCGTGACATGCACCCCGGGCAGGCCAGCGAGCACCCCTGGGTCCAGACGCCGAGCCGTACGCCGGGCCCCAGGGCGAGCAGCGGCAGATGGACGCCGCTGACATCCAGCCGTTCCGCACTGTCCACGTGTTCCCTCCCCTGTATACGGGGAGAAAAGTATTCACCCACGGCCGCACCGGAGCAATGCGGATACGGTTCCGTACCGCACCGGAAGCGCACCGAATCCGGACTCCAGGGGACCGTTTTCCGTCCCTATACGGGTACGGCTTTTTCACTTCTCACGCATGTACTTCATCACATTTTCCGCTACGCTCATTCGCCCTGGCTTCCTGAATTCAGGTCACCGACCTGTCGACGTACGGAAAGCCGATTTTTCTGCGCCCGGGGTGAGGGCGCATCCACACGGGGGGACCACCGATGAACACCAGACGCGGCGTCACGCACCTCCTACGCCCCTATGGACTCGACCTGCGCAACGCACTGGGCAGCCGCCGTCGCGGACGGATAGACGCGAGCCGGCTCCGGGTGACGGTCGCCGAGCAGTCCCCCGACTCGGCGGAGCTGATGACGCCCTACGTCCAGGAGGTCCGGCTCATCGCCGAACTCGCCGCCAACGACCTGCGCGGACGCCTGCTGCGCGACCGACGTGCCCTGGTGGCGGGCATCCACTCCGGCGCGGTCGCCGTGGTCACCCAGTACGAGCTGCGTCGCAGCCCGTCTCCCGCACTGCTGGACCGGTGGGGCCGCTCGGTCGCCGAATGGCGCGCGGCCGCCGCCTACTGCCGTACCCGTGCGGAGACCGTGACCGGCTCCGCCAACCTGCGCCTGGCGCACTACTGGGACGCCGTGTGGCAGCGGCAGTCCGGCCGCGACCGCAGCGCCCCGGCACGCCCCCCGGCCTGGCTGCCGGGCAAGGTCGCCCTCGACGACAGCTGGCAGCAGCCCGACACCTGGCTCACGGCGGCCTCCGGCGCCGATTCCGCGCTGACCACCGCGCTGCGCGTCCTCGACACGGGACACACCACGGGCTCCGGTCGCGCCGCGGCCTGACGCCCCCGGCCCCCACTCATACCGGACGCCGCTCCACGGGTGCCACACCGCGCCCCCCGGCGTCCGGCCCGACCCATCTCATCACCGCCGTGAAAGCGAGTCACATGAACGCATTCCATCCGGCGCGCGCGTACCGGGCCGCCCAGCCGTCCAGCGGGCACCGCGCTCCGGTCCGTCCCCGGGTCGCCCTGCTGGCCGCCTTGGCCCTGGGTCTCGCCGGCTGCTCGGGCACGCCGTGGTCCGACGGCGACAAGAGCGCGCAATCGGTGCCCTGCGGGCTGGTCGTCGACGGCTCCGGCTCCGGCACCAGCGACACCGCCGGGGTCGACGTCAAGAAGAAGCTCCAGCAGACGCTCGTCCCGTTTCTGGACGCCCGCCACTGCTCGTCGCTCGCCTACTCGCCCGTGACGAAGTCGTCCTGGACCTCGTCCTGCCGCCACTCGCCCGTCAACCTGAACCCCAAACCGGCGTCGGACACCTCGGACCCCGATGTGCTGCGCCAGAGGGCCCGGGTCACCGCGATCAATGCGGCCGTCGAAATGCTCGACTGCGCCCGGGGCCAGAACGGTTCGGACGTCCTCGGTGCCCTCGCCCGCATCGCCCAGACCCTGCGCGAGAGCCAGGGCACCGCGGCGGACGGCGCCAGCGTCCTCGCGGTCAGCGACTTCGAGCAGGCCGACTCGGAGTTCCATATCTCCAAGGAGCCGCTGGCCACCGGCGCCGAGCGCACCAAGGCCGTGAACAAGCTGCTGAGCGGCCGCAAGCTCCCCGCCCTGCGCGGCATGGACCTCTACACGGTCGGCTACGGCAAGAGCCCGACCCGCAAACCCTCCACCTATGAGGGCTTCGACCAGTTCTGGACCAACATCCTCACGACCCGGGCGAGGGCGCATGTCCACCACGACTACGAGTAGTGACCCCGAAGAGCCCGCACCGCGGCGCTCGACCATCGACCGCGTACTGCGCCGCGAAGACGGCTCACGGCGCGGGCCCTTCTCCACCTTCGGCCGCCAGCCCCGCACCGGGGCCGACCGGCGGCGGATGCCCCTGGTCCTCAGCGACCGCGCCCAGCGGCAGCTTGTCGACCGGGCCCGCCTGCAGGGCTCCGAGGACGGTAACGGCCGTGCGCTCGACGTCGTCGTCCTCGCCAGCGGCGTCCTGCCTCCCTACGCCGCCGAACTCGCCGCCCGCCGCGACCTGGTGCGCGACCTGATGGAGGAGGAGGCAGCCGACGACGAGACCCGCGCCGCCCGCGAGGACGCGGACGCCCGCAACCGGTTCGTCCGGGAGGAGGCGGCCGTCACCCTCGCCCAGACCAGGCTGGTGGAGGCGGAGCATGATGTCCGCCGCGCCCGCGAGCAGCTCGATCTGCTCGCCCAGCGCTCGATGCGCTGGCAGCGGCTGCGCGACGCGGTGCGTGAACGCTTCGAGCGGTCCCGCTCCGGCGCCCCGGCGCACCCCGGCACCGCCGGGGCCAAGAGCGGCCCCGACGCCGAACCACCCCTCGACCACGACTCCGATGAAGATGACGACGAGTTGGACGGCCGGTCGTTCCGTCCGCTGGCGGCCGATCCCCACCCGGCGGCGCCCGCCGCGAGCACCGTCCCCGCGTCCGTCGAGGGCTGGGAGGGACTGCGCGCGAGGGCCGCGATGCCCGAGCGGTTGGTCCTGCTCCTGCTCGCCCTGGTTTTCGCGGTCGAAGTGCCCATCTACTGGGTGGCGTTCCGGCCCTTCCACGGCGTGGGCTCGTCCGGCTCGGGCCTCCTCAACACGACGCTGGCGCTCTCGGTGGCCATGCTCATGCTGACAGTGCCGCATATGGCCGGCCGCGCGCTGCGCGAACGGGGTGCGACGGGAGCCAGCCGCCCCGCCGCCCCCGCCGCTCTGCTCTTCCTCTGCGTCTGGGTGGCCTGCACGGTCACCCTGGGCGTCCTGCGCGCCCGGACCGTCCTGGCCAAGGAACCGGTGGAGCAGGCCACCGGCGCCGCCGCCGGATTCGACGGCCTGTCCACGAACGTCCCCAGCCTCGCGGACCGGCTCGACCTCCAACCGCAGACCGTCTACTGGATGTTCATCGCGCTCCTCCTGCTGTCCGGCGGCATCGGCTTCCTGGCCGGGCTGCTGCGCGAGCATCCGTACGTCGACAGCTTCCGCTCCGCCCTGGAGCGCCGCGACCAGCGGGGCGGCGAACTCGCCGCCGCGCACGCCCGGTTGGCGGCCGTACAGGCGTGGGTGGACTCGTCCGGCGACCGGGCGGACCAGCGCAGGCGGGCCGTGGACGCCCGGCTGCGGGCCGCGGACGAGTTGTACGAGGTGGCGGCGGAGGCCCACCGGCACGGTCTCACCTCGGCGGCGGCCGATCCGGCGATCACCGAGGCGGCCCACAAGCGGACCGAGTCCGGAGCACCGCTCCTGCCCCCAACCACCACCCGGCGCCCGCCCGCACCGCGTCGCTGACCCATCCCCGCGCCCGTTCCGTCCGGCCGCTTCCCACGAGATGCGGTCGGCGGGACGGGCCGGCGCGTTCCCCGGCACTCGTCCCCTTCGTCCGCGCAACGCGCCGACAGCCGATCGGTGACGGGCTTGGGGACCTAGCGGACCGGCCTGTAGGCGCGGACCCAATTCTCGCCGCCACGCTGCTCGACCAGGCCGAGCAGCGCGACCGGACCGGAGTCCTTCAGGAGCTGGACCACGGCGGCGCGGGCGGTCCCGTCCTCGGCACCATGGCCGTGCGGCCCCCGGCTCACCCGAAGGAACTCGTTCGGGAGGATGCGTTGCACGACATCGACGACATAGGCCTCTTCCTCGGCTGGACGTCGGCAGGAGCACCCCTCGTGTGCACGAGCTCAACTCCCACCGGGAAGAAGGTCTTCGACCAGCAGCTGCCCAACTGCGAGCCGAAGCTGCGCGATCCCGCCTCCCGCACCTACCCGCCGCCGCAACTCTGTGTTGTTCGCCATGCTCCGCGACGTCGCTTCCTACGAACCCGACGCCTCGTTCGACGAAACACAGAGGCACCCCGTGCCCACTCGACTCCCACACTGAGGTACCTCCGCTCCAGCGGAGACGCCCCTCACCTTCTCGCTCTCGCTGGACCAGCCTGGAGGGTTGGATTCGCGCTATCCGTACCAAGATCCGGGCCAAACCCGGGCCAAGCGTCACTCACTGTCAGTGATTGAAGGTGATTCAGCAGGCCAGGAACGTACAGATCGTGTACCACCAGCGGACCAACCCGACACGATGGCTACCCAGCCACGGACCACATTGCGCCGGAAGCATCACCCCGCGAGCCGCGAAAGGGTCCTCGCGTCGGCAGGAGCGGGCCTGCCGACGTTGACGAGTTGCCGAGAGGACAGCGGCTCGGAAATGGCCGGGCAAGCAGGCCGCCACGAGCAGCCCACCCGAGCTCCCGACGCTCCCTGTCCGGTCAGGTCCGGTCCATGCTCTGCGCGTATCCCAACGTGCTTATTCTGTCGCGGAGTTGTCCGGAGGTGTATACGAGGCGAGGTAGAGCCAGCCCTCGGTCGTGGGGTTGTAGGTGATGTCGCCGACGATCTTCGTTCCGGGACGGGTGGCGGTGAAGTCCCGGCCGATCAGGTCGGGCGATGCCGCGTTCCCGGCATGACCCGTGCCACCCGCTTGCGGTTGACCGGTTGACCGGTCGGCCCAGCCGGCGCAGTTCGGCGGTGACGCGCGGGACGCCGTAGTTCCGCCGGGATGCGATGTGGATCACCGTGATCTCGTGTGTCAGGGCCTCGTCGGCCCGCCGCCTCGCCTCGCGGGCCTCGGCTCCGGCCACCCACGCGTAGGTACGTGGAGCGGGTCGTCTTCATCACCTTGCACGGCGGCACGACCGTGCGGTTCGCCTTCTTTGGAGGACCGGAGAATCGATCAGCGTCTCGGGCGGCCAGTGCGGAGGCGTTTGCACAGCGCGCGGGGGATCACTTTCCATCAGGTGGTGCAGACGGACCGGTAGATCGTCTCGTGGCTGATCTCCATCCCCGGGTCGTCACCGTGATGCTGACGCAGGTGGCCGACGATCAGTTCCGGCACCGCTTCTCCCTCCGCAGGGTCAGTACCGCCTGCCGCAGCGCGGGCCTGCGGGCGAGCAGGCACTGCTTCGGACGCCGGGCACGGCCAAGTGCCCGTTCTTACGCGGTGCGGGAGCGATCCCTCCATGGTGCTTGAGGACGGTGGACACCGAGCCGGTCGGCTTGTCGTACGGCTCGGGGCACCCCTGAACCGACGACACCGGCCGTGACCGTCACGGCCGGGCGCGGTGACACGCCGCCCCGGCCCATTCGTCGAACTGCTGCGTCACTCGCCCTCTGGTTCGCCGCGGGGCACGGGAGTTCGGCAGAAGGCACCGTCATGGACCAGGTCGGGCCCTGCCTCCCGCGGGGAGCCGATGCCGGTCAAGGCCATCGCGTCCACAAGTTCGTCGGTCACGATCCGCAACAACCGTGCCACCCCCTTCTCCTGACCTGCCGCCAGGGCGTGCAGGACCGGCCGTCCGAGGAACGCCGCGTCCGCCCCCAGCGCGAGTGCGGCCAGGATGTCGGCGCCGTGCCGGACTCCCCCGTCGACGAGGACGGGGCACGCGCCCGCGACAGCCGCCACGACTTCGGGCAGCGCCTCCAGCGTCGCGGGCGCGCCGTCGAGCTGGCGGCCGCCGTGATTGGAGACCACGATGCCGTCCACGCCCGCGTCAAGGGCCGCCAGTGCGTCCCGGGCCGTGAGAATGCCCTTCACGAGGAGAGGAAGGGAGCTGACGGAACGCAGCCACGCAACGACGGACCAGTCGAGTGACGGGTCGAATTCGGCGAGAGCGTGCCCGGTGGGCGATGCGTAGCCGTCGCCGGTGAGGTTGGCCGGTGCGATCCCGGCCGGCAGCCGGAAGTCATTGCGCAGGTCGCGCAGTCGACGGCCCAGGCGGGGCGCGTCGACCGTGAGGACAAGGGCCTCGAAGCCGGCACGTTCCGCCCGTTCGATGAGTCGTCGTGTCGTCGTACGGTCCCGGAAGCAGTACACCTGCAGCCAGCAAGGGGACGCGACCGCGGCGATGTCCTCGAAGGTGCGGCCCGCGAAGGTGCTCACGACAAGCGGAACACCGGCCGGTCCGGTGGCCCGGGCTGTGGCGACCTCGCCTTCCGGGGCGGCCAGGGTGTGGTAGGCCATGGGCGCCACACCCGTCGGCGCCGCCCAGGTGCGACCGAGAATCCGGGTCTCGGTGACGGGCAGTCCCGCACCGCTGAGTACCCGTGGCCGCAGCCATGTCCGCTCGAAGGCTTCGACATTGGCCCGGAGCGTCCGCTCCCGCCCCGCGCCCCCCGCCAGGAAATCCCAGACACCCGGATCCATCCGAGCCCGGGCGGGTCCGGCGAAGTCGTCCGCGGTGAGGGCTTCCGCCACCGCGGAGGCCAGGCTGTCCAGGGTCATTCAGCGGCCAGCCGGTCGCGCTCCACCGCTTCGTAGAGGGCGCGGATGTTGGCGCTGCCGAAGCCTCGGGAGCCCCGGCGCTGGATCAGCTCGAAGAACAGCGTGTTCCGCTCATAGGGCGAACGGCTGAACAGCTGGAGGAGATAACCCCATTCGTCGCGGTCGGCGAGGACCTGAGCACCCTGCAGGTCCCCGATCTCCTCCGCCATCCCGCTGAACCGCTGGATGAGGAGTTCGTAGTAGGAGCCCGGGGTCTTCAAGAACTCCACGCCGCTGTCACGGTATTCGTGCACCGCGGGAATGATCTCGTCGACGAGGAAGGCGAGATGCTGCACACCCGGCCCCGCGTTCCGCTCCAGGAACGCGTCGAGCTGCCCGGAGCCCTTGGCCGGGTCCGGCGCGACCAGGGTGAAGGTGACACGGCCGGACGAGCTGCGGACCACGATGGAATCCATCGCCTGCCCGCCCACGTCCACGTATTCCGAGGAGTAGCGGGAGAAGCCGAGGGCGTCCCGATAGTAGTCGGCGTACTCCTCCAGCGTTCCACCCTCCAGGCAGACCGCGATGTGGTCAAGCAGCCGGATGCGGTCAGGGCCCTTGGTCGGGGCGGCCGCCTCACTGATCCAGCGGGAGTGGTCCGGCAGTCTGTCCCCGTGTCCCGCGGCGGCGGGGAGCAGGGTGTGGGAAACGCCGCCGAATCCCGACACCACGGGATGGCCCGCCTCGGAGTCGACGACCCTCACCCCGGCCGCCACCGCCGCGTCCCGGGTCGCGGCGACGTCGTCGCACGTCATGGCGATGTCTGCGATCCCGTCCCCGTGCGTGTCGAGGAACTTCCAGGTCGCAGGACCCGAGGAGACGACAAGACGCACCTCGCCCTGCCGCAGAAACACCGAACTCCGTTCGCGGTCCTCGGACTTCGCCATCCGCGTGAACCCCATGGACGATACGAAGTAGTCGACGGTCGCCCGTTCATCAGTGGTGAACAGTTCGACATACGCTATGTCCTGCACTGCCATGTTGAAAACCTTCCCGCCAACAGATCGGCCGTGGGTCGCGACGAATAGATCGCTCGACGGACGACAGGCGCATGCCAGGAATTAAATGCTCGACGCATTGACGACTCGCAGGACGTGATGACGACTCGAATGCGGCCCGGCAGACAAAAGACGTCCTGCAGCACTATGGCGCGAGAGTCCGCCGTCCATCAATGTCTGCAGGAAATGGGTCGCACTGCGCTCGGTCGCGCGGGAACCGGCTGAACTGTCGGTGATCGAAGCAAAGTCACCCAACGCCTTGTCCGGGCCGCACGGACAATGATGATCTACCGGCAGCCGGCCGCAGATTGAGCACGGGTAATCTCCTGTACTCGCTCATCCAATTCCAGGGAGAACTCCAGCCATTTGTCAGCGCACTGCCGTGCCAGTTCCACGACGAGGGACCCGCAGTGCGACGGCACCGCATCGCTCAGCGCGCTCCACTGCCGCTCGAGCACCGCGTTCTGCTGCAGCAGACGCAACAGGTGCCGACCCTCTTCCCGCTGACGCAGAGAGGGATCTCGCAGCAGCTTCACCAGCAGCTCGTCCGGATCCGGGAGCGGCAGCGGCCTGGCGTGCTCCGGGACGGACCGAACCGATTCGGTCCGTACGTCCTCGGCACCGTCGGCATCGGCCACGGGGGGCAGGTGCCCCTCCGGGGGATGGCCGGACGCGAGCCGCCGGCGGACATCACTGACGGTCGCAGGGGAGATCCCGGCGATCCGGGCCACCTGACGCAGCGAGGCCTCCGGATGTTCGGCGAGGACCCGGGCCGCCCGCAGCCGGCCGCCCGCGCTGCCCACGGGCCGCGCCCGGCCGTCCCTGCCGACCCGCACGTTCAACTGCGGCAGTGCCTCACTCAAACGACGGCGGATGGCCGCGACGGACTTGGCCCCCAGCCCCGCGGTCAGCGCGATCGCCCGGTCGGACATGTGCGGGTGCGAGATGATGACCCGCTCCGCCGCGGCCCGCCGGTCAGCCCTCGACAGCGGAAGCCCGTGAGCCATGTTCTCCGCGACGGAGCGGAGGAACGCTTCCTCGACGGTGCCGTCGAAGAAATGAACCTCAATGGTTTCCCGGCCGGTGGACAAGGCAGCCAGAATCCGGTGCATCCCGTCGATCACCTGCATCGTGCGACGGTTCACGAGAATGGGCGGTAGCGGTTGCTCGATTTCCGCAAGGCGAGCGACATGTTCCACGTCCTGCCCCTGGGAGCGCGGTGAGTCGCCGAGCATGAGCAATGCAATGGGTACGGTCGCGTGCTGCCTGCCGCCGGGCCCCGAGGGATCGTCGCCATCGGGGTGACCGACAGCCGATGAATGATGTCCGGAGTGAGCGTCCTCTCGCAACACAACCCCCTATGAACCGGAAATCACCAATTCACCCCCTGGTGACGGAAATACGCGAACCACTGATGCCAAATAAATGCGGTGCACGTCGGCACAGAATTGCATCCGACACAAGGGTTCAGATCTGATCACCCCCCACTTCATTGTTACCGCCCACCAGCATGCTGTCGAGATCTTCGGCCTCAATTCGACGCCAGGAGCGGCAATTCACAGCAACGACATTTGGGTGATCTTGGAAAAAGCGCCCCGTCCAGGCACATGGGGCGGCGGGGGCCCACCACTCCGGCGCTCCGCAGCACGGGCCGGCGCCAAGTCCGCGCCCCACATGGTCAGTTGACGAGCCGTTTGCAGCAGCAGAGGGCTGTGGCAAGTCCGAGAAAGGCGAGGTGGTTGCGGGGATGACACTCGTAGCGGAGGCCGAGTCCGCGGCAGCCGGTCAGCCAGGACACGGTCCGCTCCATCACCCACCCGCGGCGGCCGAGCCGTTCACTGGACTCGGTCCCATTGCCGGCAATCCGGACTCCGATGCGTTTGCCCCACAGTCATCGTCGCAGGCCCAGGTGGAAACCGGGACAGCATCGGCTGCGGAGCGAGACTTTCGTGAGTGTTGGCCGCGGACAGCCCGATGCGCAGGGGCAGTCCGTTCGCATCCGACAGGACATGCGTCCTGGAACCAGGCCCACCTCGGTCCACCGGGCTCGGACCTGCGAGTTCGCCACCTTTTCAGCGCGGATGTAAGGCGAGTCGAGTACCGCACGGGACAGGCCGACCAGGTCTTGTCCGTCCAGGAGTTGGAGAACCTTCCGGTGCGGCCGTCCCCGGACCCCGGCGCGGGACCAGCCGGCGAAGTGGCGGTGCACGGTCGGCTTCGATGCTCCGAAGCACGGTGGCAGCGCCCGCCACACACAGCCGCCGACCACGACGTGGATGATCGTGGCGAACACCGCCTCGTCAACGGTGTTCGCCACCCCGCCGTCCTGCGGACGCGCTCAGGCCGGCGGCGGCAACGGCCTTGCCGACCCCCACAAGACGTCCGGCCAGGTGGTTCAGCCCTCCACCCAGCCGTGCTTCCGCGCGTACTGCGTCAGCTCCCGGCGAATCTGCATGATCTGAGCTCCCGTCAGGGACGGTGTCGCATGGAGCAGAACCTCTGTGACCTCCGTGGTGAACTCGTCCGCGCGCAGCACGTCACACATCGGCTCGTCCCCGCTCACTGCTCTGACCGCAATGGCCTCGCCGCCTGGGCGCCCAGGCGGCGAGGTCAGCAGCTGAGCACCTTCGGCAAGCCGTATCGACGAGGCCTTCGGCCCGCGGTCACCCTCCTCGACCTCGAACTCGACGGCCAGCCCGGGCCGAACGGCGGATTCAGCAATGAGGAGGTCGTTCACATGGAGGAACACGTCCTCCTCACCCTGTTCGGGGGCGATGAACCCGTAGCCTCGCGCACTGTCGAACCGCACCACGCGCCCAACAACCACATCAACCCCCACCGACTCGGGCCCTCACTCGAAGAAATCCGAAATATAACCCAGCCGCGCCCCGACGTGCGCCCCGCGGGACAGACGGCACAGTGGCTCCGGTCACTCGCCCACCGCCGCGCTGCGCGTGGACTGCAGTTGCTCGTCGATCTTCTGGGCGAACTCCAGCCAGGTCTCGGCGTACTGCCGGGCGAGCGTCACGACCAGCGCGCCGCAGTGCGGCGGGACCACCGCGGTCAGCTCGGAACTCTGCTGCATTCCCACGGCGTTCTGTTGCAGCAGCCGCAGCAGAACGCGCCCCTCTTCCTTGTGCCGTAGCGACGGGTCCCGCAGCAGCTTCTTCAGCACCGAGGAGGGGTCCGCCTGTACCAGGCGCATCCTCCGTTCGCCCTTCGGCCTCACGACCGGCGGCGGGGCGGATGCGACCCCGGTGTCACCCGGCTTCTCGCGCTCGGTCACCGGCGCCTCGCCGGCCTCCAGCCGCTTGCGTACATCGCTCACCGTGGCGGGGGAGATCCCGGCGAGCCGTGCCACCTCGCGCAGCGAGGCCCCCGGGCGCTCGACGATCAGTTCGGCGGCCCGGCGCCGCCCCGCCTCGCTGTTCAGCGGACGGACCTTGCCGTCCCTGCCGACGCGGGCGTGCAGGAGCACCACGTCGGAGGAGCGCCGCCGGATCGCCGCCACCGTCTTGGCCCCCAGGCCCGAGGCGCGCGCTATCGCCCGGTCCGACATCTGCGGATGGGAGGAGATGATGCGGGCGGCCGCGGCGCGGCGATCGGCCTGCGACAGCGGCAGACCGTGCGTCACATTCGCCTGGACAGCACAGAGGAAAGCGTCCTCGCTGCTACCGTAAAAGAAATTTACGGCAATTTTCTCATGACCCCTGACGAAGGAAGCCATAAGACGGTGCATTCCATCGATCACACGCATGGTTCGCCGGTCCACGAGAATCGGTGGAAACGGCGTATCCATGTCGGCAAGGCGTGCGACATGCTCCGCGTCCAGACCGTCCGAACGAGGAGAATTGCCAGGAAGTAAGGAAGCTATAAGAACTTCCTGAGGGCCGGTCTCACCGGCCTGTTCGACAGGAATCTCCACTCTGGCGGAATGACGCAGACCTCTGGACAGCTCATTCACCATGTTCACCCCGTTGGATAGCAGAACATCTGATGCTCGCGAGAATGACTCAATGGATCGGTTCGGCGGGCTCGTGGCAGCAACGCGCCGCAGTGGCCGACAGCACTGGAAACGGAATTAACAATTCCGAATACGTGTCTTGAGTAGACCGGACCGGCATCCTCCGGTTCAGGCACTCCTGCGGCTCCATCTCGGCCAGTGATCTCCGAGAAACCTATTGACCTCGAACCGCAGCCTCCCCCCGGAGTAGCCCCGCCCGCGATGTTTTCGATCGGTTACTGGCCATCCTCCTACGCCACATGACCATTGTCGAGCCATCAGGACTCCACATGAAACAGCTTTGCAAAGCGCCACGGGACTTTACTCATGCCCTGTGTGTCCATGATGTTCGCGTTCACCCAGCAGCCGGGTGCGACCCCGTATCCCTCAGCCGCGGGTAAACGGTTGACGGCTAAACAGATAGTTGCGCACATCCGCAGTTACACGGGTGACCGGTTCCCAGTTCCCGTCGGACCAGCAATACATGGCGTATCCAAGCGACTGGGTGAGGCTACGGACGAGGTCGGTGGACTTCAGCGTCCGCGTCGCCAGTTGCCTGTCCTCGATCTCCAGCAACAGCGCCGGCCGGTCGCGCAGCAGCGTGCTGAAGGCGCCCATGAGGACATCGGTGTTGGCGTCAGCGACATTGGCCTTGATGAAGTCGACCTTCTGCAGCCCTTCTTGCCGGCACAGTGCGTCGACCGTGGACCCCACCCGGGGTATCACGGGAACGATGCGCGGCAGGTCTTCCGCGCAGCGGACCTGCCGCATGCGGCGCCGCGGCTGTCCGGCGCCTTCGCGGCCGGTCAGCGGGCCGGGCACATGGGGCGAGTACACGACGACCTTGCCGCAGCCGGCCATGAGGGAGATGGCAACGCTCCAAAGGGACCGGTCCGGCCTGTCCGGCGGCTCCGCCGTATAGACCTGTCCCGTAGGACCGGCGAGCGAGGCCAGCACCCAGGTGTACACACCGCACTCCGCGCCGATGTCCAGACACACGGAGCCCGGGCGCACCACCTGGTGCAGGCCCGCCACCTCCGGGTCCACCCAGCGCCACCGCCCGGCAGCCCAGCGCAGGGCGAGCGCGACCGACGTGCCGCGGGTCGGCCGGTGCCGCCGGCCTTCCCGGGCGGGAGGCAGCTCCGGACCCGGGTGCGAGCGCTGGTCCGTCATCGACACCCCGCTCCAAGCCGGTCGACGCGGCAGCCCGCTCCGCCAGAGTCACGTCCCACGCAGCATCTGTCCTTCCGGTCAAACGGCCGCGTCGACGGGAAGGGCTCCACGGGCGACCTGGTGACGGATCCAGGCTAGAGGCCGCCCACGACCAGGGACATCCGCCGAGGCGCCTACTCCGTCTAAGCCCGCGGACTGCGGACAACCGTGGCGTCAGCCCAGAGGTTTACTCCCACGGGACGACAGCCCTACTGAACACGCCAGCCGTTGGCGCGAAGTGCTTCTTCGAGCACCGTCGTGGAGCGCTGGTCCACGCTCAGATGGACCAGGCCGGCCAGCTGGCCGGCGGAGTGCTCAAGGCGGACGTCCTCGATGTTGACGCCGGAGCGGTCGGCGTCCGTGAACAGGCGGGCCAGCTGGCCCGGCTGGTCGCCTATGAGTACCCCTACGGTCCGGTACCGGACCGTAGGGGTACCGCGCTTCCCGGCGATACGGCCCCGGCCGGCCCTGCCGCGGCTCAGCAGCTGACGCACCGTCCGCCTGCCCTCACCGCGCTTGGCCTCGTCGGTCGCCGCCAGGGCACGCAGGCCGGCGACGGCGTCGTCGAGGTCCAGGGCCAGCTCTTCGAGGATGTCCGCCACGACAGACGCGTTGGCGGACAGGATGTCGACCCACAGGTCCGGGTCTCCACCGGCGACCCGGGTGAGGTCCCGGATGCCCTGGCCCGCGAGGCTCACCGCGCGCTCCTCCGCCTGCTCCAGGCGCAGAGCGACCAGGCTGGCCACCAGGTGAGGGGTGTGGGAGACGAGGCCGACCGCCCGGTCGTGCTCGACCGCACCCATCACGACCGGCGTCGCGCCGCACAGCGCGACCAGTTCGAGTGCCGTGTTGAGCGTCTCCGTGCTGGTGTCGGCTGTCGGGGTGAGAACCCACGTACGCCCCTCGAACAGGTCCGCCCGGGCTGCGAACGGACCACTGCGCTCCCCTCCGGCCATGGGGTGACCGCCGATGTAGCGGCTGGTGCGGCAGGCAAAGCTGAGGACGTCCTCCTGCGGTCCCGCTTTGACGCTCGCGACATCCGTGTAGTGCTCTGCCAGGTTGTGCGCCTGCACGTCGGCCAGCACGCTGCCGACCAGTGCGGGGGGCACGGCCATCACCGCGAGGTCCACCGGTCCGTCCTGCGGTTCCGTCACCCCCGCTCCGCGCGAGGCCGCGATCCGTGCCGCCGCGGGGTCCACGTCCCGCAGGTGCACCCTGACGCCCTGCGCGTTCAGCGCGAGCGCCACGGAGGTGCCGATGAGTCCGGTGCCGACCACAACTGCAGAGCGCATGAGGCTACTTCTTTCTCCGACGGGTCGGCGGCCACGGTCCGGGCACGCGGGCGGGATTCATCCGGCGGCCAGCCGGTCGTGGTCCATCACTTCGTACAGAGCCCGGATGTCGGCGCTGTCGAACCCGCCGGAGCCCCGTCGCTGGACGATCTCGAAGAGCAGGGTGTCGCGCCGGTAGGGGGAACGGCTGAACAGCCGCAGGCTGTCGGCCCGGGTGTCGTGGCACACGCCCGCGCTGCCGGTGAACTCCACTCCCCTGCAGCGGAATTCGCGTGCGGCGGGGACGATCTCCTCGACGAGGAAGGCGACGCGCTGGACGCCCGGACCACCGTTCCTGGCGAGGAACGTATCCGGTCCGCCGGTGCTCTCCGCCGGATCGGAGCCGGCCAGGGTGAGCGTGACACCTCCGGCAGCACTGCGGACGACGATCGGACTCGTCCCGTACGCCGGTGGATCCTGCGCGAACCCGAAGGCGGCCCGGTAGAAAGCGGCCTGGCCTTCCAGGTCGCGCCCGTCGAGGCGGAACGCGATGTGGTCGAGGGCCCGGACGCGCTCGGCCGGCCGGCCGGGGCGCTGCGCCATGGTGACCCATCGGTGGCCCGGCGGCAGCCCGGTCGCCGGGTCGGTGGCGGCGGGCAGCAGTGTGTGGGTGACGTCTCCGCAGCCCGAGAGGATGGGGTTGCCCCGTGTCGAGCCGACGAGTCGCGCGCCCGCCCGGCCGGCCCTCTCCCAGGCCGCGGCGACATCCTCACAGGTCATCGCGATGTCGGCGATGCCGTCGCCGTGGTTGTCCAGGAACTTCCAGGTGGCGGGGCCGGACGTGACGATCAGGTGCACCGCGCCCTGCCGCAGCAGCACGGAACTCCGGTCGGGCCCGACCGAGTCCGCCACGCAGGCGAAGCCCAGTGCCGAGACGAAGTAGTCGACGGCTGACTGCTTGTCCTTGGCGTACAGCTCTACGTACGCGATGTCGCGCACGGTCATGGGTGTCCCCCTGCGAAGAGTGCGGAAAATGTGGAGCTGTGCCGTCCGGGCCGGTCCTCTCGGTCAACGCCTCACGGCGGAACGGCGGTTGACGGCCGAAGGCCGCCCGTCGGCACGGCCCCGGTCAGCCTTCGGCCGTATCTGAGGTAGGGCCTGCTTCTGCTCCGTCGTCGAACGGATTCGTCACCACGTTGTCCTTTCTCGGGTGCGTGAGTGCGTGTGTGCGTGAGTACGTACATGCGTGAACAGGCGCGTGAATCCGGGTGTTCAACTGCCTCCGCGCGGCACTTGAACACCCGCCCGGTCAGCCGGCGTCGGGCCCGGGACCCGTTTCCGGGCCCACCAGTTGGGGCTCAGGGCGGATCTGCTCGGCGAACTGGGTGCGGTAGAGGTCCGCGTAGAGACCGCCTGCCGCCAACAGCTCCTCGTGCGTACCGCTCTCGCCGATCCGGCCATCTGCGACGACCAGGATCTGGTCGGCGTCGCGGACGGTGGAGAGACGGTGCGCGATCACCAGCGACGTACGGCCGGCCAGCGCGGTCTTGAGAGCGCGCTGGATCGCCGCCTCCGACTCGGAGTCCAGGTGTGCGGTCGCCTCGTCGAGGACGACGATCGGCGGCGCCTTCAACAGCAGCCTGGCCAGCGCGATCCGCTGCTTCTCACCGCCGGAGAGGCGATAGCCGCGATCGCCGACCACGGTGTCGAGACCGTCGGGGAGCCCGCTGATGGTGTCCCAGATCAGCGCTGCCCTGCACGCCTCGACCAGCTCCTCCTCCGCCGCTTCCGGGCGGGCGTACGCGAGGTTGGCGCGCAGCGTGTCATGGAAGAGGTGTGCGTCCTGGGTGACGACGCCGACGGTGTCCCGCAGCGACTGGAGGGTCAGGTCGCGGACGTCGTGGTCGCCGATGCGCACGGTTCCCGCGATCGGGTCGTACAGACGCGGTACGAGATGGGTGATGGTGGTCTTGCCCGCACCGGAGGGGCCGACCAGAGCGGTGAGCTTTCCCGCCGGTGCGCGGAAGGTCAGTCCCTCCAACGTCAAGGCGTTGTCGGTCCGTTCCGCCCTGCGCAGCGCGATCGACTCCAGCGAGGCGAGGGACACCTCCTTGGCGGTCGGATACCGGAAGGAGACGTGGTCGAACTCGATGTCGGGCGCGTGCTTCCCGGCGGTCAGCGGCCTGGCGTCGGGTCGCTGAGCGACGATCGGCTTCAGGTCGAGCACCTCGAAGACCCGGTCGAAGCTGACGAGCGCGATCATCGCGGTCGACTGCATCGTCGTCAGCTGGTTGATCGGCCCGTAGAGCCGCATCAACAGCGTCACCATGGCCACCAGGGTGCCGATCTCGAGCGTGCCGGAGATGGTCAGGATGCCCCCCAGGCCGTAGACCAGGGCGGTGGTCATGGCGGTGAGCAGCGAGACGATGATGAACAGCACCCGTCCC
The DNA here is from genome assembly GCF_033335955.1 of Streptomyces sp. N50. Classification (GTDB taxonomy): domain Bacteria; phylum Actinomycetota; class Actinomycetes; order Streptomycetales; family Streptomycetaceae; genus Streptomyces. The sequence continues at coordinate 718,082 of NZ_CP137549.1, forward strand.
CAGACGACCGAGGCGGCGGCGACGTTTCGCACCCGGGCCGCCTTGTTCGCGAACAGATCGGACTCGTCCGCCGTACGGCCGTACAGCTTGGCCAGCATCGCCCCCGAGACGTTGAACCGCTCGTTCATCATCGAGCTCATCTCGGCGTCCAGTTGCATCGTCTGCCGAGTGAGCCGCTGGAGCCGGCGCGCGATCAGCCGTACGGGAATCAGGAAGAACGGGATCATCACCAGTGCGGCGAGAGTGATCTGCCACGACAGATAGAACATCGCGGCCAGCACGAGGACCAGCGTCAGGAGCGTGGAGATCGACTGGGAGAGAAGGGTCGTGACGGCTTGCCGGGCGCCGATGACATCGGCGTTGAGCCTGCTGACCAGGGCGCCGGTCTGTGCGCGGGTGAAGAACGCCAGCGGCTGCTCCTGCACGTGCGCGAACACCTGTGTGCGCAGTTCGTACACGATGCCCTCGCCGACCCTGCCCGAACACCAGCTCTGGACGTAGACGGCCAGCGCGTCGAAGAGGGCGAGGCCCGCGATGGCCACGCACATCCACACCACGTACGAGCGGTCCTTGGGCTGGATGCCGTCGTCAATGATCATCTTGAGCATCAGCGGGGTGGCGACCGCGATGCCCGCGTTGACGACCGTGGTCGACATCAGCAGGACCAGCGGCCAGCGGAACTGCTTCGCGTACGGCAGGATCCGCCGCACCGTCCCGGGCTTGACCCGCTCCCGCGTGATCGATTCGTCGTCCAGCCGCAGCCCTGCCGGGCCCAGCGCGGGACCCCCGCCACCCATCATGGACACGGAAACCTGCCTCGCTCTCTCGTTGGCACACGTCGAAACGCGCTGCTCAGTACTTGTTGAGGAACTCGATGAGGGCCGAGTTGACCTCGTCAGGGCGTTCCAGATAGCCGAGGTGACCGCAGTCGGCGATTTCCACGAGGTCGCAGTCGGGGATGGCGTCGGCCACCTCCGCGACCAGATGCGGGGGACAGATGAGATCGTCGGTGAAGGCGATCGCGCGGCACGGCACCGTGATCTCGCGCAGCGCCGCGCGCCGGTCCCCGAGGCGTTCGACGGCCGAAGCCTGTCCCGTACCGCCGTTGCCGACACCGGTCAGTTCGAAGAGCTCCAGCCATGTGGTGACGGCGGCCTCGTCGTTCAGCGTCACCGGAGAGAGCATCTCCTGGACCGTCTTCACGGCCTCGTACTTGGCCGGCAGCCGAAGGCCACTTTCCGACAGCGCTTTTTCTGAGGCGATCTGGGCCCGGCGGAATGCGTCCGACCGCCCCCTGCTCGCGATCAGGACCGCCGAGCGAACCAACTCCGGTGTGCCCAGGGCAAGTTCCTGAGCGATCATCGAGCCGAGCGAGGTCCCCACGACGTGGCAGGGACCCAGCTCCAGTCGCTCGATGAGGCCTCTGGTGTCCGCGACGAGTTCGGCGAGCGAATAGTCCCCCGCAGGCGCGTCCGTCGGCGCGATGCCCCGGTTGTCGAAGGTGACGGTCTCGTATCCGGCCCGGTTCAGGGCCGGTGTCTGATGCGTGGTCCAGACCCGGCCGGACGCCGACGAGCCCATGATGAACAGGACCGGTACGCCGCTTCCCGACCGCTGGTAGGAGAGCCGGATGCCGTTGGCGTTCACGAACGGCATGACCAGCCCGTTCTCGTAGTGGGCAAGACGCACTCCTCGTTGTAGGGCGCAGTTTCCCGGGGTGGACGGCCAGGTTCGGCGGCGAGCGACAGGCGGACTCCGCACCGAAGTCGCCGAGCGATCCGCGTGCTCTCCGCTCCGTCGCGGAACACGATGGCACCGTACGGCGACGGCGATCAATAGTGGTCGGAGGCGGTCACTTCATCGCTCCTCGGGAGTTCAACTGCGGCAGGAGCGCAGTTGGACACGGATCCGGCGGCGCCGTTCCGTCCGTGGGATGAGCATCCCTGTCCGTCCGCGGGATGACGATTCTCCCAGGGGCCGCGTCCTACGTTGAAGTGGTCAACTCAGCCCCCGCGGTTGGGTCGAGCCAAGAACCACCCACCTAGGAGCGATCCAGTGACGACGGTATCCACGGCCGTAGAGGCACCCCATGGCCCCGGCGGACCACAGGCCGCCGCCTCCGCGCGGCAGGTCACCAAGGCGTACGGTGCGGGGGAAACCCGCGTCGTCGCGCTCGACGCGGTCGATGTGGACATCGCGCTCGGCCGTTTCACCGCCATCATGGGACCGTCCGGCTCGGGCAAGTCGACGCTCATGCACTGTCTCGCGGGCCTCGACACGGTGAGCGAGGGCCGCATCTGGATCGGCGCCACGGAGATCACCGGCCTCAAGGACCGGGAGCTGACCAGGCTGCGCCGGGACAAGATCGGCTTCGTCTTCCAGGCCTTCAATCTGCTCCCGACGCTGAACGCGCTGGAGAACATCACGCTGCCGATGGACATCGCCGGCCGCAAGCCGGACCGGTCCTGGCTCGACCAGATCGTGGAGACCGTCGGCCTGGCCGACCGGCTCAGCCACCGGCCGGCGCAGCTCTCCGGCGGTCAGCAGCAGCGTGTCGCGGTGGCCCGCGCGCTCGCCTCACGTCCCGAGATCATCTTCGGGGACGAACCGACCGGGAACCTCGACTCGCGCTCCGGTGCCGAGCTCCTGACGTTCCTGCGCCGCTCGGTCGACGAGTTGCAGCAGACCATCGTCATGGTCACCCACGACCCCGTGGCGGCGAGCTACGCGGACCGGGTGCTCTTCCTCGCCGACGGCCGGATCGTGGACGAGATGGCGGCGCCGACCGCCGAATCCGTCCTGGATCGCATGGGCCGTTTCGACGGCAAGCGCACCAGCTGAACGGCGGCTCGAACCCATGTTGCTCAAGACCTCTCTGCGGAGCTTCCTCGCACACAAGGGCCGCCTGGTGCTGTCCCTCGTCGCGGTCGTCCTCTCCGTCGCCTTCGTCGCGGGGACCCTGGTCTTCTCCACGACCGCTTCCAAGACCTTCGACCGGCTCTTCTCCTCCACGGCCCCCGACGTCCTGATCACCAGAACACCGGCCAAGGAGGTCGCCGGGACGCAACAGGGCGCCAAACCCCTGACCCTTCCCGCCACTTCGGTGCGGAAAGTCACCGGCCTGTCCGGCGTGAAGAGCGCCGCCGGCCAGATCTCCGTCACCAACGCGACCCTGATCAACCCCAAGACCGACAAGGCGGCCGGACCGGTCGGCGGCTCCTCGACCACGATCGGCGCCTGGGTCCCCGTACCTCGCTCCCCCATGGAAATCACCTCGGGCAAGGCCCCGTCCGGCTCCGGTCAGATGATGATCGACGCGGACACCGCCGACCACTCCGACCTCGGCATCGGTGACCGGGTCGAGGTGATCAATCCCTTCGGCACCTTCGACTACACCATCTCCGGCATCGCCACCTTCAAGGGCACCAACCCCGGTTCCGGACTGGCCTACCTCGACGTCCCGACCGCGCAGAAGGATCTTCTCGGCGCCTCCGACGTCTACACGTCGATCTCGGCCTTCGGCGACGGCACTGTGTCGGACAGCCGGATCAAGAGTGAGGCCACGGCCGCCCTGGGCAAGGGTTTCGACGTCAAGACGGCCGACGAGCAGACGGCTGACGGCGAGAAGGACGTCGGCAGCTACCTCACCTTCATGAAGTACCTGATGCTCGGCTTCGCCGGCATCTCGCTGCTCGTCGGCGGCTTCCTGATCGTCAACACCTTCTCCATGCTCGTGGCCCAGCGCACCCGGGAGATCGGTCTGCTGCGCGCACTCGGCGGCAGCCGCCGTCAGGTCAACCTGTCGGTCCTCGTCGAGGCGCTGCTGCTGGCGGCGATCGGCTCCACCCTCGGCATGCTGGCCGGTCTGGGCGTCGCACAACTGCTGATCGCGCTGATGAGCCGGGCGGGAATGAAGATCTCCTCCTCCCTGGAGTTCGACGCGAGTGTCCCGATCGCCTCGTACGCGGTGGGGATCGTGGTCACCGTCCTCGCCGCCTGGATCCCGGCCCGCCGGGCCGGCCGGTTCTCCCCGATGGCCGCGCTCCGCGACCACGGCACTCCGGGCGACAGGGCCACCACGAGGATCCGGGCCGGGTCCGGCCTGCTCCTGTCGCTGCTCGGTGGTGTTCTCCTCGCGTACGGTGCGAGCGGTACGGGTTCCTCGCCGGCCGTGGGCGCGGGCGTGGTGCTCACCCTGATCGGCTTCGTGGTGCTCGGCCCGGTGCTCGCCACAGGTGTCATCCGAGGGCTGGGTACGGCCCTTCCGGCCATGTTCGGTCCGTCCGGCAAGCTCGCCCAGCGCAACGCGATGCGCAATCCGCGCCGAACCGGTGCGACCGCGGCGGCCCTGATGATCGGTCTCGCCGTGGTCACCGGCGTCTCGGTGATCTCCTCCTCGATGGTCCGCTCGACCAACGCGCAGATCGACGACGCGCTCGGCGCGGACTACCTCGTCCAAGGCGACCAGACGGGCCTGACGCCGGCCATGCTGAAGGCTGCCGAGACCGCCGAGGGGATCGCCCACATCACCGAGGAGAAGCACCTCCCCGCGACGCTCACCGCCCCGGACGGGGACAGCAACGACTACACCGTGGTGGCCGTCTCGAAGTCCTTCACGAAGGACTTCCACTTCCCCGTCAAGGACGGCAACGGCGACAACGCCATCTCGCGCGGCATCTCGGTGGACGAGGACTACGCGGACCTCCACCACCTGCGGATCGGCGACAAGATCGAGATCGACTACGGCAACGGGCACAAGCAGTCCGTGCCGGTCGAAGTGATCACCACCTCGGGCAGCACCCTCTTCGACAAACAGTTCTACATCGGGATCGCGACCGTCGCCCGTGCCATCCCCGCCGCAGAGATGCCGGCCGATACCGGCTTCTACGGCGCGGCGGCCTCCGGAGCCGACAAGGACAAGACGTACGACGCGCTGCAGAAGGCGCTCCACGCCTATCCGCAACTGACCGTGCAGGACCAGGCGGGCTTCAAGGCGCTCTACCTGCACCAGGTCAACACCCTGCTGTACCTGGTCTACGCACTGCTCGGGCTGTCGATCATCGTGGCGGTGCTCGGGGTCATCAACACGCTGGCCCTGTCGGTGGTCGAGCGGACCCGTGAGATCGGTCTGCTGCGGGCGATCGGTCTCTCCCGCCGTCAGCTGCGCCGGATGATCCGTCTGGAGTCGGTGGTGATCGCGCTGTTCGGCGCGCTGCTCGGCACCGGGCTCGGTCTCAGCTGGGGCATCAGCACACAGCGGCTGATGAAAGGCCAGGGACTGCAGCTTCTGTCCGTGCCGGTCCTCACCATCGCGGCGGTCCTGGCGCTCTCCGCGGTGGTCGGTCTGCTGGCCGCCCTCGTACCCGCGTTCCGCGCCGGCCGGATGAACGTCCTGGGGGCCATCGCCTCGGACTGACGACCACGAGCCGACGACCGGGGCGGGCACCCCTCCAATCCCCCGTCGGGGCGCCCGCCCCGGTCGTCCTTTTGTCAACCCCCGCGCGGTGCACGGGGGTTGACCTCTGCTGAACCGTGTACGGAAGTCACCGGGAGACCGAGACCAGACCGGCCTCGTAGGCGATGATGACCAGCTGGATCCGGTCGCGGGCGCCCAGTTTGCTCATCAGCCGCGCCACATGGGTCTTGGCCGTGGCCATGCCGATGAACAGCGTGGTGGAGATCTCGCTGTTGGACAGGCCCCGCCCGATCAGGGTGAGGACTTCCCGTTCCCTCTCGGTGGTGCCGGCGAGCAGCTGCTCGCGGTGCACAGGGCTCCTGGTGGGCTCGGGGCGGCCCGCGAACTCCTCGATGAGGCGGCGGGTGACGTGCGGGGCGATCAGGGCGTTGCCCTCGGCGACCACACGGATCGCGATGAGCAGGTCGTCGAGGGCCGTGTCCTTCACCAGGAACCCGCTGGCACCGGCGCGCAGTGAGCCGTACACGTTCTGGTCGTCGTCGAACGTCGTCAGCATGATCACGCGTACGTCGCCCGACTCCTCGGTGATGGCACGGGTGGCCTCGATGCCGTCCATGCCCGGCATCCGGATGTCCATCACGACGACGTCCGGCCGCAGGTCCCTGGACAGCTGGACCGCCTGGGCTCCGTTGCCCGCCTCTCCCACGATCTCCAGGTCGGGCGCGGTGCCGATCACCATGCGGAGGCCGGAGAGGACCAGCGGCTGGTCGTCGGCGAGCACGAGACGAATCGTCATACCGGCAGCCTCGCTTCCACCCGGAACCCGCCTTCGGGCCGGGGACCTGCCTGGAAGTGGCCGTGCAGCAGGCCGACGCGTTCGCGCATTCCGGCGATGCCGTAGCCGGCTCCCGCCGTGCGGTGTTCATGGCCGTCGTCCACGACCTCGATGGCCAGTTCGGCGTCCCGGAATTCCACATTTACCTGGCAGTCGTCGCTGCCCGAATGTCGCACCACGTTGGTCACGGACTCCTGAATGATCCGAAAGGCGGAGAGATCGATATCGGCGGGAAGCTGACGCCGCCGCCCCTGCCAGTTCACCTGAACACGGATGCCGGCGTCGGCCGCGGTCTTCGCGAGCTGGTCGACGTTTTCCAGACCCGGTGAACGAACGGATTCCGTGGAGTCCGGGTCGGTTTCGCGGAGCATGCCGAGGGCGTGCCGGAGCCCGGCGAGGGTTTCCCTGCTGGTGTTCTCAATGGCGTTCAGCGCATCGCGTACTTCCGGCGTCTGGGCGTCGATGACACGGTTCACCGCGCCGGCCTGGATCGCGATGATGCCGATGCTGTGGGCGACCGTGTCGTGCAACTCCCGGGCGATCCGCAGCCGTTCGTCCACGACCGCCTTGTTGGCCGCCTGTGCGCGCAGCGCCTCGGCATACCGGCGTCGCTGGTGGATCGAGTTGCCGACCGACCACGCGATGACGATGAGCAGGCCGGCATAGCTGGGCTTGACGGTGAGCAGATACAGCCAACTGCCGGTCGACAGCGCCCCCCATTGCGCGGACCAGACGAGCAGCGTGAGGAGGGCGGCGCCTGCCACGACACGGCGGGGGCGGACGACCGCGATGTAGCCGATCAGCACCATCGTCACGCACAGCATCGGCCACGTCGGCTGCCTGAGCATCGCGATCATGGTCGACTCGGCCAGGACCAGGCCGAGGACCGGCACCGGCCGGCGGCGGGCCAGACCGATGGGCAGCGCCATGAAGACGGCCATGCCGATCCTGACCCAGATCTCCAGGTGGTAGCGCTGTCGTGGCCGGATGAAGACCGGTGACGTCGTGGGCGCGATCATGGTGAATAACAGGACGGCCATCGCTACGGCCAGGCACCACATCACCATCGTCCAGGCGCGCGGTGTCATCCGGCCCAGGAGTGGGGGGCGCGGCATACGTTCTTCCACGGCCCGATCCTAGGGTGGCGACCGGCAGAGGTCATCAGCCCACGGACGGACACCCGCAGGCCGGACATCAGCTTGCGGGTGTACGCCGACGGGCTGTGTCAGGCGCCGCGCCACACGGGTGCGCGCCGCTGTGCGAAGGCCCGGGGGCCTTCGACGGCGTCATCGCTGCGCCGCCGCTTCTCCTCCCAGGCGTACGACGCGGTGAAGGCCTCTTCGAGCGGCATGTCCACCGACCGCAGTACGGCCTCCTTGATGGCCCGCACGGCCAACGGGGCGCTGCGCAGCAAGGCGTCGGTCCAGGCCGCGACGCCCTCGTCGAGCCGCTCCGCCGGCACGACCTCGTTGACGAGTCCGAACCGGAGTGCTTCGGCGGCGCTCATCCTGCGTCCGGTCAGCAGGTATCCCATAGCGGTTTTGAGAGGCAGTTGCCGCGCCAGCCGGAAGGCTCCGCCCGCGCCGGGCACCAGGCCGAGGGTGGCTTCCGGCAGGGCGAAGACCGCTTGGTCGCCGGCGACGATGAGGTCGCAGGCCAGGGCGAGTTCGAAGCCGCCGCCCAGTGCGTATCCGTTGACGCGGGCGATGACGGGTTTGGACAGATCGAACCGGTCGGTCAGCCGGGGCCAGCCCGGCTGGCCTCGGCTGCCGAACGTGGTCGGCGCCGCCCCCTCACGGTCGAGCCGGGCCCGTTCGCGCAGGTCCTGCCCGACCGTGAAGGAGCGGTCGCCCGCACCGGTGAGGACCGCGACCCGGATGTCGTCGTCGGCCTCGACGTCGTCCCAGACCCGTGCGAGCTCCTCGTGCATGCGCAGGTTCATCGCGTTGAGCACCGAGGGCCGGTCGAGCGTGACGCGGGCGACGTGGTCCTTCTTCTCGTACCGGATGCCGGAGTCCCCGCCGCCGATCACCCCGGTCGTCCGTCCTTGGTCCCGGCGGCGGCGGAGAAGCGGCCGACCTTGTCGATCACGTCGGAGCTGTAGAGCCGCAGGGCCTGCTGGAGCGCGAACTCGGCCATGTAGCGGCGGAATTCGTCCGGCGGCTCCTCCGCGAGATTCAGCATCCGCCGGTTGGCGAGCACCGCACTGCCCCGCAGGCGTTCGACACTGCGCTCCACGGCGAGGTCCAGCTCGGCGTGGTCGTGCACCTCGTCCACCACCAGCCGGGCGGCGGGCTCACTCGCCCATATCCGCCGCCCTTCCAGGATGACCTGCCGGGCGAGCCGCGGCCCCGCGGACCGGGTCAGCCGGTAGTTGGCGGCGCCCGGGATGATTCCCTCCTGCGCGGCAGGCAGGCTGATGTAGGCGTCCGAGGCGGCGATGACATGGTCGAAGGCGAGCAGCAGCTGGGCTCCGCCGCCGATCGCGAAGGAGTCGACGACGGCGACCCAGGGCTTCTCGACGGTCCGTGCCCGCCAGTTCGTCTCCTCGTCGCTCAGGATTCCCCGTACGAGCTTGTGGATGTAGCCCAGTTCACGGCGGAGCAGGAAGTCGACCAGCGAAATGTCGCCGCTGTGCAGGGACTTGAGGTTGATGCCGGCGCTGAACACACGCCGCCCCCGATAGCGGGGGTGGGTCATCTCGCCGCCGCGCAACAGACCGACCTCGACGGCCGGGTCGAGCAGGGCGAGGTCGACGGCGGTCTCCATGTCGTCGACCTGCGCGTTGTCCTCCGCGTTCAGGGCGTCGTCGCGGCACATGGTGAGGCGTGCCACGGCGCCCGTGCGCTCCAGACGTACCGAGCCCAGGTCGACACTTCCCGTCTCGATGAACTGCGGCAGGAGGGTGAGTGCGCGCGAGGTCGGGAGCAGCATCGCGTCGAGCAGGTGCGGGCCGGCCTGCGGCGAACGGAGCACCCGGCTGAAGAAGATGCCCTGGTCTATCTCGTGGCCCTCTTTGTGCGCCTGCGGACGGCCGAGTTCGACGGCGAGCCGCTCAGTGGTGGGGACGAGACCGGGGAAGGCCGCCGCGGCCGCGGCCGCCAGTTCTCCCACCCGCAGATGGCGGGTCCGGCCGTCGGTCAGCTCGTCGTAGACCGCGTCGCCGTGCCTGTCCATGAACACGGCGCGCAGGGCCCGCACGGCGTCGCCCGCCGCCTCCGCGATGGCGCGCTGTTGCGGTGAGCGGTCCTCCGGCCCGGGCAGGTCCGCCAGCCGGGTCTCGGTGCGCGCCGCGGCCCGCGCGATGACCTGCCGAGCCCGGGACAGCTCGGAGCGCACCTCGCGCAGGTCGTCGCGCACCTCACCGAGGGTCACGCGTCCACCTCCGTCGCGGCGCGCCGCAGAGCACGGTCGCAGGCTGCCAGGTGCACGCCGAGCGCGTCCTCGAAGCTGGTGACGGAGGCGTCGGACATCAGCTGCCGCCGGATGGCCAGCTCGGTGCCCGATATGGCACCGGCCCGCTCGGCGGCGAGGGACAGCGCCCCCGGCACGTCGTCCGTCAGCTCGTCGACCAGTTGCAGGGCCAGGGCGTCGGCCGCTTCGACGGGGGTGCCGTAGAGCACCGCGCGGCGTATGGCGGCGGCGTTCGCTCCGTAGCCGGCCAGTCGGTACAGGGCCATGCCGGGCCAGGTCGCCCCGCTCTCGACGGGAACGACCAGGCGTACGGAGCCGGTCGCGATGCGGTAGTCGGTGGCGAGCAGTACGTCCAGGGCCAGTCCGCCGCAGTCGCCGTCGGCGACCGCGATCGTGGTCGCGGGCAGACGTTCCAGGCGGCGCAGTGCGCGTTCCCACTTGCTCACCAGGGACACCGTCAGTTCGTTCGCCCACGATGTCCGCGGGACTCCTGACACCTGAACGATGATTCTGGCCTGCCCCGCACGGTCCTCGGCGCTGTCGCAGATCGCCCCGACCGCCGACACGACCTCGGCCGACAGGGGTTGCCGCCCGTCGATCCGCAGCGTGAGTTCCTCGTGCCCCGGCTGCGCTTCCGCTGTCGGTGTGGTCTTCATGACGCCCTTCACCTGCTCCGTAGTCACCACTGCACCAGCGCGGTTTCGATGGTCGAGCCGGGGCCCATGGTCATCAGGACGCCGTAGTCGCCGGCCTTGGCGACCCTCTCCTGGAGCAGACGCTCGTAGGAGAAGAGGAACGAGCCGCTCGACAGGTTGCCGTAGTCCCGCAGGACTCCGGTGGTGTGCCGCACGTCGTGGCGGGTGAGACGGAGGTTGACCCGCACCGCGTCGATCACCTTCTTGCCGCCGGAGTGCACGAGCCAGTGGGCTATGTCGCTGCGCCGCAGTCCGGCGCCCGCTAGCAGCCGGTCCACGACCTGCTCCGCGCTGGCGCCGACGACGTAGGGGATCTCCGGGTCGAGGTAGAAGCTGAACTTGCCCTGCTCGTCGTCCCAGTCGTAGCGCATCGCGCCGATGGCATCGGTGATGAGGTGGCTGGCGAAGCCGAGGATGCGCGGGCCGCCCGGCTCGGGCGGGACGTCGGACGGGGCGCCGTAGGCGGCGTCCGGCGGATCCGCGGTCAGGGCGATCGCGGCCGCGCCGTCGCCGAACAGGCTGTTCACGACAGCGGTGCGCATCGTCCCGTCGATGACGTACGCGGCCGAGCAGGCCTCCACGCACAGCATGACGGCGACCTTCCCGGGGTTGGCGACAGCCCAACTGGAGGTGGCGTTGAGGGCGTTGAGCCCCGCGTTGCAGCCCATGCCCACCACGTCCACGCGGCTGGTCCTGGGCAGGATGCCCATGTCGCGGATCAGGTGGGCGCTGACGCCGGGGGTGAGGAATCCGGTGGTGGTGGTGCAGCACAGGTAGTCGATGTCCGCGAGGTCGATGCCCGCGTTCTCCAGGCAGGTCCGGACGGCGCGGGCACCCATGTCCAGGGCGAGCCGTTTGTGCTTGGCGAGGAGTTCGCCCTGGGCCTCGGGGAGCACGGCGCCGTCGGCGTCCCTGGGCGGAACGGTGAGGAAGCGCCGCTCTATCGCGCTGTTGAGGAAGACCGAACGAACCTTGGGGTCCGTGATGTCGAAGATGTCGAGGAGCTCTTGCTGGGAGTACGACCGATCGGTGACGGCGGTGCCGACACTCATGATCCGGGTGGCGCCCAGGCCCTTCTTCTGTTCGGCGATCGGCAGCAGATCGAAGTCGGCTCCGGGAGCGCTCAAGTCGACGGTCATCGGTATTTCCACCCCCACATACGCGGCCTGCTACGGATGAGACGTACTACTGCTGACACTGGAGTCCCTTTCTGTGCGTGCCGGCACAAGGAGGTCAACCGGCGTTCGTCGATTCGGACTTGATGAACTGGGCGAGGCGGGCCACGCCCTCGGAGATGTCGGCCTGCGTCAGGTAGCTGACGGACAGTCGCAGGCTGTGTTCGCCGCCGCCCTGGGGATAGAAATAGGACATGGGCGTCCAGATCACACCGTGCTCCTCCGCCGAGCGCACCAGCGCGGCGCCGTCCGTGCGGAAGGGGACGTCGACCGTCAGGAAGAAGCCTCCGTCCGGCCTGTTCCAGCGGATGCCGAGGGCGTCCCTGTCCTGCTGCGGGAAGCACTCGTCGAGCCGCGCCAGGATGGCTCGCATCGCATCGCCGTAGTACGCGGACGTCTCGGTGTTGAGCTCGGAGGTCCGGCCGTCGACGGCGAGCAGCATGCCCGCCACCACGGCCTGGCTGAGCGGCGAGGTGTTCACCGTGACCATGCTCTTGATCTTGGTGAGTTCGTCCGCGAGGAGCCCGGGGTTGCCGTCCTTGTCCACGACTCGCTGGTCGGCGACGGCGAAGCCCACCCGGGCACCGGGAAACAGGGTCTTGGAGTAGGAGCCCAGATGGACGACCCGCTGTTCCCGGTCGAGGGACTTGAGGGTCGGCAGCTGCCGTCCGGGGCTGACCAGCCGGTAGGGGCTGTCCTCCAGGACGAGGAAGTCCTCGCGGGCCGCGAGTTCGAGCAGCGCGTGGCGCTCCGCCAGGGACATGGTGGTCCCTGAGGGGTTCGAGTGGTCCGGGACCACATAGAAAGCACGCGGCCGGCGACCGCGCGCCCGCTCGGCGGCGAGCGCGGTTTCGAGGTCGGCAGAGCGGAAGCCGTCCCTGCCCTCCTCGACCGCGGTCGGTTCGACGCCGAGCAGGCGGGCGGCTCCGGTGATCCCCACGTAGCAGGGGCTGGAGACGAGGAGCGCGTCGTCCGGCCCGGCGATGAGCGCGCGCAGCGCGAGGAACATCGCCTCTTGGCAGCCCACTGTGACCACGATGGACTCGGGCCGCACATCGATGTTCTCGTCCTTGCGCAGCGAGTCCGCGATCAGCGCCCGGATCTGGCCGCTGGTCGGGCCGTACTGGAACAGCGCGTTCCGGATCTCGCCGGGTGTGGCCCCGCCCTGCTCCAGGTGGTCCAGGTAGCGACGGATGTGGGTGAAGATCTCCTCGACGTCGAAGAAGCCGTCGTACGGGCGGCCCGGTGCGAACGAGATCGCCTTGGGGTAGCGGTGCGTGATCTCGTTGAGGAAGTTCATCGTGTCGAGCACCGGGTCGCCGACGCTGGCGTGCAGTTCCTCTTTGCGCAGGGTCACGGCGGCCATGTCTACCAGCGCCATTCCTGCTGGCCGTACAGATGGCCCGCCTTGATGTCGCGGTCCTTGCACCAGGTCAGGAACTCGTCGATCTGCTTGATCTGGTACGTGTCCTCGGTGTAGGTCGTCGCCATGACGTGCCCCAGCCAGGGCTCCTCGCCCATGGCGTACACGTACGCCTCCTTGGCCTCCAGCTCGGTCATGATGGCGCCGGCCTGCTCGGCGTTCGAGCCGGACAGCTTGCGGGAGTTGCTCATCTTCTTGGTGATCGGGATGGTGAGCAGGGCCTGGTAGAGCCAGGTCAGCGGGGCGCCGTCGCACTCCATGCCGAGGAAGGCGTAGTCGGCGGTGCCCAGATGCCGCTTGATGTAGCGGTACAGCATCGGGTCGATGCCGGAGGAGTCGGCACCGACGAAGACCTTCTTGCCGGCCAGTTCGACCCAGTACGTCGACTTGGCGCGGATGTCGAGGTCGCAGTGCTCGCCGAGGAACGGTGTGGCCGTGACCTTGCCGCCGGGGAACTCGACCTCGTCGAAGTCGTCGACCTCGATCACCGGGAAGCCCTGGTTCTTGAGCATGAGCGCCATCGACGGGTCGGCCAGGTTTCCGCGCGAGGAGCGCGGCACCACGATCGCGCCGACCCGGCCGCGCAGCTGAAGCAGCGTCTCCAGGACGATGTGGTCCTGGTGGCCGTGGGTGATGACCACGAGGTCGATGAAGTCCGGCAGGTCGTCGAGGGTGTAGCGGCCCCCGGCGGAGCTGTCGGCACTGATGAACGGGTCGGTGACGACTGCGGCCTGCGGGGTCTGAAGCACCAGACAGGCGTGCCCGAAGTAGCGGATACGGCCCCCGCCCTCGATGTGCCGGTCCTCGGCCAGGGAAGGCTGCTCGCTGAGCATGCCCGAGAGGCGGCTCGCCTGTGCGTCGTCGAGGCCGAGCGCCTCGCGCAGATGGCCGAGCGTGCTGGACCGCACCCTGGTCTTGAACAGTTCCTCAAGGCCGGCGTGGCGGAAGGGGATGTCGAGCTCGATGACGTCCGGCGAGGTCAGCCGCGGGGTGCTCAGGACGAAGGGGCGCTCGATGCCGGTCTCGAAGGACAGCTGCACCGACTGGCGCGACTCCTGGTAGACGTCGCTCTGGTAGACGAGCGGCTCCATGAACCGCATCTGCGCCTGGTTGTCGGTGTCGTAGGCCAGCTCGACCAGGCCGCCGAGCTCCGGGGGCAGCTTCGGGTACAGCGGGGTCAGGTCGAATCCGGTGGCGTTGGCCCGCAGCAGTTCCTGTCCCGCGGCCACGGCTTCCGCGAACCGCAGGATGTGCGCGCGGTCGCGCTTGATCGCGGCGAGCAGGTCGCGCACCTCGTCGGCGCGCTCCTCCGGGATGTTGATGAAGTAACCACCGCGCAGCTCGGGGTTGTTGCTGGCCGCGACGTGCACCTGCGGCGACTGCAGATAGGACTCCAGAAGCGGTACCTGAAGGAACGCGAGATTCATCGCCGACTGCACCGGCGCCATTGTGTACGGCCAGGCGAAGAATCTGTCGATCAGCGGCTCGACGATAACTTTTGAGCGCAGGAACAGCGGCTGGTCAGCCATTTACATCCCATCTTTCAGAGTTCCGGATCGGCATGCGGAGCCGGGCATCGGCGCAGCGAGAAGCACCTTGTGCACACGGAAAGCTCACCTTCACCACTATGGCGTGGCGTGCGCCGCCGATCAATGCTCAACAACTGCCGTACGGCGGCGTTCAACTGATTCCGCGCCGCAGTTGAACAGCACTGGACACGCGGAAGCAATTCCTATTCCTCGTCAGACCATTCCGACATGGCCTTCCAGGCCAGTTCGATAATGTCCGGGCGCACCATGTCGGAATGCTCACAAGGAAGACCGGAGATGGTGATCTCCCCGCTTGAGTACGGCTGCCACAAACCGAGGGCGGAGAAGTCCTCGGGCTTTCCCGTCTCAGCCACCAGAAGCAGTGTCCTGCCGCTGAAGGTCCCTTGCTCGTGCTCCAGCTTGAGCCTCACGTGGTTGTTGTAGACGCGCGCCATGCGGCCCAGTTCCTCGTTCGAGAAACCGTCGACAAGATGGCCGAGTTCAGCGCGAGCGCGCCGCACGATCTCGGCGTCGTCGACCTGTCGCGCGGGACCACCACCGTCCATCGGTTCCAGTGGGTACGCGTCCATGAGGACCAGACCCACTTCTTCCCCCGCGGCGCGCAGCCGGATGGCGATCTCGTGTGCCGGGATGCCGCCGAAGGACCAGCCCACCAGGTAGTACGGTCCCGATTCCCGCACCGAGCGGATCTGTTCGACGTAGGCGTCGGCCATCTCCCCTATGGAGTCCGCGAATTCACCCGTTCCGTCGATCCCCCGGGCCTGCAGACCGTACAGCGGATGCTCCTCGGCGACGTACCGGGCGAACGGCATGTAGCACCAGCTCAGTCCGCCGCCCGGGTGCACGAAGAAGTAGGGCGCGGCGCTGCCTCCGGGCCGGATCGGCAGCACGCCGGCCAGTGCCTCCTGGACGGACGACAGGTTCAGTGTGCCCATCAGACTCGCCGGCGTCGGGTGCGCGATGATGTCCCGCATCGACACCGACATGCCCCGGGTCCGCAGCTGCTCCATGAGCGAGACCGCGAGGAGGGAATGGCCGCCGAGTGCGAAGAAGTCGTCGTCCACGCCGACGCTCGGCACGCCGAGCACCTCCGCGAAGGCCTCGCACACCGCCTCTTCGAACGCGCCGGCGGGTCCACGCTTCCACGTCGGCTCCGCGGCGGAGCCCGTGACGTAGTCGGGTGCGGGCAGGGCGGCGCGGTCGAGTTTGCCGTTCACCGTCAGCGGCAGCTCGTCGAGGACGACGACCGCCGAGGGCACCATGTACTCCGGGAGCCGGGCCGCCACGAACTCCCGTACGCCATCGGCAGGTTCGCCTTCCCCGGCGGACACGACATAGGCGACGAGGCGCTTGTCCCCCGGCACGTCCTCCCGGGCGATCACCGCGGCCCTGGCGACTCCGGGATGCTCCGCCACCACCGTACGCACCTCACCCGGCTCGATCCGGAACCCGCGGATCTTCACCTGCTCGTCCGACCGCCCCGCGAACACCAGCCGACCGTCCGCGGTCCACTGCACCCGGTCCCCGGTGCGGTACATCCGCTCGCCCAGGGAGCCGAACGGGCACGCCACGAACCGCTCCGCGGTCAGCCCCGCACGCCCCAGATAGCCGCGGGCCAGCCCCACACCCGCCACATACAACTCACCCGGCACGCCCACCGGCACCGGCTCCAGCCGGTCGTCCAGCACGAACACCCGCGCGTTGACCACGGGACCACCGATGTCCGCCGCACCGCCGGCCGCCAGCGGCCGCGACATCGTCGCGCACACCGTCGTCTCCGTCGGCCCGTAGGCGTTCACGAACCGTCGGCCCACCGACCACCGCGCCACCAGCTCCTCGCCCAGCGCCTCACCCGCCGACACCAGCGCCGTCACCGGCGCCAGATCCTCCGGTCCCAGCACCGCCAGCACCGCGGGCGGCAGGGTGGCATGCGTGACCCGGTGACGCGCCACGACCTCCGCGAGGCCCGCACCCGGCAGCAGTTCCTCCGCCGGTGCCACCACCAGACAGGCCCCCGTACCCAGCCCCATCACCAGCTCCCACAGCGCCGCGTCGAAGCTGACCGACGCGAACTGCAGCACGCGGCTGGACCCGTCCACCGCGAACCGCTCGACCTGCGCCGCCACCAGACTCGCCACGCCCGCGTGGGAGACCGCCACGCCCTTGGGCCGGCCTGTCGACCCCGACGTATAGATCACATACGCCAACTGCGCTGGTGACACGGTGACTTCAGGCGCGAAGTCGGGCTGGGCGGCGAGAGTGGCCACCGTCAGCGGATCGTCCAGCGCGATCGCCCTGACCCGGCCGACCGGCAGTTCGTCGAGGACCTCCTCCAGACCCACCAGAACCGAAGCCCGACTGTCGGTCAGCATGTGGTTCAGCCGCGCGGCCGGATATTCGGGATCGAGCGGAAGGTAGGCCGCACCCGCCTTCCACACGCCGATGATCGCCGCGATCAACTCGACCCCACGCGGCAGACACAGGCCCACCAGCGACTCCGCACCCACACCCTGCGCCCGCAGGTAGTGCGCGAGCCGGTTCGCCCGCGCGTCCAGCTCCGCGTACGACACCTCCACCCCGTCACCCACCACAGCCGGCGCATCCGGCGTCCGGACCACCTGCGCCGCGAACAACCCCGCCGCCGACATGCTCGGCACCTCGACAGCAGTCCGGTTCCACTCCTCCACCACCCGGCGCCGCTCCACCGCACCCAGCACATCCACCGCCGCGAGGCTGGTGTCCGGGGCGTCCCGCAGAGCGTCCACCAGCCCCTCCAAAGCCGTGTGCAGCAGCCCGCACACGGCTTCGGCATCGACGACGGCCGCCTGGACGTTCACCGTGAACTCGGTGCCGCGGTCGTCGATCGCCACGCTCAGCGGGTAGTTGGTGTTGTCCTGGATGTGCACCGTGCGGATGCCTGCGAGCGCGGCACCGCCGTCCTGACCTGTCCGCGTCGCGCTCCGCGCGCTGTGCCGGTAGTTGAAGATCGAGGTGAACAGCGGGCTGCCGCCCGACACCCCGCTCGACTGCTGCGCCAGAGCCAGCGGCGCGTGCTCATGCACAAGGAGTTCCGCCAACTGGTCGCGCAGGTCGAACAGGGATTCACCGACACCGGCCGCGCCGACCCGCACCCGTACCGGCAGGGTGTTGAGGAACAGCCCGGGCACCCGGTCCGAGCCGATACCGGCGTTCATACGCCCGAAGAGCACCGTGCCGAACACCACGTCGTCCCGGTCGCTGACCGCCGCCAGCACCCGCGCCCACGCCAGATGGAAGACCGTGGCCGCACTCACCCCGAGCGAGCGCGCCACCTCCCGTACACCGTCGCCCAGTTCATGCTCGACGACCAGATGCCCGCGTTCCACCCCGCCGCCGTCGCCGTGGATGTCCAGCAGGCCGTACGGCGCCGTGGTCTCCGACACGTCACCCAGCAGCCCGGCGAAGTACCGCTCGTGCTCCTCACGCGGCATCCCGAACCTGGCCTGTGCCACGAAGTTCCGGAACGGCAGCGGCTCGGGCAGCGAATCCGGCCGGCCCGACAGGAAGGCGCTCAGTTCCCGGAGCATGACGTCCTGCGTGGTGTGGTCCTGGATGAGGTGGTGGATACGCACCATCGCCAGCCACCGGTCGCCGCCGGTCTCGGCCGCGATGTGTACACGCAGCAGCGGCGCTCGCTTCAGGTCCATCCGTTCCGCGGCCCTCGCGAGCAACTGCTCCTTGGCGCCGGGCCCTTGGACGTCGAGCGTCATCTCCTCGACCGGCAGTTCGGCGTGCCGGGCGACCACCTGCACCGGTTCGCGCAGCCCTTCCCACACGATCGACGTGCGGTAGATGTCGTGCCGAGCGATGATCTGCCGCAGCGCGCCGAGGAATTCGTCCAGCTGTGTCCGCGAGTCGAAGCCCACGATCGTCGGGGACGAATAGACGTCGACGCTGTCGGTGTCCTGCATCAGGTAGTGGAAGAAGATGCCTTCCTGGAGCGGCGCCAGCGGGTAGACGTCGGCGACATTGGCCGCACCGCCCGGGACCGCCGCGACGATCCGCCCGACCTCCTCCTCGCTCAGCTCGACGAGCGGCAGCATCTCCGGGGTGATCTCCGTGGCACCCTCGGGAATCCCGTTCGGCGGCACCACCACGTCACCCGGGGCGGCCTCCGCGGCGAGTCCGGCAGGAGTGGGCGCCTGGAACAGCGCCCTGACCGAGATCGACACCCCGCGCGCCCGCAACTGCTCCACCAGCGACACCGCGAGCAAGGAATGCCCGCCCAACTGGAAGAAGTCGTCGTCGACCCCGACGGACGGAACGCCGAGCACCTCGGCGAACACGGCGCACAGGATCTCCTCCTGCACGTTCGCCGGGGCACGGCCCGCATGGGTGACCGCCGCCGCATAGTCCGGCGCCGGCAGGGCCGCGCGGTCGAGCTTGCCGTTGCCGGTCAACGGCAGTGCGTCGAGGACGACGACCGCGGCGGGCACCATGTGCTCGGGCAGCCGGGACGCCGTGAACTCCCTGATGATTACGGTGAGTTCGGCCGCGTCTGCGTCCTCGTCGACCGGGACGACGTAGGCGACCAGGCGGGTGTCGCCGGGGATGTCCTCGCGGGCTACGACCGCCGCCTGCGACACCGCCGGATGCCCGGAAACCACGGCCTGGACCTCGCCGGGCTCCACCCGGAAGCCGCGGATCTTGACCTGGTCGTCCGCCCGGCCTGCGAACACCAACCTGCCGTCGGCCGTCCAGCGGGCCCGGTCGCCGGTGCGGTACATCCGCTCACCGGAGCCGCCGTACGGGCAGGCCACGAACCGCTCCGCCGTCACACCGGCCTGACCCACATAGCCACGCGCCAACTGCGCACCAGCCACAAACAGTTCACCGGTCACGCCCGGCGCCACCGGGTGGAGCGCGTCGTCCAGGACGTAGAAGCGGGTGTTGGCCACCGGCGTACCCACCGGCACCACACCGGCCTGCACCGTCTCCTCGGTCAGACGGGTGGTCGCGACACCGATGGTCGTCTCGGTCGGACCGTAGTGGTTGAACACCCCACGCTCACCGGCCGCCTCCAGCAACTCCCCGACCAGAGCGGGCGAGGCTGCCTCACCACCCAACACAAGCGACTTGGCAGGCAGCACCGCGGCCGCACCCAGCGCCGCCACATGCGACGGCACCGCCTTGAGATAGTCGATCCGCTGCTCGGTCAGATAGCGCGCTACCGCCACCGGGTCGGTGACCGCTTCCTCCTCCAGGATGTGCAGCTCGCCCCCGGTGGTCAGACTCGCGAACACCACCGTGTTGCCCAGGTCGGTCGCCTGCCCCTGCAACACCGCATACCGGGCACCCGGCACACCGAACTCCAGCCGATCGGGCACCGACGACACGTAGTTGGCCAGCGCGCCGTGCGTGACCGCAACCCCCTTCGGCCGCCCCGTCGAACCCGACGTATAAATCACATACGCCAACTGGCCAGCCTCGACCGTCACTTCGGGCGCCGTATCCGGTGAAGCGGCCAACTGCATCGCAGTCAGCGTCCCGTCCACCGCCACCAGCCGATACCGGCCCGCCGGCAGATCCCCCAGAATCTCCTCCGTCGTCAACGTCAACACCGCACGACTGTCCCGGAGTTGATAAGAAATCCGCTCCGCCGGCTGCCCAACATCCACCGGCAGATACGCAGCCCCCGCCTTCCACACACCCAGGATCCCCGCGATCGTCTCCACACCCCGCGGCAGACACAACCCCACCACCGACTCCGCACCCACACCCTGCGCGACCAAGTAACGCGCCAACCGATTCGCCCGCGCATCCAACTCCGCAAACGACACTCGATGCTCACCCGAGACGACCGCCACCGCATCAGGCGTCCGCGCCACCTGCGCCGCAAACAGTTCAGGAACCAACGTCTCCGACAGCTCAACACCACTATCGTTCCACCCCTCCAACACCAGACGCCGCTCACCCGCACCCAGCACATCCACCGCACTCACCCGCACCGACGGATCCTCGACCAGCGCCGACAACACGCGGACCAAGGAGTCCGCGCACCGCTCCACCGTGGCCGCGTCGAAGAGGTCCGCCGCTCCGGTGACCATTCCGCCGAGTCCCGAGGGGGCGCCGTGTTCGTCGAACACCTCCCCCACGGCCACCGCCAGGTCGAACTTCGCCGCCACCTGGCCGATGGGCATCCCGCTCACCTGGAGACCGGAGAGCCCGGGCGCCGATCCGGGGTCCGCGCCCGCCGTCGAAACGGTGTCCTGAAAGGTGAGCATGACCTGGTACAGGGGCTGGCGGGCCAGGGAACGGGCCGGAGCCAACTCCTCCACCAGCTTCTCGAACGGCACGTCCTGGTGCGCGAACGCGCGCAGTCCCGTCTCCCGCACCTGGTCCAGAAGTTCGGCGAATGTCGGGTCGCCGGACAGGTCGGTGCGGATCACCAGGGTGTTGACGAAGCACCCCACCAGGTCGTCGAGTGCCTCGTCGGTGCGGCCCGCCACCGCGGTCCCGATCGGGATGTCGGAGCCGGAGCCGAGGCGGGACAGCGTGACCGCCAGCCCGGCCTGCAGCAGCATGAACAGGGTGACCCCGCGTTCCCGCGCCAGGTCGAGGAGGCGGGCGTGAAGTCCGGCCGGGACGGTCAGCCTCACCGGGTGGCCCCGATGCGAGGGGACGGCGGGACGCGACCGGTCGGTGGGAAGCGGCAACTCCTCGGGGGATCCGGCCAGTTCGTCGCTCCAGTACGCCACCTGCCGGGACATCCGGCTCTCCGGGTCGTCCGCCGCGCCGAGCAGTTCGCGCTGCCACAGGGCGTAGTCCGCGTACTGCACCGGCAGCGGAGTCCACCGCGGGTCCTGTCCCGCGAGCCGTGCCTCGTACGCGAGGGACACGTCCCGGCCGAGCGGTCCCAGCGACCAGCCGTCGCCGGCGATGTGGTGGACGACGACCACGAGGACGTGCTCATCGGGGCCCACGGTGATCAGTGTGGCGCGGATCGGCACCTCTGCGGCGAGGTCGAAGGCGTACCCGGTCGCCGCCGCGACAGCCTGTGCCCGGTCGGTCGGGGCGTCGGCCGGGGCGTCGGCCGGGGCGTCGGCCGGGGCGTCGGCCGCGGTCAGGTCGAACACCTGTAGTTCCCAGGTGAGTTCGGAGGGTTCGGAGGGTTCGAGGATCTTCTGGAACGGCTCGCCGTCCGCGGTGGTGAACACCGTACGCAGCACCTCGTGCCGCGCCATGACGTCCCGTATCGCCGCACCGAGGGCCTCCCGGTCCACCTGGCCGGAGACCCGCAGCACCGTCGGGAGGTTGTAGGTGGGACTCGGGCCCTCCAGCTGCCCGATGAACCACAGCCTGCGCTGGGCGTACGACAGCGGCACCAGCTCGGGGCGTACGCCGGCCACCAGCGCGGGGCGGGCGTCGTCCGCGTCCGTGAGGCGGGGGGCGAGCCCGGCCACCGTCGGCGTCTCGAACAGTGCCCGCAGGGGCATTTCCGCGCCGAGCACCGTCCTGATCCGGCTGAGCAGCCGGGTGGCGAGCAGGGAGTGCCCACCGAGCGCGAAGAAGTCGTCGTCGACGCCGACCGACGGCACGCCGAGCACCTCGGCGAACGCGGCGCACAGGATCTCCTGCTGGAGGGTGGCGGGACCGCGGCCCGCGCCCGCCGAGGCGGCGTAGTCCGGCGCGGGCAGCGCCCGACCGTCCAGCTTTCCGTTGACCGTCATGGGCAGCGCGTCCAGAACGACGACGGCCGACGGAACCATGTACCGCGGGAGCCGGTCCGCGGCGAACTTCCGGACGAGCTGGGCGAGTTCGGATGCCTCCGTGCCGTCGGCGGGGACGACGTACGCGACCAGGCGCAGTTCTCCCGAGGTGTCGTCGTCGCGGGCCAGTACGGCGGCCTGCGCCACGGCGGGGTGTTCGGCGAGGACCGTCCGCACCTCTCCGGGTTCGATGCGGAATCCGCGGATCTTCACCTGGTCGTCGGCGCGGCCCAGGTACTCGACGCGGCCGGCCCCGTCCCAGCGGACCAGGTCGCCCGTGCGGTACATCCGTGCGCCCGGTTCGAAGGGGCAGGCCACGAACCGCTCGCCGGTTAGTGCCGCTTGTCCCAGGTAGCCGCGGGCCAGGCCCGCACCCGCCAGGTAGAGCTCGCCGACCGTGCCG
The DNA here is from genome assembly GCF_033335955.1 of Streptomyces sp. N50. Taxonomy (GTDB): domain Bacteria; phylum Actinomycetota; class Actinomycetes; order Streptomycetales; family Streptomycetaceae; genus Streptomyces. The sequence continues at coordinate 740,741 of NZ_CP137549.1, forward strand.
GCGCCGACGGGGCGCAGCCCGCCGTCCAGGACGTATGCCCGGGTGTTCGCGACGGGTCGGCCCACCAGCGGCCGGGCGCTCTCCGCCGCGTCGAACCAGAGGGCGTCGACGCTGAACTCGGTGGGCCCGTACAAGTTGACGCACCGGGTGCCCCCGGTCTCCCGTATCCGCTCCCACAGCGCCGCTCCGGCCGCTTCCCCACCGAGGAGGAACACGCTGAGCCGGTGCGCCGGGTTCGCCAACAGGCCCTGCTCCAGCAGCAGTTCGGCGTATGTCGGGGTCAGGTCCATGACGTCGACGCGGGCTGTGGAGACGTACTCGACCAGGGCGGTCGCGTCCCGGCGCACATCGTCGGGGACCACGTGCAGCTCGTGTCCTGCCACCATCCACAGCAGCCCCTCCCACGAGGTGTCGAAGGAGAGGGAGGCCGTCAGCGCCACCCGCATGCGGCGGCCGGCTCGCGCGATCACGTGCGCGCGGTGGAAGGCGTAGAGGTTGTGCAGACCCGAGTGCGGGATCACCACGCCCTTGGGGCGTCCGGTCGAACCGGAGGTGTAGATGACGTATGCCGCGTGCTCCGCCTCGGGTGCCGTCCGCTCGTCGTCGCCCAAGGGGCCGGGCGGCACTCCGTCCAGCTCCTCGGCGGTGGCGGGAGCGTCCAGGTTCAGCACCTGGGCGGCCGACCTGGCCGCGGCCGCGGCCGTGCTCGCGTCGGCGAGGACCACCACGGGTACCGCGTCCTCGAGGACGGATGCCACGCGGTCCGCCGGATAGTCCGGGTCCACCGGCAGGTAGGCGCCGCCCGCCTTGAGGATCGCGAGGAGCGCCACCACGGATGCGACGCCGCGCTCCAGGAGCACCGCGACCACCGATTCCGGGCCGACGCCGCGGCGGACGAGCAGCCGCGCGAGGCGATCGGCGTTCGTGTCCAGCTCGGCGTACGTCAGCTCGATGCCCGCGCCCACCGCGGCGACGGCGTCCGGGGTCCGGGCCGCCTGCTCCTCGAACTCCTCGGTCAGGGTCCGGTCGGGCACATCCAGGCCGGAGTCGTTCCACTCGACGAGGACACGGGTCCGTTCGGCCTCGTCGAGCACCTCCACCGCGCCGAGCGGGAGGTCCGGGCCGCCGTCGAGGGCTTCCTCCAGCGCGCCGACCAGGTTCTGTACGGCGGTACGGAGCAGGTTGCCCACCACGTCCGGGTCGATCGGGTCGAGCGCCTCCACGGACAGGCCGATGCCCTCTCCGTCGTCGTCCACCGAGACCGAGAGCGGGAAGTTGTCGCGCTCCTGCGAGAACAGGGTCCTGATGCCGTCGAGGCGACCGGCCGGCCGGTCCGTGTCCGCGCTCCCGTCCGTTGTGCGACCGGTGTTGTGGCGGTAGTTGAGCAGCGAGGTGAACAGCGGTGTGTCGCCCGGTACGCCGCTGGCCCGCTGGGCCAGGGCCAGCGGTGCGTGCTCGTGCTCCAGCAGGTTCGCGAGCTGCCGGCGCATCGCGTCGACCGCCTCCTTGGCACCGTCGCCCGCGACGTGTACCCGTACCGGAAGCGTGTTCATGAAGGGTCCGGGAACCCGGTCGGACCCGGTTCCGGCGTTCATCCGCCCGAACAGCACCGTGCCGAACACGACGTCATCACGCCCCGACACCGCGGCCAGGACCCGGGCCCATGCCACGTGCAGCACCGTCGCGGGGCTCACACCCAGGCGGCGGGCCGCCTCGCGCAGCCGTCCGGACACCGTCGGCGCGAGGTCCACCACGGCCCGGACGGTGTCCGCGCCGTCCCCGCGTACGTCCAGCAGGCCGTACGGTGCCGTCGGTTCCGTGACGTCGCCGAGGAGTTCGGCGAAGAACCGCTCGTGTGCTCCGTCGTCGTTCGTGGCGCGCGCATGCGCCACGAAGTCACGGAACGGCAGCGGCTCGGGCAGTTCGTCGCCCCGTCCGGCGAGGAACAGCCGGACCTCGCCGAGGATCACGTCGAGCGCGGTGTGGTCCTGCACCATGTGGTGCATGCGCAGCAGGCCGAGGTGTCGCCCGTCGGGCAGCGCCGCGGTGTGCAGGCTGATCAGCGGTGCCCGCCCCAGGTCCATCGACAGACCTACGGCCGCCGTCAACTCCCGTGCCGGGTCGGCGCCCCGCGGGTCCACGGCGACTTCCTCGACGGGGATCACGGCGCGCCGCCACACCACCTGCACGGGTTCCCGCAGGCCTTCCCAGAGGACCGCGGTGCGCAGTACGTCGTGCCGGTCCACCACGCGTTGCAGCGCCGTGGCGAAACCTTCCAGGCGCTGCCGCGAGTCGAATGCGAGAACGGTGGGGACGACGTACGCGTCCTCGCCGCCGTCCGCGAGGAGGTGGTGGAAGAGGAAGCCTTCCTGGAGCGGCGCGAGCGGATAGACGTCCGCGACATTGGCGGCGCCGCCGTCCACCTCCGCCACGATCCGCGCGATCTCGGAGGCGTTCAGGTCCACCAGCGGGAGCATGTCCGGGGTGAGCTCCCGGGCGTCCGCGGGTATCGCGTTGCGGGGCACCACCACCGTTTCGGGCCCTGTCGCACCGGCGAGTCCGGCGGGTGTCGGAGTCTGGAACAGCGCCCGTACCGAGATCGGCACTCCGTGCGCGCGGAGCCGTTCCACCAGGGTCACGGCGAGGAGCGAGTGACCGCCGAGCGCGAAGAAGTCGTCGTCCACGCCGACCGACGGCACGCCGAGCACCTCGGCGAACACGGCGCACAGGATCTCCTCGCGGACCGTGGCCGGCGCCCGGCCGGCGCCCGCCGTCGCGGCGAAGTCCGGGGCGGGCAGTGCGGCGCGGTCCAGCTTCCCGTTCTCCGTGAGCGGCAGCGCGTCGAGTGTGACGACCGCCGACGGCACCATGTGTCCGGGCAGCCGCTGACTCGCGAACTCCCTTATCTCACCGGCCAGTTCGTCCGGGGCCCGGTCGGGCCCTGCCGGTACGACATAGGCGACGAGCCGCGTGTCCCCGGCAGCGTCCGCGCGAGCCACCACGGCCGCGTGGGCCACCGCCGGGTGCGCGGCCAGGGCCTCGGCGACCTCACCGGGCTCGATCCTGAATCCGCGGATCTTGACCTGGTCGTCGGCGCGGCCGGCGAACGCCAGCTGCCCGTCCGCGGTCCAGCGGGCCCGGTCACCGGTGCGGTACATCCGCTCGCCGGCCGAGCCGTACGGGCAGGCCACGAACCGTTCCGCGGTCAGACCCGCGCGACCCGCATAGCCCTGAGCGAGGCCGGCGCCCGCCAGACAGAGCTCGCCCGCCACCCCCACCGGCACCGGCTCCAGCCGGTCGTCGAGCACATACACGCGCGTATTGGCGATCGGCGCGCCCATCGGGACCACCGGCCCCCTGCCGGGGACGACGAGCCCGGTGGTGATCATCACCGTGGCCTCGGTCGGGCCATAGGTGTTGACGAGGCGCCGGCCCCGCGCCCACGCGTCGGCCTGCCGGGCGCTGATCGGCTCGGCGCCGACGAGGATGGTGGAGAGCTCCGGCAGCTCTCCCGGTTCGAGCACCCCGAGCAGCGAGGGCACCACGCTGGCCGACCGTACGCCCGCCGTGCGGATCAGGTCCACCAGCAGTTCCGGCTCCGCCCGCTCGGCGGATCCCGCCACCACCAGCGTGCCGCCGGCCGCCAGCGTCGCGGCCACGTCGAGGACCGACGCGTCGAAGCTGAACGACGCGAACTGCAGCACGGGGACGCGGGGACCCGCGCCGAGCACCGGGCCCAGTGCCAGCGCCATGTTCGCCACCGACGCGTGCGAGACCGCCACGCCCTTCGGTACGCCCGTCGAACCCGACGTATAGATCACATACGCCACCTGCCCGGGATGCGGGGAGACCCGAGGTGCCGTCACCGGCGCCTCGCGCAGTGCGGCAAGGGTCTCCGGCGCGTCGAGAGTCACCGTCCGCGGCGCGCTCAGTCCGTCGGCGGACCCACCGGTGCCGACGAGGATGTCGGCACCGGCGTCGGCGAGCATGAACTCCAGCCGCTCGACGGGGTATTCGGGGTCCAGCGGCAGATAGGCGGCGCCCGTCCTCCACACTCCGAGGAGCGCGACGATCATGTCCGCCCCTCGTGGCAGGCAGAGCCCTACCGCACTGCTCGGGCCGGCTCCGCGGGCGATCAGCAGATGCGCGAGGCGGTTCGCCCGCTGTTCCAGCTCCGCGTACGACAGTTCGGTCCCGTCGCACACCACGGCCACGGCCGCGGGGTCTTCGGCCGCACGCCGCGCGATCAGCTCGGGCACCAGCGTCCCGGGCAGCGCGACCGCGGTGTCGTTCCAGCCTTCGAGCACCTGCCGGCGCTCCTCGGCGCCGAGCACGTCCACCCGGCTCAGCGACAGTCCGGGGTCACCGACCAGCAGCGCCAGGGCGCGCGTCCAGCGCTGGGCGAACCGCGCCACGGACTCCTCGTCGAACAGATCGGCGGCGCCCACGACCACGCAGCGCAGCCCGGCGGGAGCCCCCGTCTCGTCGAACACCTCGACGGCGGTGACCTCCAGGTCGAACTTCACCGCGATCGACGGCGTTCCCGCTCTGCCGGGCAGTCCGCCGGAGCGCACGCCGGGCAGTTCCAGGGCCACCTGAGCGTTGTTCTGCAGGGTGAGCATCACCTGGAACAGCGGATGGCGCGACAAGGAGCGAACGGGGGCGAGTTCCTCCACCAGCCGCTCGAACGACACGTCCTGGTGCGCGTACGCGCCGAGGCCGGCCTCCCGCACCCGGGAGAGCGTCTCCGTGAACGTGGGGTCGCCCGACAGGTCGGCGCGGATCACAAGGGTGTTGACGAAGAACCCGACGAGATCGTCCAGCGCTTCGTCGGTGCGGCCCGCCGCCGCCGAACCGATCGGGATGTCCGTGCCGGCGCCGAGCCGGGACAGCAGCACGGCGAGTGCCGCCTGCAGCACCATGAAGGGCGTCACGCCCTCGGCCCGCGCCAACTCCACGATCCGTGAGTGCAGTTCGGGTGACAGCTCCAGCGGCACCTGGTGCCCCCGGTGGGAGGCGACCGCCTGACGGGGCCGGTCGAAGGGGAGCTCCAGCTCTTCCGGCAGGCCGGACAGCGTCTCCCGCCAGTAGGCGACCTGAGCGCCGAGAAGGCTGTCCGGGTCGTCCGGAGCACCGAGCAACTCCCGCTGCCACAGGGCGTAGTCCACGTACTGCACCGGCAGCGGTTCCCACTCCGGGGTCCGGCCCGCGAGCCGTGCCGTATAGGCGGTCGTGAGGTCACGCGCCAGCGGTGAGGTGGACCAGCCGTCTCCCGCGATGTGGTGCACGAGGAGTACCAGCACATGCTCCTGCGGGCCCACCTCGAAGAGCGTGGCGCGCAGCGGAATCTCCGCGGCCAGGTCGAAGCCGTGGCCCAGCGCGTCGGCCACCGCGGTCGTGAGACTGTCCGGTGTCACCGCGGCGGTGCTCAGGGCGAATCCGCATTCGCCGACCGGCAGGATCCGCTGGCAGGGCTGCCCGTCGACCGCGGGGAACACCGTGCGCAGGACCTCGTGGCGCCCGATCACGTCCCGCAGCGCGGTCTCCAGCGCCGCGGCGTCCACTCCGCCCGACAGCCGCAGTGTCATCGGGATGTTGTAGGTCGGGCTCGGTCCCTCCAACTGGGCCAGGAACCAGAGCCGTTGCTGCGCGTACGACAGGGGGAGCCGCTCGGGACGCACCATGGGCGCGAGGACGGCCCGCCCCCGGGCGGCCTGGCCCAAGTGGGCGGCGAGCCGGGCCGGTGTCGGCGCGTCGAACAGGACCCGGATGGGCAGCTCGACGCCGAGCACGGCCCGGACCCGGCTGACCAGTCGAGTCGCCAGGAGCGAGTGGCCGCCGAGCGCGAAGAAGTCGTCGTTCACACCGACGGCGGGCAGGCCGAGGACATGGGCGAACGCCTGGCACAGCAGCTCTTCGTGCACGGTGACCGGCGCACGTCCGGCACTCTGCACGGCGTGCTCCGGCGCGGGCAGCGCGGCCCGGTCCAGCTTGCCGTTGACCGTCAGCGGCAGCGCGTCCAGCACCACGACCGCCGACGGAACCATGTACTCCGGCAGCCGGTCCCCCGCGAACTCCCTTACAGCATCGATCAGTTCTGGCCCCGTGAACTCCGCGTCCGCAGGAACCACATAGGCCACCAGCCGTTTGTCCCCCGCCGCGTCCTCACGTACGACCACCGCCGCCCGCGCCACCGAAGGATGCTGGGCAAGCACCTCGGCAACCTCACCCGGCTCGATCCGGAACCCCCGGATCTTCACCTGCTCATCCACACGCCCCGCGAACACCAGCCGACCGTCCCCGGTCCACCGCGCCAGATCCCCCGTCCGGTACATCCGCTGCCCGCCCCCACCGAACGGGCACGCCACAAACCGCTCCGACGTCAGATCCGCACGCCCCACATACCCCCGCGCCAACTGCGAACCCGCGATATACAACTCACCCGCCGCACCCACCGGCACAGGAACAAGCGACCCATCGAGAACATAGGCCCGCGTGTTGGCGATCGGCGACCCCATCGCCACCACCGGCCCCGCACCCACCACCCCCGCAGTGACCATCACCGTCGCCTCGGTCGGACCGTACGTGTTCACCAGCCGCCGGCCCGCCGACCACACCTCCGCCTGCCGCACACCGATCGGCTCCGCACCCACCAACACCGTCGAGAGCTCCGGCAACTCCCCCGGCTCCAGCACACCGAGCAGCGACGGCACCACACTCGCCGACCGCACCCCGGACTCCCGCAGCATCCGCACCAGCAATCCGGCATCCGAACGCTCCGCAGAGGCGGCCACCACCAGCGTCCCGCCCGCCGCGAGCGTCGCGGCCACGTCCAGCACCGACGCGTCGAAACTGAACGACGCGAACTGCAGCACCCGCACACCCGGCCCGGCGCCAAGCACCGGCCCCAGAGCAAGCGCCATGTTCGCCACCGACCCCTGCGAAACCGCCACGCCCTTCGGCCGCCCCGACGAACCCGACGTATAGATCACATACGCCAACCCATCAGGATCGCGCTCCACCACCGGAGCCGACGAAGGCCCCGCAGCCACCTCACGGTCGTCCAGGTCGACCAAGCGCAGGCCCGGCAGGGAAAGATTCCGTGTCAGCTCCCGCGGACCCAACAAGAGTCGCGCCCCACTGTCCGCGAGCATGAACTCCAGCCGCTCAGAGGGGTATTCGGGATCCAACGGCACATAGGCCGCCCCCGCCTTCCACACCGCCAGGATCGCCGCGACCATCTCCACACCCCGCGGCAGACACAGCCCGACCACCGACTCCGCACCCACACCCTGCGTCGCCAGGTAGTACGCGAGCCGATTCGCCCGCGCGTCCAACTCGCCGTACGACACCTCCACCCCGTCACACACCACGGCCACCGCATCCGGGCTGCACGCCGCCTGCGACTCGAAAAGTTCGGGGACCAGCGCCCGCGGCGCCTCGGCCTCCGTGTCGTTCCACTCCTCCAGCACCTGTCGGCGCCCGGCCGGGTCGAGCACGTCCAGCGCGCCGAGCCGGATGTCCGGGTCCTCCCCCAGCGCACCCACGAGGCTGCGCAGGGCCGTGTGCAGCAGCGCGCAGATCTGGTCCGGATCGGCAGGAGCCACCGCCTCGACGCTCAGGACGAAGTCGGTTCCGTTGTCGTCGACGGCCGCGGTCACGGGATAGTTGGTGCCCTCCCGGTTGACCAGCGTCCTGATTCCCTCAAGGGGGCCGGTGCCCGCGCCCTCGGTGGCGGTTCGCGGGACGGACTGGTTGTGCCGGTAGTTGAACAACGAGGTGAACAGGGGCGCGTCGCCCGGAACACCGCTGACCTGCTGCGCGAGGGCGAGCGGGGCGTGCTCGTGCACGAGCAGCTCCGCGAGCTGGTCGCGCAGGCCGGTCAGGGCATCGCGTACGCCTGAGGAGTCGCCGCGGACGCGCACCGGAAGGGTGTTGATGAAGAGGCCGGGTACCCGGTCGGAACCGGCGCCGGCGTTCACTCGCCCGAACAGCACCGTGCCGAACACGACGTCGTCCCGTCCGGACACGGAAGCCAGCACACGGGCCCATGCCAGATGGAACACGGTCGCCGCGCTCACTCCCAGTCTGCGCGCCAACTTCCTTGTCTCGGTGGCGAGTTCCAAGTCGACGTTCAGCCGCGCGCGCTCCACCCCGCTGCCGTCGCCGCGCACATCGAGGAGGCCGTACGGCGCGGTCGTCTCGGTCACGTCTCCGAGCAGGCCGGCGAAGTAGCGCTCGTGCTCCTCCCGGGCCACACCGAGCCGGGCCTGCGCCACGAAGTTCCGGAACGGCAGCGGTTCGGGCAGCGTCTCACCCTGCCCCGACATGAACGCGCCCAGCTCCGCGAGCAGTACGTCCAGCGTGGTGTGGTCCTGCACCAAGTGGTGGATGCGCAACAGAGCCAGCCACCGGCCATCGCCGCCCGGGGTGAGGGCAGTACGCACCTGGATCAGTGGAGCTCGGCCGAGGTCCATCCGTGCCCCGTCCAGGCCGTCCAGCCCGTCCAGAGACATCAACTGGTCGACGGGATCGGCGCCCAGGGGATCGAGCGCGACCTCCTCGACGGGCAGCTCGGCGTGGCGCTGCACGACCTGGACAGGTTCGCGCAGGCCGTCCCACACGATGGCCGTGCGGTAGATGTCGTGCCGGTCCACCACCTGCTGAAACGCGGTCAGGAAGTCGTCGAGAAGCGTGCGCGAGTCGAATCCGACGACGGTCGGCGATGCGTACACGTCCGCGCCGCTGTCCGCGTGTAGGAGGTGGTGGAAGAAGATGCCTTCCTGGAGCGGGGCGAGCGGATAGACGTCGGCGATGTTGCCCACTCCGCCCGGGACAGCCGCGACGATCCGCTCGATCTCGGCCTCGTCCAGGTCGACCAGCGGGAGCATCTCCGGGGTGATGTGGGTGGCGTCGTCGGGGATCAGGTTCGGCGGGACCGAGATCTCCTCCGCCCCGGCGGCCACCGCAAGACCGGCCGGCGTCGGTGTCTGGAACAGCGCCTTCACCGACACCGACATCCCACGGGTGCGCAGCTTCTCCACCAGAGACACCGCCAGCAGGGAATGGCCGCCCAGCGCGAAGAAGTCGTCCTCCGCGCCGACGTTGTCCACGCCGAGGACTTCGGCGAACGCGGCACACAGGATCTCCTCCCGCGCGTCCGCCGGGCCCCGACCCGAGACCGCCGCGTACGCGGGGGCGGGCAGAGCAGCCCGGTCGAGCTTGCCGTTGCCCGTCAACGGCAGGGCGTCCAGGACCACAACTGCGGAGGGCACCATGTACCCCGGCAACTGCTCCGCCGCCAACTCCCTTACCGACAGACCCAGTTCAGCCACGCCCGCACTGCCACCGGCCGCGACGACATACGCCACCAGACGCTTGTCGCCCACAACATCCTCGCGGGCGACCACCGCGGCCTGCGCCACCTGCGGCAGCCCGGCCAGCACCGCCTCCACCTCACCCGGCTCCACCCGGAACCCACGAACCTTCACCTGCTCATCCGACCGGCCCACAAACACCAGCCGACCACCCGCATCCCACCTCACACGATCCCCCGTGCGATACATCCGCCCACCCGCAACACCACCGAACACATCGGCCACGAACCGCTCCGCGGTCAGACCCCCACGCCCCAGATAGCCGCGTGCCAGCCCCGCACCCGCGACATACAACTCACCCGCCACCCCGACCGGAACCGGGGCAAGGGAGTCATCCAGCACATAGGCCCTGGTCCCGTCCAGCGGCCTGCCGATCGGCAACACACCCCCCAGCGCACCCGCCCCCGACACCACCGCATGCTGCGTCGCACACAACGTCACCTCCGTCGGACCATACAGATGCCGCACCACCACACCCGCACACGCCCCCACCACCCGACGCACCGCCTCCACCGGCACCACATCACCACCGGTCAACACCTCACCCACCCCGGCAAAACACCCCGGATCCCGCTCCGCCAACACCCGGAACAACCCCGCCGTCACATGCACATGCGTCAACCCAAACTCAGCAATCCACGACCGCAGCACACCACCGTCAACCACCACATCCGCCGGCGCCACCACCACACCCGCACCCGACAACAACGCCACCCACACCTCATACGACGACGCGTCAAACGCATGCGGCGCATGGAACAACACCCGCGCCCCACCCGACACACCCCAATGCGACGCCAACGCCAGCCCCACCACATCCCCGTGAGTCGCCACCACCCCCTTCGGCACCCCCGTCGAACCCGACGTATACATCACATACGCCGCGTTCTCAGCTGAAACGGCCCAGCCGGGTGCCAGCTCAGTGGCCTGCCGGTCCAACTCCGCCTGCACCGCCGGGTCATCGAGCACCACCACCGGCACACCAGCGGCCGTCTCCGCCACCACCGCCGCATGCTCCACCGTCGTCACCACACACACCGGCGCCGCATCCGCGACCATGAACGCCACCCGCTCCACCGGATACTCCACATCCACCGGCAGATACACACCCCCCGCCTTCAACACCCCCAACAGCACCACGACCAGATCGACACCACGCTCCAAACACACCGCGACAACCGACTCCGCACCCACACCCCGCCCACGCAGGCAATGCGCAACCCGATTCGCCCGCGCATCCAACTCCGCATACGACAACCGCACTTCACCCGCCACCAACGCCACCGCATCCGGCGTCCGCACCACCCACTCACCAAACAACTCCGGCACCGACACACCCGGCACCTCACACACCGCACCGCTGCCGCCCTCCACCAGCCGGCGCCGCTCCCCCTCATCGAGCAACTCCACCCCCGACAACCGCGTCCCCGGCGCACCCGCCAGCACCTCCACCACCCGCACCAGCCAACCCGCAACCCGCTCAGCCGACTCCACGTCGAACAGATCCGCCGCGGCCACCAACTGACCACGGACACCGGCCGGACTCCCCTCGGAGTTGAACCTCTCCCCGACCGACACCTCCAGATCGAACTTCGCCACAGCGAGTCCGGCGGACTCCGCAGTGGCACGTACACCCGGCAGGTCGAGGACGGAGCCGTCGCTCGCGGTGGTGCGCGCCACGTTCTGGAGGGTGAGCATCACCTGGAACAGCGGGTGCCGCGACAACGAACGCGCCGGGGCCAGCTCCTCCACCAGGCGCTCGAACGGAACATCCTGGTTCTCGTAGGCCCCGAGCCCGGCCTCGCGCACCCGGTCGAGCACGGTTTCGAGCGTCGGGTCTCCCGACAGGTCGGTACGCAGCACGAGTGTGTTGACGAAGAAGCCGACCAGCCCGTTCAACGCCTTGTCGGTGCGACCGGCGACCGCCGAGCCGATCGGGATGTCGGTGCCCGCACCGACCCTGCTGAGCATCACCGCAAGGGCGGCCTGCATCAGCATGAACAGGGTCACCCCGCGTTCCCGAGCCAGCCGCACCAGACGCTCATGCGACTCGGCCGGAATGTCCAGGGTCACCTGGTGGGCGCGGTGGGAGGCCGTCGCCGGACGCGGCCGGTCGAAGGGCAGCTCCAGCTCTTCCGGTACTCCCGCCAAGACCCCACGCCAGTAGGCGATCTGACGGGACAGCACACTGTCGGGGTCGTTCTCCGCGCCGAGCAGCTCACGCTGCCAGACCGTGTAGTCCGCGTACTGAACCGGCAGCGCTTCCCAGCCCGGCTCCCGCCCCTCGCACCGAGCCGCGTACGCCACCGACAGATCGCGGGCCAGCGGGGCGGCCGACGAGCCGTCCCACGCGATGTGGTGCACGACCAGTACGAGTACGTGCTCGTCGGGCCCGACCTCGAACAGGCAGGCGCGCAAAGGTATTTCGGTGCCCAGATCAAAGGGGTGACGTGCCGCCCCGGCCACCGCACCCGCCAGGTCCTCCGGCGCGACGCGTGTGACCTCCGGCTCGAACCCCGTCTCCTCGACCGGCAGGACGCGCTGGTACGGCTCGCCACCGGCCTCCGGGAACACTGTGCGCAGCACCTCATGCCGCCCCAGCACATCCCACAGTGCGGAGCGCAGAGCCTCCTGGTTCAGCGTGCCGGAGAGGCGAAGTACCGTCGGGAAGTTGTAGGTGTCGCTCGGGCCCTCCAACTTCGCCAGGAACCACAGCCGGCGCTGGGCGAACGAGAGCGGGATCATCAGGACTCCTCCTGCTTGCGCATCGGCCGTAGCACGGGCCTGGCTTTCGGCTGCTGACTGCCTTGTTCTGTGAGCCAGGCCGCGAGTCCGGCCGGTGTCGGGGTCTCGAACACCACGCGGATCGGCAGCTCCACGCCCCGATCCGCCCGTACTTCACCGGCCAGCCGTGTGGCGAGGAGCGAGTGGCCACCGAGCGCGAAGAAGTCGTCGTCGACGCTCACTTCGGGCAGTCCGAGGAGTTCGGCGAACGCCGCGCAGAAGAACTCTTCGTGTGCTGTCGCCGGGGCCCGGCCCGAGCCGGCCGTGTGCTCGGGCACCGGCAGGGCGGCCCGGTCCAGCTTGCCGTTGACCGTCAGCGGCAGCTCGTCCAGGACCACGACCGCAGAGGGCACCATGTGTCCCGGAAGCCGATCTGCCGCGAACTCGCGTACATGCGCGTCCAGTTGGGTGTCGTCGTCCGCCGCCACGACGTAGGCCACGAGGCGGGTCTCACCCGGCGCGTCCTCTCGTGCGACCACTGCGGCCCGTACGACCCCGGGGTGCGCGGCGACCACGGCCCGCACCTCGCCCGGTTCGATCCGGAAGCCGCGGATCTTGATCTGGTCGTCAGCACGGCCGGCGAACACCAACTGACCCTCCGCCGTCCAGCGGACGCGGTCCCCGGTGCGGTACATCCGCTCGCCGATACCACCGAACAGGCACGCCACGAACCGCTCCGCCGTCAGCCCCGCACGCCCCACATAACCCCGCGCCAACTGCGCACCCGCTATATACAACTCACCCGCGACCCCGACCGGCACCGGCTCCAACCGGTCGTCCAGCACGTACACCCGCGTATTCGCCACCGGCGCCCCCATTGGCACCGCCAGCTCCGCACCGTCCACCCGGCCGGCCGTCACCATCACCGTCGACTCCGTCGGACCGTACGTGTTCACCAGCGTCCGACCCGCACTCCACAGCACCGCCTGCTCGGCCGTGATCGGCTCAGCGCCCACCAACAGCCGCTCCACACCCGCGAGATCACCCGGATCCAGCACCGCCAGCAACGACGGCACCACACTCGCCGCCGACACACCCCACTCCCGCACCAACTCCGCCAACAACACCCGATCCGCCCGCTGCCCCGCCGAAGCCACCACCAACGTGCCCCCGGCCGCCAGCGTCGCCGCCACATCAAGCACCGACGCGTCAAAACTGAACGACGCGAACTGCAACACCCGCACCCCGGGCCCAGCCCCAAGAACCGGCCCCAACGCCAACGCCATATTCGCCAACGCCCTATGCCCGACCGCCACACCCTTCGGCACACCCGTCGAACCCGACGTATAGATCACATACGCCAACTGGTCCTGGCTCAGGACGACTTCAGGGGCCACCGTTGGCAAGGCGGCCAGAGCGCTCTGCACGGCCGGGTCGTCCAGCATCACCGTCCGCGACGCGCTCAGCCCGTCCACGAGGCCATCGAGACCGACCAGCGCATCAGCTCCCGCATCGGCGAGCATGAACGCCAGCCGCTCGGCCGGATACTCCACATCCAGCGGCACATACGCAGCCCCCGCCCGCCACACACCCAACATCGCCGCGACCATGTCGACACCCCGCGGCAGACACAACCCCACCACCGACCCCGCACCCACACCCCGCGCCCGCAAATAGTGCGCCAGCCGATTCGCCCGCACCTCCAACTCCCCATACGACAACGAGAATCCATCCGCGACCACCGCCACCGCCGCCGGATCCCCCACCGCCCGCACCCCGACCAACCCCGGCACCGTCACACCCACACCGAACGGAACACCGGTGTCATTCCACTCGGACAGGACCTGCCGGCGCTCCGCCGCGTCCAGGGCGTCGACATCGCTCAGCCGCGTGTCCAGGTCGTCGGCCATGGCCGTCAGCACCTGTACGAACCGCTCGGTGAGCCGCGTGATCGTGGCGGTCTCGAACAGATCCGCCGCCGCGCCGATCATCCCGCGCAGTCCAGCCGGGGCACCGTGCGCGTCGAAGGCCTCGCCCACGCTGATGTCGAGGTCGACCTTGGCCGCGGCGGACGTCGACGGCAGGGCGTCGACGTGTACGCCGGGGAGGTCGAGGGCCGTTCCGGCGTTGTTCTGGAGGGTGAGCATCACCTGGAAGAGGGGGTGTCGGGCCAGGGAGCGGGTCGGGGCCAGTTCTTCCACCAGCCGCTCGAAGGGCACGTCCTGGTGACCGTAGGCGCCCAGACCCGTCTCGCGTACCCGCTCCAGGATCTGCGTCAGTGTCGGGTTCCCCGACAGGTCCGTGCGCATCACGAGGGTGTTGACGAAGAAGCCGACGAGGTCGTCCAGCGCTTCGTCGGTCCGCCCCGCGACCGCCACACCGATCGGGATGTCCGTGCCCGCACCCAGCCGGTTCAACGTCACCGCGAGCGCCGCCTGCACCACCATGAACACCGTCACACCCCGCGCACGCGCCAACTCCCGCACCCGGACATGTAGTTCAGCCCCCGCCTCCAACGGCACCCGAACACCCCGATGCGAAGCCACCGCAGGCCGCGGCCGGTCAAACGGCAGCTCCAACTCCTCCGGAACCCCCGCCAACACCTCCCGCCAATACCCCACCTGAGACCCGAGGAGACCATCCAGGTCACCCTCACCACCCAGCAACTCCCGCTGCCACAACGCGTAATCCGCGTACTGCACCGCCAGCGGAGCCCAATCCGGCGCACCACCCCCACACCGCGCCGCATACGCCACCGACAGATCCCGCGCCAACGGACCACTCGACCAGCCATCACCCGCAATGTGATGAACCGTCAACAGCAGCACATGCTCATCCGCACCGGTCGAGAAGAGCCACGCGCGCACGGGCAGCTCCGCCGCCAGGTCGAACGTGTGGCCCGCCGCCTCGGCCACCGCGGCATCCAGACCCCCCGGCGCCACCTCCACGACCGACACTTCCCAGCCCACATCGTCCACATCGCACACCCGCTGGTACGGCTCGCCGTCGGGGCCGACCGGGAACACCGTCCGCAACACCTCGTGCCGGACCACCACATCCCGCAACGCCACCACCAGCGCATCCCGGTCCAGCTCACCCCTCAACCGCAACCCCACCGGAATGTTGTAGGTCGCACTCGGCCCCTCCAACTGCCCCAAGAACCACAACCTGCGCTGCGCAAACGACAACGGCACCCGCTCCGGACGCACCCCCGCCACCAACGCCACCCGCGCACGACCCGCGCCATCCAGACGCCGCGCCACACCTGCCGGAGTCGGGCTCTCGAACAACGCCCGCAACGGCAGCTCGACACCCAGCACCGCCCGCACCCGGCTCACCAACCGCGTCGCCAACAGCGAATGCCCACCCAACGCGAAGAAGTCGTCCTCCACCCCCACCGACGGCACACCCAGCACCTCGGCAAAAGCCAGGCACAGCAGCTCCTCCCGCACCGACACCGGCCCCCGGCCACCACCGGCCACCGCCGCGAAGTCCGGGGCCGGCAACGCCGCACGATCCAGCTTCCCGTTCACCGACAACGGCAGGGCATCCAACACCACGACCGCCGACGGCACCATGTACCCCGGAAGCCGATCGCCCACGAACCGCCGTACGTGATCGGCCAGTTCAGGCCTCGCGGCGTCCGGGTCCGCCGGGACGACGTACCCGACCAGGCGTTTCTCACCGGCCGCGTCCTCGCGTACGGTCACCGCGGCCTGTGCCACAGAGGGGTGCGCGGCCACGGCGGCCCGCACCTCGCCGGGCTCGATGCGGAAGCCGCGGATCTTCACCTGGTCGTCGGCGCGGCCCACGAAGGCGAGTTGTCCGTCCGCCGTCCAGCGCACTCGGTCGCCGGTCCGGTACAGCCGCTCACCGGTGGTCCCGAACGGGTGTGCCACGAAGCGCTCGGCCGTCAGACCGGGCCTGCCGAGGTAGCCCCTGGCGAGCCCTTCACCCGCCACATAGAGCTCTCCTGCCGTACCGACGGGCACCGGATTGAGCGATGCGTCGAGGACGTACGCCTGTGTGTTGGCGTTGGGCCCGCCGATGGTGGGCTCGTCGCCCGGCGACAGCGGTCCTGCCATGGTCACGCACACCGACGCCTCGGTCGGGCCGTAGGCGTTGATGAATCGGCGGCCCGGAGCCCAGCGGGAGATGAGGTCGCCGCTGAGCGCGTCACCGCCGGAGAACAGCGTGGACACCGGGGCCAGGTCCTCGGGCTCCAGTACGCCGAGGGCCGCGGGCGGGAGCAGCATGTGCGTCACCCCGTGCCGTGCCACCACGTCGGAGAGGCCGGCGCCGGGCAGGAGCTCCTCGGCGGGGGCCACCACCAGGCAGGCCCCGGACCACAGGGCCATCAGCAGTTCCCAGGTCGCGGCGTCGAAGCCGACGGACGCGAACTGCAGTACGCGGCTGCTGCCGTCGGTCTCCCAGCCCCGCACGGTCAGCAGGTTCACCGCGCCCGCGTGGGGCACGACGACGCCCTTCGGTGTTCCGGTGGAGCCGGAGGTGTAGATCACGTAGGCCGGGTGTGCCCGGAGCAGGGTCGTGCGGCGCTCGTGCGGCGCCACGGCCGCATCGGCGGTCGCCGCCAGTCGGGCCGTCGTCCCGGGGTCGTCGACGACCACGGTCGGAACCGTCGCGGGCACGGTCCCGGCCACTGCCCGGGAGGTCACGGCGCAGGACGCGCCCGCGTCCGACAGCATGAACGCGATGCGCTCCGCGGGGGCCTCCGGGTCGACCGGCAGGTAGGCACCGCCCGCCTTCAGCACACCCAGCAACGCCACCACCAGATCGACACCACGCTCCATGCACACCGCGACCACCGACTCCGGACCCACACCCTCCGCAACCAGCAACCGCGCCAACCGATTCGCCCGCGCATCCAACTCCCCATACGACACCGAGAACCCGTCGGCAACCACCGCCAACGCCCCCGGCGAACGCACCACCCGCGCCTCGAACAACTCAGGCAGGGTTCCGCTGGCGGTGTCGGCCGCGGTGTCGTTCCACTCGGTCAGGACCTTGCGTCGTTCCTCCTCGTCGAGGAGGTCCACCGCACGCGGCCTCAGCTGTGGGTCGGCCGTCATGGCCGCGAGCACACGGAGCAACCGTCCGGCGATCCGTTCCGCCGACTCCGGGTCGAACAGGTCGGCGGCCGCGGTCAACGCGCCGCGCAGCCCCGCGGGTGCGCCGACGGCGTCGAAGGTCTCGCCGAACGTGATGTCCAGGTCGAACTTGGCCGCCGGCCGGCCCGCCCCGTACCGCTCGGTCCGTACGCCCGGCAGGTCCACAGTGGTGCGGGCGTCGTTCTGTGCCGTCAGTGCCACCTGGAAGAGGGGGTGTCGGGCCAGCGAGCGGGTCGGGGCCAGTTCCTCCACCAGCCGCTCGAAGGGCACATCCTGATGCCCGTAAGCCCCCAGACCCGCTTCCCGAACCCGCTCAAGGATCTGCGTGAACGTCGGGTCACCCGACAGGTCCGTGCGCATCACAAGGGTGTTGACGAAGAAACCGACCAGATCATCCAGCGCCTCGTCGGTCCGCCCCGCGACCGCCACACCGATCGGAATGTCCGTACCCGCACCCAACCGGTTCAACGTCACCGCGAGCGCCGCCTGCACCACCATGAACACCGTCACACCCCGCGCACGCGCCAGCTCCCGCACCCGGACATGCAGTTCAGCCCCCGCCTCCAACGGCACCCGAACACCCCGATGCGAAGCCACCGCAGGCCGCGGCCGGTCAAACGGCAGCTCCAACTCCTCCGGAACCCCCGCCAACACCTCCCGCCAATACCCCACCTGAGACCCGAGCAGACCCCCCGGATCACCCTCACCACCCAGCAACTCCCGCTGCCACAACGCGTAATCCGCGTACTGCACCCCCAGCGGAGCCCAATCCGGCACACCACCCCCACACCGCGCCCCGTACGCCACCGACAGATCCCGCGCCAACAGACCACTCGACCAGCCATCACCAGCAATGTGATGAACCGTCAGCAACAGCACATGCTCATCCGCACCGGTCGAGAAGAGCCACGCCCGGACAGGCAACTCCGCCGCCAGATCGAACTCGTAACCCGCCGCCTCGGCCACCACCGCATCCAGACCCCCCGGCGCCACCTCCACGACCGACACTTCCCAGTCCAGGCCCTCCACGTCACGCACCTGCTGGTAGGGCTCGCCGTCGGGCCCGACCGGGAACACCGTCCGCAACACCTCGTGCCGGACCACCACATCCCGCAACGCCAACGCGAGCGCACCCCGGTCCAACTCACCCCTCAGACGCAACCCCACCGGAATGTTGTAGGTCGCACCCGGCCCCTCCAACTGCCCCAAGAACCACAACCTGCGCTGCGCAAACGACAACGGCACCCGCTCCGGACGCACCCCCGCCACCAACGCCACCCGCGCACGACCCGCCTCCGTCAGCCGGGCCGCCAGCCCCGCCACCGTCGGCACTTCGAACAACGCCCGCAACGGCAACTCGACACCCAGCACCGCCCGCACCCGGCTCACCAACCGCGTCGCCAACAGCGAATGCCCACCCAACGCGAAGAAGTCGTCGTCGACTCCTACCGACGGGAGACCAAGTACCTCGGCGAACGCGGCGCACAGGAGCTCCTCCTGCACCGTGACCGGGCCACGCCCCGCATCCGTACCCGTACCAGCCACCGCCGCGAAATCAGGGGCCGGCAACGCCGCACGATCCAGCTTCCCATTCACCGACAACGGCAAGGCATCCAACACCACGACCGCCGACGGCACCATGTACCCCGGAAGCCGATCGCCGACGAACTGCCGTATTTCATGGGCGAGTTCACTGGTGTCGGCGCCGGTCACCGACACCACGTAGGCGACCAGTCGCACGTCGGCGGTGCGGTCCGCGCGGGCCACCACCACGGCCTGCGCAACGGATGGATGCGCGGTGACGGCGGCCTGGACCTCGCCCAGTTCGATGCGGAAGCCGCGAACCTTCACCTGCTCGTCGGCGCGGCCCGAATACTCCAGGTTCCCGTCCGCCCGGCGGCGCACCAGGTCGCCGGTCCGGTACAGCCGCTCACCGGGGGCGCCGAACGGATGCGCCACGAACCGCTCGGCGGTGAGCGCCGGACGCCGCAGATAGCCTCGCGCGAGACCGCCGCCCGCGATGTAGAGCTCGCCCACGACGCCGGTGGGGACCGGTTCCATCCGCGCATTCAGTACGTACACACGGGCGTTGGAGATCGGCAGGCCGATCGGCGGGGTGCCGTGGCTGTCGTCGTCCGCGTACCAGTACCAGGCCGTCGAGTAGACCGTCGCCTCGGTCGGGCCGTAGATGTTCGCGATCCTGGCACCGGGGAAGGCGGCCCGTACGCTGCTCACCGCGTCGGCGGTGAGCGCCTCGCCCGCCAGGACCACTGTCCGCGGCCGTGCCGACGGCGCCTCGTCGCCCAGGATCCGCGCGAGCGCGGAGGGCACGGCGCTGATCAGGCTCACCGGCCGGAAGGTCCGCGGCTCTTCGGCAAGGGCGAGGAGGTCCCGGACGATCTCGACGCTGCCACCCGACACGAGGGGGCCGAAGATCTCGAACACCGACACGTCGAAGTTCAGCGAGGTCGAGGCGAGAACCCGGGAGAACTCGTCGGCGCCGAACGTGGCACCGGCCCAGGTCAGCAGGCCTGCCACCGAGCGGTGTTCCACGAGCACGCCCTTGGGGCGTCCCGTCGAGCCTGAGGTGTAGATGACGTAGGCCGGATGTCCGGGGGTCGTCGGCGCCGCCCGCTCGTCCGGGCGCAACACGTCGGCCGCCAGGGCGTCCAGCGTGTCCGTCACCGTCGGGGCGTCCAGTGTGATCCGCGGGGTGTCGGGGGGCAGCGTCGGGCCGGATCGCGTCGTGGTGAGGACCACGACAGGCGCCGCGTCGTCGAGCATGAACGCCATTCGCTCGGCCGGGTACGCCGGGTCGACCGGCAGGTAGGCACCGCCCGCCTTCAGCACACCCAGCAACGCCACCACCAGATCGACACCACGCTCCATGCACACCGCGACCACCGACTCCGGACCCACACCCTCCGCAACCAGCAACCGCGCCAGCCGATTCGCCCGCGCATCCAACTCCCCATACGACACCGAGAACCCATCGGCAACCACCGCCGGCGCCCCCGGCGAACGCACCACCCGCGCCTCGAACAACTCAGGCACCGTCGCGGCGGACGTCTCGATCGCCGTGTCGTTTCCTTCGTTCAGCACCCGGTCGCGTTCGTCCGCGCCGAGAACGTCCACGGCGGCCAGCGGGAGGCCCGGGCCGGTGTCCAGCGCGGCCACCAGGTTCCGCGTGGCGTTCCGCAGCAGCGCACACACCGCCTGCGGGTCGACCGGGGCCACCGAGTCGACGGTGAGCCTGAACCCGGTTCCGAGGTCGTCGACCGCCACGACGAGCGGGTAGTTGGTGCGTTCCCGGGTGAGCACGGCGGTGATGCCGTCGAGCCCGACGCTCTTCCGCTCTCCGCCGGCCTGCGCGGCGATCTGGTTGTGCCGATAGTTGAACAGCGAGGTGAACAGCGGACTCATGCCCTGTATCCCGCTCGCCTGCTGCGCCAGAGCGAGCGGTGCGTGCTCGTGCGCCAGCAGTTCGGCGAGCTGTCGCCGTAGCCCGTCGATGGCCTCGCCGACACCGGTGGAGCCGGTCCGGACCCGCACCGGCAGGGTGTTGATGAACGGCCCCTGGACCCGATCGGCTCCTGTTCCGGCATTCATCCGCCCGAACAGGACGGTGCCGAACACCACATCGTCCCGACCGGAGACGGCGGCGAGGACCCGTGCCCACGCCACATGGAAGAGCGTGGCCGCACTGACACCGCGTGTGCGCGCCAACTCCCGTACGTTCCGGGCAAGTTCCTCATCGACGGTCATCTGGGCACGCTCTGCCGCCACGCCGTCACCGTGCACGTCGAGGAGCCCGTACGGCGCCGTGGTCTCCGTCACGTCGCCGAGCAGACCGGTGAAGTAGCGCTCGTGCTCCTCGCGCGTCACACCGAGCCGGGCCTGCGCCACGAACTCACGGAACGGCAGCGGCTCGGACAGCGCCTCGCCCTGCCCCGACAGAATTGCCCCCAATTCCTTCAGGAGCCCTTCCTGTGTGGTGTGGTCACGGACCATCTGGTGCATGCGCAACAGGCCCAGCCAGCGTCCGCTGCCGGGCTCGGCGGCGATGTGCATGCGCAGCAGCGGGGCAGCGGACAGGTCCATCCACGCTCCGCCGGCCGCCATGAGCTGGTCGACCGGGTCGGCACCTTCCGCGCGGAGTACGACCTCGTCGACGGGCAGGTCGACGTGGCGTGCGACCACCTGAACAGGTTCCCGCAGCCCCTCCCACACGATCGCCGTGCGGTAGATGTCGTGCCGGTCCACCACCTGCTGCAGCGCGGCCAGGAACGCGTCAACGCGGTCCCGGGCTTCGAAGGCCAGCACGATCGGCAGGACGTAGACGTCGCGGCTTCCCCGAGCTGCCATCAGGTGATGGAAGAAGATGCCTTCCTGGAGCGGCGCCAGCGGGTAGACGTCTGCGACATTGGCCGCGCCGCCCGGGATCGCCGCGACGATCCGCCCGACCTCGTCCTCACTCAGTTCGACGAGCGGCAGCATGTCCGGGGTGATCTCCGTGGCACCCTCGGGGATGGCGTTCGGCGGCACCACCACGTCGTCCGGGGCCGTCTCCGCGGCCAGCCCGGCCGGGGTCGGCGTCTGGAACAGCGCCTTGACCGAGACCGACATGCCGCGCTTCCGTAGCTTCTCCACCAGCGAGACCGCCAGCAGCGAGTGCCCGCCCAGCGCGAAGAAGTCGTCGTCGACCCCGATCCTGTCCAGGCCGAGTACCTCGGCAAAGGCCAGGCAGAGAGCCTCTTCCTGCACCGTCGCCGGCCCCCGAGTACCGACTCCGGCCCAGGACGCCAGATCGGGGGCGGGCAGGGCCGCGCGGTCGAGCTTGCCGTTGCCGGTCAACGGCAGTGCGTCGAGGACGACGACCGCGGCGGGCACCATGTGCTCGGGCAGCCTCGACGCCGTGAACTCCCTGATGATTACGGTGAGTTCGGCCGCGTCTGCGTCCTCGTCGACCGGGACGACGTAGGCGACCAGGCGGGTGTCGCCGGGGATGTCCTCGCGGGCTACGACCGCCGCCTGCGACACCGCCGGATGCCCGGAAACCACGGCCTGGACCTCGCCGGGCTCCACCCGGAAGCCGCGGATCTTCACCTGGTCATCCGCCCGGCCCGCGAACACCAACCTGCCGTCGGCCGTCCAGCGGGCCCGGTCCCCGGTCCGGTACATCCGCTCACCCGAACCGCCGTACGGGCACGCCACGAACCGCTCCGCCGTCACACCCGCCTGACCCACATAGCCACGCGCCAACTGCGCACCAGCCACATACAGTTCACCGGTCACACCCGGCGCCACCGGCTCCAGGCCAGCGTCCAGGACGTAGAAACGGGTGTTGGCCACCGGCGTACCTACCGGAACAACCCCGGAAGCCGCCATCTCAGCTGTCAGACGCGTGGTCGCGACACCGATCGTCGCCTCGGTCGGACCGTAGTGGTTGAACACCTCCCGGTCCCCGGCCGCCGCCAGCAACTCCCCGACCAGAGCAGGCGAGGCCGCCTCACCCCCAAGCACGAGAGACTTCGCGGGCAGCACCGCACCCGCACCCAACGCCGCCACATGCGACGGCACCGCCTTCAAATAATCAATCCCGTGCTCGGCGAGATAGCGGGCCACAGCCGTCGGGTCGGTGACCGCCTCCTCCTCCAGGAAGTGCAGCTCACCCCCGGTTGTCAGACTCGCGAACACCACCGTGTTACCCAGGTCCGTCGCCTGCCCCTGCAACACCGCATACCGGCCACCCGGCACACCAAAACCCACCCGACCCGGCACCGACGACACATAGTTCGCCAGCGCCCCGTGCGAAACCGCAACACCCTTCGGCCGCCCCGTCGAACCCGACGTATAAATCACATACGCCACCTGCTCACCGCGCACCGCAACGTCAGGAGCCGCGTCAGAAGCTGCCGCCAGCTGCATCGCGGTCAGCGTCCCGTCCACCGCCACCAGCCGATACCGACCCGCTGGCAAATCCCCCAGAATCTCCTCCGTAGTCAACGTCAACACCGCACGACTGTCCCGGAGTTGATAGGCGATGCGCTCCGCCGGCTGCCCAGCGTCAAGCGGCAGATAACCGGCCCCCGCCTTCCACACCGCCAGGATCCCGACGACACTCTCCACACCCCGCGGCAGACACAACCCCACCACCGACTCCGCACCCACACCCTGCGCGATCAAGTAACGCGCCAACCGATTCGCCCGCGCATCAAGCTCGCGATACGTCACCGAATCCCCACCCGCAACCACCGCCACCGCACCCGGCGTCCGCCCCACCTGCGCCGCAAACAGCCCCGGAACCAACGTCTCCGACAGCTCAACACCACCGTCGTTCCACCCCTCCAACACCAGACGCCGCTCATCCGCGTCCAGCACATCTATCTGCGCCAGCCGCGTTTCCGGCGCCTCGACAACGCTCTCCAGAACCCGCAGCAGCCGGTTCGCGATCGCATCGGCGGTCTCGGCGTCGAACAAGTCCGCAGCCACAGTCACCGCACCCCGCACACCCGCAGGCGCACCCTCCGCGTCGAACTCCTCCCCGACCATCACATCCAGGTCGAACTTCGCCGCCGGACGAGTGTTGCCGAACAATTCCCCTTCCACTCCGGGGAGTTCCAGCACGGCCTCGCCAGTGTTGTGGAACGTCATGATGACCTGGAACAGAGGCTGGCGGGCTAGTGAGCGGGACGGGGCGAGTTCCTCCACGAGTTTCTCGAACGGCACGTCCTGGTGCGCGAACGCCGACAGACTCGTCTCCCGCACACGCTCCAGAAGCTCACCGAACTCCGGATCCCCCGACAGATCCGTCCGCAACACCAACGTATTGACAAAACACCCCACCAAATCATCCAGGGCCTCATCCAAACGCCCCGCAACCGCCGACCCGATCGGCACATCCGTCCCCGCACCCAACCGCGACAACAACACCGCAAGCGCACCCTGCAACACCATGAACACCGTCACACCCCGCGCACGCGCCAACTCCCGCACCCGCACATGCAGTTCAGCCGGCACCACAAACCCGGCCGTGAACCCACGATGCGACGCCACCACCGGACGCGGCCGGTCAAACGGCAACCCCAACTCCACCGGAGCCCCCGCCAACACACCACGCCAGTAACCCACCTGACGCGACACCACACTCCCCGCATCACCAACCCCACCCAGCAACTCCCGCTGCCACAACGCATAATCCGCATACTGCACACCCAACGGAGCCCACCCCGGAGCACCACCCCGACACCGCGCCTCATACGCCACCGACAGATCCCGCGCCAACGGACCCATCGACCAACCATCACCAGCAATGTGATGAATCACCATCACCAGTACGTGCTCACCCGCACCGCTCCCGAACAGCCACACCCGCAACGGCACTTCGGCCGACAGATCGAAGGCATACCCGCTCGCCTCCGACACCGCATCGCCGACCTCCCCCGGCGCGACATCCGCCACCACCAGATCCCAGTCCAGCTCCTCAACGTCCAACACCCGCTGATACGGCTCACCGTCCGCCACCGGAAACACCGTGCGCAACGACTCATGCCGCCCGATCACATCCCGAAACGCCCCAGCCAGCGCCCCCCGGTCCAACTCCCCCCGCAACCGCAACACAACCGGACTGTTATAAGTCGAACTCGCCCCCTCCAACTGCCCGATGAACCACAACCTGCGCTGCGCAAACGACAACGGCACCCGCTCCGGACGCACCCCCGCCACCAACGCCACCCGCGCCTCACCCGCCCCGGACAACCGGGCCGCCAACCCCGCCACCGTCGGCGCCTCGAACAACGCCCGAATCTCCACCTCAACACCCAGCACCACCCGCACACGACTCACCAACCGAGTCGCCAACAGCGAATGCCCACCCAACTCAAAGAAATCGTCATCCACACCAACCGAAGACAGACCAAGCACCTCAGCAAACGCAGCACACAGAATCTCCTCCTGCACGTTCGCCGGGGCACGGCCCGCATGGGTGACTGCCGCCGCATAGTCCGGCGCCGGCAGAGCCTTACGATCCAGCTTGCCGTTGCCGGTCAACGGCAGTGCGTCCAGGACGACGACCGCGGCGGGCACCATGTGCTCCGGCAGCCGGGACGCCGTGAACTCCCGTACTGACTCAACGAGTTCGGCCGCGTCAGCGTCCTCGTCGACCGCTACGACATAGGCGACCAGGCGCATGTCGCCAGGGGTGTCCTCACGGGCGACGACCGCCGCCTGCGACACCTCGGGGTGAGCAGTCACTACGGCCTGGACCTCGCCGGGCTCCACCCGGAAGCCGCGGATCTTCACCTGATCGTCCGCCCGGCCCGCGAACACCAACTGACCGCCCGACGTCCAGCGGGCGCGGTCCCCGGTGCGGTACATCCGCTCGCCCGAGCCGCCGTACGGGCAGGCCACGAACCGCTCCGCCGTCACACCCGCCTGACCCACATAGCCACGCGCCAACTGCGCACCAGCCACATACAGTTCACCCGTCACACCCGGCGCCACCGGCTCCAGGCCAGCGTCCAGGACGTAGAAACGGGTGTTGGCCACGGGTGTGCCCACCGGAACAACCCCGGCTTGCACCATCTCGGCTGTCAGACGCGTCGTCGCGACACCGATGGTCGTCTCGGTCGGACCGTAGTGATTGAACACTTCTCGCTCACCGGCCGCCGCCAGCAACTCGCCCACGAGCGCGGGCGAGGCCGCCTCACCACCCAACACCAGCGACTTCGCCGGCAGCACCGCACCCACACCCAGCGCCGCCACATGCGACGGCACCGCCTTCAGATAATCAATCCCGTGCTCAGCGAGATACTGCGCCACCGCCACCGGATCGGTGACTGCCTCCTCATCCAGGAAGTGCAGCTCACCACCAGAGGTCAGACTCGCGAACACCACCGTGTTGCCCAGGTCCGTCGCCTGCCCTGCAACACCGCATACCGGCCACCCGGCACACCGAAACCCAGCCGCTCCGGCACCGACGACACGTAGTTGGCCAGCGCCCCGTGCGTGACCGCAACCCCCTTCGGCCGCCCCGTCGAACCCGACGTATAAATCACATACGCCACCTGCTCACCGCGCACCACGACGTCAGGAGCCGTGCCGGAGGCCGCCGCGAGCTGCATCGCCGTCAGCGCGCCGTCCACCGCCACCAGCCGATACCGGCCCGCCGGCAGATCCCCCAGAATCTCCTCCGTCGTCAACGTCAACACCGCACGACTGTCCCGGAGTTGATAAGCGATCCGCTCCGCCGGCTGCCCCGCATCCACCGGCAAATACGCAGCACCCGCCTTCCACACACCCAGGATCCCGACGACACTCTCCACCCCGCGCGGCAGGCACAACCCCACCACCGACTCCGCACCCACACCCTGCGCCCGCAGAAAATGCGCTAGCCGATTCGCCCGCGCATCAAGCTCCGCAAACGACACTCGATGCTCACCCGAGACGACCGCCACCGCATCAGGCGTCCGCGCCACCTGCGCCGCAAACAGTTCAGGAACCAACGTCTCCGACAGCTCAACACCGCTGTCGTTCCACCCCTCCAGCACCAGACGCCGCTCACCCGCATCCAGCACATCCACCGCGCTCACCCGCACCGACGGATCCCCGACAACGCTCTCCAGAACCCGCAGCAACCGCTCCGCAATCGCATCGGCGGTCTCGGCGTCGAACAAGTCCGCAGCGACAGTCACCGCACCCCGCATGCCGGCCGGCGCACCCTCCGCGTCGAACTCCTCCCCGACCATCACATCCAGGTCGAACTTCGCCGAGGGCTTGCCGAGGAACAGGGACTCGGACCGGACACCCGGCAGTGCCAGCGTCGCCGCTTCCCCGTCCTGCCCCGAGGCAGCATTCAGCTTAGTGAGGACGACCTGGAACAGGGGCTGGCGGGCTAGTGAGCGGGACGGAGCGAGTTCCTCGACGAGCTTCTCGAACGGCACATCCTGATGCGCGAACGCCGACAGACTCGTCTCCCGCACACGCTCCAGAAGCTCACCGAACTCCGGATCCCCCGACAGATCCGTCCGCAACACCAACGTATTGACAAAACACCCCACCAAATCATCCAGGGCCTCATCCAAACGCCCCGCAACCGCCGACCCGATCGGCACATCCGTCCCCGCACCCAACCGCGACAACAACACCGCAAGCGCACCCTGCAACACCATGAACACCGTCACACCCCGCGCACGCGCCAACTCCCGCACCCGCACATGCAGTTCAGCCCCCGAACCGAACCCCGCCGTGAACCCACGATGCGACGCCACCACCGGACGCGGCCGGTCAAACGGCAACCCCAACTCCACCGGAGCCCCCGCCAACACACCACGCCAGTAACCCACCTGACGCGACACCACACTCCCCGGATCACCAACCCCACCCAGCAACTCCCGCTGCCACAACGCATAATCCGCATACTGCACCGCCAACGGCTCCCACTCCGGAGCCCGCCCCACACACCGCGCCCCATACGCCACCGACAGATCCCGCGCCAACGGACCCATCGACCAACCATCACCAGCAATGTGATGAATCACCATCACCAGTACGTGCTCACCCGCACCCACGGCGAACAGCCACACCCGCAACGGCACTTCAGCCGACAGATCAAAGGCATACCCGCTCGCCTCCGACACCGCATCGCCGACCTCCCCCGGCGCGATATCAGCCACCACCAGATCCCAGTCCAGCTCCTCAACGTCCAACACCCGCTGATACGGCTCACCGTCCGCCACCGGAAACACCGTGCGCAACGACTCATGCCGCCCGATCACATCCCGAAACGCCCCAGCCAGCGCCCCCCGGTCCAACTCCCCCCGCAACCGCAGCACAACCGGACTGTTATAAGTCGAACTCGCCCCCTCCAACTGCCCGATGAACCACAACCTGCGCTGCGCAAACGACAACGGCACCCGCTCCGGACGCACCCCCGCCACCAACGCCACCCGCGCCTCACCCGCCCCGGACAACCGGGCCGCCAACCCCGCCACCGTCGGCGCCTCGAACAACGCCCGAATCTCCACCTCAACACCCAGCACCACCCGCACACGACTCACCAACCGAGTCGCCAACAGCGAATGCCCACCCAACTCAAAGAAATCGTCATCCACACCAACCGAAGACAGACCAAGCACCTCAGCAAACGCAGCACACAAAATCTCCTCCCGCGCGTTCGCCGGGGCACGGCCCGCATGGGTGACCGCCGCCGCATAGTCCGGCGCCGGCAGAGCCTTACGATCCAGCTTCCCGTTCCCCGTCAACGGCAGTACATCCAGCACCACCACCGCCGACGGCACCATGTGCTCCGGCAACCGCGACACCACGAACTCACGGATAATTACGGCGAGTTCGGCCGCATCGGCGTCCTCGTCAACTGGGACGACGTAGGCGACCAGGCGCATGTCACCCGGCCTGTCCGCGCGAGCGGTCACGGCCGCGCGGGCGATCTGCGGATGCCCGGCCAGCATCGACTCCACCTCGCCGGGCTCCACCCGGAACCCACGGATCTTCACCTGATCGTCCGCCCGGCCCGCGAACACCAGCTGACCGTCTGCCGTCCAGCGGGCCCGGTCGCCGGTGCGGTACATCCGCTCACCCGAGCCGCCGTACGGGCACGCCACGAACCGCTCCGCCGTCACACCGGCCTGACCCACATAGCCACGCGCCAACTGCGCACCAGCCACGTACAGTTCACCGGTCACGCCCCGAGCCACCGGCTTCAGGGCCGCGTCCAGGACGTAGAAACGGGTGTTGGCCACGGGTGTGCCGACCGGAACAACCCCGGACGCCACCGTCTCCTCGGTCAGACGCGTCGTCGCGACACCGATCGTCGTCTCGGTCGGACCGTAGTGGTTGAACACCTCTCGCTCACCGGCCGCCGCCAGCAACTCGCCCACGAGCGCGGGCGAGGCCGCCTCACCACCCAACACCAGCGACTTGGCAGGCAGCACCGCACCCGCACCCAGCGCCGCCACATGCGACGGCACCGCCTTCAGATAATCAATCCCGTGCTCAGCGAGGTACTGCGCGACCGCCACCGGATCGGTGACCGCCTCCTCATCCAGGACATGCAGCTCACCACCAGAGGTCAGACTCGCGAACACCACCGTGTTACCCAGGTCCGTCGCCTGCCCCTGCAACACCGCATACCGGGCACCCGGCACACCAAAACCCACCCGACCCGGCACCGACGACACATAGTTGGCCAACGCCCCGTGCGTGACCGCAACACCCTTCGGCCGCCCCGTCGACCCCGACGTATAAATCACATACGCCAACTGGCCAGCCTCGACCGACACTTCGGGCGCCGTATCCGGTGAAGCGGCCAACTGCATCGCGGTCAGCGTCCCGTCCACCGCCACCAACCGATACCGGCCCGCCGGCAGATCCCCCAGAATCTCCTCCGTCGTCAACGTCAACACCGCACGACTGTCCCGAAGTTGATAAGAAATCCGTTCGGCCGGCTGCCCCGCGTCAAGCGGCAGATAACCCGCGCCCGCCTTCCACACGGCAAGAATGCCCGCGATCGTCTCCACACCCCGCGGCAGACACAACCCCACCACCGACTCCGCACCCACACCCTGCGCGACCAAGTAACGCGCCAACCGATTCGCCCGCGAATCAAGCTCGCGATACGTCACCGACTCCCCACCCGCAACCACCGCCACCGCACCCGGCGTCCGCCCCACCTGCGCCTCGAACAACCCCGGAACCAACACCGGTCCGATCCCGACCGCCGTGTCGTTCCACTCACCCAGCACCCGACGCCGCTCACCCGCATCCAGCACATCCACCGCACTCACCCGCACCGACGGATCCCCGACAACGCTCTCCAGAACCCGCAGCAGCCGCTCCGCGATCGCGTCGGCGGTCTCGGCGTCGAACAAGTCCGCAGCGACAGTCACCGCACCCCGCACACCCGCCGGCGCACCCTCCCCGTCGAACTCCTCCCCGACCATCACATCCAGGTCGAACTTCGCCGCCGGACGAGCGGTCGACAGCAACTCGACCTCGATGCCGGGCAGTTCGAGCATCGGCGCAGTCGTGCCCTGTACCGACGAATCCGTGTTCAGCTTGGTGAGGACGACCTGGAACAGGGGCTGGCGGGCCAGGGAACGGGACGGAGCGAGTTCCTCCACGAGCTTCTCGAACGGCACATCCTGATGCGCGAACGCCGACAGACTCGTCTCCCGCACACGCTCCAGAAGCTCACCGAACTCCGGATCCCCCGACAGATCCGTCCGCAACACCAACGTATTGACAAAACACCCCACCAAATCATCAAGGGCCTCATCCAAACGCCCCGCAACCGCCGACCCGATCGGCACATCCGTCCCCGCACCCAACCGCGACAACAACACCGCAAGCGCACCCTGCAACACCATGAACACCGTCACACCCCGCGCACGCGCCAACTCCCGCACCCGCACATGCACCCCAGCCGGCACCACGAACCCGGCCGTAAACCCACGATGCGACGCCACCACCGGACGCGGCCGGTCAAACGGCAACCCCAACTCCACCGGAGCCCCCGCCAACACACCACGCCAGTAACCCACCTGACGCGACACCACACTCCCCGGATCACCATCCCCACCCAGCAACTCCCGCTGCCACAACGCATAATCCGCGTACTGCACCGCCAACGGCTCCCACCCCGGAGCCCGCCCCACACACCGCGCCCCATACGCCACCGACAGATCCCGCGCCAACGGACCCATCGACCAACCATCACCAGCAATGTGATGAATCACCAACACCAACACATGCTCATCCGCATCCACGGCGAACAACCGCGCCCGCAACGGCACTTCGGCCGACAGATCAAAGGCATGCCCAGCGGCCCGCAGCACCGCCGTGGTGAGGTCCAGAGGGCCTTCCGCCTGCTGTGGCGCGAGCGTCGGCAGGTCCGTGAGGTCCAGGAGGCGCTCGTAGCTCTCCGCACTCTTCACGACCTCGGTCACCGGCAGGTCCCACGACAGCTCGTCCGTACCGAGGACGTGCTGGTACGGCTCGCCGTCCGCCACCGGGAACACCGTGCGCAGTGACTCGTGCCGCCCGATCACGTCCAGGAGCGCGGCCTTGAGCGCTTCGCGGTCGAGGAGTCCGGAGAGGCGGAGGACGAGGGGGGCGTTGTACGTGGCGTTGGGGCCCTCCAACTGTCCGATGAACCACAGCCGTCGCTGGGCGAACGACAGGGGTATCCGCTCCGGGCGTTCCCTGACGACCAGCTCTGCGCGCGGTGCGCCCGATCCGGTGAGCCGGGCGGCGAGGGCGGCGACGGTCGGGGCCTCGAAGACGTCGGCGGTGTGCACGTCGACATCGAGGAGCGACCTCACCCGGCTCACCAGGCGTGTCGCGAGCAGGGAGTGTCCGCCCAGGTCGAAGAAGTTGTCGTCGACTCCGACGTGCTCGTGGCCGAGGATCTCGGCGAACGCGGAGCAGAGAATTTCCTCCTGCGCCGTGGCCGGCGTGCGGCGCACCGTGGTCGTGTATCGGGGTGCGGGCAGGGCCCTGCGGTCCACCTTGCCGTTCACGGTGAGCGGGAAGGAGTCCAGCACCACGACGGCGGCCGGCACCATGTACTCGGGCAGCCGTTGCAGGGTGAACCTGCGGACGTCCTCGGGCAGTTGGGCGTCGGGAGTGCCGTCGCCGGTGACGACGTATGCCACGAGCTGCTTGTCGCCGGGAGTGTCCTCGCGGACGACGACCACGGCCTGGGTGACCCGGGGATGCGCGGCCACGGCGGCCTGCACCTCGCCCGGCTCGATCCGGTATCCACGGGCTTTCACCTGTTCGTCGGCCCGCCCCACGAACATCAGCCGGCCGTCGTCCGTCCACTTCACGCGGTCGCCCGTCCGGTACATCCGCGCGCCGTCCGCGTCGAACGGATCGGCCACGAACCGCTGGGCGCTCAGCCCCGCGCGCCCGAGGTATCCCCGGGCCACACCCGCCCCCGCCACGTACAGCTCACCCACCA
The DNA here is from genome assembly GCF_033335955.1 of Streptomyces sp. N50. GTDB lineage: Bacteria > Actinomycetota > Actinomycetes > Streptomycetales > Streptomycetaceae > Streptomyces. The sequence goes on from NZ_CP137549.1 coordinate 772,951, forward strand.
GGCCGACCGGCACCGGCTGCAACTGGTCGTCGAGGACGTACACCCGCGTGTTGGCGTTCGGCACACCCACGCTCGGCGCACCACCGGGCTGAAGCGGATCCGTCATCGTCGCGCACACCGTCGTCTCCGTCGGTCCGTACGCGTTGATGAACCGCCGTCCCGGCGCCCACCGCCCCACCAACTCACCGCCCAGCGCCTCACCCGCCGAGACCAGGGTGGACACCGATGCCAGATCCTCCGCAGGCAACACCGCCAGCACTGCCGGCGGCAACGTGGCATGGGTCACCCCGTGCCGGGCCACGACCTCCGTCAGCCCTGTCCCCGGCATCAGCTCCGCGGCCGGGGCCACGACCAGACGCGCACCCGAGCACAGCGCCATCAGCAGCTCCCAGGTCGCCGCGTCGAAGCCGACCGACGCGAACTGCAGGACCCGGCTGTTCTCGTCCACCGCACATCGCTGGGCCTGCGCCGCCGTCAGGTTCACCGCGCCCGCATGCGTCAGCATCACGGCCTTCGGTGTCCCCGTCGAACCCGATGTGTAGATCACGTACGCCAAGTTGCCGGGCAGCAGGCCGACTTCGGGCGCCGTGTCCGGGGCCGCCGCCAGGGCCACGCGGACCTCGGTGGAGTCGACGGCCACTGTCAGGACACGCCTGACCGGCAGTTCGTCGAGCAGTTCCGCTTCGCCCAGGAGGACCACGGCGCGGCTGTCGGCGAGCATGAACCCGATGCGCTCCACGGGGTGGCCGGGATCGATCGGCAGATACGCCGCCCCCGCCTTCCACACCGCCAGGAGTGCCACGACGAGGTCGACGCCGCGTTCCATCGCCACGGCGACCACCGACTCGGGTCCCACGCCCAACCCGGCCAGGTGGTGCGCCAGGTTGTTCGCCCGCGCGTCCAGTTCGGCATACGTCAGCCGGGTGCCATCGGACACCACCGCCATCGCGTCCGGCGTTCGCGCGACCCGGGTGGCGAACAGTTCGGGAACCGTGGTGTCCGCGACCTCGGTGGCCGTGTCGTTCCACTCCTCCAGGATGCGGTGGAGTTCCTCCTCGTCCAGGAGGTCGACCTGGGCGGCCGGGTCGGTGGGCGCGGCCGCCGCGAGCCGGGTGAGGGTCGTCAGGAGGTGGCGGGCGATGTGCCGCGCCGACGCCGGCTCGTGGAGGTCGCGGTTCACGTCGACGTCGAGATGGAGGCCGGGCTCGCCCGGCCTGTCGTAGATGTCGATCCGCGTGTCGTCGATGGGGCCGGTGGACAGAGGGTGGGAGATGACGCCGCTGCCGCCGAACGCTTCCGGGTAGTCGAAGGCCATGACGTTGACATGCAGGCCGCATAGCGAGTCGCCGTCGACGCGCTGCATGTCCCGCAGGGTGTCCTCGTAGCGGTAGCGCTGGTGACGGAGGCCGTCTCGGACGGCCTTGTTCGTCTGGCGTACGAGATCGGCGACGGACGTGTCCCGGTCGATCCTGAGCCGGATCGGCAGGTTGTTGGAGGTCATGCCGGGGATCGCGAGCTCCCGCCGTCCCGTCCGGCCGCTGACCGGAAGGCCGATGACGACGTCGCGCTCACCTGTGACGCGGTGCCGGTAGACGGCCGCGGCGGTGATCAGCAGTCCGGCGAGGCTGGTCTTCAGCCGGCGTGCGGCCGCCTTCAGTTCGGCGGTGTCCGAGGCGCCGATGTCGTCCGTGTGGCGTGCCAGCGCGGACGGCAGCCATCGCCGGGTCGCGGGCACGTGCGATGCGGCGGAGTCCGGGAGGTCCGACAGAACGCCGAGCCAGTACTCCCGGTCCAGCTCGAAGTCCGCCGAGTCCCGGTACGCCCGGTCCGCTTCGAGCAGGGTGGTCAGGGGCTCGAGTGCTGCGTCGGCGGCGGACCGGCCGGTCAGGAGCTCCGTGTAGATCTGGGCGGCGCGGGTGACGAGTGTCCGGCTGGCGTGACCGTCCGCGATGAGGTGGTGGTAGCGCTCGTACCAGAGGTGATGGTCCGGGCCGAGCGTGAAGACGGCGAAGGTGAACAGCGGGCCGCCGCCCGTCAGGTCGGCGGGCGTGCGCAGGTCTGCGTGCATCCACTCCTCGGCGGCCGCCCGCGGGTCTGCGGCCGCGGTGACGTCGATGAGGTGGACGGGGTGGTCGTGGTCGTCGCTGACGTACTGCTTCGGGGTTCCGGACTCCACGCGGAAGCGCAGGCGGAGGCTGTCGGCCTCGTCCACGGTGCGCCGCAGGGCCTCGACGAGGAGTTCGGCGTCCAGATCGCCCCGTACCTCCAGGTACTCGGCGATGTTGTACACCGGATTCTCAGGCGCGAGTCGCTGGGCCTGCCAGATGTCGAGCTGACCGGCCATCAGGTCCCGGAGTTCACCCTCGAAAGCAGACATTTCCATATACCCCAAACATTCCGACTCACCTAGTGGAAAATGCCGGACCGGCCGCCGTTCGGGCATACCGAAAAACGCCCAGCTTTCCATAAACAAAGCTGCGCCTTGATGGTTGACACTCCGAGGAATACTCGCGACGTTGTGGAATCACATCACGAGAGGACACCACGTTGCCCGGCCGACCGGGCTGATCCGGCCGACCGGGCAACAGGTTCTCACTTCTCCATGGCCTCGATCAGACTCTTGGGCCGCATATCGGTCCAGGACTTCTCGATGTAGTCGAGGCATTCCTGGCGCCCCGCCTCCCCGAACACCGAATTCCAGCCGTCGGGCACGTCGACGAAGACCGGCCAGAGCGAGTGCTGCCCCTCGTCGTTGACCAGGACCAGATAGCTGGCATCGGGGTCGTCGAATGGATTCGTCACCACGCCGTCCCTTCTGGGGTGAATGAAAATCGGGCAGTCTGGCCCGTCTCGATTCACTATGGGCCAGACCCACATGACTAATCAATCTTCGGCGATCATCTCCTCCGCTGTTCAACTGTGCCTTCGCACCAGTTGAACAGCCCAGGTGCCACACTCCCCGAAACAGATCGCCGGCCGACCGCGGTGCGAGCACCCCCGGGGGCCGGACCCGCACGTGTCCCAAGAGGTGATCGGCCTGCGCCTGGCGGGAGTTGACCGCCTTTCGCTCCGGGCTCACCAGGCGCCGTCCCCGTGCGGCGGCCGAGGAGGGCCGGACCCGATTCCACGCGACGCTCGGCACCGACGAGCGCCCCGGCCAGATCCTGAACCAGAAGATCAAGAAATTCCGGAACGCCACAGGAGGAGTAGACAGACATGGGCGTCGAAGATCGCGAGGAATGGGATGCCGTCGTGGTCGGAGGCGGACCCGGCGGATCCACGCTGGGTGCCCTTCTGGCCATGCAGGGACACCGGGTTCTGATACTGGAGAAAGAAACTTTCCCGAGGTATCAGATAGGCGAGTCGCTGCTGCCGTCCACCGTCCACGGCGTATGCAGGCTGACGGGTGTCTCGGAGGAGCTGGACAAGGCTGGATTCACGCTGAAGCGGGGCGGAACCCTACGCTGGGGAGCCAACCCGGAGCCATGGACGTTCTCGTTCGCCGTGTCGCCGAAGATTGCCAGCGCGACCTCGTTCGCCTATCAGGTGGAGCGGTCGAAGTTCGACAAGATCCTGCTCGACCACGCGGTGAAGAAGGGGGCCGAGGTCCGGCATCAGGTGACGGTCGACGACGTCATCGACGACGGCGAGCGGGTCCGCGGTGTGACGTACACGGACGCGGACGGGACCGAGCGCGAGGCGTACGCGAAATTCGTCGTGGACGCGTCGGGAAACGGCAGCCGAATCCACAAGCGGGTGGGCGGGACCCGTGAGTACTCCGAGTTCTTCCGCAGTCTGGCGCTCTTCGGCTACTACGAGGGCGGAAAGCGCCTGCCGGCGCCGAACTCCGGGAACATCCTCTCCGCGGCCTTCAGCAGCGGCTGGTTCTGGTACATCCCGCTCAGTCCCACCCTCACCAGCGTCGGCGCGGTGGTCAGACGGGAGGACGCGGCCCGTATCCAGGGCGACCCGGAGACCGCGCTGCGGAGCCTGATCGACGAGTGCCCGCTGGTCAAGGACTATCTCTCCGACGCCACCCGGGTGACCGAGGGGCAGTACGGCCAACTGCGGGTACGCAAGGACTACTCGTACCACCAGACCAAGTTCTGGCGCCCCGGGCTGGTCCTCATCGGTGACGCCGCCTGCTTCGTGGACCCGGTGTTCTCCTCGGGCGTCCATCTGGCCACCTACAGCGCGCTGTTGGCGGCCCGCTCCATCAACAGCGTCATGGCCGGACTGGTCGAGGAGGAGCCCGCCTTCGACGAGTTCGAGGCCCGCTACCGGCGCGAGTACGGCGTGTTCTACGAGTTCCTGATGTCGTTCTACGACATGCACGTGGACGAGCAGTCGTACTTCTGGTCGGCGAAGAAGGTGACCAAGAACGCGCACACCGAGCTGGAGTCCTTCGTGGAGCTCGTGGCCGGGGTGTCCTCCGCGGAATTCGCCCTGGACGGCGCCGAATCGGCGGCGGTGCGGATGAAGACCAAGGCGGCGGAGTTCGCCTCCGCGCTGGACACCATGGCCGCCGACGAGGAACAGGGCATGGTCCCGCTCTTCAAGTCCGCGGCCGTCCGCGAGGCCATGCAGGAGGGCGGCCAGGTGCAGAGCCGGGCCTTCCTCGGTGAGGCACTGGGCGCCGACGTCCCGCTCTTCCCGGGCGGCCTGGTCGCCTCCGGTGACGGCATGCACTGGCTGGAAGCGGAAGCGAAGTGAACCGGGCGGGACGAGGACGTGGCGAGGGGGGCCGGTGAACACCGAAGCAGTGACAACCGTGGTGGTCGGGGACGTCGCACTGATCGTCGTCGCCTCATGGCTGCTGGGCACGCTGGCCCGCCGCTGCGGCCAGCCCACCGTGATCGGACAGATCGTGGCGGGCATCGCGCTGGGGCCGACGCTGCTCGGGCAGCTGCCGGGGAATCCCACCGCCCACCTCTTCCCGCCGGAAGTGAAGCCGTTCCTGACGGTGCTCGCCCAGGTCGCGGTCGTCATCTTCATGTTCCTGGCGGGATACGAGATCGACTTCGGCCTGCTGCGCCGCGGCGGCCGGGCGGTGGCCTCCGTGGCGTTCCTCGCCCTGCTGGTCCCCATGGGGCTGGGCGTCGGTGCGCTGAAGCTGTTCGACGGCGTCTTCTCCGCGGCCGGACAGGGCCATACCGACGGGCGGTCGTTCGTCCTCTTCATGGCCGTGGCGCCCGCGGTGACCGCCCTGCCCGTGCTCGCCGCGATCGTGCGCGAGCGGGGCATGGCGGGCAGCTCCGCGGGCACCGTGGCCATGACCGCGGCCGGCTTCATGGATGTGGCCGCCTGGCTCGTGCTGGCCGCAGCGTTCGCCGGCACCGGGCACGCGTCCGACCACGCCTGGCCGGTGACACTGCTGCTCATCGTGCTCTTCGTCGCGGCCATGCTGCTCGTCGTACGCCCGGTGCTGGGGCGCTGGCTCGGGCGTCCGGGCGCGCTGCTGATGAACCCCATCCCCATCGCCCTCGGACTCGCCCTCGGCAGCGCGTGGGTCACCTCGTCGCTCGGGCTGCACCCGGTGTTCGGAGGGTTCCTCGCCGGGCTGGCCATGCCCCGTGTCAACGGCCGGCCGGATGCCGAGGTGCTCCAGACGCTGGAGCAGGCCGCGGGCGTGCTGCTGCCGCTGTTCTTCGTGACGACCGGGCTGTCGTTCGACATCGGCGCGCTGGGCGTGCACGGTGCCGTTCTGCTGGCCCTGATCCTCGCCATCGCCATCGTGGGCAAGATACTCCCCGGGTATGCCGGGGCCCGGATCGGCGGGCTCGATCCGCATCAGTCGGCGCTGGTGGCCGCACTCGTCAACACCCGCGGCCTGACCGAGCTGATCGTGCTCAACGTCGCCCTGGACGCCGGGATCATCGGAGCGCAGGTCTTCACGGTCTTCGTCATCATGGCCCTGGTCACCACCTTCATGACCGGCCCGCTGCTGCACCTCATCGGCCGCCGCGGACCGGCACCGGCACCGGAGGCCGGCCGGACCGACGAAGCAGGCGGGGCAGCGCTCCCCCAGGAGCACGCCGGTCAGGACCGCTGAATCGCGGCCGCCGTCATACCCAGGGAGGACGAGCCCTGCGCCGGGGTAAATCCGCGGGTGGTTTCTCAGACCGTCCGGGGGCCGACGTTTCCGCACGGGCTCTGCCCCACGATGGAATCGCGGTCTTCGCCTACCCGTCGCTCCAAGTCAGAGCGTGCGCCCGACCGTCCGGCTTTCACTGGAGCCCGTTCGAGCCGACCCTCACCTGGACAGGACCATGTATCGCACCGCGTTCCGCAACCTGCTCGCCCACAAGGGCCGCCTGCTGATGACGGCGCTCGCCATCATGCTCTCCACGGCCTTCGTCGCCGGGACCTGGATCTTCTCCGACACCGCCAAACTGGCGGCGCGGAACAGGGTCACCACCAGCTACGACGACGTGTCGGTCCTGGTGTCCGACCTCACGGCCGGTCACCACGCCGGCGCCCGGCAGAAGAGCGCCAAGGCGTCCGGCCGGCTGACCGACGCCACCGTCCGGGACTTCGCGACGCTGCCGGGAGTGGAGAAGACACGCGGCGAGGTGACCGGATTCCTCGGTGTCGCCGACAAGCACGGCCACATGACCAGCGAGGCCGGCACGTCCAGGGGCGGCAACTATGTTCCGGACGCGTCCGGCAAGGATTCCCGCTACCCGATGGTCAAGGGCCGGGCTCCGCGGCAGAACGGCGAGATCGCCCTCGACAGGAAGAGCGCGGAGAAGGCCGGCTACCAGGTCGGCGACGTTGTCCGCATCGCCTCGAACGGCCCGGTGGTCAAGGCGAGACTGACGGGCATTTTCACCACCGATGAGCCCATGGTGTCCGCCGGCGGGACGCTGACCCTCATGGACACCGCCTACGCGCAGCGGACCTTGCTGACCTCCGGCCAGTACAGCGGAATCGCGCTCACGGCGAAGGCGGGCACATCCGAGGCCGCGCTGCTGGCCGAGGTCAGGGACAAGCTGCCGAGCAACACCCAGGACGTGCTCAAGACCGGCAAGCAGCTCGACGCCGAGCAGGCGGACCGGCTCCAGCAGAGCGGTCACAGCCTGCGCGTCATCCTGATGTTCTTCGCCGCCGTCGCGCTCTTCGTCAGTGTCTTCCTCATCGCCAACACCTTCGTCATGCTGATCACCCAGCGCGCCAGGGAACTCGCCCTGCTGCGCGCGGTCGGCGCGAGCCGCTCGCAGGTCGCCAAGTCGGTCCTCGCCGAAGCACTGATGGTCGGCTTCACCGCCTCCGTGTGCGGCTTGCTCTGCGGTGTCGGTATCGGTGCCGGGCTGCAGGCCGTCATGAAGGCGGTGAAGCCGAGCATGCCGACCGGCCCGCTGGTCTTCAGCGCGACGACGGTCGTCGTCACTCTCACCCTCGGCACCCTCGTCACCGTTCTCTCCGCCCTGCTGCCCGCGGTGCGCGCTTCCCGGGTTCCGCCGGTGGCCGCGATGAACAGCGGCGAGCAGCCGGCCGGTCAACGCAGCCTGCTGGTCCGCAACGCCTTCGGTATCGCGGGCGTCGCGATCGGTGCGGGGGTGGTCCTTTTCGGCGCCGGCCCTCGCTCGTCCGGGCTGGCCAAGGTCGCCTTGGGTGCCGCGTTCACCGCCGTGGGCCTGCTGTTCCTGCTGCCGCTGCTGTCGCGCCCCGTCATCGCGCTGGCCGCCCCGCTGCTGATCAGGCTCTTCCGCAGCCCGGGAAAGCTGGCCCGCCTCAACGCGGTCCGCAACCCGCGCCGCACCGCGGCGACGGCCGGGGCGCTCGCCATCGGCCTCACGATGATCACCGCGATGACCGTGGTCGGCACCTCGGTGACCCAGGCCGTCGACAAGACCGTCACGGGGAGCCTCAAGGCCGACTACTCCATCGCCATGGCCAACAGCGACGGCCTCTCCTCCGACCTGGCCGGCGCCGTCGCCAAGGCGCCCGGGGTAGCTGCCTCCAGCCCGGTCTCCTATGCCTACTGGGGCGTGGACGGCACCGACCACGAGATCGAAGGACTCGACGCCGCCAGCTACGACCAGCTGGTCAGCTTCACCCTCAAGTCCGGCTCGGTCCAAGCCCTCAAGCAGGGACGGGTCCTGGTGGACGCCGACGTCGCGAGGATCAGCCGCCTGTCGGTCGGCTCCCCGGTGAAGGTCACCTACCCGGACGACTCCACCGGCACGATGACCGTCGGCGGCGTCTTCGAGGACAGCAAGATGCTGTCCTCGATCCTGGTCCCCAACTCCGTGATCACCGAGCACCAGCCCGACGCGTACGTCAAAAGCATCCTGGTCAAAGGTACGAACGGTGCCACCGGCGCCCTGGAGAAGTCGCTCAAGGCCGCCACGGGCGACAACCCGGTGATCGACGTCAAGGACCGGACGGGCATGCGGAGCGACTTCAGCAGCACCATCACATCCGCCCTCAACCTGCTCTATCTGCTTCTCGGGATGTCCGTTCTGGTCGCCGTCCTGGGCGTGATCAACACGATGGCCATGTCGGTCGCCGAACGCAGGCGTGAGATCGGCATGCTGCGCGCCATCGGCATGGACCGCGGTGGGGTCAAGCGCATGGTCCAGCTGGAGTCGGTGGTGATCTCGCTCTTCGGAGCGGCCTCCGGAATGGCACTGGGAACATTCCTGGCCTGGGGCGCCAACCGCACCTTCGTCGGCGCCCAGTTGGACAACGTCCCGACGGTCATCCCCTACGGCCAAATGCTTCTCTTCCTGTTCCTGTCCGGGTTCATCGGTGTCGTCGCCGCCCAGTGGCCGGCCCGCCAGGCCGCCCGGCTCGACATTCTGGCGAGTATCCAGACGGCCTGATTGCGAATAGGGCGCCTGTTCAACTGCGGTTACACGGCGGTTGAACAAGCGCCCTTTGAACATTGCTCGCGGAGTGTCTTCGGACCATGCTGCTGTGGAGAGCACCCTGCGCACGCCGAGCGGGTGCGTTTCCGGCATCGAGGAGAACTCCCATGACCGATCGGCAGAATTGGGCACCTCAGCACATCACCCCGGAAGTGGCGCGTGTACCGGCAACCATTCAAGGTCTTGTCGAATACCTCGGATCCACCGATGTCCACGATCTGCTGGACCGTCATATGGCTTTGCTCTTCAGGGGTTTCGAGGTGAACGGGACAACGCTGGAGGATGTGATGCCACTCCTGCTGGCCGAACGACTGGCGTACGTTCACGGAAACACGCCCAGAACCAAAGTCGGCGACAATGTCTACACGTCGACGGAATACCCACCCGAGTACGCGATCTCCATGCACAACGAACTCTCCTATGCGCATTCCTGGCCGTCACGCCTGCTCTTCTCCTGCGTGCGGCCGGCCGCTTCGGGGGGCGCGACCCCGCTCCTCGACAGCGCCCTCTGGCTGGACCGGCTCGACGACCGCATCCGGGAGTCCTTCAGCGGGGGCCTGTGCTACCGGCAGTACCTGCACGGCGGCCGGGGCTTCGGCAAGAGCTGGCAGGCGACCTTCGAGACGGACGACCCCGCGCAGGTCGAGAAGCTGCTGGGCGCCACCGGGGCCAGCTGGGAGTGGACCGCTTCCGACGCGCTGCGCGTCAGCCACCTCCGCCCCTCGACCATCGAACACCCGGGCACCGGTGAGGAGGTGTGGTTCAACCAGGCGGATCAGTGGCACGCCGCGTCCCTGGGCGAGGAGACGATGCGAGACCTCGCCTCGATCGTGCCCGCCGACGAACTCCCCCAGTCCGTGACCTTCGCCGACGGCTCCCCGATACCCGACGAGTACGTCCTCGCGGTGCGTGACCAAGGCCTGGCGCTGGCCGTGGACGTCGCCTGGCAGCAGGGCGACGTCCTGCTGATCGACAACGTCGCCGTGGCGCACGGGCGCAGGCCCTTCTCGGGCAACCGCCGGGTGCTGGTCGCCATGTCGTAGGAGATGTTCGACCGCTGACAGCGAAGAGGGCCCGACGCCGACCGTCGGGCCCTCTTCGCTGACAGCGGGCCTGATACGGGGGTGCGGGCGCCGAGTTGTACGTCAGCTCGGCGCCCGCACCCCCGCGTCACCGCCGCGCCGTGGCGGGCCGGCGTCACCGGCCCGCCAGGGCGCACCGCCCGTCTACTCCAGTCCCAGCCAGTCGGCCACCAGGCCCCAGATCTCGGCCAGCGCCTCGGGCCGCCCCATCTCCTTGTGCGTGCGGGCGATTCGGGGTGCCGCCACGGTTCCCGAGACGTACGGCGCCCACACCTCCGGCTCGGGAGCGTCCTCCTTGCGGCCCTCCGAGGCGACGACGAGCAGGGCGTCACCCTCGAACCGGCCGAACTCGTGGCCGACCCTGACCAGGGTGTTGTTCACGTTGACCCGGGCGAGCGCGGCCAGTTCGTCCTCCGAGAGATCCCCGAGGACCTCACCCATCTGCTCGCGGATCTCCTCCGTCAACCGCTCGACCTGCCGCGCCTTCCAGGATTCCAGCGAGTCGGGTTCCCCGCTCACCGCGTCCCTCGGGCCGCCCGCGGGCACCGGCCGATCCTCGTCGTGGCCGGGCGACGGGTACGAGTCCAGGATGACCAGGGCGGACACCTCCTCGCCCGCGGCCTGCAGTTGTACGGCCATCTCGTGCGCCACCACCCCGCCGGCGGACCATCCGACCAGCTGGTACGGACCGGACTCCTGAACGGTGCGGATCTGCTCGACGTAGTCCGCCGCCATCTCCCGTAGCGAGGCGGCCGGTTCACTCGTCCCGTCCAAGCCCCTGGCCTGCAGGGCGTAGACCGGGTGCCCCTCCGACACGTAACCGGCCAGTGGCATGTAGCACCAGCTGAGACCGCCCCCCGGGTGGACCCAGAAGAACGGCGTCTTGCTGCCCTCGGTACGGATCGGCAGCAGCGTCCCCAGCAGATCCTGGACGGACGCCATGCCCGTCGCGCTGCGGGCCCGGGCCAGGTCCGCCGCGATCTCATCGGCGTCCAGTTCGACCACCGTCGCGTCAGCGGATTCGGTGGCACCCTCACCCTCGGGAGCCGGATCCGCCGATGCCGGACGCCGCTCCTGTTCCGGTTCTTCCGGTCCGGCCGCCGCGGCGAGTCCCGCCGGCGTCGGCGACTCGAAGAAGGACTGTACGGAGACCGGCACGCCGCGCTCCCGCAGAGCCGCGACAAGCCGGATCGCCAGCAGCGAGTGCCCGCCCAGCCGGAAGAAGTTGTCGTGCATCCCCACACCGGACAGCCCGAGCACCTCGGCAAACGTCCGGCACAGGATCTCCTCCCGGCGGGTGACCGGCTCCGCCCCGCCGCCGGTCGCGTGGTCGGGGGCGGGCAAGGCCTTGCGGTCGAGCTTGCCGTTGCCGGTCAGCGGCAGTGCGTCCAGGACGACGACCGCTGCGGGGACCATGTGCTCGGGCAGCCGGGACGCCGTGAACTCCCGGACGGCATGCGGGAGTTCGGCTACGTCGGTGTCCTGGCCGGATGCGACGACGTAGGCGACCAGGCGGGTGTCGCCGGGACTGTCCTCGCGGGCGATCACGGCCGCCTGGGTGACCTGCGGATGCGCTGCGACCGCCGTCTGCACCTCACCGGGCTCCACCCGGAAGCCGCGGATCTTGACCTGGTCGTCCGCCCGGCCCGCGAACACCAACCTGCCGTCGGCCGTCCAGCGGGCCCGGTCGCCGGTGCGGTACATCCGCTCGCCCGAGCCGCCGTACGGGCAGGCCACGAACCGCTCCGCCGTCACACCGGCCTGACCCACATAGCCACGCGCCAACTGCGCACCAGCCACATACAGTTCACCGGTCACACCCGGAGCCACCGGCTTCAGGGCAGCATCCAGGACGTAGAAACGGGTGTTGGCCACAGGTGTGCCGACCGGAACAACCCCGGACGCCACCGTCTCCTCGGTCAGACGCGTCGTCGCGACACCGATCGTCGTCTCGGTCGGACCGTAGTGGTTGAACACCTCCCGGTCCCCGGCCGCCGCCAGCAACTCCCCGACCAGAGCGGGCGAGGCCGCTTCACCCCCAAGTACGAGGGACTTCGCGGGCAGCACCGCACCCGCACCCAGCGCCGCCACATGCGACGGCACCGCCTTGAGATAGTCGATCCGCTGCTCGGCGAGGTACTGCGCTACCGCCACCGGGTCGGTGACCTCTTCCTCCTCCAGGACGTGCAGCTCACCCCCAGTGGTCAGACTCGCGAAGACCACCGTGTTGCCCAGGTCCGTCGCCTGCCCCTGCAACACCGCATACCGGCCACCCGGCACACCAAAACCCACCCGACCCGGCACCGACGACACATAGTTCGCCAACGCCCCGTGCGTGACCGCAACCCCCTTCGGCCGCCCCGTCGACCCCGACGTATAAATCACATACGCCAACTGGCCAGCCTCGACCGACACTTCGGGCGCCGTATCCGGCAGCGCAGCCAACTGCATCGCGGTCAGCGTCCCGTCCACCGCCACCAGCCGATACCGGCCCGCCGGCAGATCCCCCAGAATCTCCTCCGTCGTCAACGTCAACACCGCACGACTGTCCCGGAGTTGATAAGAAATCCGGTCGGCCGGCTGCCCCGCGTCAAGCGGCAGATAACCCGCGCCCGCCTTCCACACGGCAAGAATGCCCGCGATCGTCTCCACACCGCGCGGCAGGCACAACCCCACCACCGACTCCGCACCCACACCCTGCGCCCGCAGATAATGCGCCAGTCGATTCGCCCGCGAATCAAGCTCCGCAAACGACACTCGATGCTCACCCGAGACGACCGCCACCGCACCCGGCGTCCGCCCCACCTGCGCCTCGAACAGCCCCGGAACCAACACCGGTCCGATCCCGACCGCCGTGTCGTTCCACTCACCCAGCACCCGACGCCGCTCATCCGCGTCCAGCGCGTCAATCCGCGACAGCCGTGTCTCCGGCGCTTCGACGGCCCCTTCCAGAACCCGCAGCAGCCGATGCGCGATCTGCTCGGTCGTCTCGGCGTCGAACAGATCCACGGCGGCGATGAGGGCTCCGCGTAGTCCTCGGGGACCGCCCCCGGCTTCGAAGACCTCGCCGAGGATCACGTTCAGGTCCAGCTTCGCCGCCCCGGTGCTCGCGGGCAGCGAGCCGACGCGCAGTCGTGGTGCGTCCAGTGCCGACGCGTCACCGGACGTCGCGGTGGGAGCGATGTTCTCCAAGGTGAGATTGACCTGGAAGAGGGGGTGCCGGGCGAGTGAGCGGGTCGGGGCCAGTTCCTCCACCAGCCGCTCGAACGGCACGTCCTGGTGGGCGAACGCCGACAGGCTGGTCTCCCGCACGCGCTCCAGGATCTCGCCGAACGTCGGGTCGCCGGACAGGTCCGTGCGCAGTACCAGCGTGTTGACGAAGAAGCCGACCAGGTCGTCCAGGGCCTCGTCGGTGCGCCCCGCGTTCGCCGTGCCGATCGGGATGTCCGTCCCCGCACCCAGCCGGTTCAGGGTCACCGCGAGGGCCGCCTGCAGCACCATGAACAGCGTCACGCCCCGCTCACGCGCCAGCGCCACCAGACGCTCGTGCACCTCGGCCGGAATCTCCAGCGGCACCTCGCACCCGCGGTAGGAGGCCACGGCCGGGCGCGGCCGGTCGGCCGGCAGCTCCAGCTCCTCCGGGAGCCCCGCCAACGCCTCGCTCCAGTACGCCACTTGCTGGGACAGCACGCTCTGCGGGTCGTCCTCGTCGCCGAGCACCTCCCGCTGCCACAGCGCGTAGTCCGCGTACTGCACCGGCAGCGGAGCCCACTGCGGCGCCCTGCCCGCGCTGCGTGCCGCGTAGGCGGCCGTCAGGTCCCGGGCCAGCGGCGACGTCGACCAGCCGTCACCCGCGATGTGGTGCATCAGCAGCACGAGCGCGTACTCGTCCGGGCCCACCTCGAACAGCGTGGCCCGCAGAGGCATCTCGGTCGACAGGTCGAAGCCGTACGCCGCCGCCTCGGCGACCGCCGCCGCAAGACCGTCCTGGGACACCCGGGTGACGGCCAGTTCGAATCCGGTCTCCTCCACCGTCAGAACGCGCTGGAACGGCTGCCCGTCGATGTCCGGGAACACTGTGCGCAGCACCTCGTGCCGGCCGACCACGTCCCGGAGTGCGGCGTTCAGCGCCGTCCGGTCCAGCTCGCCGGTCAGGCGCAGCGACAGGGGGACGTTGTACGTCGGACTGGGGCCCTGCAGCTGTGCGATGAACCACAGCCGCCGCTGGGCGAAGGAGAGCGGCACCCGCTCCGGGCGCGTCATGGTCGTCAGCGGTGTACGGGCCTCGTCGGCCCCGCTCAGCCAGTCGGCGACCGCACCCGGTGTGGGGGTCTCGAAGAGGACGCGGATGGGAAGTTCGACGCCGAGCACCGCTCGTACGCGGCTGACGAGTCGGGTCGCCAGGAGCGACTGCCCGCCGAGCGCGAAGAAGTCGTCGTCGACCCCGACCGTGGGCAGCCCCAGTACTTCGGCGAAGGCCTGGCACAGGAGTTCCTCCTGCACGCTCACCGGCCCGCGTCCCGTTCCGGCGGCGCCCGCGTAGTCCGGGGCGGGCAGGGAACGGCGGTCGAGCTTGCCGTTGGCCGTGACCGGCAGCGCGTCGAGGACCACGACCGCCGAGGGCACCATGTGCTCCGGCAGTCGGGCGGCCACGAACTCCTTGACGGAATCGGTCAGTTCATCCGCGTCCACGGCACCGTCCGCGGCACTCTCCGGGACGACGTAGGCGACCAGCCGGGTGTCTCCCGGCACATCCTCCCGGGCGACCACCGCGGCCTGCGCCACTCGCGCGTGCCCGGCCACCACCGCACCGACCTCACCCGGCTCGACCCGGAACCCGCGTACCTTGACCTGCTCGTCCGCCCGGCCCAGGAACACCAGCTGCCCATCGGCCGTCCAGCGTCCCACGTCTCCCGACCGGTACATCCGCGCACCCGCCTCGAACGGGCAGGCCACGAACCGCTCCGCGGTGAGCCCGGCACGGCCCACATACCCGCGGGCCAGCTGATCACCGGCGATGTACACCTCGCCCGCCACCCCGGTCGGCGACGGACGCAGCCTCTCGTCCAGCACGTACAGCCGCATGTTCGCGACGGGCCGGCCGATCGGCACCACCTCGTCGACCGTGTCGCCGGCCGCCACCTCGAACACGCAGCATCCGACGACGGTCTCGGTCGGCCCGTACTCGTTCACCACGACCGACCCCGGAACCCGGTCCAGCCACCCCCGCACATCCGCACCCCGCAGCGCCTCGCCGCCCACGATCAGGCGACGGGCGGCGCCCGACGACTCGTCCGCCGTCAACAGCTCGGCCAGCAGCGGAAGATGCCCCGGCACGACCTTCACCAGCCCGAACTCGGCCGACTCCCGTACCAGTTCGGCCAAGCCCTCGGCGCCGCCGGCCTCACTCACCACGACCGCGGACCCCGACACCAACGGCACCACGACACTCGTCACCGTCAGGTCGAACGCCAGCGACGAGTGCAACGCGGCACCCCCGCCACCCTCCTCCATCGTGTACGCGGCCGCGGCCCAGGCCACGTAGTTCGCCAGCCCGCCCTGCGTCACCGCCACGCCCTTGGGGCGCCCGGTCGATCCCGACGTGTACATCACGTACGCCAACTCGTCCTTTTGCGAGGCACGTCGGGGCGCCCGTGCCGACTGCCCCGCCAGCGCGCCCACCACCAGCGGGTCATCGAGGTCCACCGTCCGGATCCGCCCCACCGGCAGCTCGTCCAGCACCTCACCCGTACCGATCAGCACCGACGCCCGGCTGTCCGTCAGCATGTACGCCAGCCGATCCGCCGGGTACTCGGGATCGAGCGGCACATACGCCGCCCCGCCTTCCACACCGCCAGGATCGCCGCGATCATCTCCGTGCTCCGCGGCAGGCACAGTCCCACGAGTGACTCCCGGTCCACCCCCTGGGCGGCCAGGTAGTGCGCCAGCCGGTTCGCCCGTGCGTCGAGTTCGGCGTACGTCACCGACTCCCCGTCGGCGACCACGGCCAAGGCGTCCGGCGTCCGGCCCGCCTGCGTCTCGAACAGCTCGGGGACCAGTGCCCCCGGCGGCCCGACGGCCGTGCTGTTCCACTCGTCCAGCACCAGACGCCGCTCATCCGCGTCCAGCACGTCGATCGCCGCGAGCCGCGTCCCCGGCGCCTCCTCCAGCGCCGCCACGACATTCGCCAGACAGGTCTCCAGCAACGCGCCCACCCGGACCGGATCGGCCGGCGCGGTCGCCTCGATGGTGAGGCCGAAGGCGATTCCGTCGTCGACGGAGACGTTGAGCGGGTAGTTCGACTTCTCCCGGGTGAAGAGGGTCGTGACACCCTCGATGCCCGTGCGCCTGCCGCGGGTTCCGCCCTGGTTGCGGCGGTAGTTGAAGATGGACGTGAACAGCGGGCTGCCGGCGGGCACGCCGCTGGCCCGCTGCGCGAGGGCGAGCGGGGCGTGCTCGTGCACCAGCAGCTCCGCCAGCTGGTCACGCAGCGCGATCAGCGCTCCGACCACGTCGTCGTCCCCGACGCGCACCCGCATCGGCAGGGTGTTGAGGAACAGTCCGGACGTCCGGTCCGAGCCCTCGCCGGAGTTCATACGGCCGAGCAGGACCGTGCCGAACACCACGTCGTCCCGCCCGCTGACCGCGGCGAGGACGCGCGCCCAGGCCAGGTGGAAGACCGCGGCGGCGGAAACACCGTGGCGGCGCGCCACCTCCCGGACGCGGTCGGCGACTTCGCCGTCCACGACCGTGCGGGCCCGCTGCGAGGCGGTGCCGTCCTCGCGGATCTCCAGCGCGCCATACGGCGCGGTGGTCTCGGTCACGTCCGACAGGAGGGCGCTGAAGTACCGCTCGTGTTCCTCGTCCGACATGCCGAGGCGGGTCTGGGCGACGAAGTTGCGGAACGGGAGTGGTTCGGGCATCGCGTCGCCGTTGCCCGAGAGCAGGGCACCGAGTTCCCCGAGTACGACGTCCATCGTGGTGTGGTCGTGCACCAGATGGTGGATGCGTACGACGGCCAGCCACCGGTCGCTGCCCGGCTCGACGGCGGTGTGCACGTCGAGCAGCGGGGCGCGCCGCAGGTCCATCCACGATCCGCCAGCCGTGACCAACTGCGCGGCCGGGTCGGCGCCCTGGGGGTCGAGGACGACCTGTTCGACCAAGAGCGGTGCGTGGCGCAGTACCACCTGGACCGGTTCGCGCAGGCCCTCCCACACGATCGCCGTGCGGTAGATGTCGTGCCGGTCCACCACCTGCTGGAAGGCTTCCAGGAAGGCGTCGAGGCGCGCTCGCGTGTCGAAGGCGAGGACGGTCGGCGCGACGTACACGTCCGCCTCGGCGCCGTTCTGACGCGCCCTCAGGTGGTGGAAGAAGATGCCCTCCTGGAGGGGGGCGAGCGGGTAGATGTCCGCCACGTTGGCGGCACCGCCCGGCACGGACGCGACGATCCGCCCGACCTCGGCCGCGTCCAGGTCGACCAGCGGGAGCATCTCCGGAGTGATCTCCACGGCCCCCTCGGGGATGAGGTTCGGCGGCACGACGACCCGCACCGAGTCCGCCTCGACGGCGAGGCCGGCCGGTGTCGGCGTCTGGAACAACGCCTTCACGGAGACCGACATGCCGCGGCCGCGCAGGTTCTCGACCAGCGACACCGCGAGGAGCGAGTGACCGCCGAGCGCGAAGAAGTCGTCGTCGACCCCGACCCCCTCCAGGCCGAGGACTTCGCCGAACGCCTGGCACAGGATCTCCTCCTGCGCGTTGGCCGGTTCGCGGCTCTCCCCGGAGCCGGCGGTGTGGTCCGGCGCCGGCAGCGCGGCCCGGTCCAGTTTGCCGTTGGCCGTCAGCGGCAGCTCGTCCAGGACGACGACCGCCGACGGCACCATGTACTCCGGCAGCCGGGCTGCGGCGAACCGCCGGACGGACTCGGGCAGTTCGGCCGCGTCGGTCTCTTCGTCCATCGGCACGGTGTATCCGACGAGCCGCTTGTCGCCGGTCGCGTCGGTACGTACCACGACCACGGCCTGCGCCACCTCGGGGTGCGCGGCCAGGACTTCCCGGACCTCGCCCGGTTCGATCCGGAAGCCGCGGATCTTCACCTGCTCGTCCGCGCGCCCCGCGAACAGCAGCTTCCCCTCGGCCGTCCACCGCACGCGGTCGCCGGTGCGGTACATCCGCTCGCCCGCGGCGCCGAACGGGCACGCCACGAAGCGCCCGGCGGTGAGGCCGGCCCGGTCCAGATAGCCGCGCGCCAGGCCCGCGCCGGCCACGTACAGTTCGCCGACCACGCCGTCCGGCACGGGCTGCAGATACTCGTCGAGGACGTACACGCGGGTGTTGTGGATCGGTCCGCCGATGCCGGGCTGATCGCCTGGCGCGAGCGGCTGCGACATCGTCGCGCACACCGTGGTCTCCGTCGGCCCGTACGCGTTCACGAACCGCCGGCCCGCGGCCCACCGGGCCACCAGGTCCTCGCCGATGGCCTCGCCCGCCACGACGAGTGTCGTCACGGACGGCAGGCTCCGCGGGTCCAGCACCGCGAGAACGGCGGGCGGCACCGTCATATGGGTCACGCGGTGTCGGGCCGCCAGCTCCACCAGGCCCGCGCCGGGCAGCAGTTCCCGCGCGTCGGCGAGTACCAGGCCGGCACCTCCGCACAACGTCACGAGGACTTCCGAGACGGCGGCGTCGAAGCTCACCGACGCGAACTGCAGCACTCGGCTGTCCTCGTCGACGGCGAACCGCTCGGTCTGCGCCGCCACCAGGCTCGCCACGCCCGCGTGCGACACGACGACACCCTTGGGACGGCCGGTCGAACCCGACGTGTAGATCACGTACGCCGCGTGGTCCGGTTCCGCGCCGCTGCGGGGCGCCGTGTCCGGGGCGCCGTTCAGGCCGGCGGCCACCAGCGGGTCGTCCAGCACGATGGCGCGTGTCCGCCCCACGGGGAGTTCGTCGAGCACCTCCGAGACGCCGATCAGCACGGAGGCCCGGCTGTCGGACAGCATGAACGACAGGCGCTCCGCCGGATACTCCGGGTCGAGCGGCAGGTAGGCGCCGCCGGCTTTCAGGACGGCCAGCAGGGCCACCAGGAGGTCGGTGCCGCGTTCCATGGCGACGGCGACGACCGTCTCGGGGCCCACCCCCTGCCCGGACAGGTAGTGCGCCAGCCGGTTCGCCCGGACGTCCAGCTCCGCGTACGTCACTTCCTGTTCGCCGAAGACGACGGCGACCGCGTCCGGGGTCCGTGCCACCTGCGCGGCGAAGAGCTCGGGAACGGTCACGGGCCGGATCTCGGCGGCGGTGTCGTTGCGCTCCACCAGGAGCTGCCTGCGCTCGTCCGCGGCGAGCACGTGCAGGTCGGCGATGCGTCCGCGCGGGTTCTCGGCGATCGCCCGCATCATCCGAGCCAGCCACCCCGCGAACCGCTCGACCGTCTCCTGGTCGAACAGGTCCGCCGTTCCGGTGAGCACCGCGCCGATCCCGCTGGGCTCGCCCTCGGCGTCGTACAACTCGTCCATGTTCACGTCGAGGTCGATCTTCGCGCCGACTTCCTGGCCGAGGTCGAGCATCTCGACCCGCAGACCGGGCATGCGCAGCCGGCCCTTGCCGTTGTCGCCGAACGCCCGGGAGGCGTTCTGCAGGGTCAGCACGACCTGGTGCAGGGGGTGCCGGGAGAGGGAGCGGGCCGGGGCGAGCTCCTCGACCAGGCGCTCGAAGGGGACGTCCTGGTTGGCGATGGCGCCGAGTGCGTTCTCCCGCACCCTTTCGAGTACGTCGACGTAGGCCGGGTTGCCGGACAGGTCGACGCGCACCAGCAGGGTGTTGACGAAGAAGCCGATCAGGTCGTCGAGGGAGTCGTCCGTGCGTCCGGCTACGGCGGAGCCGATCGGGATGTCGGTGCCGGACCCCAGCCGGGAGAGGAAGGTGGCGAACGCCGCCTGCAGCACCATGAACAGGGTCACGCCCCGCTCGCGGGCCAGCTCCAGCAGCAGCCGGTGGGTTTCGGCGGGCAGCTCCATGTGCGCGGCGTACGCGCGGTGGCCGAGCACCGCCGGGCGTGCCCGGTCGGCCGGCAGGGACAGTTCCTCGGGCGCCCCGGCCATGGCCTCACGCCAGTAGGCGACCTGCCTGGACAGCAGGCTGTCCGGGTCGTCCTCGGAGCCCAGCAGTTCGCGCTGCCACAGCGCGTAGTCCGCGTACTGGACCGGCAGCGGAGGCCAGTCGGGCGCGTGCCCCTCCTGCCGCGCGGTGTAGGCGACGGAGAGGTCGCGGGCGAGCGGGACCATCGACCACGCGTCCGACGCGATGTGGTGGACGAGGAGCACGAGTACGTACTCGTCGGGGGCCACCGCGAACAGCGTCGCGCGCAGCGGGATCTCGGTGGTCAGGTCGAACGCGTACCCCGCGGCGTGCTTCATCCCCGCGGCCAGTTCCTCGCGCGACACGTCCTCGGTCCGCAGCTCGAATCCGGTCTCCTCGACCGACAGGATCCGCTGGGAGGGACGGCCCCCGACCGAGGGAAGGACCGTGCGCAGCACTTCGTGCCGGTCGATCAGGTCCCGCAGTGCCGCGGCCAGCGCACCCCGGTCGAGATCGCCGGTCAGCCGGAGCGGCATCGGAATGTTGTAGCTGCTGGTCGGGCCGTCCAACTGCCCCAGGAACCACAGCCGTTGCTGTGCGAACGACAGCGGCACCTCGTCCGGGCGCTCCCGGCCGGTGAGGGTGATCCGGCCCGGCACCGCCTCGACCAGCCAGGCCGCGAGCCGGGCCGGTGTCGGCGCGTCGAACAGGACCCGGATGGGCAGCTCGACGCCGAGCACCGCCCGGACCCGGCTGACCAGTCGAGTCGCCAGGAGCGAGTGGCCGCCCAGGGCGAAGAAGTCGTCGTCGACCCCGACCGAGGGAAGACCGAGGACATGGGCGAACGCCCCGCACAGGATCTCCTCCTGCGTCGTGGCCGGCCGCCTGCCCTCGCCCGTGGTGACTTCCGGCGCGGGCAGGGCGGCCCGGTCCAGCTTGCCGTTGACCGTCAGCGGAAGCGCGTCCAGCACCACGATCGCCGACGGAACCATGTAGTCAGGCAGTCGGCCGACCGCCAACTCCCTTACTGAACGCACGAGTTGCTGCGTGGCCGAGTCCGCCCCGGTGGGCACCAGATAGGCCACCAGCCGTTTGTCCCCGGCCGTGTCCTCACGTACGACCACCGCGGCCTGTGTCACCGAGGGATGCTGGGCAAGCACCTCGGCAACCTCACCCGGCTCGATCCGGAACCCCCGGATCTTCACCTGCTCATCCACACGCCCCGCGAACACCAGCCGACCGTCCCCGGTCCACCGCGCCAGATCCCCCGTCCGATACATCCGCTGCCCGCCCCCACCGAACGGGCACGCCACAAACCGCTCCGACGTCAGATCCGCACGCCCCACATACCCCCGCGCCAACTGCGAACCCGCGATATACAACTCACCCGCCGCACCCACCGGCACAGGAACAAGCGACCCATCGAGAACATAGGCCCGCGTGTTGGCGATCGGCGACCCCATCGCCACCACCGGCCCCGCACCCACCACCCCTGCAGTGACCATCACCGTCGCCTCGGTCGGACCGTACGTATTCACCAACCGCCGGCCCGCCGACCACACCTCCGCCTGCCGCGCACCGATCGGCTCCGCGCCCACCAACACCGTCGACACATCAGCAAGATCCGCCGGGTCGAGCACGGCCAGCAGTGACGGCACCACGCTCGCCGACCGCACCCCGGTCTCCCGCAGCATCCGCACCAACCGCTCCGCGTCCGAACGCTCCGCAGAGGCGGCCACCACCAGCGTCCCGCCCGCCGCCAGCGTGGCCGCCACGTCCAGCACCGACGCGTCGAAACTGAACGACGCGAACTGCAGCACCCGCACACCCGGCCCGGCGCCCAGCACCGGACCCAGAGCAAGCGCCAGATTCGCCAGACCGCCGTGTGTGGCCTGCACTCCCTTGGGCCGTCCCGTCGAGCCCGACGTATAGATCACATACGCCAGCCCGTCGGGCTCGCGCTCCGGCGACGGAGCCGACGCGGGCCCGGCCGCCAGTGCCGCCGCCACATCGGGCTCGTCGAGGCACACCGTGCGCGGCACGGTCAGTCCCTCCACCAGCGCGCGATGCCCGACAACGACCCGCGCACCGGCGTCGTCGAGCATGAACTCCAGCCGCTCGGCGGGGTATTCGGGATCCATCGGCAGGTAGGCCGCGCCTGCCTTCCACACGGCCAGGATCGCCGCGACCATCTCCACACCCCGCGGCAGACACAGCCCGACCACCGACTCAGCGCCCACACCCTGCGCCGCCAGACAGTGCGCGAGCCGGTTCGCCCGCACGTCCAACTCGCCGTACGACACCTCCACCCCGTCACACACCACGGCCACCGCATCCGGATCCGCCGCGACCCGCGCCGCGAACAGTTCGGGCACGAGCGTCCCCGGCAACTCGCCCGCCGTGTCGTTCCACTCGTCCAGGAGCTGTCGCAGTTCCGCGCCGTCGAGCACCTCCAACTCGTCGAGCCGGGCGCCCGGATACTCGTCCAGCGCGGCCACCAGGTGTCCCAGGCAGGTGTGCAGCAGCGCGCACACCCGGGCCGGATCGGCCGGTGCCAGGGCCTCGACCGTGAGGACGAATCCTGACCCGTCGTCGTCGACAGCCACGTCCATCGGGTAGTTGGTGTGCTCGTGGAAGTGGAGCAGGCGCACCCCTTCGAACCCGGTGTCCGGCGCCTGGTCCGGCCCCTGGCCGGACCGTTGCGCGTGCCGGTAGTTGAACAGCGAGGTGAACAACGGGCTGTTGCCCTCGATGCCGCTGGCCTTCTGTGCCAGGGCCAGCGGGGCGTGCTCATGCACGAGCAGTTCCGCCAGCTGGTACTGCATGGAGGTCAGCGCCTCGGTGACACTCACCGCCTCGGTGCGTACGCGCACGGGAAGGGTGTTGATGAACAGGCCGGGCACGCGGTCGGATCCGGCGCCGGCGTTCATACGACCGAACAGGACCGTACCGAAGACGACGTCGTCGCGCCCGGACACGGAAGCCAGGACGCGGCCCCATGCCAGATGGAAGACGGTCGCCGCGCTCACTCCGAGCCTGCGGGCCACCCCCCTTACCTGACGTGCGACGTCGTCGTCGACGGGCAGGTGTGCCCGCTCGGTCCCCGCACCGTCGCCGTGCACATCCGTGAGGCCGAACGGTGCCGTCGTCTCGGTCACGTCCGCGAGGAGCTCGTGGAAGAACCGTTCGTGCTCCTCGGAGCCCACGCCGAGCCGTGCCTGGGCGACGAAGTCACGGAACGGCAGCGGCTCCGGCAGCGCTGCGCCCTGCCCCGACATGAAGGCGCGCAGCTCTCTGAGCAGCACCTCCATGGTCGTGTGGTCCTGAACCATGTGGTGGATGCGCAGCAGTGCGAGCCACCGGTCGGTGCCCGGCTCGGCGGCAGTGTGCACCCGCAGCAGCGGCGCGCTGCTCAGGTCCATCGAACCGCCGGCGTCGAGCATCTGCTGCACCGCGTCGGCGGTGGTGCCGGCTTCCAGGACGATCTCCTGGACCGGCAGCCTCAACTCCCGGGAGACGACCTGGACCGGCTCCGCCAGCCCTTCCCACATGATCGCCGTGCGGTAGATCGCGTGCCGGTTCATCACCTGTTGCAGCGCGCCGAGGAACGTGTCGAGCCGCTCACGGGACTCGAAGCCCACGACCATCGGCGCCACGTACACGTCCGTGCCGCGGTCGGCCTGCATCAGGTGATGGAAGAAGATGCCTTCCTGCAGCGGGGCCAGCGGATAGATGTCCTCCAGGTTGGGCGCACCGCCTTCGACCTGCCGCAGAATCCGCTCGATGGCCGACTCGTCGAGGTCCACCAGGGGCACCATGTCGGGTGTGATCTCCGTGGCATTCGCGGGGATCCGGTTCTCGGGCACCTTCACCTGCTCCGGACCGGCCACCGCGGCGAGCCCCGCCGGTGTCGACGTCTGGAACAGCGCCTTGACCGACACCGACATGCCACGGGTGCGAAGCTTCTCGACCAGCGAGACCGCCAGCAGCGAGTGGCCGCCCAGCGCGAAGAAATCGTCGTCCACGCCGACGCTGTCGAGACCGAGGACTTCGGCGAACGCCAGGCACAGCGCCTCTTCCTGCGCCGTCTCCGGTCCCCTGCCGACACCGGCCCCGGATGCGAAGTCGGGGGCGGGCAGGGCCTTGCGGTCGAGCTTGCCGTTGCCGGTCAACGGCAGTGCGTTGAGGACGACGACCGCTGCGGGGACCATGTGCTCCGGCAGCCGGGAGGACGTGAACTCCCGTACTGAATCAGCGAGTTCGGTCGCGCTGGCGTCCTCGTCGACCGCTACGACGTAGGCGACCAGGCGGGTGTCGCCGGGGGTGTCCTCGCGGGCTACGATCGCCGCCTGCGACACCTCGGGGTGAGCAGTCACTACGGCCTGGGCCTCGCCCGGCTCCACCCGGAAGCCGCGGATCTTGACCTGGTCGTCCGCCCGGCCCGCGAACACCAACTGACCGCCCGACGTCCAGCGGGCACGGTCCCCGGTCCGATACATCCGCTCACCCGAACCGCCGTACGGGCACGCCACGAACCGCTCCGCCGTCACACCCGCCTGACCCACATAACCACGCGCCAACTGCGCACCAGCCACAAACAGTTCACCGGTCACACCCGGCGCGACCGGCTTCAGGGCAGCGTCCAGGACGTAGAAACGGGTGTTGGCCACAGGTGTGCCCACCGGCACCACACCGGACGCCACCGTCTCCCCGGTCAGACGGGTGGTCGCGACACCGATCGTCGTCTCGGTCGGACCGTAGTGGTTGAACACCTCCCGCTCACCGGCCGCCGCCAGCAGCTCGCCCACGAGCGCGGGCGAGGCCGCCTCACCACCCAACACCAGCGACTTCGCCGGCAGCACCGCACCCACACCCAGCGCCGCCACATGCGACGGCACCGCCTTCAGATAGTCGATCCGCTGCTCGGCGAGGTACTGCGCCACCGCCACCGGGTCGGTGACCGCCTCCTCATCCAGGAAGTGCAGCTCACCACCAGAAGTCAGACTCGCGAACACCACCGTGTTGCCCAGGTCCGTCGCCTGCCCCTGCAACACCGCATACCGGCCACCCAGCACACCAAAGCCCAGCCGACCCGGCACCGACGACACGTAGTTGGCCAGCGCCCCGTGCGTGACCGCCACACCCTTCGGCCGCCCCGTCGAACCCGACGTATAAATCACATACGCCAACTGGCCAGCCTCGACCGACACTTCGGGCGCCGTATCCGGTGAAGCGGCCAACTGCATCACAGTCAGCGCCCCGTCCACCGCCACCAACCGATACCGACCCGCCGGCAGATCCCCCAGAATCTCCTCCGTCGTCAACGTCAACACCGCACGACTGTCCCGGAGTTGATAAGCGATCCGCTCCGCCGGCTGCCCAGCGTCAAGCGGCAGATACGCAGCCCCCGCCTTCCACACACCCAGGATCCCGACGACGCTCTCGACACCCCGCGGCAGGCACAACCCCACCACCGACTCCGCACCCACACCCTGCGCCCGCAGAAAATGCGCCAACCGATTCGCCCGCGCATCCAACTCCGCAAACGACACTCGATGCTCACCCGAGACGACCGCCACCGCATCAGGCGTCCGCGCCACCTGCGCCGCAAACAGTTCAGGAACAAACGTCTCCGACAGCTCAACACCACTGTCGTTCCACCCCTCCAACACCAGACGCCGCTCACCCGCATCCAGCACATCCACCGCACTCAACGGAAGGGACGCGTCACGCGCGAGGTGTTCGAGAACGCGTATGAACCGGTTCGCGACGCGCTCGACCGTGTCCGCCTCGAACAGGTCCGACGCCGCCGTCAGCACGCCTTGGAGACCGGCGGGCGCGCCCTGCGCGTCGAAGACTTCCTTGGCGAACACGTGCAGGTCGAACTTGGCCAGGGATTCACCGGCGTCCGCCGTCATCGGGCTGATGCGTACGCCACTCGCCCCCTGCGCAGGACTGCCGCCGTCCTCAAGCCGGGTGCTGCTCTGCATGGTCAACATGACCTGGAACAGGGGGTGTCGGGCCAGTGACCGCGACGACCCGAGTTCCTCCACCAGCTTCTCGAACGGCACATCCTGATGGGCGAACGCCGACAGGCTCGTCTCGCGGATGCGGTCGAGGATCTCGCCGAATGCCGGGTCCCCCGACAGATCGGTGCGCATCACCAGCGTGTTGACGAAGAAGCCGACCAGGTCGTCGAGCGCCTCGTCGTTGCGTCCGGCGACGGGCGCGCCGATCGGGATGTCGGTGCCCGCGCCCAGCTTGTTGAGTGTCATGGCGAAGGCGGCCTGGAGCACCATGAACAGCGTGGCGCCGTGTTCCCGCGCCAGGACCGCGAGGCGCTGGTGGACATCGGCGGAGACCGCGATGCCCAGCTCGTGCCCTCGGTGCGACGCCACGGCCGGACGCGGCCGGTCGAACGGCAGCTCCAGTTCCTCGGGGGATCCGGCCAACGCCTCGCTCCAGTACGCCACTTGCTGGGACAGCACGCTCTGCGGGTCGTCCTCGTCGCCGAGCACCTCCCGCTGCCACAGCGCGTAGTCCGCGTACTGCACCGGCAGCGGAGCCCATGCGGGGGCCCGGCCCGCGAGACGCGCCATGTAGGCCGTCGACAGATCCCGCATGAACGGCCTCATCGACTCGCCGTCCCACGCGATGTGGTGAATGACCAGCAGGAGTACGTGCTCGTCCGGGCCGGTCGTGAAGAGCCGCGCCCGTACCGGCATCCCGGCGGCGAGGTCGAAGGGCTCGGCCGCCGTCTCGGACAGTGCCCCCGACAGTTCGTCCGGGGAGACCTCGGCCGTCGTCAGGCAGAATCCGGTCTCGTCGACAGGGAGGATTCGCTGGTGCGGCTGTCCGTCGGCCGAGGGGAAGTACGTGCGCAGGATCTCGTGCCGCCCGATCACGTCCCGCAGAGCGGCCGGCAGTGCGTCCTGGTCGAGCTTCCCGGTCAGGCGCAGGGCCAACGGCAGGTTGTAGGTCGCGCTCGGTCCCTCCAGTTGGGCCAGGAACCACAGCCGACGCTGCGCGAAAGACAACGGAATCATCAGGACCCCTCCTCGTTACGCATCGGCCTCAGAGCGGGCCTAGCCTGTTTCCTGTTCCCTGCTTGTCGTGCCAGCCAGACCGCGACCGCGGCAGGTGTCGGTGCCTCGAACAACATCCGGATCGGGACCTCGGTGCCCGAGACCGTGCGCACGCGGTTGGCCAGTTTCGTCACGAGAAGTGAGTGGCCGCCGAGGGCGAAGAAGTCGTCCTCCGGTCCCACCACGGGCAGCCCGAGGATCTGCGCGAAGGCCTCGCAGACCATTTCCTCCAGCGGGTTGGCCGGCGCCCTGCCCGTGGTACCGGCCGTGCTGTGGTCCGGGGCCGGCAGCGCCTTCCGGTCCAGCTTCCCGTTGACCGTCACCGGCAGCGCGTCGAGGACCAGCACCGCCGAGGGCACCATGAACCGGGGCAGCCGTTCCGCGACGTACCGGCGTACGGTCTCGGGGAGCCCGGCCACATCGCCGGTGCCCTGTCCTGCGACGACGTACGCGACAAGGCGCTTGTCGCCGGGGCGGTCCTCGCGGGCGACGACCGCGGCCCGGTCCACCTCCGGATGTCCCACGACCACCGCCTGGACCTCTCCGGGCTCGACCCGGAATCCGCGGATCTTCACTTGTTCGTCCGCTCGGCCGGCGAACACCAGCTGACCGTCCGCCGTCCAGCGCGCGCGGTCCCCGGTCCGGTACATCCGCTCGCCGGCGGTGCCGAACGGGCAGGCCACGAACCGCTCCGCGGTCAGGCCCCCACGTCCCGCGTACCCTCGCGCCAGCCCGGCGCCCGCTACGTACAGCTCCCCCGCCACACCCACGGGCACCGGGCTGAGCGACGCGTCGAGCACATACACCCGGGTGTTGACGATGGGCGTGCCGATGTTCGGCACGTCCCCCGGTGCGAGGGGGGCGGATATCGCGGCGGCCACGGTCGTCTCCGTCGGGCCGTACCCGTTGAGGAATCGCCGCCCGTCCGCCCACTGGGCCAGCACATCCGCACCGAGTGCCTCACCCACCGCGGCCAGGGTGGTCACGGACGGCAGGCCGGCCGGGTCCATCGCGCCCAGCGCCGCGGGCGGTGCGATCAGATGGGTCACGCCGTGCCGCCGCGCGAGTTCCGCGAGGCCCGGTCCCGGCAGGAGTTCCTGGGCGGAGCCGAGCACCAGACGACCGCCGTTGGTCAGGGCCATCAGCACCTCGAAGACGGCACCGTCGAAGCCCACCGACGCGAACTGCAACACCCTGCTGTCGCTGTCGAACGCGAACCGCTCGGCCTGGGTCAACCGCAGGCTCGCGACTCCGGAGTGGGAGACGACCACGCCCTTGGGGCGCCCGGTCGAGCCGGAGGTGTAGATGACGTACGCCGCGTGCGCCGGGAGCAGTCTTCCGGTGCGCTCGTCGTCCGTGACGGGCTCGGGGCTCATCTCGGCCGCTTCCGCGACGAGTTGAGGCCCGTCGGTGACCAGGACCGGCGGCGTGGGCTCCGCGGGGAGCAGTCGCTCACACGCCGTCGTGGTCAGGACGTACATCGGATCCGTGTCGGCCAGCATGTAAGCGATCCGCTCCGCGGGCTGCCCCGGGTCGATCGGCAGATACGCGGCACCCGCCTTCCACACCGCGAGCAGCGCCACCACCAGCTCGACCGAACGGTCCGCGAGGACGGCCACCAGCGTCTCCGGACCCGCTCCCCCGGTCACCAGGATCCGCGCCAGCCTGTTCGCCCGCGCGTCCAGCTCCGCGTACGTCAGCTCGCTGCCTCCGTGGACAAGGGCGACCGCGTCGGGGTTCCCGGTCACCTGGGCGGCGAACAGCTGCTCCGCCGTGGCCGGTGCGACGTCCCGCTCGGTCCGGTTCCACTCCTCGACGGTGCGCCGGTACTCGTCCGGCTCGATGACGTTCACGTCTCTGACGCGGGTCCCGGAGGCATCGGCCAGCGCGGTGGCGACGCGTACCAGGCCGTCCGCGACGCGCCGTGCGGTCTCCTCGTCGAAGAGGTCCGCCGCCGCGATCAGCACGCCTCGCAGCCCCGCCGGCGCGCCTTGGGTGTCGAACGTCTCGCCCAGACTCAGGTCCAGGTCGAACTTCCCCGCGGCAGGACCCCCGGGCAGCCGACTGGCGTGCAGGCCGGGCAGTTCCAGCGTCGCGGATCCCGTGTTCTGCACGGTCAGCATGGTCTGGAACAGCGGATGCCTGGACATGGACCGGGCCGGGGCCAGTTCCTCCACCAGGCGCTCGAACGGCACGTCCTGGTGGGCGAACGCGCCGAGCCCGGCCTCCCTGACCCTCTCCAGCAGTTCGTCGAACGTCGGGTCGCCGGACAGGTCGGTCCGCAGCACGAGGGTGTTGACGAAGAAGCCGACCAGGTCGTCCAGAGCTTCGTCGGTGCGCCCCGCGTTCGCCGTGCCGATCGGAATGTCCGTACCGGCGCCCAGCCGGTTCAGGGTCACCGCGAGGGTCGCCTGCAGCACCATGAACAGGGTCACGCCCCGCTCCTGCGCCAGCCGCACCAGACGGCCGTGCACCCCGGGCGGGATCTCCAGCGGCACCTCCTGTCCCCGGTGCGACGCCACGGCCGGGCGCGGGTGGTCCGCGGGCAGTTCCAGCTCCTCCGGAATCCCTTCCAACGCCTGGCGCCAGTAGGCGAGTTGAGTGGTCAGAAGGCTGTTCGGGTCCTCCTCGTCACCGAGCAGCTCGCGCTGCCAGAGGGCGTAGTCCGCGTACTGCACCGGCAACGGGGCCCAGTCCGGTGTCCGGCCGGTGCGCCGCGCCTCGTACGCGGACGACAGGTCCCGCGCGAGCGGCCCGGTGGACCATCCGTCACCGGCGATGTGGTGCACCAGAACCACCAGGACGTGGTCCGTGGGGCTCTGCGCGAACAGCCGGGCACGCAGCGGGATGTCGTGGGCCAGGTCGAACTCGTATCCGGCCGCCGCGCGCACCGCGGCGTCCAGTTCCTGCGGCGCGATCTCGACGACCGGCAGCTCGAAGCCGGTCTCCTCGACCGGCAGGATCCGCTGGTACGGCTCGCCGTCCACCGTCGCGAACACCGTGCGCAGCGCCTCGTGCCGGCCGATCACGTCCCGCAGCGCGGCCTGGAGGGCCTGCCGGTCCAGCTCACCGGTCAGCCGCAGCGCCATCGGAATGGCGTCGCCCGCGCCGGCCCCTTCCAACTGTCCCAGGAACCAGAGCCGTTGCTGGGCGAACGACAGCGGCACCCGCTCCGGACGCGGCATGGCCGCGAGCGCGGTACGCCCCGTGCCGGCCTCCGCCAGCTGCGCGGCCAGCTTGGCCGGGGTCGGCGCCTCGAACAGCATGATCAGCGTCACCTCGACGCCCAGCACCGCACGCACCCGGTTCGACAGCCGCATCGCCAGGAGCGAGTGACCGCCCAGCGCGAAGAAGTCGTCGTCGACCCCCACCCTCTCCACGGCCAGGACCTGCGCGAAGGCGCCGCACAGCAGCTCCTCCTGCGCCGTGGCCGGGGCCCGTCCGACCCCCGCGGTCGCGGCGTGGTCGGGTGCGGGCAGTGCAGCGTGGTCGAGCTTGCCGTTCACGGTCAACGGCAGCGCGTCGAGCGGGACGACCGCCGAGGGCACCATGTGGTCCGGCAGCCGGGCTGCGGTGAACTCCCTTACGGACTCGATGAGTTCACTGCCCGCGGTGCTCTCCGGCACCACGTATGCGACGAGCCGCTTCTCACCGGGGGTGTCCTCCCGGGTGATGACCGCCGCCCCGGCGACCTGCGGATGCGCGGCCACGACCGCCCGCACCTCACCCGGCTCGATCCGGAAGCCGCGGATCTTCACCTGCTCGTCCGACCGCCCCGCGAAAGCGAGGACACCGTCCGCGGTCCACCGCACCCGGTCCCCGGTGCGGTACATCCGCTCGCCCCGAGTGCCGTACGGGCACGCCACAAAGCGTTCCGAGGTCAGCTCCGTGCGGCCCAGATAGCCACGCGCCAGCCCCGGACCCGCCACATACAGCTCACCCGGCACTCCGACCGGCACCGGCTCCAGCCGGCCGTCCAGCACGAACACCCGGGTGTTCGCGATCGGCCCGCCGATCTCCGCCCGACCGCCCGGTGCGAGCGGTTGCGACATCGTCGCGCACACCGTGGTCTCCGTCGGCCCGTACGCGTTCACGAACCGCCGCCCGGCGGCCCAGCGCGTCACCAGTTCCTCGCCCAGCGCCTCACCCGCCGACACCAACGTCGTCACCGGCGCCAGATCCTCCGGTCCCAGCACCGCCAGCACCGCGGGCGGCAGGGTGGCGTGCGTGACCTGATGCCGCGCCACGACCTCGGCCAGCCCCGCGCCGGGCAGCAACTCCTCGGCCGGGGCCACCACGAGACACGCCCCCGAGCTCAGCGCCACCAGCATTTCGGACACCGCCGCGTCGAAGCTGACCGACGCGAACTGCAGCATCCGGGCGCCCCCGTCCACCGCGAACCGCTCCACCTGCGCCGTCACCAGATGCGCCAGCCCGGCATGCGACACCGCCACGCCCTTCGGACGGCCCGTCGACCCCGACGTGAAGATCACATACGCCAACTGGTCGCTCATCGGGACGACTTCGGGCGACGATGAAGGTGCCGCCGCCAACGCGTCCGTCACGTCCGGATCGTCCAGAGCCACGACGCCGACACCCGGCCCGACCAGCTCCCGCGCCGTACCGTTCACGCCGACGACAAGGCTCGTACCGCTTTCGGTGAGCATGTACGTGAGCCGGTCGGCCGGGTACTCGGGATCCAGCGGCAGATAGGCAGCGCCCGCCTTCCACACACCCAGGATCGACGCGACGAGCTCCACACCGCGCGGCAGGCACAACCCCACCAGCGACTCCGCCCCCACACCCTGCGCCCGCAGATGGTGCGCCAGCCGATTCGCCCGAGCGTCCAGCTCCGCGTACGACACCTCCACCCCGTCACCCACCACAGCCGGCGCATCCGGCGTCCGGACCACCTGCGCCGCGAACAACCCCGCCGCCGACAGACCCGGCACCTCGACAGCAGTCCGGTTCCACTCCTCCACCACCCGGCACCGCTCCACCGCACCCAGCACATCCACCGCCGCGAGCGGGGTCTGCGGAGCCTCCTCCAAAGCCGCTGCCAAGCCCTCCAGAGACCTGTGCAGCAGGTCGCAGACACGGCCCGCGTCCGCTCCCGCCACCCGGACGCTCAGCACGAACTCGGTCCCGCGGTCGTCGACCGCCGCGCTCATCGCGTAGTTGGTGTTGTCCTCCGAGCTCAGCCTGGTGACACCGTCGATGCGGGCGCTGCCTCCCTGCGCCGCGAGCCGGTCGTGCCGGTAGTTGAAGGCCGAGGTGAACAGCGGGCCACCGCCCTGCACCCCGCTCATCTGCTGGGCCAGGGCCAGCGACGCGTGCTCATGCACGAGCAGCTCCGCCAGCTGGTCACGCACTCCGGTCAGCGCCTCGGCCACTCCCGCTTGGCCGACGCGTACGCGCATCGGCAAGGTGTTGAGGAACAGGCCGGAGACCCGGTCCGCCCCCTCCCCCGAGTTCATCCGGCCGAAGAGGACCGTGCCGAACACCACGTCGTCCCGGCCGCTGATCGCGGCGAGCGTCCGCGCCCACGCCAGGTGGAAGACCGAGGCCGGACTCACACCGACCTTGCGCCCCAACTCCCTGACTTTGACCGCCAGTTCGTCCGACACCCGACGCTGCGCGTTGTCGATGTCGGTACCGTCGCCGCGCACATTCAGCAGCCCGTACGGCGCGGTCGTCTCGGTCACGTCTCCGAGCAGACCGGCGAAGTAGCGCTCGTGCTCCTCCCGGCGCACACCGAGCCGGGCCTGCGCCACGAAGTTCCGGAACGGCAGCGGTTCGGGCAGCGTCTCACCCCGGCCCGACAGGAACGCCGCGAGCTCTTCGAGCACCACCTCCATCGACGTGTGATCGTGCACCAGGTGGTGGATGCGTACGACGGCCAGCCAGCGGTCGCCGCCGCCCGGGTCGGCGGCCGTGTGCACATCGATCAGCGGAGCGCGGCCGAGGTCCATCCACGACCCGGCGACGGCCGAGAGCTGGTCCACCGGATCGGCACCGCCGGCATCGAGTGTGACCTCCTCCACGGGCAGCTCGGCGTGCCGCAGCACCACCTGGACCGGCTCACGCAGCCCCTCCGACAGGACCGCGGTGCGGTAGATGTCGTGCCGGTCCACCACCTGCTGGAACGCGGCGAGGAAGGCGTCCAGCCGGTCGCGCGAGTCGAACGCGAGCGGCATCGGCGTCAGGTAGACATCCTCATCCGTGCCGCTGTCCGCGGCCATCCGGTGGTGGAAGAAGATGCCTTCCTGGAGCGGGGCGAGCGGATAGACGTCCGCGATGCCGGCCGCACCGCCCGGCACAGCCGCGACGATCCGCTCGATCTCCGCCTCGTCCAGGTCGACCAGCGGGAGCATCTCCGGGGTGATGTGGGTGGCGTCGTCGGGAATCAGGTTCGGCGGGACCGAGATCTCCTCCGCCCCGGCAGCCACCGCAAGACCAGCCGGCGTCGGCGTCTGGAACAGCGCCCTGACCGACACCGACATCCCACGGGTGCGCAGCTTCTCCACCAGAGACACCGCCAGGAGGGAGTGGCCGCCCAGCGCGAAGAAATCGTCCTCCACGCCGACGCTGTCCACACCGAGGACTTCGGCGAACGCCGCACACAGGATCTCCTCCCGCGCATCCGCCGGACCCCGACCCGAGACCGCCGCGTACGCGGGGGCGGGCAGGGACTTGCGGTCCAGCTTCCCGTTGCCCGTCAGCGGCAGGACATCCAGGACCACCACCGCCGAGGGCACCATGTACCCCGGCAACCGCGACGCCACGAAGTCCCGTACTGACCCAGCGAGTTCGGTCACGTCGGCGCCCGCGTCGACCGCTACGACATAGGCGACCAAGCGCTTGTCACCGGGGGTGTCCTCGCGAGCGATCACGGCCGCCTGTGACACCTCGGGGTGAGCGGCAACCACCGCCTCCACCTCACCCGGCTCCACCCTGAACCCACGGATCTTCACCTGATCGTCCGACCGGCCCACAAACACCAGCCGACCATCGCCAGACCAGCGCACACGGTCCCCGGTCCGGTACATCCGCCCACCCGCAGCGCCACCGAACACATCGGCCACGAACCGCTCCGCGGTCAGACCCCCACGCCCCAGATAACCCCGCGCCAACCCCGCACCCGCGACATACAACTCACCCGCCACCCCGACCGGAACCGGCGCAAGAGAGCCATCCAGCACATACACCCGGGTCCCGTCCAACGGCCTGCCGATCGGCAACACACCCCCAGCACGCCCGCCCCGGACACCGCATGCTGCGTGGCACACAACGTCACCTCCGTCGGCCCATACAGATGCCGCACCACCACACCCGCACACGCCCCCACCACCCGACGCACCGCCTCCACCGGCACCACATCACCACCGGTCAACACCTCACCCACCCCGGCAAAACACCCCGGATCCCGCTCCGCCAACACCCGGAACAACCCCGCCGTCACATGCACATGCGTCAACCCAAACTCAGCAATCCACGACCGCAACACACCGCCATCGACATCCACACCGGGCGGCGCCACCACCACACCAGCACCCGACAACAACGCCACCCACACCTCGTACGACGACGCGTCAAACGCATGCGGCGCATGGAACAACACCCGCGCCCCACCCCCCACACCCCAATGCGACGCCAACGCCAGCCCCACCACATCCCCGTGAGTCGCCACCACCCCCTTCGGCACCCCCGTCGAACCCGACGTGTACATCACATACGCCGCGTTCTCAGAAGAAACAGTCGAGTCGGGTACCGGCACGCCGGCAAGACCATCCAACTCCGCCTGCACCGCCGGATCATCGAGCACCACCACCGGCAGCCCCGCCACCACCGCCGCATACTCCACCGTCGTCACCACACACACCGGCGCCGCATCCGCAACCATGAACGCCACCCGCTCCGCCGGATACTCCACATCCACCGGCAGATACACACCCCCCGCCTTCAACACCCCCAACAACGCCACCACCAGATCGACACCACGCCCCAAACACACCGCAACAACCGACTCCGCACCCACACCCCGCCCACGCAGGCAATGCGCAACCCGATTCGCCCGCGCATCCAACTCCGCATACGACAAACGAACTTCACCCGCCACCAACGCCACCGCATCCGGCGTCCGCACCACCCACTCCCCAAACAACTCCGGCACCGACACACCCGGCACCTCACACGCCACACCACCGCCCCACCCGACCAGCTCCCGCCGCTCGTCCTCGTCAAGCAACTCCACCGCCGACAACCGCACCCCGGCGCACCCGCCAACACCTCCACCACCCGCACCAGCCAACCCGCAAACCGCTCAACCGTTCCCGCGTCAAACAGATCCGCCGCAGCCACCAACTGACCACGCACACCGGCCGGCACACCGTCCCCGTCGAACACCTCCCCGACCGACACCTCCAGATCGAACTTCGCCGACGACACACCCGTAGCAATCGACTCCGCCCGCAACCCCGGCAGATCCACCACCCCCGACACCGTGTTCTGCACCGTGAGCATCACCTGGAACAACGGATGCCGCGACAGCGAACGCACCGGCGTCAGCTCCTCCACCAGGCGCTCAAACGGAACATCCTGATGATCCAGAGCATCCAGACCCACCCCACGCACCCGCTCAAGAAGCTCCTCGAACGTCGGGTCACCTGACAGATCAGTACGCAACACCAACGAGTTCACGAAGAAGCCGACCAGGTCGTCCACCGACTCGTCGGTGCGACCGGCGACCGCCGAGCCGATCGGGATGTCGGTGCCCGCACCGACCCTGCTGAGCATCACCGCAAGGGCGGCCTGCATCAGCATGAACAGGGTCACTCCCCGCTCACGAGCCAGCCGCACCAGACGCTCATGCGTCTCGGCCGGAATGTCCAAAGCCGCGTGATGGCCCTTGTGGGACGCCACCGCCGGCCGCGGCCGGTCGAAGGGCAGCTCCAGCTCTTCCGGTGCCGCCGTCAACTGGCCTCGCCAGTAATCGATCTGACGGGACAGCAGACTCTCGGGGTCGTCGCCGTCTCCCAGCAGCGCCCGCTGCCACAGGGTGTAGTCCGCGTACTGGACCGGGAGCACGGTCCACCCCGGCTTCCGCCCCTCGCACCGAGCCGCGTACGCCGTCGACAGATCCTGGGCGAACGGACTCGCCGACGAGCCGTCCCAGGCGATGTGATGGACCACCAGGACCAGCACCCGCTCGTTCGAACCCGTCTCCAACAGGGCCGCGCGGATGGGGATTTCAGCCGCCAGGTCGAACGGACGGCGTGCCGCCCCGGCCACCCGCTCGCGCAGCTGCTCCGGCGTGATCCGCTCCGCTTCCAACGCGAACGCGGCTTCCTCGACCGGCAGGATCCGCTGGTACGGCTCACCGTCCACCGCCGGGAACACCGTGCGCAGCACTTCATGACGTCCCAGCACATCCCGCAGCGCGGCAGCGAGCGCGTCGCGATCCAGCTCACCGGTCAGGCGCAACGCCACCGCTGTGTTGTACGTCGAGGCGGCAGTGTCCAACTGGCTGAGGAACCAGAGCCGTTGCTGGGCGAACGACAGCGGTATGCGTTCAGGACGTGTCGTCGCCGTGACGCCGATGCGCCCCTCACCCGCCCGCCCGAGGCGGGTCGCCAGCGCGGCCGGCGTCGACGCGTCGAACACCACCCGCAGCGGCAGCTCCACGCCGAGGACCACACGCACCCGGCTCACCAGGCGCATCGCCAGCAGCGAGTGACCGCCGAGGGCGAAGAAATCGTCCTCCACGCCGACGCTGTCCAGGCCGAGGACGTGTGCGAAAGCGGCGCACAGGAGTTCCTCCCGCACAGTGGCCGGCGCCCGGCCCGTTCCCGTCGCGAACCGCGGCGCGGGCAGCGCCGCTTGGTCGAGTTTGCCGTTGACCGTCAGCGGCAGCTCGTCCAGGACCACGACCGCCGAGGGCACCATGTACTGCGGCAGCAGGTCTCCGGCGAACTCCCTTACGGCATCGTCGAGTTCCACCGCCGACGCGGCGCCCGGGTCGGCGACGACGTAGGCGACGAGCCGCGTGTCGCCGGTCGTGTCCTGACGTGCCACCACCACGGCCTGCGCGACACCCGCGCACGCGGTGAGGGCCGCGGCCACCTCCGCCGGTTCGACCCGGAAGCCGCGGATCTTGACCTGATCGTCAGCACGGCCGGCGAACACCAACTGACCCTCCGCCGTCCAACGCGCCCGGTCCCCGGTCCGATACATCCGCTCACTGGCCGAGCCGTACGGGCACGCCACGAACCGCTCCGCCGTCAGACCGGCCTGACCCACATACCCACGCGCCAACTGCGCACCAGCTATATACAACTCCCCCGCGACCCCGACCGGCACCGGCTCCAACCGGTCATCCAGCACGTACACCCGCGTATTCGCCACCGGCGCACCCATCGGCACCACCGGCTCCGCACCATCCACCCGGCCGGCCGTCACCATCACCGTCGACTCCGTCGGACCGTACGTATTCACCAGCGTCCGACCCGCACTCCACAGCACCGCCTGCTCGGCGGAGATCGGCTCCGCACCCACCAACAACCGCTCCACACCCGCGAGATCACCCGGATCCAGCACCGCCAGCAACGACGGCACCACACTCGCCGCCGACACACCCGACTCCCGCACCAACTCCGCCAACAACACCCGATCCGCCCGCTGCCCCGCCGACGCCACCACCAACGTGCCCCCGGCCGCCAACGTCGCCGCCACGTCCAGCACCGACGCGTCAAAACTGAACGACGCGAACTGCAACACCCGCACACCAGGCCCAGCCCCCAGAACCGGCCCCAACGCCAACGCCATATTCGCCAACGCCCCATGCCCGACCGCCACACCCTTCGGCACACCCGTCGAACCCGACGTATAGATCACATACGCCAAGCCGTCGGCTCCCTCGGGAAGGTCAGGCGCAGACGCCGGCGTCGAAGCCAGCGCCGCCGCCACGGACGGCTCGTCCAGATCGACGATGTGGACCCCCGACTCGGCGAGTCCCCGAGTCAGCCCGCTCACGCCCACGACGACACCCGCGCCGCTGTCGGCGAGCATGAACGCCAGCCGCTCGGCCGGATACTCCACATCCAGCGGCACATACGCAGCCCCCGCCCGCCACACACCCAGCATCGCCGCGACCATGTCGACGCCTCGCGGCAGACACAGCCCCACCACCGACCCCGGCCCGACACCCCGCGCCAGCAAGTAGTGCGCCAGCCGATTCGCCCGCACCTCCAACTCCCCGTACGACAACGAGAATCCATCCGCGACCACCGCCACCGCCGCCGGATCCTCCACCGCCCGCACCCCGACCAACCCCGGCACCGTCACACCCACACCGAACGGAACACCGGTGTCGTTCCACTCGGACAGGACCTGCTCGCTCTGCGCCGCGTCGAGCACCCGCACCGCCCCGAGCCGGCTCTCCGGAGCGTCTTCCAGGGCCGTCACCAGATTGCCCAGGCAGGTGTGCAGCAACGCGCACACCTGGTCCGGTGCGACCGGCGCCACCGTGTCGACGACCAGGTCGAACCCGGTCCCGGCGTCGTCGATCGCCACGCTGACCGGGTAGTTGGTGAGGTCGCCGGCGCCGTCGCGCGAGGCCAGCATGGTGACGCCGGCGAGTCCCGCGCCGGGTTCGCCGTCGGTGGCGCCGCTGTGCCGGTAGTTGAAGATGGAGGTGAACAGCGGGCTGCCGCCCGACACGCCACTGACGTTCTGCGCCAGGGCTAGCGACGCGTGTTCGTGGACCAGGAGTTCGGCCAGTTGGTCGCGCAGTCCGGTCAGCGCCTCGGCCACACCGGCTTCCCCGACCCGCACGCGTACGGGCAGCGTGTTGATGAACAGACCCGGTACGCGATCGGAGCCGGCACCGGCGTTCATCCGCCCGAACAGCACGGTGCCGAACACCACGTCGTCCCGGCCGCTGACGGCGGCGACCACCCGCGCCCACGCCAGGTGGAACACGGTCGCCGCGCTCACTCCCCTGGACCGCGCCAACTCCCGGACACGTGCGGCGAGTTCACCGCTCACCGGCAGACGCGCGTGGCCGACGCCCCGGCCGTCGCCGTGGACGTCGAGGAGTCCGTACGGTGCCGTCGTCTCCGTCACATCGCCGAGCAGGCCCGCGAAGTACCGCTCGTGTTCGCCGGGGCGCGTGCCGAGCCGGGCGTGCGCCACGAAGTCGCGGAACGGCAGTGGCTCGGGCAGCGTGTCGGCCTGTCCGGAGAGGATCGCGCGCAGTTCCCCGAGCAACACGTCCAGCGTCGTGTGGTCCTGCATGAGGTGGTGGATGCGGAGCACCGCGAGCCACCCGTCACCGCTGGGTTCGGCGGCGACATGCACCCGCATCAAGGGAGCGCTCCCCAGATTCATCCAGGACTCGCCGAGGGCCATGAGCTGCTCCACCGCGTCGCCGCCCCGCGGGTCGAGAACGACCTCGCGCACCGGCAGCGTGGCGCGGCGCTGCACCACCTGGACCGGCTCGCGCAGCCCCTCCCACACGATCGCCGTGCGGTAGATGTCGTGCCGGTCCACCACCTGCCGCAGCGCGTCCAGGAACGCGTCCAGCCGCTGCCTGGAATCGAATCCGAGCCTGACCGGCACCGCGTACACGTCCTCGATGTCGCTGTTCCGGTCGGCCATGAGGTGGTGGAAGAAGAGCCCCTCCTGCAGCGGGGCGAGCGGGTAGATGTCCGCGATGTTGGCCGCGCCGCCCTGCACCGTGGCCACCACCCGCGCGACCTCGGCCTCGTCGAGGTCGACCAGCGGCAGCATCCCCGGCGTGATCTCCGTGGCGCCTTCGGGAATCGGATTGGGCGGGACCTCGACGTGCTCCATGCCCGCCGTCGCCGCCAGACCGGCCGGCGTCGAGGTCTGGAACAGCGCCCTGACCGACACGGAGACACCTCGGGTGCGCAGGTGCTCCACCAGCGACACCGCCAGGAGCGAGTGGCCGCCCAGCGCGAAGAAGTCGTCCTCCACGCCGACGCTGTCCAGGCCGAGGACGTGCGCGAACGCGGCGCAGACGATCTCTTCCCGCACGGTCTCCGGGCCCCTGCCCGAACCGGACGTGTACCCGGGTGCGGGCAGTGCGGCCCGGTCCAGTTTCCCGTTCGCCGTCAGCGGCAGCTCGTCCAGGACGACGACCGCCGAGGGCACCATGTAGTGGGGCAGCCGGGTACTCGTGAACTCCCTCACCGCTTCCGTCACTTCGTCGGCTGTGGTCAGTACACCGGGCTTGAGCACCACATAGGCCACCAGCCGTGTCTCGCCCGGCGCGTCCTCCCTCGCGACCACCGCGGCCCTTGCGACCTCGGGGTGCTCGACCACCGCGGCCCGCACCTCACCCGGTTCGACCCGGAAGCCGCGGATCTTGACCTGCTCGTCCGCCCGCCCCGCGAACACCAGCCGGCCGTCCGCCGTCCAGCGCGCCCGGTCCCCGGTCCGGTACATCCGCTCACCGGAGTCGCCGTGCGGGCACGCCACGAACCGTTCCGCCGTCAGCCCCGCACGTCCCCGGTATCCGCGCGCCAACTGGCCCCCGGCGACGTACAGTTCGCCCGCCACACCCACGGGGACCGGTCGCAGCGCACGGTCCAGGACATACGTCCTCGTCCCCGCCACCGGCGCGCCCATCGGCACCGCCGACTCCGCACCGTCCACCGGGCCGGCCGTCACCATCACCGTCGACTCGGTCGGGCCGTACGTGTTGACCAGCGTCCGACCCGCGCTCCACAGCGCCGCCTGCTCGGCGGTGATCGGCTCGGCGCCCACCAACAGCCGCTCCACACCCGCGAGATCACCCGGATCCAGCACCGACAACAGCGACGGCACGACGCTGGCGGACCGCACACCGGTCTCCCGGAGCATCCGGACGAGCTCGCCCGTGTCCGATCGCTCGGCGGCCGAAGCCACCACCAACGTGCCTCCGGCCGCCAGCGTCGCCGCCACGTCCAGCACCGACGCGTCGAAGCTGAACGACGCGAACTGCAGCACCCGCACCCCGGGCCCTGCCCCCAGAACCGGCCCCAACGCCCGCGCCATGGTCGCCACCGCCGCGTGCGAGACCGCCACGCCCTTCGGTACGCCCGTCGAACCCGATGTATAGATCACATACGCCAACTGGTCGTCCGCCAGGACGATTTCGGGTGCCCGCGCCGGCATCCCCGCCAGCGCCGCCACCACCTCGGGCGCGTCCAGCGCCACCGTCTGCGGCGCGTTCAGCCCCTCCGGCAGGCCGGCCAGCCCCACCAGCACATCGACCCCGGCATCGGCCACCATGAAGGCCAGCCGTTCGGCCGGGTACTCGGCGTCCAACGGCACGTACGCCGCTCCCGCCCGCCACACGCCGAGCATCGCCGCGACCATCTCCGCACCCCGCGGCAGGCACAGCGCCACCACCGACTCCGTGCCCACGCCCTGCGCTCGCAGGTAGTGCGCCAGCCGGTTCGCCCGCGCGTCCAACTCCCCGTACGACACCGGGAGTCCGTCGGCAACCACCGCCACCGCGGTCGCGTCCTCGGCGACCCGGTCGGCGACCAGCTCCGGGACCGCCGCACCCGGCCCGGCCGCGACCGCGCCGGTGTCGTTCCACTTCTCCAGGAGGCCCCGCTCGGCCTCGCCCAGGATGTCGATCTCGTTCAGCGCCGTCCCGGGGGCGTCCTCCAGGGCGGTCACCATGTTGGCCACGCACGTGTGGAGCAGGGCGCACACCTGCGCCGAGTCGACGGGGGCGACCGTCTCGATGCTCAGCCGGAATCCGGTCCCCAGGTCGTCGACGGCCACGTCGACGGGGTAGTTGGTGCGTTCCCTGGCGTACAGCGTCGTGAGGCCCTGGACGCGCCCGTCGTCACCATCGGGAGCGCCCTGAATGTGCCGGTAGTTGAAGAGGGAGGTGAACAGCGGGCTGCCGCCCGGCACGCCGCTCGCCTGCTGGGCCAGCGTCAGCGGGGCGTGCTCACGCACGAGCAGCTCCGCGAGCTGGTCCCGCAGACCGGTCAGCGCCTCGCCCACGCCCGCCGCGTCGACGCGCACGCGGACCGGCAGCGTATTGAGGAACAGCCCCGGCACCCGCTCCGAACCGGCACCGGCGTCCATGCGCCCGAACAGAATCGTGCCGAACACCACGTCGTCACGGCCGCTCACGGTCGCCAGCACCCGTGCCCACGCCAGGTGGAAGACGGTGGCCGCGCTCACTCCGAGCGTCCGCCCCAACTGGCGTATCCGGAGCGCCAGTTCGTCCTGCACCGGCAGTTGCGTACGCACCGACTCGGCGCCGTCGCCGTGCACGTCCAGGAGTCCGTACGGTGCCGTCGTCTCCGTCACGTCGCCCAGCAGACCGGTGAAGTACCGCTCGTGCTCCTCCTTCGCCGAGCCGAGCCTGGCCTGCGCCACGAAGGTGCGGAACGGCAGCGGCTCGGGCAGCGAGTCGACGCGCCCGGAAAGGATCGCGCGCAGCTCGCCGAGCAGCACGTCCTTGGTGGTGTGGTCCTGCACCATGTGGTGCATGCAGAGCAGGACGAGCCAGCGTTCGCCGCTGGGTTCGGGCGCGGTCAGTACGCGGATCAGGGGAGCGCGGCCCAGGTCCATCCGCTTGTCGCCCTCGGCGAGGAGCTGGTGCGGAAAGTCCGCGCCTTCCGGGTCGAGTTCGATCCGCTCGACCGGGACCTCCACATGGCGGGCGACCACCTGGACCGGTTGACGCAGGCCTTCCCACACGATGGCCGTGCGGTAGATGTCGTGCCGGTCCACCACCTGCTGCAACGCGTCCAGGAACGCGTCCAGGTCCGTACGCGCATCGAATCCGAGGACGATGGGCGAGGCGTACACGTCGCCACCGCCGTCGTCCTGCGCGGCCATCAAGTGGTGGAAGAACAGGCCCTCTTGAAGCGGGGCGAGCGGATAGATGTCCGCGACGTTGGCCGCGCCGCCGGGCACGTGGGCGACGATCCGCTCCACCTCGGCGTCGGTCAGGTCGATCAGCGGCAGCATGTCCG
The DNA here is from genome assembly GCF_033335955.1 of Streptomyces sp. N50. Classification (GTDB taxonomy): domain Bacteria; phylum Actinomycetota; class Actinomycetes; order Streptomycetales; family Streptomycetaceae; genus Streptomyces. The sequence continues at coordinate 816,081 of NZ_CP137549.1, forward strand.
GGGTGATCTCCGTGGCACCCTCGGGAATGGCGTTCTCGGGCACATGGACCGCGACCGCGCCGGCCGCCGCGGCCAGCCCCGCCGGGGTGGGCGCCTGGAAGAGCGCGCGCACCGAGACCGAGAGGCCTCGGGTCCGGAGGTGTTCCACCAGGGAGATCGCCAGCAACGAGTGACCGCCCAGCGCGAAGAAGTCGTCGTCGACGCCGACGGAGGGCAGTCCGAGAACCTCTGTGAAGGCCTGGCACAGGATCTCTTCCCGCGCGTTCGCCGGGCCTCTGCCCGCGCCGGCCGTGGCGGTGTGTTCGGGAGCGGGCAGTGCCGTGCGGTCCAGCTTGCCGTTGACCGTCAGCGGCAGCGCGTCAAGGACCACGAACGCCGACGGCACCATGTACCCGGGAAGCCGCGCCGCCGCGAACTCCCGCACACCAGACGTCAGTTCATCCGGCACGACATCCGCACCCACCGCCACCAGATAGGCGACCAGCCGCTTGTCGCCCGGAACGTCCTCACGCGCGATCACCGCCGCCTGCGCCACCCCCGGGCAGCCGGCCAGTACGTCCCGCACCTCACCCGGCTCGATCCGGAACCCGCGGATCTTCACCTGATCGTCCGCACGACCCGCGAACACCAGCCGCCCGTCCGCATCCCACTTCGCGCGGTCCCCGGTCCGGTACATCCGCGCACCCGCGGCGCCGAAGGGGCAGGCCACGAACCGCTGCGCACTCAGGTCCGGCCGACCCAGATAGCCACGGGCCAGCTGTCCGCCGGCCACGTACACCTCACCCGCGACACCCACCGGCACCGGGCGCAGCCACTCGTCCAGCACATAGACGCTCAGCCCCGGAATCCCACGCCCGATCACACTGCTGCCCGGCGCGGTACCGTCCGCGGCCAGATCCTGATGGGTCACGTGCACCGTGGTCTCGGTGATTCCGTACATGTTCACCAGGCGCGGCCCGCCGTCCGCGTGCCGCGCCCACCACGGGGCCAGCTGCACCGGATCAAGTGCCTCGCCGCCGAACACGACCACCCGCAACGCGGCCAACGCCTCTGGCCTGTGCTGCTCCGCGGCCAGCAACTGGTAGAACGCCGACGGGGTCTGGCTCAGCATGGTCACCCGCTCGCGCTCCAGCAGCGTGAGGAAGTCCTCCGGTGACCGCGACACCTCGTACGACACCACCGCCACACGACCGCCGTGCAGCAGCGCCCCCCACAGCTCCCACACCGAGAAGTCGAACGCGAAGGAGTGGAACCAGCTCCACACGTCCTGCGGCCCGAACCCGAACAGCCCCCGCGTCTGCGCGAACAGCTCCGTCACGTTCGCGTGCGTCACCACCACACCCTTGGGGCGGCCCGTCGAGCCCGAGGTGTAGATGACGTACGCCGGATGCTCCGGCAGCACCGCACCCCGCTCACCCGCGACCGGCACCGAAGCGTCCGGTCCGGCCGGCTCAGGTGTCACCGCCGGGTCGTCCAGCACGACCACCGGCACCCCGAAGCCCGCCATCTCGTCACGCAGCGCCGCCGAGGTCAGCAGCCACCCGGCCCGCGCGTCGGTGAGCGTGTACGCGATCCGCTCGGCCGGATAGGCCGGGTCCAGCGGCACGTACACGCCTCCGGCCTTCACCACACCCAGAAGAGCCACCACGAGATCGATGCCGCGCTCCATGACGACCGCGACCGCCGACTCCGCGCCCACACCCCGGCCCAGCAGATGACGCGCCAGCCGGTTCGCCCGTCCGTCGAGCTCCGCGTACGACACCTCGATCCCGTCGCACACCACCGCCACCGCACCCGGAGCACGCGCCACCTGGGCCTCGAACAACTCCGCCAATGTCGCCGAAGCCACCTCCGCCGGCGCCTCGTTCCACTCCTCCAGCACCCGACGCCGCTCCACCGCATCCAGCACGTCCACCGCGCCGAGCCGGGACTCCGGCGCATCGCGCAAGGCGGCCGCGACGTTGGCGACGGCCTCGTGCAGCAGCACGCACAGTTGCTCCGGGTCCGCCGGCGCCACCGCGTTGACGGTCAGTCGGAACCGGTTCCCGCGGTCGTCGACCGCCACCGTCACCGGGTAGTTGGTGCGGTCGTCGACGCGGTCGGCAGGAGTCAGATGCGTGACACCGTCGAGGCCGTCAGCCGCAGTCCGCGCACCGCTCTGGCTGTGCCGGTAGTTGAAGAGGGAGGTGAACAGCGGGCTACCGCCCGGGACTCCGCTCGCCTGCTGGGCCAGCGAGAGCGGGGCGTGCTCGTGCGCGAGCAGTTCGGCCAGCTGTTGCCGCAGACCGCCCAGCGCTTCGCCGACACCGGTGGACGCGACGCGCACGCGGACCGGCAGCGTGTTGATGAACAGACCCGGCACACGGTCGGATCCCGCGCCGGCATGCATCCGGCCGAACAGCACCGTGCCGAACACGACGTCGTCCCGGCCACTGACGGCGGCCAGCACCCGCGCCCACGCCAGGTGGAAGACGGTGGCCGCGCTCACGCCCCGCGCCCGCGCCAACTCCCTTACCTGGACGGCGACTTCCTCCCCGACCTCCAGCCTCGCCCGCCGCACGTCATAGCCGTCACCGTGCACATCGAGGAGGCCGTACGGTGCCGTCGTCTCCTCGACGTCCCCGAGCAGACCGGCGAAGTAGCGCTCGTGCTCCTCACGGCGCACACCGAGCCGGGCCTGCGCCACGAAGGTGCGGAACGGCAGGGGTTCGGGCAGCGTTGTGCCCTGGCCGGAGAGGATCGTGCGCAGTTCACCCAGCAGTACGTCCTGTGTGGTGTGGTCCTGCACCAGGTGGTGGATGCGCAACAGAGCCAGCCACCGGCCGTCGCCGCTCGGGTCGGCGGCGGTGTGCACGTCCAGCAGCGGTGCGCGGCCCAGGTCCATCGGGGACTCACCGATGGCGAGCAACTGGGAGGCCGCATCGGGGATGTGGGCATCGAGCGCGACTTCTTCGACGGGCAGCTCGGCGTGGCGCCGCACGACCTGGACGGGTTCGCGCAGGCCGTCCCACACGATGGCCGTGCGGTAGATGTCGTGCCGGTCCACCACCTGTTGCAGCGCGGCCAGGAAGCCATCCAGGCGCCGACGCGAGTCGAAGCCGAGGACCGTGGGCATCGCGTATACGTCGGCGCCCTGCTGATCACTCATCCGGTGGTGGAAGAAGATGCCTTCCTGGAGCGGGGCGAGCGGATAGACGTCGGCGATGTTGCCCACTCCGCCCGGGACAGCCGTGACGATCCGCTCGATCTCGGCCTCGTCCAGGTCGACCAGCGGGAGCATCTCCGGGGTGATGTGGGTGGCGTCGTCGGGAATCAGGTTCGGCGGGACCGAGATCTCCTCCGCCCCGGCGGCCACGGCAAGACCGGCCGGCGTCGGCGTCTGGAACAGTGCCCTGACCGACACCGACATGCCACGGGTGCGCAGCTTCTCGACCAGCGACACCGCGAGCAGCGAGTGCCCACCGAGGGCGAAGAAGTCGTCGTCCACGCCGACCGAAGGCAGGCCGAGCACCTCGGCGAACGCCAGGCACAGGGCCTCTTCCTGCGCCGTCTCCGGTCCCCTGCCGGCACCGGCCCCGGATGCGAAGTCGGGGGCGGGCAGAGCGGCCCGGTCCAGCTTGCCGTTACCCGTCAACGGCAGGGCAGCAAGGACCACGACCGCCGAGGGCACCATGTACCCCGGCAACTGCTCCGCCGCCAACTCCCTTATCGACACACCCAGTTCAGCCACGCCCGCACTGCCGCCGGCCGCGACGACATACGCCACCAGACGCTTGTCGCCCACAACATCCTCGCGGGCGACCACCGCCGCCTGCGCCACCTCAGGCAGCCCGGCCAGCACCACCTCCACCTCACCCGGCTCCACCCGGAACCCACGGATCTTCACCTGATCGTCCGACCGGCCCACAAACACCAGCCGACCATCCGCATCCCACCTCACACGGTCCCCCGTGCGATACATCCGCCCACCCGCAACACCACCGAACACATCGGCCACGAACCGCTCCGCGGTCAGACCCCCACGCCCCAGATAACCCCGCGCCAACCCCGCACCCGCCACATACAACTCACCCGCCACCCCCACCGGCACCGGGGCAAGGGAGCCATCCAGCACATAGGCCCGCGTCCCATCCAGCGGCCGACCGATCGGCAACACCCCCTCCAGCGCACCCACCCCCGACACCGCATGCTGCGTCGCACACAACGTCACCTCCGTCGGACCGTACAGATGCCGCACCACCACACCGGCACAGACCTCCACCACCCGACGCACCGCCTCCACCGGCACCACATCACCACCGGTCAACACCTCATCCACCCCGGCAAAACACCCCGGATCCCGCTCCGCCAACACCCGGAACAACCCCGCCGTCACATGCACATGCGTCAACGCATACTCAGCGATCCACGACCGCAGCACACCACCGTCAACCACCACATCCGTCGGCGCCACCACCACACCAGCACCCGACAACAACGCCACCCACACCTCATACGACGACGCGTCAAACGCATGCGGCGCATGGAACAACACCCGCGCCCCACCCGACACACCCCAATGCGACGCCAACGCCAGCCCCACCACATCCCCGTGAGTCGCCACCACCCCCTTCGGCACCCCCGTCGAACCCGACGTATACATCACATACGCCGCGTTCTCAGAAGAAACAGTCGAGTCGGGTGCCAGCTCAGTGGCCTGCCGGTCCAACTCCGCCTGCACCGCCGGGTCATCAAGAACCACCACCGGCAGCCCCGTCACCACAGCCGCATACTCCACCGTCGTCACCACACACACCGGCGCCGCATCCGCGACCATGAACGCCACCCGCTCCACCGGATACTCCACATCCACCGGCAGATACACACCACCCGCCTTCAACACCCCCAACAACGCCACCACCAGATCGACACCACGCTCCAAACACACCGCAACAACCGACTCCGCACCCACACCCCGCCCACGCAGGCAATGCGCAACCCGGTTCGCCCGCGCATCCAACTCCGCAAACGAAAGCGACACACCCTCCGCCACCAACGCCACCGCATCCGGCGTCCGCGCCACCCACTCACCGAACAACTCCGGCACCGACACACCCGACACCCGACCCGCAGGCCCACTGCCCCACTCCACCAACCGACGCCGCTCAGCCACATCAAGCAGCTCGACCGCCGACAACCGCGTCCCCGGCTCCGCCGACAGCACCTCGACAACCCGCACCAGCCAACCCGCGATCCGCTCAGCGGTCCGCGCGTCGAACAGATCCGCCGAAGCGACGAACCGGCCACTCACACCCGCCGGCACGCCCTCCCCGTCGAACACCTCCCCGACCGACACCTCCAGATCGAACTTCGCCGACGACACACCCGTAGCAATCGACTCCGCCCGCAACCCCGGCAGATCCACCACCCCCGACACCGTGTTCTGCACCGTCAGCATCACCTGGAACAACGGATGCCGCGACAACGAACGCACCGGCGCCAACTCCTCCACCAGGCGCTCAAACGGCACATCCTGATGATCCAGAGCATCCAGACCCACCCCACGCACCCGCTCAAGAAGCTCCTCGAACGTCGGATCACCAGACACATCAGTACGCAACACCAACGTGTTCACGAAGGAACCGACCAGGTCGTCGAACGCCTCGTCCGTCCGCCCGGCAACGGCCGCGCCGATGGGAATATCGGTCCCGGCACCCAGCCGGTTCAGCAGCACAGCGAGGGCCGACTGCAGCACCATGAACAGGGTCGCGCCCCGCTCGTGCGCCATCTTCAACAGCCTCCCGTGTGTCTCGGCCGACAGCTCCAGACCGACACGGTGTCCCTCATGAGTCGCCTCGGCCGGACGCGGCCGGTCCACCGGAAGCTCCAGTTCCTCCGGAGCGTCCGCCAACATCTCGCGCCAGTACGCGACTTGCTCGCCCAGGACGCCCTCGCCGGCATCCCCGTCACCCAGCAACTCCCTCTGCCACAGGGCATAGTCGGCGTACTGCACGGGCAGCGGATCCCATCGCGGCGCCTCGCCCGCCGACCGTGCCGCGTAGGCGGCCGACACATCCCGGGCCAGCGGTCCCATCGACCAGCCGTCACCGGCGATGTGATGCACCGTCAGCGCGAGCACGTGCTCGCCCTCGCCCAGGACGAACAGCCATGCCCGCAGCGGAATCTCCGACGCCAGATCGAAGGCGTACGCCGATGCCCCGGCCAGCGCGCCGGCCAGTTCCTCCTGTGCCGTGTCGGCGACCGGCAGCTCGAACCCGGCCTCCTCGACCGACAGGATCCGCTGGTACGGCTCACCGTCCACCGCCGGGAACACCGTGCGCAGCACCTCGTGCCGTCCGATGACGTCCTGCAGCGCCGCCTCGAGCGCGCCACGGTCCAGCTGCCCGGTCAGGCGCAGCGCCATGGCGATGTTGTACGTCGCGCTCGGGCCGTCCAACTGGCCCAGGAACCAAAGCCGGCGCTGGGCGAACGACAACGGAATCATCGGTACTCCTCCTGGTGGCGCATCGGCCGCACTGCGGGCCTGGCCTTCTTCTGGCTGCCGACTTGTTGGGTGATCCAGGTCGCGAGACCGGCCGGGGTAGGGCTTTCGAAGAGAACTCGGATGCGGGGCTGGACGCCGAGCAGCGTCCGTACGCGGCTGACGAGCCGGGTTGCCAGGAGTGACTGGCCGCCGAGTGCGAAGAAGTCGTCGTCGACGCCGACTTCGGGCACTCCCAGCACCTCGGCGAACGCCTGGCACAGGAGCTCCTCCTGCACGCTCACCGGTCCGCGTCCCGTACCGGCGACGCCCGCGTACTCCGGAGCGGGCAGGGCACCGCGGTCCAGCTTTCCGTTGACCGTCAGCGGCAACGCGTCCAGGACCACGACCGCCGACGGCACCATGTGCTCCGGAAGCCGGGATGCGGTGAACTCCCGTACCGCATCGCCGAGTTCGGGAGCAGAGCCGGCCGCGCTGTCCGGCACGACATAGCCGACCAAGCGGGTGTCACCCGGTGTGTCCTGCCGGGCGACGACTGCCGCCTGAGTGACCCGCGGGTGCGCGGCCAACACCGCCCGCACCTCACCCGGCTCCACCCGGAACCCACGGATCTTCACCTGCCCGTCCGCCCGTCCCAGGAACACCAACTGCCCGTCCCCGGTCCACCGCGCCACGTCCCCGGTCCGGTACATCCGCCCACCCGCCTCGAACGGGCAGGCCACAAACCGCTCCGACGTCAGATCCGCGCGCCCCGCATACCCCCGCGCCAGCTGCGCGCCCGCTATGTACAACTCGCCCGCGACCCCCACCGGCACCGGGTCCATCCGGTCGTCCAGCACATACAGCCGCGTATTCGCCACCGGCCGCCCGACCGGCACCACCTGACCGACCTGATCACCCGCACGTACCTCGAAGACGCAGCACCCCACAACCGTCTCCGTCGGCCCGTACTCATTCACCACCACCGACCCCGGCACCCGCTCCAGCCAGCCCCGCACATCCGCACCCGGCAGTGCCTCACCGCCCACGATCAGACGCCGCGCGGCCCCCTGCACCTCCCGCGCCGACAACAGTTCGGCGAGCAGCGGCAGATGCCCCGGCACCACCTTCACCAGCCCGAACTCGTCCGACCCGCGCACCAACTCCGCGAGCCCCTCGGCGCCGCCCGCCTCGCTCACCACCACCGCGGACCCGGAGATCAGCGGCACCACCACACTCGTCACCGTCAGATCGAACGCCAGCGACGAATGCAAGGCGGCACCACCACCGCCCTCCTCCATCCCATAGGCGCCCGCGGCCCAGGCCGCGTAGTTCGCCAGCCCGCCGTGCGTGACCGACACACCCTTCGGCACGCCAGTCGACCCGGACGTATACATCACATACGCCAACTCGCCACTCAGGCGCCCGAGTTGAGGAGTCGACGCGGGTTGCCGCGCCAGCGCGGCCTGCACCGTCGGATCGTCCAGGTCGACCGTCCGGACCCGCCCTACCGGCAACTCGTCCAGCACCTCTCCCGTGCCGATCAGCACCGCGGCACGACAGTCGGCCACCATGAATCCGAGCCGCTCCCCCGGATAGGCCGGGTCCAACGGCACATACGCCGCCCCCGCCTTCCACACCCCCAGGACCGCCGCGACCATCGCGACACCTCGCGGCAGGCACAGCCCCACCAGCGACCCACGCCCCACACCCTGCGCCCGCAGATAGTGCGCAAGCCGGTTCGCCCGCGCATCCAACTCCGCGTACGACACCGCGCGACCGTCCGACACCACCGCCACCGCGTCCGGCGTCCGCGCCACCTGCGCCTCGAACAACTCCGGCACCAGCACCGCGCCCACCCCGGGCACCGCTGTGTCGTTCCACTCCTCCACCACCCGACGCCGCTCCACGGCGTCCAGCACACCGAGCCGCGCGAGCCGCGTCCCCGGCGTCTCCTCCAACGCCCCCACCACATTCGCCAGGCACGTCTCCAACAACCCTGCCACCCGCACCGGATCAGCCGGAGCCACCGCGTGCACGGTCACCTCGAAGCCGGTGCCCCGGTCGCCGACGGAGACGTTGAGCGGGTAGTTGGAGCGGTCCCACATGTAGGCGAGTCGGACGCCTTCGAGGCCCGTGGCGGCTTCGCCGCCGACCGGTCGTGAAATGTCCTCGCTGTGCCGGTAGTTGAAGACCGAGGTGAACAACGGGCCGCCGGCCGGTACGCCGCTGGCCCGCTGCGCGAGTGCGAGCGGCGCATGCTCGTGCACCAGCAGCTCCGCCAACTGATCGCGCACCGCCATCAGTGCGCCGGCCACGTCGACGTCGCCGGTGCGCACCCGCATGGGCAAGGTGTTGAGGAAGAGGCCGGACACCCGGTCCGAGCCCGCACCCGAGTTCATCCGTCCGAAGAGCACCGTGCCGAACACCACGTCGTCCCGGCCACTGACCGCGGCCACGACCCGCGCCCAGGCCAGGTGGAAGACCGTGGCCGGACTCACACCGAACGAGCGCGCCACCTTCCGTACACGAAAGGCCAGTTCCGCGTCGACCGGCACCTGCTCCTGCTTCGCGTCCGTGCCGTCTCCGCGCACGTCCAGGAGCCCGAACGGGGCCGTGGCCTCCTCCACGTCACCGAGCAGCCCGGCGAAGTAGCGCTCGTGCTCCTCCTGCGCCACACCGAGGCGGGCCTGCGCCACGAAGTCGCGGAACGGCAGCGGCTCGGGCAGCTCGCCGCCCCGATCCGACATGAAGGCCCGCAACTCCTGAAGGAGCACCTCCTGCGTGGTGTGATCCCTCACCAGGTGGTGGATGCGCAGCAGTGCGTACCACTGGCCGTCGATCGGTTCATCGGCCGTGTGCACGTCGAGGAGCGGTGCGCGGCCCAGGTCCATCGGCCCCGTTCCGACGGCGAGCATGCGCTGCACGACATCGGCATCGGCATCGCCTCGCGGATCGAGCAGAGCCTCCTCGACCGGCAGCGTGGCGCGGCGCTGCACCACCTGGACCGGCTCGCGCAGCCCCTCCCACACGATCGCCGTGCGGTAGATGTCGTGCCGGTCCACCACCTGCTGCAACGCGGCCAGGAAGCCGTCCAGGCGCCGCCGCGAGTCGAAGCCCAGCACCAAGGGCATCGCGTACACGTCGGCGCTCTGCTGATCGCTCATCAGGTGGTGGAAGAAGATGCCTTCCTGGAGCGGGGCGAGCGGATAGACGTCCGCGATGTTGGACGCGCCTCCGTCCACCTGCTCGACGAGCCGCGCGATCTCGGCCGTGTCCAGGTCCACCAGCGGCAGCATCTCCGGAGTGATCTCCGTGGCTCCCTCGGGGATCAGGTTCGGCGGCACCGCGAACGTCTCGGCGTCCGCCACCCGCGCGAGACCGGAGGGGGTCGGCGTCTCGAAGAACGCCTGGACCGAGACCGGCACCCCCCGCTCCCGCAGGGCCGCCACCAGCCGGACCGCGAGCAGCGAGTGCCCGCCCAGCCGGAAGAAGTCACCGTCGGCGTCGACGCTGTCCAGGCCGAGCACCTCGGCGAACGTACGGCACAGGATCTCCTCCCGTACCGTGGCCGGCCCCCGTCCACTGCCTGACACCGCGGTGAAGTCGGGGGCGGGCAGCGCTTCGCGGTCGAGCTTGCCGTTACTGGTCAGCGGCAGTTCGTCGAGGACCACGACCGCCGACGGCACCATGTGCTGAGGCAGCCGATCCGCCATGAACTCACCGAGCACAGCTGTCAGTTGAGCGCTGTCCTGCCCGCCAGCCGACACCACGTACGCCACCAGACGGGCGTCCCCCGGTACGTCCTCCCGCGCCACGACCGCCGCCCGGGCAACACCCGGATAAGCAGTCACTACGGCATGGACCTCGCCGGGCTCCACCCGGAAACCACGAATCTTCACCTGGTCATCCGCACGGCCCGCGAACACCAACTGACCACCCGACGTCCAGCGGGCCCGGTCCCCGGTCCGGTACATCCGCTCACCCGAGCCGCCGTACGGGCACGCCACAAACCGCTCCGCCGTCAGACCGGCCTGGCCCACATATCCACGCGCCAACTGCGCACCAGCCACGTACAGTTCACCGGTCACACCCGGCGCCACCGGGTGGAGCGCATCGTCCAGCACATAGAAACGGGTGTTGGCGACCGGCGACCCGACCGGCACCACACCGGACGCCACCGTCTCCTCGGTCAGACGTGTCGTCGCGACACCGATGGTCGTCTCGGTCGGACCGTAGTGGTTGAACACCTCTCGGTCCCCGGCCGCCGCCAGCAACTCCCCGACCAACTGCGGGGAAGCCGCCTCACCACCCAGCACCAGCGACTTCGCCGGCAGCACCGCACCCACACCCAACGCCGCCACATGCGACGGCACCGCCTTCAGATAGTCAATCCGCTGCTCGGCCAGATAGCGCGCCACCGCCACCGGATCGGTGACCGCCTCCTCCTCCAGGAAGTGCAGCTCACCCCCGGTGGTCAGACTCGCGAACACCACCGTGTTGCCCAGGTCGGTCGCCTGCCCCTGCAACACCGCATACCGGCCACCCGGCACACCAAAACCCACCCGACCCGGCACCGACGACACGTAGTTCGCCAACGCCCCGTGCGAAACCGCCACACCCTTCGGCCGCCCCGTCGACCCCGACGTATAAATCACATACGCCAGCTCGGCCCCACCCACCGGCACGTCAGGTGCCGTTTCCGGCGCCGCCCTCACCACACCGGCAACCCCTGGATCAGCCAGGTCGATCACCCGCGGGCCCGGCAGGTCCGAAGCGCCGAGGACCAGCTCCGCCCGGCTGTCCGCGAGGATGAAGGCGATCCGTTCCACCGGATGTGCCGGGTCCAACGGCACATAGGCCGCGCCCGCCTTCCACACCCCCAGAATCGCCGCGACCATCGCGACACCTCGCGGCAGACACACCCCCACCACCGACCCACGCCCCACACCCTGCGCCCGCAGGTAGTGCGCGAGCCGATTCGCCCGCACCTCCAACTCCGCGTACGACACCGCGCAACCGTCCGACACCACCGCCACCGCATCCGGCGTCCGGACCACCTGCGCCTCGAACAGACCCGGGACCAAGGTCTCGGGAAGCGCGACGGTCGTCCGGTTCCAGGTGTCGAGGACGAGTTCACGCTCGGCCGGGTCGAGGACGTCCACCGAGCCGGCCTTCGCCCGGGAGTCCGCGGCCATGGCTGTCAGGACCCGCGTCAGGCAGCCCACGATGCGCCGTGCCGTCGCCGGATCGAAGAGGTCCGCCGCCACTCTCAGCACTCCGCGGATCCCGGCCGGTTCGCCCTGCGCGTCGAATGTCTCGCCCGCGTTCAACCACAGGTCGTAGCGGGCCGCCGAGCTGCCGGGCAGCAGTTCGGCGACCTGGATCCCGGCCAGCTTCAGCAGCGCGCCCGCGCCGCCGATCGCCGGACCGCTGTGCGCGTTCTGCAGCGTGAACATCGTTTGGAAGAGGGGGTGTTGGCCGAGGGAACGGGCCGGGGCCAGTTCCTCCACAAGGCGGTCGAAGGGCACTTCCTGGTTCCCGAACGCCGCCAGCGCACTCCCGCGTACCCGTTCCAGCACCTCGGCGAAGGTCGGGTCGCCGGACAGATCGGTGCGGATGACCACGGTGTTGACGAAGAAGCCGACCAGGTCGTTCAGCGCCTCGTCGGTGCGTCCCGCCATGGGTGAGCCGATCGGGATGTCCGTTCCCGCTCCCAGCTCGGACAGCGTCACAGCCAGGCCGGCCTGGAGCACCATGAACAGGGTCGCCCCGTGCTCACGCGCCAGTTCCGCCAGGCTCCGGTGCAGTTCCGCGGGGAGCAGCACGGTGACGCTGTGGCCGCGGTGACTGGCCGTCGCGGGGCGCGGCCGGTCCGTGGGCAGGGCCAGCTCCTCCGGGACTCCGGACAGTGCCTCGCGCCAGTGCGCCGTCTGCTGGTTCAGCACACTGTGCGGGTCGTCCTCGTCACCGAGCACCTCCCGCTGCCACAGGGTGTAGTCCGCGTACTGCACGGGCAGCGGCTCCCACTCGGGTGCCCGGCTCGCGCGGCGTGCCGTGTACGCGGTCGACAGATCCCGGGCCAGCGGCCCCATCGACCAGTCGTCCCAGGCGATGTGGTGGACGACCAGGACGAGGACGTGCTCGTCCGGGCGTACGGCGAACAGCCAGGCGCGCAGCGGGATTTCCGCCGCGAGGTCGAAGGCGTACGCCGTCGCGCGTGCCACCGCGCCGGCCAGCTCCGCGTGGGACACCTGAGTCCCCGGCAGGTCGGCGGCCATCTCGGTCTGGGGCAGTTCGGTCAGTGGCCGGTCCCAGAGGCTGTCGGCCTCCACCAGTCCTCGGTCCCGCTGCCCCGGCGGGTCCGTCCCGACCACGTCGATCACCGGAAGGTTCCACGGCACCTCGTCCATCGCCAGGACCTGCTGGTAGGGCCGGCCCTCGGCTGCGGGGAACACCGTGCGCAGCACCTCGTGGCGGCCGATGACGTCCCGCAGTGCCGCTTCGAGTGCCGCGTGGTCCAGCTCGCCCGTCAGCCGCAGTGCCACCCGGCTGTTGTAGGTGGCGCTCGGTCCCTCCAGCTGTCCCAGGAACCACAGGCGGCGCTGTGCGTAGGACAAGGGAATCATCGGGACGCCTCCTGCTCGCGCATCGGCCGCAGCACGGGCCGGGCCTTCTGCTGGGTACCGCTGTGTCGGGTGATCCACATCGCGAGGCCGGCCGGGGTCGGTTTCTCGAACAGGACCGGCATCGGTACGTCCACTCCGAGCACCGTGCGGACCCGGCTGCCCAGGCGCATGATCAGGACGGAGTGGCCGCCCAGGGCGAAGAAGTCGTCGTCGGCGCCGACCACCGGCACGCCGAGGACGTCGGCGAAGGCGTCGCACAGCGCGGCCTCGCGCTCGTTCGCCGGTTCGCGAGGCACCGCCGGGCCGCCCATCGTGGTCCAGTCGGGCGCGGGCAGGGCCTTGATGTCGAGCTTGCCGTTCGCTGTCAACGGCAGTGCGTCGAGGACGACGGCCGCCGACGGCACCAGGTACGGGGGCAACCGGTCCGCCGCGAAGGCGCGTACCGCCTCGGAGAGTGTGGTGTGGTCCGCCGGGTCCCGGTCCGCGGCGGGGACGACGTACGCGATGAGGCGTTTGTCTCCCGGGGCGTCCTCGCGGACGGTCACCGCGACCTGTGCCAGCGCGGGATGCGCGGCGAGCACGGCCTGTACCTCACCCGGCTCGATACGGAATCCACGGATCTTGACCTGGTCGTCGGCACGGCGCAGATATTCCAGCTGCCCGTCCGGGCTCCACCGGACGACGTCCCCGGTGCGGTAGATCCGCTGGCCCGGTACGAACGGCGAGGCCACGAAACGCTCGGCGGTCAGGCCGGGCCTTCCGGCGTAGCCGCGCGCCAACTGCACGCCTGCCAGGTGGAGTTCACCGCTCACTCCCTCCGGGACCGGTTTCAGCGCGGAGTCCAGGACGTACACCCGGGTGTTCGCGACGGGCGTGCCGATGGGGACCGTCGCGTCCGCCCGCCGAGGACGGCACTGCCAGGCCGTCACGTCGACGGAGGCCTCCGTGGGCCCGTAGAGGTTGTGCAGTTCCACGTCGTCGAAGAGTTCGAAGAACCTGGCCTGGGCGTGAGGCGGCAGTGCCTCGCCGGAGCAGACCACTCGCCGCAGGCTCGTACAGCGGCCGGCCGTGGGTTCGGCGAGGAAGATCTCCAGCATGGACGGAACGAAGTGGACGGTCGTCACTCGCTGTTCGCGTACCAGGTCCGCGATGTAGGCGGGGTCCCGGTGGCCGCCCGGCCGGGCGAGGACCAGTACCGCGCCCTCCAGCAGCGGCCAGAACAGCTCCCAGACCGAGACGTCGAATCCGAAGGGCGTCTTGTGCAGGACCCTGTCCGACGCCGTCAGCCCGTACCGGTCCTGCATCCACCCCAGCCGGTTCACGATGCCGGCGTGCGCAACCATGACGCCCTTCGGGCGTCCGGTCGAGCCCGAGGTGAAGATCACGTAGGCGGGGTGTCCGGGCATGACCGTCAGCGGCGGCGGGGTCACCGGGCACGCCTCGATCGCCGCCGCGGTCGCCGGGTCGTCGACCACCACTCGTTCGGTGTGCGCGGGCAGCAGTCCCTCGAACGCGGACGACGTCAGCGTGCACAGTGCGCGGGCGTCCGCGAGGGTGACGGCGATCCGCTCGGCGGGGTGCTCCGGATCCACCGGCAGATAGGCGGCGCCCGCCTTCAGTACGCCGAGCAGCGCCACCACCATGTCGACACCGCGTTCGAGGCACACCCCGATCACCGACTCGGGCCCGGCGCCGCGTCGGACCAGGTGCTGGGCCAACTGGCAGGCCCGCGCGTCCAGTTCGGTGTACGACAGCTCGGTTCCCTCGTGCACCACGGCCACCGCGTCCGGCGTCCGTGCCACTTGGGCGGCGAACAGCTCCGGGAGTGTGGCCGAGGCGATGTCGGCCGCGGTGTCGTTCCGCTCCGTCAGCAGCCGCTCGCGTTCACCGGCGTCGAGGACGTCCAGCTCGCTCAACCGGGTCCGCGGATCGGTGGCCAGCGACTCCATCACGCGGCTCCAGCGGCTGGAGACGCGCTCGGCCGACTCCACGTCGAACAGATCCGCCGCCGCGATCAGCATCCCGCCGAGTCCCGCCGGGCCGCCCTCGGCGTCGAACGTCTCGCGCACATACAGCTCGAGGTCGAACTTCGCCGCGGTCCAGGTGGTCGAGATCCTGTCCTTGGCGACGTTCGGGAGGTCGACGACCGCCTCCGCGTTGTTCTGCAGCGTCAGCATCACCTGGAACAGCGGGTGCCGCGCCATCGACCGGGTCGGGGCGAGCTCCTCCACCAGCCGCTCGAACGGCAGGTCCTGATGCGTGTACGCCGACAGGCTGGTCTCGCGCACCCGGTCGAGGACTTCCTCGAAGGTCGGGTCGCCCGACAGGTCGGTCCGGATCACCAGGGTGTTCACGAAGAAGCCGAGCAGATCGTGCAGCGCCTCGTCGGTGCGTCCGGCGACCACCGATCCGATGGGCAGGTCGGTTCCGGCGCCGAGCCGGCTGAGCAGCATCGCGAAGCCGGCCTGCAGCACCATGAAGAGTGTCGCCCCCCGCTCACGCGCCAGGGCGGCGAGCTCACGGTGGCAGTGGGCGGACACCTTGAGGTCGACGGTGTTGCCACGGTGGGTGGCCACGGCGGGGCGGGGCCGGTCGCGCGGCAGCTCCAGCTCCTCCGGCGCCCCCTCCAGCGCCTCGCGCCAGTAAGCCGTCTGCCGGGACAGCACGCTGTCCGGGTCCTGCGCGTCGCCCAGCATCTCCCGCTGCCACAGGGTGTAGTCCGCGTACTGGACCGGCAGTGGGTCCCAGCCCGGGGCCTCTCCCCTGAGACGTGCCGCGTAGGCCGTCGACAACTGCTTTCCGAGCTGAGCGATCGACCATCCGTCGCCGGAGATGTGGTGAACCGTGATGTGCAGCACGGATCGGTCGTGGCCCAGGTCGAACAGCGTTGCCCGGAGGGGTAGTTCCGAGGACAGGTCGAAGAGGTGGCCCGACGCCTCGGCCACCGCGGCGGGCAGATCCCGCGGAGCCAGTTCGACCACGGCCAGTGCGAAGCCCGTCTCCTCCAGCGTGCGGATGGTCTGGTAGGGCTCGTCGTCGACGACCGTGATCACCGAGCGCAGCGCCTCGTGCCGGCCGATGACGTCCCGGAGGGCTTCGGTGAGTGCTGTGCGGTCGACGGTGCCGCTCAGCGGCAGGGTCAGCCATCCGGTGTAGGTGGTGCTCGGACCCTCCATCCGGTCGAGCAGCCAGAGCCTGCGCTGTGCGAAGGACAGCGGTACGCGCTCGGGGCGGTCCATCGGCCGTACGCCGCTTCGGCCCTGGGCCGCGGTGCGCAGTCGCTGTGCCAGTTGCCGTGGCGAGGGGCCTTCGAAGAACACCTCGATCGGCAGCTCCACGTCCAGGAGCGTGCGGATGCGGCTGATGAGCCGGATCGCCAGCAGGGAGTGGCCGCCCAGGGCGAAGAAGTCGTCGTCGACGCCAATGCCGTCCACACCCAGCACATGCGCGAACGCCCCGCACAGGAGCTCCTCCTGTGCGGTGACGGGCCCGCGCGAAACGGTCCGCGCGAGCGTGGTCGCGTGGTCGGGGGCGGGCAGGGCTCTGCGGTCCAGCTTTCCGTTGCCGGTCAGCGGCAACTCGTCCAGGACGACGACCGCCGACGGCACCATGTGCTCGGGCAGCCGTCCCGCCATGAACTCCCGCAGCGACAGGGCGAGTTGGGGGACTTCCTGCCCGACGGCCGGCACCACGTACGCCACCAGGCGGGCGTCCCCCGGCACGTCCTCCCGCGCCACCACCGCCGCCCGGGCGACGCCGGGGTGCGCGGTCACCACGTTCTGGACCTCGCCCGGCTCCACCCGGAACCCGCGGATCTTGATCTGGTCGTCCGCCCGTCCGAGAAGGACCAGCGAACCGTCGTCGCTCCAGCGGGCCCGGTCTCCGGTCCGGTACATCCGCTCACCCGCGGCACCGAACGGGCAGGCCACGAAACGCTCGCCCGTCAGCCCCGGGCGGCCCACATAGCCCCGGGCCAACTGCGCACCCGCGACGTACAGTTCACCGGCCACCCCCGCCGGTACCGGGCCCAGCGCGTCATCCAGCACATAGGCGCGCGTATGGTCCACCGGCGCACCCACCGGCACCACGCCCGACGCCAGCAGTTCGGGCGTCAGACGCGCCGTCGCCACACCGACCGTGGTCTCGGTCGGCCCGTAGTGATTGAAGACCTCGCATCCGCCCGGCAGCTCCAGCAGCCGCGCCACCAGCGCGGGCGACGGCGCCTCGCCCCCCAGCACCAGCGACTTCGAAGGCACCAGGTCGGCCAGCGGAACCCCCGCCGCCAACGCCTCCAGGTGCGACGGCACCACCTTCACACAGTCGATCCCGTGCTCCGCCAGATACCCGGCCACCGCCCCGGGATCGGAAACCACCCCCTCGCCCAGGACATGCAGCTCACCTCCCGACACCAGACTCGCGAACACGACGGTGTTCCCCAGATCCGTCACCGCCGGCTGCAACAGCGCGTACCGAGCGCCGGGTTCCGCGAACCCCACCCGCTCAGGCACCGACGCCACGTAGCCGGCCAGTGCGCCCTGCGTCACCGCCACGCCCTTCGGACGCCCCGATGAACCCGAGGTGTAGATCACATACGCCAACTCACCACTGCTCAGGGGCGTTTGAGGCACCGTCACCGGCGCCGCACCCAGCACCCCGGCAACCTCGGGATCACCCAGATCGATCGCCCGCAAGCCCGGCACATACAGATCCGACGGCAGTCCGCCGTGGCTCAGGACGACCCGCGCCCCGCTGTCCGCGAGCATGAAGGCGATCCGTTCCACCGGATGCGCCGGATCCAACGGCACATACGCCGCCCCCGCCTTCCACACCCCCAGAATCGCCACGACCGTCTCCACACCACGCGGCAGACACAGCCCCACCACCGACCCACGCCCCACACCCCGCGCCCGCAAAAAGTGCGCAAGCCGATTCGCCCGCACCTCCAACTCCGCGTACGACACCGAGCGACCATCCGACACCACCGCCACCGCGTCAGGCGTCCGCACCACCTGCGCCTCGAACAGCTCGCGGACCGACGCATCGGGCTCCGGGGCCTTCGTCGCGTTCCACTCCTCGACGACGCGCCGCCGCTCCGCCACGCCGAGGAGCTCCGCCGCGCCGACCCGGTCCGCCGGGTCCGCGGCCACGAGCCACTTCAGGACGGCCGTCATGGAACGTGACATCCCACGTGCTGTTTCGGCGTCGTACAAAGAGCTGTTGACATCGAACGCGATATCGATCTTGCCCTCGGCGAACCGGTCGTAGACACAGAGCCGCATGTTCTCGACGGGCCCGTTGTTGAGCGGCCGCGTGATCGTCACGCAGTCGCCGAACTGCGCCGGGTAGTCGAAGGACATGACGTTCACGAGCAGGTCGAAGAGCGAACCGGCGCGCGCCCTGCCCAGATCCCGGACCATGTCCGTCTGCTGGTACCGCTGATGCTTCAGGGCGAGACGGATCACCTTGGAGATCTGCCGGAGGAGTTCCTCGACGGACGTCTCCCGGTCGACCCTGAGCCGGATGGGCAGGACGGTGGCCGTCATTCCCGGAACGCCTCGCTCACGGGCCCCGACGCGTCCGGGGACGGACAGTCCGAGGAGGATGTCCCGCTTCCGCGTGGTGCGGTGGAGATGGACCGCGGCCGCGGCGAGCACCAGGCCGGCGACAGTGGTCCGCAGCGCGCGGGCGGCCGTCGGCAGCGCGCCGGCGAATTCGGCGTCGGCGGCTTCGATATGCCGCGTCGGCAGTCCCGGCAGGGTCTGCGGCGTCGTCGTATGAGCATCGTCGGATTCGGGCAGACCCGACATCGAGTCCAGCCAGAATTCCCGGTCGGCCAGGAATTGCGCCGAGGCCCGATAGGTCGCATCCGATTCCAGAAGAATGGACACCGACTCCGGGGCGCCCTCCTCGACGGGGCTCCCGGAGATGAGCCCCGCGTAGATCCGCGCGACCCGGGCATTGATGATCGTCGCGCTCCAGCCGTCGAACACGAGGTGGTGCACCCGGTAGAACCAGAAATTCCGGTCGGACGCGATCCTGATCACCGCGTATTTGAACGCGGGTTCCGCAGAGAGATCCACGGGCTGCCGGAACTCCCGCGTCATCCACTCCTCGGCCGCGGCGACCGGGTCCGGCGCGGACCTCAGATCCAGTACCTCGACCTCCGGCTCGACCGCCGGGCCGAGGTACTGGCGCGCGGCCTCGCCGTCGCCGGTGAACCGCAGCCGGAACGTGTCGGATTCCGCCACCGCCTGCCGCACGGCGGCGACGAAGTGGTCCACCGCCAGGTCGCCGCGGATGTCGAAGTATTCACCGATGTTGTAGAGCGAACCGTCGGCGGAAAGCTGCTGGACGTACCAGACACCGCGCTGCGCTCCGGTCAATTCGTGAAGATCACGCTCGGATCCAGACACGGCCGCATACCCCCATCATTTCGATCCGCAAATTACCGCACGAATTGCGCTACGCATTTCTCGGGGGCACACGAAGATATCGCTCGCTCCGTATCGGCCGACGGCACGGTTCGAAGCCGACAGGAATGCCGTTCATCGGCACGCAGTTCTCAACAGCCCCCACACCTTTACGGTGAGCCACTATGGCTCAGGGTGCTCCAGTGATCAATGTGCCGCGGTCGTGCGCGTTCAACTGCGGCGGCAGAGCAGTTGAACGCGCACGACCGCGGTCCGGCCCGAAGTGCCATCATGAACGCGTAATCACCGAACCCCCCTTCCACGGTGTTACGTTGGCCGAGTCCCCTATCGGCCGCGTCACCTGCCCCCGCGACGATCCCGGGATACTCACCGGGCTCGGCGACACCTGGACGATCGGCGGCGTCTCGTCGTACAGACACCGTGCCGCATACGGCGTGACGGACTTCCGGCAACCCTTCGGCGTCGATCGCCAATGGGCCGGGCGGCACGGAGCGGTGCGGGCGCGCGGCGATCCCGGAGGTACGGAGCCAGATGGCCTTCCAACGGGTTCCCGGCTGCGAGTCGGGCAGCATCTCGCCGTGGAACTGCGTCGCCAACCGAAGCGGCCGACTCCTACCCGGCCGGACTCCGCGAACGGCTTGTCGCCGACGGGTCGGTGATGACCGGGACCACCTGGCGCGACCGCCCGGTGACGACAGGCAGCAGATCGGACCGGAAAGCCCGATGGTTCGGGCCGGCCGGCACCGGCGCCGATCGACCGACCAACTCCCGCACCAGCCAACCGACTTCCACGTCAGCGAACTCCCCCGTCAGCCAATCGGCTCCGCCATCGGCCGGACATCGTAGGCAAGACCGATCGCGTCCCCACCCGCTGGATCCGCCAGCTCCACACGCCACCCGTCGGCGAACTGGTCCACACCCGCGGCCATGGGAATGGTCCCGGAGATCAGGACAGTCCCGGGGATCAGCTCACCGCGGGAGCGCAGCACGTCAACCCAGTAGCCCGGGGTGAGGAGTTCGGCCAGTGTGCCGGTCTGGATCTCGGTCTCCGTGCCCGCGTGACTGACCCACGCGCGCAACGTGATCTCATCGATACGGGACTCCACGTCGGCCAGGCGCCAGGCGCGGCGCGCGAGGACGTCGGGGCCGGCGTTCTTGCTCCACGCCACCCCGTGCACCTCCAGGTCCCGGTCGGTGTGATCGCACGCGGCGGTCAGCAACAACTCCCCGCCCTCCGCGACGACCAACGCCCACTCGGCCTCGCCGGAGGTGCGGCCGTGCTGGACCGCGACGCGCTCGGTCTGCTGGGCGAGGTACGGGGAGACGGGGTAGAGCGCGGGCGTCACGGACGGCCCCGGCACCCCCAGCTCGGCGAGTTCCGCGACGTGCGCGGCGACGTCGTCCTGGCTGCGCCCGGCGTACCCGGCGTTGAGGACCTGGACGACGTCGACCTCGCGCGTCGATCCGTCGGGCAGTTCGAAGGTCAGCACGGCCATGAGGGCACTCCCAGGGGTCGGTGAAGAGGAGACAGGCACCGGTGACGGGCCGGCGGAACCCGATTTCTCCACGGTTGACTTCCGGCGCAGGGCTTGCGCATACATCCTGTATACAAGAAGTATGCCGGAAGGTCGATGTCCCCGAGCAAGGATGGGCCCCATGCACGACACCCCGAAGAGCGACACCGACGCCACGCGCAGCGGCACGGACGCCACGGCGAAAACCGCCGGCGTCCGCCGCGCCTTCGTCGCCAGCCTCACCGGCACCGCCCTGGAGTGGTACGACTTCGCCGTCTACTCCGCCGCCGCGGCCCTCGTCTTCGGCGACCTCTTCTTCCCCTCCGAGGACCCCCTCACCGGCACGCTCCTCGCGTTCTCCACCTACGCGGTCGGCTACCTCTCCCGCCCCCTCGGCGGCTTCGTCTTCGGCCGCCTCGGCGATGTGATCGGCCGCAAGAAGGTACTGATCGCCACCCTCGTCCTCATCGGCGCAGCCACATTCCTGATCGGTCTCCTCCCCGCCTACGGCACGATCGGCATCGCCGCGCCCATCGCCCTGGTCGTGCTCCGCTTCGCCCAGGGCGTCGGCGTGGGCGGCGAGTGGGGCGGCGCGGTCCTCCTCTCCAGTGAGTTCGGCGACTCCCGCCGCCGGGGCTTCTACGCCTCCGCCGCACAGGTCGGCCCGCCCGCCGGCAACCTGCTGGCCAACGGCGTGCTCGCCGCCCTCGGCGCCCTGCTGACCGAGGCGCAGTTCGAGTCGTGGGGCTGGCGTGTGGCGTTCCTGCTGTCCGGCGTCCTGGTCGGCTTCGGGCTCTGGATCCGGGCCAAGCTGGAGGAGACCCCGGTCTTCAAGGCGATGGAGGCCGAACAGTCCCGCCCCCAGACCCCGATCCGCGAGGTCTTCACCACCCAGCCCCGCGCCCTCACCGCCGCGATCCTGTGCCGGGTCGGACCGGACGTCCTCTACGCGATGTTCACCGTCTTCGTCCTGACCTACGCCACCCAGGAACTCGACATGTCCCGCGGCTCCGCCCTCGCCGCCGTCCTCATCGGCTCCTCGGTCCAGGTCTTCCTGATGCCCCTGGCCGGCGCCCTCTCCGACCGCGTCAACAGGCGCCTGCTGTACGGCACTTCAGCGGTCGCCGCCGCCGTGTGGCCGTTCGTGTTCTTCCCGATGGCCGCCGGCGGCTCCTGGCTGCCGCTCGCCGCCGGAGTCCTCGTCGCCCTGGTGATCCACTGCTGCCTCTACGGCCCACAGGCCGCCTTCATCGCCGAACAGTTCTCCCCCCGCCTGCGCTACACCGGCTCCTCGCTGGCCTACACCCTGGCCGGCATCATCGGCGGCGCCATCGCCCCGCTCCTGTTCACCACCCTGCTGAGCGCCTACGACAGCTGGGTACCGCTGGCCCTGTACATCGCCCTCGCCTCGGCGATATCCCTGGTGGGCGTCATGCTGGGCCGCAACCCGGAAGCCGCCGTGGACGAAGACGCCCAACTCGCCGCACCGAAGCCCCCGGCCACGGCGGACGCTCCCCTGGCCCACTGACAGCACCCACGCCACCCCGCCCCGGACAAGGAGACCCCGCCCATGCGGACCGCCCTCAGCCAGCTCACCACCGGCCCCGATCCCGAGAAGAACCTGCGCCTCATCGAGGAGTGGACGCGCCGCGCCGCCGACGCCGGAGCCCGTGTCGTCGTCTTCCCGGAGGCGTCGATGGCCTGCTTCGGCACACCCCTCGCCCCGCTCGCCCAGCCACTGGACGGACCATGGGCCGACGGGATCCGTGAGATCGCCCGCGCGACCGGCACAGTCGTCGTCGCCGGCATGTTCACCCCGGGCGGCGAGGGCCGGGTGACCAACACCCTGCTGGCCACCGGCCCCGGCGTCGAGGAGTCGTACGACAAGATCCATCTCTACGACGCCTTCGGCTTCCGCGAGTCCGAGACCGTGGCCCCGGGTTCCCGTCCCGCCGTGATCGACGTGGACGGGGTCCGGCTGGGGCTGGCCACCTGCTACGACGTCCGGTTCCCCGAGCTGTTCCGGGCGCATGCCGACGCCGGGGCGGTGGGCACCCTGCTGGCGGCCTCCTGGGGTGCCGGTCCCGGCAAGCTCGACCAGTGGCAACTGCTGGTGCGGGCCCGCGCGTTGGACGCCACGGTCTGGGTCGCCGCCGTCGGTCAGGCCGACCCCGGCACCGGTCCGGGCCCGGCGCCGACCGGTATCGGCCACAGCCTGGTCGTCGGCCCCGACGGGACCGTACGGGCCTCCCTCGGCGCCGAACCGGAGCTGCTCCTGACCGACCTGGACGTCGACGAGGTCGGCGCGGTCCGCGAGAAGACGTCCGTGCTGGCCAACCGGCGGCCGGAGGTGTGGCGATGAGCGGGCCCGAGCTGGAGTTCCACCACCCCGACGGGCCCTGGACCGGCACGGGACCCGGCGTCGAGGAGTGTGTGCTGGCCGAGGATCCCGACAGCGGGCGGCGCACCGCGCTCGTCCGCTGGGCTCCGGGCACGGACTCCTCGGCCGCGGGCGTGGCCCTGCACGACGTATGGGAGGAGGTCTACCTCGTCGAGGGGGCGATGCACGACCTGACGCTGGACCGCACCTTCACGGCGGGCATGTACGCCTGCCGTCCTCCGGGAATGCCGCACGGGCCGTGGACCTCGGCGGACGGTGTGACGATGCTCGTGATCACCTACCCCTGACCGCCGAGGACCGGCGTCAGCCGTCGAGGAGCACCTTGAGGGTCGACCGCAGGTGGTGGTCGATGGCCGCGCACGCGGCCCGCGCGTCACCGGCGGCGAGGGCGTCGACGATGGCCTCGTGCTCGTCGAGCACCGCCTTCTGCCGGCCCTGCTGGTTGAAGACGGCAACCACCCCGGCGCGGACCTGGCGGCTGCGCAGACCGTCGTAGTGCCGGTCCAGAAGAGTGTTTCCCACGGCGGACACCAGGGACGCGTGGAAGCGGTGGTCCACGGCGATGAACTCGTGGGCCTCCTCGGCGCCGGTGAGCGCGCGCTGCTGTTCCAGCAGGGAGCGGAGTTCCTCCAGGGGCACCCGCCCGGCCGCGACGAGCCGCTCGGCCGCGTACCGCTCGGCCATGCCGCGCAGCTCCATCAGCTCCCGGACCTCGCGCCCCGTCAGGGGGGCCACCCGGGCGCCGCGCTTGGGGACGAGTTCGACCAGGTCCTCCGCGGCGAGCATCAGGAGCGCCTCGCGGATGGGGGTGCGGGAGACGCCGATACGATCGGCGAGGTCCTGCTCCGACAGGAAGGCCCCCTGCATCCCGGGGTCCGTCAGCACCGTGTCCTTGAGATACGCGTAGGCCTTCTCCCGACCGGACGCCACGGCAACCCCCAGACATCGCATACAGTTTGTATACAAACGCTACCACGCGCGTTCCCGCCCGGGAGAGCCGTACGGCACGGGCCCGCGCCCCGCCTCCGGAAGCCGGCGCCGACGCACGAGCCCTGCTCTGTGGATAGAGTTCGACGGACTGGACTCCGATCAGAGCCCTTTGACGTAACGGCCTGGTGTTCGGCACACGGCCACGCCAGGCAGAGGGTGCAACACACCGAAAGTGACAGAATTGACCATGAGCAACGTCTACTTCGACATCACCATCGACGGCGCCCCCGCCGGCCGCATCGTCTTCAACCTCTTCGACGATGTCGTCCCGAAGACCGCCCGCAACTTCCGCGAGCTGGCCACCGGGCAGAACGGTTTCGGCTACGCGGGTTCCGGCTTCCACCGCGTCATCCCGCAGTTCATGCTGCAGGGCGGTGACTTCACCAACCACAACGGCACCGGTGGCAAGAGCATCTACGGCGAGAAGTTCGAGGACGAGAACTTCAACCTGAAGCACGACCGCCCGTACCTGCTGTCGATGGCGAACGCCGGCCGCAACACCAACGGCTCGCAGTTCTTCGTCACCACCGTCGTCACCTCGTGGCTCGACGGCAAGCACGTCGTCTTCGGCGAGGCCGTCGAGGGCACGGAGATCATCGACAAGATCGAGTCCCTGGGCTCGCAGTCGGGCGCCACGAAGGCCAAGATCGAGATCGCCGCGTCCGGCGTCCTCGAGGGCTGATCCAAGCACCGGAACAGCGCGATTTCGTACGCGGGCCCCGGGGACGGTACGTCGTCCCCGGGGCCCGCCGCGTATCCGGACATTCAGTCACGCAAGGTCCGGCGCGGGAAGCCCGTGATCAGGCCCATCGTGCGGCGGGTGGACCAGGGCTGCCCTACCTCCGCGTCGGCGAGGACGGCCAGGTCGCCGTGGCCGGCGCCGAGGAGGACGACTCGGGTCGAGTCTGCGCCGTGCAGAAGCCGGCGCTCCCGGGTACGCCGGACAGGGACGCAACCCCCTCGCAACCTTGCGCGTGCTGGGCTGGGCCACCCCACCCGCCTCCCTGGGACGGCTGACATGGACGACACCACCCCGCGCGTCGAACTCACCCCCGCCGCGGCCGATCTGCTGCGTCAACTCCACGCACAGCACGGCCCGTTGATGTTCCACCAGTCCGGCGGCTGCTGTGACGGCAGCGCGCCCATGTGCTACCCGGAGGGCGAGTTCCGCACCGGCGGCTCGGACGTACTGCTCGCCGAGCTGGCGGTCGACGGGGTGCCCGAGCCCGTGACCTTCTGGATCTCGCGCAGTCAGTACGAGGTGTGGAGCCATACGCGGCTGATCGTGGACGTCGTAGCAGGGCGCGGCAGCGGTTTCTCGCTGGAGGCACCCGAGGGGGTGCGTTTTCTCACTCGTTCCCGTGTAGTCGGCGCCTAGCGGCCCCGCCGGTCACCGTCATCTGCTGCACTTCCCCTGAGACTTGAGAGAGTTGACGAGACATCAGGGGATCCTGTGACGCACCGTCAAAAACGTTTAAGAGCAGGCAGATCCGTACTCACACATCTCACGGCATTCGGCGCGCTGGCCGGTGCGGCCCTGGTGGGGGCGGCACCGGCCGACGCCGTGCCGGGCACCACGCGGCTCGCGCCCGGTGTCACCTACCGGCAGTTCGACATCACGGCGGCCAAAGGTGTGACCCACGCCCATGTGGTCGTCGTGGACCTGCGCGACACCCATGTGCGCGTCAACCTGCTGTACCCGGGCGCGGTGGCGGCGCGGGAGCCCGTCTCCCAGCTCGCCGACTCGGCAGGTGCCGTCGCGGGCGTCAACGGTGACTTCTTCAACATCACCGAGACCCAGCACCCGGGCGTCGAGGCCACCGGCTCCACCGACGGACCCGCCATCGCGAGCGGCATCGCGCTCAAGGCCGCGGTGCCGGACGGCCAGCGCTTCGGGCCCGCGCTGCCGCCCGGCACGAACACCCGGAACGTGCTCGGCGTGGGAGCCGACCGGGTGGCCCGGCTGGACAGCCTCGCCCTCAGCGGATCGGTCCGCACCCCGGATGGTCGGCTGACACTCGGCGGGTTCAACCAGTACGCGCTCCCGGAGAACTCCATCGGTGCGTTCACCACACAGTGGGGCAGCGTCTCCCGGGTGCGTGCTACATGTGGCACGGACACGAACCGGGCCGGCGCCTGTAGTGCCGACACCTATGAGGTGACCGTCCGCAACGGCCGGGTCGTGTCGGCGTCCAACACTCCCGGCACCGGTGCCATCGCCGCGGGCACCACCGTCCTCGTCGGCCGTGAGGCGGGTGCGCAGCGGCTGCGGAAGCTGTCCACCGGCGAGCGGGTGCAGGTACGGCACCGTCTCGTGGCGTCGAGGTCCGGAGTTCCGTACCGCTTCGCCCTCGGCGGCTACCCCGTCCTGCGGAACGGCCGGCCGCTGGCCGGTCTCGACAACACGACCTCGGCCGTCCGCACCGCCGTGGGGATCGCGAACGGCGGCCACCGTCTGCTGCTGTTCGCGACGGACGGCGCGGTCGCCTACCGCAGCGGTCTGACGATCGCCGAAGTCGCCACGCAGATGCGGGAGTTGGGTTCGGTCGACGCCTTCAGTCTGGACGGCGGCGGCTCGACGACCCTGGTCGCCCGCGCACCCGGCGCGAGCGCCGTCACGGTACGGAACCATCCGAGCGGCGGCGCCGAGCGTCCCGTACCGAACGGCGTCGGGGTCTTCTCGACCGGCTGATCGGCCAACCGGTCAGGCGACCGACCTCACGGATGCAGGCCGCTCACCAGATCCGCGGTGGCCGTCAGGCCGCTGTGGATCGTGGGCGCCATGCTGGTGCTCGCCATGAAGAATCCGAGCAGTGCGCAGACCAGCGCATGGGAGAGCTTCAGCCCGCCGCTGCGCATGAAGATCACCGCAAGGATCAGGAGCAGCAGCACCACAGAGATGGAAATCGCCATCGTCACCCTCCTCCGCCACGCCGCCATGCCTGGTTCGCGGCGTTCGGCCGCAAGTGTGGCGTAGCGGAGGGTTCGTCCGGGCTGCTGACGTGTCCCCCGAACGTGTGGTGTCACGCCGTGCGGCGCGCGTCCAGGAACGCTTCCAGCCCGGCCAGGTCGTCGGTGTTGAGGAAGTCCACACCGGCGGCGAAGAGTTCGTCCCACAGCGCGTCACGGGCCGGTCCCGCCACGTCCGGGGTGTTCCAGAACCGCACGGTCTGGTCGTGGGCGTGCGCCTGCGCGACGATCGAGCGCAGCTTCTGCCGTTCGGCGTCGGGGAAGGCGCCGTCACCGAGCCAGGTGAAGTTGGTCTGCCAGTTGTCGCTGATGAGCGAGATGAAGGACGCGGGCGCCGAGCTGCCGAGGTCGGTGAGCCGGCCGTCGTAGAAGGCGCGTCGCACGGTCTGCGCCTCCATGGGGACACGGGCCGCGCGGTCGCCGGAGATGACGTTGGTGACGGCGCCGGGGTGGACGCGTCCGTGGGCGTAGGTGGTGAACAGGTGCTTGTAGCGCAGGAGATGGCGGTCGAGTTCGAGGTACGTCGAGGAGCCCTCGGTCTTGATGTCGATCAGGAGTTGCAGCGGGTG
Source organism: Streptomyces sp. N50 (assembly GCF_033335955.1). Taxonomy (GTDB): domain Bacteria; phylum Actinomycetota; class Actinomycetes; order Streptomycetales; family Streptomycetaceae; genus Streptomyces. Next base: position 844,045 of record NZ_CP137549.1, read on the forward strand.
GCGCCAACCCCGGTACACCGAGCCGTGGTTGGCCTTCACCAGGGCCGAGAGCGGTTCGAGGTACAGGGATTCGAGCGTGCGGCTCGGGTCGAGTTCGGACGCGTCGTGACCGATGAGGAGTTGGTCGCCGACGAGGAAGATGTCGGCCTCGACACTGCCGAAACGGTGGTCGAGGGCGTCGAAGAGCGGCCGGGGGTGCTCGTAGTCGTTGTGGGCGTGGGCACGCCACAACGGCCGCTTGCGGTGCCCTTGTTCGCCGGCGAAGGCGCTGCCCGCGGGCGGCGCGAGGACGGCCGCGACGGTGGCGCCGAGCGCGGTGAGGGCTCTGCGACGGGTGATGAGGGCCATGGTGTTCCTCCGTGTGGGGCGGGCTAGAACCACAGGGAGTATGAGGCTGTGAGCACTCCAACGAACCTGTACATGCCAGGAGTTGGCCGGACCGCCCTCGCGTGTTCACTCCTTCGGCGGGGGCGCACGGAAAAGCCCGCCCCAGGTGGGACGGGCTTCCCGCGGTCTTCACTCCATGGCGCTCAAGGAGCTTGCAGGTCGACCAATCCGGCCAGCGCCTCGCGATGGGCGCCCGCCGTGCCGTAGGCGATCGAGTCGGCCTTGGCCCGCTTCAGGTAGAGGTGGGCCGGGTGCTCCCACGTCATGCCGATGCCGCCGTGCAACTGGACGGCCTCCTCGGCCGCGTGGACGGCGACGGCCGCCGCGTAGGCCTGCGCGACGGCGACCGCCACATCGGTGTCCTCACCGGTCGCGAGGGCATCGGCCGCGTTGCGCGCGGCGGCCCGCAGGCTGACGACCTCCAGCCACAACTGCGCCAGCCGGTGCTTGAGCGCCTGGAACCCGCCGACGGGCCGGTTGAACTGCTTGCGCTCCTTCAGATACCGGACCGTCTCGGTCAACGTCCAGTCGGCGAGCCCGAGTTGCTCGGACGCGAGCAGCCCGGCCCCGGCCCGCAGAGCGCGTCGTACGGCCGGTCCGGCATCCCCGATCCGCCGCCCCGCGGCCCCGTCGAACACCACGCGCGCGAGCGGCCGCGTCAGGTCCAGGGACACCTGCGGTACGACGGTCACGGCGCCCGCGTCGACGGCGTACAGCCCGCCGTCCTCCCCCGGCACCAGCAGCACATCGGCGGCGGCAGCGTCCGCGATGCCGGTCAACTCCCCGTGCAGGGAGCCGCTTTCATGCCGTACGGCCTTGTAGGCACCGCCCGGCGCGACGCTCAGGGAGACGGCGAGGGCGCCGATCTTCCGCCCGGAGGCCAGCTCGGCGAGGAGGTCCTCGGCATCGCTCGCGAGGAGTGCCTCGGTGGCGACGACCGCGCTCGTGAGGTACGGGACGGGGGCCACCGCGCGGCCCAACTCCTCCAGGACGACGGCGACTTCGCGGTGCGTGGCGCCCTGGCCGCCCCGCTCCTCGGGCACCAGGAGACCGGCGAGGCCCATGCCGTCGGCGAGGGACTTCCACAGGGACAGGTCGTGCGGGGCGTCCGACTCGGTGCGGGCGATGACACTCGCCGCGTCGCAGTGGTCGGTGAGCAGGTCCCGGACGGCGGCGCGGAGCGCCTCTTCCTCCTCCGAGTACAGCAGATCCGTCATCGCGCGAGGTCCTTCCAGGCGACGTTCTTGTCGGTGCGCGGTTCGGCCGGGAGGCCCAGGACACGCTCGGCGACGATGTTCAGCAGGACCTCGCTGGTCCCGCCCTCGATGCTGTTGCCCTTGGAGCGGAGGTAGCGGTAACCCGCGTCACGGCCGGTGAAGTCCACGAGTTCCGGGCGGCGCATGGTCCAGTCGTCGTACAACAGGCCTTCCTCGCCCCGGAGTTCGACCTCCAGGCCGCTGATCTCCTGGTTGAGGCGGGCGAAGGAGAGCTTCATGCCGGAGCCCTCGTGGCCGGGCTGGCCCGCCACGAGCTGCTGGCGCAGCCGCTCGCCGGAGAGCCGGGCGACCTCGGCCTCGACCCAGAGCTTGAGGAGACGCTGGTGGAGGTCGTGGGTGCGCAACTCGGGGCGTTCGCGCCAGGTCCGGCTGATCGGGCCGATCATGCCGCCCTCGCGCGGGATGCGCATGCCGCCGATGGAGACGCGCTCGTTCATCAGCGTGGTCTGCGCGACCCGCCAGCCGTCGCCGACCTCACCGAGGCGATGGGCGTCCGGGATACGGACGTTGGTGAGGAAGACCTCGTTGAACTCGGCCTCGCCGGTGATCTGGCGCAGCGGCCTGACCTCGACGCCGGGGTCCGTCATGTCGCAGATGAAGTAGGTGATGCCCGCGTGCTTGGGCACGTCCGGGTCGGTGCGCGCGATGAGGATGGCCCAGCGGGCGAGGTGGGCGCTGGACGTCCACACCTTCTGCCCGTTGACGACCCAGTCGTCGCCCTCACGGACGGCACGCGTACCGAGCGCAGCGAGGTCGGACCCGGCACCCGGCTCGCTGAAGAGCTGGCACCAGACCTCCTCGCCGACCCAGAGCGGCCTGAGGAAGCGGCTCTTCTGCTCCTCGGTGCCGAAGCGCAGGACGGTCGGCGCGGCCATGCCGAGGCCGATGCCGATCCGGCGCGGGTCGTTGTCGGGAGCGCCCGCGGCCTCCAACTCGGCGTCCACGACGGCCTGGAGAGCGCGCGGGGCACCGAGTCCGCCGAGCCCCTCGGGGTAGTGCACCCACGCGAGCCCCGCGTCGAAGCGGGCCTTGAGGAAGTCCAGCTGGTCTGTCTCCAGCGGCGGGTGCGCGGCCAGCAACTCCTGGGCGCGGCGGCGCAGTTCGGCCGCGGCCGCATCCGCTCCCGTGGTCTCCTCGCTCATACGGCGGCTCCGTTCTCCAGCGACGGTACGACGACGACCCGGCCGGTGGTGACACCGTCGCCGAGGCGCTGCACGGCGGCGGCCGCACCGGCCAGCGGGACGCGCTCGCTCACCAGCGGCTTGATGACGCCGCGTGCGGCCAGGTCGGTCAGCTGCTCGTGGCAGTGCGCGATCAGCTTGGGGTTCTTGGTCGCGTAGAGCCCCCAATGCAGGCCCTGGATCGAGTAGTTCTTCACCAGGGCGTGGTTGAGGCCGGGGCTGGGGATCGTGCCGCTCGCGAAGCCCACGACCACGATCCGGCCCTCGAAGGCGACCACCTTCGTGGACTGCGTGTAGGCGTCGCCGCCGACCGGGTCGAAGACCACGTCGGCACCGCGTCCGCCGGTGGCCTCCTTGACGGCCGCGACGACGTCCTCGGTACGGCGGTCGATCACGACGTCGCAGCCCAACTCCCGCGCCACGGCAGCCTTTTCGGCTCCGCCGACCACACCGATGACGGTGGCTCCGGCCGCCTTGCCGAGTTGCACGGCCGCGCTACCGACTCCCCCGGCGGCTGCGTGCACGAGGAGGGTCTCGCCGGCCTCCAGGTGGGCGCGGCGGTGGAGGGCGAACCAGCTTGTCTGGTAGCCGATGTGGAGTGCGGCGGCCTCGGCGTCGTCCAGCGAGTCGGGGGCGGGCAGCAGGGCGGCGGCGTCCGCGATGGCGTACTCGGCGAAACCGCCGTACGGCAGTGCGGGGTTGGCGATCACTCGGCGGCCGTCCTCGGTCTCGCCGCAGATCTCCACGCCGGGGGTGAACGGGAGTGGGGGCCTGACCTGGTAGTGGCCTCGGCACATCAGGACGTCCGGGAAGTTGATGTTCGCGGCGCGTACCTTCAGCAGGACCTGGCCGTCGCCCGGCGTGGGTCGTTCCACCTCCGTCAGGCGCATCGCCTCACTTGGCTCGCCGTTCTCGTGCACTTGCCATGCCTGCATGCGGGGCCTCCACGGGACTGCTCTGTCTGACCGGGGTCGGTTGCATACTAAGCGGTCGCTTGCCGATGAGGGAACAGTCGGGTTCGTCACGGTGGCGTGGGTGCGTGTTGTTTTTTGGCTGCGGGTTGGTGGGGGCTGGTCGCGCCCACGCGGCGGAGCCGCAAATCGATACAGCCCCGCGCCCCTGAAAAAGCTCCCTCACTTACCTTGCTTGGGGCGTGCGCGGACGTGCATGCGCTCGCCCTGTGGGCCGAACAGGCTCAGGAACTCCGCGGGGCCCTCCCCCGTGGACCCGAACCAGTGCGGCACCCTCGTGTCGAACTCCACGGCCTCTCCCGTCGCGAGCACGACATCGTGTTCGGCGAGCACGAGCCGCAGTCGTCCGGACATCACGTACAGCCACTCGTAGCCCTCGTGCGTCCGCAGGTCGGGTTCCTCCTTGCGCTGCGGCACCAGCACTTTGAAGGCCTGCAGTCCGCCCGGCTGGCGGGTGAGCGGCCAGTAGGTGCGCCCGTGCCGCTGGATCGGCTCGGCCCGCACCCGGGGATCGCTCACCGGCGGCGTCCCCACCAGTTGGTCCAGCGGCACCTGGTGGGCCCGCGCGATCGGCAGCAGCAGCTCCAGGCTGGGCTTGCGCAGCCCGGACTCCAGCCGCGAGAGGGTGCTCACCGAGATGCCGGTCGCCTCCGACAGGCCGGCGAGCGTCGCGCCCTTCTCCTTCCGGATCCGCCGCAGTCGCGGGCCGACCTCCGCCAGGACCTCGTCCGTGTCGTCGTTCATGACCGACATTGCAGTTTCGGCAAACGTGTTTGTCAATACGGCAGGGATGGGGCGACCTTCGGGGGTGGAGGTGGTCACCGTGACCGAGACACGTACCGGAACCTACGAAGTGGTCGTCATCGGCGGTGGAGCGGCAGGGCTCTCCGCCGCGCTGGTGCTGGGCCGGTCCCGGCGTCGCACGCTCGTCGTCGACGCAGGCGAGCCGCGCAACGCGCCCGCCGCGCACATGCAGGGCTATCTGACCCGGGACGGGATGTCTCCGGCCGAGTTCCTCGCCCTGGGGCGCGAGGAGATCGCGCGCTACGGCGTCGATCTCGTCCGCGACCGCGCGGTGGACGTCACGAAGGGTGAGGGCGAGGGCTTCGCCGTAGCGCTTGCGGGTGGGGAGACCGTGCACGCGCGGCGGATCATCGTCGCCACCGGGCTCAAGGACGAGCTGCCCAGCGTCCCCGGGGTCGCCGAGCGGTTCGGGCGGGACGTCATCCACTGCCCGTACTGCCACGGCTGGGAGGTCCGCGACCAGGCCTTCGGTGTGCTCGCGACCACACCGATGAGCGTGCACCAGGCGCTGATCGTCTCGCAGTGGTCCAAGGACGTGACCCTGTTCCTGCACACGCTCGCCGAGTCCGAGCTGACGGACGACGACCTGCGCAGGCTGGCCGCGGCCGGGGTCGCCGTGGTGCCCGGCGAGGTAGCCGAACTGGCCGTCGAGGACGACCGCCTCACCGGCGTCCGCCTCACGGACGGCACCACGCACCCCTGTGAGGCCCTGTTCGTCGCGCCCCGCCCGATCCCGCAGACGGACCTGCTGGAGAAGCTGGGCGCCGAACTGCGCGAGACCCCGTTCGGCGCGTACCCGGTGGTCGACGAGACGGGCCTGACTACCGTGCCGGGCGTCTGGACGGCGGGCAACGCGATGGGCTTCGCGGAGCAGGTCGTGAACGCGGCGGCAGGCGGCTACCGGGCCGGGGCCACGATCAACGGGGAACTACTCATAACCGACCTCGACACGGCCTAGGGGCGCGGGGAACTGCGCGACCAGCCACAACGCACCCGCAGACGAAAAACCACCGTTCGTCGGCGTGAAAATCAGCGGAGCGCGCCGCACGATGGCTGCATGCTGCTGACCCGGCTCGCGCATGTGTCCCAGGAGGTCGCCGCCACCTCGGCGCGGTCCCGGAAGATCGCCCTGCTCGCGGAGCTCTTCCGGGACGCGGCGCCGGATGACGTCCCGATCGTCATCCCCTATCTGGCGGGACGACTGCCGCAGGGGCGGCTCGGCATCGGCTGGAAGGTGCTGAGTCAGTCCGTCGAACCGGCCGCCGAACCCACCCTCACCGTGCGCGAGGTGGACGCCCGGCTCACCGGCCTCGGCAGGGTGTCGGGCGCGGGTTCGCAGGCCGAACGGGCGCGTCTGGTGGGCGAGTTGATGGGTGCGGCCACCGCCGACGAGCAGCGCTTCCTGTTCGGGCTGATCACGGGTGAGGTCCGGCAGGGTGCGCTGGACGCCGTCGCCGTGGAGGGCCTGGCTCAGGCAACTGACGTGCCCGCAACGGACGTTCGGCGGGCCGTGATGCTGGCCGGTTCGCTCCAGACTGTGGCCGAGGCGCTGCTCGCCGAGGGTCCCGCCTCCCTCGACCGCTTCCGGCTGACCGTGGGCCGCCCGGTCCTGCCGATGCTCGCGCACAGCGCCTCGTCCGTCGCCGAGGCGGTCGAGAAGCTGGGCGAGTGCGCGGTCGAGGAGAAGCTCGATGGCATCCGCGTCCAGGTCCACCGCGACGGTGATGTCGTACGGCTCTACACCCGCACCCTCGACGACATCACCGACCGGCTGCCCGAACTGACCGCTGCCGCCCTGGAGTTGAGAGGCGAGCGGTTCATCCTGGACGGTGAGGTCATCTCGTTCGACGAGGACGGGCGGCCGCGTTCCTTCCAGGAGACTGCGGGCCGGGTCGGATCGCGGGTGGACGTGGCCGCGGCCGCCGAGACGGTCCCCGTCTCCCCCGTGTTCTTCGACGTCCTGTCCGTCGACGGCCGTGACCTCCTCGACCTGCCGTTCGCCGAACGGCACGCGGAACTGGCCCAGTTGGTGCCCGAGCCGATGCGGGTCCGGCGAACTCTCGTGTCCGGCCCGGAGGATGTCCCGGCGGCGGAGGCCTTCCTCGCCGAGACCTTGAAGCGCGGGCACGAGGGGGTCGTGGTCAAAGGGCTCGACGCCCCCTACAACGCGGGCCGCCGGGGCGCCTCCTGGCTGAAGGTGAAGCCCGTCCACACCCTCGACCTGGTCGTCCTTGCCGCCGAGTGGGGACACGGCCGACGCACCGGCAGGCTCTCCAACCTCCACCTGGGCGCCCGGAGTTCGGACGGTTCCTTCGTGATGCTCGGCAAGACCTTCAAGGGCATGACCGACGCCCTGCTGACCTGGCAGACCGAGCGCCTCCAGGAGCTGGCCGTGGAGAGCGACGGCCACGTGGTGACCGTACGGCCCGAACTCGTCGTGGAAATCGCGTATGACGGCCTACAGAGGTCCACCCGGTACCCGGCCGGTGTCACGCTGCGTTTCGCGCGGGTCGTGCGGTACCGGGAGGACAAGCGGGCGGAGGAGGCGGACTCGGTGGAGACGTTGTTGGCGGCACATCCGGAGGTGAAGCCGTGAGTCGGGACGCGCGGGGGAAGCGGAGTGCTGGGCTGTTGTTGTTCCGGCACACCGATCGCGGGCTGGAGGTGTTGCTCGGCCATATGGGCGGGCCGTTCTTCGTGCGCCGGGACGCCGGGGCGTGGGGTGTGCCCAAGGGTGAGTACGAGCCCGACGAGACCGCCTGGGACGCGGCCCGGCGTGAATTCCAGGAGGAGCTGGGGATCGCGCCGCCAGACGGTGCGGCGATCGAGCTCGGCGAGGTGCGGCAGGCCAACGGGAAGGTCGTCACCGCGTGGGCGATCGAGGCGGATCTGGACCCGGCGGCCATGGTTCCCGGCACCTTCCGGATGGAGTGGCCGCCGAAGTCCGGGCAGGTCCAGGAGTTCCCGGAGCTGGATCGCGTGGAGTGGCTGGGGCTCGAACGGGCGCGGGCCGTCATCGTCACGGCGCAGGCCACGTTTCTCGACCGGCTGGTGGAGCACTCGGGCTGAAGGGCCGTGCACGCGTTGCGGTCCCCCGCGCCACGCGGGAAGGTCGAAGCACAGCCCGCTCCAGGAGGTCAGCCATGCCCATCGCGACGGTCAACCCGGCGAACGGCGAGACGCTCAAGACGTACGAGGCCATGGGCGGCGAGGAGATCGAGCGGCGGCTCCAGCTCGCGGAGGCCACGTTCCGTACGTATCGGACGTCTTCCTTCGCCGAGCGCGCCCGGCTCATGCACCGGGCCGCCGACCTGCTCGACGAGGACCAGCAGGACATCGGCCGGACCATGACCACCGAGATGGGCAAGCCGGTCAACCAGGCCCGCGCGGAGGCCGCGAAGTGCGCGAAGTCGATGCGCTGGTACGCCGACCACGCCGAGGGACTCCTCGCCGACGAGGAGCCGGACGCGGCGGATGTCAAGGACTCGGGCGGCTCCCGGGCCCTGGTCCGCTACCGGCCGCTCGGTCCGGTGCTCGCGGTGATGCCGTGGAACTTCCCGCTGTGGCAGGTGATCCGGTTCGCCGCGCCCGCGCTGATGGCGGGCAACGTCGGTCTGCTCAAGCACGCGTCGAACGTGCCACAGACCGCCCTCTACCTGGAGGACCTGTTCCACCGCGCGGGCTTCCCGGAGGGCGCCTTCCAGACCCTGCTGGTCGGCTCCGGCGCGATCGAGGAGATCCTGCGCGACGAGCGGGTGAAGGCGGCCACGCTCACCGGCAGCGAGCCGGCCGGGCGGGCGGTCGCGTCCGTCGCCGGGGACATGGTCAAGAAGACGGTGCTGGAACTGGGCGGCAGCGACCCGTACGTCGTGATGCCGTCCGCCGACATCGACCGGGCGGCGCAGATCGCGGTGACCGCGCGGGTGCAGAACAACGGGCAGTCGTGCATCGCCGCGAAGCGGTTCATCGTGCACGCGGACGTCTTCGACGCCTTCGCCGAACGGTTCGTGGCGGGCATGAAGGCGCTCACGGTCGGTGATCCGCTGGCGGAGGAGACCGAGGTCGGACCGGTCGCGAGCGAGCAGGGCCGCAGCGATCTGGAGGAGCTCGTCGACGACGCGGTGGAGAGCGGGGCCACTGTGCTGTGCGGCGGTGAGCGGCCGGACGGGCCCGGCTGGTTCTATCCGCCGACCGTCCTCACCGACATCACCCGCGAGATGCGGATCCACCGCGAGGAGACGTTCGGGCCCGTCGCCACGCTGTACCGGGTCGGCGACCTCGACGAGGCCGTCCTCCTCGCCAACGACACGCCGTTCGGGCTGAGTTCCAACGTGTGGACGCGGGACGAGGCGGAGGTCGAGCGGTTCGTACGGGACCTGGAGGCGGGTGGGGTGTTCTTCAACGGGATGACCGCGTCGCATCCGGCGTTCCCGTTCGGCGGGGTGAAGCGGTCCGGGTACGGGCGGGAGCTGTCGGGGCACGGAATCCGCGAGTTCTGCAACATCACCACGGTATGGCACGGAGCGTGAGCGTTCCGCGGCTACGATCCCCTCTGTGAACCGCGAAGTGACTCTGCCTCTGATCGTCGACGACCGCGGGACCTTGCAGGTGGCTGCCGCCGATGTCAGCAAGCTTTTGCGTACCGTGGGTGGGCGGTGGCTGCACCTTGTCGAGGCCGGGGAAGAGGGCTTGGACGAGGACACGGTGGCCGCGCTGACGATCGAGCTCGCGAAGCTTGCCGACCGGATTGACGTTGCGTGCATTGCGCATAGCAGTGGGGGCGGCTCGTAGTTTGCTGAGTGGCGGGCCGGTGGGGGCTGGTCGCGCAGTTCCCCGCGCCCCTTAGGGGGTGGCGCCCAGCCTTGGTCGAGAAGTCGCCCTGCCTTCTGCTTTCACAGGAATTGCTGATCCGGTCTTTATTGGCGTGTCCCTGAATTGGAGTAGTCCACCGCGAGATCGTCGTCCTCCCGGGTGATCGTGGGTGCACCACCCTCTGAGGTGAACCACCTTCTGACCGGCGGGCGAAGGCCTTCCGGAAGGCGAAAGCAGGGACGGTTCATGGCGACTTTGTGCAAGCCCTCGGTGTCGGTTCCCGAGCACGTGATCACGATGGAGGAGACGCTGGAGCTGGCGCGCTCCCGTCACGCGGACCACCCCAACCTGCCGCTGGCCCTCCGGCTGATCGAGAACACCGGTGTGCGCACCCGGCACATCGTGCAGCCCATCGAGGAGACCCTGAAGCACCCCGGGTTCGAGGACCGCAACAGGATCTACACGGCCGAGGCGAAGGCCCGGGTCCCCTCGGTCGTGCAGCGCGCGCTCGACGAGGCGGAGCTCCTCACCACCGACATCGACGTGATCATCTACGTCTCGTGCACGGGCTTCATGATGCCCTCGCTCACGGCCTGGCTGATCAACGAGATGGCCTTCGAGTCCACCACCCGCCAGATCCCGATCGCCCAGCTCGGCTGCGCGGCCGGCGGCGCGGCGATCAACCGGGCGCACGACTTCTGCACGGCGTACCCCGACGCCAACGCGCTCATCGTCGCCTGCGAGTTCTGCTCGCTGTGCTACCAGCCGACCGACCTCGGCATCGGCTCCCTGCTCTCCAACGGGCTCTTCGGCGACGGCATCGCAGCGGCCGTGGTGCGCGGGCGCGGCGGCACGGGCATCCAGCTGGAGCGCAACGGGTCGTACCTGATCCCCAAGACCGAAGAGTGGATCATGTACGACGTCCGGGCCACCGGCTTCCACTTCCTGCTGGACAAGCGGGTGCCGGCCACCATGGAGCCCCTCGCACCGGCGCTCCAGGACCTCGCGGGACTGCACGGCTGGGACGCGGCCGACCTGGACTTCTACATAGTCCACGCGGGCGGGCCCCGAATACTCGACGACCTGAGCAAGTTCCTCCAGGTCGACCCGCACGCGTTCCGGTTCAGCCGGGCCACCCTCACCGAGTACGGCAACATCGCCAGCGCCGTCGTGCTGGACGCGCTGCGCCGGCTCTTCGACGAGGGCGGCGCCGAACACCGGGCGCGCGGACTGCTCGCCGGGTTCGGCCCCGGCATCACCGCCGAGATGGCCCTGGGCCGCTGGCACAACGACGACCGAGAGACGGCTTGAGTACGGCATGACTGAAGAGACGCTCACCGAGACCCTGCCCCCGGTCCGGCCCTGGCCGGCCCTCGACCTGACCGGGGTGGACTTCGACCCGGTCCTCGCCAAGCTGATGCGGGAGGGTCCGGTCAACCGGATCAAGCTCCCCAACGGCGAGGGCTGGGCGTGGCTGGTCACCCGGCACGACGACGTGCGGATGGTCACCAACGATCCCCGGTTCAGCCGCGAGGCGGTGATGGACCAGCCGGTGACCCGGCTCGCCCCGCACTTCATCCCGGCCCGCGGCGCGGTCGGCTTCCTCGACCCACCGGACCACACGCGGCTACGGCGCTCGGTGGCCCCGGCGTTCACGGCGCGCGGGGTGGAGCGGGTGCGGGAGCAATCCCGGCTGCTGCTCGACGAGTTGGTCGACGAGCTGCTGCGGCACGGACCGCCCGCCGACCTCACCGAGACCGTGCTGAGCCCCTTCCCCATCGCGGTGATCTGCGAGCTGATGGGCGTCCCGGCCGCCGACCGGCACGGCATGCACACCTGGACCCAGCTCATCCTGTCCTCCTCGCACGGCGCCAAGGTCAGCGAGAAGGCGAAACAGGAGATGGGCGCCTACTTCGGCGATCTCATCGGGCTGCGGGAGGGCAGCGACGGCGAGGACGTGGCCTCGCTGCTCGGTGCCGCCGTGGGCCGGGAGGAGATCACGCTGGAGGAGGCCGTCGGCCTCGCGGTGCTGCTGCAGATCGGCGGCGAGGCGGTCACCAACAACAGCGGGCAGATGTTCTACCTGCTGCTGACCCGCCCGGATCTCGTCGAACGGCTGCGCGCGGAGCCGGAGTTGAGGCCCCAGGCCATCGACGAGCTGCTGCGCTACATCCCGCACCGCAACGCGGTCGGGCTGTCCCGGATCGCCATGGAGGACGTGGAGATCCGCGGGGTGCGGATGCGGGCGGGCGACCCGGTGTACGTGTCGTATCTGGCCGCGAACCGGGACCCGGACGTGTTCCCGGACCCCGAGAAGATCGACTTCACACGCAGCCCGAACCCGCATGTGTCCTTCGGCTTCGGCCCGCACTTCTGTCCCGGCAACATGCTGGCCAGGCTGGAGTCCGAGCTGCTGGTGGACGCCCTCCTGGACCGGCTGCCCGGGCTGAAGCTCGCGGTCCGGGCCGACGAAGTGCCGTTCAAGAAGGGCGCGTTGATCCGCGGGCCCGAGGCACTGCCCGTGACGTGGTGAGGTGCCGATGACGGCGACGGAGGGGCTGCTCGTGCCGCCCGGTCACGGCCGGGTCGTCCAGACACCCGCGCAGCACGTGACGTTCAAGGTGACCGGCTCGCACTCCCGGACCGCGTCGACCTTCGAGGTGGTGGTGCCCCCGGGGTTCGATGTCGGGGCCCATGTGCACACCCGTAGCGAGGAGTTGTTCTACGTGCTCGAGGGCGAGCTGGATGTCCTCGCCTTCGAGCCGCGGATCCGGACCCCGGACAACTGGCAGCGCTGGGAGTCCAGTTCGGGTTCCCGGGTGGTACGGGCGACTCCGGGGACGGTGATCGTCGTGCCGCCCGGGTGTCCGCACGCGTTCTCGAACCCGACGGAGACGGCGGCGAAGATGTTTTTCCAGGCGTCTCCGCCGCCGGATCACGAACGGTATTTCGAGGAGCTGTTGGAGATTCTCGGGGGTGGGGGGCCGCCGGATCACGCGGCTATCGAGGAGTTGCGGGGGCGGTATGACATCGAGCAGCTGACGCCCTTGAAACACCGGTGAGTTGCGTCGTTTTTTGTCTGCGGCCCGGTGGGGGCTGGTCGCGCAGTTCCCCGCGCCCCTAAAACCCCTTAGGCATGCGTGTTTTTAAGGGGCGCGGGGAACTGCGCGCTCAGCCCCCACCGGGCCGGCACCCGAAACTCAACGAATAGGCATCCCAGACAACGTCCTCGCGATCACCAACCGCTGAATCTCACTCGTGCCCTCGAAGATCGTGTAGATCGCCGCATCCCGATGCATCCGCTCAACCGGATACTCACGGGTGTATCCGTTACCGCCCAGGATCTGAATCGCCTGGCCCGTCACCTTCTTCGCCGTCTCGCTCGCGAACAGCTTCGACATCGACCCCTCGGCCGCCGTGAACTGCTTGCCGTTGACGGCCATCCAGGACGCCCGCCACACCAGCAACCGCGCCGCGTCGATGGACGTACGCATGTCGGCGAGCTGGAAGGCGACACCCTGGTTGTCGATGATCGGGCGGCCGAACTGCTCGCGGGTCATCGCGTAGTCGAGGGCGACCTCGTACGCGGCGCGGGCGGTGCCCACCGCCATCGCGCCGACAGCCGGGCGGGACGCCTCGAACGTGGCCATCGCCGCGTTCTTCACGCGCTCGCCGCCGCCGGCCTTCGCGCGCTCGCGGGCGCGGGCGAGGCGCTCGTCCAGCTTCTCCTTGCCGCCGAGCAGGCAGGAACCGGGGATGCGCACGTCCTCCAGGACGACCTCGGCGGTGTGCGAGGCGCGGATGCCGTGCTTCTTGAACTTCTGGCCCTGGGAGAGGCCAGGCGTGCCGGACGGGACGATGAAGGAGGCGTGGCCCTTGGAGCCGAGGTCCGCGTCGACGACCGCGACGACGACGTGGACGTTGGCGATACCACCGTTGGTCGCCCAGGTCTTGGTGCCGTTGAGCACCCACTCGTCCTTGGCCTCGTCGTACACGGCACGCGTGCGCATGGAGGCCACGTCGGAACCGGCGTCGGGCTCGGAGGAGCAGAAGGCGGCGACCTTCACGTCGTTGGCGTCGCCGTACATCTGGGGGATCCAGGTGCCGATCTGCTCCTCGGTGCCGTTGGCGAGGACGCCGACCGCGGCGAGACCGGTGCCGACTATGGAGAGGGCTATGCCCGCGTCGCCCCAGAAGAGTTCCTCCATGGCCATCGGGATGCCGAGGCCGGTGGGGTCGAAGTACTGCTGGGCGTAGAAGTCGAGGGAGTAGATGCCGACCTTCGCGGCCTCCTGGATGACCGGCCAGGGAGTTTCCTCACGCTCGTCCCATTCGGCGGCGGCGGGGCGGATGACGTCGGCGGCGAAGCCGTGCAGCCAGTCCCGCACCTCCTTCTGTTCGTCGTTGAGTTCCATGGTGAACTCGGCCATGACTCCTCCAGCAGCGCACTAGCATGTTACTTGCGGTAACGACAGAGTCTGTTACCGACGGGTAGGAAAAGTCAACTCCCGATGACCACTCGGCAGCCCGTTCGAGGCGTTGGGGCCGTTGAGTGTTAGTTTGCGCAGGCGTCACCGATTCAGCACGGGTGGGGAGAGACCATGGACACCACGCAGCGGACCGATCAACAGCGGTCCGCCGATCGCCGACGGCGCGAGTTGTTGGAGGCCGCGGACAGAGTGGTGCTGCGTGATGGTCCGCAGGCCTCGATGAACGCGATCGCCGCGGAAGCGGGTATTACGAAGCCGATTCTGTACCGGCACTTCGGGGACAAGGGTGGACTGTACGCGGCCCTTGCCAAGCGGCATACGGATGCCCTGTTGTCGTCGTTGCGGGCGGCGTTGGACGCTCCGGCCGAGCGTCGGGAGCGGGTTGAGGCGACGCTCGACACGTACCTCGCCGCGATCGAGGCGCTTCCTCAGGTGTACCGGTTTCTGATGCATCCCGTTGAGGGTGGGCAGACCGCGGATCAGGGGTTCGACACCGGGAATCACTCTGTTCCGCTGCTCCGGCGTATGGGCGAGGAGTTGGCTCAGGTCATCGAGGAGCGGGTGGATCTCGGGCCCAGCAGCCAGCAGCTGGCTCGGGTGTGGGGGCATGGGATTGTCGGCATGATGCACGCGGCGGGTGACTGGTGGCTGGGTGAACGGCCTTGTTCCCGGGCCGAGTTGGTGCGGAGTCTGGCTGATCTGTTGTGGGGGCGGTTGGCTGCCGCCGGGGACAAGGTGGGTGGACCGGGGTTCTAAGGGTCACATTTCGGCTGCGGGTGCGTGGGGGCTGGTCGCGCAGTTCCCCGCGCCCCTAGGAGCCTGGCCCACCGATGTCGAGAGGTGATCGCGCCCTCGCGGCGAAGCCGCACATCGACACAGCCCCGCGCCCCTAAAAGCCTGGCCCACCGATGTCGAGAGGTGATCGCGCCCTCGCGGCGAAGCCGCACATCGACACAGCCCCGCGCCCCTAGGAGCCTGGCCCACCGATGTCGAGAGGTGGTCGCGCCCTCGCGGCGGAGCCGTACATCGACACAGCCCCGCGCCCCTGAAAACGTCACCCCGGCCGGTGCCAGGACGCTCGGGCCACTTGTCTCATCAAGCGGTTGTGGCGCCAGCCCGTTACGCGGTCCGCGTACACCCGGCCCTCCACGTGGTCGTACTCGTGTTGCAGGCAGCGTGCGAACCAACCCGTGCCGTGGACGGTGATCGGGTCGCCGGTCGCCGTGAAGCCCTCGATGACCGCGTGGTCGTAGCGCTCCGTCCCCGCCTCCAGGCCCGGTAGGGACAGGCAGCCTTCCGGGCCTCTCAGCACCACACCGTCCGTCTCCACCAGGCGTGGGTTGACCACATGGCCGAGGTGGCGGGTCTCCTCGTCGTCGGGGCAGTCGTAGACGAACACCCGCAAGGACTCGCCCACTTGGTTCGCGGCGAGGCCCACCCCCTGGGCCGCGTACATCGTCGCGAACAAGTCCTCTACGAGACGGGCCAGTTCCGGGCCGAAGTCTGTTACTTCCGCGCAGGAGGTGTGAAGCAGTGGGTCGCCGAGCAGGGTGAGGGGGCGGACTCGCCCGTGGGCGCCCGGGATGGAGCCGTATCGCATGGGCGCAAGGGTACGGTTCTCTACGGCGCACGCCCGCCGCGAGGGGTTCGCGGTGCCGCGGTTCGGGCACCGATAAGGATCTCGATAGGCTGAGGTCCACACCACGTTGCCGGAGGCAGAGGCGCGGCGCGTACGCAAGGAGGATCGAGAACTGATGGCAGGCAACTCGGACCCGCTCACGCCGCGGGCCAAGCTGGCCGTGACGGCGGGCAAGGCGGTCGCGGCGGCATCGCGTGCCGCGGGGCGGGGCAGCGGATCGGTGATCGGCGGCCGAGTGGCACTCAAACTCGACCCCGACCTGCTCGCCCGGCTCGCGCAGAGCCTGGACGTGACGCTCGTCTCGGCCACCAACGGGAAGACGACCACGACCCGGCTCATCGCCGAGGCCCTCGGCGCCGCCGGGCCCGTCGTCTCGAACGCGCTCGGCGCCAACATGCCCGCGGGTATCACCTCGGCGCTGGCCGGTGGCTCGGACGCGAAGTTCGGTGTCATCGAGGTCGACGAGAAGTACCTCGCCGGTGTCGCCCGCGACACCGACCCCAAGTGCATCGCGCTGCTCAACCTCTCCCGCGACCAGTTGGACCGCGCGGCCGAGACCCGCATGCTCGCGGAGAACTGGCGTGAGGGGCTGTCGGGTTCCAAGGCCGTCGTCGTCGCCAACGCCGACGACCCGTTGGTCGTGTGGGCCGCTTCCTCCTCCCCCAACGTGATCTGGGTCGCCGCCGGGCAGATGTGGAAGGACGACGCCTGGTCCTGCCCGTCCTGCGGTGGCGTGATGCAGCGGCCCGGTGACGACTGGTTCTGCGGTGAGTGCGGATTCCGCCGGCCCACGCCGAGTTGGGCGCTGTCCGGGGATCACGTCCTCGACCCGCACGGTTCCGCCTGGCCCATTCATCTTCAGCTGCCGGGGCGTGCCAACAAGGCCAACGCCGCATCCTCCGCCGCCGTCGCCGCCGTCTTCGGGGTGCCGCCACAGGTCGCCCTGGAGCGCATGTACCGGGTGCAGGCCGTCGCCGGGCGTTATGACGTCGTCCAGTTCATGCAGCGCGACCTGCGGCTGCTGCTCGCGAAGAACCCGGCGGGCTGGCTCGAGACGTTCAGCCTGATCGATCCGCCGCCGACCCCGGTGATCCTCTCGGTGAACGCGCGCGGCGCCGACGGCACCGACACCTCGTGGCTCTGGGACGTCGACTACACCCGACTGACCGGCCACCCCATCTTCGTCGTGGGCGACCGCAAGCTGGACCTCGCGGTCCGCCTGGAAGTGGCGAACCAGCACTTCCAGGTCTGCGACAACCTCGACCAGGCCGTGCAGCTGGCCCCGCCCGGCCGCATCGAGGTCATCGCGAACTACACCGCGTTCCAGGACCTGCGCCGCCGCGTCGGCAACTGAGACTCAGAGGACGAATTGACCATGAGCGACAACCAGCTGCGTCTGGTGTGGATCTACCCGGACCTGCTGAGCACCTACGGCGACCAGGGCAACGCCCTTGTCGTGGAACGCCGGGCACGGCAGCGCGGCCTCGACGTGGCCCGGCTGGACGTGCGCAGCGACCAGCCCATCCCGACCTCGGGCGACATCTATCTCATCGGTGGTGGCGAGGACCGTCCGCAGCGCCTCGCCGCGGAGCGGCTACGCCGTGACGGCGGCCTGCACCGGGCGGTCGGCAACGGCGCGATCGTCTTCTCGGTGTGCGCCGGTTACCAGATCCTCGGCCACGAGTTCATCAACGACCTCGGCCAGCGCGAGCCCGGCCTCGGCCTGCTCGACGTGGTGTCGACGCGCGGCGAGGGCGAGCGGTGCGTCGGCGATGTCCTCGGCGACATCGACGCGCGCCTGGGCCTGCCCCAGCTGACCGGCTTCGAGAACCACCAGGGCGTCACCCATCTCGGCCCCACCGCCCGCCCGTTCGCGCAGGTGCGGCTCGGCAAGGGCAACGGCACGGGCGACGGCACGGAGGGCGCGTACAACGACACGGTGTTCGGCACGTACATGCACGGGCCCGTGCTCGCCCGCAACCCGCTGATCGCGGACCTGCTGCTGAAGCTGGCCCTCGATGTGAACGCGCTGCCGCCGATCGACGACCGCTGGTACGAGGCGCTCCGCAACGAGCGCATCAGCGCAGCTCAGCAGCCCGCCTGAACCCGGTGTCCATCTCCTCTTCGGATACCGGAAACCAGCCCGTCTGACGGTACGTCCGCGCAGGTGAGCGGGGTCGTCCAGCAGGCGGACGCATGCTACGACCCCGCCCCCTCCTGCCGTTAGGGTGGCGGGGTTCGTACCGGACAACGTGGTCCGGTTTCGGCCCACGTTGAGAAGGTTCTTCGGGCTATGCGCATTGGTGTCCTCACGTCCGGCGGCGACTGCCCCGGCCTGAACGCCGTCATCCGGTCCGTCGTGCACCGCGCCGTCGTGGACCACGGCGACGAGGTCATCGGCTTCCGGGACGGCTGGAAGGGCCTCCTGGAGTGCGACTACCTCAAGCTCGACCTCGACGCGGTGAGCGGCATCCTCGCTCGCGGCGGCACGATCCTCGGCTCCTCCCGCGTCCAGCCCTCCCAGCTCCGGGACGGCGTCGAGCGGGCCCGGGGCCATGTCGAGGAGCTCGGCCTCGACGCGATCATCCCGATAGGCGGCGAGGGCACGCTCAAGGCGGCCAAGCTGATGTACGACGCCGGTCTCCCGGTCGTCGGCGTCCCCAAGACCATCGACAACGACATCGCGGTCACGGACGTCACCTTCGGCTTCGACACGGCCGTCGGTGTCGCTACGGAGGCCCTCGACCGGCTCAAGACGACCGCCGAGTCCCACCAGCGCGTCCTCGTCGTGGAGGTCATGGGCCGCCACACCGGCTGGATCGCGCTCCACTCCGGCATGGCGGCCGGCGCGCACGCCATCGTCGTACCTGAACGGCCCTTCGACATCGAGGAGTTGGCGGCGCGGGTCGGCGAACGCTTCGCGGCGGGCAAGCGGTTTGCGATCGTGGTTGCCGCCGAGGGTGCCAAGCCTCGGGCCGGGTCCATGGACTTCGACGAGGGCAAGAAGGATGTCTACGGCCACGAGCGCTTCGCGGGGATCGCTCGGCAGCTGTCCATCGAGCTGGAGGAACGGCTCGGTAAGGAGGCGCGGCCGGTGATTCTCGGGCATGTGCAGCGTGGGGGTACTCCGACCGCGTACGACCGGGTGCTGGCCACTCGGTTTGGGTGGCATGCGGTGGAGGCCGCGCATCGGGGGGAGTTCGGGAAGATGACCGCGCTTCAGGGGACCGACATCGTGATGGTGTCGCTGGCCGATGCGGTTGAGACTCTGAAGACCGTTCCCGCTGATCGGTATGAAGAGGCTGAGTGCGTGCTCTGAGCGTGCCTCGGTGATTCGTCGGGTGCGGGTTCGTCGTGGCTTGTCGCGCAGTTCCCCGCGCCCCTTAGGGGGTTCCGCTGGCCCCGGTCGCAGAAGTGACCGGGGGCGGTTCTACTCTGGTGCGGACAGATGACGCACACCCCCACGAATCAGGAGCCGTTCGATGGATCACGGCGGGCACGGTATGACCATGGATCTGCCGCCGTTCACCTTTGCGCGCGGGCTTGACTGGTCGGCCGACCCGTTCTTCCTGACCGCCTGCCTGCTCGGGCTCGGGCTGTACGGCTGGGGGGTCGTGCGGTTGCGGCGGCGGGGGGACTCGTGGCCTGTGGGGCGGACGATCTCCTTCGTCATCGGTGTGCTGACCATCGGGCTGGTGATGTGCACCAAGCTCAATGACTACGGAATGGTCATGTTCAGCGTGCACATGGTGCAGCACATGGTCATCAGCATGCTGACGCCGATCCTGTTGCTGCTCGGCGCTCCGATCACGCTGGCATTGCGCGCGCTGCCTCCGGCGGCCAGGGGGCACAAAGGGCCCCGCGAGCTGCTGTTGATGTTTCTGCACAGCCGGTACATGAAGATCATCACGCATCCCGCGTTCACGATCCCGCTGTTCATCGCGAGCCTGTACGCGCTGTACTTCACGCCGATCTTCGATTTCCTGATGGGGTCGAAGACCGGGCACATCGCGATGATGGTGCACTTCCTCGCGGTGGGTGTGGTGTTCTTCTGGCCGATCATGGGCGTGGATCCGGGGCCGAATCGGCCGGGTTATCTGATGCGGATGCTGGAGCTGTTCGCCGGGATGCCGTTCCACGCGTTCTTCGGCATCGCGTTGATGATGGCGTCGGAGCCGATGGTCGAGACGTTCAAGAACCCGCCCGCCTCCCTCGGCATCGACGCGCTCTCCGATCAGAACGCGGCCGGCGGTATCGCCTGGGCGTTCAGCGAGGTGCCGTCCGTGCTGGTGCTGATCGCCCTGCTGTTCCAGTGGTACAGCTCCGAGCAGCGCCAGGCCAAGCGCCAGGACCGGGCCGCCGACCGGGACGGCGACAAGGAACTCGAGGCGTACAACGCCTATTTGGCCTCATTGAACACACGAAGCAGTTGAACACATGCGGCAACTGAACGGGAATTTCGTTCAGTAGCATAAGCGCGATGGGGGAACCGCGGCCGGGGGGAGCGGTAGTGACATTTCGCGCTGTTGTGCAAAGGACCGGAATTCCGGTGATCCGCAGGATCGCCGTGCTGTTTGCGTGTGCCCTGGTCGTGAGTGGGCTGAGTGGATGCGGCGGGGGCGCACATTTGTTCGCCGTGCAGGCGGTTGCCGCCCGAGTTCCGTCGCTCGCGCCTTTCTTCGACGAGAAACAGGGACTGGGGCAGGACGCCGAGGTCCGATCGAGGCCCGTACGGGGCAGCTTGCAGCAAGGGGACACGCCTGGGCTGTACGGGGGCACCACGAAGCCGACCATCTGTGACGTGGCGAAACTCAAGAGGTTTCTGACCGATCCCGCCAATCATCAGAAGGCCGTTGCCTGGTCGGGCGTCCTGGGTATCACCACGGACTGGATACCGGCCTATCTGGACCGGCTCACACCCGTACTCCTGCGTCACGACACTCTCGTACAGAACCACGACTACAAAAAGGGAAAGGCCACGCCCTACAACTCCCTTCTCCAGTCGGGAATCGCGATTCTCGTCGACGACCAGGGGGAACCGGCCGCGAAGTGCTCGTGCGGAAATCCACTGCGCCCCTTCAAAGGCGACGCGAGCCGCATTTCCGTCAAGTTCGCGGACGGCAACAAGAAGTGGAGCGGATATCACGCGTCCTCGGTCGTGGCCGTGCGTCCCGCGCCGCGGCAGATGGAGGGGCTCGCCCTCGTCGACGTCGACGATCCCGACACCGGCATCACGCGTCCGGTCGGCACGACGGGCAAGCACGACACCACCTTCGACACCCGGAAGCGGCACGCGGTGCCCGACCTCGCCGGGGCGACGTTCGGGGACGCGCGGCGGCAACTGGTGAGCAGGGGTCTGGCCGTCGGGTACGGCGGGAGCGCGGTGCCGTCCGACGACGCGCACGTCACGGCCAGCGATCCGCCCGCCGGGACCGAGCTGCGGTTCGGGGAGTACGTGACCTTGAGCGTGACCGGTGGGACGAGTGGGGGCGCTACGTCCACTCCCCCGGGTCCGACGACCTCCGGGCCGACGCTGGCTCCGCCCACGTCCACGGCACCGCCCTCGACGTCCGCCCCAGCACCCTCCTCGCCCACGAGTGAACCCCCGTCGTCCAACCCACCGCCGTCGAGCAGTTCGCCTACGACCGGTACGCCTACGACCGGTTCACCCTCGGTGGTGTCCCACTCGCCCCCGCCGAGCGCACCGGTCTCCAGCAGCGCCCCGGTGACGAGCGCGCCCGTCACCGCCAGCGCCTCCGTGACGATCGGCACGCCGACCGCCACCACCGTCACCGCCACCACCGTCGCCGCCACCACGACCGAGACGTGACGCAGCCCCGGAAGGAGGAGTCCGGATGCCACAGGGATCGCCGACCTCGGGAGTGGGCCGGGTCATCGCAGGCCGTTATCTCCTGCTGAACCGGCTGGGGAGTGGCGGGATGGGACATGTGTGGCTCGCACATGACCAGCGGCTGGCCTGTGAAGTCGCGCTCAAGGAGATCGTGTTCAGCAACCCGGCCTCCGCAGAGGCCGAGCGGGAGGCCCGGGTCGCGCGAGCCCGGGCCGAGGCGCGGAACGCGGCGGGGCTGCGCGGGCACCCCCATGTGGTGACCGTCCATGACGTGCTGGAACACGAGGGGCTGCCCTGGATCGTCATGGAGTACGTGGCGGACGCCGTCGACCTGCGCGACATGGTCGGCCGGCACGGCTCGCTGGCCCCCGCGGAGTGCGCCCGCATCGGACTCGCCGTACTCGACGCGCTGACCGCCGGACACCAGCGGGGTGTCATGCACCGGGACGTGAAACCGGCGAACATCCTGCTGGCACCGGACCGCACCGGTTCGCCGTACGCCCGAGTCCTGCTCACGGACTACGGCATCTCGGTGCAGCCGGACGCCGGGGAGACGCGGTACACGCTGACGTCCGTGCTCGTCGGTACGGCGGGTTATCTGGCGCCGGAACGGGCCACGGGCGGGCCGCCGACCGCCGCGGCCGACCTGTTCTCGCTGGGCTGCACGCTCTACCACGCCGTCGAGGGCCACGGCCCCTTCGTCCGCGAGACCCCGCTCGCCGAGATCACCGCGGTCGTCATGGAGGACCCGCTCCCCCCGGTCCGCGCGGGCGCCCTGGCCCCGGTGCTCCACGCGATGCTGGAGAAGGATCCGCTACGACGGATTCCGGCGGCGGAGGCCGAGGTGGCCCTGGCGCGGATCGTCACGCCGCAGACGGACCCGGGGGCGGGATCTTATGCCCGGACGCAGACCGACCTGGGTTCACAGTCGCCGTGGGAGGGGCAGCCCGCGCCGGCGCCCCCCACCGTGGGGCCACCTCCCACCGGCCGGCGCCGCCGCCCCCGTCCCCGTCTCCGCCAGGCCGTCCTCGCGGGCCTGCTCGGGCTCGCCCTGGCCCTGGGCGGCGTCTGGTATGCCATGGCCCGCCAGCCCCCCGGCGACAACACGAGCGCGCAGCAGGACAGTTCGCCGTACGGCACGGCCATCGGGCTCTCCGCGCCCCTCAAGAACGGCGACTGCGTCACCGCCGACTGGCCCGGCGGGAAGCTCTTCCACGGGACGCCGAGGCTCTCCGTCGACCCCACCTGTCGGAACTCCGTGCCCGACGGGCAGGTGATGGCCTTGGTCTCCACCGCGTCCGCGGGCGAGGCGCGCAAGGTCGGGGCGGACCGGTGTGCGCGGCGGACGCAGGAGATGCGGGAGAAACTCGCGGATGTGCGGGCGCTCGCGGTCGTACCGACCGACGCCGGTTTCGAGGCCGCCGGGCGGCGCACCGCGTGTCTGGTGCTGGGTGCGCACGGGCCGGTCTACGGGCCGCTCGGCAGCCGTCGCGCCCTCGGGTCGGCGTTCGCCGATACGTCGACCATGCAGAAGCGGGACTGTCTGGCCGTGCCCTCGGACCGCGCCGCGAGCCTGGTCTCCTGCGCGGGCAAGCACGATCAGGAAGTGCTCGGGTTCACCCGGTTGGGCGCTGGCGTCACGCTGGCCCAGGCCCGCACGGAATCGGACGCCGCGTGTGCCCGGGACGTCCCGCCGGCCGACTACGGCTTCGATCCGTCGGTGTACGAGGCGGCCTCCTGGACGAGTCAGGGACCGTGGAAGTCGGGCACACATTTCGTCGTCTGCGCCGTTCGGAGGCAGAACGGGGGCACCATGGAGGGGGACGAACCATGAGGAGGGTGTTGCGATGCCCGGTTCCACGAAGACCATGGGGGTGATCACCGTCGGCGGTCTGGTGGTGGTGACGGCCTACACGGTGGCGCTCGGGAGTAACGGCTGGCTGTGGTTCGGCTGGGTCGTGCTCGGGCTGATCACCCTCGGGATGGTGGCCACGCGCAGCACCTGAGGCCCGCTACGGCTCGCTCCGCCGGCTCGCCGAGTGCACGCCCGGCTGGTACTTGGGCAGCCGGGCGGTGATCTTCATGCCCGCTCCTACGGCGGTCTCGATGACGAGGCCGTAGTCGTCGCCGTAGACCTGGCGGAGCCGGTCGTCGACGTTGGACAGGCCGATGCCGCCCGAGGGGCTGACCTCGCCCGCGAGGATGCGGCGGAGCAGGTCGGGGTCCATGCCGGCGCCGTCGTCCTCGATGACGACGAGTGCCTCGGCGCCCGCGTCCTGTGCGGTGATGCTGATCCGGCTCTTGTCTGCCTTGCCCTCCAGGCCGTGCTTGACGGCGTTCTCGACGAGCGGCTGGAGGCAGAGGAACGGGAGCGCGACCGGCAGCACCTCGGGGGCGATCTGCAGGGTGACGGAGAGGCGCTCGCCGAAGCGGGCCCGGACCAACGCCAAGTAGTGGTCGATGGCGTGGAGTTCGTCGGCGAGGGTGGTGAAGTCGCCGTGCCTGCGGAACGAGTAGCGGGTGAAGTCGGCGAATTCCAGGAGGAGTTCGCGGGCGCGCTCGGGGTCGGTGCGGACGAAGGACGCGATCACGGCGAGCGAGTTGAAGATGAAGTGCGGGGAGATCTGGGCCCGAAGTGCCTTGATCTCGGCCTCGATCAGGCGCGTGCGGGACTGGTCCAGGTCTGCCAACTCAAGTTGTACGGAGACCCAGCGGGCCACCTCTCCAGCGGCTCGGACCAGGACCGCCGACTCACGCGGTGCGCAGGCGACCAACGCTCCGTGGACCCGGTCGTCGACGGTGAGCGGGGCGACCACCGCCCAGCGCAACGGGCAGTCGGGGGCGTCGCAGTTGAGCCGGAACGCCTCACCCCGGCCGGTCTCCAGCGGGCCCGCGAGCCGTTCCATGATCTCGGCCCGGTGATGGTCACCGACACCGTCCCAGGCGAGGACCTGCTTCTGGTCGGTCAGACACAGCGCGTCCGTGCCGAGCAGCGTGCGCAGTCTGCGGGCCGAGCGGCGGGCCGTCTCCTCCGTGAGACCAGCGCGCAGCGGGGGTGCGGCGAGGGACGCGGTGTGCAGTGTCTGGAAGGTGGCGTGTTCGACGGGGGTGCCGAGTCCCCCGAGGTTCTCGGGGCGTGCGGTGCGGCGGCCGAGCCAGAAACCGGCGGCGAGCAGGGGGAGTACGGCGACGCAGAGGCCGGCCAGGAATCCGCTCATACGCGCACCTCGATCACGTTTCCAGGCGCTGCTCTCACGCCTTCACCTCCGCCCGCAGCTCCTCCGGCAGATGGAACCGCGCCAGGATCGCCGCCGTTCCCGTCGGCACCCGCCCCGGTGTGGCCAGGGACACCAGCACCATCGTGAGGAACCCCAGCGGCACCGACCAGAGCGCGGGCCACGCGAGCAGGGCATGCAGGGGGCCGGTGCCGGGGAAGCCCGCCATGGTCGCGGCCACGGCGACGAACGCCGACCCGCCGCCCACCAGCATCCCGGCCGCCGCACCGGGCGGGGTGAGCCGGGTCCACCAGATGCCGAGGACCAGCAACGGGCAGAAGGAGGACGCCGATACGGCGAACGCGAGCCCCACGGCGTCGGCGACGGGCAGTCCGCCGACGACCACGCTCGCCACCAGCGGTACGGCCATGGCGAGGACCGTGCCGAGCCTGAAGTGCCGTACCCCGCGCGAGGGGAGGACGTCCTGGGTGAGGACCCCGGCCACCGCCATGGTGAGTCCCGACGCGGTGGACAGGAACGCGGCGAAGGCGCCGCCCGCGACCAGCGCGCCGAGCAGATCGCCGCCGACGCCGCCGATCATGCGGTCGGGCAGCAGGAGGACGGCCGCGTCGGCGTCGCCGGTGATGGTGAGTTCGGGGGTGTACAGGCGGCCGAGGGCGCCGTAGACGGGCGGGAGAAGGTAGAAGGCGCCGATCAGGCCGAGGACGGCGACCGTGGTGCGGCGGGCGGCGACGCCGTGCGGGCTGGTGTAGAAGCGGACGACGACGTGCGGCAGGCCCATGGTGCCGAGGAAGGTGGCGAGGATGAGGCCGTACGTGGCGTACAGCGGGCGTTCCTCGCGGCTGGCGGCCAGGGAGGTCGACATGCCGCCGTTGGTGCCCCGGTCGGCTACGGGGACGGGGTCGCCCTTGGCGAAGGTGAGGCGGGTGCCACGCTCGATGTGGTGGGTTCCGGTGGGGAGTTGGAGTCTCGCGCCGTCATGTGTGTGACCGTCGACCTTGCCGGTCACGGTGACCGTGAGGGGGCGGTCGAGTCTGAGGTCGAGTGTCTCGTCGACCCTAACCGCCCGTTGTTCGCGGAATGTCGCCGGTTCCCCGAAGGCGTGCCGGGGTGCTCCGTCGCTCTGCCAGGCGAGGACCAGGAAGAGGGCGGGGACGAGCAATGCGGTGAGCTTCAGCCAGTACTGGAATGCCTGGACGAAGGTGATGCTGCGCATGCCGCCGGCGGCGACGGTGGCGACCACCACGACCGCCACGATCAGGCCGCCGAGCGAGTCGGGGGCGCCGGTGAGGACGGTCAACGTGAGCCCCGCGCCCTGGAGTTGGGGCAGGAGGTACAGCCAGCCGACGCCGACGACGAAGGCGCCCGCGAGGCGTCGTACGGCGTGTGAGGCGAGGCGGGCCTCGGCGAAGTCGGGGAGGGTGTAGGCGCCGGAGCGGCGGAGCGGGGCGGCGACGAACAGCAGCAGGACCAGGTATCCGGCCGTGTAGCCGACCGGGTACCAGAGCATGTCCGGGCCCTGGACCAGGACCAGACCGGCGATGCCCAGGAACGAGGCCGCGGAGAGGTACTCGCCGCTGATGGCGGCCGCGTTGAGGCGGGGGCCGACGGTGCGGGAGGCGACGTAGAAGTCGGACGTGGTGCGGGAGATGCGCAGGCCGAAGGCGCCGACGAGGACCGTGACCACGACGACGAGGGCCACCGCCGGTACCGCGTAACTGGAGTTCACCCGGCTCAGCGGTCCTCGACGAGGCGGACGAAGTCGCGTTCGTTGCGTTCGGCGCGGCGCACGTACCAGAGGGCGAGGAGGACGAGCGGGGCGTAGAGGCAGAAGCCGAGGATCAGCCATTCGAGGCGGTGGGAGTCCGGGGTCGCCGCGAAGACGAGGGGCAGGGGGCCGACCAGGAGGACGAGGACCGCGAACACCAGAAGGGCGGCGCGGAGTTGGGTGCGCATGAGGGAACGGACGTAGGTGTGGCCGAGGGTGGTCTGTTCGTCGATCTCGGTGCGGGGGCGGGAGTAGCCGGAGGCGCGGCGGGTGCGGCGGGGTGGGCCGGTGACAACCACCCTGCGTTCGGTGGGGTCCTGAGGCACCGTCAGGACCTCCGCATCAGCAGGTCCCGCAGTTCGCGGGTGTGACGGCGGCTGACCTGGAGTTCCTCGCCGCCGACCAGGACGCTCACCGTGCCCGCGTCCAGGCGGAGTTCGCCGATGTGGCGCAGGGCGACGAGGTGGCGGCGGTGGATGCGGACGAAGCCCCGGGCGCGCCAGCGGTCCTCCAGCGTGGACACCGGGATGCGGACGAGGTGGCTGCCCCGGTCGGTGTGCAGGCGGGCGTAGTCGCCCTGGGCCTCGACGTGGGTGATGTCGTCGACGGCCACGAACCGTGTGACACCGCCGAGTTCGACGGCGATGTGGTCCGGGTCGGGTTCGTGCACGGGTATCCGCGGTGCGGATCCGCCGAGTTCGGCGGCGCGGCGTACCGCCTCGGCGAGGCGTTCCTTGCGGACGGGTTTCAGGACGTAGTCAACTGCCTTGAGATCGAAGGCCTGTACGGCGAAGTCCTCGTGCGCGGTGACGAACACGACGAGCGGCGGCTGGGCGAAACCCGTCAACAGCCGTGCCATGTCGAGTCCGTCGAGGCCGGGCATCTGGATGTCGAGGAACACGACATCGATCGCCTCCGGTCCGTCCGGGCCTGATTCCAGGGCCCTGTTGATACGGCGCAGCGCCTCGGTCGCGTCGCCCGCGCCCTCCGCGCTGCCGATGCGTGGATCGGCGTTGAGCAGGTAGAGCAACTCCTCCAGCGAGGGGCGTTCGTCGTCGACGGCGAGGGCGCGCAGCATGAAGGTGGAGTGTAGGAGTAATTCGTACGGCTGGACATGTACCGGGCGTGGACGTTCGCGCTGGATACAGTGCCGACATGAACAGCAGGACCACTCCGTTCGACGAACTCGACCGGAAGATCATCACCGCGTTGATGGCGAACGCCAGGACCAGTTTCGCCGAGATCGGCGCGGCGATCGGGCTGTCCGCGACGGCGGTGAAGCGGCGCGTGGACCGGCTGCGGGAGACGGGGGTGATCACCGGGTTCACGGCGACGGTGCGGCCGTCCGCGCTCGGCTGGCGCACGGAGGCGTACGTGGAGGTGTACTGCGAGGGCGCCGCGCCCCCCAGGCGGCTCGCGGAGGTGGTGCGCAACCATCCGGAGATCACCGCGGCGATGACGGTGACCGGTGGCGCGGACGCGCTGCTGCATGTGCGGGCGACCGATGTGGACCACTTCGAGGAGGTCCTGGAGCGCATCCGGCAGGAGCCGTTCATCCGGAAGACGATCAGCGTGATGGTGCTGTCCCACCTCCTCCCGGAAAGCCCGGAAGCGGGCGCCACCCATCCGGCGCCGGGAGACGCATCAGACGTGCGTTGAGGGCACGAAAGACGCAGCGTTCCTGCGTAGACACGCAGCGCTCATCGCTTGTCGGGCGTATAGGTCGTTTCCTACCGTGGTGTCAACCCCAGTCGTCATCACAGGAAGCGGAGGGACCCCTCTGTGCCCGACACCCGTGTGCGGCGCCGGCGGCGCTTTCTCGTCTGCGAACCCAGACACTTCGCCGTGCAGTACGCGATCAACCCCTGGATGCATCCCGATGCCCAGGTGGACGTCGATCTCGCCCAGGAGCAGTGGCGGACGCTGATCGACACCTACCGGTCCCACGGCCACACCGTCGACACGGTGGCGCCGGCGCCCGGCCTCCCCGACATGGTCTTCGCCGCGAACTCGGCGGTCGTCGTCGACGGCCGCGTCTTCGGCTCCCTCTTCCACGCGCCGGAGCGGCGCCCCGAGTCGGACCACTACGACATGTGGTTCAAGGCGGCGGGCTACGACGTGTACCGCCCCGAGTCGGTCAGCGAGGGCGAGGGCGACCTCATCCCGACCGGCCGCTACGTCCTGGCCGGCACCGGTTTCCGTACGACCCGCGAGGCCCATCGCGAGGTGCAGGAGTTCTTCGGCGTGCCGGTGATCAGCCTGACGCTGGTGGACCCGTACTTCTACCACCTCGACACGGCGCTGTTCGTGCTGGACGAGGACACCGTCTGCTACTACCCGGAGGCCTTCTCGCCGGGCAGCCGGGAG
Source organism: Streptomyces sp. N50 (assembly GCF_033335955.1). GTDB lineage: Bacteria > Actinomycetota > Actinomycetes > Streptomycetales > Streptomycetaceae > Streptomyces. The sequence goes on from NZ_CP137549.1 coordinate 872,828, forward strand.
GTGCTGGCGCGACTGTTCCCGGACGCGGTGCTCGCGACCCATGAGGACGCGATGGCGTTCGGTCTCAACTCCGTCTCCGACGGCCTGCACGTCTTCATCGCGCCCCAGGCAGAGGCACTGGCCTCGCGCCTCGCCGAACGCGGCTACGTCCCCGTCCCCGTCGACCTGTCGGAGTTCCACAAAGCCGGCGGCGGCATCAAGTGCTGCACCCAGGAGATCCGCTCATGACCGCACCCGCCAGTGCCCGTACGTCCGCCGACCTCATCCGCGCCGAGGAGCCGGTCCTCGCGCACAACTACCACCCGCTGCCCGTGGTCGTCGCCCGCGCCGAGGGCACCTGGGTGGAGGACGTCGAGGGCCGCCGCTACCTCGACATGCTCGCGGGCTACTCGGCCCTCAACTTCGGCCACCGCCACCCGGTGTTGATCGAGGCCGCCCACCGCCAGCTCGACCAGCTCACCCTCACCTCCCGCGCCTTCCACAACGACAGGCTGGCCGAATTCGCCGAGCGGCTCGCGGAGTTGACCGGGCTCGACATGGTGCTGCCGATGAACACCGGCGCGGAGGCGGTCGAGAGCGGCATCAAGGTGGCCCGCAAGTGGGCCTACGACGTGAAGGGCGTCCCGGCCGACCGGGCGACCATCGTCGTCGCGGCGGAGAACTTCCACGGCCGTACGACGACGATCGTCAGCTTCTCCACCGACGAGACGGCGCGGGCGGGCTTCGGTCCCTTCACACCGGGCTTCCGGATCGTGCCGTACAACGACCTCGCGGCGCTGGAGGCGGCGGTCGACGAGACCACGGCGGCGGTGCTGATCGAGCCGATCCAGGGCGAGGCCGGGGTGATCATCCCGGACGCGGGTTATCTGGCCGGTGTGCGTGAACTCACCACCCGCAAGGGCTGCTTGTTCATCGCGGACGAGATCCAGTCGGGCCTCGGCCGCACGGGCCGCACGCTCGCGGTGGAGCACGAGGGGGTCGTCCCGGACGTGCTGCTGCTCGGCAAGGCGCTGGGCGGCGGGATCGTGCCGGTGTCGGCGGTCGTCGCGCGCCGGGAGGTGCTCGGGGTACTGCACCCGGGCGAGCACGGTTCGACGTTCGGCGGCAACCCGCTCGCCGCGGCGGTCGGCACGGCGGTCGTCGAACTGCTGGAGACCGGTGAATTCCAGCGCAGGGCGACGGAGTTGGGTGTGATCCTGCGGGACGGCCTGACCGAGCTGGTCGGCAAGGGCGTGGTCGGCTTCCGCGCGCGGGGCCTGTGGGCGGGCGTCGACGTCGACCCGGCGATCGGCACGGGGCGCGAGATCAGCGAACGCCTCATGCGCGAGGGCGTGTTGGCCAAGGACACCCACGGCTCGACGATCAGGCTGGCGCCGCCGTTGACCATCACGGCGGATGAACTCCGGTCGGCGATCGGCTCGTTGGAGAGGGTGCTGACGAAGGGGGCGTAAGCCTGCGCGAGTTGTCGGGGCCGGCTGGATCGGCGGACGGAGGGAGTTGGTCCAGCCAGGCCCGCAGGGAGGCACGTAAGGCGCCGCCCCAAGGAACGTGAAGTGTGCGGCTGGGCTGGATAGACCCTCGGAGGCCGGTCCAGCCCACCCCCACGGACACGGGTAACTCCCGGACGACAGAGGCTACTTGCCCGTCGCGCCCTGCTCCGCGGGAGTACCCGTGCCGGTGCCGCTGTCGGCCAGGGCGGCCTGGGCGAGGAGGCGGCGGGCGAGGTCGCGGGCCTCGGCCACGGTGAGGGAGGCCCAGAGTCCGGGCTCGCCGCGCACGACCGGGCCCACGTCCAGGGTGACCCGGCTGATCGGCCGTTCCGGGATCGCCAACAGCAGTCGCCTCACCGCGACCTGGCGGCCGCAGGTGGTCACCAACGGTGCTTCACCTGACGGCGGGAGCGGCTCCTGCCCTGACCGATTCATCTCCTTCACGACCCTTCTCTGAGTACCCGGCGAGGTATCAGGAGCAGCGCCGAAAGGGGCCGGGTTGTTCCCGGGCGCCGGCTCCGCCACCCGTTCGGGCCGACGCGGCGCCTGCCCGGCACGGCAGAGCACGGCCCGCAGCGCCTGCTCTTCCACCTTCACCGGAAACCCCCGCACCGCCGGTCGATCCCACCGCCCTCACGGACGCCGCTGATCACCGAGGCCGGCCCGTGCGGACCCCGCTGTCGGCGCAGGCCGACCGCCGGTGCGCACACCGCTCACAGCGCAGCCCTCCGGCGCTGACCCGCCCCGCCCCGCCGTAGCCCACCGTGCACGCCAGCGCAGCGCACCGTGGCCGTCACAGGACGTCCGGTGAACCCCGGGCGAATTCTCGCCCGCCCTCCGGTCAGGACCGGGTCAAGGGACGCGGTGGGGGCGGTGGCGCACTCATAAGATCGCTGGTACCGCCACCTTTCGTACGACTCCCCACTGGAGGCCCGGCGTGCCCGAAACCGCGCGCGGCGCCGAAGCCGGTCCGATACCGGACCCGGAGCTGAGCTCGCCCACGCCCGAACCCCGTACCGCCCGTCGCCGCACCGCGCTGCTCGCGGCCGGTGCCCTGGTCGTCGTGGCGGCCGTGGGGGCCGGAGTGGTCGCGGCCCGCGGCTCCGGCTCGGGCGGGAAGGCCGCCGCTGCCGCCGACGGGCTCCCGCACACCACCGTCGAGGTCGCGACCTCCGGGTGCGGGAGTGGCTGGACGCATCCGCGGGCCGGGCATCAGGTCTTCGAGCTGCACAACACGTCCAGCACGGCCGCCGAGGTCTATCTCACCGACGTGAAGACCGGCGCCGTCTACGGCGAGGTCGAGGGGCTGGCGCCGGGGACCGTCCGGCCGCTCGGGGTCACCCTGGGGAACGGGTCGTACGCCTTCAAGTGTCTGCCCGACGACGCCGACGCCGTGACCGGGCCCACCGTCCGCATCACCGGCTCGAAGGTGAAGAGCGGGCCCGCCGCCGTGCCGATCACGCAGCAGGAGCTCATCCCGCCAACTCTCGCCTACCAGAAGTGGATTCAGGGCCGGACCGTCGAACTCGCCCAGAAGACCGACGTGTTGCGTGCCGCCGTCGACCGAGGCGACCTCGCCGCCGCCCGTAGGGCCTGGCTGCCCGCGCATCTCGTGTACGAGCGGATGGGCGCCGCCTACGGCACGTTCGGGGACTCCGACGGGGCGATCAACGGCACCACGGCCGGGTTGTCCGGCGGGGTGCGCGACGCCGGGTTCACCGGGTTCCACCGGGTCGAGTACGGGTTGTGGCACGGCGAGTCGGCGAGCGGGCTGCGCGGGCCCGTCGATCAACTCGCCAAGGACGTCCACGCGTTGGAGAGCAGCTGGCCCTCCCAGCGGATGGATCCGGCCGACACCGGGCTGCGGGCGCACGAGATCCTGGAGAACACCGTGCAGTTCGAGCTGACCGGCCGCACCGACTACGGCAGTGGGACCAATCTGGCCACCGCCCGTGCCAACCTCGACGGCACCCGCGTACTGCTCGGCTATCTGCGCCCGCTGTTGAAGACGCGGGACACGGGGTTCGCCGAACTGGGCGACTGGATGGACCGGGCGCAGCACACCCTGGACGGGCTCGACCACTCCGGGAAGTGGACGCCCTTGGCTCAACTCACCCGTCCGCAACGGGAGAAGGTCGACGCCGACCTCGGTGGACTGGTGGAGCGGCTGGCCGACGTGGCCGCCCTCACGGACGTACGGAGGACCGCGTGAAGCACGGATACGAGGTGGGCCGCCGGGGTTTCCTGGCGAGTGCGGCGGCCGTGGCCGGTGCGGGTCTTGTAGCCGCCGATCGCGGTGCGGCCGCAGCCGCGGTGGAGACCTCCGCGAGCGTGCCCTTCCATGGCCTCCATCAGGCCGGGATCGTCACCCCCGCCCAGCGCGCCACGGCCTTCGTCTCCTTCGACACGACGGCCGCCGACCGCTCCGAACTCACCGATCTGCTGCGGACGTTGACCGACCGGGCCCGCTTCCTCACCACCGGCGGCAGCCCTGAGGACCTCGGCATCACCGCCCCGCCCTCCGACTCGGGCACCCTCGGCCCGGACCTCCCCGCCGACCGGCTGAGCGTCACCGTCGGCGTCGGCGCCTCGCTCTTCGACGACCGCTACGGGCTGGCGAAGCGCGTGCCCCGTCGGCTGACCGCGATGCCGTCGTTCCCGGACGACGATCTCAACTCCGCCTGGTGTCACGGCGATCTGAGCGTGCAGTTCTGCGCCGACAGTTCGGACACCGTGCTGCACGCGCTGCGCGATGTCACCCGGCACACCCGCGGCGGCCTCCAAGTCCGTTGGCGCACCGACGGGTTCATCAGTCCGCCGCGCCCCTCGGGCACCCCGCGCAACCACCTGGGGTTCAAGGACGGCATCTCCAACCCCGAGGTGACCGACGCCCGCGCGATGAACGACCTTGTGTGGGTGGGGAGTAGCAGTGGCGAGCCGGACTGGGCGACCGGCGGCAGCTATCAAGTCGTACGGCTGATACGGATGTTGGTGGAGTTCTGGGACCGGGTCTCCATCACCGAGCAGGAGCGGATGTTCGGCCGCGCCCGGGACACCGGCGCCCCGCTGGACGGGCACCACGAGAAGGACACGCCCAACTTCGCGCAGGACCCGCAGGGCGATGTGATCCCGCTCGACAGCCACATCCGGCTGGCCAACCCGCGCTCCGCGCAGAGTGCCGATCAGCGGATCCTGCGGCGGGGCTACAACTACGACCGGGGCATGGACAGCAACGGCAACCTCGACATGGGGCTGCTGTTCTGCTGCTACCAGCAGGACCTGGCCCGGCAGTTCGAGAACGTGCAGAAGCGGCTGGCCGGTGAACCGCTGGTCGACTACATCTCGCCGTACGGCGGCGGGTACTTCTTCGCGCTGCCCGGTGTGCGGGACGCGTCCGACTGGCTGGGCCGCTCCCTGCTCACCTGAGAGCAGGGTCAAGAACAGGCCAACAGACCATGAGAATTTCCTGACCGGGCGTTCGCTCCCACGTCATTGCCGCTCCCCCGCCCCGCCGTCACCATTGCCCAGGCTACGGCGGTAGGTGCCACGGCCATGGACGGTGTGGCAGCAGAACCACTGCTCCCGGAAGGCGAGACAGCATGATCGGCAAAGGAAGTAACCCCGGTGCACGGCGCCGGTTGACGCGGGTGGGCGCCCTGCTCGGCGCCGCGGCCCTGGCCACTGCGGGCGGGGCGGTCCCCGCGTCGGCGGCCTCGCACGGCCACCAGCCCTCGGGCAGCACGCACACGTCGACGCCGATCAAGCACGTGGTCGTGATCTACGACGAGAACATCTCGTTCGACCACTATTTCGCCACCTACCCCCAGGCCGCGAACACCGACGGCACGAAGTTCAAGGCCGCGGCGCACACGCCGAAGGCCGACAACCTGCTCAACGCCGGGCTGCTGAAGAAGAACCCGAACCTCTACACGCCCACGCGGCTGAGCAGTTCGCAGGTGATGACCTGCGACCAGAACCACTCCTACGGCCCCGAGCAGTACGCGGCCGACGGCGGCAAGGCCGACAAGTACGTCGAGAACACCGAGGTCAACAAGTGCACCGGCCTGTTCGGTGAGCCCGGTCTGGTGATGGACTACTACGACGGCAACACCGTCACGGGCATGTGGAACTACGCCCAGCAGTACGCCCTCAACGACCACTCGTTCAGCTCCAACTTCGGTCCCTCGACGCCCGGCGCGCTGAACCTGATATCGGGTCAGACGCACGGCGTGATCTCCGTGGACCCGGCCTCGGGCACCGAGAACCCGAAGCAGACGTCGACCCCGGACTCGTACGCCGTGGTCTCCCCGAACGCCAAGGGTGTCGGCACGGTCATCAACGACCCCGACCCGGCCTTCGACGACTGCTCGGACAAGGACCACACCTCGACCAGCGCGCTCGCGGAGATGCAGGGCAAGAACATCGGCGACCTGCTCAACTCCAAGAACGTGAGCTGGGGTTGGTTCCAGGGCGGCTTCCGGCCGAGCACCGCGTGGGACGGCAAGAGCGGTGGCTACGCCAAGTGCGCCGGCACCACCCACACCAATGTCGGCGGCGCCGCTTCCGAGGACTACAGCGCGCACCACGAGCCGTTCGAGTACTACAAGTCGACGGCGAACCCGCACCACCTGGCGCCGAAGTCGGTCGCCGAGATCGGCCACAACGGCCGCGCGAACCACAACTACGACCTCACGGACTTCGACGCGGCGCTGAAGGCCGACAGCCTTCCCGCGGTGAGCTTCCTCAAGGCGGCCGAGTACCAGGACGGGCACGCCGGTTACTCGGACCCGGCCGACGAGCAGAACTTCCTGATCAAGGAGATCAACGCCCTTCAGAAGTCGCCGGAGTGGAAGTCGACGGCGGTCGTGCTCGCCTACGACGACTCCGACGGCTGGTACGACCACGTCTCCTCGAAGGTCCTGAACGGCTCGAAGGACTCCACGGTCGGCTCCAACGGCAAGGCCACGGACAGCCCGGCCTGCCAGGCGGGTCCGGCCGCCAAGGGCGGTTACGCGGACCGCTGCGGCCCGGGTACCCGGCAGCCGCTGCTCGTCATCTCGCCGTACAGCAAGGTCAACAAGATCGACCACACGCCGACCGAGCAGGCGTCGATCACGCAGTTCATCGAGGACAACTGGCACACCGGCCGCATCGGTGACGCGTCCTTCGACCAGCGGGCGGGCACCCTGGGCGGCATGTTCGACTTCCGGCACCCCAACGACAAGCAGGTGCTGCTGAACTCGAACGGTTCGGTGAAGTCGGTCAAGCGCATCCCGCACTACACGCAGACCTCGTCGACGGCCACGAAGGCCCCGTACCCGGCGTACGTCCAGGACCTGAAGGCACAGAACGTCGCCGCCAGCACCGACTCCTCCACGGCTCTGCCGGTCGCGATCGGCGCCGGTCTGCTCACGGCGGTGGGAGCGACCACGGCGTTCGCCGTGTACCGCCGCAGGACGCGGAGCGCGGCCCTGTAAGTCACCGTGAACCGGGGCCGGTTGGCCCGCACCGAGGGCGGCGAGGACGATCTCCTCGCCGCCCTCGGTCGTGCCGTCGGCGACCTGATCGCCCCGGTTCCCCGGGACGGCACCTGCCCCTACACTGACAGCTCACGAGGTACCGGGTGACCTGCGAGAACAGGTCGGTCGAGCCGACCCGCCGGAGTGAGGAGCGACCCCCCTTGTTCTACTACCTCCTTAAGTACGTCGTTCTGGGGCCTTTGCTCAGACTGGTCTTCCGCCCCCGGATCGAGGGCCTGGAGCACATACCGGAGGAGGGCCCGGCGATCATCGCCGGAAACCACCTCTCGTTCGCCGACCACTTCCTGATGCCGGCGGTCCTCAAGCGCCGCATCACCTTCCTCGCCAAGGCCGAGTACTTCACCGGCCCCGGCATCCGCGGCCGCCTCACCGCGACCTTCTTCCGCAGCGCGGGCCAGATCCCGGTCGACCGCTCCGGCAAGGAGGCGGGCCAGGCGGCGATCCGCGAGGGCCTCGGCGTCCTGAGCAAGGACGAGCTGCTCGGCATCTACCCCGAGGGCACCCGCTCCCACGACGGCCGCCTGTACAAGGGCAAGGTCGGCGTCGCGGTCATGGCGTTGCGGGCCCAAGTCCCGGTCATCCCCTGCGCGATGATCGGCACCTTCGAGGCCCAGCCGCCCGGCAAGGTCATCCCCAAGATCCACCCCGTGACGATCCGCTTCGGCAAGCCCCTCGACTTCTCCCGCTACGAAGGCATGGAGAACGAGAAGGCGATCCTGCGCGCCATCACCGACGAGATCATGTACGCGATCCTCATGCTCTCCGAGCAGGAGTACGTCGACCAGTACGCGGCGGTCGCGAAGGCGGAGGAGGCGGCCGCGGCGAAGGAGCGCAAGTTCCCACGCCTACCGCTGAGTTGATGTGAACGAGGAGGGGCGGCCGGTTCAGAACCGGCCGCCCCTCGTCACGTACGACTACAACTACCGCCTACGGCTTGCTGCTTACGGCACCGGCGTCGCGTGCGGGGTGCACGTGAAGTCGGCGGCGTCCAGCTTGCCGGTCAACAGGTAGGCGTCGACACGGGAGTTGATGCAGGGGTTGACCAGACCGGTCACACCGTGCGAACCGGCGTCCTTCTCGGTGATGAGACGGGAACCCTTGAAGCTCTTGTGCAGGACGACCGCGCCCTCGTACGGCGTCGCGGCGTCACGCTGGGACTGCACGATGAGGACGGGCGGCAGCCCCTTGCCGGTCTTGACCTTGACCGGGGACTGCTGCTTGACCGGCCAGGTGGCGCACGGCAGGTTCATCCAGGCGTTGGACCAGGTCAGGAACGGGTACTGCTTGTTGAGCGCCGTGTTGTCCTTGTCCCACTTCGCCCAGCTGGTGGGCCACTTGGCGTCGGTGCACTCGACGGCCGTGTAGACGGCGTTGCCGTTCTCCGAGGAGATGTTGCCCGCGGTGTCCGACAGGTCGGGCGAGGCAGCGTCGATGAGCGGCTGGGGGTCACCGGCGACGTACTTGCTGAACGCGGTGGCGACCGGCACCCACGAGGAGTCGTAGTACGGGGCGCCCTGGAAGAAGCCGAGCAGCTCGGCCGGACCGACGACCCCGCCGAGCGGGTTCTTCTTGGCGGTGGCGCGCAGTTCGAGCCACTTGGCCTGGACGGCGGCGCGCGTGGTGCCGAGGTGGAAGGCCGCGTCGTTCTTGGCGACCCAGTCCTCCCAGTCCTTCCAGCGGCCCTCGAAGGCGACGTCCTGGCCCAGGTTGGCCTCGTACCAGATGTTGTCCTGCGCCGGGTTGACGACGCTGTCGACGATCATGCGGCGGAGGTGGCTCGGGAACAGGGTGCCGTAGACGGCGCCGAGGTAGGTGCCGTAGGAGACGCCCAGGTAGTTGAGCTTCTTCTCGCCGAGGGCGGCGCGGATGACGTCGAGGTCGCGCGCGGTGTTCGGCGTGGTCATCTGCGCGAGCATGGTGCGGCCGGTGCGCTTGGCGCAGCCGTCGGCGTACTCACGGGCCAGCTTGCGCTGCGCGTTCTTGTCGGCGGTGCTGTCCGGTACCGGGTCAGCCTTGGGCGCCTTCACGAACTCCTGCGGGTCGATGCAGGAGATGGGCGCCGAGTGGCCGACACCGCGCGGGTCGAAGCCCACGAAGTCGTACGCCTTGGACGTGTTGACCCACAGCGGGTTCTTGGTGGTGACCCGGAGCGGGAAACGCATGCCGGAGCCGCCCGGACCGCCGGGGTTGTAGACGAGCGCGCCCTGGCGTTCGGCCTTCGTCCCGGTGCTGACGGCACGGTCGACGGCGAGCTTGATCTTCTTGCCGTTCGGCTTGGTGTAGTCGACCGGCACGGTGACCCACCCGCACTGGACCGGCTTGGCGAATCCCCAATCGGTGGGGCAGTCCTGCCAGTTGATCCCGGCCTTGGCGGCGCGGGCGGCGGTGAGCGCGGCGCCCTGGGCGGCCGCACGGTCCTGCCCGTACCCCGCGCTCTGCCCGGTCTGCGCGTTGGCCGCGGGTGCCACCACGGCACCGGCTATCAGTGCCGCCGCCGCGAATCCGGCCGAACCGAACGCCATCACCCGGCTCTTCGGTCTGTTGTGCCTCAAGTGGGCCCCTCCCCGTACATCGTTGCGAAATGGTCTCGGAGGATCCTCGCGGCTGTGAGCACCCTGAGAACAGAGGCGGTTGACCTTCTTTACCAATCCGATAAGCGGAAACACCGGTACCGCTCAGCGGATACTCACTCCAGCGACGCCAACGCCTCGTCCAACACCCGCCGCAGCCGCAGCGCGTCGGAGGCGATCGCACTCACCAGCACGGCGGGCCCGGCGAGCGGCACGAGGCTCGCACACTCCCCCAGCATGCGCGCAGCGACCGGCTTCCGGGTGAACTCCGGCCGTACGACGAGGAGTTGCCCCACAGCGCGATGCCCCCCGAGCACGGCGGGCCCGTCCCAGCCGCCTGGCGCCCCCGGCCCACAGGCCAACTCCTGATCAAGCACGGTCCGTTCGGCGATGCGCAGCGTGAGCCGGCTGGTGAGCCGCCCGGGCTCCTCCCCGACCCGCCCGAGGACCTGCTCCTCACGGAGCACGAGCCGAGCGGAGTCGGCGAGATCGACGCGCGTCGCAACCCGCAGATCACTACCGCGCACGGAGATCAACTGCTCGGGCAGCCAGTGCAGTTCACCGTCCTCGGCGACGCTGAGCCGAACGTCGTACCGGGACTCCCCCTTCGCCTGCCCCGGCAGCGCGATGGTGGCGGCGGCGGACCCGACCCGCAACCGGGCCCCCGCCCCAACACCCGCCTCAACAGCAAAGTGATCCCCGCCGAGCGGCCCGCTCATGGCCCCCACGAGCATGACCTGAGCCTCGGCCCCGCTCCCCCGGGTCCGCCGCAGCGCAAGCGGCCCGTCCCCCTCCAGCACGGGCAGCGCGGTACCGCCCCGCCCGTCCTCCCGGGCCACGATCCGCGCGGTGGCCCGCACCCCGGTCACGTTCACGCCGTCCACGCGGCAAGCCGCTCCCGCACCCAGCCGGCGACGTCGCCCACTCCAGCCTCAGTCCTCAACGACTGGAAGACAACGGGCAGTTCGGCGCGCTGAGCCTTGGCATCGGCAGCCATCCTCCCGAGATCGGACCCGACATAGGGCGCGAGGTCGGTCTTGTTGACGACCAGCAGATCGGCCGTGGTCACTCCCGGCCCACCCTTACGCGGAATGTCGTCCCCGCCGGCCACGTCGATGACAAAGACCTGCGCGTCGACAAGCCCCTTGGAGAAGGTGGCGGTGAGATTGTCCCCACCCGACTCGACAAGGATGAGATCCAAGGGCCCGACCTCGTCCTCCAGGTCCTCAACGGCTTCGAGGTTGGCGGAGATGTCATCCCGAATAGCGGTGTGCGGACAGGCCCCGGTCTCCACGGCGGTGATCCGCTCGGGCGGCAACACAGCCTCCCGCAGCAGGAACTCAGCGTCCTCGCGGGTGTAGATGTCGTTGGTCACGACAGCAAGGGAGAACTCGTCCCGCAGGGCCCGGCAGAGCGCGGCGACGGTAGCGGTCTTCCCGGACCCGACAGGCCCACCGAGCCCGATCCGCAGAGCACGGTGGGTCCCGTCGGGACGATGAGCGTCGGCACTGACGGCGGCGGGGCCGTCGTGGGTGTGGTCGAGATGCATGGGGCGGCTCCTTCTGGTTTCTTACGGGTCCTGGCGGCTTCGGGCGATTTCGGCGTCGGGGCCTTTCGACATCGGGCTCTGGCGGCTTCGGACCTTGCTTCCTACGGCGTTGTGCGGCTCCGGCCCCTTGTCAGCCGGGGCCGGCGCCATCTCAGCCCGTCCGGCGTTTGAGGACGAGGCCGTTCAGGCCGATCGGGGGTCCAGGGGGCGGAGCCCCCTGGCGGGGTGGAACGGGGCAGCGCCCCTGGGGATGGGACGGGTAGGGGCGGCGGGGGCGAAAAACCCTAGGACGCGAACAACCGCACAGCCCAAGCCGCATGCCCCTCCCCCCGATCTCCAGCAACGGCGCCGACGCACAAGGCAGTTCATCAACCCCCTCGGCAAGAACCCGCCGCCCCGCCTCCACCGCCCGATCAGCAACCAGGTCCAACTCCGGCGCCAACCGGGCCAGCACAGCCGTAGCGTCAAACGGATCAAGACTCAACAACCGCACCGTCGCCGACGCCGGCCCACTCACGCTCTCGTAAGCCGCGCAGTACGCCGCATCCTCCGCCCCCAGCCCAGCCGACCGAGCCACGAGCCCCAACACCACAGGCTGATGCGCCCCCTTGGGGAACTCCCGCGCCAGGGCATCGAGTTCGGCGGACGGCCAGGTAGCCCGAGCCGCCCGCATCAACTGCCGCCCCAACTTCCGCGAGGCGACCCGCAACGCGGGCGAAGGAGTCCGCGCATCCGCGGCAAGGTCCAACTCCACCGGGTCGACTCCCAGCGCGGCGGCGGAGGCAACCGCGGCGGACACCAGCCCAGCCGTGTGCAACCGCCCCCGACAGAACTCCCCAAGGCTGGCCGCGCCAGTAACCCGCCCGGCCTTGACGGCAGCCTCCGCCCCGCCGGAGTGCGCATGCCCCCCGGCGGGAAACCGCCCGTCGGCCAGAACAAGTAGCGCTGCCCTGCTCATGAGACCCACCTCACCCAGCTCATCAGAACCCCTCCTCAGAAGAGGAAGTACCGCTGAGCCATGGGCAGTTCGGCCGCCGGAGTCGCCTCGACGAGCTCCCCGTCGATGTGCACGGCAAAGCTGTCGGGGTCGACCTGGACACGAGGCCGGGCATCGTTCTCGCGCATGTCCGCCTTCGTGACCCCACGCGTCGACTCGATCGCGACGAACTTCTTCCCGAGATCGAGCCGCTCGGGCAACCCGTCCTCGATCGCCAACTGGGCGACGAAGTTGAAGGAGTTGGCGGCCGGCGCCCGCCCGATCGCCCCGAACATCGGCCGCGGCAGGATGGGTTGAGGCGTCGGGATGGACGCGTTGGCGTCGCCCATCTGCGCGTACGCGATCTGGCCGCCCTTGATGACGAGGTGTGGCTTGACCCCGAAGAACGCCGGTTCCCACAGCACGAGGTCGGCGAGCTTGCCGCTCTCGACGGAGCCGATCTCACGGGCGAGGCCCTGCGCGAGGGCGGGGTTGATCGTGTACTTGGCGACGTAGCGCCGTACCCGGTGATTGTCCGCGCTCCCGTCACCGGGCAGCGCCCCCCGCCGCCGCTTCATCACGTGCGCCGTCTGCCAGGTCCGCAGAATCACCTCACCCACGCGCCCCATCGCCTGCGCGTCCGAGGAGATGATCGAGATGGCGCCGAGGTCGTGGAGGATGTCCTCCGCGCCGATCGTCGACGGACGGATGCGGGACTCGGCGAAGGCCAGGTCCTCGGGCACCGCCGGGTTCAGGTGGTGGCAGACCATCAGCATGTCGAGGTGTTCCTCGGCGGTGTTGACGGTGTAGGGCCGGGTCGGGTTGGTGGAGCTGGGCAGCACGTGCGGCTCGGAGACCACGGTCATGATGTCCGGCGCGTGCCCGCCGCCCGCACCCTCGGTGTGGTACGCGTGGATACCGCGTCCGGCGATCGCGGCGAGGGTGTCGCCGACGAACCCGGCCTCGTTCAACGTGTCGGTGTGGATGGCGACTTGGACGCCCGTGCGGTCGGCGACGGTGAGCGAGGCGTCGATGACGGCGGGAGTCGAGCCCCAGTCCTCGTGCAACTTCAGTCCCAGCGCTCCCCCTCGGATCTGGGACATCATCGCGTCGTGCGAGACGGTGTTGCCCTTGCCGAGGAAGCCGATGTTGAGCGGGTACTGCTCCATCGCCGCCATCATCCGGGCCAGATGCCACGGACCCGGCGTCACGGTGGTCGCCTTGGAACCCTCGGCGGGACCGGTGCCGCCGCCGACCAGCGTGGTGACCCCGGCCGAGAGCGCCTCGTCGGCGATCTGCGGGCAGATGAAGTGGACGTGCGCGTCGACGGCACCGGCCGTGAGGATGCGCCCGTTGCCCGCGATGACCTCGGTCTCGGGGCCGATCACCAGGTCGGGGTGGATCCCGTCCATGGTGTCGGGATTGCCGGCCTTGCCGATGCCGGTGATGCGGCCGTCGCGGATGCCGACGTCGGCCTTGACGATGCCCCAGTGGTCGACGATCACGGCGCCGGTGATGACGGTGTCGGGGGTGCCCTCCGCGCGCGTGGCACGCGCCTGGCCCATCGACTCGCGGATGACCTTGCCGCCGCCGAACACGGCCTCGTCACCGGCGAGTCCGGGACCGCCGGAGCGGTCCTCCTCGATCTCGATCAGGAGGTCGGTGTCGGCGAGCCGGATGCGGTCGCCGGTGGTCGGCCCGAACAGGTCCGCGTACGCGGCACGGGAGATCTCAGGCATCGAGGGCACCTCCGGTCTCCCCGCGCAGTCCGGGCACGATCCGGGCGCCGGTGAGGGGGACGAGTTCGACGTCGACGGGGATGCCCGGCTCGAAGCGCACGGCCGTACCGGCGGCGACGTTGAGCCGCTTGCCACGCGCGGCGGCGCGGTCGAATTCGAGGCCCGGGTTGGCCTCGGCGAAGTGGTAGTGGGAGCCGACCTGGACGGGCCGGTCGGCGGCGTTCAGGACGGTCATCCGTGTGACCTCGCGGCCCGCGTTGTAGACGATCGGGTCGTCCGCGAACAGGATCTCGCCGGGAATCATCGAGGCCTCCTACACGATCGGGTCGTGGACGGTGACGAGCTTGGTGCCGTCCGGGAAGGTCGCCTCGACCTGTACGTCGTGGATCATCTCGGGGATGCCCACCATGACGTCGTCCCTGGTGAGCAGCTTGCGCCCGGAGGACATCAACTCGGCGACGGTCCGGCCGTCACGGGCGCCTTCGAGGATGTGCGACGTGATGAGGGCGACCGCCTCGGGGTGGTTCAGCTTCAGACCACGGGCCCGGCGCTTCTCGGCCACGTCGGCCGCCACATGGATCAGCAGCCTCTCTTGCTCGTGCGGGGTCAGTTGCACGTCCCACCTCACAGTCCTCGCTCCGGACCGTGCGGGGTCCGGCTGCCGCAGCCCCCGGGCAAAGTCCCTGGTGGCGTGGATCGGCAGGCTAGTTGGACCGGGTTTCAAGCAAGTTAACCGAGCTGTGATCAGGACAATCACATCTACGCACGTAGAGCGACCACTCGGCTAGGAGGGACTGGACCCCCGATGCTCGGCCGCGATGCCGAACCGCTGGTGTTCGCGGGGAGCGGACGCGACCTCGCGCACGGCGGAGACGGCACTGATCACGCGCTCCTCGCCGGCCCGGTCCAGCTCGTTCAATCGCTCCAGGTCGGCGGCGGAGACAAGGGCGACGAGCGGCTTCCCGTGCCGTGTCACGACGACGCGCTCGGCGCCGTACACCACCCGGTTGATCAGGTCGGCGAGCTCAGCCCTGGCTTGCGTCACCGGAATCTCGTAGGCCATGAGCCCATCATACGTTCCATACGTCCTGTACATTTTGTACAGAGCCAGCCAGAGTAGAGGCAAGTCAGTGCCAGCCAGTGAGGGACTACGCCATGACCCGACCGTCCGCCCGCCACGTCCTGCCCGAGTTCACCGAGCGCACCAGCGCCGGCCACCGGACCCTGGACCCGTACTCGAAGCTGCTGGAGGAGCGGATCGTGTTCCTCGGGACGCCGATCGACGACATCTCGGCGAACGACGTGATGGCCCAGTTCATGCACCTCGAGTACCAGGCACCGGACCGGGACATCTCGCTGTACATCAACTCGCCCGGCGGATCGTTCACCGCGATGTCCGCGATCTACGACACGTTGCGGTTCGTCACGTGTGACGTGGAGACGATCTGCCTGGGCCAGGCCGGCACCTCCGCGGCGCTGCTGCTGGCGGCGGGCACCCCGGGCAAGCGGTCGGCGCTGCCGGGTGCGCGGGTGGTGCTCCACCAGCCCTCGTTCCCCGAGCCGATCCAGGGTCAGGCGAGCGATCTCGCCATCCAGGCCGAGGAGTTGGCGCGTACGCGGGTCCAACTGGAGGAGCTGCTGGCCCTGCACACGGGCCGGACGGTGGAGCAGGTGAGCGCGGACATCGAGCGGGACCGGATCATGGATGCCCAACAGGCCCTGGAATACGGGTTGGTGGACCGGATCGTGACCACGCGCAAGACCTCGCTCACCGAGCACGGCGGGGAGTGAGCCGACGATGCTGCCGCCGGAACTGCCGCCGTTGCCCGCACTGACGCGCGCCGAGGGCGAGTTGATCGACCGTTATCTGGATGTGGCCGACCTGCTGGGCCGTATCAACCCGGCGCACAACGGTGACACGTACCGTGGTCTGAGGGCCGCTCAGGCGCTCGTGGCCAAGGCGACCGAGCTCCGGGACGCGCTGGCGCTGATGCACCAGCGGGGCGAGACCGAGCTGCACGCCCCCACGCTGGCGCGGGCGCTGCGCGTGCTGGACGGGGAGCGCCGCACGGCGCGCGTCACCCTGCCCTCGCCCTCCGACAGTTGACGGACGTGAAGCTGTCCCGAACGACGTCGAAACGAGCCGAACGACGTACCCCCGATCGGCGTAGTCGCGACTCCGTCCATACGGCCGTCCGGGTTGCGCAACACGCGTAGCCCGAGGGCCGGGTGAGGTGTTCCGGTGCTGGTCCGGGGCCCTGACACCCCTCGACACCCCTTCGAACACGGGGGTGTCCACCCGAACGGGTGAGTGGTGAGTAACCCCACAAATCCCCGGTTCCGTTGGGCTTTTCGGACATTCATAGGTGAAGATCCCTGTCTGACGACAAGACCCCGCCACAGCGGCGGGGCGATCCGGGCGGACGCCGAGTCCTGCCGCCGCCCGGATGACAGGTCGACAGGATTGCATCGGCAGGAGTGGAGGACCCAAGCACGACGGGTCGCCGGGACGGTCACGCCATGACCGGGTCGAGCAGCCCTTGGGGTGAAGCCGCGTCAGCGGCCGGGCAACTTCGCCAGCCCGAATCCGACAGGTCATCCTTCACAGGCGGCTGACGAAGGGTTGCGCATGACTGCGCTCAATCGTGTCCCGTCGCTGATGGTCAGGGCCGGTACGGCCTCGGCCTTCGCCATCGCCGCCGTTGGCGGTTCCGTCGTGATACCGGGCGTCGCATCCGACGCCGCGGCCGCGACACCCGCGACGAAGGCACTCCAGGTCGCGGCGTCCAAGAAGGGCGCCCCGTACAGGTACGGGGCCACCGGACCGGGCCGCTTCGACTGCTCCGGGCTCACGCTGTACTCGTACAAGAAGGCGGGCAAGAAACTGCCCCGTACGGCGGCCCAGCAGTACAACAAGACCCACCACATCTCGGCCAAGAGCCGCAAGGCCGGGGACCTCGTCTTCTTCCACTCGGGCTCCAGCGTCTACCACGTCGGCATCTACGCCGGCAAGGGAAAGATCTGGCACGCCCCGAAGACCGGGGACGTGGTGAGACTGCAGAAGATCTGGACCAAGAGCGTCTGGTACGGCCGGGTCAGCTGACCCGCGCTGAGAACTCCCGAGGGGGTGGCGGTCTCCTGACGGACCGCCACCCCCTCGGGTGTCCAGGGACGTTCACCACGCTGTTCTACGGCTCCTGCTGGCCCGCGGCGGTCACCGGGCGGGCCGGCACCGTCCAGGGCACCTCGATGGAGACCGTCTTGCCGCCCTCCAGAGTGGGCCGGACCTTGAGTTTGCCGCCGCACTCCGCGGTCAGCCAGCGGATGATCACCATGCCCCGGCCGTTGTCCTGCTGGACGGCGGCCGGCAGGCGTTTGGGGAACCGGGGATGGCTGTCGGTGACCCCGATGCGCAGGCGTTCGTCACGCTCCAGCTCGATGTCCACCGTGAAGGTGGGTGACTGCCCGAAGGTGTGCTGTACGGCGTTGGTGGCGAGTTCGGAGACGATCAGGCGGATGGTGTCGGCGACCTCCGTGTCCGCCGCGAGCCCCCATTCCACCAGGGTCCCGACGACATAGGTGCGGGCGGTGGAGACCGAGGCGGGATCGCTCGGCAGAGTGACGGATGCTTCCAGATGGTCTGCCATGGCGCGGTCGTCCCTTTCCCGCGGGACCGGTGTCCGACACGGAGCGGATGGTTCGAGTACGGTCCCGGACTGGTGCTTCTTCGCCAGACTGCCATTACCGCGTCGGTAACGGTGGCGATCCACCAAGATATGCATATATCTGTCGCTCGAAGCGGTGAACTCTGCGACCCCAGACCGTATTTGGGCGGCTCGGAAGGAGTAAGGAGAAACCCATGCAGTACGGTCCCGCGGTGCGCCGCCGGAAACTGGGCGCCGAACTCCGCGCGTTGCGTGCGGAGGCGGGGCTCACCAGCGGTGAGGCGGCCCGGCTGGTCGGCTGGCACCAGTCGAAGGTGAGCCGCATCGAGACCGGCGCGAGTGGCGTGAAACCACCCGACGTCCGGTTACTCCTGGACGCCTACCAGGTCGGCGACCCACAACTTCGGGACATGCTCCTCGTGTTGGCCGGCTCGGAGGACGGCGGCGGCCGGCACCACTGGTGGCACGCCTATCGCGGTGTACTGCCGCCCGCCTACCGGGACTTCATCAGCCTGGAGTCACAGGCCAGCACGCTCCGCACCCTGGAGACCTCGGTGGTCCCCGGCCTGCTGCAGACGCCCGAGTACGCCCGCGCGGTGACCCGGGCCGCCGTGGGAGGCCTCGACAACGACGGCCCCGAGCGACTCGACACGCTGGTGCAGGTGCGGTTGGCCAGGCAGGACGTGCTCCGCGCGGATCCGCCGCTGGAGCTGAGCGTGGTCCTCGACGAGGCGGTGCTGCGGCGGGAGGTCGGCGGGCCGGGGGTGATGGCGCGTCAGCTGGACCGGCTCGTGGAGGCGGCCCGGTTGCCTCAAGTGAGCCTTCAGGTACTGCCGTTCGCCGCAGGAGCACACATCGGCATCACCGGACCTTTCGTTATCTTCTCCTTTCCGAGCACTTCTGATCTGGACGTGGTTGTTCTAGACCACTTGACGAGTAGCCTCTACCTCGAACGGAAAGAAGACCTAGAGGCCTACACCGAGGCCTTCAACACCCTTCAGTTCCACGCCCTTTCGCCCGAGGATTCGTCGGATTACATCGCCGGGATAGGTGACGGCGCGTAAGGAGGCACCATGTCTGCACTGCCTCGGAACGTACCTTCCAGTTCTGACAGCTCTGACAGTTCTGATCTGCACGGTGTGCGGTGGCTGCGCAGCAGCTACAGCACGGGAGCGAACAACTGCGTCGAGGCGGCTCGTCCGCGCTCAGGCCCCCGCGCGGGGCTGCTCGCCGTACGCGACTCGAAGGACCCGCAAGGACCCGCCCTGCTGTTCTCCCCCGAGAGCTGGACGGGTTTCCTCAGCGCGTTCCACTGATCGGTTCCCCCGTAATCAGCGACGCACGACCGTGTCACGCCGACTCATGGTCGCGTCTCGCCGATCACACGTACAGCGCGTTCGATCTCGGCCCCGGAGAGGTCCGCTCGGGCGGTCAGCCTGAGCCGTGAGATGCCGTCGGGCACGGAAGGAGGACGGAAGCAGCCCACGGCCAGCCCTGCCGTACGGCAGTCGGCCGCCCATTGCACGGCCGCCTCCGGGGACGGCGCACGCACCGAGACCACCGCGGCGTCCGGACGTACCGCTTCCAGACCCGCGGCGGTCAGCCGCGTGTGCAGCTCACCCGCCACGGCGCGAGCCCGGGCAGCCCGCTCGGGCTCGCGCCGCAGCAGGGTGAGCGCGGCCAGCGCCGCACCCGCGGCGGCGGGCGCGAGCCCCGTGTCGAAGATGAACGTCCGCGCCGCGTTGACCAGATGGTCGATCACCCGCGCCGGCCCGAGCACGGCACCGCCCTGACTGCCGAGCGACTTGGACAGGGTCACGGTCACGACCACGTCCTCACGCCCCGCGAGCCCCGCCGCGTACGGCGCCCCGCGCCCCCCGTCACCCAGCACCCCGAGCCCGTGCGCGTCGTCGAGCAGCAGCCCCGCCCCGAACTCCCGGCACGCCTCGGCGAGCGCCTCCACCGGCGCCGCGTCCCCGTCCACGGAGAACACCGAGTCGGACACGACCACGGCCTGCCCGTCGTGCGTCCGCAGCGCCTTGCGCACCCCGTCCGGATCGGCGTGGCCTACGACCTGGGTCGCGCCCCGGGCCAGTCGGCAGCCGTCGATGAGGGAGGCGTGGTTGCCCGCGTCGGAGACGATCAACGAGCCGTGCGGCGCGAGCGTGGTGACCGCTGCGAGGTTGGCCGCGTACCCGGAGGAGAAGACGAGGGCGGCCTCGAACCCGCAGAACTCGGCCAGTTCACGCTCCAGTCGGGCATGCAGCTCGGTCGTACCGGTGACGAGCCGCGAGCCGGTCGACCCCCCGCCCCAGGTCCGCGCCGCATCAGCAGCGCCCTCGACGACCTCGGGGTGATGGGCCAGACCCAGGTAGTCGTTGCTCGCGAGATCGAGGAGCGGCGAGTCGGCGGGACGGGGCCGCAGGGTCCGTACGAGCCCGGCGCGACGGCGCTGCTCCGCCTGCTCGTCGATCCAGCCGAACGCCATGGTTCCTCCGGGCTTTTGTAGGCAGTGCACAGACACTAATCGGACGACGAGCCCCCCATGGTGTGGTGATACCCACACGCCCAGCCCCATGTCTTGTGCATTCTCTCCTTGGCCGCAAGCGGTCCCGTAGGACAGGATCGGATCTCATGGACCTGCTGAACACGCTCGTGGACAAGGGGCTTCGGCGCGAGCTGCCGACCCGCGCGGAAGCTCTCGCCGTCCTCGCCACCTCGGACGACGACCTGCTGGATGTCGTGGCCGCGGCCGGAAAGGTGCGCCGGCACTGGTTCGGCCGACGGGTGAAGCTCAACTACCTCGTCAACCTGAAGTCCGGCCTGTGCCCCGAGGACTGCTCGTACTGCTCGCAGCGGCTCGGCTCCAAGGCCGAGATCCTGAAGTACACGTGGCTGAAACCCGACGCTGCCTCGAAGGCGGCCGCGGCCGGTGTGGCGGGAGGTGCCAAGCGCGTCTGCCTGGTCGCCTCCGGCCGAGGTCCGACCGACCGGGACGTGGACCGGGTCGCGGGCACCATCAAGGCGATCAAGGACCAGAACGAGGGCGTCGAGGTGTGCGCCTGCCTCGGCCTGCTCTCCGACGGCCAGGCGGACCGGCTGCGCGAGGCCGGCGCCGACGCCTACAACCACAACCTCAACACGTCCGAGTCGACGTACGGCGACATCACGACCACCCACACCTACGCCGACCGCGTCGACACCGTGCAGAAGGCGCACGCGGCCGGCCTGTCCGCCTGCTCCGGCCTGATCGCCGGCATGGGCGAGAGCGACGAGGACCTGGTCGACGTCGTCTTCTCCCTCCGCGACCTGGACCCCGACTCGGTGCCGGTGAACTTCCTGATCCCGATGGAGGGCACCCCGCTCGAAGCCGAGTGGCACCTCACCCCGCAGCGCTGTCTGCGCATCCTCGCGATGGTCCGCTTCGTCTGCCCGGACGTCGAGGTCCGTATCGCGGGCGGCCGCGAGGTCCACCTGCGCACGATGCAGCCCCTCGCCCTGAACCTCGCCAACTCGATCTTCCTCGGCGACTACCTGACGTCCGAGGGCCAGGCAGGCCACGCCGACCTGGAGATGATCGCGGACGCGGGCTTCGAGGTGGAGGGCGCGGGCGAGGTGACGCTGCCGCGGCACCGGGCGACGGCGGGCGGCTGCGGCTCGCACGAGGACGCGGGCTGCGGATCACACGAAGGTGCCGGCTGCGGCGGCCACGAGGGCGCCGCTGGGGGCTGCGGCGGGCACGAGGGCGCCGGAGTCTGCGGTTCCGCTCCCGCTCCCGCCGCCGCGGCTACGGCCGCCCCCGCGCCGCAGGCCGACGAGGTGCGCCGCGACCTGGTCTCCGTACGCCGTCGAGGTGCCGGAACGGACATCGCGCCCAATGCCTGACCCGACCGGCCGCCTGCCCGTCCCGGAGCTGCTGGAGCTGGACCGGCGGCACGTCTGGCATCCGTACGGTCCGATGCCCGGCCGGGTCGACCCGCTCGTCGTGGAGTCGGCGAGCGGGGTGCGGCTCCGACTGGCGGGCGGCGGGGGCGAGTTGGTCGACGGGATGTCGTCCTGGTGGTCGGCGATCCACGGCTACAACCACCCCGTGCTCAACGAGGCCGCGCACGAGCAGCTCGGCCGGATGAGCCACGTGATGTTCGGCGGGCTCACGCACGAGCCCGCCGTACGGCTGGCGAAGCTCCTTGTCGACATGTCACCCGACGGCCTGGAACACGTCTTCCTGGCCGACTCGGGCTCGGTGTCGGTCGAGGTCGCGGTGAAGATGTGCCTCCAGTACTGGCGCTCCCTCGGCCGCCCCGCGAAACAGCGCCTGCTGACCTGGCGCGGCGGCTACCACGGCGACACCTGGCAGCCGATGTCGGTGTGCGACCCCGAGGGCGGGATGCACGAGCTGTGGTCGGGGGTGCTGCCCCGGCAGGTGTTCGTGGACGCGCCTCCGGCCGAGCACGAGGAGTCGTACGCCGACCGATTGCGCTCGGCGATCGAGCGGCACGCGCACGAACTGGCCGCGGTGATCGTGGAGCCGGTGGTGCAGGGCGCGGGCGGGATGCGGTTCCACTCCCCCGCGTATCTGCGCGTGCTGCGCGAGGCGTGCGACGCGCATGACGTGCTGCTGGTGTTCGACGAGATCGCGACGGGTTTCGGCCGCACGGGAGCCTTGTTCGCGGCGGACCACGCAGCCGTCACACCCGACGTCATGTGCGTGGGCAAGGCGCTGACCGGCGGCTACATGACGATGGCGGCGAGCCTGTGCACGTCACGCGTGGCCGAGGGCATCTCGCGGGGCGAGGTACCGGTCCTCGCCCACGGCCCGACCTTCATGGGCAACCCGCTGGCGGCGGCCGTGGCCTGCGCGTCGCTCGAACTCCTCCTGAACCAGGACTGGTTGACGGAGGTCAAGCGCATCGAGACGGGCCTGCGGGAGGGCCTGGCCCCGGCGCGGGAGATCCCCGGCGTCCAGGACGTCCGCGTCCTCGGCGCCATCGGCGTGGTCCAGCTCGACCACGCCATCGACATGAAGGCCGCCACGGACGCGGCCGTCCGCGAGGGCGTGTGGCTACGGCCGTTCCGCGACCTCGTCTACACGATGCCGCCGTACGTCACGGGCGACGCCGACCTCGCGCGGATCACCCGCGCGGTGTGCGCGGCGGCACGGGAGGGATGACATGCCGGTACTGGTGATCACGGGCACGGGCACGGAGGTCGGCAAGACGATCACCACGGCCGCGGTAGCCGCAGCGGCGACGGCAGCCGGCCGCACAGTGGCCGTCCTGAAGGCCGCGCAGACGGGTCTACGGCCGGACGAGCGCGGGGACGCCGACGAGGTGGCGAGGCTCGCGGGTGGGGTCACGGCGACCGAACTCGCCCGGTATCCCGAGCCGTTGGCCCCCGGCACGGCCGCCCGCCGGGCCGGTCTCGCGCCGGTACACCCGCACGAGATCGCCGAAGCCG
Source organism: Streptomyces sp. N50 (assembly GCF_033335955.1). Taxonomy (GTDB): domain Bacteria; phylum Actinomycetota; class Actinomycetes; order Streptomycetales; family Streptomycetaceae; genus Streptomyces. The sequence continues at coordinate 895,814 of NZ_CP137549.1, forward strand.
CCCAGAAGTTGGCCACCGAGCACGACCTGGTGCTGGTCGAGGGCGCGGGCGGGCTGCTCGTACGGTTCGACGAGGAGGGCGGCACGCTGGCGGACGCGGCGAAGTCGCTTGCCGCTCCGGTCCTGGTGGTGGCGTCGGCGGGTCTTGGCACCCTGAACACGACGGAACTGACGGCTCGCGAACTCCGTTCCCAGGGGCTTGAGTTGCTGGGTGTGGTGATCGGCAGCTGGCCCAACACGCCTGATCTTGCGTCGCGTTGCAATGTGGCCGACCTGCCGGAGGTGGCGGGGGCGCCCTTGCTCGGGGCGTTGCCGGAGGGGGCCGGTGCTCTGCCACCCGCCGACTTCCGTGCCGCGGCCGCGAGTTGGCTGGCGCCGCGGCTCGACGGGGCGTGGGATGCCGAGGAGTTCGGGGAGCGGGAGGCTCCGCCGACCTGAGACTCCCGCTCGACCGGCGCCGTCTAGGAGGCCTCCCCTTCCGCCAGCAGCCGTACCAGTTCAATGCGCGACCGGATGCCCAACCGGCTGAAGACGCCCCGTAGATGGTGGTCGATGGTGCGGGGGCTGAGGGCGAGGCGGACGGCGATCTCGCGGTTGGTGGCGCCGTCGGCCGCCATGCGGGCGACCATGAGTTGCTGGGCGGTCAGGCGGGTGGTCGGGTCGAGGGCACCCGGTGTGGGGAGGACCGTCGCGGTCACCGGGGTGCCGAGGGCGCGGAGTTCGGCGCGGGCCTGGGCGGCGCAGTGCGGGGCGCCGAAGGACTCGAAGGCCTCCAGCGAGGTGTGCAGGCGGTCACGGGCCTCGGTGCGGCGGCGCAACCGGCGCAGGGCGCCGCCGAACAGCAACTCGGTGCGGGCCCGTTCGAAGTCACGGGTGCCGTGCGCGTGGAGGTCGAGGGCGACGCGGTAGTGGTCCACGGATTCGTCACCGGGCGCGAGCAGGGCCCTGCAACGGGCGCTCAGGGCAAGGTCGTCGGGGCTGCGCACGGCACGGGCCCAGCGGTCGTAGTCGGCGTGTGCGGCACGGGCGATCCGGGTGTCGCCGCTGCGGACGGCGGCCTCGACGTAGTGCGGGGTGGCGAGGTGCCGTATCGCCCGGTGGCCGTGGCCCGGGCCGAAGCCGGCGAGCGCGCGCAGCCGGGCCGCGGCGGCGGCGAAGCGGCCACTGCTCAAGTCCAGGTAGGCGAGCGCCCATTGGGCGAGGGCGGCCGGCAGTCCCAGGCCCCGGCCGAGGGCGTACGAGCGGGCGGCGGCGGCACGTTCCCGGCAGACATCGCCGTCCCCGGTGAGCGCCGCGAACATGGCGAGCGCTGCCTGCAGATGGCAGGCTCCGTTGTCCTGCCCGGTGGCGTGTGCCTGCCACAGGGCGTCGGCCACGGCCGTCTCGGCGGCCCGCGGATGCCCGGTCCAGAACTCGGCGTACGCCCGGAACTCCATCGCCTGCGCCACGACCACGGTCGCCCCCCGCGCCCGCGCCGAGGCCGCCGCCCGCACGGTGGCGGTGGTGGCACGGGTGTGGTCACCGAGCATCAACGCGGCGATCCCGGCGTGGATGAGGAGGGTGGGGTCGCCCCCGGGTCCGCAGCGCCCGGCGGCGGCCTTGAGCAGATCCCGCGCGTCCTCGTACCGCCCCTCGAACGCGGCAGCCAGTCCCCCCAACGTCCCGTGCGGCACGATCCCCACCCGGGAGGCCACCGCAGCCGCCTCCCGGCACCGTCTCAGGTCCCCGGTGTAGACGGCGGCTTCAGTGGCCCGGGCGAGGAGGTGAACGGCGTGGTGGGCGACGGGAGTTCGGGGTACGGCGGTGATGGCGATGCGGGGCGTCCTGGTCGTTCGGGGTACCGCGGTAGACGGAGGCGTGGCCGTTCCCGGGGTTGCGGCCGACCGGGTTGCCTCATCGATCGACCGGGACGTGGCCGTTCGCGGAGTCGCGGCCGACCGGGTTGCCTCATCGATCGACCGGGACGTGGCCGTTCGCGGGGTCACGGCCGACCGGGTTGCCTCGTCGGTCGACCGGGATGCCTCAGTCACTCGTGTCACCTCGCTCACTCGTGTCACCTCGGCCGACCGGGATGCCTCGCTCAAGGAAGCCGCGGACTCCCCGACCTCCCACCGCGCCACCGCCATCAGCAGCGCGTCGAACGCCTCGGCCGCGTTCCCCGCCCGCAGGGCGAACACCCCGTTCAACGCGTCGCTGTCCGTCGCGGCCGCGAGTCTTCGCGCCCGGTCTCCCTCCCCGGACTGCCAGGCGTCACCGGCGGCCCGGTCGAGGAGGCGGGACTGTTCGCGCGGGTCGCTGGAGAGCGCGGCGGCGCGTTCCACGAGGGCGCAGGCCAGGGGGTGTTCGCCGGCGTCGCGTGCCTGTTGCGCGGCCGTGCGGAGTTCCGCGCTGAGCCGCACGCTGGGGCCGAGCGCGCCCGCGCCCCGGTGCCAGGAACGTCGCGGTGTCTCCCCCTCCGCGCGCAACACCCGTGCCAGCAACCGGTGTACGTCCCGCCGGTCCGCCGCCGACCCGGTCTCGTACGCGGCGATCCTCGTCCACGCGTCGCGGAAGACGACCCCGCCCGCCGTCGCGTGCGCCACCCCGGCCGTCTCGGCGGCTTCGAGGGGTCTGGTGTCGAGCCGCCCAGCCGCGACGGCCCGCAGGAACGCGTGCGTGGCGACCGGGTACTGGTCCGCCGCCGCGAGCAGCAACAGCAGCCGCGTGTCGTCGGGCAGGGCGCGGATCTCCCGGCGGTACCGGGTGAGCAACTCCGGTGCCAGGGACGCCGGTTCGGTCGGGAGGGGGTCGAGGCCGGCGGCCTGGCGTGGGGTCAGGCGCGGGAGGAGTTCGGCGGCGGCGCGCGGATCGCCGTAGACCGCGCGGAGCATACGGATGCGGACCCCGTCGGGGAGGGCGGGGTCGAGGGTTCGCGCCGTGTCGGTGCGCGACGGGGGCGAAGTGCGGTCTAGGGAAGTGGGGTTCACCGGAGTCAGCACACAACTGACGTTACTGGCGAGTTAATTCACCCGTAAAGACCGGCGATTTCGCCGATGCGGCGCGCGTAGACCCGCGCTGACACTCCTGACAACCCCACCCGTATCAGGAGGCATCATGCAGCGCCACAAGCGTCGCATCGCCGCGGCCCTGTCGGCCGTGACCACCTCGCTCCTTCTGTCACTCTCTCTGGCCTCGACGCCCGCTCACGCGGCGAGCCACGATCCGATCGTGTTCGTCCACGGTCTGAGCAGCGACTCCACCAGCTGGGACGACTGGATCGCGGACTTCGAGGCGGACGGCTACTCGTCCTCCGAGCTGTACGCGATCTCCTACGACTGGACGAAGTCGAACGTCACGACCGCTTCGACACTGTCGACCTACATCCAGTCCGTCCTCTCCAAGACAGGCGCCTCGAAGGTCGACCTGGTGGTCCACTCCATGGGTGCGCTCAACAGCCGCTACTACCTCAAGAACCTGGGCGGGACCTCGTACGTCGACCACTTCGTGTCGGTCGCCGGAGTGAACCACGGCACGAGCATCGCCTCGCTGTGCGGCTGGCTGTACACGTCCTGCAAGGAGATGCAGACGGGGAGTTCGTTCCTCACGGCGCTCAACTCGGGTGACGAGACGCCCGGGAGCGTGTCGTACGCGGCCTACTGGTCGGACTGCGACGCGGCGATCGACCCGGACACCTCGGCCGAGCTGAGCGGCGCGACCAACGTCGACGTCGGGTGCATCTCGCACACCGACATGAACAACGACCACGGCGTCTACGAGCAGGTGCACGCCTTCATCTCCTGACCCACCCCAGTGCGGCAGCGGGGGTGGTCAAGGGCGGCAGGGGGGACAATCCCGGTAGGGACCGGTTTCGGCCCGGTCCGGCCCGGGAGGTCGCCATGCCGCTACGGTCCGCAGGCTCCGGCACAGTGCCGCGGGACGCCGTCCACCACCCGCTGTTCGCCCGCTACTACGCCCGTTTCAGCGTGAGCGCCGAGTCGCGGTTCGGTCTCGCCGGGATGCGGGACCGGCTGCTCGCCGGGCTCTCCGGGCGGGTGATCGAGATCGGCGCCGGGAACGGCCTGAACTTCGCGCACTATTCGAGCGCCGTCTCGGAGGTCGTCGCGATCGAGCCCGAGCGGACGCTGCGGCAGCTCGCCGTGGAGTCCGCCCTCCGCTCCGACGTCCCCGTCGACGTGGTGCCGGGCGCGGCCGAGAAGCTGCCCGTGAAGAGCGAGGCCTTCGACGCGGTCGTCCTGTCCCTGGTGCTGTGCAGCGTGCGCGACGTGCCGAGGGCGCTCGCGGAGGTACGGCGGGTGCTGCGACCCGGTGGAATCGTACGGTTCTTCGAGCACGGCCGGGGCGGCGGACCGGCGATGGTGTTCACCCAGCGGGCCCTGGACCGCACGGTGTGGCCGCCGCTGAACGGCGGCTGCCATCTGGCCCGCGACCCGGTGGCCGCGCTGCGCGACGCCGGGTTCGAACTCGGGCCGTACCGGCGGGTGTTGATCCCCGAGAAGGGGCCCACGCTGCCGTCCTCGTACTGCGTCCTGGGCACCGCGTGGCGCCCTGAGGCAGCCGACTGATCACAGGCTCCACTGGCGCAGTTCGTGCGCGATCTCGTCGACCGACGCCTCGCCGCTCTTGACCAACTGGGCCAGATCGCGGACCTGTTCGGGCGAGGTGACGACCTTCAGGCCGCTGGCGACGAGGTAGGCGTAGGCGACAGCCGAGGCGAAGAGGGCGTTGGAGCGCTCCAACGCGGGGACGTGGATGAGGAGTTGGAGTAAGGCGGCGGCGCGTGCGTGCGGGCTGTCGTAGACGGGGACGTCGAATATGTCGGCCTGGTGGCGCGCTACGGCGGCGACGAGCGCGCCCCAGTCGGTGACCTGGGGGTCCCCGGGTGTGTTGTGTTCGGCGAGCATCAGCAGCCAGGCGAGGTCGATCCTGAGGTTGTTCAAGGGATCAGCGGCGACCTTCGCGGGTGCTCTTCCCGTCGGCGCCGAACTCGTCGGCGAAGACGGACTCGTACTGCTTCATGAAGTCGGCCGCGGCCTCGACGAAGGTGTGGCCGACCTCACCGGTGTCCTGTCTGACCAGTTCCTCTATGTAGCGGTTGACGCTCATGCCACGCGCCAGGGCACGTTCACGGGCCGCGCGGGCGGTGCCTTCGTCCACGCGTACGTTCAGCTGGGTCTTCGCCATACCTAGACGCTAGCGCTGTATCGCTAGCACCGGCAAGGGCTCGTCCACTGGGTGGAGAGTGCCCCTTACACCGGTATCGGGGGCCCGACCTGGGATGGAGACCGCCTCGGTCGCACGGGGGATATCGGGTGTGCGGCGCGTCACACTAGGCTCGCCCCGCGGCGAAGGCGCCGGAACGACAGCGAGCGAAGACGACGAGCGAAGGAATCCCAGGGGGCCGTCTTGTCCACATCTGCTGCGCAGCACGTCCCGGGTCAGGCATCGGCCGGCGGGATCGCGGCCCGCGCCCGCGGTCTGACCAAGGCGTACGGCTCGGGCGAGACGACCGTGCTCGCCCTGGACTCGGTGGACGTGGACATCGCGCGGGGCCGTTTCACCGCGGTGATGGGTCCGTCGGGGTCCGGGAAGTCCACGCTGATGCACTGCCTGGCGGGGCTCGACACCGTCTCGGCCGGACAGGTGTGGCTCGGCGACACCGAGATCACGGGGCTGAAGGACCGCGAGCTGACGCGGCTGCGCCGGGACCGGATCGGGTTCATGTTCCAGTCGTTCAACCTGATCCCGACCCTCAACGCGGCCGAGAACATCACGCTGCCCATGGACATCGCCGGCCAGAAGCCGGACCAGAAGTGGCTGGACCAGGTCATCGACACGCTCGGACTGCGGGACCGGCTCAAGCACCGGCCGTCCCAGCTCTCCGGCGGCCAGCAGCAGCGCGTGGCCTGCGCGCGGGCGCTCGCCTCCCGCCCCGAGCTGATCTTCGCGGACGAGCCGACCGGCAACCTCGACTCACGGGCGGGTCTGGAGGTGCTCGGCTTCCTGCGCGACGCCGTCGACGATCTCGGGCAGACCGTCGTCATGGTCACCCACGACCCGGGCGCCGCCGCCCACTCCGACCTGGTGCTCTTCCTCGGTGACGGCCGGATCGTGGACGAGATGGAGCGGCCCACGGCGGAGGGCGTGCTGGAGCGGATGCGCCTCTTTCCCGGGGGAAACCCCCAGACCCCCGGCCTCGACCTGACGAGGGGCCAGTTCGACGGTCCCGATGCCGACCCCGGGGCCCGTCCCTCCGACGACTCGACCGACGTCACCCTCGACAAGGACTGAACCCGTGCTGAAGGCGACCCTCCGGAGCTTCCTCGCGCACAAGGGACGGCTGCTGCTCTCCGCGCTCGCCGTCGTGCTGTCGGTGGCGTTCGTCGCCGGCAGTCTGATCTTCTCCGACACGGTGACCCGCACCTTCGACCGGCTCTTCGCGTCCACGTCCGCCGACGTGACCGTGGAGCCGAAGCAGGACCTCAAGTCCTCGGTGCCGACCGGCGCGACCGAGACCGTGCCCGCCTCGCTCGCCGGGCAGGTCGCGAAGGTCGCCGGGGTCGCCTCGACCCACGCCGACGTCTCCGTCGAGAACATCGTGGTCGTCGACAGCAGGAACAAGTCCGTCGGCCCGACCACCGGCGCCCCGACCATCGCCACCGACTGGTACCTCACCGACCGCAGCCCGGTGAAGCTGACCTCCGGCCACGCCCCGCAGGGCGCCGACGAGGCCCTCCTGGACGCGGACACCGCCGACAACAAGCACGTGAAGATCGGTGACACGCTGGCGGTCCAGGCGCAGCCGGGCACCTTCCACGTCACGATCGTCGGCATCGCCACCTTCACCACCACCAACCCCGGCGCCGCACTGGTCTTCCTCGACCCCGCCACCGCGAAGTCCCAGCTGCTGGGCGCCTCCGACCGCGCCACGAGCATCTCGGTGGACGCGGCCAAGGGTGTCGACGACGCCGTACTCAAGCAGCGGGTGACCGCCGCGATCGACTCCTCCGGCACATACGACATCAAGACCGCGAGCGAACAGGCGAAGTCGGCCGCAGCCGATCTCGGCGGCTTCCTCGACGTGATCAAGTACGTGATGCTGGGATTCGCCGGCATCGCGGTCCTCGTCGGCGTGTTCCTGATCGTCAACACGTTCTCGATGCTGATCGCTCAACGCACCCGCGAACTGGGCCTGTTGCGCGCCCTGGGCGCCGACCGCAAGCAGGTGCGGCGGTCGGTGCTCACCGAGGCGCTGCTGCTCGGGCTGGTGGGCTCGACTCTGGGGCTGGCGGCCGGGATCGGGCTCGCGGCCGGGCTGATCAAGCTGATGACCGCGTTCGGGATGAACCTCAAGACCACGGAGATGGTGGTCGGTTGGCCAACTCCGGTGGCGGCATACGTTGTTGGGGTCGGCGTCACCTTCGTCGCCGCGTATCTCCCGGCCCGGCGCGCGGCGACCGTCTCTCCGATGGCCGCTCTCGCGGACGCCGAAGTCGCGGGCGTGGGGCGGCCGTTGAGGGTGCGCGCGGTGGTGGGCTCGATCGTCGCGGTGATCGGTGTGGCCGCGCTGGCGGGTTGCGCCGCCGCGACGAAGACAGCCTCCTCCGCCTCCTTCCTTGGCCTCGGCATCGTCCTCACCCTCATCGCGACCGTGATCGCGGGCCCGCTGCTGGTCCGCCCGATGATCCGGGTGCTGGGCGGCGCCTTCCCGGCCCTGTTCGGCTCGGTCGGCCGGATGAGCCAGCGCAACGCCCTGCGCAATCCGCGCCGTACGGGCGCCACCGCGGCGGCCCTGATGGTGGGGCTCGCGCTGGTCGGCGGGATGTCGGTGGCGAGCGCGTCCATGTCCAAGTCCTTCGACCAGCAGATCGACAAGACCCTGGGCGCCGACTTCGTGATCCAGAACGGCAACTTCCTACCGTTCTCCAAGGAGGTCACGGACCACGTGCGCGCGACCGAGGGCGTCGGTCTCGTCGTACGGGCCCGCTTCGCGCCCCTCGCGGTCCGACTGCCGGACGGCAAACGGGTGGAGACGACGGCGGCCGGTTACGACACCCCGCTCGACGACGTCGCCCACATCAAGTACGCGCAGGGCAGCACGAGTTCGGCGCTCGCGGCCGGACACCTCGCGATGGAGGCCGACTTCGCGAAGAAGCACGGTGTACGGATCGGCAGTGTGCTCCCCGTCGAGTTCCCGGGCGGCCGCACCACGAAGCTGACGGTGGGCGCTCTCAGCGACCAGGGTTCCTCGGGCGGTTTCGGGACGCAGGGCGGGCTGTTCTTCGGGATCGCCACGGTCGAGAAGTACGTCCCGAACGGCCAGGACTCCTCGCTCTACGTGAACGCCGCGTCCGGCACCGGCGCCGACCAGCTCCGCAAGTCCCTTGAGACGACGCTGAAGCCCTATCCGCAGGTCCAGGTCCGCGACCAGGCCGACTACAAGAAGCTCGTCCACGACCAGATCGCCGTACTGCTCTATCTCGTCTACGCGCTGCTCGGGCTGGCCATCGTCATCGCGGTGCTCGGGGTGGTCAACACCCTTGCCCTGTCGGTCGTGGAGCGCACCCGCGAGATCGGCCTGCTCCGCGCAATCGGCCTCGGCCGACGCCAACTGCGGCGGATGATCCGCCTGGAGTCGGTGGTGATCGCCGTGTTCGGCGCGGTGCTCGGGCTCGGGCTCGGCCTGGTGTGGGGCGTCTGCGCGCAGCAGGTCCTGGCCCTCCAGGGCATGAAGGCGCTCGCGATTCCCTGGACCACGATCGTCGCGGTGGTGATCGGCTCGGCGATCGTCGGCATCGTGGCGGCACTGCTGCCGGCGCTGCGCGCGTCGCGCATGAACGTGCTGGCGGCGATCGCACACGAGTGATGGAATCGCGGTGGACACTCAAGTCGCCTTCCGTGGAGGAGAGTTCATGCCGCGCCCGTTCCGCTTCGGGGTCAGTCTGCTCACGTCCGCGCCCGCCGACGAGTGGCGCGCCAAGTGCGGACGGGCCGAGGAACTCGGCTACGACGTGATCCTGGTCCCCGATCATCTGGGCATGGTCGCGCCGTTCCCGGCGCTGGTCGCGGCGGCGGAGGCGACCGAGCGGCCACGGGTGGGCACGTTCGTGCTCAACGCGGGCTTCTGGAACCCGACTTTGCTGGCCCGCGAGGTGACCACGACCAACGACCTGACGGGTGGACGCCTCGAACTCGGGCTGGGTACCGGCTATGTGCGGGCGGAGCACGACACGGCGGGGCTGCCCTTCGGATCGCCGCGCGAACGGGTGGACCATCTGCGGTACACGGTCCAGGAGTTGGAGCGGCTGCTGGACGCCGCGGAGTGCCGGGTACCGCTGCTGCTCGGCGGCAACGGCGACCGCATGCTGCGCCTGACCGCCGCGCACGCGGACATCGCCGCGTTCACGGGGGCGAGCCTGGAGCCGGGCAGCACGACGGGCAAACTGGCCCCGGTCGACGCCGCCGGGTTCGGTCAACGGGTCGCCCGCTACCGGGAGTTCGCGGCCGGCCGCACGGAACCCGCCGAACTGAACCTGCTGATCCAGCAGGTGGCGGTGACCGACGACCCCGCGGGCGCGCTCAAGCCCCTGCTGGACCGGCGACCGGACCTGTCCCTGGAGCAGGTCATCGATCTCCCCGTGATGCTGATCGGCACCCTGGAACAGATCACCGCGAAGCTGCGGGCGCTGCGCGACCAGCACGGGTTCTCCTATCTCACCGTGCTGGAACCGCACCTGGAGGCATTCGCTCCGGTCATGGCGGAACTCCGGCGAAACCCGGTCGCCCCGCATGCCCACCCTCTGCTTGGCTCTCCCCATGAGTGATCTTCATATCCGCAGCGCGGCCCTGTCCGACATCGACGCCGTGCTGGCGTTCTGGCGCGAGGCCGCCGAAGGCACGAGCATCAGTGACGACCGCGACGGCGTGGCCCGGCTGATCACCAGGGACCCGGACGCGCTGATCCTCGCGGAACGCGACGGACGGCTCGTCGGGTCCGTGATCGCCGGTTTCGACGGCTGGCGCTGCCACCTCTACCGGCTGGCCGTGCACCCGGAGCACCGCCGGCAGGGCATCGGCTCGGCGCTGCTCAGCGCGGCCGAGGAGCGGTTCGTGGCGCTGGGCGGGCGCCGCGGGGACGCGATGGTGCTGGAGCGCAACGAGACCGGGCAGCATGCGTGGCGCGCGGCGGGGTACGCACCCGAGGAGCAGTGGCGACGGTGGGTGAAGCACCTCACCACCTGATCGCTTTGCCCGTCCTTTACTATTGGCGGACCACTCCGAACTTCTGAATCTTTTCGAAAGGTGTGAGCGTCCGCCCATGGGCGAGCCTCCCAGTCCCGGCGCGCGACATCGCGCGAACCTCCCTGCCCTGTCCGATCATGGGACGGAGGTGACCCGATGACCGAAGTGCTGCTACTGCTGGTGGCGATCCTGCTGTCGCTCGCCTGTGGTGCCTTCGTCGCGGCCGAGTTCTCGCTGACCACCGTCGAGCGCGGCGAGCTGGAGCGCGCGGTCGAGCGCGGCGAGCGGGGCGCCGCGGGTGCCCTGAAGGCCGTACGCAATCTGACGTTCCAGCTCTCCGGGGCGCAGCTCGGCATCACCGTCACGAACCTGGTCGTCGGCATGCTCTCCGAGCCGTCGATCGCCGCGCTGATCGCGGGCCCGCTGGAATCGCTGGGCATCTCGCACTCCGCGTCGCGGTCCGTCGCGCTGGTGCTGGGTACGGCGCTGTCGACGGTGTTCCTGATGGTCGTGGGCGAGCTGGTGCCCAAGAACTGGGCGATCTCCTCGCCGCTCAGCGTCGCGAAGCGGGTGGGGAACGCGCAGCGGTGGTTCAGTGCCGCGTTCCGCCCGTTCATCAGCCACCTGAACAACACGGCCAACCATGTGGTGCGGGCCTTCGGCCTGGAGCCGGCCGAGGAGCTGGCCTCCGCGCGCGGGCCGCAGGAGCTGGCCGCGCTGGCCCGGCACTCCGCGAAGGCGGGCGCGCTGGAACCGGACACGGCGGAGCTGTTCGTCCGGACCCTCAACCTCGCCGACCTCACCGCGGAGAACGTGATGACGCCCCGCGTCCAGGTCGTCGCCCTCGACGCCCAGGCGACCTGCGAGGACGTGGCGAACGCGACCCGGGCGACCGGGCTGTCCCGGTTCCCGGTCTTCCGCGGCAACCTCGACGAGGTCGTCGGCACGGTCCACATCAAGGACGTACTGGCCGTTCCGGCCGACCGGCGGGCCCGCTTCCCCCTCTCCGAGGTGATGCGCGAACCCCTCCTCGTCCCGGAGTCCCTGACCGTGGACCGCCTCCTGGACCGGCTGTCGGGCAAGCGCACGATGGCCGTCGTCATCGACGAGTACGGCGGTACGGCGGGGGTCGCGACCCTTGAGGACATCGTCGAGGAGGTCGTGGGCGAGGTGCGGGACGAGCACGACCCGCACGAGACGCCCGACCTGGCCCCGGCCGGGGCGGACGACGACGGCCGCACGCTGTACTCGGCGGACGGCGCCGCTCGTATGGACCAGCTCGCGCGCGTGGGTCTGCGGGCGCCGGAGGGGCCGTACGAGACGTTGGCAGGGCTGGTCGCCACCGAGTTGGGGCGGATTCCGGAGGTCGGGGACGTCGTCGAGGTCGCCGGTTGGCGGATCGACGTGGTGGACGCGTCGGGGCGGCGGGCCGCGCGGCTGCTGCTGCACGCGCCGCTCGACAAGACCGGCTCCGATTCCGATTCCGGTTCCGACACCGGTTCCGACTCCGCGAAGGGGGAGCTGTGACCGCCGTACAACTGCTGATCGGGTTGGCGACGCTGGTCGTCAACGCCTTCTTCGTGGCCGCCGAGTTCGCGTTGATCTCGGTACGCCGCAGCCAGATCGAACCGCACGCCGAGCAGGGCGACCGGCGGGCCAAGAGCGTGCTGTGGGGACTGCAGCACGTGTCGGCGTTGATGGCCGCGGCCCAGCTCGGCATCACGCTGTGCACGCTGGTGCTCGGTATCGTCGCGGAACCGGCGATCGCCCATCTGCTGGAACCGGTGTTCCACGCGGTCGGCGTGCCGGAGGGCGCGGGGCACGCGGTGTCCTTCGTGATCGCGCTGGCAGCGGCGACGTACCTGCACATGCTGCTGGGCGAGATGGTCCCGAAGAACATCGCCCTGGCCGAGCCGGTCCGCAGCGCGCTGCTCCTCGGACCGCCGCTGGTGACGCTGTCCCGGGCGCTGCGCCCGGTGATCTTCACGATCAACACGTTCGCCAACACGCTGCTCAAGCTGCTGCGGGTCGAGGTCAAGGACGAGGTCACCGCATCCTTCTCGGACGCCGAACTCGCCCGGATCGTACGGGACTCGGGCGAGGCGGGGCTCATCGACGAACGGGCCCTGGAGCGGCTGAACGACGCGCTGGAGCTGGGCAGCAGGCCTGTGCGGGATGTCGTACTCCCCCTCGAACGCGTCGACTACGTGGTCGCGGGCATCACCCCGGCCGAGCTGGAGGTGCTGTCGGCGGAGTCCGGCTTCTCCCGCTTCCCGGTGGTGGACGGCGAGCGCCGCATCATCGGCTACCTGCACGTCAAGGACGCGCTGGACGCCTCGCCGCGCAACGAGCCGTTCAAGGTGGAGGACATGCGGTCCATCGCGAACGTGAAGCAGGACACCCCGCTGGACGACGTCCTCACGGCGATGCGCAGCAGCCGGACGCATCTCGCGGCGGTCCTCGACGAGGAGGGGCGGCTGACGGGGCTGGTCACGATGGAGGACGTACTGCGGGAGTTGTTCGGGCAGCGCGCGTGAGGAAGTGAGAGGGCGATCGGGCCGGGATGCGGCGTCGGGCGTGCGACTGGTCCGGGGCGGGCGGTGATGCGGTGCGCGACGGGCAGGCGGCAAGCCAAGAACCCCATGCGGGACGTGCCGGGGCTCGGCCGGTGACTCGGGCCCGGTCCTGACCGGTGACAGGTCAAGCGCCCGGCGAGTGGCTTCGTGCCCCCGAGCCCCATACGGAACGCGTCGGAACCTGCCGACCGGTGACCCAGGTTCACTCCCGACCCGCGGCCGGCCGAGCCGCCCAGCAAGTGGCTTCGCGCCCCCGCGAGCCCCATACGGAACACGTCGGAACCTGCCGACCGGTGACCCGGGTTCACTCCCGACCGGCGGCCGGCCGAGCCGCCCGACGAGCGGCTACGCGCCCCCGCGAGCCCCATACGGAACACGTCGGAACCTGCCGACCGGTGACCCAGGTTCACTCCCGACCGGCGGCCGGCCGAGCCGGCCGGCGAGTGGCTTCGTGAGCCCGCGTCCGACAGCGGATCGGGGCCCCGGCGGGCCGCCGGCACAAGCCGGACCGGTCGCGGTGCAGGTCGACCTACCGGCGGGTATGGACGCGGGATATCATTTTCGTCGCCATGCAGACGAATCCCACGCACACCAGCCTGGTCGCGATCGGCGACTCCTTCACCGAGGGCATGTCGGACCGGCTTCCGGACGGCACCTACCGGGGCTGGGCCGACCTCCTCGCCGGCCGGATGGCCGCCCGGACGCCCGGCTTCCGGTACGCCAACCTCGCCGTGCGCGGCAAGCTGATCGCGCAGATCGTCGACGAGCAGGTCGGCCCGGCGGCCGCGATGCAGCCCGACGTGATCACGCTGGTCGGCGGCCTGAACGACACCCTGCGCCCCAAGTGCGACATGGGCCGCGTCCGCGCCCTGCTGGAGGAGGCCGTCGAACGCCTCACCCCGGCCTGCAAGCACCTGGTGCTGATGCGCAGCCCCGGCCGCCAGGGCCCGGTCCTGGAGCGCTTCCGCCCCCGCATGGAGGAACTCTTCGCCTGCGTCGACGACCTCGCCGCCCGCCACGGCGCCCTCGTCGTCGACCTCTACGGCGCCCCCTCACTCGCCGACCCGCGCGCGTGGGACGTCGACCGCCTCCACCTCACGGAGGAGGGCCACCGCCGTGTCGCCGAGGCGGTCTGGCAGACCCTCGGCTACGAGGCGGAGGACCCGGAGTGGCGCACACCGATGCCGCCGACCCCTCCCCCGAACTGGACCGCCCGCCGCGTCGAGGACGCCCGCTTCACCCGCCAGTACCTCCTCCCCTGGATCGGCCGCCGCCTCACCGGCCGCTCCTCGGGGGACGGCCGGACAGGCGCCCACTTCAGTGCTGAGCTGGGCAAAGCCTTTTGGGTCACCCCTGTGGACCACACACACCCTGGCCCTGTGACGGACTGGCGACAGGTGGGGCCCTGACCCGGAGCCCTGCCAACTGCCAACTGCCAACTGCCAACTGCCACGCACCGATTGAACGCGGGGCGCCGCCTCCCTCCCCGCACATGGCCGGCGGTTGTTGTTGCGGGACGTCATGGGTGAGCTCAGACCATCCGCTGGGCCGACAGTGATGACGGGTGATGGGGACGAAGGGCAGGCCCTCGGCCACACCGGGCTGGCCGTGTCGTTCACGACTGATCGGATCGGGGCACCGCGTCCAGCCCGCAGTTCGGCCCATGCCGCCTGGGCCCGCTCATGCATGATGACGGGATGAACCATGGCGACCAGCGCTTCCACGTCATCGTGCTGTCGAACTTCGCGAAGGGCTTCGACAAGTACGCGAATGCTTACGGTAAGGCGGGGATTCCGGAGAGTACCTATCCCGACCGGTTCCACCTGCTGACCCGTGCGGAGTTGGGAATCGGCATCGGCAAGGCGCGACGACTGCTGGACCGTCTGGCCATTCCGGGCGACCGGCTGCTGGTGCTGGAAACCACGGTGGACCCCGCCAAGTTGGTGCCCAACCTGTCGACCGGTCTCGGCATGGAACTTCACGAGGCTCGCATCCGGTTGTCAGGAGTCCACGAACTCGACACAGTCGGCGACGAGTTCACTCTGCGCCCGACAACCGTCGAGGATGCGATGGCGGCCTCCCTGCACCTGCACGGATCGGCACAGCGTCGCTACGCCGACACGCGACCGCGCTCGGTGTCACTTCTGCCGGTCGCCTCCGCCTGCCAGGCCCGGTGTTCGTTCTGCTTCTCCTCGGCCTCGATCTCCAGCGACCAGGCGCCGGCACGGGTCCCTTGGGACGCGGTCGCCCACTGGCTGGAGCGCGCCCGCGCGGCAGGTGCCGAGCGTGCGGTGATCACCGGCGGCGGGGAGCCCACGCTCATACCGTTCGAACAGCAGCTGCGACTGGTGTCCGCCTGCTCGGCGGCCTTCCCGAAGGTCGTCCTGATCACCAACGCGCACACCCTGGCGAAAGGCCGGCACGCCGACCGGGCCGACCGCCTCGCAGCCCTGAGCGCCGCGGGCCTGAGCGTGCTGGCGGTCTCCCGGCACCATCACGACGACGCCGTCAACGAGCGGCTGATGATGCTGCGCACGCCGGTGAGCTCGGTCGTCGACACCTGGCGCGTGGAACGTGACCGCTGGCCGGGGCTGCGGATGAGACTGATCTGCGTGCTCCAGCACGGCGGCGTCGCCGACGCGGCCGAGGTCGCCGACTACCTTTCGTGGGCAGCGGCCCTCGGTGTCGAGGAAGTCTGCTTCAAAGAGCTCTACGTATCCACCAGCACCGAGTCGCTCTACTTCGACCGCGCCGCCAACATCTGGAGCCGAGAGCACCAGGTGTCGCTGTCCGTCGTCACCCGCTTCGCCGAGCAGCACGGCTTCGAACTGGCGAGCCGCCTGCCCTGGGGCGCGCCGGTCTACCACGGCAGCTGGGACGGACGGCCGCTGCGGATCGCCGCCTACACCGAACCCAGCCTGCTCTGGGAACGCACCAGCGGGATCGCCCGCAGCTGGAACGTCATGGCCGACGGACGCTGCTACGCCTCCCTGGAAGACCGGGCCAGCGAGATCCTGCCGGAAGGCGCAGCGGCATGAGGTTCGAGGAGTTCCAGGAATTCCGGCAGCGCCGGCTCAGTGCTTCCCCGTCGCTCCTGGACGCCGCCGAGACCAACGTCTACCGGGCCCTTGCTCCGATGCGACCGGAACCGCCCACCGACATGAGTACGGTGCACCGGTGCGATCTCGCCCGTGCCTGGCTGCGGCGCTTCGAGCTGCCGGAAGAGTGGTCGGGCCACGCCATGGTCTGTCGAGGGGTCCGGCACGGGCTCGGTGTGGTGTTCCACTGGCTACACGCCGCGCAAGCGCGGTTGTGGCTGCCCAGCGACGTGTACCCGGTGTACTTCGAGCTGGCCCGCGCGGCGGGCCTGGAGCCCGCGTCCTACCCGACGCTACCGGCGCCGGCCCTGCCGGGATCACCGGCGGACGACCGGCCCGAATACCTGCTGCTCGCCAACCCCAGCAAGCCGCTCGGCCGATACCTGTCCGATGCCGAGTGCGCCGCGGTGATGTCGTGGTTGCGGGAATCACCACGCCGCCGCCTGCTGATCGACAGCGTCTACGACCTGGGAGCCCCGTTCGCTGCCGGCACACGGCGATTGCTGGACACCGGTCGCGCGGTCCTACTGCATTCGGTCACCAAGGGATGGCTGTGGCCACGCACGTTCGGCGTGGTCCTGCTGGGTCCGACGCACGCCGGCTTGGCCGACGCGTTCCGGGCGGATCCGCCGACGCCGGCTCAGCTGAGGCTCGCCGACCATCTGCTGACCGAGCACAGCGACGTGCCCCGGCAGGTCGTCGACGAACTGGCCGCACGAGCTGAGCGGTTGTTCGAACGGTTGCCGGACGAGGTGCACAGGGCGATTCCCACGGCGAGCCGGACGTGTCCCGGCAACTACTTCTTCCCGGTCGAAATCCCGGCGGAGACGCTCCAGCGTGAGTGCGGCGTGCTCGCCATGCCGGTCAACGTGTTCGGGGAGAGCGGTTGGTCCGGCTCCATCCTGACCAGCCTTGCCGACGCTTTCGCCCCGACGCCGACGCCGACGGTGGCGCGATGAAGCCACTGGAGGACCTGGCCGTGTACGACGATGCGGACTTCTACGATCAGGAGTTCACCGCGCGCACCCACGACATCCCGTTCTTCCTCGGCCAAGCGGTCCGGGCGGGCGGCCCGGTCCTGGAGGTGGCCTGCGGAACCGGGCGCATCACCCTGCCGATCGCCCGGGCAGGTGTCGAGGTCACAGGGCTTGACATCATGCCCTCGATGCTTGCGCGGGCCCGTCAGCGGGCCGAGGACGAGCGACTGCCGGTCGAGTGGCTGGAACAGGACTGCCGGGACATCCGCTCCGACAGGCGCTTCGCCCTGGTGTTCTCGGCAACCAACGCGATGCAGCACCTGCACGACCTGGATTCCGTGGTCGCGTTCCTCGCCTCGGCACGCAACGTGCTGCGACCAGGTGGGACCCTGATCCTGGACGTGTTCAACCCCGACATGGCCAAGCTGTGCCGGCTCCCCGAGTCGCCCTACCACCACAAGTCGGTCGCGGACCGGGACGGGGCGAGGCTCGACGTACGAGCGACGACCAGCTACGACGCCGCCGCCCAAGTGCTGCGCTTCACGCTGGACTACCTGCGCGACGGCGTGTGCGTACGCACCAAGAAAGTCAGCATGCGCTGCTTCTTTCCCGAGGAACTCCTGGCGCTCTGCCGGCTGGCCGGTCTCGACGTCGCGCAGCGCTACGGGGACTACGATCAATCCCTGTTCACGAGCACCTCGCCGAAGCAGCTCCTGTTCTGCCACTCCCAAACCGCCGACGGCCGGATCGACGATCCGCCGTCGGTACCGATCACGCATCCGAGCTAGTCCAGCACCGCATTCCGGACCAGTCGACCCTACGTAGGCCGCCGCCGGACCCTCGGCGGCTG
This sequence comes from Streptomyces sp. N50, assembly GCF_033335955.1. Taxonomy (GTDB): domain Bacteria; phylum Actinomycetota; class Actinomycetes; order Streptomycetales; family Streptomycetaceae; genus Streptomyces. Next base: position 913,553 of record NZ_CP137549.1, read on the forward strand.
GGACCTCCCCCACCACCCGCTCTACAACCCCTTCGCCTACGACACCCCCACGCGCCGCCGCGCAGGCACGCGCGCGCAGGTGATGGCGAAGTACCGGGCGTATCTGCCGGAGCGGCCCTATCTGCTGGAGCTGGTACCGGCGTTGCGGGACGGGTGCCGGCTTGCCGGTGTGCGCCATTGGTCTGTCTCGGCCTGTGGGGCCTCATACCCCCTGAACCGAGACGTCCGCGATCTCCACGGACACCTCCGTGTCCGCTGAAGCGGTACTGATCACGGACGGCGTGTAGTTCAGGCTCGTCCCGTCCGACAACTCCGCCGTCTCGATGACCGGGCCGGACTCATCACCGTGGATCTCGTAGGTGATCTCGTACACGGCGTCGGGATCGATCTCCTCGCTGTCTCCCAGATAGGTCAGGTCCGGCTCGACCGTCACGTTGCAGCCCGCCGCCCCGAAGCACTGCCGGGCGGTGGTCCTGAGCCCGATCGTGAAACTGTCGGCGTCGACCTCGCTGTAGGTCGGCTCCGGATCCGGCTTCTCCGCGGTGACCGCGTCCTCGTCGTGCGCGTTCGCCTTGGCGGTGGCGGCCGGTCTGCCTTCGTCGGTCCTGGACTGCACGACCACGACGCCGGTGGCCACGACGGCGGCGATGACCGCGGCGGCCGAGCCGATGACGACGAGGTTGGTGCGCGGTTTCCTCGCCGGTGGCGACGGTTCGTCAGGAGGCATCGGCGGCACGCTGGTGTCGGTCATGGTCCCCCCCCAGGGATGGTCGTTCCGTTCACGTTCCGGCGCGAACGCCCCGCGCCCGCGGCACCGGCTACGACCAGCCCCCGGTGAAGTTGCTGCTCAGCTGCGCGTTGCAGATGTTGTAGCCGCCGGACGCGTGGCCCTTCTTCGTCTTCCCGTCCACGGTGACCGAGCAGTTGATGTCTCCGGAGCCCTGGAGCTGCGCGTGCACGTCGTAGTACAGGGCGTGCTTGTCGAGGGTCAGCGTCGCCTCGAACCTGCCGTCCTTGAACGTGCCCTTGCGCATGTCCGAGTCGGAGCCGTACCCGATGTCGAGACCGCCGAGGGCTCCGGCGGGGGCGGTGCCCCACACCTTGAAGACGGCCTTGCCGTCGGTGGCGTCCTTCTTGGTGTCGTTCTTCTTCGTGTCGTCGGCGGCCTTGTCGGAGCTCTTGCCCGCGGGCGCCGCGCTCTTCGGGCTGCCGCTGGAGTCGTTGTTGCTGCTGCCGCCTCCCACGGCGGCGACGATGATGACGATGACGACGAACAGACCGACGATGCCGAGGCACCCGAGTCCGACGACCTTCCCCACGGAGCGCTTCTTCGGGGGCTGCGGCTGGAACGGGGGCTGTCCGTAAGGCTGTTGACCACCGTTGCCCCAGCCGGGCTGCTGTGGCGGGTAGGGCGGTTGGTTGCTCATGTGTCCCCCTGAGGTCTTCGCTGGTAAATGCGAGTTGTGTGACTTGTAAACACAGCGTGCGGTTGCTGCCTGCTGGGGGGATTCACCCCATCGTGTCAGGGGCAGATGTCCGGCCTCCCGGACGGCCCCGTCGCGGCCCGCTGCCCGCAGAGTCCTTGACCTGGGATCTCTGGGCCGAACGGACGGTCCGGATCCCTCGAAGACGCCGGGTAAACTCCGTACACGTGACTTCCGCTCCCGCCAAGCCCCGCATCCCGAACGTCCTCGCCGGACGTTATGCCTCCACCGAGCTCGCCACGCTCTGGTCTCCCGAGCAGAAGGTGAAGCTGGAACGGCAGCTCTGGCTCGCCGTGCTGCGGGCCCAGAAGGACCTCGGTATCGAGGTGCCGGACGCGGCGATCGCGGACTACGAGCGCGTGCTCGACCAGGTCGACCTGGCGTCGATCGCCGAGCGTGAGAAGGTCACGCGGCATGACGTGAAGGCGCGGATCGAGGAGTTCAACGACCTCGCCGGGCACGAGCAGGTCCACAAGGGCATGACGTCCCGCGACCTGACGGAGAACGTCGAGCAGCTGCAGATCCGCCTCTCCCTGGAGCTGATGCGCGACCGTACGGTGGCCGTCCTGGCGCGTCTCGGCAAGCTGGCCGGTGAGTACGGCGAGCTGGTCATGGCCGGCCGCTCGCACAACGTGGCCGCGCAGGCCACCACCCTCGGCAAGCGTTTCGCGACCGCCGCCGACGAACTGCTCGTGGCCTACGGCCGGGTCGAGGAGCTGCTCGGCCGCTACCCGCTGCGCGGCATCAAGGGCCCGGTGGGCACCGCGCAGGACATGCTGGACCTGCTCGGCGGCGACGCGGCGAAGCTCGCGGAGCTGGAGCAGCGGATCGCCTCCCACCTGGGCTTCTCGCAGGCGTTCACCTCGGTCGGCCAGGTGTACCCGCGCTCGCTGGACTACGAGGTCGTGACCGCGCTGGTGCAGGTCGCGGCGGCGCCGTCGTCGCTCGCGAAGACGATCCGGCTGATGGCCGGGCACGAGCTGGTCACCGAGGGCTTCAAGCCGGGCCAGGTCGGTTCCTCCGCGATGCCGCACAAGATGAACACCCGCTCCTGCGAGCGCGTCAACGGCCTCATGGTCATCCTGCGCGGCTACGCGTCGATGACCGGCGAGCTGGCGGGCGACCAGTGGAACGAGGGCGATGTGTCCTGCTCGGTGGTGCGCCGGGTGGCCCTCCCCGACGCGTTCTTCGCGCTCGACGGGCTGCTGGAGACGTTCCTGACCGTGCTCGACGAGTTCGGCGCGTTCCCGGCCGTCGTCGCGCGTGAGCTGGACCGCTATCTGCCGTTCCTCGCGACGACCAAGGTCCTGATGGCCGCGGTACGCGCGGGTGTCGGCCGCGAGGTCGCCCACGAGGCCATCAAGGAGAACGCCGTCGCCTCCGCGCTGGCGATGCGCGAACAGGGCGCCGAGCGCAACGAGTTGCTGGACAAGCTCGCCGCCGACGAGCGCATCCCGCTGGACCGCGCCCAGTTGGACGCGCTGATGGCCGACAAGCTGTCCTTCACCGGTGCCGCCGCCGACCAGGTCGCCGTCGTCGTCGCCCGGGTCGAGGAGCTCGCCAAGCAGCACCCGGAGGCCGCGGGTTACACCCCGGGGGCGATCCTCTGACCCGCTTCACCCAGGCCGAGCTGGAGGCCGCCCGCGACCGTCTCGTACCGGACGTCGTCGCGGACGGCCTCGCCGTGCTGTTCTGCGGTATCAACCCCGGTCTGATGACGGCGGCCACGGGCCACCACTTCGCCCGTCCCGGCAACCGCTTCTGGCCGGTGCTGCACCTGTCCGGCTTCACCCCGAGGCTCATGAAGCCCGCGGAGCAGGGTGAGTTGCTGTCCTACGGGCTCGGCATCACGAACGTGGTGGCACGGGCGACGGCGCGGGCCGACGAGCTGAGCCCGGAGGAGTACCGCGAGGGCGGGCAGCTCCTCGCGTCGAAGCTGGCGGGCTGGAAGCCGCGGTGGCTGGCTGTGCTCGGGGTTACGGCATACCGGGCCGCGTTCGACGACAAGAAGGCCCAAGTGGGGCCGCAGGAGCGGGTGTTCGGGGACACGCGGGTGTGGGTTCTGCCGAATCCGAGCGGATTGAACGCGCATTGGACTGCGGCGACGATGGCCGAGGAGTTCGGGCGGCTACGGGTCGCCGCGCAGGACTAGATCGTCGCGGTGGGTCCAACTCCGGTACGACGGCCAGGAGTTGGAACGGGAGCTTCTTGTCCCACTGGGACACACCGAGGGCGATCCCCCGCTCCCGATCAGCCGCTCGTCTGCAGTTCGGCGATGCGATAGCCGGGGCGTCAGTGCCCGCTCGGGGTTGACCGTTCCTGCACCTCCGGGGTCAGGCGTCCCGCCGTCGCACGCTCCACGCCCCCGCCGCGAGCGCCGCCGCCGTCCACAGCGCCGTCACTCCGAGCCCGGTCCACGGCCCCATCGCCCCGGCCCAGGTCTCGTGGAGCACCACCTGGCCGGCCCGGTCGGGCAGGAGGTCCGCGATGCCGCTCGACGCGTCGCCGACCACGAAGGACACGATGAGCAGGAACGGGATGACGATGCTCAGCGTCGCCACCCCGCTGCGCAGCACCGCCGTGAGACCGGCCGCGAGCAGCGCCATCAGCGTGAGATAGACGGCGCAGCCGACCACCCCGCGCATCTGCTCGGCCCGGCCGAGCCCGTCCGCGTCAGCGCCCAGCATCGCCTTGCCGACCACCAGCGTCACCACGCCGGTGACCAGGCCGACGGCGAACACGGGGACGGCGATCGCCGTCGCTTTGGCCGCGAACCAGCGTCCCCGGTGCGGCACCGCGGCCAGCGACACCCGTAGCGCTCCGCCCTGGAACTCGGAGGACAGGGCGTTCGTGGCGAAGGTGATCGCCGCGATCTGGCCGAAGGTCACGCCGAAGAGGACCGCGAACAGCGGGTCGAAGTCGTCGCCTCCGGTGTCGGACGAGGCGAGCGCGGAGAAGAGTGCCGTCACCGCGAGGATCATGGCGAGGGCCGCGAGCTGTGAGCGCAGGGTTCGGATCTTGATCCACTCGGAGTGGAACACGGGCGCGAACGTCATGGTCAGGCCTCCTGGTGCGGTGCGGTGAACTCGGTCTCGGTGGCGGTCAGATCGAGATAGGCCTGCTCCAACGTGCCCTCGGTGGCGGTCAGTTCGAGGATCGGTACGCCCGCCGCGGACAACAGGGTGCCGATCTCGTCCACGCGTGCGTGCGCCACGGTCCAGTGCCCTTCCTCCTGTTCCACGGCATCGAGACCGTGCTCGGCGAGCGTGCTCTTGAGGGCGCCGGCGTCCGTCGTACGGATGCGTACGTGGGGTTGCACGCGCGCGTCGATGAAGTCCCGCATCGGGGTGTCGGCCAGGAGGCGGCCGCGTCCGAGGACCACCAGGTGGTCGGCGAAGGACGCGGTCTCGTTCATCAGGTGGCTGGAGACCAGGACCGTGCGGCCCTCCGCCGCCAGTCGGCGCAGCAACTCCCGGATCCAGACGATGCCTTCGGGGTCGAGACCGTTCGACGGCTCGTCCAGCAGGACCACTTCGGGGTCACCCAGGAGTGCACCGGCGATGCCCAGCCGCTGACGCATGCCCAGGGAGTACGTCTTCGCCCGGTGCCGCGCGACCGACGCGAGCCCCGTCTCCTCCAGCACCGCGTCGACCCGGGCGACCGGGATGCGGTTGCTCGCCGCCAGGGCCCGCAGATGGTCGCGGGCGGTGCGGGAGCCGTGCGCGGCCTGCGCGTCGAGCAGGGCGCCCACGTGGCGCAGCGGCTCGGTGAGCGCGGCGTAGGGGCGGCCGCCGATGGTGGCGGTTCCGGAGGTGGGCCGGTCGAGGCCCAGGACGAGGCGCATGGTGGTGGACTTTCCGGCGCCGTTGGGGCCGAGGAAGCCGGTGACCTTGCCGGGGCGGACGTCGAAGGTGACGTGGTCCACGGCCCGCCGGGTGCCGTACTCCTTGGTGAGGTCTCGTACGTCGATGCTGGTCATGGCCAACAGCCTGGCCGTTCAAGGGGGTTGGGGCCTCCCCCGCCGGTGGCGATCGTCTCCCCCGCCCGGGGGAGGCCGATTGTCGGTGCCGGCTGTCACGATGTCGGAATGGCCCGCTTCCTGCGCCCGCTGCTCCGGGGGACGACGTACACGCGTCTGCTGCACCTCTGGGTGCCGATACTCATCGTCAGCCTGTGGCTCTTCATCAGCCCGGGGACCCCGTACGCGCCGGCGCTCGCGCTGATCCCGGTCGGTCTGATCCCGGCCGTGCGGATCGGGGAAGGGGTACAGGCGCAGCTGCTGCTGACGCCGGGTCTGGAGGACGCGGGGATCTCCGTGGCACCGTCGGCGACCTGGCGGGACCGGGGGCGCACCGTGCTCTGGCTGGAGGCACGGATGGCTCTGGGCTGGACGACGACCTTCGCCTGCGTCTGGCTGCCGATCATCACCTACCAGCTGATCGAGATCGCACGCGGGCGCGTGCCCGACGACGTATGGCTTCTCAAGGAGGCGACACCGCACGGCTGGTACGCCCTGCTGGTGCCCCTGCCCCTGATCGCCCTGTACGCGGTCGTGGTCGGTCTCGGCTCGTTGGCCACGCTGCTGGCGCGGAAGTTGCTCGGCCCCTCGCGCGCGGAGCAACTCGCCGCTCTGGAGGAGCGCACCGAGCAACTGCTGGAACGCAACCGCATCGCGCGGGAGTTGCACGACTCCATAGGGCACGCGCTCACCGTGGCGGTGGTCCAGGCGGGCGCGGCCCGTGCGGCGGGCGACCCGGAGTTCACCGAGCGGGCGCTGGGTGCCATCGAGGAGACCGGCCGGGCCGCGCTGGAGGACCTGGAGCGGGTGCTGGGCGTACTGCGGGAGTCGGAGCGGCCGGTGAGCAGTCGGCCGACGCTGGTGGACGCCGACCGGCTGCTGGAGTCGGCGCGTGCCTCCGGGGCGAAGGTCGACGCGGAGGTGACCGGGCCGCTGGAGACGGTGCCGGGGCCGGTCTCCCGGGAGGGCTACCGGATTCTGCAGGAGGCGCTGACCAATGTGCTGCGGCACGCGGGGTCCGTCCCCGTGCGGGTCCGTATCGGGGTGGCCGACGGCACCCTCGACCTGGAGGTCCGCAATCCGCTGACGGCCGCGATATCCGGCCCGGGCCGGGGCAGCGGTCTACGGGGCATACGCGAGCGTGCCGCGCTGCTCGGCGGCCGGGCGCACACCGGACCCGACGAGGGTGACTGGCAGGTGCATGCGGAGCTGCCGCTGGGCTGATCTAGGCTGGCCGGATGCCGGTCACCGTTCTCCTGGTCGATGACGAACCCCTCGTACGCGCGGGTCTGCGGGCCGTGCTGGAGGCGCAGCCGGACATCGAGGTGGTCGGGGAGGCCGCCGACGGGGCGGCGGTGATCCCGCTGGTTCGGCAGCTGCGGCCGGACGTGGTCGCCATGGACGTACGGATGCCGCTCCTGGACGGCATCGAGGCCACGCGCGCGGTGCTGCGCACGGTCGACGATCCGCCGAAGATCCTGGTCATCACGACCTTCGAGAACGACGAGTACGTCTACGAGGCGCTGCGGGCCGGTGCCGACGGGTTCCTGCTGAAGCGGGCGCGGCCGGCCGAGATCGTGCACGCGGTGCGGCTGGTGGCCGAGGGCGAGTCGCTGCTGTTCCCGGCCTCCGTACGGCAGTTGGCCGCCGAGTACGGCGACGACGGCGGGAACCGGGCGGCCCGCGCGGTGATGGAGCGGGCCCAACTGACCGAGCGCGAGGCCGAGGTGCTGCGGCTGATGACGCGGGGTCTGTCGAACGCGGAGATCGCCGCCCGGCTGGTCGTCGGGACCGAGACGGTGAAGTCGCATGTGAGCGCCGTACTGGCGAAGCTGGGGGCCCGGGACCGGACGCAGGCGGTGATCGCGGCGTACGAGTCGGGGTTCGTGGCACCGGGGTGACGCGGTGGGGGCTGATGGGTCGGGGGTGCCCGGCACTCGCCGGGGTCCGCCGCGCCGAGTACGATCCGCCCAACACGCGCACGAGCTGGGAGGACAGACCTTGGCGGGGCTGACCGGCGGGGACCCCTCGCTGCTGCGGAGGATCAACTCCGCGGTGGTGTTGCACGCGTTGCGTGCCACGGACTGCGCCACGCTGACGGAGATCACCCGGGTGACCGGTCTGTCCCGGCCGACCGTCGAGGGCGTCGTCGAAGGACTGATCGAGGCCGGGCTGGTCGTCGAGAAGGCGGCCGACGAGAGCGTTGTACGGCGGCAGGGGCGGCCCGCGCGGCGGTTCAGGTTCCGGGCAGAGGCCGGGCATCTGCTGGGCCTGGAGATCGGCGCACATCGCGTCGCCGTGCTGCTCGCCGACCTGGACGGCCGGGTGCTCGGCGCGATCGCCAAGGACGTCGACGAGACGGCTTCGGCGGACGAGCGCCTGGAGCGGCTGCGCACCGCGGTCGCCGAGTTGCTGCGCCGCGCCGGGGTCGCCCGCGGCTCGCTGCGCGCGGTGGGCGTCGCCACGCCGGGCATCGTCGAGGCGGACGGCACCGTACGGCTGGGCACGGCGTTGCCCCAGTGGACGGGGCTGCACCTCGGCGAGCGGTTGAGCCGGTCCTTCAAGTGCCCGGTGCTGGTCGAGAACGACGCCAACGCGGCGGCGGTCGCCGAGCACTGGAAGGGCGCGGCCACCGAGTCCGACGACATGGTGATGGTGCTGGCCGGGTTGAGTCCGGGCGCCGGTTCGCTGATCGGGGGGCGGCTGCACCGGGGGTATCGCGGGGCGGCCGGTGAGATCGGCGCGCTGCATCTGCTGGGGCGGGACGTGACTCCGGAGACGCTGCTGTCCACCACGGACGAGCCGCTGCATCCGCTGGACGAGCAGGCCGTGGCGCAGGTGTTCGCGCTGGCGCGGGACGGTGACCAGCGGGCGCGGGCGGCTGTCGACCGGTTCATCCAGCGCCTTGTGCACGATGTCGCCGCGCTGGTGCTGGCGCTCGATCCCGAGTTGGTCGTCGTGGGTGGGTGGGCTGCCGGGCTGGACGGTGTACTGGAGCCGTTGCGGCGGGAGTTGGCGCGGTATTGCCTGCGGCCGCCGAAGGTCGCGTTGTCGTTGCTCGGGGAGGCGGCCGCGGCGACTGGGGCGTTGCGGTTGGCACTTGACCATGTGGAGGAGCAACTGTTCGCGGTCGAGGGCACGGTGACGCGGCGCTAGCTTGGCGGTGGGGTTGTTTTTTGGGTGCGGGTCCGTTGTGGCTGGGCTCGGTGGTTGTTTGTTGGGTGCGGCGCCGTTGTGGGTGGGCGCGCGATGGTCGTGTGTCGGGTGCGGCGCCGTCGCGGCTGGGCGCGCCCACGCGGCGAAGCCGCAAATCGACACAGCCCCGCGCCCCTTTGGGGCACTGCCCCGCCCGGCACAGAAACACTCCCGTCACAGAAAACGCGTCGCGCCCCGGAGGAGTTCCGGGGCGCGACGCGATGAACTGTGGCCGGGTCAGGAGGCCTGGCGTTCCGGGCCGTGGTGGATCTCTACGCCTCCGGAGTCGGCGAAGGTCAGGCGGCAGGTGTCCGCGCGGTAGGTCGCGACGGAGACCGCGGCGGTGCGGCCCTCGGCGAAGAAGCGGGTGGTGACGACGAGGACGGGTGCGCCGGGGAGGCGGTCCAGTTCCTTGGCGTCGTCCGCGCGGGCCGAGCCGAGTTCCACGGCGCGGTCCTGGCCCTCCAGTTCGAGGCGCTGCAACTCGCGCAGTACCGCACGCGCGCGTGCCGTCGCCGACGGGGTGTCTATGGCGGAGAGGTCGGGTACCGACGACTCCGGGATGTAGAGCAGTTCGGCGGCGACCGGCTGGCCGTGGCTCACCCGGGAGCGCCGCACGGTGTGGACCAGTTCCTCGGAACCGGTCTCCAGGACGTCCGCCACGGCCGCCGGCGGAGCCGCCAGCACACAGTCGACGGACTGCCAGGCGTCCTCCCCGGCGCCCGGCCACGCGTGCTGCTCGGTGCCGACGGCGACACCCACGCGCGGCGGCGCGACGGTCGTACCGACGCCGCGGCGGCGCTGCAGCCGGCCTTCCAGTTCGAGTTGTTCCAGAGCCTGCCGGAGCGTGGCCCGGGCGACGCCGAAGCGGGCCGCCAGGTCACGCTCGTTGGGCAGGATCTCGCCCACGGAGAACTCGGAGTCCAGTGCCTCACTCAGCACTGTCTTGAGATGCCAGTACTTCGGTTCCGGCACCGATTCCAACTGCGTGGTCCCCACCCTGTCCTCCGCAATCGCCGTGTTCCGGCGGCGTTTTAGCGCCCTTGTTTATTAAAGGTTGTTTCACTTATCTGCGACCATAGGACGGCCCCCACCCTTGGTCAAGACCAATCCTCCATGTCATATGCAACGCACAGAGCGTCTGCCGCAGAGCGTTCACAGGGCGTTCGTACAGGTGGTTCTTCGTGACGTAACAGCAAAGCCCCCGTCGCGAAACGGGGGCTCCGCGCGGGCCGCGGCTAAGCGGAAGCCAGTGATCGAAGCTTGTCGGGGTTGCGGACGATGTAGACGGAACGGACGCGTCCGGCGGATACGTCCACCTGGAGGACACTGTCGGGCGTGTCACCCGAAAGGATCAGTACGGCAGGGCCGCCATTGAGCTCCAGGAAGCGGAACGACATCTCCGGGACGCCCTTCCCGGCGACGGCGACCAGGAAGCGGCCCACATTGTCGGCGGTCTCCAGGATCCGCAGCGGCGCCTGGGACTTGCCGCCGCTGTCGCCGATCAGGCGGACGTCCGGGGCGAGCATCTCCATGAGGCCCGCCAGGTCCCCCTCGGCCGCCGCGGCGAGGAACCGCTCGGTGAGATCGCGGCGTTGGGCGGGGTCGACCTCGAAGCGCGGGCGCCCTTCGTCGACGTGTCTGCGGGCCCGCCCGGCGAGTTGGCGCACGGCCGGCTCGCCGCGGTCCAGCATGGCCGCGATGTCGGCGTACGGGTAGCCGAACGCCTCCCTGAGGACGAACACCGCGCGTTCCAGCGGAGACAGCGACTCCAGGACGACGAGTACGGCGAGGGAGACGGAGTCGGCGAGCACGGCGCGCTCCGCGGTGTCCGGAACGGTGTTCCCGAAGTCGGTGACGTACGGCTCCGGCAGCCACGGGCCCACGTAGGCCTCGCCGCGCGCCTTGACCTGGCGGAGCCGGTCGATCGCGAGGCGGGTCGTGACGCGCACCAGGTAGGCGCGTGGTTCGCGGACCTCGGCGCGGTCGGCGGCTGACCAGCGCAGCCAGGCGTCCTGGACCACGTCCTCGGCGTCGGCCACCCGCCCGAGCATGCGGTAGGCGACTCCCATGAGGACGGGGCGGTGCTCTTCGAAGACATCGGTCGGGGTGTCGGTGGTCACCACTTCATCCCATGCGTTGAGCGCTGCTCTGTCCAGCAGAAAACCGTGGTCCTCAAGGTCTCCGGCACTTGGGGCTACCGGTCAGTAGCAGTTGCTGACAAGCTGTCTACACGGCCTGTACGGCGTCTGTCAGCGCGTTCCAGACGAGGAGCACCCCCATGTCCGCCACCGTCTCCTTCCCGGTCCCCACTGCGCGGGGCCCGAAGACCGTGACCGTGTCCTACGCGCGCGTGGGTCGCGGCGAACCGCTCCTCCTGCTGCACGGGATAGGTCACCACCGCCAGGCCTGGGACCCGGTGGTGGACATCCTCGCGACCGAGCGCGACGTGATCGCCGTGGACCTGCCGGGGTTCGGCGCCTCCCCCGCGCTCCCAGAAGGGCTGGCGTACGACCTGCCCACGACGGCCGCCGTGTTCAGGGCCTTCTGCGAGGAACTGGGGATCGAGCGTCCGCATGTGGCGGGCAATTCGCTCGGCGGCCTGATGGCCCTGGAACTGGGCCGCGAGAAGGTCGTACGGTCCGTCACGGCCCTCTCCCCCGCCGGGTTCTGGTCGCAGGCCGAGCGCCGCTACGCCTTCGGTGTGCTGCTCACCATGCGGCAGATCGCCCGCCGGATGCCGCTCCCGCTGGTCGAGAAACTCGCGCGCACGACAGCCGGCCGTACCGCGCTCACCAGCACCATCTACGCCCGCCCCGGCCGCCGTTCACCCGAGGCCGTGGTCGCCGAGACGCTCGCGCTGGTCAACGCCCCCGGGTTCGACGACACGCTCCGGGCCGGTACGAGCGTCCGGTTCACCGACGACATCCCCGGCATCCCGGTGACCGTGGCCTGGGGTACCCAGGACCGGCTGCTGCTGCGCCGGCAGGGCGTCCGCGCCAAGCAGTTGATCCCCCGGTCCCGGCTGGTACGGCTGCCCGGCTGCGGGCACTGCCCGATGAACGACGACCCGGCCCTGGTCGCGCGCGTCATCCTCGACGGCAGCCGCTGACCGCCGGAACAGCCCCAACGCGCCCGATCCCAGGGCGACTCCGGCGCCGACGAGGGCGCTGCCGACGGCCTGGGCGGCCCCGTAGGCGCCTGTTCCGACGAGCGGCGCGGTAGCCGCGGCGGCGACCGGGATGAGGCCGGAGAAGAGCGTGGCGCGCTCCGCGCCGATCCGCTGCATGCCCATGTACCAGCACACGAAGCCGACGACCGTGACGACCGCCGCCTGCCACAGCAGCGCGGCCGCCTCGGTCCCGTCCGGGCGCCGCAGCCAGGCGGTCCCGTCGAGGACCAGCCCGGCCGTCGCCGCCTCGACCGCGGCGAGCCCGCACACGGTGGCCGACAGTAACTGCGGCCCCAGGGGCCGCAGTACGGGAACCGCGAGCACCGCGAAACCCACCTCTCCCGCAAGTGCGCACCCGGAGAAGGCGATTCCGGCGCCGTCCGTACGGCCCCACCCCTGGACCGTGAAGGCGCCGACGGCGACGAGCGACGCCCCGTAGAGCACGATCCGGCGCGGACGACGTCCCTCCAGGAGGGGACGAGGACCGCGACCGCTACGGGAGCGCAGCCCACGAAGACTCCGGGGACGGCCGGTTCGGCGCTGCGTTCGGCGGCGATGACGGCCAGGTTGAAGCCGACCATGCCGACGGCCGCGAGCAGGGCGAGACGGGCCCATTGCCGTGGGGTGAGCGCCCGCAGCCGGGCCGGCGCGTCCTTGCCGGTGAACGGGAGGAGCAGCAGGCAGGCGAGGCCGTAGCGCAGGAACTGGCCGCCCGCGTACGGGTAGTCGCCCAGGACGCTGTTCGCGGTGAAGGACGCTCCGACGAGGACGCAGGCGAAGGCGGCGAGCGGGGTACCGCGGGCGGTGGTGGCGTTCATGGCAGCGACGCTAGGGAGCGCGGCGGTCCGGTTTAAGGTCCACTTCCATGACGTCATCGCGGACCAATCCGAAGGGGCCGACCAATCCGGAGGGTCTGACCGATCCGGAGGGTCTGACGGGTTCCGCCGCCTGGGAGTTGCTGCTGCCCGCCGCCTCGGCACCGGCACGCGCGCGTGGCCGCTCCCTCCAGTCGGCGCTGCGTGAGGCGGTGCGTTCGGGGCGGCTCGCGCCGGACACCCGGCTGCCGTCGAGCCGGGACCTGGCGGCCGACCTCGGGGTGTCGCGAGGCCTCGTCACGGAGGCGTACGAGCAACTGACGGCGGAGGGGTATCTGCGCAGCGGCCGGGGTGCGGGCACCTGGGTGGGCGGTGCCGTACGGGCGGCGCGGCCACGCGCGCGTGACCTCGCGCCGCGCTCCCCCGGCGCCCGCGCCGACTTCGTGCCCGGCACGCCGGACCTGTCGCTGTTCCCGCGCGCCGCCTGGGCAGCGGCGCAGCGCGGTGTGCTGGCGGAGTCGCCGCACGAGGTGCTCGGCTATCCCGATCCGCGCGGGCTGCCCCGGTTGCGTACGGCGCTGGCGGAACTCCTGGCGCGCCGCCGGGGTGTGGTCGCCGACCCGGAGCGGCTGATCGTGGTCTCCGGAGTGGCGCAGGCGACGGCGCTGCTCGGATTCGTGCTCCACGCGCGCGGGACCCACACCGTCGGCGTCGAGGACCCGGGCAGCCCCCAGCACGACTCGCTGTACGCCTCGGCGGGCGTCGGCACCGTACCGCTGCCCCTGGACGAGGAGGGACTGGCGATCGGGCCGCTGGAGGCGTCGGCCGTACGCACCGTGGTGACGACGCCCGCGCACCAGTTCCCCACGGGCATCGCCTACTCCGCGCGGCGGCGTGCCCAACTCCTCGACTGGGCAAGGTCGGTGGACGGTCTGGTCGTCGAGGACGACTACGACGGCGACTTCCGCTACGACCGCGCCCCCGTAGGCGCGCTCCAGGGACTCGACCCGGAGCATGTCGCCTACGCGGGTTCGGTCAGCAAGTCCCTCGCCCCAGGGCTGCGGCTCGGCTGGCTCCTGGTACCCGAGTCGCTGGCCGACGAGGTCGTCGAACGCAAGCGCACCATGGACCTCGGCCACCCGACCCTCGACCAGGCACTGTTCGCCCGCTTCCTGGAACGCGGCGACTACGACCGGCAGTTGCGGCGCTGTCAGCGCGCCTACCGACAGCGCCGCGACGCCCTCGTCGCCGCCCTGGAGGAGCACTTCCCCGGAGCGCGGGTGACCGGGATCGCGGCGGGGCTGCACGTCATCGCCGAACTGCCGGAGAAGTACGGCCCTCAGGAGGACTTCCTGGAACGCGCGGCCTCCGCCGGTGTCGCGGTGCGCCCGCTCACCGCCTACAGCCACGCGCGCGTGGACGACGCGGTCGTACGGCTGGTCCTGGGGTACGCGCATCTGTCGCCCGGGCGGATCCACGCGGGTGTGGGTCTGATGGCCGGCGCCGTGCGCGCGTAGAGCCTCTGGTGTCGCACGCGGGCCCCCATGTCACCGCGTTCCGTTGTTCACCTGTGGTTTCCGTGTGCGCTGTGGCGCACCAGTAGTTGTGGCAGTGCACCCTGACCGCATCCCGTCCGTGGAGGCGCAACCCCATGTCGCATCGTCCGTTCCCCGCCCGCCGTAGCGTTCTGCGCGGCTCCCTGGCCGCGTCGGCGGCCCTGACCGTGCCCGCCGCCCTCGGCGCCGCCCCGGCCTTCGCCCTGTCCGGGCGTCCCAAGGCGGGCTGGGGTGTGCAGGCGGGGGACGTGACCTCCGACTCCGGGCTCGTATGGGTGCGCTCGGACCGCCCCGCGCGGATGATCGTGGAGACCTCGGCCACCGAGTCGTTCCGCAATCCGCACCGGTGGCACGGTCCGCTGCTCGGCCCGGGTACCGACTTCACCGGCACGACCCGGCTGCGCGGGCTGCCCTCGGGGCAGCAGATCCACTACCGGGTCCTGCTCGCCGACCCCGACGACCCGCGCCGTACGGGCGAGCCGGTCGAGGGCACGTTCCGCACGGTGCCGACCGGGCGGCGCGGCGTGCGTTTCCTGTGGTCCGGTGACCTCGCGGGGCAGGGCTGGGGCATCAACCCGGACCTCGGCGGCTACCGCATCTACGACGCGATGGCCAAGCTGGACCCGGACTTCTTCGTGTGCAGCGGCGACAACATCTACGCCGACGGCCCGATCACCGCGACCCAGGCGCTGCCCGACGGCAGCCTCTACAGGAACGTCACCACGGAGGAGAAGTCCAAGGTCGCCGAGACCCTGGCCGAGTTCCGCGGGAACTTCCGCTACAACCTGCTCGACGAGAACCTCAAGCGGTTCAACGCCCAGGTGCCGTCGATCATCCAGTGGGACGACCACGAGGTGCGCAACAACTGGTACCCGGGCGAGGTGATCGCCGCCTCCGACACCCGCTACACGGAGAAGAACGTCGACGTCATGGCGGTGCGCGCCCGGCGTGCGTTCAGCGAGTACTTCCCGATCTCGACGCTGCGGCCGGGCGCCAAGGAAGGCCGCGTCCAGCGTGTGATGCGGCACGGTCCGCTGCTCGACGTGTTCGTCCTGGACATGCGGACCTACCGCAACGCCAACTCGCCCGACAAGCAGACAGTCGACCCGCAGGGCATCCTCGGCCGGGAGCAACTGGATTGGCTCAAGCGGGAGTTGTCGCGCTCGCGTGCGGTGTGGAAGGTGATCGCCGCCGACATGCCGCTCGGTCTGGTCGTCCCCGACGCCACCGAGGGCAAGCCGAACATCGAGGCCGTCGCGCAGGGCGACCCGGGCGCGCCGCTCGGGCGTGAACTGCAGATCGCCGAGCTGCTGCGGTACATCAAGCACCGGCGGATCACCGGCACCGTGTGGCTGACGGCCGACGTGCACCACACCTCCGCGCAGCACTACCAGCCCTCGCGGGCCGCGTTCACCGACTTCGAGCCGTTCTGGGAGTTCGTCTCCGGTCCGCTGAACGCGGGTGCCTTCCCGGCCAGCGACCTCGACAACACCTTCGGTCCGGAGCGGGTGTTCGTGAAGGCGCCGACCGCGCAGAACGTGTCGCCGGCCGAGGGGTACCAGTTCTTCGGCGAGGTCGACATCGACGGCCACAGCGGGGAGTTGACGGTCCGTCTGCGCGAGCAGGACGGCACCGTGCTGTTCACCAGGACCCTTCAGCCGGGACGGGTCGGCCAGTAACTCCACTACCCTCGTACCTGAGCCGCGCACCGGCGTCATCCCCCGGTGCGCGGCGCGGTCCGCAGCGTGCCAACTCCCCGCCGCAGACCGTGTTTCCGCAGGTCAGGGCCGATTGTCAGTGGTGGCCTCTACGGTTTTTGCATGACGCGATCTTTGCAGGCCGTGACCTATCCCCGACCCTCCGTGCTGGAGTCGTCGGCGGACGGACGGCGCCTCGGCCTTGAGACCTCACGAGGTGCGACTCCTTCGGGTGTCACCGACCATCCGCGCTTCTTCGCGGGCTTCCTGACCTCACCTCAGGTGGCCTCGGCGGCGCTGCTGGCGGTGGCGGACGTGGCGGCCACGCGGTACTACCAGCGCCAACTGCCCTCCTCCCTCGACCCGGTGGTGACGGCGGGCGGCGACCGGCTGCGTTTCGAGTCCTTCTCCGGCTGCGGCGGGGTGTACGCGCGACTGGACGTCCTCGCCCCCGGACTCGACGGCGACGAGGTGGGGCACGGCACGACGAACGTCGACGTCAACAACCCGCTGCGCGAGGCCCTCTCCCGGATCGGCACGGACGATCCGCTCCATCTCCGGGTCGGCCCCGAGGAGTTGGCCGTCACCACGCTGGACGGCCCGGTCGTGGAGAAGAAGGTTCCCCTGCCGGACCGGTGGCTGCGCGGCTTCGCGGAGGCCCAGGTCATAGCGGCCGGCTTCGACCTGCGCGCCGAGCTGCCCGCGGCGGAGGCGGTCCGTTTCCTGCGCTCCCTCCCGAAGGGCGGCGCGCGCGGTACCACGAGCGGCGCTCGCGGTACCACGAGCGGCCCGCGCTGGGTCGTCCCGGCGGGCCGCGGCCTGCGCCCGACCACCCGCCCCGTACCGGGCGCGGTATGCCTCCCCGGACCGGAGCGCCTGATCGCACTCCAGCGGGTCCTGCGCCACGCGACGGCCCTGCGGATCTACGGCCCCTCCGTCGTCGGCGCCTCGGCGACGGCCGGTGCGTGGGAGGCCGTCCTGCCGGGCATGCGGCTCACCCTCACGCTGTCGCCGGACGCGTCGCGCGGGTTCTCCGGCGAGGGCGGGGTCCTGGACGCGCTCGCGGCCGACGAGGCGGGCGAGGACGCGGAGTTGATCTCCGTGCTGCTGGCCTGGGAGCCCCGCATCGACGTCGCCGACATGGCCGCCTCCTCGGGACTCACCCCCGAGCGGGTCCGCGCCGCGCTGACCCGGCTGGGCACTTCGGGGCGCGTCGGCTACGACACGGCGGAGGCGGCCTACTTCCACCGTGAACTGCCGTACGACGCGCGGCGCGTGGAGCGCCACAATCCACGGTTGCGCTCGGCCCACGCGCTGGTGGCCGCGGGGGCGGTGACCCTGGAGGGCGCGCTCGGGACGGTGACCGCAGAAGACGGTCATGTGCACCGGGTGCGGGACGAGGCGGGGGTGCTGAGTTGCAGCTGCGTGTGGTGGGCGAAGTACCGGGGCGGGCGCGGGCCGTGCAAGCACGCGCTGGCGGTGCGGATGGTGCGGCGGGGCGCCGCGACGGAGCAGGACACACAGCGGAACACGAAGCAGGACATGGTGCGGGTCGACGGGGGTGTGCGATGAGTTCGCTGATGGATGCGGTGCGGGCGGGCCGGACGGCCGAGGCGGTGGGCCTGCTGGACGGGTTGACGGACGCCGAACGGCGGGCGTTCCTGCCGGAGTTGAAGGAACTCCGCAAGGAGCTGCGCAAGGCACCGTGGGAGATGTCGGCCCGCCGCGCCTATCCGGCCCTGCACGCGGCCGGGGCCGCCTGTGAGACGGGCGCGGCGGCCGCTGCCACCTGGATCGCGGCCACCGACATGCGCTGGTCGCCGTCGTCCCCGGCGCTGCTGATCCACATCCTGGGCGACCGCGACACCGCCTGGCTCGCCGACGTGACGCACCGCCTCGCCGGACGCCCGGCCTCCACGGACGTGCCGTACGAGCTGATGGCAGGTCTGGTAAGGCTCTCCGGCTGTCCGGTGCCGACGACGGACGCCTATGTGCGGGGCTGGGTGGAGCACATCGGCAATCTGCGGCAGCTCGGGAACACCCTGCTGGACCGGTTGCGCAAGGATCCGTATCTCGCGGAGCTGGTGGACGCGGTCTTCGGGACGGAGGACATCGGCAGCCCGCTGGAGTGGACCTCGGCCGAGGGCCCGAACAGCTGGGTCGACGCGCTCGCCCAGCTCACCACCGAAGGCGTCCTGGACCGGAAGCGCACGGTGGACGCGTGTGTGGCCCGGCTGCTGCGGGGCGGTACGACCCTCGACAACCGGGTGTTCCTGCGCGTGCTGAAGGCCCTCGCCCTGACCCGCGAGGAGGAGCGGGAGCGGATCGCCGACTGGCTGGCGCTGGCCTCGGACGCGGTGTCGATGGTGGCCTCGCACGCCCAGTCGGTGCTCGGTTCCCTCGCGCTGGACGGTGAGTTGACGCCACGTCGGCTGGCGGAGATGTCGGACGCGGTGCTGTTCCGGCCCGAGAAGAAGCTCGTCCGGGCCCAACTCGCGCTGCTGGGGAAGGCATTGGCACGGGACGCGTCGGCCGCCGAAGAAGTACTGCCCGCCCTCGCCCAAGCCTTCGGGCACGAGGACGCGGACGTGCAGGAGCGGGCGCTGAAGCTGGTCGAGCGGCACCTCAAGAAGGTCGGCTCGCCCGAGGTGCGGGCCGAACTCGCAGCAGCGGCCGACCAGTTGATCCCCGCCCTGCGCACACGGGCGGTCGAGACGCTGGGCGCGACGCCCGCGACGGCGGCAGCGCTGGTGTACGAGGAGACGCTCCCGCCGGCACCGGAGGCGGCGCGTCTCGCACCGGCACCCGAGTCGGCGGTCGAACTCGCCGAGGAGGTGGGGGCGTTGATGGCGGCCGAGGGCGACGTGGCCGCGTTCGAGCGGGCGCTGGACGGACTCGTCCGCCATGCGTACCAGGACCGGGACGCCCTGCTGGAGGCGTTGGGGCCGGTGGTCGCGCGCCGCTGGTGGGCCGATGACGCCCCCGGGTTTCCCCAGCGTCCGGACGACCACTTCCGCAGGTCGCACCACAGCTTCGGCAGCGCGTCGTACGGGTTCGACCTCCTGCTGGCCACGCTGTTGGACAAGGTGCGCACCGGCACCCTCCACGACGGGATGCGGCACGGCGACAAGGGACGGGAGTGCGGGCACAGCGCACTGACCCGAGCCTTCGACGCCCGGATATGGGAGGTCGCGTACCGGCTCCGCGCGGAGCCGCTGCCGTTCCTGCTGTCGACGCCGAGCTGGAGCACAGGGCTGCTGGAGCCGGACGAGTTGGTGGACCGGCTGGACGTGTACCGGCGCCTGGGCGCGCGGGTCTCGGAGGCCGACTTCGCGCAGGCGCTGCTGCGGGTGCGCCGCGAGGACCGGGCGGCGGCAGCCGCTGCCGCCGAGCGGGCGGAGGCGCTCGGCACGGCGGAGGGCACCCGGCTCGCGCGCCGACTGATGTCCGACAGCCCCACCTTGCCGCTGAGCAGGCGCCGGACGGCCGGGGCGCGTGTCGTGGTGGAGCTGGGTGAACTCCTCGATCTCCAGGGGGACTTCCCGGCGGAGTTCCGCGCCCTGGGCAAGCCGGTGACCGCCTACGGCGACCATGGGTACTGCTACCACTGGAACCAGGACATGCAGCGGCACTGGCTCGCGATACTCCCCGAGTGTCGTGAACTTGTGGCGGCCCGGCTGCTGCGGGACGTGGCCGCCGCCGCGCTGGAGAACACCCGGGGCGCGGCCGCCGTACTCCCGCTGCTGGCCGAGTCGGAGGGGGTGGCCGGGCAGGCCACGCACCTGTGTCTGGCGTACGGGCTCGGTGCGCGGCACCCCGAGGACCGGCTCGCCGCCGTAGACGCGCTGCTGGTGCTCGCGGCGCGGGGGCAGTTGGACGGGGCCCTGCTGGGTGCGGATCTCGGGGAGCTGGTGCGGAGCGGGGCCGTGAAGCCGTCGCGGCTCGCCGAGTCGGTGCGGACGGGGGCCGCGACCGGGGCGAACACGAGCATCTGGGGGATCCTCCGGCACACCCTGGCCGCGCTGCTCGCCGACCTCGACGGTGATGCCAAGCCCGCCCACGCGCGAGGGCTCGGGGACCTCCTGGCCGTGGCCGCCGAGTGCGCGGAGCGGTCGGGGGCGCGGGGTGAACTGCCGTATCTGGCGCAGACGGCGGCCCGGAGCGGCTCGTCCCGGCTGGTCACACAGGCACGTCGGCTGCGCAGTGCGCTGGTGGAGGAGGTGGCCGTATGACGTAGGGCGACAGGGCTGACCTCCGGTGCGTCGCACTCACCAAAAGAACGGCAAAAGGTACAGAACCACGCTTTTACCGGTAGGTCACAGAGCGTTCGTGATCACGCAACACCCTTCCTTCACAGTGGGTGCATGAGTCGAGACATGTTTGACGTGACGCGCGCGAGGCACGGGCGTCCGGTGCACCACTGGCGGCGGGACCTGGTGGAGCTGGCCGCGCTGTTCACGGCGGTCGCGGTGGCGGACGTCGTGGCGGATCTGGTGGGCCACGGCCCCGACGGTCCGGCGCTGCTGGCGATCTCCGCGCTGGCCCTGGTCGCCACGGCGGGGTTCCACACGTGGTGGTCACGCCGCCACGGTCATGCGCCGCCGACGGGCGATACCGGCGCCCGGCCGACCGCGGAGCTGCGGCAGGCCGGGCCGACCGAGCGGGCCGAGCCGACCGGGGCCGGGCCCGAGACCACGTCCGCCTTCACGTCCGCCTCCGCGTCCGAGCAGTCGTCCGCGCCGACCGACCCCGTCGCCGAGGCGGCCGCGCTGTGGCGGATGCGGACGACGGTGCGGGACGCGCCGGGGTCGCTGGCGGTGTTGTGCACGGCGCTGGCCGGTCAGCGGGTCGACATCCTGAGCCTCCAGACGCATCCGCTGGCCGAGGGCACGGTGGACGAGTTCCTGCTGCGGGCACCGGCCGAGGTCGCGGCGTCCGAGATCACCCGGGCGGTGGCCTCGGCCGGCGGCTCGGGCACCTGGATCGAGCGGGCCGACGCCCACGACCTGGTGGACGCGCCGACCCGCGTCCTGGGCCTGGCCACGCGCACGGCCCTGGACGCGGCCGAACTGCCGCTCGCGCTACGGCAGTTGCTGGGTCGGTGCACCATCCGTTCGCTGCCCGCCAACGTTGTCGCCGACAAGGGGCGCGAGCCGGAGTCGGTGCCGGTGGAGGGGTCGTTGGAGGACACGGTCATGCGGCTGCGGGCGCCGGAAGGCGGAGTGATCACAGTGGAGCGGCCGTACCTGCCGTTCACGCCCACCGAGTTCGCCCGGGCGCGGGCGCTGGTCGAGCTGGACGCCCGGCTCGGTCCCCGCATCCCGCGCAGCCAGGACGTGCTGACACTGCCCGAGGGCAACGCGATCACCGTGCGGCGCGCGGACACGGGTGACCTGGACGCGGCACGGGAGATGCACGAGCGATGCTCTTCGCGGACGCTCGGTATGCGGTACCACGGGCCGGTCGGTGACGCCGACCGCTATCTCAACCACCTGCTCTCTCCGCGCTTCGGGCGGACGCTCGCGGTGCAGACGGCGTCGGGGCGGATCGTCGGGCTCGGGCACCTGTTGTGGGACGGGGACGAGACGGAGGTCGCGCTGCTGGTCGAGGACGACTGGCAGCGGCGGGGTATCGGGAGCGAGTTGCTGGGGCGGCTGGTGGGGATGGCCGTCGAGGCGGGGTGCGAGAGCGTGTACGCGGTGACGCAGGCGTCCAACACGGGGATGGTCGCGGCGATGCGGGGGCTTGGGTTGCCGCTTGACTATCAGATCGAGGAGGGGACGTTGGTGGTCACGGCTCGGCTGAGTACGGCCGTGGAAGTTGCGGAGGTTACGGAGTTCGGGAGGGCCGAAGCGCCGTAGTCCTTGCAGGTTGGATGGCCTCTGACGGTCCACTGTGGCTGGTCGCGCAGTTCCCCGCGCCCCTTGAGAGGGGCGCTAGCGCCCCATCCAGATCCGTCCAGAGGTCCTCCACGTCCTCCAGCCCTACCGACAGCCTCAGCAAGCTGTCGCTCACACCCGACCCCCTCCTGTCCTCCCCGGGCACCACTCGGTGGCTGATGGAGGCCGGGATCTGGATGAGGGTGTCGACGCTGCCGAGGCTGACGGCGGGGGTGATGAGGCGGACGGCGGCGATGACCTCGTGGGGGTCGCCGTGGACCTCGAAGGCGATCATCGCGCCGCCGATGCGCGGGTAGTGGACGCGGGCCACGCGCGGGTCGGCGGTGAGGCGGCGGGCGAGTTCGGCGGCGGTGGCGGACGCGGCCCGTACCCGGATCGGGAGGGTCGCGAGGCCGCGCAGCAGCAGATAGCCGGCCAGCGGGTGCAGCACGCCGCCCGTCGCGAACCGCACCTGGCGCAGCAGCCCGGCGAACTCCTCGTCGCAGGCCACCACCCCTCCCATCACATCGCCGTGCCCGCCCAGGTACTTGGTCGCGCTGTGCAGGACGATGCGCGCGCCGTGTTCGGCGGGGCGTTGCAGGACCGGGGTGGCGAAGGTGTTGTCCACGAGGAGCGGGACCGAGCCGCAGGCGTGGGCGACGGCGCGCAGGTCCAGTTCGGCCAGGGTCGGGTTGGCCGGGGACTCGACGACGACCAGGCCGGTGTCCGGACGCAGCGCGTCGGTGATTCCGGCCGGGTCGGTCCAGGTCACCTCGGAGCCGAGCAGCCCGGCGGTGAGCAGGTGGTCGCTGCTGCCGTACAGGGGTCGTACCGCCACCACGTGCCGCAGCCCCGACGCGGCCCGCGCCAGGAGGACGGCGGTCAGGGCCGCCATGCCGCTGGCGAACGCCACCGCGCTCCCGGTGCTTTCGAGGCGGGCGAGGGCGGTCTCGAAGCGGGAGACGGTCGGGTTGCCGACGCGGCCGTAGACGGGCGGGCCGTCCGGTTCGGCGCCGGTGGCGGCGAAGGCGTCGACGCGGGCGGCCTCGCCGCGGCTGTCGTACGACGGGTAGGTGGTCGACAGGTCGATCGGCGGGGCGTGCAGCCCCTGCCCTGCGAGGTCGTCACGGCCGGCGTGCACGGCTTCGGTGGCCAGGGCTCGGGGGGCCAGGGAGGCGTGCGGGTTCGTTGTGTCCATGGACATAAGGGTGAACATCACACGGGAAGCGTGGCTAAAAGTCCGTGTTACGTTCGGCCCATGACCGACTCTGTCGTACTGGATCCGGTGGACCTCCATCTGCTGCGGTTGCTGCAGAACGACGCCCGGGCGACCTATCGCGAACTCGCGGCGCAGGTGGGGGTCGCGCCGTCGACGTGTCTGGACCGGGTGGCGCGGCTGCGCCGGGCCGGGGTGATCCTCGGGCATCAACTGCGGGTGGACGCGGCCAAGTTGGGGCGTGGGCTGGAGGCGTTGCTGTCGGTGCAGGTGCGGCCGCATCGGCGGGAGCTGGTGGGGCCGTTCGTGGAGCGGATCCGGGCGTTGCCGGAGTCGCGGACCGTGTTCCATCTGACGGGTCCCGACGACTATGTCGTCCACGTGGCCGTGGCGGACATGGCTGACCTGCAACGGCTGGTCCTGGACGAGTTCACGTCCCAGCGCGAAGTGGCCCGGGTGGAGACCCGGTTGATCTTCCAGCAGTGGGACTGCGGGCCTTTGCTGCCGCTTGCCACGCCCACAGCTGAATCGGGGTGACGGGTCCGAGTTCCGCGTATGAGGATGGTCCTCATGTCGCAGACCAACACTCCGCTGCCCCGGCAGGTCGCCGACGCCTACGTCGACGATCTCATCGCCCTCAACCCGGTCATCGGTACGTATCTCGGCGTGAAGGAGAGTTCGAGCAGCCTGCCCGACCTCTCCCCCGCAGGTCAGGAACGACTCGCGGAGCTTCAGCGGGCGACCCTCGCGAAGCTCGACGAGGCCGAGCGCCGGCCCGGCGCGGACGGTGACAGCGAGCGCCGTTGTGCGCGCCTGCTGCGCGAGCGGCTGACCGCCGCACTCGGTGTGCACGACACCGAGGAGGGCCTGCGCGAGGTCGGCAACATGCACACGCCCGCGCACTCGGTGCGTGATGTGTTCACGGTGACGCCGGCCCAGACCGACGAGGACTGGGCGGCGATCGCCGAGCGGCTGCGCGCGGTGCCAGCCGCGCTGGCCGGCTACCGCGAATCCCTCCAACTGGGCCTGGACCGCAAACTGTTCGCGGGTCCGCGTCCGACCGCCACCTTCATCGGCCAGCTCACCGAGTGGTCGGACACGGACGGCCAGGGGCGCGGCTGGTACGAGGACTTCGCCTCGGCCGGACCCGAGTCCCTGCGCGCCGGACTGGACGAGGCCGCCCGCGCCGCGACCGCGGCCCTGGTGGAGCTGCGGGACTGGCTGCGCGACGTGTACGCGCCGGCCATCGAGGGCGCGCCGAACACGGTGGGCCGTGAGCGGTACGCGCGGTGGGCCCGCTACTACAACGGTACGGAGCTGGATCTCGACGAGGCGTACGCGTACGGCTGGTCCGAGTACCACCGGCTGCTCGCCGAGATGAGGCGGGAGGCCGAGAAGATCCTGCCCGGCGCCGGAACCCCGTGGGTGGCGCTGGCGCACCTCGACGAGCACGGCCGGCACATCGAGGGCGTCGAGGAGGTCCGCGAGTGGCTCCAGGGCGTGATGGACAAGGCGATCGAGGACCTGGACGGCACCCACTTCGAACTCGCCGAGCGGGTACGGCGGGTGGAGTCGCGCATCGCGCCCGCGGGCAGCTCGGCGGCGCCGTACTACACGCAGCCTTCGCAGGACTTCTCCCGTCCGGGCCGCACCTGGCTGCCGACGATGGGACAGACCCGGTTCCCGGTCTACGACCTCGTCTCGACCTGGTACCACGAGGGCGTCCCCGGCCATCACCTCCAGCTCGCCCAGTGGACGCACGTCGCCGACGAACTCTCCCGCTACCAGGCCTCCGTCGGCATGGTCAGCGCCAACGCCGAGGGCTGGGCGCTGTACGCGGAGCAACTGATGGACGAGCTGGGCTACTTGGAGGACGCCGAGCAGCGACTCGGCTTCCTCGACGGGCAGATGATGCGGGCCACCCGGATCATCGTCGACATCGGCATGCACCTGGAGATGGAGATTCCGGCGGACTCGCCGTTCCACCCCGGTGAGCGGTGGACGCCCGAGCTGGCCCAGGAGTTCTTCGGCGCGCACAGCAGCCGCCCGGCGGACTTCGTGGAGAGCGAACTGACCCGCTACCTCACGATCCCGGGCCAGGCCATCGGCTACAAACTCGGCCAGCGCGCCTGGCTGTTGGGCCGCGAGAACGCACGGCAGCGGCACGGCGACGACTTCGACCTGAAGGCCTGGCACATGGCCGCGCTGTCCCAGGGTTCGCTGGGCCTGGACGACCTGGTGGACGAGCTGTCACAGCTCTGACGCCCGGCAGGACATGTCGGCGGCCGGGCCCCGGAGTTCGGGCCCCGGCCGCCGAAGTCCCAGCCAGGGATGGCCAGTTCGGTCCCGGCCACAGACGTCAGTTCGGTCAGTTCGAGAGCCGCCGCAGCTGGACGAGCCCGAGCCAGGTCTCGGGCCCCGGCTGCGCCTGCCCCGCCCGGACGGCATAGCGCCCCGGCTCCAAGTCCACCTTCAGATGCTCGGTGCCCTCCGAGTCCCGCCCCGGCCACGCCGAGTCGAAGAGGACGACCGGGCCGGGTACGTCCCAGTGGACCTCGTTCCCCCAGGTCGCGTCGGCGAGTGCGGCGGGGATGACGGCCAGGATCTCGTCCTCGGAGTTCGCCGCACACCACCGTACGAACGTGCCGTGTTCCGGGAGGAAGGAGGTCGACGCCGGATCGTCACCCAGGACCAGCGCCGCGCTGTCCCCCACGGGCAGCAGGCCGGCGTATCCACCGACCTCGCAGGCCCGGTCGTAGTCCGAGGCCAGTTCGTCGCCGTCGGCTCCCGCCCAGAACGGCAACACCGTCTCCGGCACCGCTATGAGCGGCCCGCCGCCCGACTCCACCCACTGCACCGCCGTTCCCGGCTCCGCGTATCGCGCCATGGGCAGAACCTACACGCACAGCGATCCCACATGTTCACGGTTCAAGGTCCCGCGTGTCATCTCAACTCCCTTGCGGGCACGGCTGGTTCGCGGTCGAGGCCGCCTTTCAGCAGCCGCAGTCCCCCGCCTCCGCCGGTGCGGTCAGCGCATCGGCCGCGCGACGTTCACGGCCTTCCCACGTCTCGAACTCGAAGCCCTCACGCACCCAGTACTCGAATCCCCCGAGCATCTCCTTGACCTGGTAGCCGAGTTCGGCGAGGGCGAGGGCGGATCGGGTGGCGCCGTTGCAGCCCGGGCCCCAGCAGTACGTCACGACCGGCACGGACTTGTCGAGGAGGGCCTCGGCCTGTTCCGGGACGAGCGCGGTGGGGAGATGGAGGGCTCCGGGCAGGTGGCCCTGGTCCCAGGACTCGGTGGAGCGCGAGTCGACGACGACGAAGCCAGCGTGGCCGTCGCCCGCGAGCGCGGCGGCCACGTCGGACACGTCGGCGTGGAAGGCGAGGCTCGCCCGGAAGTGGGCGGCCGCTGCCGAGGGAGCGGCGGGGGCGACCCACAGAACAGGGTTGACGGCGGTACTGCTGCTCATGGTCCGGCCTTTCACCGAGGTGTCTCTACGGCCAGAAATCTACGGTCGCCGACCGGCTCGCTGAAGGGACGATCCCCGCCGTACCTCTTGATCGGCCGGGGATTCCCCTGCTATTCCTCGGGTATGACCGCTCATTCCACGTACGCCCCCGACGCCACCGACTGGCGCATCCTCGAGGTCCTCCAGCGGGAGGGGCGCGCCAGTTTCGCCGAGCTGGCCCGGGCCGTCTCCATGTCCGCGAGCGCGGTGACCGAGCGGGTGCGGCGGCTGGAGGAGGCCGGGGTGATCCAGGGGTACGCGGCGGTCGTGGACCCCGAGCGGCTGGGCCTGCCCATCCTGGCGTTCGTGCGGCTGCGCTATCCGAACGGCAACTACAAGCCCTTCCACGACCTGGTCGCGGTGACGCCGGAGATCCTGGAGGCGCATCACATCACGGGCGACGACTGCTTCATGATCAAGGTCGCGGCCCGTTCGATGCGCCACCTGGAGGAGGTCTCGGGGAAGATCGGCGCCCTGGGCTCGGTCACCACCAGCGTCGTCTACTCCTCACCGCTCCCCCGCCGCCCCCTGGGTCACTGACCCCGCCGGCCTCGACGACGTCACTGCCCCCGCTGCCGTACGGCCGACCCGTCCCGCCCCTTCACGACCTCCAGCTGCGCGTGGATCCGGCGCCGCAGATCGGCGACATGGCTGACGATGCCGACGCTGCGGTCCCGCTCGCGCAGGGAGTCGAGGACGTCGAGGACCTCGTCGAGAGTCTGCTCGTCGAGGCTGCCGAAGCCCTCGTCGATGAAGAGCGTGTCGAGCCGGACCCCGCCGGCCTCGTCGGTGACCACGTCCGCGAGCCCGAGCGCGAGGGCGAGCGACGCGAAGAACGTCTCGCCGCCGGACAGCGTCGCCGTGTCCCGCTCCCGCCCGGTCCACGCGTCGACGACATGCAACCCGAGTCCGCTACGGCCACGCCCGGCCCGGTCGTCGGAATGGACCAGCGTGTAGCGGCCGGACGACATGCGCTGCAACCGTACGGTCGCCGCCGCGGCCACCTGCTCCAGGCGGGCGGCGAGGACGTACGACTCCAGGCGCATCCGGCGTTCGTTGTCGGCCGAGGTGCCCGCGGTGAGGGCGGCGAGGCGGGCCACCCGGTCGTACTCCTCGCGCAGCGGGGCGAGTTGGCGTGCCCCGGCGGCCGATCGGGCGGAGAGCCGGTCGAGTTCGGTGCAGCGCCGGGCCGCCGCGTCGCGCGCCGAGGCCGCGTCCCGGGTCCGCCGGTCGGCCGCGGTCGCGGCACGCTCCGCCAAGTCCAGGTCGGCGGGCGCCTGTTGCGCGGCCGCCACCGTTTCGGCCTCCGCGAGGACGGCCCGTACGGCGGCCTCCTCCGACTGCCAGGCGTCCAGGCGCCGTTGGAGTTCGCGGTGGGCGGTGTCGTCGAGAAGGGCGGCGGCCGCGGCCTGCGGAGTGTCGAACCCGGCACGGAAGGCCGCGTCGGCGAGCCGGGCGTCGGCGTCCTTGAGGCGCTGCGCGGTGTCCTCGGCGGCACGGGCGGCGTCGGCCGCGTCGGTGAGCAGCGCGGCCTGCCGCTCCAGCTGGGCGGCACGCGCGGCCACACTCTCGGCAGCGCCCCGCGACTGCGCCAACTCCCCCTCCAGGGAGGTCCGTTCACGGTCCAGGGTGTCGCGCAGGGTGGTACGGGAGGCGGCCCGGACCGCGGCCTGCTGCTGGATCGCGGTCCGCCGCTCGCGCTCCTCCTCGGCCTGGCGCAGCTCCTCGGTCGCGGGGTGCAGCCAGGACGCGTCCCGGCGCGCCTGCTCGTACAGCCGCTCCAACTCCGCGACCTCGTCGGCGAGTTGACCGGTCGGGGTGTCACCGGCTTCGGCGGTGGCGGCGGCGAGGGCCTCCCGTACGACGCCCAGGCGGCGCTCGGCCTCGGTGCGCTGCTCCTCGGCGCGCTGGAGCGCGGTGAGCGCCTCTTCCTCCGCCGCGCGATCGACGTGTCCGGCGGATTTGCGGGCGGGTGCGGGGTGTTCGGTGGCTCCGCAGACGGCACAGGGTGCACCGTCGGCGAGGTGGGCGGCGAGTTCGGCGGCGATGCCGTTCAGCCGCTGTTCCTTGAGGTCGAGCCAGTGGGCGCGGGCCTTCAGGGCATGTTCGGACGACGCGAGCACCTGCCGCTGGGCGTCCTCCGTGTCACCGGCGAACTGGTCCCGCTGCCGGGCCGCCCCGAGCCGCCGCTCGGCGGGCTCGCGCCACACCCCTAGCTGCTCGGCCCGGGTGGTGGCCTCCTGTGCCGACTCGATCCGCGCCTGAAGTCCCGCACGGGTGGCGTCCCACTCGGCGAGCCAGGCCTCGGCCTCCTGCCGTACGTCCTCGTCGGCACTCTCCTGGCGGTCCAACTCGACGCGCTCCACGCCGAGTTCGGTGAGCCGCTGCTCGGCGCGGCGGGCCGACTCGAGTCCGCCCAGTTCCTCGGCGGCCCGGCGTGCGGCGGCGGCGAGTCCGGCCGCGCCGGCGCCCGCGAAGGTGTCCGGCAGCAGGTCACGCGCACGGGTCTCGGCCCGGGCGGCGTCCCGGTGCTCGGCGTCGGCGGCCTCCCGCAGCTCCAGCGCAGGCGCCACCGCCTCCGCCTTCCGGGCCCGCTCCATCCGCGCCTGCCCCTGGCGATAGCCGTCGGCCCGCTCCTCCATGAGCGTGGCCCGTTCCCGCGCCTGCGCGAACCGCTGTTGCAGGCGCGCCAGTTCACGGACGTCGGCCAGTTCACGGTCGGCGGCGACCTGGGCGGACTCTGCGGCGGTGAGGCGGCTGTGCGCGACGGTCAGTTGCTCGCGCGCGGTACTGCGGGCGACGGCCGCGGCGCCCAACACGGCGTCGGCGAGGCCGGGTTCGCCCGGGGCGAGCTCCGGCAGCTCCATGGCGTCACCGGCGGCCTGCTGCATGCGGTGCGCGTCGGCGAGCAACTCGGCGTCGCCCTCGCGGACTTGGGCCTCGGTGGCCCGGCGCCGCTCCGCGAGCCGCTTCTCGACCTCGGCGAAGCGGTGGGTGTCGAAGAGCCGGCCGAGCAGCTTGCCGCGGGCCTCGGCGTCGGACCGCAGGAAGCGTGCGAACTCGCCCTGGGGCAGCAGCACGACCTGGCAGAACTGTTCCCGGCTCATGCCCAGCAGCTGGGTGATCTCCTCGCCGATCTCCTGGTGGGAGCGGCTGAGGTCCTTCCAGGCGGCGGCCGCAGCGTCGTACTCGCGCAGCCAGCTCTGTGCCTTGTCCAGCGTGCTGCCGGTGCCGCGCTTCTTGGGACGGGCCCAGGGCGGCTGCCGGGTGAGCTCCAACCGCCGCCCGGCGACGGTCAGTTCGAGCCGCACCTCGGTGCGGGTGCCGGCCGCCGCGTGGTCGCTGCGCAGGGTGAGCCCCTGACCGGACTGACGGACGCCGGGTACCGAGCCGTACAGGGCGTAGCACACGGCGTCGAGGACGGAGGTCTTGCCGGCGCCGGTCGGCCCGTGGAGCAGGAACAGCCCGGCGGAGGACAGCTCGTCGAAGTCGACGGTCTGGGAATCGCCGAAGGGCCCGAAGGCGGTGATGTCGAGCCGGTGGAGCCTCATCGGCGACCACCCGCTTCTCCCGCTCGCCGAGCGAAGCCGCCGGCGCGCCGCACGTCCATCGCGCCGCACCACACGTCCACCGCACCCCACCGCACGCTCACGGCGTCACCTCCCGTACGACCGCGTCCGCGCGCACCGCGTCGAACGCCTCCTGGAGCACGGCCTGTTCGTCCTCGTCGGGACCTGCGCCGCGCACATGGGCGACGAAGTCATCGGCAATTTCACGGTCGTCGCGCCCCGCGAGGCGGCGGGCGTACGACACGTCGGGGTCGTCGGGGCCCCGCTCGGGGTCGAAGACGAGGCTGAGGGTGTGCGGGAAGCGGTCGGTGAGCCGGGCCATGGGGTCGTCCGGGCGTACCGGGTCGGTGAGTGTCGCCTCGACCCACGCCTCCTCGTGCCGCGCGAGGTCGGGGTCGTCGAGGAGATCCGCCAACGCGCCCCGGATACGGGCCAGTTCGCGCGGTACCGGGCAGTCGAGGCGCTCGGCGGTGACGGTGCCCTCGGCGTCCAGGTCGACGAGCCACATGCTCTTGCGGTGGTCGGCCTCGGAGAAGGAGTACGGCAGCGGGGAACCCGAGTAGCGGACGCGCCCGGTGATCGTCTGGGAGCCGTGCAGGTGCCCGAGTGCCGCGTAGTCGACACCGTCGAAGACACCGGCCGGTACCGCGGCGACTCCGCCGACGGTGATGTCCCGCTCGCTGTCGCTGACCTCGCCGCCGGTGACGAAGGCATGCGCGAGGACCACGGAACGGGTGCCGGGCGCGCGGCCCGCGAGGTCGGCACGGACGCGGTCCATGGCGGCGGCGAGGACCGCCTCGTGCCCGGCCTTCTCGACCCCGAACTCGGCCTTCACCAGGGCGGGTTCGAGATACGGCAGCCCATAGAAAGCGACATCCCCGAACGCGTCCGGAATCACCACGGGCGTCCCGCAGGCCGACGGCTCGGTGCGGAGGTGGATACCCGCGCGGTCGATCAGACCGGCGCCCACGCCGAGACGGCGGGCGGAGTCGTGGTTCCCGGAGATCATCACCGTGGGCACGCCCAGGTCGGCGAGCCGGTGCAGGGTGTCGTCGAACAGCTCGACCGCGGCCAGCGGCGGCACCGCCCGGTCGTACACGTCTCCCGACACGACCACCGCGTCCACGTCGCGCTCACGCACGGTGGTGACGAGGTGGCTCACGAAGTCGGCCTGGGCCCCGAGCATGTTCACGCGGTGGAACGCCCGGCCCAGGTGCCAGTCGGAAGTGTGCAGCAGTCTCATCGGTCCACCACGCTAGCGCCTGCGGGCCCCTGAACCACCATTGACCTCGGAGCTCCCATGCATTCGTGAGCTTATGGCAGGACATATGCCCCATACGCGGATCAGTGACCGCCGTCACAACGCTGGAGACGGCCGCGCGACCGAAGCGGCTTTGCGCCGACTGTGGAAAATCCCAACTCCCTTGTCGCACACATGTGCTGCGCTAATCTCACGTCACACGCACCACGCGAGAGACACAGGGTTCCCATGCCAGTCGAGTTCCGCGGTCGGTCCG
The DNA here is from genome assembly GCF_033335955.1 of Streptomyces sp. N50. Taxonomy (GTDB): domain Bacteria; phylum Actinomycetota; class Actinomycetes; order Streptomycetales; family Streptomycetaceae; genus Streptomyces. The sequence goes on from NZ_CP137549.1 coordinate 945,183, forward strand.
AAACGATGGCCTATGCGGCGGCGGGGATGGAGCCGCCTCCCGTGGTGCCGCTGCGGAAGAGCGACCCGCGCCAGGCGGGGCCGTACCACTTGATGTCGGTGCTCGGCAGCGGCGGGATGGGCCGGGTCTATCTGGGCCGCGACACCACCGGCGCCACGGGCCCCGCCGCCGTGAAGGTGATCCGGCCCGAGTACGCGGAGGACCCGCTGTTCCGCAAGCGCTTCGAGCGCGAGGTCGGCGCGCTGGGCCGGATCCAAGGGGCGCACATCGTACGGCTGCTGGGCAGCGGCTGCGACGAGGACCTGGTGTGGGTCGCCACCGAGTACATACCCGGGCCCACCCTCGCGGAGCTGGTCGACGCGCGCGGACCGGTCGACGCGGCGGCGGCCTGGCGGCTGCTGGCCGACGTGGGGCGGGCGATCGAGGCGATCTGGCGCTCGGGGATCGTGCACCGCGACCTCAAGCCCTCGAACGTCATCCTGGGTGCCGACGGCGCCCGCGTCATCGACTTCGGTGTCGTCCAGGCCGGCGACAGCACCTCGATCACCGTCACCGGCCAGAACGTCGGCACCCCCGCCTACATGTCCCCGGAGCAGGTGCGCGGCCAGGAGGTCACCGCCGCCTCCGACGTCTTCTCGCTGGCCTCCACACTCACCTACGCCGTCGCCGGGGAGGCCCCGTTCGGCGAGGGCACGGGCGTCGACGTGCTGCACCGGGTGGCGTTCGACCCGCCCCGGGAGGATGTCCTCGACAAAGTCGCGGGCGTGGACGCGGAGTTGGCCGCGTTCATCCGCACCTGCCTGGACAAGGACCCCGAGCTGCGGCCGTTACCCGAGGCGGTGTTCAGAACGGCCATCGGGCATCAGCTGTCCGCACCGGCAGGCACCCCGCCACGGGTCGCCCCCCAGCGCAGGCCCTCCCCCGCCGGGCAACCCGCGGCCCACCCTTCGGCAGCACCATCGGACCCGCCCACCACGCCCCGGAAACACGCGAACACCCCCAGAAAACGCGGGACGTTGATCGCGGGCGCCGTCGCCGCGGCCGCCCTCCTCGTCGCCGGCAGCATCACCGCGACGCTGCTCCTGCTGCACCACGGCGACAGCGGGACGTCGGCCGGTCCCGGACCGGGGACGCCCCCGGCGCTCGCCGTACCGGAGAACTCGCCCTCAGGGCCGGGCAGTTCGCCGAGCACGGCCGCCTCCGCGTCGGCGACGAAGGGCGGGGCGTCGCAGAGCCCGACGAGCGTGCCGGCCACCCAGGATCCCGCGAGCCTCGACATCCGCGTCAGCTCCTGCGTCCACGAACTCACCTCGGGCTCCCACGGCGACTGCGTCAAGGCGCTCCAACTCCTGCTCGCCGGTTACGGGTTGCACGTCACGGTCGACGGCGATTTCGGGACGGCGACGGCCGACGCGCTGAAGGTCTTCCAGACCGAGGCGGGGACCACGGCCAGCGGGACGGTCGACGCGCAGACCGCGAAACTGCTGTACGGCACGGAACGCGGGCCGGTCCGCGCCGGTCCGGTGACGGTGACCGAGAGCGTCCGCGCGGTCGAGGTCGCCCGGTGCCTCGACGCCCACGTCACCGCCGTACAGGTGTGGGCGTGCAACGGCACGGCGCCGCAGAAGTGGGCGCTCTTCCGGGTGCCCGGGCACAACTCCCAGTACCTGGTGGTCAATCAGGGCAACCACTCCTGCCTGGACGCCGACGCCAGCACGGTCGGCCGGAACTTCTCGAAGATCCGGGTCAGGAGCTGCGACGGGCTGAGCGCGCAGCGGTGGCAGCTGGGCGGCGCCGGGACCCTGGTCAGCGCCCCGGACGGTTTCTGTCTGGACGCGGAGGCCTCGGAGTCGGGGAAGGACGGTCAGACCGTCCAGACCTTCGGCTGCGCGGGCAGCTCCAACCAGGTCTGGACATGGGCCTCCTGACCCACCGTCAGCCGCGGCTCTCTCCAACCCCTCACGCGTCCCCGTACGCCTCGCCGCCCAGTTCCAGCCCCGCCGTCCCCGCCGTCACATCCGCCAACCACCCCCGGAACGCGTCCACTTCGGCGTCCGGCAGCCCGATCTCGATCGTGACCTCCTCGCCGTAGCGGACGTCGCGTACCTCGCGGCCGGTGGCGCGCAGGTCGTTCTGGACCTTGCCCGCGCGCTGGTGGTCGACGGTCACCGTGGCGAGGCGGAAGCGGCGGCGGGTGATCGTGCCGAGGGTGTCGAGGGCCTCGCCGACCGAGCCGCCGTAGGCCCGGATGAGGCCGCCCGCGCCGAGTTTGACGCCGCCGTAGTAGCGGGTGACGACGGCGACGACGTACCGCATGTCGCGGCGGAGCAGCATCTGAAGCATGGGGACGCCTGCCGTGCCGCCGGGTTCGCCGTCGTCGCTCGCCTTCTGGATCGCGGCGTCGGCGCCGATGACGTAGGCGAAGCAGTTGTGGGAGGCGTCCGTGTGTTCCTTGCGGATACGGGCGATGACGTCCTGCGCCTCCTGTTCGGTGGCCGCCGGGGCGAGGGCGCACAGGAAGCGGGAGCGGTTGACCTCGGTCTCGTGCACGCCCGGGCGGGCCACTGTGCGGTACTCGTCCTGCATCCGGCCAGCCTATGCGCAGGGCCGGTGGTCGCCCCCGGTCCGGGTTCGGACGGGGATGTGGTGGATACTCGCTCCTCGTTGCCCGGGCCCCGGGCACGTCGTCCGATCGCAGGGAGTTCTCAGCATGACCGGCGCGCAGGCGGACCCCACGGAGACCACGGCGTCCGGCGGTTCCGGGTCCGTCGCGGAGCAGTGCCGGGCCTGGCTCCTGGACGGTCTGAGCGAGCAGAGCGCCCGGCATCCGGGCCCGCACGCCACGCCGAACCCGGAGCACGAGGGTCACCGCTGGTGGCGGGTCATGTGTCTGACCGGCGTCGACTACTTCTCCACCCTCGGCTACCAGCCGGGCATCGCCGCCCTCGCGGCCGGGCTGCTGTCCCCGCTGGCGACGGTCGTCCTGATCGGGCTGACGCTGCTCGGGGCGCTGCCGGTCTATCGGCGGGTGGCGCACGAGTCGCCGCACGGCGAGGGGTCGATCGCCATGCTGGAGCGGCTGCTGCCGTGGTGGTCGGGGAAGATCTTCGTCCTGGTGCTGCTGGGTTTCGCGGCGACGGACTTCATGATCACGGTCACCCTGTCGGCGGCGGACGCGGCGGCGCACGTCGTGGAGAACCCGTTCGCGCCGGGCTGGATGCACGGCGGGAACACGTGGATCACGCTCGTCCTCGTCGGGGCCTTGGGCGCGGTCTTCCTCAAGGGGTTCCGGGAGGCCATCGGGATCGCCGTGGTGCTGGTGGGCGTGTACCTCACGCTCAATCTCGTGGTCCTCGCGGTGTCCGCGTGGGAGGTGCTGAGCCATCCGGTGAAGATCGGCGACTGGACGGACGCGATGACGGCCGCGCACTCCTCGCCGCTCGCGATGGTCGGCGTGGCGCTGCTGGTCTTCCCGAAGCTCGCGCTCGGCATGTCCGGCTTCGAGACGGGCGTGGCGGTGATGCCGCAGGTCAAGGGCGATGACACGGACACCTGGGCGAAGCCCACGGGCCGGATCCGCGAGACCCGCAGGCTGCTCACCACGGCCGCCCTGATCATGTCCGGCTTCCTGCTGCTGTCCAGCCTCGCGACGACGATCCTCATCCCGCAGAGCGCCTTCAAGACGGGCGGCCCGGCGAACGGCCGCGCGCTCGCCTACCTCGCGCACGAGCACCTGGGCCAGGTCTTCGGCACGGTCTACGACGTCTCGACGATCGCGATCCTGTGGTTCGCGGGCGCCTCCGCGCTCGCCGGGCTGCTGAACCTCGTACCGCGCTATCTGCCGCGCTACGGCATGGCGCCGGAGTGGACACGGGCGGTACGCCCCCTGGTGCTGGTCTTCATGGTGGCGGCGATCGTCATCACCCTGTGGTTTCACGCGAGCGTCGACGCGCAGAGCGGCGCGTACGCGACGGGTGTGCTGGTGCTGATGCTGTCGGCAGCCTTCGCCTCGACGGTCACCGTGCACAAGCGGGGCCACCGCAGGGCCACGCTCGGGTTCGGCGTGATCACCGCCGTGTTCGCGTACACGCTCGTCACGAACGTCATCGAACGGCCCGACGGCATCAAGATCGCGGGCATCTTCATCGTCCTCATCCTGGTGACGTCGTTCGGCTCGCGCATTCACCGCGCCTTCGAACTCCGCGCCGTGGAGGTCACGTTCGACGACACGGCGGCCCGGTTCATCGACGAGGCGGCGCGCAGCGGCCCGCTCCGGCTGATCGCGAACGAGCCGCAGGAGCACAGCAGGCGGGAGTACCGGGCCAAGGAGTACAGCCAGCGCGAGGAGACCCATATCCCGGACGGCGGCCCGGTGTTGTTCCTGGAGGTCCTCCTCCGCGACTCCTCGGACTTCTCGGCGGACATCTCCGTGCACGGCGAGGAGAAGTACGGCGTACGACGGCTCCGCGTCGAGGGCCCCACGGTCCCGAACGCGATCGCCGCCGTCCTCCTCTCCCTCCGCGACCGCACCGGCAAGGTCCCGCACGCCTACTTCACCTGGACCGAGGGCAACCCGGTCAGCCACCTGATCCGCTTCCTCGTCTTCGGCGACGGCGAGGTCGCCCCGGTCACCCGCGAGGTCCTGCGCCGCGCGGAACCGGACCCGGAGCGCCGGCCCCGCGTGCACGTCGGCTGAACGGGCCGGGCCGCCGCTTGGACCGGGGGTCCGACAGAACCCCGAGGGGCGCGGCCCTACTTCTTCCTGCCCCTCGGCACGGTCAGACCCGTCAACAGGGCTGTCCCCGGGGCGAGTTCCCGCCAGGTGCCGCCGTGCCACGCCAGCACCGCGATCGCCGACGTCGGGAACTTCACCCGGACCTCGTCGAGCGCGCCGTCGAGACCGTCACCGGCGAGTTCGAGGACGAGCTCCTCCAGACCGGGGTTGTGCCCGATCAGCAGCAACGTCTCGACCTCGGGCGGCATTTGATGGACGGCGTCGAGAAGCTCCGGTACTCCGGCCGCGTACAGCCCCGGCTCGTACCGCACCGGCGGCGGGGTTCCCCACTCGGCGGACGCCAACTCCCAGGTCTGGCGCGCCCGTACGGCCGTGGAGCACAGGGCGAGGTCCGGCAGGGAGTCGGTCTCGGCGAGCGCGATCCCGGCGGCCGGGGCGTCGCGGCGCCCGCGCGGGGCGAGGGGACGCAGGTGGTCGGGAACGCCCTCCGGCCAGGCGGACTTGGCGTGCCGCAGCACGACCAGACGGCGCAACGGGCGGGCTCCGGCGCGGGCGTTCACGCCAACGACCCGATGTCACGGGTGAGTTCGAGCCCGAGCAGCCGGTCCGCGTAGGCGTACGTCTCGAAGCGGGCGCCGTCCGACAGGTCGGGCCAGGTCTCCACCCGCCGCAACACCTCCAGGACTTCGGGCACGTCGAGGTCGTCCTCCCAGGCGGTGCGCAGCTCCCCACGCACCTCGTCGGGCACCGGCCGCGAGGGCCGCCGCGCCCAGTCGGCGACCGACCCGCGCCAGTGCGCCAGCGTCCGCCGCGCCTCCTCCAGGGCCTCCGTGTCGAGCCGTACCGGCAGGTCCCGGGCGTGCGAGAGCAGAGCGAGCCGCAGCGCGCCCGGGTCGGAGAGGTCGGGCGCGGCGGTCGTGGGCGATTCGACGGGGGCTACGGCTACCAGGACTCCCCCGGTCGCCTCGGCGCCGCCCTCCGTCGCGACGTGGAGGACCTGGGCCTCGCCGAGTCCGGAGCCGAGGTCTCCGCCGTCCTCGAAGGGCCGTATGCCCAAAGCCCTTGCCGCGGCGCGGAGTTCGGCCTGCTCGTGTTCACCGGTGAGGAGCGACCAGACGGGGGTGCCGCCGAGCTCCAGGGCGCGCACGAGGAGGTCGGACACGAGGAGCACTCGTAGTGACGTGGGGTCCAGGCCCGACGCGTGCGCCTCGACCCTGGTCAGGCCACGGCGGGCGGGGGCGGCTTCGACGGGCTCGCCGGTTCGGGCGTCGGTGATGCGCAGCACGGCCTGAGCGTAGGCGGGCGGAAGGCCGTACGCATGCATGTTCGCTCCACTCCGGCCGAGGTGGCGGGATTCACCCCGGTCTGTCCGGTACACCGAGGTGTGTGACCTCGTCGGCGTTCACCCGTTCGCCCATCCCGCCTTTCGCCGGGGCCGGTGGGGCGTGTGGGGTGGGAGGACCGACCAGTACCCCGGCCGAGACGATCCCGGAGAGTTCCGATGACCGACCGCCGCACGTTCCCCCACAGACCTCCATCGCCGATGCCCGTCCGGCGGCGACTGGTGCTCCTCCTGTTGACCGCCGTGCTCTTCCCGACGGGCGTCGCCGCCGCTGGGGAGTTCTCCGCAGGGGATCTGGGCGGCGGCGTGACCATCGTGCCGGGCCGGTCCGGGCTGGTGGAGATCAGCGGGTACGACGGTGCCGACCTGCCGGCCGGGTCCTCGCTGCGGCTGACCGCGCCCGCCGGGGCCCGGGTCACCGGTACGCCCCTGGCCGACACGGCACGGTTCCAGGGCTCGGTGACCGCCGACGGCGCGACCGGCACATACACCTACGTCCGTGACTCGGGGCCCGGTTCGTGGAAGGACGGCGGCTATCCGTTCGCGCTGGCCGTGGACGCGCGGGCGGTGCCGGGGACGCGGCTGCCCGGGTGCGCCGTCGTGCTGACCGACGCGGGTGGGGCCCGTCGCGCGTCCGGCAGCTGCACCGTGACCGTCGGCATGCCCGTGCCGACGCTGACCGAACCGGCGGGCGGCACCTTCGTGCCCGGCGCGGCGCGGCTCGCCGGGACCTCCTATCCCGGGGCGCGGGTGAGCGTCCTGGACGCCGCCGAGCGCAAGGTGTGCGCGGGCGTCGCACGCATCGACGGCACCTGGTCGTGCATCCCGGACACCCCACTGCCCGAGGGCGCCAACCGACTGCACGCCAGCGCAGCCTTCAACGGGGTCTCGGCGGTCGGCGAGGACGTCGACTTCACCGTGACCGCCAGGACCGCCTGAGGCGCACCGGTTCAGCGGACGGCGACAAGCTCCCGCAAGGTCTTCGCTACGACAGCCGGGTCCTCCTCCGCCATGAAGTGGCCGCAGGTCACGGTCTCGTGCCGGAGGTCCGGTGCCCAGGCGCTCCACAGCGCCGCCGCGTCGAAGCCGAGGGCGGCGCCCCAGTCCTGCTGGAGGACGGCGACCGGCATCCGCAGCCGGTTGCCGGCGTCGCGGTCGGCCCGGTCGTGGGTGACGTCGATGCCGGCGGAGGCGCGGTAGTCGGCCACGATCGAGGGGACCGCGGCGCGGCAGGCGTCCAGGTAGGCGGCGCGGACGTCGGCGGGGATCGCGGACGGGTCGTTGGTCCAGAGGTCGAGGAAGTGGCCGAAGAACGCGTCGGGCGCGGCGGCGATCAACTGCTCGGGCAGGCCCGGGGGTTGGGCCATGAGATAGAGGTGGAAGCCCACGGCGGCGGTGACGCCGTGCATCACGTCCCACATGTCCAGGGTCGGGAGTACGTCGAGGCAGGCGAGGTGGGTGATCGTGCCGGGATGGTCGAGCCCGGCACGGAAGGCGACCAGGGCGCCGCGGTCGTGTCCGGCGAGCGCGAAGTGGTCGTGGCCCAGGGCGTGGGCGAGGGCGACGACGTCCGCGGCCATGGTGCGCTTGGCGTAACCGGAGCCGTCGGTCTCGGCGGGCTTGTCGCTCGCGCCGTAGCCGCGCAGGTCGGGGCAGATCACGGTGTGGTCGGCCGCGAGGTCGGCGGCGACATGGCGCCACATGAGGTGGGTCTGCGGAAAGCCGTGCAGCAGCACGATCGGGCTGCCCGAGCCGGAGACGGCGGCGTTCAGGGTGACGCCGTCCGCGACGGGGACGCGGTGGTAGGTGAAGCCGGGGATGCTCGGTGGCACGGGGCGCCTTCCTTCGTAGCGATGTCGATGTCCCAGAGCCTGCCGCGAGCCAATGAGCAACGAATGAGCGCGCTACCGTGACCTGGGGCGATGCCCCGGAAAGGGTGGTCGGCGATGGAGGTCGCGTTCGGGGTGCTGGGACCGGTCACGGCCTGGGACGCTGCCGGGGACGCGATCGCCCTGAAGGGTCGGCGGCACCGGGCGGTACTGGCCCGACTGCTCGTCGCCCGGCGCCGGGTCGTACCGGTCGGGCGCCTGGTCGCGGATCTGTGGGCGGACCAGGCGGAGCCTCCCGCCGACGCGACGGGCGCGATCCGCACCTTCGTGGCCGCGCTGCGCCGTGCCCTGGAACCGGAACGCCCGCCGCGGACTCCGGCCCGCCTGCTGGTCACCGAGGGCCCGGGGTACGCGCTGCGCGCCGAGCCGGAGACCGTGGACGCCTGGCGCTTCGAGCGCGCGGTGACCGCCGCCGCGGCGCTGCCGCCCCCGCGCGCGCTCAACCACCTTCAGGAGGCGCTGAGTTGGTGGCGCGGCCCGGCCTACGCCGACTTCGCCGACGAGCCCTGGGCCCGCGCGGAACGCTCCCGCCTCACCGAACTCCGCCTGCACGCCGTCGAACGCCGGGCCGAGGCCCAACTCGCCCTGGGCCGGGCCGCGGAGGCGGTCCCCGACCTGGACGCCCACGTCGCCGAACACCCCTGGCGCGAGGACGCCTGGCGCCTCCTGACCCTGGCCCTCTACCGCACCGGCCGCCAGGGCGATGCCCTCGCGGTACTGCGCCGGGCCCGCACCCTCCTCGCGGAACAACTCGGCACGGACCCGGGCCCGGCCCTGCGCCGCCTGGAGGCGGACATCCTGGACCAGGCCCCGCACCTGGACCCCGGTCCCGGCGATCCGGCGGAGCAGGTGTGGGCGCAGGCAGCCGCCGCCTACGACCGGACCGTGGCGTCCGGTGCCCGTGCCCGACTGGAATCGACCGTGGGCCTCCTCCGCAATCTCGCGGTGACCGGGGGCGGCGGCCTGGAAGCCGCCCGTCGGCACCGCCTCGCGGCGATCAAGGCGGCGCAGGACCTGGGCGACCCGGAACTCACCGCCCGCGTGATCGGTGCCTACGACGTCCCCGCGATCTGGACCCGCGTCGACGACCCACACCAGGCGGCGGACACGGTGGCGGCGGCCGAGCGCACCCTGGCCGCGCTCCCGCCGGACGCCCATCTCGCGGCGCGGGCCCGCCTGTTGGCCACCATCGCGCTGGAGTCGCGGGGCACCCGCTCCGCTCGCGGACCCCAGGCCGCCCGCCAAGCCGAGGACATCGCCCGCCAGTTGAACGACCCCGGGCTGCTCGCCTTCGCGCTCAACGGCACGTTCATGCAGACCTTCCACCGCGCGGGCCTCGCCCCGCAACGGGACGCGATCGGCGCCGAGTTGGTCACCCTGTCCGCCCGGCACGGCATGGCCACCTACGAGGTGCTCGGGCATCTCATCCGGCTCCAGTCCCGCAGCGCCCTCGCGGACTTCACCGGAGCCGACGGCCACGCGGCAGCCGCGGAACAGCTGGCCGACCGTCATGAACTGCCGCTGGTCGGCGTGTTCACCCAGTGGTACCGGGCCCTACGACTCGCCGCGAGCGGCAGTCCCCATCCCGCCGAGGTGGCAACCGCCTACCAGGACGCGGCACTTCGGCTGGACGGAGCCGGTATGCCCGGGCTGGAACACGGGCTGCTGCCGCTGGCCCTGTTGTGCCTGCGCCTGCGGAACGGCCAACCCGCCCAGACCGACGAACACATCGACTGGGGACCCTACGAGCCGTGGGCCCGGCCTCTGGTGCTGCTGGCCCACGACCGCCCCAACGAAGCCCGAGCCGCGCTGAGTTCGCTCCCGGACCCGCCCCGCGACCTCCTCTTCGAAGCCCTGTGGTGCCTGGCCGCCCGTGCGGCAATCACCGTCGACGACCGGAAGACGATGGAGCGCGCCCACGCCGAACTGACGCCCGCCGCAGCCGAGTTGGCCGGGGCGGGCAGCGGTCTGCTCACCCTGGGGCCGGTCGCGCACCACCTCGACGACCTCGCCGCGGCGCTACGACTCCCTCGGTGAGCCCGCGCGTCAGCCGGTCACCTGTACCACCGCCGTCGCCCCCGCCCGCACCGTCGGCGTCGCGTACGTGTAGGTCACGCCGTTGACCACCTTGGTGCGCACGTGCTGCTGGACGCCGTTGACCTTGATGTTCTTGTGGACGCCGGGGAAGCGGGCCTCCCAACTGTAGGAGCCCTTGCGGGAGTTGTTCGTCAGGGTGGTCTTCGTCGCGCCGTCGTGGCGGACGGTGACCGTGCCGGTGCCGATGGGGACGTCCGCCGCCTGGAGCCACTTCATACCGGTCGGCAGCTGGGACTGGGTGGTCACCTTGTGGTTCGGGGCGTCCGGTGTGATGCCCATCAGGCCCTGGACGGTCTGGCTGACCAGGGTGAAGGACACCTCGGGGTAGTCGCCGTTCGGGCCCTGGCTGGAGTTGACGTGCTGGGTCTCGCGCTCGCCGTAGATCTTCTGCATCCACTGCCAGGCGGTGTCGGGGCGGTTGTTCTTGAAGAACATGTCGGGCAGGTAGGTCGTCGACTCGATGTTGGGCGAGCCGTCCGGGCCCAGCTCCTGCGCCTGGATGTAGTCGAGGTAGGCGTCGTTGCGCGGGCCGGGGTCGATGATCTGCTTCATCGGCATGAACACGCTGTTCTCCTTGCCCCAGCCGGTGACCGGAGTGCCGGAGGTGGTGTAGGCGCGGACCATGTCGGCGCCGCTGCCGGTGCCGCTCCAGTCGTCGTTGAAGTACGTCTTCAGGTCGGCGGCGCGCTTGTCGTACGTCCTGGCCAGCGCGGTGTCGCCCTTGCCGCGGGCGAGCACGGCCATCGCCAGGTACGCCTGGTACTCCGAGGCGATGCCGTCCCCGGCCTCGGCGAGACCGTCGCCGTCCTGTTCGTTGTAGCTGGCGGCGCCCTGGAAGATGCCCTGGCCCGTGCCCTCGGCGACCTTCACCTTGCCGTTGTCCTTGGCCGAGTTGTGCAGGTCGATGAACTGCTCGGTGGCGTGCCGGTAGAAGGCCCACAGCACCGGGTCGTCGACGTATCTGCGGTCACCGGTCCACAGGTACGCCTGCGCCGCCTTCTCCACGAGTTCGAACGTGGCCGGCACCTCGCGGACGAAGTTGTCCGGGCTCTTGTAGTCGATGCTCAGATAGGTCTTGGCGTCGAAGTTGAGGGACCACACCGGGAAGTACTTGTGCTCGGCGGTGGCCGACGCCGCGTACGAGCGGAGCATCGTCTCGTTCTCGGCGTCGAGACCGATGAGGTGGGCGCCCGCGAGCTGGTGGGTCATGTCGCGGGAGTAGTAGGCGCTGCGGTTGGCGTATCCGGCCCAGTAGGTGGGCTCGTACGTCGCGGTGCCGGTGCCGCCGGTCTGGTACTCGTCGACGTTCACGGGGCCTACGGTGCCCGGGAGTTGGACCCAGCTGTTGGCCTTCTTCTGGGCCCAGTCGAACATCGCGACGACCTCGGGGTCGGACGAGGTGACCTTCGGGTCGGCGGGCGCGGCGGGCGAGATCATCAGGTCGTCGGCGTTGACCCAGGAGCTGCCGGAGCCGAATGCGATCTGGAGCCGGTCGCCGGTCCTCAGCGCGACGTTGCTGATGGTGTAGCGGGCGTAGCCGGGGTGCTGCGGCAGGGTGATCGTCTCGACGGTCTCGCCGTTGCGCCGGATCGTGTACGTGCCGCCGGTGCCGGCGCTGCCGATCCACGCGGAGAAGTCGTAACTGCCGTTCCTTGGCGCGACGATGGTCAGCTCGGCGCTCTTGCCGGCTCCGCCGTCGAGGTAGAGGAAGCGTTCGCCGCCGTGCCTGTTGCCGGTGCCGACACCGGCGCCCGAGGTGAAGGTCCAGCCCGTGCCGCCGTTCTCGAACCCGGGGTCGGGGATCGCGAGTTGAGGGCGGGGCGCGGCGGACGCGGTGGCCGACAGAGCGGGAGCCATCGGGGCGAGCAGGGCAACAGCGGTGAGCAGCATGAGCCTTGAGGGCTTCATCGGGTCTCCCGGTCTTCGGTCACTGCGGGATGGGGCCGCGTGGTGGCCGGAAAGCTAGCAGGGGCCGAAGTGGCGATTCAATGGTCATGCGCAAGAAACATGGAAGACATGCAGTCTCGCTGCTATGTTGCGTGGGAGGCTGGACTGAAAGTTTTCATCCAGTTGTTGCAAGTCGGGGTGGAGGGAAGCGGATGAAGGTCGGTATCACCGAGGTCGCGGACCGGGCGCGGGTGAGCGAGGCCACGGTCAGCCGGGTCATCAACCGGCGGCAGGGCGTGTCCCGCAAGACCCGCGAGGCGGTCGAGCAGGCGATGGCCGACCTGGGCTACGAGCGGCAGACCCGGGGTCAACTGGTCGCGGTGGTCACCGAGTTGGTCTCCAACCCGTTCTTCGCCGATGTCGCCGAGCGCATCGAGTCCGTCCTCGCCCCGCACGGCCTGAAGACGGTGCTGTGCCCGTGCTTCCCGGGCGGGGTACAGGAGTTGGACTTCGTGACCTCGCTCGCCGACCGGGGCGTCGCCGCCGTCGTGTTCCTCTCCGCCAGCAACACCCTTGAGGGCGCGGACCCTTCGGCGTACGAACTGCTGCGGTCCCGCAGGATCCCGTTCGTCGGGATCAACGGCCGGTTCGAGGGCGTGAGCGAGGCGCCGGTGTTCTCCACGGACGATCTGCTCGCCGCCGAACTCGCCGTCGACCATCTGCACCGGCTCGGCCACCGCCGTATCGGCATGGCGTCGGGCCCGCTCGGCAACCGCCCGGCCGACCGGCGCGTCAGCGGCTTCGTCGCCTCGCTCGCCAAGCGCGGGGTGGAGGACGCGGAGCAGTGGGTGGTCCGGCAGTCGTACACCGTCGAGGGCGGCCAGTCCGCCGCGATCTCGCTCCTCGGGCGCGGCGCCACGGCGATCGTCGCGGCCAGCGACTACATGGCGCTGGGCGCGATCCGCGGGGCGCGCCGGCAGGGGTACGACGTGCCGGGTGACGTGTCGGTCGTCGGCTACGACGGCTCCATGATCATGGACTTCGTCGATCCGCCGCTCACCACGGTCCGCCAGCCCGCCGACCGGCTGGCCTCGGAGGCGGGCCGCAGCGTCCTCGCCCTGGTCGGCAACCGTGACGTCCCCGTCGGCGAGCTCCTCTTCGACCCCGAGCTGGTGATCCGCGCGAGCACGGGGGCGCCGAAGGCATTGACCTAGAGGTCGGATCTAAGGACACTCCAGTCGGAGTTCCGACCGGGAAATCGGCCACAACTCCGCATATTCATCGGGTGTTTCGCGGCTCACGGCCGTGCATCATGAATGCTCCGGAGGGTCTATGTCTCGGTCTCGGTTCGTGTTCGTCGGGGTGGCGCTCGCGCTGCTCGTGGGCGGCGGCGGTCCTGTCGCCGCGGCGCAGAGAGCGGCGCCGGTGGCGGTGGTCGACGTGGACGCGTACGGGGCCGACCCCACCGGCCGGACGGACTCCACGCCCGCCGTCGTCGCGGCGCTGCGGCACGCCAAGAGCGTCGATCACGGGCGGGCGGTGCGGATCGAGTTCTCGAAGGGGACCTACCAGCTCTACCCCGAGCGGGCCGAGACGCGTGAGCTGTATGTCTCCAACACCGTTGGCGCGGACCAGCGTTACCGGGACAAGAAGATCGGGCTGCTCATCGAGGACATGCACGACGTCACCGTCGACGGCGGTGGCGCGAAGCTCGTCTACCACGGCCTCCAGACGGCGTTCGCGTCGATCCGCTCGACGAACGTGACGTTCCAGAACTTCTCCTTCGACTACGCGGCCCCCGAGGTCATCGACGCGACCGTGGCCACCGCCGGTGTCACCGACGGGCACGCCTACCGCGTCCTGAAGATCCCGGCCGGCAGCCCGTACGAGGTCAACGGCACGCACATCACCTGGCTCGGCGAGAAGAGCCCGGCCACCGGGCAGCCGTACTGGTCGGGCACGGACGGCCTCCAGTACACGCAGATCCACGACCCCGCGGCACAGCGGACCTGGCGCGGCGACAACCCTCTCTTCAACGACGTCTCCTCGGTCACCGACCTCGGCGGCCGCCGGATCCGCATCGACTACAGCACCTCGTCCCAGCCGACGGACGCCGGGCTCGTCTACCAGATGCGCCTGATCGAGCGGACGGAACCAGGCGCCTTCATCTGGCAATCCAAGAACGTCACGATGCGCTCGATGAACGCCTACTACCTCCAATCCTTCGGTGTGGTGGGCCAGTTCAGCGAGAACATCTCCATCGACAAGGTGAACTTCGCGCCCGATCCGAGGTCCGGCCGGTCGACGGCCTCGTTCGCCGACTTCGTGCAGATGTCCGGCGTCAAGGGGAAGGTCTCGATCACCCGGAGCCTCTTCGACGGCCCGCACGACGACCCGATCAACATCCACGGCACGTACCTGGAGGCCGTCGGGCAGCCCGGCCCGAACACGCTCACCCTCGCCTACGAGCACCCGCAGACCGCCGGGTTCCCGCAGTTCGCGCCCGGTGACGAGGTCGAGTTCACGAGCAAGCGCACGATGGTCCCGCTGACGCCCGCGCACGCGAAGGTCACGGCGGTCGACGGGCCGAGCGGAATGGACCACGACAAGCCGCTGACCACCATGACCGTCACCTTCGACCGGCCGGTCCCCGCCGGGGTCGAGATCGGCGGCACGGTCGTCGAGAACATCACCGCCACGCCGTCGGTCGTCATCACCGGCAACACGTTCCGCAACGTGCCGACGCGCGGCATCCTGGTCACCACCCGCAAGCCGGTCCTGATCGCCGGCAACCGCTTCGACGCGATGTCGATGGCCAGCGTCTACGTCTCCGCGGACGCCTACCAGTGGTACGAGTCGGGCCCGGTCTCCGACCTCACGATCCGCGACAACACCTTCACGCGCCCCACCGGCCCGGTGATCTTCGTGGAGCCCACCAACCAGGTCGTCGACCCGGCGCACCCGGTCCACCACAACATCAAGGTCGAGCACAACTCCTTCGACATCGGCGATGTGACCGTGGTCGACGCCAAGAGTGTCGGCGGCTTCACCTTCACCGGAAACACGGTCCGCCGACTGGCGCCCGCGGACCAACCGCCGTACACCTCCCCGCTGTTCGTCTTCCACGGCAGCACGGGCATCAAGATCGCGCACAACCACTACGACCAGGGCCTCAACACGTCCGTGGTCTCGGACTGAGGAATCAGGGTGCTCCGCCCGCTGTTGTCGCAGGCAGCAGCGGGCGCGCACGATTCCAAGGAGACCGAGCATGTACGGCGACTCAGCCACGATCCGCAAGATCCTCACCGAGTCCGGCGACACCTGGGCCGTCGTGGGCCTGTCCTCGAACCGGTCCCGGGCGGCCTACGGCGTCGCGCAGGTGCTGCAGCGCTTCGGCAAGCGCGTCGTACCCGTCCATCCCAAGGCGGAGACGGTGCACGGCGAGCAGGGCTACGCCTCCCTCGCCGACATCCCCTTCGCGGTGGACGTCGTGGACGTGTTCGTCAACAGCGACCTCGCGGGCGCGGTCGCCGACGAGGCGGTCGGCATCGGCGCCAAGGCCGTCTGGTTCCAGCTCGGGGTGATCGACGAGGCCGCGTACGACCGGACCCGGGCAGCGGGCCTGGAGATGGTGATGGACCACTGCCCGGCGATCGAGATTCCCCGCCTGAGCTGACGGCTTCCCTGTCGGTGGTAGGGATTGCCAGTCGTATACGGGATCGCTAGTTGTAAGCGATCCCGAAATTCGGCGAGATGTACTTGTGGGTGTACGCGTACGACGTCTTGACCGGGCTCGTGTACTGGCACGTGCCGTGCAGCGGGCACATGTATTCCTTTTCCGTCACCTTGTTGGTGTGGTAGGTCTCGCGCCATTCCACCCGGCCGGACTTGTTCTTCTTGGGGGTGTACGTCTCGCCGCCGGTGACCGAGTAGGACTTCTGCGCCTGGTATCCGACAGCGGCGGACACCGCCTTGACGGAGACCGTCAGGGTGCCGCTCACCGTGGTGGAGGTGGTCTTCGCCAGCGAGCAGGTCACCGAGTGCGGTGTGGCGTCCTTGCTGAAGGTCACACAGGTCTTCCACTTGCCGTACGTGGTGTACGCCTTGCCGACGTGGGTGACCTTCCACTTCGGGAAATACGGGTTGTCCATGGTGGCCGCCTGGCTGCTCGCCTCGGTGACCGCTCCGAGCGACGAGGCGACGGCGAGAATCATGGCCGCACGGCCGAGTTTGTTCAGCATTTCCTTTTCCCCGTTCACGTGGTTCCTCGAACTCGACAGACGCTAACGCCCCACTTCTCCAACGAAGATCAAGGACCACCAAAGAACGCGTAAACCATGGCCGGACCCAGAACAAAGGAGCCGGTTTCCGGGAAATGCCCTAACTCAAATGAACCTCAAATCATCACCCAATGGCCACATGACGCCTGACATACTGCGGGCGTGACCTCTCCCCCCTCCCCCGATCCCAACTCCCCGCTGCCGGAACGCCGTTCGGTCGTCGTCGTGGGCGCCGGACCCGCCGGACTCACCATCGGCAACATCCTGCGCGCCGCCGGGCTCGACTGTCTCGTGCTGGAGACGGAGTCCCGTGAGTTCATCGAGCGGCGGCCGCGTGCCGGGGTCATCGAGGAGTGGGCCGTCCGCGGACTGGAGCAACGGGGGCTCGCCGAGGGCCTGTTGGCGCGGGCGCAGCTGCACACCGAGTGCGAGTTCCGGTTCGGCGGGCAACGGCACCGGCTGGCCTACACGGAGCTGACGGGGCATCACCACTTCGTCTATCCGCAGCCGTTGCTGGTGACGGACCTGGTGCGGGAGTACGCCGACGTGCGGGGCGGTGAGATCCGGTTCAGCGTCCAGGACGTCCAGCTGCACGACCTCGACTCCGACCGTCCGGCGGTGTCGTACACCGACCCTGAGACCGGTCAACGGCGGCTCGTGCAGGGTGACTTCGTGGCGGGCTGCGACGGTGCGCGCGGGGTGACCCGGGCCGCGCTGCCGCCGGAGCGGACGCGGATCGCGCGGCACGACTACGGCATCGGCTGGCTCGCGCTGCTCGCGGAGGCGCCGCCGTCCTCGGACTGCGTGGTGTTCGGTGTCCATCCGCGCGGGTTCGCCGGGCACATGGCACGCAGCCCCGAGGTCACCCGCTACTACCTGGAGTGCCCGCCCGGCGACGACCCCGAGAACTGGCCGCACGAACGCGTCTGGGCCGAGCTCCAGCACCGGCTCGCCGCGACCGGCGCCCCGCCGCTGACCGAGGGGCGGCTGATCGAGAAGCGCGTGCTCGACATGCACAACCACGTTGTCGAACCGATGGTGTTCGGCCGTCTCTACCTCGCCGGCGACGCGGCCCACCTCACCGCGCCCATCGCCGCGAAGGGCATGAACCTCGCCCTGCACGACGCGTTCCTGCTCGGCGACGCGTTCGTCGCGTATCTCACGAAGGGCGACTCGGCGGGCCTGGGCGGCTATTCGGAGGCCTGTCTGAGCCGCGTGTGGGACTACCAGGAGTTCTCCCAGTGGCTCTCCGAGGTGTACCACGGCACCTCGTCCGGCGACCCTTACCACGCGGGCACCACCCTCGCCCGGCTCCGCCGCGTCTTCCAATCCCCCGCCGCTGCCCTCGCGTTCGCGGAGAGCTACCTGGGCAAGGACCCCAACTCCCGAGCCACGACGGCCACTTGAGGTCGTCCGTCAGTCGTGCGGCGGGCGGTCGGTGAGGCGGTGGTCCGCCACGTTCAACGCCTCGTCGACCAGCCGCCGCAGATGACCGTCGCTCAACGCGTAGATCACCCGGCGGCCCTCCTTGCGCGTGGTCACCAGTCCCGCGAGACGCAGTCGCGCCAGGTGCTGGCTGACCGCCGGGCGGGCCGCGTCGCAGGCCTCCGTGAGCGTGGTGACGTCGGCCTCGCCCGCCGTCAGCGCGTGCAGGAGGGCCAGGCGGGTGCGGTCGCCGAGGAGGGCGAGGAGTTCGGCGGCCAGCGCGAACTGTTCCTCGCCCGGGGTGCGCGGATGCGCATCGTGCGCAGTTGATAGGTGCATGCGTGCGCTCATACGCACATAATGGCCCTGCGGGCGCCACACGTCCACCCGCGCACCGGAAGGGGACCCACGTGAGCGACCAGCACCACCACGAACACGAGCACGCCCACCCGCACGACGACCACGGCCACGGCCACCCGCATCCCCACGACCACTCCCCCACGGGCCTCCGGCACCGCCTCGGCCACCTCCTCACCCCGCACTCCCACGAGACCGCCGACAAGCTCGACTCCGCCCTGGAGTCCTCGGCCCGCGGCATGCGCGCGCTCTGGGTCTCGCTCGCGGTGCTCGGGGTGACGGCGCTCGTGCAGGCGGTCGTGGTGGTCGTGTCCGGGTCGGTCGCGCTGCTCGGCGACACCGTGCACAACGCGGCGGACGCGCTGACCGCCGTACCGCTCGGCATCGCGTTCGTGCTCGGCCGCCGGGCCGCCACGCGCCGATTCACCTACGGCTACGGGCGCGCCGAGGATCTCGCCGGGATCGCGATCGTGCTGACGATCGCCGCGTCCGCCGCCTTCGCGGCCTGGGCGGCGGTGGACCGCCTGCTCGACCCGCGTCCCGTGACGCACGTCCCGGTGGTCGCCGTCGCGGCGCTCGCCGGGTTCGTGGGCAACGAGTGGGTGGCCAGGTACCGCATCCGTGTCGGCCGGGAGATCGGGTCGGCCGCACTGGTCGCCGACGGGCTCCACGCCCGCACCGACGGGTTCACCTCGCTGGCCGTGCTGATCGGCGCCGGAGGTTCGGCGCTCGGGTGGCAACTGGCCGATCCCGTCGTGGGGTTGGCGATCACGGCCGCCATCGCGCTGGTCCTGCGGGACGCGGCGCGCGAGGTGTTCCGGCGCGTGATGGACGCCGTGGACCCGGACCTGGTGGACCGGGCCGAGCACGCCGTACGGGAGGTCGAAGGGGTGCGCGGGGTGGGCGAGTTGAGACTGCGCTGGATCGGGCACCGGCTGCGCGCGGAGGTGGCGGTGGTCGTGGACGGGGAGGCGACGGTACGGCAGGCCCACGCCGTCGCCGTAGCGGCGGAGCACGCCTTGCTGCACGCGGTGCCGCGGCTCACGGCGGCGCTCGTGCACGCGGATCCGGCACCGGTGCCCGGGGAGGCGGACCCGCATGGGGAGTTGGCCCACCACCACGCCATGGTGTGAGGCCGGTTCTCTACGGTTCGGGGCTCAGGCGACGCCCAGTCCCTCCAGCACCACCGCGCCCGGGAGTTCCGCGAACGCCTTGCCCGGGACGAGGAGTTTGCCGCGGCGGCGTCCGCTGCCGACCAGGACGTAGGGCAGGTCGACGACGGCCGAGTCGACCAACACCGGCCAGTCGGCGGGGAGTCCGACGGGGGTGATGCCGCCGTACTCCATGCCGCTCTCGCCGGTCGCGGTGTCCATCGACGCGAACGAGGCCTTGCGGGCGCCGAGTTGGCGGCGGACGACGCCGTTCACGTCGACGCGGGTGGTGGACAGGACCACGCACGCGGCCAGCATGGTCTCGCCGCCGCGCTTGCCGGCGACGACCACGCAGTTCGCGGACCGCTCCAGCAGCTCGCGGCCGTAGTGCTCGACGAAGGTGGCGGTGTCGGCCCACTCGGGGTCGGTGTCGACGTAGACGAACTGCTCGGCGGGGACGCCGCCGCGCCAGGCGCGCACGGCGTCGGCGACCGGGCGGGTCAGTTCGTCGAGGCAGTCGGGGGCCGGGGTGGCGTGGTCGAAGTGTCCGATGGGTGCGCGCATGACGGCACGCTAACAGCCGTACGGCGGCGGCTCACGGGGTGTCCCGAACGGTCATGCGAGGGCTGCTCATTGGGCGTCCCGGTGCACGGGCGGGACCGACACCGCCATCACCATCTCCATCGGTACGTCGCCCTGATTGCCGTACGTGTGCGGGGTGTTGGCCTCGAAGGTGACGCTCGCGCCGGCCGGGACGCGGTGCTCCTCGCCGTCCACGGTGAGGGTCAGCTCGCCCGTGGTGACATGGACGAGTTCGACCGTGCCGGTGGGGTGCGGCTCGGAGGGGCTGGAGTCCCCCGGCATCAGGCGCCAGTCCCACATCTCCAGCGGGCCGGGGGCCTCGGTGCCGGCGAGGAGGCGGTTGTAGCTGCCGGCGTCGGTGTGCCAGAGCCGTACGGCGCGGTCGGCGGGGACGATGCGGACCTTCGGGCCCTGTTCGTAGTCGAGCAGGGTGGTGATGCTGACGCCGAGGGCGTCGCCGATCTTGACGACCGTGCCGATGCTGGGGTTGGTGCGGGCCTGCTCGATCTGGATGAGCATGCCCCGGCTGACGGCGGCCCGGGCGGCGAGCACGTCCAGGGTGAAGCCGCGCACCGAGCGCCAGTGCTTGACGTTGCGAGCCAGGGACTGGTTCAGCAGGTCGAGGTCCGACACGTTCCGCCCATACGTTGAGTTCAATATTGTGGATGACAGGGTGCAATGGATCGAACTACGGTGTGCTGCACCCGATCGTTCACCGAACTGTACTGCGAGGCACCCCGTGACAGCATTCTTCGCCCTGGCCACCAGCCTGCTGTGGGGGTTGGCCGACTTCGGCGGAGGCCTGCTGACCCGGCGGACCCCGGCGCTGACGGTGGTCGTGGTCTCACAGGGGATCGCGGCGGCCGTGCTCGGCGTGGTCGTGGTGGCGACCGGGGGCTGGAGCGAGGCCGGGCCGCGGCTGTGGTTCGCGCTGGCGGCGGGGGTGGTGGGTCCGGTCGCGCTGTTCAGTTTCTACAAGGCGCTGGCGCTGGGCCCGATGGGCGTCGTCTCGCCGCTCGCGACGCTGAGCGTGGCCGTACCGGTCGGGGTGGGGCTCTTTCTCGGCGAGCGGCCCGGTCTGATGCAGGCGGCGGGGATCGCGGTCGCCGTCACCGGGGTCGTCCTCGCGGGCGGTCCGCAGCTGCGCGGTGCGCCCGTACAGCGCCAGACGATCCTGCTGACGCTGATCGCCGCGCTCGGCTTCGGCACGGTGTTCGCGCTGATCGCGGAGGCGTCGACGACCGTGACCGGGCTCTTCCTCGCGCTGTTCGCGCAGCGCGTGACGAACGTGGCCACGGGTGGGGCCGCGCTCTACGTCTCCGTGCGGCGGGGCGGGGTCGCGCTCCCGGCGGGCGGGTTCCCGTGGGGCTCGCTGCCGGCGCTGGCCTTCGTGGGACTTGCTGATGTGGCAGCCAACGGGACGTACTCGATCGCCGCGCAGCATGGGCCGGTGACGGTGGCGGCGGTGCTCGCGTCGCTCTATCCGGTGGTGACCGCGCTGGCCGCGCGCGGGTTCCTGAGCGAGCGGTTGCGGGGGATTCAGGCGGCGGGGGCGGGGTTGGCGTTGGTGGGGACGTTGTTGCTGGCTACGGGGTGAGGCGGTGGGGGCCGGGCGGCGTCGGATGCCGGGGGCGGCGGGCGCCCAGGGGGCGAGTGCCGGCGGGCGACGGGGACCCGGGGGTGCGAGTGCCGGGTGGGTCGAGGGCCGGGGGGCTCGACATGAGCGCCGGGTCAAGCCTTGGCATAACTGCCGGATCAGGCCTCCGCCCACGTGCCGGTCAGACCCTCGGCATCACTGCCGGATCAGACCTCCGCGCAAATGCCGGTAAGGCCTCCGCCCACGTGCCGGTCAGGCTTCCGCGTCCAGTTCCGCGAGGTGGGCGATCACGTTCTCGTCGAGTTCGGCCAGCCGTGCCGCGCTCGCCTCGTCCAGGCCCGCGAGCGCGCGGAGTTGGTCCGGGGTCACATCCGCCGGGATCGGCACCGGTGCGGGGGTCCGGAGCGGCGGCTGCCAGCCCTCCGTCGGCGTCCAGCGGCGTACGACCCGTGCGGGCGCCCCCGCCACCACGGCGTGGTCGGGCACCGCGCCCCGGACCACCGCACCGGCCGCCACCACCACGTTCCGGCCGATCCGCGCGCCCGGCAGGATCACCGCGCCGGTGCCGACCCAGCAGCCGGGGCCGATCTCGACGGGTTCCATGCGCGGCCACTGCTTGCCGATGGGCTCGTGCGGGTCGTCGTAGGAATGGTTCGTGGACGTGACGTAGACGTACGGCCCGAAGTAGCAGTCGCTGCCGATGGTGACCGTCGTGTCGGCGATGACGTGGCTGCCGCGGCCGAGGACCACGCCGTCGCCCAGGCGCAGGATCGGGTCGGGGCCGAGGTCGAGGTCCGGCATCAGGCCTGCCGTGAGCGTGACCTGTTCGCCGACGATGCAGTGCGAACCGAGGTGGATCCAGGGTTCGCCGAAGACCGTGCCCAGTGGGAAGGCGAGCCGGGTGGCTTCGCCGATCTCGCCGAACCGGAAGCGGCCGGGGTTCTCGGCCGTCACGGAGCCGATGCGCTGCACCCAGGCCCAGCCCGCGTGGACGGCGCGCTGCGCGAGGCGGCTCCGCCATTTTGAGAACGTGTTCTTGCGGTTGGGCACCCGGCCACGGTACTCAGCGTGAGCCGTACCCATGAGGTCCGGCCGCTGTGATCTTCGCCCTACCGATGTCGTACCGTGCGGGTGTCTCCGACGGTTGGGAGGGTCTTATGACGCACAGGGCGTTGATCGTGGGTATTGGTGGCCGGGAGCCGAAGGTCGATGGGTCGGCCTTTGTGGCTCCTACGGCGTCCGTGATCGGGGATGTGACGCTGGCCGCAGGGGCGAGTGTCTGGTACGGGGCGGTGTTGCGCGGTGACGTCGAGCGGATCTCGGTGGGGGCGAGCAGCAACATCCAGGACAACTGCACGCTGCATGCCGATCCGGGGTTTCCGGTGAGTGTGGGTGAGCGGGTTTCTGTTGGGCACAACGCCGTTGTGCATGGGGCGACCGTTGAGGACGACTGTCTGATCGGGATGGGGGCTACGGTGCTCAACGGGGCGGTGATCGGGGCGGGTTCGCTTGTTGCGGCTCAGGCGTTGGTGCCACAGGGGATGGTGGTGCCGCCGGGTTCACTGGTCGCCGGGGTGCCTGCGAAGGTGCGGCGGGAGCTGAGCGGTGAGGAGCGGGAGGGGTTGACCCTTAACGGGACCATGTATGCGGAGTTGGCCAAGGCGCATCAAGGGGTGCATGAGTAGGTCGTCTGGCGGGTGCGGGTCGTGTGTGGCTGGTCGCGCCGTTCCCCGCGCCCCTTTGGGGCGCCTTACTCGCCGGCGTTTACTGGCTCGGCCGCGTTCTTCTCTGCCGTCATCTTTTGCGCCTTGCGGCGCACCATCAGCATGGAGGCGAGGCCTACCAGTACCGCTGCCGCCAGGCCGAAGTAGGAGAAGCGCTTGAGCCAGTCCTCGGCGACGATTCCTACGTAGTAGACGACCGCCGTGGTGCCGCCGGCCCAGACGACTCCGCCGAGGAGGTTGGCGATCAGGAACTTCCAGTAGGGCATGCGGAGTACGCCCGCGAGGGGGCCGGCGAAGATGCGGAGGAGGGCGATGAAGCGGCCGAAGAAGACGGCCCACATGCCCCACTTCTCGAAGGAACGCTCGGCGGTGGCCACATGGCCTTCGCTGAAGTGTCTGGGGAACTTGTTCGCGAGCCAGGCGAGCAGCGGGCGTCCGCCCTTGCGGCCGATCGCGTAGCCGATGGAGTCGCCGATCACGGCACCGAGGCTGGCGCAGGCGCCCAGGACGATCGGGTTGATGCCCGAGTGCTGGGAGGAGAGCAGGGCGGCCGAGACCAGGACGATCTCGCCCGGCAGCGGGATGCCCAGGCTCTCCACCCCGATGACGAGTGCCACCAGGGCGTAGACGGCCACCGCCGGAACCGAGTCGAGCCATTCCTGGACGTGCAACGCCGGTCCTCCTGAATGCGCGGACTGTCTGTCTTGCCGGCGTGCGCCCCGAACGCGTCGGGCGCACCTGTGAAGCCTACCGCTCGGCTTTGGACGGCAACGTCCCTCGGGCTGGCGCTCGGAGAACTTCCAGGACAGCGGCTCCGCCGACCTCATCGAAACCGCTCCGTTACGTCCCGGGCGGACCGAAAGGGCATCACCTACCGGAGATTCACTTAGAGTAGCCTTGCCTAAGTTGGCCGGTTTCCGGAGGGTGGCTGGTGGGAGCAGGGGAACTGTCGGGGCGGGACGTCCTGACGCGCTCGGTCAAGGGACAGATACGGCGTCTCGCGCTCGGCTCGGCGCTCGGAAGCGTGCACCAACTGGGGGAAGCCCTGGTGCCGGTGCTCATCGGTGTCGTCATCGACCAGGCCGTCGCCGGGCAGGACGCCGGACGTCTGGCGCTCTGGCTCGGCGTACTGGCCGTCATGTACGTGACGCTGTCGTGGAGTTTCCGGCTGGGCGCGAAAGCCGGTGAGCGCGGTGCCGAAGAGGCCGCGCACACACTCCGGTTGGCGATCGTGGGGCGGGTGCTCGACGCCCGTGGCGGCGCCGAGGAGGGACGGCTGCCCGGGGAACTCGCCAACGTCGCCACCGAGGACGCCAAGCGGGTCGGCGCGGTCAACATGGCGCTGATGGCCGGGATCTGGGCCTTCGCGGGTGTCGCGGTGAGCGCGGTCGCGCTGCTGCTGACATCCGTGACGCTCGGGCTGATCGTGCTGCTGGGTACGCCCGTTCTGCTGTGGCTGGGGCATCTGCTGAGCAAGCCGTTGGAGCGGCGCAGCGAGGCCGAGCAGGACAAGGCCGCTCACGCGTCGGGCGTGGCCGCCGACCTGGTGGCCGGGCTGCGGGTGCTGAAGGGGCTCGGCGCGCAGGACGCCGCCGTCGAGCGGTATCGCCGGACGAGCCGTATCTCCCTTGCCGCCACGCTGCGTTCGGCGCGTGCCGAGTCCTGGCAGACCGGGCTCGTGCTCGCGCTCACCGGCGGGTTCATCGCGCTGATCGCTCTCGTGGGCGGTCGGCTGGCGCTCGACGGGTCGATGACTCTGGGGCAGTTGGTGTCGGCGGTGGGTCTCGCGCTGTTCCTGCTGGGGCCGTTGGAGACCTTCGCCTGGGTCAACGCCGAGCTGGCACAGGGCCGTGCCTCGGCCGCCCGCGTCGCCGAGGTGCTGGCCACCGGGCACGCCGTCGTGGACGGCGACGACCCGGTCGCCGAGCCCGTGCGCGGGGAACTGCGGCTGCGTGGCGTACGGCTCGGCGGGCTCGACGGTGTCGATCTCGACCTGCCCGCCGGGCGGTTGACCGGTATCGCGGTGACGGACCCGGCCGGTGCGGAGGCGTTGTTGCGGTGCCTGGGGCGGGAGACCGATCCGGAGTCGGGGTCCGTCGAGCTGGACGGCGTGCCGCTGACTCGCCTTGATCCTGCGGGACTTCGGGCCGCTGTGCTGGTCGCCGCGCATGACGCGGCGCTGTTCGAGGGCTCGTTGGCGGCGAACGTGACACCGGAAGACGACTCCGAAGGCGGGGAGGCCGGTCTCCTCACCGAGCGTGCCATGGCCGCCGCCCGTGCCGACGAGGTCGCCGACTCCCTGCCGCACGGCACCGCGACCGGTGTCGGTGAGGGCGGGCGCTCGCTGTCCGGCGGCCAGCGTCAACGCGTGCTGCTGGCAAGGGCGTTGCGTGCCGGGCCGCCCGTCCTGGTCGTGCACGATCCGACCACGGCCGTCGACACGGTGACCGAGGCCCGGATCGCCAGTGGCCTGCGGGAGTTCCGGCAGGGCCGCACCACGATCGTGGTGACCAACAGCCCCGCCCTGCTCGCCGTCACCGACCACGTGATCCTCCTCGACGCCGGACGCGTCGGCGCCGAGGGCACCCACGCGGACCTCGTACGAACCGACGCGACCTACCGGACGGCGGTGCTGGCATGACGACCGGAGCCGAGGCAACAGGGGTCGAGCCGGTGGAGGCCGGGCAAGTGGACACGGACCGCACCCTCCTCCCTACCGCAACCCCCGCCCGCACCCGCGCCGCAGTGCGTGAACTCCTGCGCCCGCAGCGGGGGTTGGCCGCCGCCGGGTTCGGGCTGATGGTGCTCGCCACGGCCGTCGGGCTGCTCACCCAGCCGCTGCTGGGCCATATCGTCGACGTCGTCACCGAGCACCGCTCCCCCGACGCGCTCACCTTCCCGGTGCTCGCGCTGGCCGGGGTCGCCCTGGTCCAGGGGGTGACCACCGCGCTCGGCATGTCCCTCGTGTCGCGGCTCGGTGAGACCGCGCTGGCGCGGCTGCGCGAACTGTTCGTCGAGCGCGCCCTGTCACTCCCCCTCGACCGGGTGGAGAAGGCGGGCTCCGGCGACCTCAACTCCCGTGTCACGCGCGACGTTTCGCGGGTCGCCGACGCCGTGCGCGGGGCGCTGCCGGAGCTGGCCCGGTCCGCGCTGTCGATCGTGCTGACGCTGGGCGCGCTCGCCCTGCTGGACTGGCGGTTCCTGATCGCGGCGCTGATCGCCGTGCCGGTCCAGGCACACACCGCCCGTTGGTATGTGCGCAACGCCGTTCCCCTGTACGCAAAGGAGCGCATCGCGACCGGGACCCAGCAGCAGCAGTTGCTGGACACCATCGGCGGGGCGCGGACGGTACGGGCGTACCGGTTGCAGAAGGGCCACACCCGGCGGGTCACCGAACGCTCGCGCTCGGCGGTCGAACTGACCATGAGCGGCGTGCAGTTGATGCTCCGCTTCTACAGCCGGCTGCACATCGCCGAGTATCTGGGGCTGTCCGCGGTCCTGGTCACCGGGTACCTGCTGGTGCGGGACGGTTCCGCGTCGGTCGGTACGGCCACCGCGGCCGCGCTGTACTTCGCCAGTCTCTTCGGCCCGGTCAACACCGCGCTGGTGCTGCTGGACGACGCCCAGTCGGCAACGGCCGGACTGGCACGCCTCGTTGGCGTCGTGGACGAGCCCGCGCCCGTGGTCGCCGACCGCGCGGACGACCGTACGACCGCCGCCGGTCCCCCATCCGTGACGCTGACCGCTGTCTCCCACGCGTATGTGCCGGGCCGCCCGGTGCTGCACGACGTGGACCTGGAGATACGGCCCAAGGAGCGGGTCGCGCTGGTCGGTACGACCGGTGCGGGCAAGACGACCCTGGCCAAGCTGGTCGCGGGGCTGCACCGCCCGCAGTCGGGCCGGATCGATGTCGGCGGCGCGGAGCCGGACGAGGCCGGTCATCTGGTCGGGCTGGTCACGCAGGAGGTGCATGTCTTCGCCGGGCCGCTCGCCGAGGACCTGCGGCTGGCCCGCCCGGACGCGCACATCGAGGAACTCCGGGAGGCGCTCGACACGGTCGGCGCGCTCGGCTGGGTCGAGGCGTTGCCGGAGGGGCTGGACACGGTCGTCGGCGACGGCGGTCACCGGCTGACCGCCGACCGTGCGCAGCAACTCGCCCTCGCCCGGCTGCTGTTGGCCGACCCGCCCGTCGTCGTACTCGACGAAGCGACGGCGGAGGCGGGCAGTTCGGGTGCGCGGCAGCTCGACGAGGCCGCCGAGCAGGCGCTGCGCGGCCGCACCGCGCTGGTCGTGGCGCACCGGCTCAGCCAGGCCGCCTCCGCGGACCGGGTGATCGTCCTGAGCGACGGCCGGGTCGTGGAGAGCGGCACGCACGACGAACTCCTCACCGCCCAGGGCCAGTACGCCGCCCTGTGGCACGCCTGGTCGGGCAGCCGTTCCACCGAGGCAGCCCCCGACGCCCACTAGCTCCCCCCTCAGACCTGTCACCCCCCGCCGAACCCACCGCGACGAACAGAAGGATCATCCGATGCCCCGCGCCACCAGAGCTTCACGGCTGTCCGGCCTGCTCGCCTCCGTACTCCTGCTGGCCGTCACGGCGGTCGGCTGCGGTTCCTCCAACTCCGACTCCACGTCGTCCAGTTCGAACACGTCGGGCGCGGAGGCGAAGGCCTCCGCGGACGCGTTCCCCGTGACGATCGCCCACAAGTTCGGCAGTACGACGATCAAGTCCGAGCCCAAGCGGATCGTCACCGTCGGTCTCACCGACCAGGACGCCGTCCTCGCCCTGGGCACGGTGCCGGTCGGCACGACCGAGTGGCTCGGCGGCTACAAGGGCGCGATCGGCCCATGGGCGAAGGACAAGTTGGGCAGCGCGGCCGCGCCGACCGTCCTCAAGGACACCGGCACCGGCCCGCAGGTGGAGAAGATCGCCGCGCTGAAGCCCGATCTGATCCTCGCCGTGTACTCGGGCCTGACGAAGGCGCAGTACCAGAGCCTGTCGCAGTTCGCGCCGGTCGTCGCCCAGCCGAAGGCCTACAACGACTACGGCGTGCCGTGGCAGCAGCAGACCGAGGAGATCGGCAAGGCGATGGGCAAGTCCGCCGAGGCCAAGACCCTGGTGTCGGGCGTCGAGGCCAAGTTCGCGGCGGCCAAGAAGGCCAACCCCTCCTTCGCCGGTGCGTCGGCCGTCATGGCAACGCCGTACGAGGGCGTTTTCGTCTACGGCAGCCAGGACCCGCGCTCGCGCCTCCTCTCCGACCTCGGCTTCTCGCTCCCGAAGGACCTCGACAAGGTCATCGGCGACACGTTCGGCGCGAACATCAGCAAGGAGCGCTACGACCTCCTCGACCAGAAGGTCGCCGTGTGGATCGTGCCGGACACCACCACGGCCGTCACCAAGCTGCACAACGACAAGATCTACGGCGACCTGAACGTGGTGAAGCAGGGCCGCGAGGTCTTCATCAAGGAGACCAGCGACTACGGCAACGCGGTATCCCTGTCTACCGTGTTGAGCATCCCCTACGTCCTGGACCGCATGGTGCCGCAGCTCGCGGCTGCGGTGGACGGCAAGACGTCGACGAAGGTGGAGCAGCCGGCGTCCTGACCCACGGGAACGTGAAGGGGGGCGGGTCCGAGGTAGTCCGGACCCGCCCCCCCTTTTTCGTGTGCTCAGACCCCGTCGACCTCGACCAGGCTCTTCGGCCTCATGTCCGTCCAGTTGGCCTCGATGTGGTCGAGGCACTCCTGCCGCGCGGCCGGTCCGTACGCGACCGTCCAGCCCGCCGGTACGTCCACGAAGTCGGGCCAAAGGCTGTGCTGGCCCTCGTCGTTGACGAGGACGGAGTAGACGCCTTCGGGGTTCTCGAACGGGTTGCTCATGTCGGGGGTTCCTTGCCTCTCTGATGTGGACTGGTGTGCAAGTGGAGTTCGGTCAGGGCTTGTCGAGTACGGCCGCTCGTCGCACCACGGCTTCCAGTGCCCGGAACCAGGTGCGGGCCAGGTCCTGCACCTGCTCCTCGGTGAGGAGTTCGGCGGCGTACGCCCAGTGGGCGCTCAACTCCGGCCCCTCTGGGCGGTCTTCGGTGATGGCGTTGAGGGTCAGGGCGTGAGACATCGGCTGGCCGGGGTCGGCGTCGAGGTCGGCGGCGTCGTCCTCGGGCGCGTAGGACCAGTCGGCTGCCGCCGGGCGGTCGAAGCGGCCCATGTAGTTGAACTCGATCTGCGGCTCGCCGAGTTGGGCGAGACGTGCACCCGTCCCGGGGTTGAGGTGGCGCAGCAGGCCGTGTCCGATACCGGCGGTCGGCAGCGCGGCGAGGTGCTCGCGGATCCGGGCCAGGGCCGCGTCCAGCGCGGGTCCGCCCGTGACGGCGTCCGCCAGGTCTGCCAAGTCAGCCTCGCCCGGGTCGAGTCGCACGGGTACGACGCTGGTGAACCAGCCGACCGTACGGGACAGGTCGGCGTCACCCGCGAGTCGCTCCTCACGGCCGTGGCCCTCCACGTCCACCAGTACTGGCCCGCCTTGCTGTTCGGCCCCCAGTGTGCGGGTGCGCCAGTCACCGACCGCCAGCGCGAACGCGGTGAGCAGTACGTCGTTGACGGTGGCTCCGAACGCGGCCGGGGCCCGGCTCAGCAGCGGACCGGTGACGTCGGCGGGCAGGGACACGGAGACGTACCGGGTGGTGGCGACCGTGTCCCGGGCCGGGTCGAGCGGGCGGGCCAGCGGGAGTTCGGCGCCCTCGGCGAGGGCAGAGGTCCACCACGGCAGTTCGTCCTCGGTGGCGGGGTCGGTCGCACGGGTTCCGAGAAGCCGGGACCAGCGGGCGAACGACAGCTCCACGGGGGCGAGTTCGGGTGTACGGCCGCCCCTGACCGCCGTCCAGGCGCCGGCGAGGTCGGGCAGCAGGACGCGCCAGGAGACGCCGTCGATCACCAAGTGGTGGACGAGGATGAGGAGTCGGCCGTGCTGTCCGGGTCCCGCGTCGAACCAGACCGCCCGCACCATCGCCCCGGCGTCCGGGTCGAGCCCGGCCCGGGCCGTCTCGGCGTGGCGGGAGATGGTGGCGCGCAGTGCCTCGTCGTCCGCGCCGCGCACGTCGGCGCGGGTGAGCCAGGTGCTGACGTCGGTGTCCCGTGCCGCCGGTACCCGTAGCAACCACTCGGGTTCGCGGACGAGTTGGGCCCGGAGCATGTCGTGCCGGTCGGCGAGCGCCTTGAGCACGGTCAGCAGGCCGGGTTCGGTCAGGTCGGCCGGGGTCTGGACCAGGGCCGCTTGGTGGTACGCGGCAATCGGACCACCGCGCTCCAGCAGGCCGCGCATGATCGGGGTGAGCGGGACGGTTCCGGTGCCCTCGTCGTGGACGGCGTGCCGTTCGTCGGCGCCGAGCGGGACGGCAACGGCCGCGAGGGCGGCGACAGTTCGGTGCTGGAAGACCTGCCGGGGCGTGACCCGCAGCCCACCGGCCCGGGCCCGGGCGACCAGTTGCATGGCGACGATGCTGTCACCGCCGAAGGTGAAGAAGTCGTCGTCCGTGCCGACGGCCTCGGTGGGAAGTCCGAGGGCGTCCGCGAACAGGTCACGGAGGGTGCGCTCGGTGTCGTTCGAAGGGGCCCGGCCGCCGCCCTGTGCGGTGAAGTCCGGGGCGGGCAGGGCGGATCGGTCGAGCTTGCCGTTGGACAGCAGCGGCAGCCGGTCCAGGACGACCACGGCGGCCGGGACCATGTAGTCGGGCAGAGCGGCGACGGCGTGGGCCCGCAGTTCGGTCCCGTCCGCCTCGTCGGCGACGACGTAGGCGATCAACTGCCGTATGCCGGGCCGGTGTTCGCGGGCGACGACCACGGTCTGCGTGACGGCCGGGTGGGTGTCCAACGCGGCCTCGATCTCGGCGAGTTCGATGCGGTAGCCGCGGATCTTGACCTGGTCGTCGGTGCGTCCGGCGAACTCCAGCAGTCCGTCCTCGGTCCAGCGGGCCATGTCACCGGTGCGGTACATGCGCCGGCCGGGCTCGGTGGCGTACGGGTCGGCGACGAAGCGTTCGGCGGTGAGTTCGGGCCGGCCGAGGTAACCCCGGGCCAGGCCCGGTCCCGACAGGTACAACTCACCGGTCACGCCGGGCGGTACGGGGCGCAGGGCGGTGTCGAGGACGTAGGCGCGGGACTCATGAACCGGGCGTCCCACGACCGGAGTTGCGCTGTCGCGGACCCGTCCCACGAGCGCGTCGACGGTGGCCTCGGTGGGGCCGTACAGGTTGAACGCCTCGGTATCCTGAAGCGCGGCCAACCGCGTCCACAGCGACTCGGGGACGGCCTCGCCGCCGAAGCCGACCACGGAGAGCGGGCAGTCGCCCTCGTCGCCGATCAGCCCGCTGTCCGCCATCTGCGCGAGCAGCGACGGGGTCACCTCGATGAAGTCGATGCCCCGGTCGCGGATGAACGCGGCGAGGAGTTCGGGGTCGCGGCGGGTCTCGTCGTCGGCGATGTGCAGGGCGTGCCCGTCCAGCAGCCACAACTGCGGCTGCCAGGAGGCGTCGAAGGAGAACGACCAGGCGTGCCCGACCCGCAGCCGCCGAAGTCCGGTGCGCCGCTTGGCGACCTCGTGCAGGTCGTGGCGGTGACTGTGGAAGAGGTTGGCGATGCCTCGCTGGGTGACGACGACGCCCTTGGGGCGGCCGGTGGAGCCGGAGGTGTAGATGACGTAGGCGGGGTGGTCGGGGCCGGGGGCGACGGGATCGGCCTCCGGCAGTTCTTCGGTCGGGGCGTCAAGTCGTAGGACGGGCACGGTCGTTGCAGGCAGCGTGGCGGCCGTCTCGTCCGTGGCCAGGATCAGCACCGGGCGGGCGTCGTCGAGCATGCCGGTCAGGCGGGACTCGGGGAGGTCCGGGTCGAGGGGCAGATAGGCGGCGCCCGCCTTCATCACGGCGAGGATCGCGGCGATGTGGTCGGCGGTGCGGGGCAGCGCGAGGGCCACGATCCGCTCGGGTCCGACGCCGTGCCCGGCGAGGACGCGGGCCAACTGGTCGGTGCGGGCGTCGAGTTCGGCGAAGGTCCAGGTCGTCCGGCCATCGGTGACGGCGACCGCGCCGGGGTCGGCGGCGGCCTGGGCGACGAACAACTCCGGTACGGTGCCGAGCCGTTCGGTCGTGGGCGCGGGCAGCGCGGTGTCGTTCCAGGTCTCCAGGACGGTGTGCCGCTCGGCGGGAGCGAGCAGGTCCAGTCGGCCGACGGGACGGTCGGGCTCGGCCGCCATGCCGGTGAGCAGGGCGGTCAGGGCGTCCGTGATCCGTCGCACGACGGCCGGTTGGAAGAGGTCGGGCCTGAACTCGGCGGTGAGCCGCAGCCGTTCGGCGGGCTCGACCGCCCACGCGAACGGGTAGTGGGTGGAGTCCTCGTGATCGCGGACGGTGACGTGCGGTCCGTCGCCGCCCGCTTCCTCGTCTGCGACCGGGTACGACTCGAACACCACGAGTGTGTCGAAGAGTTCGCCGAGTCCGGCGGCCCGCTGGATGTCGGCAAGGCCGAGGTGCTGGTGGGCGATGAGCCGGGACTGTTCGTCCTGGAGCCGGGAGAGGAGTGCGCCGGTGCTCTCCCCCGGTCGGACCTGCACCCGTACCGGGATGGTGTTGATGAACAGGCCGATCATCGACTCGGCACCGGCCAGTTCGGGTGAGCGTCCGGCGACGGTGGCACCGAACACGACGTCGTCGCGGCCGGT
The DNA here is from genome assembly GCF_033335955.1 of Streptomyces sp. N50. Classification (GTDB taxonomy): domain Bacteria; phylum Actinomycetota; class Actinomycetes; order Streptomycetales; family Streptomycetaceae; genus Streptomyces. The sequence goes on from NZ_CP137549.1 coordinate 977,958, forward strand.
GAGGCGGCCGAGCAGCACGCCCCAGGCGGCCTGGACAAGGGTGTTGACGGTGACGCCCTGGCGGCGCGCGAACGCCTCCAGATCGGCCGTGCGGTCCGGGTCCAACTCCACGGTGTGGGTGGACGGTACGACGGCGGCCCGGTCGGGGTCGACGGGTGCGAGCCGTGTCGGCTCGGCCAGTCCGCCGAGGGCCTCGGCCCACACGGCGGTGGAGACGGCCGGGTCCTGGGCGGCCAGCAGCCGCAGGTGCGCGCGGTACGGCGCGGGCGCGGCCGGTGTACGGCCCTCGTAGCGCGCCCACAGTTCGGCGGTGAGCAGCGGCAACGACCAGCCGTCCAGCAGGAGATGCTGGTGCGAGAGCGCGAGCCGGTGCCGGTCGGGACCGAGCCGGGCCAGCAACAGCCGGAGCAGCGGCGGCCGTTCGGGGTCGAACCGGCGCCGCTCCTGGACGAGCAGACGCTCCCACTCCTCGGGGTCGTCCGTGAGGTCGAGCTGCCGCCAGGGCAGGACCGCCGTTCGCGGTACGACGGCCACGGGCCGTCCGGAGGACAAGTGCCGGAAGCCGCTGCGCAGGTTCTCGTGCGCGTCGAGTACGGACTGGGCCGCGCTGTGCAACCGGTCGGCGTCCAGGGGGCCTTCGAGGTCGTAGGAGACCTGGACTGTGTAGACGTCCGGTCCGTCGTCGCCGGAGTCGAGGGCGGCGTGGAAGAGCAGGCCGGCCTGGAGCGGGGAGACGGGCAGGACCTCGGTTCCGGCGGGCAGGGCGGCCAGTTCGGCGCGCTCGTCGGCGGTGAGGTCGAGCAGGGTGACGTCGTCGTCGCGGTCGGCGGTGACCGTGGTGGCGGTCACCGTGGCGAGGCCCGCCGCCGACTTGTGGCGGAACACGTCACGCGGGCTGAAGGCGAGCCCGGCCGCACGGGCCCGGGCGACCAGCTGCATCGCGACGATGCTGTCGCCACCGAGCGAGAAGAAGTCGTCCTCGACACCGACGCGTTCGAGACCGAGCACGTCCGCGACGAGCGCGCAGAGCGTCTCCTCCAGCGGTGTGCGCGGCCGGGTGTCGGTGACCTCGGCGGCGAAGTCGGGGGCGGGCAGGGCACGGCGGTCGAGCTTGCCGTTGGGGGTGAGCGGGAGGGCGTCGAGCGGGACGACGGCAGCCGGGACCATGTGGTCGGGCAGCGACTGGGCGGCGTGGGCGCGGAGTTGAGCCGAGTCCACGGTGCCTTCCGCCACGACGTATGCGACGAGCCGTTCGTCCCGGAGGACGACGATGGCGTGCGTGACGCTCTCGTGGGCGGCCAACACGTTCTCGATCTCGCCGAGTTCGATGCGGAAGCCGCGCAGCTTGACCTGGTCGTCGGCGCGCCCGAGGTACTCCATTTCACCGTCCCGGGTCCAGCGGGCCAGGTCGCCGGTGCGGTACATGCGGGCGCCGGGCTCGGTGGCGTACGGGTCGGCGACGAAGCGCTCGGCGGTCAGGGCGGACCGGCCCAGGTAACCGCGCGCCAACTGGACACCCGCCAGATACAGTTCGCCGGCCACACCGGGCGGTACGGGGCGGAGTCCGGCGTCGAGGACGTAGGTGCGGGTGTTCCACACCGGGCGGCCGATCGGCACGGTGGCCGGGTCGGCGGGAACCTCGTGGGCGGTGACGTCGACGGATGCCTCGGTCGGGCCGTAGAGGTTGTGCAGGCGGCTGCCCGGGAGGATCTGGTGGAAGCGGGCGGCCAGCGGGGCGGGCAACGCCTCGCCGCTGCACATGACTTGGAGCAGGTCGGCGCAGCGGGCGGCGCCGGGCTCGTCGAGGAAGGCGCGCAGCATCGACGGCACGAAGTGGGCCGTGGTGATGTGCTGACGTCGGATCAGTTCGGCGAGGTAGACCGGGTCCTGGTGGCCTTCCGGGCGAGCCACGACGAGCGTGGCGCCGGTGATCAGCGGCCAGAAGAACTCCCACACCGACACGTCGAACCCGGCCGGGGTCTTCTGCAGCACCCGGTCGTCGGCGTCGAGGCGGTAGGTGTCCTGCATCCACAACAGGCGGTTGGTGATGCCCTGGTGGGGGACGGTGACGCCCTTGGGGCGGCCGGTGGAGCCAGAGGTGTAGATGACGTAGGCGGGGTGACGGGGGTCGTGGGCGGTGGGCAGGGGTGCGTACGCCGGGTGGTCCGGCGTGCCGTCCGCGTCGACCGTCAGGGTGGGCACGTCGGTGTCCGGGAGCGTGACGCCCTCGGTGGTGATCAGGCAGACCGGGCGAGCGTCGGCGAGCGTGTAGGCGAGCCGTTCGGCCGGGTAGCCGGTGTCGAGGGGCAGATAGGCGGCGCCCGCGCGGTGGACCGCGAGGAGCGACACCACGAGGGCGAGGGAGCGGGGCAGGGCGACGGCGACGACCGCCTCGGCCTGGGCTCCCCGCGCGGCGAGCGTGTGAGCCAACCGCTCTACGCGCAGGTCGAGTTCGGCGTAGGTGAGGGCGGTGTCCTCGAAGACGACCGCCGTGGCCTCGGGCGTGCGGGCGACCTGGGCGCGGAAGAGTTCCGGGAGGGTCAGGTCGGGGACGGTCCGGGTGGTGTTGTTCCAGTCGGTGAGGACGAGGGTGCGTTCGTCGTCGCGCAGGACGTCGAGTGCGCCGATGCGGCGGTCGGGGTCCGTGGCGACCTGAGCGAGCAGCAACTCAAGCCGCTGGGCCAGGAGTTCGGCGGTCGACTCGTCGAAGAGGTCGGCGCTGTACTCGATCCAGCACCGCATGCCGCCGCCCTCACCCTGCTCGACGAAGTCGAAACTGAGGTCGAACTTGGCGCCCTGCTGCCCGAGTTCCTCACGCCGGGCGGTGAGTCCGGGCAGGGCGGGGGTGGCGCCCTCGTCGTCGAGGTGGACGACCATCACCTGGAACAGCGGGTGCCGGGCCAGTGAGCGGGTCGGGTTGACCGCCTCCACCAGCCGCTCGAAGGGCAGGTCCTGGTGTTCGTAGGCGGCGAGGTCGGTGTCCCGGACGCGGGCGAGCAGGTCGGCGAACGTGGGGTCGCCGGACAGATCGGTGCGCAGGACAAGGGTGTTGACGAAGAAGCCGACCAGGTCTTCGAGGTGTTCGTCGCCCCGACCGGAGATGGGTGCGCCGAGCGGGATGTCGTCCCCGGCGCCGAGCCGGTGCAGCAGCGCGGCGACGGCGGCCTGGGTGACCATGAACATACTGACGCCGTGGCGACGGGCCAACGCGCGCAGTTGTCGGGTCTGTTCAGGGTCGAGGGTCAGTCCGACCGCGCCACCCTGGTGGCTGCTCTCCAGCGGGCGAGGGCGGTCGGTGGGCAGCGCGAGCTCGTCCGGCAGACCCGCCAAGGTCTCCTGCCAGTAGGCGAGTTGGCGGGACTGTCGGCTGTCCGGGTCGTCGGGGTCGCCGAGTGCCTCGCGGTGCCAGAGGGCGTAGTCGGCGTACTGCACGGGCAGCGGGGCCCACTCGGGCGCCCGTCCCGCACAGCGGGCTTCGTACGCGGTGGCCAGGTCTCGCCACAGCGGGCCGTCGGACCACTGGTCGCCGGCGATGTGGTGCAGCACCAGCAGCAGGACGTGTTCGTGCTCGTTCACCTCGAACACATGGGCCCGCAGCGGGAGTTCGCGGTCGATGTCGAAGCCGCACGCGGCGGTCTCGGCGAGCCCGGCGGCCAGTTCGGCCTCCGTGACGCGGCTGTGGTGGAGGGGCACGGAGGCCTCGTCCAGCACGACCTGGCTGGGGCGGCCGTCCCGTTCGGGGAAGACCGTGCGCAGGCTCTCGTGTCGTACGGCGAGGTCGTTCAGGGCGGCGGACAGGGCATTCCGGTCGAGTGTGCCGGTGAGACGCCAGGCAGCCGGGATGTTGTAGGCGCCTCCCGGGCCCTCGATGCGGTGCAGCAGCCACAGTCGCTGTTGGGCGTAGGAGAGCGGGAGTTCGTCGGGACGTTCGGCGGGGACCAGGGCGGGCAGTCCACCGGCCCGGTCGTCCAGGCGGGCCGCGAGGAGCGCGGGCGAGGACGCATCGAAGACGGTACGGACGGTGAGGTCGGCGCCAAGTACCGTGCGCACGCGGCTGACCAGACGCATGGCGAGCAGCGAGTGGCCGCCGAGAGTGAAGAAGTCGTCGTCGGCGCCGACGCGTTCGAGGCCGAGGACGTCGCCGAAGAGTCCAGCCAGGATCTCCTCGCGCGGGTTGCGGGGTGACGTGCCCACGCCCGTAACGGTGTTGCCCGTGAAGTCGGGGGCGGGCAGGGCGGCGCGGTCGAGCTTGCCGTTGGGGGTGAGGGGCAGCGCGTCGAGAGTGACGAAGGCGGCCGGGACCATGTGGGCGGGGAGGGCGGCGGAGGCGTGGGCTCCGAGTGACCCCGTGTCCCCGGCCGGCACCACGTACGCGACGAGGCGCTGTTCCCGGACCACCACGACCGCTCGGGCTACGGACGGATGGGTGGTCAACACGCCCTCGATCTCGCCGGGTTCGACGCGGAAGCCGCGTACCTTCACCTGGTCGTCGGTGCGGCCCAGGTACTCGATGGTCCCGTCCGCGTTCCAGCGGGCCAGGTCGCCGGTGCGGTACATGCGGGTGCCCGGGGCGCCGTACGGGTCGGCGACGAACCGCTCGGCGGTCAGGCCGGGCCGGTCGAGGTAGCCGCGTGCGAGCTGGATGCCCGCGAGGTACAACTCGCCCGGGACGCCCGGCGGTACGGGACGCAGACCCGCGTCGAGAACGTAGGTGCGGGTGTTCCACACCGGGCGGCCGATCGGAACGCTCGTCGCGCCGGGTCCGATCTCCACGGCCGTCACGTCGACCGACGCCTCGGTCGGGCCGTAGAGGTTGTGGAGTTCGGCGGTGGTCAGGATGTCGTGGAAGCGGTGGGTGACGGCGACGGGCAGGGCCTCGCCGCTGCACATCACTCGGCGCAGGCCGGTGCAGTCGGCTGCGGCGGGTTCCTCCAGGAAGAGTTGGAGCATGGAGGGGACGAAGTGGACGGTGGTGACGTCCTGTTCGCGGATGAGGCGAGCCAAGTAGGCCGGGTCGCGGTGACCTTCGGGGCGGGCGACGACCAGCGCGGCGCCGGTGATCAGGGGCCAGAAGAACTCCCACACCGACACGTCGAAGCTGGACGGCGTCTTCTGCAGCACCCGGTCGGCTGCCGTCAGGCCGTACGCGTCCTGCATCCACAGCAGCCGGTTGACGATGCCCTCGTGCGGGACGACGACGCCCTTGGGGCGACCGGTGGAGCCCGAGGTGTAGATGACGTAGGCCGGACTCGACGGGTCGTAGGACGTGGGGAGTTGGGCCTCGGGTCCGGTCGGCAGGGTGTCGCGGACGACGTGCACCGGGCGGGCGTCCTCGACCATGAGCGCGAGGCGGTCCTCCGGGTAGTCGGGGTCGAGCGGGAGGTAGGCGGCTCCGGCGCGGTGCACGGCGAGGAGGGCGACGACGAGTTCGAGTGAGCGCGGGAGGGATACGGCCACGGTCTGCTCGGGACCTGCACCAAGCGCCGCCAACACCCCTGCCGTTCGCTCCACTTGGGCGTCCAGCTCCGCGTACGTCAGCGACTGTCCTTCGAAGACGAGGGCAGTGGCGTCGGGGGTGCGGGCGGCCTGGGCGCGGAAGAGTTCCGGGAGGGTGGTGGCCGGGACGGGGTGGTCGGTGGCGTTCCACTCCCCCAGGACCAGCGCGCGTTCGGCGTCCGCCAGGAGGTCGAAGTCCCTTACGGCGCCGTCGGGCTGGGTCGCCGCGTGGTCCAGGAGGCGGGCCATGCGACCGGCGATTCGCTCCGCGGTGCCGTGGTCGAAGAGGTCGGTCGCGTACTCCAGGAGCAGGACCACCCGGTCGCTGCCCGTCTCGTCGACGAAGGTGAAGTGCAGGTCGAACTTCGCCATGCCGGTGTCCATGTCGAACCACTCGGTCGCGAGGCCGAGCACGTCCGGGTCGCCGTCGGGGCGGTGGTGGTAGCCGAGCATGACCTGGAAGAGCGGGTTGCGGCCGGCCACGCGGGGCGGGTTGAGGGCCTCGACGACCCGGTCGAAGGGCAGGTCCTGGTACTCGAAGGCCGCGAGCGACGACTCCCTTACCCGGCCCAGGAGTTCGCGGAAGGTCAGCTCGTCGCCGGACACATCCGTCCGCAGCACGAGCGTGTTGACGAAGAAGCCCACCAGGTCGGCGAGCGCCTCGTCGGTGCGGCCCGCGATGGGGGCGCCGAGCGGGATGTCGTCGCCCGCGCCGAGCCGGTTCAGCAGGGCGGCGGTCGCGGCCTGGAACAGCATGAACATGCTGGTGCCGGTCGCGGCGGAGAGGTCGCGCAGGGCGTGGCCGGTGGCGGTGGGGAGTTCCAGGCGGACCTTGCCGCCGTGACCGGTCGGCTCGGCGGGGCGCGGTCGGTCGGCGGGCAGGGCGAGTTCGTCGGGCAGGCCGTGCAAGGCCTGGACCCAGTGGGCGAGTTGGGCCTCGCCGGTGCGGGCGAGAAGGTCGTCCTGCCAGAGGGTGTAGTCGGCGTACTGCACCGGCAGCGGCGCCCACTCGGGCGACCGTCCCTCGCGGCGGGCCGCGTAGGCGGTGTCGAGGTCGGCGAGGAAGGGGCGGTCGGACCACTCGTCGGTGGTGATGTGGTGCAGGACGACGGCGACGACGTGCTCGTCCGGACCGAGCCTGAACACCTCGCAGCGCAGCGGGAGTTCGGTGGTCAAGTCGAAGGGGCGGCGCTGGGCGGACTCGATCAGCGCGGGCAGTTCGTCCTCCGCGCAGTCGAGGACCGTGCAGGCCACGGCCACTTCTTCGGCCGGGAGAATCCGCTGGTACGGCTCCCCCTCGTGCGTCGGAAAGACCGTCCGCAGCGCCTCGTGCCGGCGGGCCACATCGCGCAGGGCGGCGGTCAGCGCCTCGGTGTCGAGGATGCCGCGCAGTCGGAAGACCAGCGGGAAGTTGTAGGCGACACCGCTGCCGGTGATCTCCTCGACCAGCAACAGCCGTCGCTGGGCGGCCGACAGCGGGATGCGGTCGGGGCGATCGGCGACCGGAGTGACCGCCGGGCGGGCCGGGCTCGCCTGGTCGGCGCGGCCCGCGAGCAGCGCCGGGGTGGGGGCCTCGAAGAGGTCGCGGATGGCGAGTTCGGCGCCCAGCTCCGTGCGGGCGCGGCTTACCAGCCGGGTGGCGAGGAGTGAATGACCGCCCAGGTCGAAGAAGTTGTCCTCCGCGCCGACTTCGGGCAGGCCCAACACTTCGGCGAACAGGCGGCAGAGCACCTCTTCCTGCGGGGTGCGCGGGCCGCGTCCGCCGCCGAGGGCGACGGCGGGTTCGGCGTCGGGCAGGGCGCGGACGTCGAGCTTGCCGTTGGCGTTCATGGGCAGGCCGTCGACGGTGACGAAGGCGGACGGGACCATGTAGTCGGGCAGTTCACGGCCCAGGTCCTCGCGCAGCCGCCGCACCAGCGCGCTCGCCTCGCGGGCGGCGGTGGGGTCGTTGGCGTAGGGGTGGGTGCCGCCGCCGGGCTTGAACAGGCCGCCGGTCAGGCGTAGTTCGTCGGACTTCAGGAAGACGGCGTCATAGGTCCCGGTCTCTCCCGACCACGTCGTCAACACCCGGTATCCGGCTGCCGTACCGAGCTCGTGCAGGTGCTCGGGGTCGACACCCGTCTCGGCCGTACGGCCGTCGGGGATGCCGGTGAAGCGGAGTGCCTCGGGCCGTTCGCCGCGCGGGCGTTCACCAGCCACCCCGGTCGCGGACCAGGTACCGGCCAGGAGTTGGCCGATGGCCTCGGCCGACGACCAGTCGCCGCGCAGGAGTTCGCCGATGGTGTTGCCGGTGGCCCAGTCGACGGACGGGGCGTTGTCCAGGCGGACGTCCGGCTCGTCGGCGTAGAGGACGACGTCGTAGCGGTGGCGGGACAGTTCGTTGTGGTGCTGGGCGCGCTTGGTGCGCAGGTCGACGCCGTAGCCGAGGGTGGTGAAGTAGTCGGGGTCTACGAGGAGTTCCTTCTCCAGGCGCAGGCCGCGTTCCACCGCGCGCTCCAGGTCCGCCTCGGCGGTGCCCCGGGTGCGCTGGATCTCGGTGTGGAAGGTACCGGCGAGGCGCAGGTTGCGGACGTCGCCGACGAACAGGGCGCCGCCGGGCGCGAGTAGCTCCATGGCGCCGTGCAGGACGGCGGTCAGGTGGTCGATGCTCGGGAAGTACTGGATGACGGAGTTGATGACGATCGTGTCGAAGTAGGCGAAGGGCAGTCCGCTCAGGTCCTCGGCCGGGCGGCAGCGCAGTTCGACCTTGGAGGCGAGGGCGGGGTCGCGCCGTACTTCCTCGCCGATCTTGCGGATGACGGGCGCGGCGAAGTCAGTTGCCCAGTACGCCTCCGCGTCCGGGGCGAGGCGGGACAGCAACAGGCCTGAGCCGACGCCGATTTCGAGGATGCGGCGGGGCTTGAGAGAGCCGATGCGGGCGAGGGTGGCCTCGCGCCACTCGTGCATCTCCTCGAAGGGGATGGGCTGTCCGTGGTAGGAGCTGTCCCAGCCGTCGTACTGCTCGGTGAAGACGGCGGTGCCGATCTCCTCGTACTCGTCGGAGTAGATCTCCTGCCACTCCCCCACCTGCGCGGCCTCGGCGGCGGTGCGTTCGGCGGAGTCGGCGCCGGAGGGGACGACATAGCCGACGAGGCGTTCGTCGCGGACGACGACCGCGGCCTGGGCGACCAACGGGTGGCGGCTGAGGGCGGTTTCGATCTCGCCGGGTTCGATGCGGTAGCCGCGGATCTTGACCTGGTCGTCGGTGCGGCCGAGGAAGTCGAGGTTGCCGTCCAGGTTGCGGCGGACCAGGTCACCCGTGCGGTACATGCGCTCGCCGGGTTCGCCGAACGGGTCGGCGACGAAGCGTTCGGCGGTCAGCGCGGGACGGTCCAAGTAGCCGCGGGCCAGGCCGATTCCGGCGATGTACAGCTCGCCGGGGACGCCGTCGGGCACCGGGCGCAGCCAGGCGTCGAGGATGTGGGCGCGGGTGCCCCGGATGGGCTTGCCGACGGTGGGGGTGTCGCTGTCGAGGGTGCCGCCACCAAGGGTGTTGATCGTGTACTCGGTCGGCCCGTAGAGGTTGTAGCCGTACGTGCCCTCGGTGTCGCGCAGTGCCGTCCACACCGTCTCGGGTACGGCCTCGCCGCCGAGCAGCACGAGCGGCGGGACGTGGCCCTCCAACAGGCCCTGCTCAATGAGGAGTCGGGCGTAGGTGGGGGTGACGTTGACGACGTCGACGCGGTGGCGTTCGCAGTAGGCGACCAGCGCCTCGGCGTCACGCCTCAACTCCTCGTCGCAGACGTGCACTTCGTGGCCTTCCACGAGCCACAGCAGCTCCTCCCACGACATGTCGAAGGCGAAGGACACGGTGTGCGCGATGCGCAGGCGCCGCCCGCCGGCGGAGGCGATGGCGGGCTCGAAGATCTCCTTCTGGTGGTTCAACTGCATGTTCGTCAGGCCCCGGTAGGGGGTGACGACGCCCTTGGGGCGGCCGGTGGAGCCGGAGGTGTAGATGACGTAGGCGGGGTGTTCGAGGCTGAAGCGGAGCCGGACCGGAGCGTCCGACCGGTCCGCCAACTCCCCCTTGATTACAGGGGTGTCGAGCAGGACGCGGGTCATCTTGCCGTCCAGCGTGGCCGATACGGCCGTGGTGCTGAGCAGGAGCAGCGGGCGGGCGTCGGCCAGCATCAGGGAGAGGCGGTCGGCCGGGTGGTCCAACTCCAGGGGGAGGTAAGCCGCCCCGGTGCGCAAGACCGCGAAGAGCGCGACCACCATGTCGAGGGAGCGCGGCAGGGCGAGGGCTACGACCCTCTCGGGGCCCGCGCCCCGGTCGATGAGCAGGCGGGCCAACCGGTTGACGGCGGCGTCGAGTTCGGCGTACGTCATGCTGCGCTCGCCGAAGACGAGGGCCCGTTCGTCCGGGGTGCGTTCCGCCTGCGCGGCCAGCAGGTCGGCGATGGTGTCCTCGGGGTCGGGGACACGGCTGGCCGCCGACTCCCGCCGTAGCGCCGTGTGTTCGGCGGGCAGGAGCGGGTCGAGGGAGCCGACCGGGGCCGTGAGGTCGGCGGTGAGGCGGTCGACGAGCAGGGCGAAGCGGTCGAGGAGGGCTTGGGCGCGGTCGGTTGGGACGAGGTCGGGGCGGTGGGTGAGGGTGACGGCGATCTCGCGGCCCGGGGTGATGACGAGGTTGGCCGGGTAGTGCGTGGCGTCGACGTTGGCGACGGCCGTGGCGCCGTGCCGGGTCCTCAGGTCGGCCAACCGCTCCTCGGTGTCGTTGTTGCGCAGCACGAACAGCGTGTCGAAGAGCTTGCGGTGGCCGGTCTCCGCCTGGAGCACGCCGAGGCTCAAGTGCTCGAACGGCATGAGGTCGAGGCGTTCGCCCTGGATCCGGCGGAGCAGGGCGAGGACCGGTTCGGCGGGGTCGAGGGCGATACGGGTCGGGACCGTGTTGAGGAACAGGCCGATGATGTTGCCGACGTCGGGGACCTCGCTGGGGCGGCCGGCGACGGTCGTGCCAAACACGACGTCGGCGCGGCCGGTCGCGGAGGCGAGGGTGAGTCCCCAGGCCGCGTTGAGGATCGTGTTGAGGGTCAGGCCGTGGGCCGGTGCCAACGCGCGGAGCCGATCGCCGAGTTCGGCGGGCAGGCGGGCGTCGAGCTGGTCGGGGATGACCGGTTCGAGGCCGTCCGTGGCGGTGGGTGCGAGCAGCGTCGGCTCGTCGAGACCGGCGAGCGCGGTGCGCCAGGCGGCCGTGGCGACCGAGTCGTCCTGCTCCTCGAGCCAGGTCAGGTAGTCGCGGTAACTGCCGGGGGCGGGAAGGGCGTTGGCGTCGCCGCCCGTCTCGTAGAGCGCGAACAGTTCGTCGAGGAAGAGCCAGGCCGACCAGCCGTCCCAGAGGATCAGGTGACGGCCGATGACGAGCCGGTCGCCGCGTTCCGCGCCCAAGCGCAGGAGGAGCAGGCGGAAGAGCGGGGGTGCGGAGAGGTCGAAGCGGCGGTTGCGTTCGGCGTCCGTCAACTCCCGTAGGAGTGCGTCCTGTTCGGCGGCCGGAAGGAGGGAGAGGTCGACCTCTTCAAGGGGGATCTCCGGGTCCTCGACGATGTACTGCACCGGCTGGTCGAGGCCGTCGCTGGTGAAGCCCGCGCGCAGGCCGGGGTTACGGTCGAGGAGGGTGCGGACGGCGGCACGCAGCCGGGTGGTGTCGAGGCGGGTCGCGAAGTCGAAGGTCTCGTGGACGGTGTAGACGTCCAACGCGCCCTCGTCGTACGCCGAGTGGAAGAACAGGCCCTCCTGGAGGGGGGCCAGCGGCCATACGTCGGCTACCCGGGCCGGGGCGGCGACGGCGCGGACGCGGGTGAGCTCGGCTTCGGCGAGGGTGAACGCCTCAACGCGGTTGCTCGGGGCGGTCGTTGCGATACCGGCAGCCGTCGCGAGGGCAGCCGGGGTGCGGTGGGTGAAGACGTCGCGCGGGCTCAGGTCCAGGCCCGCCGCGCGGGCCCGACTGGCGACACCGATGGAGCTGATGCTGTCGCCGCCGAGGCGGAAGAAGTCGTCGTCCGGTCCCGCGTCCTCGATGCCCAGGACGGCCGCGAAGATCTCGGTGATCTGCCGCTCCAACGGCCCTGCGGGCTCCCGGCGTTCGGCGCGCTCGGCCTCGGGGGCGGGCAGCGCGGCCTGGTCCAGCTTGCCGCTCGGCGTGAGCGGGAGGTCCGCGAGGACGACGTACGCCTCCGGGACCAGGGGTGCGGGCAGCGTGTCCGCGAGGGCGGCGCGCAGGGCGGCCGGGTCGAGCGTGGCTCCGGATGCCGGCACCGCGAAGGCGACGAGCCGCTGGTCGCGGATGACGACGGCGCCCCGGGCGACGGTGGGGAGTCGGGTCAACTCGGCCTCGATCTCGCCGAGTTCGACGCGGTTGCCACGGAGTTTGACCTGACGGTCGGTGCGGCCGAGGTAGTCGATCGTGCCGTCGGGGCGGCGGCGTACGAGGTCGCCGGTGCGGTACATACGGGCGCCGGGTTCGGTGGCGTACGGGTCGGCGACGAAGCGGTCGGCGGTGAGCGCGGGGCGTCGGTGGTAGCCGCGGGCCAGCTGGACGCCGGTCAGGTACAGCTCGCCGGGTACACCGTCAGGGACCGGGCGCAGGCAGGAGTCGAGGACGCGCAGGCCGGTGTTCCACACGGGGCGGCCGATGGGCATGGTGGTGTCGGGCGCGCCGTCGTAGGCGTGGTAAGTCACGTCTACGGCAGCCTCGGTGGGGCCGTAGAGGTTGTGCAGCGGGACGCCGGTCAGCTCGTGCCAGCGGTGGGCGGCGGATCCGGACAGGGCCTCGCCGCTGCTGAACACGCGGCGCAGACTGCCCGCCCACGCGGGGTCGGCGGTGACCTCGTCGGAGGCGAGAAACGCCTCCAGCATCGACGGCACGAAGTGCATCGTCGTGATGCCCTCGGACCGGATCAGACGGGACAGATACGCGGGGTCGCGGTGTCCGTCAGGGGCGGCGAGGACCACGGCGGCGCCCTCGCGCAGCGCCCAGAAGAACTCCCACACACTCACGTCGAAGCTGGACGGCGTCTTCTGCAACACCCGGTCTTCGGCGGTGAGTTCGTACTCGCCCTGCATCCAGGCCAGTCGGTTGCCGATGGCGCGGTGGGTGACGACGACGCCCTTGGGGCGGCCGGTGGAGCCGGAGGTGTAGATGAGGTAGGCGGGGTCGTCGGGGCGGGCGGAGTCCAAAGCTCCACCGAAAAGGGCCTCCTCGCCCTCCGCGTCCACGCGCAGCACGTCCAGGCCCTCGACCGACGGCAGCCGGTCCGCGTCCCGTTCCGTCGTGACGACCGTCGTCGCCCCCGAGTCGGCCAGCATGTACGCGAGCCGCTCGGCCGGATAGTCCAGATCGAGGGGCAGATACGCGGCCCCCGACTTCAGGACACCCAGCAGCGCCACCATCAACTCCGTGGAGCGGGGGACGGCGACGGCGACGAACCGTTCCCGGCCCGCGCCCTTGGCCCGCAGCCGCGCGGCCAACTCCGTGGCTCGCGCGTCCAGTTCGGCGTAGGTGAGGGTCGTACGCTCCACGTCCGTCGTGCCGCCGAAGACGACAGCCGTCGCGTCCGGAGTACGCGCGGCCTGCGCGGCGAACGCGGCGGCGAGCGTGGTGGCCTGAACCGGCCGGGTCTCCCCCGCCGGATGCGCGTCCGCCAACTCCTCCGGAGTCAGCAGGTCGAGGTCCGCGACCCGGGCGCTCGGGTCGTCCGCCAGCGCGTGCAGGATAAGGGTGAGCCGGTCGGCGAGGGACTGCACGGCGTCGGCGTCGAGGCGTCGGGCGTGGTGCTTGAGGCGCAGGTCCAGGCGACGGCCGGGCTTGACGATGAGGGCCAGCGGGTAGTGCACGGCGTCGTGGAAAGCGTGTCCGGCGACGGTGACCGTGCCGGTGGGGTCGGTGATGCCCGGGGCGCCCTCGCCGCCGGGGTAGTTCTCGAACACCACGAGGGTGTCGAAGAGTTCACCGTCGCCCGCGTGCCCGGTGGCGCGCTGGATGTCGGCGAGACCGAGGTGCTGGTGGTCGAGAAGCGCGCTCTGCTCGTCCTGGAGCCGGTCGAGGAGCGCGCCCAGGGTGTCGCCCGGAGCCCAACGCAGGCGCGTCGGAAGGGTGTTGATGAACAGGCCGATCATCGACTCGATGCCGTCGACCGCGGCGTCACGTCCGGCGACCGTGGTGCCGAACAGCACGTCCTCGCGGCCCGTCATACGACCGACGAGCAGACCCCAGGCGCCCTGCACCAGCGTGCCGAGGGTGACTCCGCGTTCGCGGGCACGGGCGGCGAGCCGTGAGGTGACCCGCTCGCTCAACTCCACCCGGATCTGGGCGGGTTCGACGGGTCCGGCGGGCGCCGGGGCCGCCACCAACCGGGTCGGCTCGTCGACCCCGGCGAGCGCGGTGCTCCAAGCGGCTCGGGCCGCCTCGCGGTCGGCGCCGGCGATGCGGCGGAGGTAGCCGCGGTACGGGGCGACTTCGGGGAGCGGGGTCGGGTTCTCGCCGTAGAGGGCGAGGAGTTCGCGGTGCAGGACCGGCAAGGACCAGCCGTCCGCGACGATGTGATGGAACGTCAGGACCAGACGGCTGCGGTCATCGCCGAAGCGGATGAGCGCGCAGCGGATCAGCGGCGGACGGGCGAGGTCGAAGGGCTGGGCGCGTTCGTCGGCGGCGACGGCCTCGGCGAGGGTGCGGCGGACCGTGGTGTCGTCCTGCGTGGCCAAGTCGACCTCGCGCCAGGGCAGTTCGAGACCGGTGGCGATGAGCTGAACCGGGCGGCCGTCAGGTGTCTGGCGGAAGCAGGCGCGCAGCGGGGCGTGCCGGTCGATGAGGCGCTTGGCGGCCTCGCGCAGCAGGGTGCCGTCGACCGGTCCGGACAGCTCGATGACCTGCTGGACGACGTAGGCGTCGAGTTCGGCGCCGTCCACCAGCGCGTGGAAGAAGAAGCCTTCCTGGAGCGGGCCGAGTGGCAGCACCTCCTCGACGGTGACGGGGAACTCGCCCTGTACGTGGGCGAGTTGCTCCTCGCTCAGGGTCTGCCACGGGGTGGTGTCGTCATCGTCGGCCGTGCCCGTGCGGGCCACCGTGGCGAGTTCGGCGACCGTGCGGTGGCGGAAGACGTCGCGCGGGGTGAGTTCCAGGCCCGCACGGCGGGCCAGGATGAGGAGTTGGACGGCCACGATGCTGTCGCCGCCGAGCGCGAAGAAGTCGTCGTCGACGCCGACCGAGGGCACCTTGAGCGCCCGCGCGTACAAGTCGCACAGCAGCTGCTCGCGGGCCGTCCCGGGCGCCCGGCCCGCGCTCAGCAGGCGGGTGAGGTCCGGGACGGGCAGCGCGGCGGCGTCGAGCTTGCCGCTCGGGGTGACGGGCAGCCGGTCCAGCGGCACGAACGCGGCCGGGACCATGTAGTCGGGCAGGTACTCGGTGGCGTGTGTCCGCAGGGTCGACATCAGGGCGTTGACGTTGCGGAAGGGCGCGGGGCGGTTGGTGAGCGGGTGGCCGCCGCCTGGGCGGTACCGGACTAGCGCCTGCCCGTCCGCCTCGGGTGCGAACACGGCGTCCAAACTGCCGTCCTCCGCACCCCCGTTCCAAGTCAGCGCCACCTCGTAACCGTGCCGCGCGGCGATCTCGTACAGGGCCTCGGGATCCACACCGTACGATCCGGCGGCCGGCCTGCTGCTGTCGTCGAGGGTCGCGAGCGCGGAAAGGTCCTCGGCGAGACGGGAGTTGGGGATTCCGGCGATCCGTACCAGGCCGGGGTTTCCGGCGAGCAGTTCGTCCAGCGCCTGGACCGAACCGACCGTGAGCCAGGGCGACTCGGGGATCTCCTCGGAGGCATCCAGTTGGGATCGAAGGACAACGTCGTAGCGATAGCGGGTGAGTTCGTTGTGGTGCGTGCCGCGCTTGACGCGGATGTCGGCGCTGAGCCCGTCGAGGCTCGTGAAGTAGTCGGGGTCGACAAGGAGTTCGCCCTCCCAGGCGACCGCGCGGTCCACGGCGGCGCGCAGGGCTTCCTTGTCGTCGTCCGCCGTGTCCCGTGCCCGTCCGCTCTCGACGGCCGCGCTCAGGGTGCGGAGCAGCCGCAGGTTGCGCACGTCGCCGACGAACACCGCGCCGCCGGGGGCGAGTAGAGCGGCCGCGTTCTGGAGGACGCCCGTGAGGTAGTCCCCACCGGGGAAGTACTGGATGACGGAGTTCACGACGATGGTGTCGAAGTGACCCTCGGGCAGGCCGGTGAGGTCGTGCGCGGGGCGGGCCAACAGAGTGACGCGGTCGGCGAGTTCGGGGACGGCGGACACCTGGGCGTCCAGGGCGCGTACGGCTTCCTCGGACAGGTCGGTGCCCCAGTACTCGTCGCAGTCCGGGGCGAGCCGGGACAGCAACAGGCCGGAGCCGACGCCGATTTCCAGGATGCGGCGGGGTCGTAGGGCCCGGATGCGGTCGACGGTGGCCTCGCGCCACTCGCGCATGTCGGCGAGCGGGATGGGCAGCCCGTCGTACATGCTGTTCCAGCCCGCGAAGTTCTCCTCGAAACCGTCCGATCCGGCGGCGGAGTACAGGAGTTCGTGCAGGTCCTTCCACTCCGCCACCCCCTCGTCGGGGGCCGCCTCGGCGTCCAGCGAGGGCACGACGTAGGCGGCGAGGCGGCGTTCGCCGGGGCGGTCCTCGCGGACGACGACGGCGGCCTGGTCGACGGACGGGTGGGAACGCAGGACGGATTCGATCTCGCCGGGTTCGATGCGGAAGCCGCGGATCTTGACCTGAGTGTCGACGCGGCCGTGGAACTCCAGTCGGCCGTCCGCCTTCCAGCGGACCAAGTCGCCGGTGCGGTAAAGGCGTTCGCCGGGTGCGGCGGTCATGTCGGTGGGGGCGGCGACGAAGCGTTCGGCGGTGAGGGCGGGGCGGCCGAGGTAGCCGCGGGCCAGGCCGGCGCCGCCCAGGTAGAGCTCTCCCGTGACACCGGCGGGGACCGGGCGCAGGCGGTCGTCGAGGACGTAGGCGCGAGTGCCGGGGTCGGGGATGCCGATGGGAACGATGGTGCCGGGCGGGGTGTCCGGGTCGCACAGGCCGAGGGTGGAGTTGGTGGTGGCCTCGGTCGGACCGTAGGCGTTGAACATCATCCGGCCGCGCGCGTAGCGGCCGACCAGCTCGGGTGAGACGCGTTCCGTGCCCGCCAGGAGGGTTGCCTGGGGCGGGAGTTGGACGTCCTCGGGCATGGCGGCGAGCAGGGCGGGCGGCAGGATCATGAAGGTGATGCCGTGCTCGTTGGCGTAGTCCGCGAGCGGGGCGCCGGGGACGCGGCGGTCGGCGGGTACGACGACCAGGCGGCCGCCGGAGAGCAGGCCGAGGCACAGGTCCCAGAACGCGACGTCGAAGCTGGGCGAGGCGAACTGCAGGACCCGGCTGTGCGGGCCGATGCCGAAGCGTTCCCGCTGGGTGGCGACGAGTTTCGCGACGCCCGCGTGGGAGAGGACCGTGCCCTTGGGGCGGCCGGTGGAACCGGAGGTGTAGATGACGTAGGCCGCGTGCGCGGTCGTCAACTCGTCGGCGGTGGACGGGCCTTGGGCCGGGTACGCGGCCAGCTCGGCGACCGTCTCCGGGGCGTCGAGGACGAGCGGGTCGAGGTCCGGCGGGAGGTCGGGGGCGATCTCGGCGGTGGTGACGAGGCAGACCGGGCGGGCGTCGGCGAGCATGTAGGCGATGCGGTCGGCCGGGTAGTCGGTGTCGACCGGGAGATAGGCGGCGCCCGACTTCAGGACGGCGACCTCGGCGACGATCATGTCCGCCGAGCGCGGCACGGCGAGCGCCACGACCTGCTCGGGTCCGGCACCCCGGGCCACCAGGGCGTGCGCCAACTTCGAGGCACGGGCGTCGAGTTCGGCGTAGGTGAGGCGGACGCCCTCGTGGATGAGGGCGATCTCGTCGGGGCGCGCGGCGACCTGGTCGGCGAACATGCGGGGCCAGGTGAGCGCGGGGACGTCGTGCCCGGTGTCGTTCCAGCCGTGCAGGATGCGGTGCCGTTCGTCCGCGCCGAGGAGTTCGAGGTCGGCGACCGGGGTGTCCGGGCGGGCGACGGCGTCGGTGAGGAGGGTGCCGTAGTGGCCGAGGATCAGGTCGACCGTGGCGGGCGAGA
The DNA here is from genome assembly GCF_033335955.1 of Streptomyces sp. N50. GTDB lineage: Bacteria > Actinomycetota > Actinomycetes > Streptomycetales > Streptomycetaceae > Streptomyces. Next base: position 995,603 of record NZ_CP137549.1, read on the forward strand.
AGAGGTCGGTGCGGTAGTCCGCCGACACCTCGCCGTCGGTCACGGTGAGGACCAGGTCCAGGGGGCCGGACTCGTGCCAGGGGGCTGGGCCGAAGCCCGTGGCGCACAACAGGCCACCACCCCGGAAGGGTTCGGGGGCGAGGAGCCGTAGCAACTCGCCGGTCGGGAGGTGGTGGGCGGCTGCCTCCTCGCGAACGGCCGAGATTTCGTCCCGGAGTTGGGCGAACGAGGTGTCGCCGTCGATCGTGACGCGGAGCGGGAGGCCCTCGTGGGCGACCGCCGTCTCGGTGGCCGTCGTGCCGCCGTAGCGGTGCAACAGGGCGACGAAGGCGGTGAGTTGAGTGGCCTCGTCGGCCGTCATGGCGAGGGGAGCCGCGCGGCGCGCGCGGGACACCTCGCCCTCGCCGCGTGGCGGACGCGGGAAGTCCAGCGGCAGGGACGTCTCCGGTACCGGTGACGCGAACCGCCGTCGCCAGAAGTCGTTCGTAGCTGTTGCCCGTGCCGAAGAAAGCGTGTTGCCCGCCACAGCTGCCCGTGCCTCCCAATGCGTGCGGAACGGCTCAGCGGAGCCGCGACCGCTCGCATAGTAAGGTAAGCATTGCCTTACTTGATAGACCTCCCCCGGAACCACCGGTCCATGTCACAGCCACTGAGGTTATGCTCACCTAAGCTGCTGGCCGGGCTGCCCGGTGGTCCGCCAACAGGGCTCCAGAGCACCGAAGATGACCCGGAAGACGACATGGAGACCGGCACGTGGCTTCAGGCAGAAGGCTTCGCACCACGGCGCTGGTGACGGTGATCGTCGCCCTCCTCGTCCTGCTGTCCCTGCTGTCGGTCGCCCTCGGCGCGCTCAGCGTTCCGCTCGACCAGGTCGTGCGCTCGGTCCTCGGCCATCCGCCGAGCCGCCTCGTCGACAACGTCATCTGGTCGGTGCGCGTGCCCCGCACGCTGCTCGGCCTGACGACGGGCGCCGCGCTCGGCCTGTCCGGCGCGCTGATGCAGGCCCTGACCCGAAATCCCCTCGCGGACCCGGGAATTCTCGGGGTGAGCGCGGGGGCGTCCTTCGCGATCGTCATGGCGGTCGGCGTGTTCGGAGTCGCGTCGCTCTACGGCTATGTGTGGTTCGCGTTCGGCGGGGCGCTCGTCGCGAGTGTCGTGGTCTTCTTCCTGGGGCGGATGGGCCGATCCGGGGCCACACCGGTCAAGTTGGCGCTCGCCGGGGTCGCGATCACCTCGTTGCTCCAGTCGTTCACGAGCGCCATCGTCCTCACCGACCAGGACGCGCTGGACCGTTACCGCTTCTGGTCGGCCGGCACCCTCGCCGACCAGGACTCCGGCGAGCTGGTGCGCATCCTGCCCTTCCTCGTCGTGGGCGCGGTCCTGGCCCTGGCCTGCGCGCCCGCCCTCAACAGCATGGCCCTCGGCGACGACGTGGCCGCCTCCCTGGGACGGCGGTTGGGTCTCGTACGGCTCCAAGGGGTCACCGCCGTCGTGCTGTTGACCGGCGCGTCGGTGGCCGTCATCGGTCCCGTGGTCTTCCTCGGTCTGGTCGTCCCGCACATCGCGCGGGTCCTCGCGCAGTACGCCGGGATCGGCCCCGACTACCGCTGGCTGCTGCCCCTTTCGGCCGCGCTCGCGCCCCTCCTGCTGCTGTCCGCCGACATCCTCGGCCGGATGGTGGACCGCCCGACCGAGATCCAGGCCGGTGTCCTCGTCGCCTTCCTCGGCGGCCCGTTCTTCATCGTCCTGGTCCGCCGCCGGAAGCTCGCGGAGGTATGAGCGTGCCCACACCCGTAGTCGCTCCCCCGCGCGCCGCCCTCGCCGACCGGCCGTTCCGGCTGACCGTGCCCCCGGTGTCCGGCGTGCTGCGTCCACGCCTGCTGCTCACGGGAGTTGGGGTCACGCTCGGCGCGTTCCTGCTCTTCTGCTGGGGTCTGACCATCGGCGACTATCCCGTCGCCTTCACGGATGTCATCCGGGCCCTGTGGGGCTCGGGCGACGCGGGCACGGTCATCGTCGTCCAGGATCTACGGCTGCCTCGTGCCCTGGTCGGGCTACTGGTCGGCGTCGCGTTCGGGGTCTCCGGTGCGGTGTTCCAGACGATGACCCGCAACCCGCTGGCCAGCCCCGACATGATCGGACTCACCGAGGGCGCCGGAACCGCCGTGGTGGCGGCGGTGGTTCTGGGCTGGACCGGTGGACTTGGGCTCTCCACGCTGGGGTTGGTCGGCGCACTGGCCACCGCACTGCTCGTGTACGTGCTGGCCTGGAAGGGCGGGGCCACCGGGTACCGCATCATCCTCGTCGGCATCGGGGTCTCCTGGATCTGCTCCAGCGCCACCAACTTCCTTGTGGCGCGCGGCAATCGCTTCGAGGCGGAGGCGGCGCTCGGCTGGCTGGTCGGCAACCTCAACGGCCGGACCTGGAACCAGGTGGACTCGCTGGCCATCGCCCTGGCCGTACTCCTGCCGATCACCCTCGGCATGGGCCGCTGGATGCGCACGCTGATGCTCGGCGACGACGTGGCCGCCGGGCTCGGCACCCCCGTCCAACCCGTGCGCCTGGCCCTGCTGTTGGCCGGTGTGGGCCTCGTCGCGTTCGGTACGGCGGCAGCCGGGCCGGTGGCGTTCGTCGCGCTGGCCTGTCCGCAGATCGCCCAGCGGCTGGCGGGCACCTCGTCGCCGCCCCCGCTCGTCTCCGGTCTCACCGGCGCGCTCGTCGTCCTCGGTTCCGATCTCCTCGCCCGCGAGGCGATCCCGGGGACGGAACTGCCGGTCGGGATCGTCACCGGCGCCCTCGGCGCGCCGGTCCTGCTGTGGCTGCTCATCCGCGCCAACCGCGCGGGCTCTGGAGGCTGATCGCATGTCGACCACTGACCCGCGTGCCCCGCGGACGTCCGAATCCCCGGCCGCCGGGCCGGAGTTGCGGGCGCGTGATCTTCATCTCGCCTACGACGGCAGGGCCGTGGTCGAGAACCTGAACCTCACGGTGCCGACCGGCCGGATCACGGCGATCGTCGGCGCCAACGCCTGTGGAAAATCGACCCTGTTGCGGGCGCTGGCCCGCCTCCTGGCCCCGCGCGAAGGCGTGGTGGAGCTGGACGGCGTCGCCCTGCGCTCCGTCCCCACCCGTGAACTCGCCCGCAAACTGGGCATCTTGCCGCAGACGCCGGTGGCGCCCGAGGGTCTGACGGTCCTCGACCTGGTCGGCCGGGGCCGGTCCCCGCACCAGACCTGGTGGCGGCAGTGGTCGGCGGCCGACGAGGAGGCCGTGCACGCGGCCCTTGAGGCGACCAACCTGACCGACCTCGCCGAGCGCCCGGTCGACGAACTCTCCGGCGGCCAGCGCCAACGCGCCTGGATCGCCATGGCCGTCGCCCAGGGCACCCCGGTCCTGCTCCTCGACGAACCGACGACCTATCTCGACCTCGCCCACCAGATCGACGTACTCGACCTGATCACGGACCTCAACCGGCGCGAGGGCCGCACCGTCGTGATGGTGCTGCACGACCTCAACCAGGCCTGCCGGTACGCCGATCACGTCATCGCGATGAAGGCCGGCCGCATCGTCGCCGAGGGCGCTCCCGCCGACGTCGTCACCGAGGCGACCGTCGAGGACGTCTTCGACCTGCGCTGCCGCATCACACCCGACCCGGTGAGCGGCACGCCGTTGGTGATACCGCTGGGGCGGCACCACCACGACGGCAACTCCCGTACCGAGGACGCTGTTTCGACCCGCTGAGGCCCCCGCCGGTGCTTGCCTTCCACCCCACCGAGGCCCCCGTCGGCGCGTGACGGGGGCCCGGTCGTTCAGAAGCGGGACGTCAGGGCCGGGACGTCAAGTACCCGCCCATCGTGCGGAAGTAGTCGCCGGCCGCGTACTCCGTGCCGTCGTCCGTGCGCACCCGGCGCACCAACAGCCCCCGGCCGCGCCCGGTATGGGCCTCCGGGCCGGCCACTATGACCACGCCGTCGCCCTCGCGGATGAAGATCCGGCCCGGGGTGCCGCCGTAGCGTCCCTCCGAGACGGCCGCGGAGACGATCCTGAGCCGCTGACCGCGGTGGAAGGCGTAGGCGTTCGGGTACGGGTCCGACTGGGCCCGTACGAGGCGCTCCAGGCGTTCCGCGGGCCAACTCCAGTCGATGCGGCTGTCCTCGGCCGAGCGCTTGTGGAAGAAGCTGGCGCGGCTGCGGTCCTGCGGCACCCACTGCCCGGCGTCGCGGCCGGAGGCGATCAGGTCGAGGGACTCGCGGACGATGGGCGCGATGAGGTCGACGGTCCGGTGGAACAGGTCGGTCGCCGTGTCGGCGGGTCCGACCGGTACCGAGCGCTGGATCAGGACGTCCCCGGCGTCGAGTTCGCCGTTCATGCGGTGCGCGGTGACGCCGACGCGCGGCTCGTCGTTCAGGAGCGCCCAGATGATCGGCGAGAAGCCCGCGTACGACGGCAGCAGCGAGTCGTGGACGTTGAGGGTGCCGTGCGGCGGGAGGTCGAACAGCTCCGGCGGCAGCCAGGTCCGCCAGTTGTTGGCGACGATGATGTCCGGCCGCGCTTCCCGTACGGCGTCGAGGAGTTCGGCGTCGTCGGGGCGGTTGCGCAGCAGGACGGGGACGTCGTTCTTCTCGGCGAGTTCGGCGACGCTGTCGCCCCAGATCTTCTCGTAGGCGTGCTCACTTTTCGGGTGGGTGACGACGAGAACGACCTCGTGGTCGGAGTCCAGCAACGCCTGCAGCGTGCGGTGACCCCAGGTCTGATAGCCGAGCATGACGACCCGCATGACGGTCCTTCCCTTCAACGACTCATTGCAAGGTAAGCCTTACCTTATCTAGCATTGGGTTGCCTGAGGGAGGCGATGCCACGGTGAAGTCACCGCTACTGGATTCCGAAGTGGTCCACGACATACTCGGAATCGGATTCGGTCCGTCAAATCTCGCTCTGTCCATAGCGGTTGAGGAGCACAACAAGAGCCTTCCGGCAGACAGCCGTCTCGACGCCCTGTTCCTGGAACGCCAGCCGCGCTTCGGCTGGCACCGGGGCATGCTGATCGACGACGCCACGATGCAGGTGTCGTTCCTCAAAGACCTGGTCACGCTGCGGAATCCGACCAGCGACTACAGCTTCCTCTGCTTCCTGCGCGAACAGGGCAGACTGATCGACTTCCTGAACCAGAAGACCCTGTTCCCGCTGCGCGTGGAGTTCCACGAGTACTTCGAGTGGGCGGCCGAACGGGTCAACCACCTGGTCTCCTACGGCAGCGAGGTCGTCGCCGTCGACCCGGTGCGCGGCGACGACGGCGAGATCGCCTACTTCGACGTCACCAGCCGCGACCCTTCGGGTTCCGGTACGACGATCACCCGCCGGGCGCGCAACATCAGCGTCGCGATGGGACTTGAGCCGCACGTTCCGCCGGGGCTCGAACTGGCCGAACGCATCTGGCACAACAGCGAGTTGATCCCCCGCGCGACCCGGCTCGCCGACGAGGGCAAGCCGGTGCAGCGGGCCGTGGTGCTCGGCGCCGGGCAGAGTGCCGCCGAGGCGGTGGACTATCTGCACCGCACCTTCCCGGACGCCGAGGTGTGCTCGGTGTTCGCCAAATACGGCTACACCCCGGCCGACGACAGCCCGTTCGCGAACCGCATCTTCGACCCGGAGGCGGTGGACGTCTACTTCTCGGCCCCGTCCGAGGTCAAGCAGTCGCTCATCGACTACCACCGCTCCACCAACTACTCCGTGGTGGACATGGAGTTGATCGAGGCGCTGTACGCCACCGCCTACCGGGAGAAGGTGGCCGGCCGCGAACGGCTGCGCTTCCTCAACGTCTCCCGCATCCGCGCCGTCGACCCCGCGGCGGACGGCGGTCTCGACGTCGCCGTGGAGTTCCTGCCCACCGGCGAGAAGCAGGTGCTGTCCGCCGATGTGCTGGTGCTCGCCACCGGTTACCGTCCCCGCGACCTGAGTTCACTGCTCGGCGAGGCCGCGAAGCTCTGCCTGCGGGACGACGGCGACGAGATCCGCGTGGGCCGCGACCACCGGGTCGAGACGGTCCCCGAGGTCACCGCGGGCCTCTACCTCCAGGGCGGCACGGAGCACACGCACGGGCTGACCAGCACGCTGCTGTCGACGGTCGCGGTGCGGGCGGAGGAGATCCACCGGTCGGTACAGGCGGCGAAACTGCCCGTCTGACCCACCCCGACTCCCCGGGCCCGGAGGGTACGGTCCCTTCCGGGCCCGGGGTTTTCTCTGTGCGTGGCTTTCGCCGTTGGTCAAACCTCCGTCAGATCAACGGCGTTGGGAATCGGACACGCCGAACACATCCGCCACTCCCCGTACGGTCCGCACCGCGCCGCAGGTCGCCGCGATCCAGTCCACGGCCATCCGGTGGTCGTCGTGCGCGCGGTCGGCCACCGCGTCCGCGACGACGAAGGGCTCCATGTCCTGCATCCAGGCGTCGGCCGCCGTGAGCAGCACCTGGGTGCGGGCGAACACCCCGACGATGACCGGCTGGTCGCGCCCCAACTCCGCGAGCCTGCGCCGCAGTCGGGTCCCGGCGAAGGCACTGAACCGCTTCGCCACCAGCACGCTGTCGCCGACCTGCGGCCGGATCGCGTCCACGACGTCACGGGAGTCCTCGCCGCCGGGCAGGCGTGGATGCCCGAAGCTGGTCTCCCGGCCGTCCGGTTCCCGCTCGGCGGTCTTGAGGGTGTAGAGGACGGGGATCCCCGCTGCCCGCGCCGATTCCGTCAACAGGCCGACTCCAGCGAGGAGTTCACCGACCGGCGCGGAGGACTCCCGCAGGACGTGCAGGAAGTGGTTCTGCACGTTCAGGACCACCAGCGCCGCGCGGCCCGGGTCGATGGCCCAGCCCGTCCGGTCGGGGGCAGCGCGGCGGAACCGGGCATGACGTACGGGACCATGTCGGATGTCGGCATACGCAGCGGCCTCTCACCGGTCGTCGGTGGTCGTGGGGAAGGGTGAGCGCGGTGCCGGCTCAGTAAGGCCCATGGGTCCAGCGGCCGTTGGTCATCGTGGCGTGGACCGGCATAGCGCGCAGGGTGTCCGGTTCGGCGTCCAGGGGATCCGCGTCGACGGCCACCAGGTCGGCCGGGTCGCCGACCCTGATGAGCCGGCGTCCGCGCGCCGCGGCGACCAACGCGTCCGGGACGGACAGGCGTTGCTCCGGGTGCCAGGCTGGGCGTTCGTCGTCGGTGCGGTTGACGGCCGACGCGATGGCGAGCCAGGGGTCGAGGGGCGAGACCGGGGCGTCCGAGCCGAACTCCAGCCGTGCACCGGCGGCGAGCAGGTCGCCGTAGGGGAAGGCGCGTCCGGTGCGTCCGGCCCAGTGCCGGTCCGCCACGTCGCGGTCGTCCGTCGCGTGCCGGGGCTGTACGCCCGCCGTGACCCCCAACTGGGCGAAGCGCGGCAGGTCTTGGGGGCTCAGCAACTGCGCGTGCTCGATCCGGCCGCGGCAGCGCACCGCCTCGAAGGCGTCCAGGGCAACGGTGTTGGCGCGGTCGCCGATGGCGTGCACGGCGGGTTCGATACCGTGCGCCGCGGCGCGCCGCATGAGCCGTACGAGCTCGTCGGGCGCCGTCTCCTCGATGCCGTGGGCGCCGTCCGTGTCCTCAAGTCCCGGGTAGGGGTCGCGGCACAGGGCGGTGCGGGTGTTCAGTGAACCGTCCGTGAAGAGTTTCAGCGGCCCGACCCGAACCAGGCTCCCGTCGGCGCCGACCGCGTCCCCGGTCCGCAGCCCGCGCTTGATCGCCGCGTCCAGGTAGCTCGGATACACCGCGGCCGACACCCGTACGGCGGGCCGGAATCGGGCCGAACGCCGTTCCCAGTCCGCGACCGTGTCGCCGAACTGGAAGTCGATGACACCGCTGACCCCGCGCGCGGCGGCAACCCGGCAGGCCTCCTCGATCCACCCGTCGACCACGTCGTCCGGCGCGGCGGGCAGGGCGGACAGGACCTCGTGGGCCTCGTGTTCCCGGATCAGGCCGGTGGGGTGGTCGCCCCGCCCGACCAGGGCGAGGCAGGCGGAGTTGAGCCACGCGGCGTGCAGATCGGCGCTGACCAGGGCGACCGGCCGGTCGGGCAGCACCGCGTCCAGCAGCGCCTTGTGCGGGGCGTCGGCCCACAGCCCGTCCCGGAACCCGTATCCGTAGAGCACCGAGCCGTCGGCCGCCCCGGCCCGCTCCCGGACGAGGTCGGCGACGGCCCGCGCGGACCCGGTACCGGCCAGGTCGAGCCGGTGCCGGGCACTCGCCCACTCCGCCAGATGGACATGGGCGTCCCACAGTCCGGGCAGCAACACCCGCCCGTCCAGATCGAGTTCACGCCCACCGCCGACCTCGACGCCCGAACCCGAACCCGCGTCCGTCTCGGGTACGACGTGAGTGATCCGGCCGTCCGCCACCCGCACCCGGGCGAGCGGCCCACCGGCACCCAGTCGTACCCGGGTCAGGATCAGAGCGCTCGGGTTGTCCGCCATAAGGGCCTCCAGGGGAATGCCGGGGCATCCCGCCAACGATTCCACCAAGTTAAGTAAGGCTTACCTTACCTTGTGGATCGCGCCCTGCGCCGCTCTCTCCGCCGCTCACTTCACGTCGACACTCGTCCGCACCCGCAGATCCCCCGCAGAGGCGCCTACCCACACGGCCCGCCGCCCGCGCCCGAGCACCCACGCGTGCCGCTTCGCGTCCCACGACGACAACGTACGCGCATCGACATGCACGGTCACCCGCCGCCGCTCCCCGCCCCGCAGCATGAGTCGTCGATAGCCGCCCAACACCCTTACCGCCTGGTCGAGTCGGAGGTCCGGTGAGCGGCCGACGTACACCTGAGGCACCGCGATGCCGTCCCGGCGGCCGGTGTTGCGGACCGTGAAGGTCACGTCGATCCCGTGCCCGTTCCGCCGCGCCGACTCGTCCTCGTAGGAGAAGGAGGTGTACGAGAGCCCGTGCCCGAAGGGGTAGAGGGGCCGGACGCCCTCCGCGTCGTACCAGCGGTAGCCGACATGGATGCCCTCCGAGTACTCCTCGACGCCGTTCACGCCGGGGTAGCGGAGCGGGTCGCCGGCGACCGGGTGGTGGGCGTCGTCGACCGGGAAGGACTGGGTGAGCCGGCCGCCGGGGTCGCAGTCGCCGAACAGGACGGCGGTCGTGGCGGCGGCGCCCTCCTGGCCCGGGTAGTACATCTGGAGGACCGCGCCGGTGCGGGCCAGCCACGGCATCGACGTCGACGACGAGGTGTTGAGGACCACCGCGGTGCGCGGGTTCGCGGCTGTGACGGCGGCTATCAACTTCGCCTGGTTTCCCGGTAGTTCGAGGGTCGTGCGGTCGAGGCCCTCCGTGGCGTCCTCGTAGGCGAACAGGACGACACTGCGGGCACCGCGCGCCGCGGTGACCGCCTCGGTGACGTCCTGGGCGCGCGTCGCGCCGGTGATGCGCCGCAGCCGGAACAGGAGTCCGGCGTCGCCGCCCTCGGCGGTGATCTTCAGGGTGTGGGCGCCCCGGGCGAGGGTGAGGGTCTTGCGGCGGACGGAGAGGCCGTCGGGGTCGACCGAGACCAGGCCGCCGGAGAAGTACTCGCCGTACCCGGCCGCGATCGGGAACAACTCCACGCCGTCCAGGAGGACTTGAGGGCGGGCGGTGGGGGCCGAGTCGAAGTGCAGGACGAACGTCCACTCGTCGGGTTCGCTCACGGTGAGCGAGCCGTCGTACTGCCAGCTCTTGCCCGCGTCCACCCGCTGGCCCTCGCTGTCGAAGGCGGGTGTGAGTACGGACGCGGGGATGGCCTTGCCGAACAGGTCCTCGCCGAGCGCGTAGGTAACCCGGTTCCGCGAACCCGCCCGCGCCCTGATCGCGTCGAGCGGGCTGTCCGCGTGGTCCGGTACGACATGCGCGCTGCCGCCGCCGCTGACGAAGGGCAGGGTGCCAGTGGGGCCGATCACCGCGATGCCGCCGCTGCCGGTCAGCGGAAGGGTGCGGTTCTCGTTGCGGAGCAAGGTGGCTCCCGCCTTGGCGACTTCCAGGGCTACGGCCGCGCCCGCCTTCGCGTCGCGATCGGGCCGGGGCGGAACGCTGCCGTCGAGGAGCCCGAACCGGTCCATGACGCCGAGGATCCGGCGCACCGCGCGATCGACGTACCGCTCGGGCAGACTCCCGTTCTGTACAGCCGACTTGAGGGGCGCGCCGAAGTAAGTGCCGTCCGGCATCTCCATGTCGAGGCCGGCGGTGATCGCGGCGACGGTGCTGTGCGCGGCGAACCAGTCGGTCATCACCCAGCCCTCGAAGCCCCATTGGCCGCGCAGGACATCGGTGAGGAGGGTCTTGTTCTCGCAGGCGAAGGTGCCGTTGACCTTGTTGTACGCACCCATCACGGCACCGGTGCCCGCGCCGACGGCCGCCTCGAAACCCCTCAACTCGATCTCGTGCATGGTCTGTTCGTCGACCCGCACGTCGATGGAGTCGCGGTCCTTCTCCTGGTTGTTCATCGCGAAGTGCTTGACGGTCGCGATGAGTCCCTCGCCCTGGATGCCCTTGATCTCGGCGGCGACCAGATCACCGGCGAGCAGCGGATCCTCGCTGAGGGTTTCGAAGTTGCGGCCCGCGTACGGGGTCCGGATGAGGTTGACCATCGGCGACAGCAGGACGTCCTGGCCGAGCGCACGGCCTTCCCGGCCGACCACCTGGCCGTAGCGGCGGGCGAGTTCGGGGTCGAAGGCGGAGGCGAGCAGGACGGGCGCCGGGAGGGCGGTGGCGTGTGCGGTGACACGGACGCCGGCCGGTCCGTCGGTGAGCCGTAGCGGCGGGATCTTCAGGCGGGGGACGCCGGGGATGTAGCCGGCCTGGCCGAGCGAGTCCGGGTCGGTGGCGCCGTGCAGGAGGGAGATCTTCTCGTCCAGGGTGAGCTTGGCCAGGAGTCCTTCGACGCGGGGACCGGCCCCCGCCTCGGGTCTGGCCTGCGCGTACGCGTGCGACGGGGAGACGAGTCCGGTGGTGGCCGCGCTGGCGACAGCGATCGCGCCGCCCAGCAGACGCAGGGCGGATCGCCGGGACACGGTGTCGGTCATGAGCCGTCACTCCTTCGGTGTGCGGGCACGACGTTGTGGACCGCGAGCGCGCCTCGATGCCCCGGGCTGTGTTCGGTATCTGAACTCACCTTGCGCGGAACCTGACTTGACGACCCGTTGGACACCACTGGCGCGGCGGGAAAACTATGACCGTCACTGACTCGTGTCAATGACCCGAACAGGAATCGGTCGCGCGCCGACAAGAACCGAAGGGTGAGAAGAGCCGAAGGGTGAGCAGAGTGCGGGGCCACCCCGGTGGGGCGGCCCCGCGGGTCGTGCGTCAGTGAAGGGACGGGAGGAGGGAGGTCACGGTGTCCGCGACGGCCGCCACGACCGTCGTCAGCGGCTGCGCGGCCTCGCCGACACCGCTCGACGGCGCGGGCTCCGGCGCCGGTTCGTCGCAGCAGGCGACCTGCGCGGCGCGGGGTGCGTACTGCGGCTGATCCTGTTGCGGAAGGTTCGAGAGCGGAGGCGGCGGTACGTCGCCCTGGGGCGCGCCCTCGGGCGGCGCGGGCGCGTCCGGTGCGCCGTTCCCCGGCACTTCCCCCTTCCCCGTCCCCTTCCCGTCCGCCTCGCCCGGTCCGTTCGGGTCGCCCTGCTTCACCCGCGCGTCGGCCGCGGATTCCAGGGCCCACCGCTGCCCGGCGGACCCGTCCCGCTCCGTCACCACGACCCGCGCCCCGGCCTTCGCGCTCGCGGGCGCGACCGCCAGCCCCTGGCTCCAGCGGAGCAGGAACTCGCCCCGCACCGTCAGGTCGTAGTGCACCTCGCCCGCGTGCACCAGGCAGCCGGCCAGGCGGACCGTGCGCGCGGTGGTGTCGGTGGCGAGGCAGAGTCCCGGGTCGGTGAGGCTGCGCAGCAGGCCGTCCTGGTCGTACGACCACTGCTGTGATCCGGCGGCCGAGCAGGCCGCCATGGTGACGGCGGCGCCGGACCGCACCTGGCCGCCCGGGATGTCGAGGCAGAGGCCGGAGGCGAGGCTGCGCAGGACGCCCTGCTGGACGACTCCCGCCACTCCCCCGTCGGCACCGGCGGCCGACGCGGAGGCGGCGGCACCGTCGGACGAGGGCGCGCCGACCGGGCTCGGGTGGGTCGAGCTGCCGCTGGCGGCGCCCCAAGTGACGCGCGGATCGGGCGTGTTGCCTCCTTCGGTCCAGCCCTTGCTGGCGAGCACGGTCGCGAGCAGGGCGAGGGAGGTCAGGCCCACGCCCACGAGCGCGGCCTTGGGGTGCCTGCGCGGGAAGGCCAACCGGCCGTCGGGCGTGGGGCGGTGGCGGCCCATCGGACGGCGGGCGGTGCGGGCGTAGGTCTCGGGGGTCTCGCGGCCGGGCCGTGAGTCGAGGTAGCGGCGGGCGCCCCAGCCGAGGACCGTCTCGGCGAGCAGCACTTCGAGGCCGCCTTCGAAATGGCTCAACTGCTCTGCCGCGAAACGGCAGTAGCGGCACGTCATGAGATGCCGTTGCACATCGGGCAACAGACTGCCGCCGCGGCGGATCGGGACGTCCAGGAGCCGGTTGTAGTGACGGCATTCCGCGGTCGGCGCCAGTTCCTTATGGGCACGTGCACAGCCCTGTCGGAATTGCTCTCGCGCCCGATCCAGCGCGGCACTCGCGGTGACCTCGTCCACGCCCAGCAGACCGGCCGGTACGGATATGGGTTCGGCCTCGACCTCGGCGTGCCACAGCAGGCATTGGGAGGCGCCGGACAGCGCGCCGAAAGCACGTTCCGCGAGCTTCCGCCTTTCGGAGGTGCCGGGCCTCGCCGCGCGTAGACCTCGGGCGCCAGTAGGTTTACGAAGTTCCGGCAGCACCGCGGCAATTCGCTCCTCCGCCGCCCACGTCTTCACCATCTCCCTTACCGCCACGAGGAGTTGGGGACGCAGGGCGCCGCCGGTGGCGCGGCCCGCTAGTACCTGGTGGAAGGCCGCGCTGGCCACCATGGACGCCGAACTGTCGGCGGTGGCAAGACAGATGACCGCATATTCGCTTGTCGCCTGCCAGTGTCGTGCCAGCAGCAGTGCCACGGCACGGGTGCCCGCCGCCTTATCGCCGAGTTGCGCCACGAGATTGCGGTCGGACTCCCCCGGGCTGGATCCGGGGCGGGGCGGGAACGGCGGGCGTGGGGGGTTGGGGGATTGCACGGAACCATTTCCTTCCAAGCCGCAGGACGGCACACCGAATGGCCGCCCTCGGAAAGCAGGTGCTTGATTGGTGCATACCTATGAGATGTCAGAAGGCGCCGGAAGTGACGCTGACCATTGCCTTCCGATGCCTACTGACAGCCGGTCTCACGGGGTGGCTCACACTCGCACAAGCGGCTGACAGGAAACAAGGAGTTCGAGTGACCGATGTTCAAAACGCAGAGAATTCAGATTGGTTACCGCCGGTATCCACAGGCGTCTCCACGAAATCTCCAACTCCCCCGCGAACTAAGGGAGGCGCACAGGGAACTCCGAAGTTTCTCTCGGGGTGCTCTCATCACCGTGCCCCACCATGGGCCGCATGATCGCCCCCCACTCTTCAGCCACCCCCGCACCCGCCCGCGTCCCCACGGTCCGCAAGGCGGTCGTACCGGCCGCCGGGCTCGGCACGCGGTTCCTGCCCGCGACGAAGGCGACGCCGAAGGAGATGCTCCCGGTCGTCGACAAGCCCGCGATCCAGTACGTCGTCGAGGAGGCCGCCGCGGCCGGACTCGACGACATCCTGATGGTCACCGGCCGGCACAAGCGCGCCATCGAGGACCACTTCGACCACGCCTTCGAACTCGAACAGGCCCTGGCCGCCAAGGGCGACACCGTGCGCCTGGACGCCGTACGCGACCCCGCACGCCTCGCGGACATCCACCACATCCGCCAGGGCGACCCGCTCGGCCTCGGCCACGCGGTGCTCTGCGCCCGCCACCACGTCGGCGACCAGCCCTTCGCGGTCCTCCTCGGCGACGACCTGATCGACCCGCGCGAGACCCTGCTCAGCCAGATGCTGGAGGTCCGCGAACGGTACGCCGGCAGCGTGGTCGCCCTCATGGAAGTCCCCGCGGAATCAGTCCACTTGTACGGCTGCGCGGCCGTGGAGCCGACCGGCGAGGAGGGTGTCGTACGCGTCACCGGCCTGGTCGAGAAGCCGTCCCGCGAGGACGCGCCGAGCCGCTACGCAGTAATCGGCCGCTACGTCCTCGACCCCGCGATCTTCCCCACCCTGGAGCGCACCCCGCCCGGCCGCGGCGGCGAGATCCAACTCACCGACGCCCTGCAGGAGTTGGCCGCCCAAGGCACGGTCCACGGAGTCGTCTTCAAGGGCCTGCGCTACGACACCGGCGACAAGGCCGACTACCTGCGCACGGTGGTCCGGCTGGCCTGCGACCGCGACGACCTGGGGCCCGAATTCGTCGCGTGGCTCAAGGAGTTCGTGGCGGGACTGGAGAGCGGCGGGAGCACCGAAGAGGGCGAGGGCACGCGGATCGCGGCCTGAACCCCGGACCCGGACAGCGGTCTGGACCCCGGACATACGGGGGCCCGGTCATCCGTAGGCGATGACCGGGCCCCCGTAACGGAGTTGAACCGATCAGCCGTTCGGCCGGAGGGTCCAGGTGACCGTCATCTCGCCGGTGACGGCGCCGTCCTCGCGCTGGATGGCGACGGTGACGGGGAACTCGGGGCGCTCGCCCGCGTCGAGTTCGGCGACGACGTCGGCGGCGGGGCGGCCGAGGGTCGCGGTGGCCTTCACCGGGCCGAGGGCGATCTTCTTGAACGCGATCTCGGCGTTGACCGGAAGCGGCACGGCCCGCGAGAGCTGGTCGCCGAAGGCGGCGAGGACGATCGCGCCGCTGGCGGACTCGCCGAGGGTGAACATGGCACCGGCGTGCGGCCCGCCGACGTGGTTGCGGTACTCGCTCTGATCCGGCAGGGCCAGCACGGCCCGCTCCGGACTGGTCTCCAGATACTCCAGGTTCAGGGTCCGAACCATCGGCACCGTGGCGGCGAGCAATTCGCCTATCGACATCTGGTCAGCACTCATGACGGTGATGTTACCCACGAGTAGCCACATCTGGCCAGGTGTGCGCCCGCACACACCGCGCGGCCGTCCACTCGGCATGGAGTTGGTACGACCCTGACAAGGGGCGGTGACCCAACCGTGTCCGGGGCCGCACTAGGGTTACTGCCCATGTGGCCAGGACAGCAGCCGCCCGGGGGCGAGCAGAACCCGCAGGACAACCCGTACCAGCAGCCGGGGTACCAACAGCCGAATCCGTATCAGCAGCCCGGCTACCAGCAGCCCAATCCCTATGGGCAGCAGCCGCAGTGGGGCGCTCCGGGCCCCGCGGGCGGACCGCAGCTTCCTCAGCCGCCGCAGGGCGGGGGCGGCGGGAACCGCACGAAGCTGGTCGCGATCGTCGCCGCCACGGCTGTCGTCGTAGCGGCGGGTGTGACCGGTTTCCTGGTCCTCGGCGGCAACAAGGACGACAAGGCGGACGGCGGCACGGACAAGGCGAGCCAGTCTCCGTCGGCGTCCGCGGACCCGAGTGCGGCGTCCTCGGGGTCCTCCGGTTCGGACGACAACCCGCGCGGCAACGAGACCGAGAAGCCGACGATCGCGGGCTGGAAGGTCGTCGTCAACCAGAAGTACGGCACCGCCTTCGACGTCCCCGCCACCTGGGAGGTCGGCAAGCCGGGCACCTTCACGTTCTTCGAGGACGAGGTGAAGGGCGACGGCTCCCCGTACATCGGCTTCTCCGCGCCCGCCTACCTCAAGCAGAACTGGTGCGAGTCCGACGACAACAAGGACGGCACGAAGGAGACTTCGTCACTGGCGTCGAGCGGCACCAAGGGCGAGGACGGCGCCAAGGACACGGCGAGCACCGCACGCGGTGACGCGGCCGCGTTCGCGTTCGGCGGGTACACGGACCAGAAGGACTCGTCGAAGAAGTACCTGAAGATCGGCGCGGCCAAGCCGTACACGACGAAGTCGGGTGTCACCGGCAGCGTCGCCACCTCGTACACGTCCGGCGTGCCGAAGACCGGCAAGTGCTCCTCCGACGGCAAGGCGACCACGTTCGCCTTCAAGAACTCGGCGGACGACTTCGTCTCGTGGACGCTCTACGGCGCGAAGGGCGTCAGCGAGGAGATCCCCGACGCGACGATCCAGCAGATCCTGAGCACCGTACGACTGCACGGGGACCCGACGGGCGCAACGAGCTGACGGCCGTTGGCCGTTGGCGGGCGTTGACCGTTTGGCTCGATTCTGGCGGCAATCCGTTTGGCGGGATGTGGCGTGGGCGGCGATAGTCGGCCGGTGACCGTCACCGCCGCACCCCGTCGACCGCGCCGACCCGACTGGGCGGGCCGCAACTACACCCTGCTGACGGCCGCCGCGGTGGCGACCGGTCTCGGTGGCAACGGCGCGCTGATCGCGTCCGCGTTCGCCGTGCTGGAGTCGGGCGGCGACAGCGGTGACGTGGGTCTGGTGGCCGCCTCGCGCACGCTGCCGCTGGTGTTGTTCCTGCTGATCGGCGGCGCGATCTCGGACCGGGTGCCGCGCCATCACGTGATGGTCGCGGCGAACGCCCTGAGCTGCGTGTCACAGGCGACGTTCGCGGTACTCGTCCTGACCGGCGAGCCCCGCCTCTGGCAGATGATGCTGCTCACCGCGCTCGGCGGCACCGGCCAGGCGTTCTTCGGCCCGGCCGCCGAGGGCATGCTCATGTCCACGGTGAGCGGCGAACAGGCGGGCCGGGCGTTCGCGGTCTTCCGGATGGCGATGCAGGGCGCGTCACTGGGCGGTGCGGCGCTCGGCGGCGCGCTGGTCGCGGCGGTGGGCCCGGGCTGGGTGCTGGCGGTGGACGCGGCTGCGTTCGCGATCGCGGGAGGGCTCCGCTCTTTCCTGGACGTGAGCCACATCCCGCCCCGGGCGCCGGGCGGCGGGATGCTGGCCGATCTCCGGGACGGCTGGCGGGAGTTCATCGGCCGCCCGTGGCTGTGGTCCGTCGTCGTGGCCTTCTCCATCGCCAACGCGGTCGTCGGCGCGGCGGACGCGGTCTACGGCCCACTCGTCGCCCGCGACAGCCTCGGCGGCGCGGGCCCCTGGGGCCTGGCCCTGGCGGCGTTCGGCGCGGGCACGGTCGCCGGCGCCCTGTTGATGACCCGCTGGAAACCCCGCCGCCTCCTCCTGGCAGGCATGCTCGGCATCTTCCCCCTGGCCCTCCCGTCCGCGGCCCTCGCCGTCCCGGTCCCGATCGGCGTCCTGTTCGCCGTGATGTTCATCGCGGGCACGACGGTCGAGATCTTCGGGGTGAGCTGGATGACCGCCCTCCACCAGGAGATCCCGGAAGACAAGCTCTCCCGCATCTCCGCCTACGACTGGTTCGGCTCGATCGCGCTGATGCCCCTCGCCGCGGCGGCCGCCGGCCCGACGGAGTCGGCCTTCGGGCGTACGGCCGCGCTGTGGGGGTGCGCGGCCCTGGTCACGGTGGTGACGGGGGCGGTGCTGTGTGTACCGGAGGTTCGGAATCTGCGGCGGCGGGATGGGGCGGGGGATGTGGAGGGGACGCCGGGGGTGTGGGCGGGTCGGTCGATGATGGCGGGCGGGCGGTTGAGGGGCTCGGGTGATGGTGGGGGGACGCGGCGGGATGGCGTCCCTGGCTGCAAGGTGACGGCACGGCAACCTTGTTGCGCACCGGCCAGGCTCCGACGACGAACTCCCGTAGCGCAGGCCCGCGTTCGAGCCGCGCGGGGAAACAACTGGAGCACCGACGGGTTCGCGAGCCGCTTGCGCGATTTGCATGTCCGTGGCGGATTCCGGAACTCGCCGCTTCTCACTGATCAGCGGGTACGGCTCGACGGGCCGGCCTCTGGTGCAGGAGTTGTCGGCGCAGGAGCAGGTCTGTGGGCCGCCACAGGGCGAAGGCCAGGCCGACGACGAGTGGGATCTGCAGCGACTGCTGGATCACCGGAGGCCCGGGCCTGTCCCCCCGCCTGAGCGGGGCACGGCCCTGCGGATCGACGGTCACCGTGTACGTGCCGCCCACCACCCACTTCCAGCCCAGGAGCCCGTTCTCCTCGATCGGAGCCAACGGCGGGCCGTCGATGACGGTGACCGTGTAGAGGTGGGCGCTGTCACCCATGCCGTCACCGGCGGCCCACCGAATCTGCCGGACCCTGACGTGTTCGGTACGCCCGTGCTGGTGCAGTGCCTGCTGATTCAGCTCCAGGTGCTGCAGGATCAGCACCCCGAAGAGGCACACCGCACACACCAGCCACCGGATGTTCAGGTGCCAGGTACTCAGGAACACGCAGCCGAGGATCGCCAGCACGCCCACCAAGTCGATCCACTGGGTGTGCGCGACGTAGACCGTGTGCCCGATCAGACGCGTGATCGCCCACAGCGCCGACGCCGCGCCGGTGCTCGCGGCACCCACCAGCGCCCGCCGACCCATGCCTGTCCGCCCGTTGCCTGCTTCCTCCGCGCTCACGCGTTCCAAGGTATGGATTGTTCAACGATCCTTCAATAGGATGGTTCAACATTGAGTCCTCTGCCTCGTGGACGCGGAACGGCAACCGACCGAAGGGCTGCGGGAGATGAGCTGGTATCAGTTCGAACAGGTCGACGACCTTGGGCGGATCCTGTTCTGCGACGACCCCACGCTGCAGCTCGAGTGCGTGCTGGGGGGCCTGGAGACCGCGGAATTCACCATCACCATCCATCCCGCACAGACACCCCGCATGCCCACTGCTCTCTTCGAGTTCAGGCAGGCCGTGGGCGTGGGCTACTTCGGGTACATCGTGCCGAAGGGAGCCTCGCTCGACGAGCTGCCCGACGAACCGCAGCTCGAAGGCGCCATCCTGTTCGGCATGCGGCGCCTGCCGCCCGAAGTCTTCTGCGAACTGCCCTCGCCCCCCGGATGGGAGCTGCACGAGATACCCGACGAACAACCAAAACTGGCAAAGCACTACGGACGCACCTACTCCCGGCTGGAACTGCGCACACCCGACGGCAAGATCTACTCCCGGACCTGGGTCGCGTACGACCCCGAGTGGGAGGCCGCCGCCCTGCGTCACGGGTACGTCATCTGCCTGTGCGGCGTGGAACTGGGGATCCGCGGGGTGTACGCGATGACCGACGCGCAGCACACCCCGGCCATGCGCTACGAGACCTTCCGCCGCGGATGCACACTGGGCCTGACCGTCGGCGGACTCGTCACCTACGTCGGCCACCGCTGACGCGCACCACCGAGCCGGGACGCTTCGGGTACGAGCCGGGCCGCGACGCGGCGTCGAGCGGGCCCTGTGGACGATGCGGTTCCTGGTGCCCATGCTCCGTGCGGACCAACCAGGCGTTGGAGTTGACCAGGAACGCGCGCTCGGCGGCGTTCCCGGTCAACTCCAACGCCTGGCCGTAGGCGGTCGCGGCCTCCCGCGAACGGCCCATCCGACACAGCAGGTCAGCCTTGACCGTCGGCAGGTACTGGTATCGCGCGAGTCGGGCGTCCTTCTCCGACTTCGCAAGCTCTCCCAGCGCCTGTGCCGGACCGGAGACCATCGGCACCGCCTCGGTGCGGTTCAACGCCACCACCGGCGAGGGCCACGCCGACGGCAGTTCGTCGTACAGGGGCATGATCTGCGGCCAGGTCGTCGCCGGCCGCGCAGCCCGTCCACGATGAGGTCGTGCGCCTCAGGCCTCGCCGGGCAGACCGGCGAGGCCTGAGCCCGCTCAGCCGATACCGAACGCGCCGTCCGGAGGCTCGGGCGACGGGACGGCGTCCTCGTCCTGGACCGGCCTGGCACCACCGATGAACTCCCTTAGCGCAAGCCCGTGTTCGAGCCGTGCCGGGAACGCGTCCGAGGCGACGAGTCGGGTCAGGGGCGCCGTGTCGAGCGGGTGGTGTGCGGCGACGAGTACCGCGTTGCCGAAGCGGCGGCCTCGCAGCACGCCCGGTTCCGCGATGAGCGCCAGCTCCTGGAACACCGTGCCGAACGTGGCGAGTTGGGCGCGCAGGAAGGTGAAGGGGGCGGCGTCCGCGAGGTTGGCCAGGTAGACGCCGTCGGCACGCAGGACGCGCTCGGCTTCGCGGGCGTACGCCACGGACGTGAGGTGCGCCGGGACCCGTGAGCCGCCGAAGACATCGGCGACGATGACGTCCGCCGAACCGTCCGGCGCCGCCTCCAGCCAGGCGCGGGCATCCGCTCCGTGCACGGTGACACCGGCGCCGTCCGGCAACGGCAGGTGCTCGGTGACCAACTCCAGCAGTCCCAGGTCGGCCTCGACCACGTCCTGCCGCGAACCCGGCCGGGTCACCGCCACGTACCGGGGCAACGTGAGCGCCCCGCCTCCAAGATGCAGTACGTCCAGCGGGCGCCCCGGTTCCGCGAGGGTGTCCAGCACGTGCCCGAGCCGCCGCGTGTACTCGAACTCCAGATGCGTCGGCGCGTCCAGGTCCACGTAGGACTGCGGCGCCCCGTCGACAGTCAGCAGCCAGGCCCGCTCCCGATCGACGTCGGGCATGAGTTTGGCGACCCCGTGATCTACGTCCCGGGTCACGGGTATCGACTCGTCCACGGGTCCATTGTGCCGGGGTCGTGGGGTGGGTGGTGACGCGGCGGGATGGTGGCGGGCTCGGGGGAGGTGGCCGTGGGGCACGGGAGGGTGGGTGAAAGGTGACTCGGCGGGATGGTGGCGGGCTCGTACGGGGTTGGCCGTGGAGGTACGGGAGTGCGGGCGGAACACGGGCGCGGGCTGTGCGGCCCAGTGAGCACGGGGCCCGCGTGATCCCGACACCATCGCCCCGCGCAGTCCGGCCGCCGCCGATGCCCACGCCTGCATCCTCCAAGCAACCCACAACCCCACCAGCCCGGCGCCCTACGCAAGCCGACAAGCCGGTCACCCACCCGCCCCGCCAACCCCCCAAACGTCCCCCACCTCCCCGACATGCGCCCCCGCCTGTCCCCGCCCCGCCCGCGCCGCACCCGCCCGTACCGACGGGTCGAGCGGATTGCGGCCGAACGTCTGCCTCGCTTCCGGGGACGGCGACACGACGACCGCACGCGCGCCCCGCTCCACAAGTCGCCGGGTCTGGGCCGCCGGAGACACCAGGGGGCCACCCCCGAGCGTTATCGGCGCGAGGACGACGACCCGGTCGTACCCCTCGGCGAGTTGCGCGTTGGCCGCTGAGTGGATACCGCCGTCGATCCAGCGGCGGTCCTCGATGGTGACCGGGGGCCACACCCCGGGGACCGCGCAGCTGGCGGCGACGGCGTCGGCCAGGGGCAGCCCGCTGTCCCTGTCGAAGACCCGTAGTTCACCGGTCACCGTGTCGACCGCGGTGATGCGCAACGCGCGGTCGGGCCACTCCGGTGAGACGAGCCGGGTCTCGATCACCGCACGCCGGGCCGCCGCGCGGGGTGTTCGGGCGGCGAGTGCCATACGGCCGATCTTCCGCCCGTACGCCTCGGGAGTGCGCGAGGTCAGGGTCGCCCAGGCGTAACGGAGCATCAGGCCGGTACCGAGTCGGCCGGGGATCTCGCCCTCGGGGGCGGCGAGTTGACGCTCGTAGACCTCCTTGAGCGTACTGGCCCGCAGCTGGGCGCCGACGGTCGAACCCGCCGACGTACCGATCACGACATCGGCGTCCGAGAGATCGACGCCGGCCTCGCCCAGCCCGTACAGCACCCCGGCCATCCAGCCGATCCCGCTGCTGCCCCCGCCTCCCAGCACAAGCGCCTTGCCCGCCATGGTGCCCCCACCTTCCCCGCGCCTCGTCCCGACTGCCGCCGCGATCAAGTCTTGCGCACGCCACTGACAATCACGGATACGAGCCGCTGCCCTCAGCCACACGGGCCCCGCCCCGAACTCGCGACGGCGCCTGCCCCGATCGCCCGATGCCACGCGCCCCGATACGCGACGGCTCCCGCCGCAACACGCGGGACCCACACCTCGATCGCGCAATGCCCTCCGCCCCGAACGCACTTGGCCCCCGCCCCCAGCGCGAACGAGATCACCCGCCCGACCACGCAAGTGGGTGCCCGACCCCGAAGGGACGGGCACCCACCCCGATCAACCGACCGCGCTCAGCCCACCTTCGTCACCGTCCCCGCCCCCACCGTCCGCCCGCCCTCGCGGATCGCGAAGCCGAGCCCCGGCTCCAGCGGGACCTCACGGCCCAGCTCGACCGACATCGTGACGGTGTCGCCGGGGCGGGCGACCGCCGTCTCGCCCAGGTCGATGTCGCCGACCACGTCCGCGGTGCGGATGTAGAACTGCGGCCGGTAGCCGGTCGACACGGCGGTCGTGCGGCCGCCCTCGCGGGCCGACAGGACGTACACCTGCGCCGAGAAACGGCGGCTGGGCACGACGCTGCCGGGCGCCGCGACGATGTGCCCACGGCGGACCGCGTCGCGTGGGACACCGCGCAGCAGCAGCGCCACGCTGTCGCCGGCCTGCGCCTCCGCCATGGGCTTGCCGAAGGTCTCCAGGCCCGTGACCACCGTGTCGACGGCGGCGCCGAGCACTTCGATCCGGTCGCCCACCCGGACCGTGCCGCGCTCGATCGCACCCGTGACGACGGTCCCGCGCCCGGTGATCGTGAGCACGTTCTCGACCGGCAACAGGAACGGCGCGTCCAGATACCGCTCGGGCATCGGCACATACGTGTCCACGGCGTCGAGCAGCGCGTCGATCGACGCCGTCCAACGGGGGTCCCCCTCAAGGGCCTTGAGGCCGGACACCCGTACGACGGGTACGGAGTCGCCGCCGTAGCCGTTCGCGGTGAGCAGTTCGCGGACCTCCAGCTCGACCAGGTCGGTGAGCTCGTCGTCGCCCGCGTCGGCCTTGTTGAGCGCGACCACGATGTGGTCGACGCCCACCTGCCGGGCGAGCAGCACGTGTTCGGCGGTCTGCGGCATGATCCCGTCGAGCGCGGAGACGACGAGGATCGCCCCGTCGAGCTGCGCGGCCCCGGTGACCATGTTCTTGACGTAGTCGGCATGGCCCGGCATGTCCACGTGCGCGTAGTGCCGGGTGTCGGTCTCGTACTCGACGTGCGCGATGTTGATGGTGATGCCGCGCGCGGCCTCCTCCGGCGCCCGGTCGATCCGGTCGAACGGTACGAAGGTGGACGCGCCGTGCTCGGCGAGGACCTTGGTGATGGCGGCGGTCAGGGTGGTCTTGCCGTGGTCGACATGGCCCATCGTGCCGATGTTCAGATGCGGTTTCGTGCGGACGTATGCCGTTTTGGACATGGCGGTACCTCGAAGCCTCTCCAGAGGTGAAAAGCCCAGTGGTGAAAAGGGGGACCCCGAGGACTCGCCGACCCTCCCCCTGCGGGGTCCGCCGGACGATCCGGAGAGGGTCAGCTTCGGGCGCCGTCGACTGCGGCGACTAGAACGGGAACGGCAGCCTTCGGCGCACCCGCGACAGGGGGTGCTGCGAGGTGGAAGGCGTACCGGAACATGAGGCCGATCATTGCCGACGCTTTGCCCGGCGTCGAACGATTTATCAGTACGTGGGACGTCAGGCGCCGATGTTCTTCAAGGCCTCGCGCACCGACAACGGCGCGAACCGCCCCTTCTCCTGGGCGAGGAACCCGCGGACCGCCTCCGGGTCGGTCTTGGCGTACTCGCGCAGGCACCAGCCGATCGCCTTGCGGATGAAGAAGTCCGGGTGCCCGGACTGGCGCAGGCAGTACGCGAAGAGGCGTTCGGTGTCGGTGCGCTCCTTGTAGCGCAGCTGGTGGAGGAGGGCCGTACGGGCGACCCACATGTCCTCGTCGACGATCCACTCGTCCATGTCGGCGACCAGCTTCGGATCGGCGGCGACCAGGCCTCCCACTACGTGGGAGGCGAGTGCGTCGACGGTGTCCCACCAAGGGACCGTCGAGACGAGATGGCGGGCGACCGGCAGGAAACCGGACGTGCAGTGCCTCACATGGCGGCGCAGGTAGTCCACCGCGAAGTACTGGTACTCGCGCTCCGGCAGCTCCCAGCAGCGCAGGGCGATCGCGGTGCAGTCGGTCTCGTCGGGGCGGGGTGTGCCCTCCAGGACCGTGCGGGACAACGCCCTGCGTACGGGTGTGGTGAGGCCCAGGAAGGGCGCGATGTCCTTCATGTACGCCCGCATGGGCACGGCCCGCTCCGGGTCGGCCGCGGCGGCGTACGTGACCGTGAGCCGCTCCAGCACGGTGTCCGCGAGAACGCTGCCCGGCACCCGCGCGGTGCCCGCACCTGTGACTCTCATGAGACGAACCATACGGCGATCACATACACAGGTCGGTTAGGGTCGCCGACATGCTCGCCGATGCCGCCACCGACTCTGGGGGCACCCGCTCTGGAGGCACCGCCACGGCCACTCCCCAGGCCACAGCCCATGTCACTGCCCCGGCACTCGCCGCAGCAGTGACCGTCCCCGCGGCCATGGCCGTGGCGCCGCTGCCGCCCGTCGCCCCGACCGGTCTCGCCGCGCGCTGCACGAGAGCCCTGCTCTCGCCGTGGTCGCGGCTGTCGCTGCTCCTCGCGCTGCTCGCCGGGGCCGCGTCGACCGTGCTGCTCTTCCACCCGCAGCGCCTGCTCTCCGACGGCTGGCCACCCCAACTCGGCGGCGCCATGGCCGCGTTGGTGTTCGCGGCGGCGTACGGCCTGTGCAGCGTGGCGTTCGTACCGCGCCCCCTGCTGAACCTCGCGGCGGGCGCGCTGTTCGGCTCCCAGCTGGGCACCGGCGCCGCGCTGGCGGGCACGGTGCTCGGCGCCGGGATCTCCTTCGGCCTGGGCCGCGTACTGGGCCAGGACGCGCTGCGCCCGCTGCTGCGGGGCCGCTGGCTGAAGGCCGCGGACGGGCAGCTCAGCAGACACGGCTTCCGGTCGATGATGGCCGCACGGCTCTTCCCGGGACTGCCGTTCTGGGGCGTGAACTACTGCGCCGCCGTCTCCCGCATGCGCTGGACGCCGTTCCTGCTCGCGACGGCGCTGGGGTCGCTCCCGAACACCGCCGCCTACGTAGTCGCCGGCGCCCGCGCCTCCAGCCCCACCTCACCGGCCTTCCTGATCGCGATGGCCTGTATCGCCCTGCCCGCTCTGGGCGGCGCCGTGGTGGCCTGGCGCAAGCGCCACCACCTGCGGGCCCCGTGAGGGATCAGCGGGCCCGGTGAGGGATCAGACCGCCTCAAGGATCATCGCGTTGGCGAGACCGCCCGCCTCGCACATCGTCTGCAGCCCGTAGCGCGCCCCTCGGTCCCGCATCGCGTGCACCAGGGTGGTCGTCAGCCGTGTACCGCTCGCCCCGAGCGGATGCCCGATCGCGATGGCGCCGCCGTGCACGTTGACCTTGGCGAGATCCGCGCCCGTCTCCTGCTGCCAGGCCAGCACGACGCTGGAGAACGCCTCGTTGACCTCGAACAGGTCGATGTCGTCGAGGGTGAGCGAGGCCCGGCGCAGCACCTTCTCGGTGGCCGGGATGACCCCGGTGAGCATGAGCAGCGGGTCGGAACCGGTCACCGCGAAGCTGTGCAGCCGGGCCAGCGGGCGCAGGCCGAGCCGGGCCGCCGTCTCGCTGGACGTGATGAGCACGGCGGAGGCGCCGTCGTTGATGGGGCTGGAGTTGCCGGGGGTGATGTTCCACTCGATCTGCGGGAAGCGCTCGGCGTACGTCGCGTCGTAGAAGGCGGGCTTGAGGCCGGCCAGGATCTCGGTCGTGCTGCCGGGCCGTACGCACTCGTCGCGCGATGCGCCCTCCAGGGGTGCGACTTGGGCGTCGAAGAGTCCCGCGTCCCAGGCGGCGGCCGCCTTGAGGTGCGAGGAGACCGCGAAGGCGTCCAACTGGTCGCGTGTCATCGACCACTTGGCGGCGATGAGTTCGGCGCTGATCCCCTGCGGGACGAGGCCCTCCGGGTAGCGCCCGGCGACACCGGGGCCGAAGGGATCCGTGCCGGGCAGCACACTCGACCCCATCGGCACGCGCCCCATGGACTCCACCCCGCAGGCCACGACGATGTCGTACGCCCCGGAGATCACGCCCTGCGCCGCGAAGTGCACGGCCTGCTGGGACGAGCCGCACTGGCGGTCCACCGTGGTCGCGGGCACCGACTCCGGGAAGCCCGCCGACAGCACGGCCTGCCGGGTGATGTTGACGGCCTGCTCACCGACCTGGGTGACCGTGCCGCCGATGACGTCGTCGATGACCGCCGGGTCGATCCCGGTGCGCTCGACGAGGCTGCGCAGGGTGTGCGAGAGGAGTTCGACGGGGTGGACCTGGGCGAGGGTGCCGTTCGGCTTGCCCTTGCCTACGGGCGTGCGTACGGCTTCGACGATCACTGCGTCACGCATGGGGCGGGCCTCCGTTATTTCCAGTACTTCCAGCCAGAGCTACCTGTGAGTAGGAAATCCAAACTCACCATAGCTCTGTGGGTTGGAAAATCAAACCCTCCCTTAAAGTAGGTGTTATGGCCGCCCTCAAAAACAAGCCCACCCCCAAAGACCCGCGCCCCTGCTCCATCGCCGACGCCCTCGCACTCGTCGGCGAGAAGTACTCCCTGCTCGTCCTACGGGAGGTGTGTCTCGGCAACCGCCGTTTCGACCAGCTGGTCCGCAACATCGGCGCCCCGCGCGACGTCCTGGCCGCCCGGCTGCGCCGCCTCGTCGACGCCGGGATCCTGACCCGGCGGACGTACAGCGAGCACCCGCAGCGCTTCGAGTACCGGCCCACCGAGGCGGGGCTCGAACTGGAGCCGGTCCTGATGACTCTCATGGCATGGGGCGACCGTCATCTCCAGAAGGATGACGATCGCCCCATGGTGATCGAGCACATCTGCGGCAACGAACTGGTCCCGGTCGTCACCTGCACGGCCTGCGGCGCCCCGGTCCATCACCAGGACCTGACGGCCCACCCGCAGTCACCGGGCTGGACCGTGACAGGCCCGACGGCGGCCTGACCCGACAGGCGGCCTGCTTCAAAAGAAACCGGACTTACGTCCCCTTGTAGACGTCCAACCGCCCGCACATCCCGAACTTCCCGTACGCAGAAGGCTGTTCAGCCCGTACGCCAGCATCGGCGAGGTGCGAGAAGTCACCCTGTTCGAGCCGGTCGAGCTGCTCCCCCGTAGCCGCGGCAGCGGCCCGCGCCCCCCGCTCCCAGCGCTCGCGCCACTCCGCGAGCCGGGGTCGTACCAGCGCGGCGGCGGCCCGGTGGAACGCGGCCAGCGCTTGCGGACCCTCCGCGTCGCGCAGCGCCCGGTAGCCCTCCAGGGCGAGATCGCGCCGGGCCCGGGCGACGCGTTCCTGCTCGGCCTCGGACGCGTCGGCCGGGATCACGGTGACGGAGGCGTACGTCTCCGGGTCGGTG
This sequence comes from Streptomyces sp. N50, assembly GCF_033335955.1. GTDB lineage: Bacteria > Actinomycetota > Actinomycetes > Streptomycetales > Streptomycetaceae > Streptomyces. Next base: position 1,022,990 of record NZ_CP137549.1, read on the forward strand.
AGGTACCGCGGGGGCAGTGTGAGCACCGCGTCCCCCGCCTCGGGCAGGCCGCTGTTCTGCATGAGGACGGTGATGCGCAGGTCGTCCTCGTTGACGAGCCGGTGGATGGTCCCCGGCGTGAACCAGGCGACCGTTCCGGCCGCGAGCGGCGTCACCTCGTACCCGGAGGTCGTGAGCGTCTGCACCGCGCCCCGCCCGCCGGTGACGACGTACCCCTCCGAACAGGTCAGGTGCATATGGGGAGTTCCGCCGCACACCCCGTCCACGGCGGGCCAGTCGTAGACCGACAGATGCGAGACGGCGACCCCGCCCGGCAGCCCGGAGAAGCCTTCAGCAGTACCGGAACTCACCACGGGCGCGCCTCCAGGTACTTGGCGATCTCCTCCCGCTCCCAGGCCCCGTCGGCCACGACGACCCGGTAGCGCCGGGTGAGGGTGTCTCCGGGGGCGAGCTCCAGCTCGTCGTGGAAGGCGAAGGAGGGGGCGATGCCCGCGAACGGCTCGTTGCGGACGAACCAGTGGGCGGGGTGGGTGCCCTGGGCGCCTGACTGGTCGTTCTCGGGGGCGTGCGCGAAGACGATGGTCGCGTGCCCGTCGGTGCCGTCGTGCTCGCCGGAGACGGCGAGCCAGGGACCCTGGGAGCCCATCAGGTCGGGGCCCTCGCCGTCGGGGCCGATGATCCGGCCGTCGCGGAAGGCGCGCGGGCCGCGCCAGAACAGGCCCGTGTAGCCGGCCGCCTCGCGCCCGTGGGTGGTCGGACTGCCGAACCGCAGGGGCTCGTCACGGCGGTTGGTCACGGCGCTCGTCCAGGTCAGCGCCCACGAACCCGACTCCGTGTCGACGTCGTGCACCTCGATCCGGCGCTGCTCGTCGGCCCAGAGTTCACCGCTGTACGGGTGCCAGGTGAGCCGCTCGGCGATGACGAGACGGTCAGCATCGGCGTCGATCTCGTCGAAGGCGACATGGGCCATCGACCCGACCCGCTCCGGGAGTTGGAGATACCCCTCGCCGTGAACGTATGTGTTGCCGCCCCACAGGTTCTGGCCCGACAGATGCGAGGCGGTGAACTGGAGGCCCTTGTGCCAGCGGTGGTCGTTGGGCCGGTAGTCCGTGACGACGTCACCGGCAAGGGTCCGGATCGGGTGGAGGTACGGCTTCGGCGCCTCCCAGGCGGCCTCGGGCCGGTACACGTAGCTGAACAGCTCGACGCCGGTGGCCGGTTCGGTCACCGTGACGCGGTCCCCGTGGGCATGGACGATACGCAGGCCGGTCACGCCGACACCTCCTCGCGCGCCACGGGCGCCCAGCCGGGGGCGCCGCCGTGCAGCGCCGTGTAATAGGGGTCTCCGGGGCCGATCTCGCCGGCCCGGACGGTCGTGTCCGTGAACGCCGACTTGTAGAGCGCGGTGATGAGCTCCAGGCTGGTCCGCCCGTCCGTGCCGCTGCTGCGCGGCCGTTCACCGGCCCGCATGCTCACGACGAGTTCACGCAGCTGCTCCAGGTGCGAACTCGGCACGTCGGGCCCGAAGTCCTGCCAGGCTGCGGCCAGTTCGCTCGGCACGTCGGGCGCCGGAGTGACACGCCAGTTGTCGTTGCTGTGCCCGTAGAGATGGGTCAGTTCGACGGTGGCGCGCTCGCAGTCGATGCGGATACGGCTGACCTCGTCGGGGCTCAGCACGCTGTTCACGACGGTCGCCATCGCGCCGTTCTCGAAACGCACCAGCGCGGTCGAGACGTCCTCTGTCTCCACGTCGTGGACCAGCCGCCCGGCCATCGCCTTCACCTCGCTCCACGGCCCGAGCAGATCGAGCAGGAGGTCCATCTGGTGGATGCCGTGTCCCATCGCGGGACCGCCGCCCTCGGTCTCCCAGCGCCCGCGCCAGGGCACGGCGTAGTAAGCGGTGTCGCGGTACCAGGTGGTCTGGCAGTGCGCCACGAGCGGCCGCCCCATCGCCTGCTCGGCGAGCAGCCGACGCACGTGCCGCGAGCCCGACCCGAAGCGGTGCTGAAAGACGATCGAGGCATACGGCCCGCCGACCGTCCCCTTTGCTGGGCCCTCCTCGTCCTCCACGGCGTCGAAGTCGGCCAGCGTCGGCACCGGGGGCTTCTCGCACCAGACCCAGGCGCCGGCCCGCAGCGCGGCGACGGTCTGCGCGCGGTGCAGGGTGGGCGGGGTGCAGATGGTGACGAGGTCGGGCCGCTGTTCCCGGAGCATCTGCTCCAGGTCGGTGTAGGCGTGCGGGATCCCGGCCTCGGCGCAGAAGGACTCGACCGACGTGGCATCGATGTCAACGGCGGCGACGACCTCGGTCTCGCCGTCCTCGGCGAGCCGCGCGAGCGCCGGGAAATGGGAGCCGCGGCCGATGGCGCCGGCGCCGACCACGGCGGCCCGGACGCGTCGGCCGGTGAGCGGGGGCAAGGGCTGGAAGGCCCCGGGGTTGGTGGCGGGTGTGGACATGGTCGTGATCAGCACTCCTCCGGGGACAGCGAGCGCATGCAGCAAGCGCTTTCCTCCGCTGCAACGTATGCGTCGCCCCCGCAGCTGGTCAACACCGCGAACCCGGAGTCGTCGGACCACTCGTGAAACCTCTGTGTACGGAGTCGCGCAACCGCCCTGAAACCTCTGTGTCCGAAGTCGCGCGGCCGCCGTGAAACCCCTGTGTCCGGCCTGTCACACGGGGACGCTACGCTGCCCCTCACACACACTCGTTCACCGCGCGCGGCGTTTTGGTGTGTCCTTTGCCCCTCCTCGATCAGCACTTGGACGCCGTAACTCCATGTCTTGGTTTGAATCCCTCATCCTCGGACTCGTCCAGGGGCTGACCGAGTTCCTCCCCGTCTCCTCCAGCGCGCATCTGCGGCTCACGGCGGCCTTCTCGGGCTGGGAGGACCCGGGCGCGGCCTTCACGGCGATCACGCAGCTCGGCACGGAGGCGGCGGTGCTGATCTATTTCCGCCAGGATGTCGGGCGGATTCTCGCCGCGTGGTTCCGGTCGCTCACCAACAAGGAGATGCGGCGCGACCACGACGCCCAGATGGGCTGGCTGGTGATCGTCGGCTCCATCCCGATCGGCGTGCTCGGCGTGACGCTCAAGGACCAGATCGAGGGCCCGTTCCGCGACCTGCGCGTCACCGCCACGATGCTGATCGTGATGGGCGTCGTCATCGGCATCGCCGACCGCCTCGCGGCCCGCGACGAGAACGGCGGCCGGCACCGCGCCCCCAAGCAGCGCAAGACCCTGCTGGACCTCAACACCAAGGACGGCCTGCTCTACGGCCTCTGCCAGGCGATGGCGCTGGTCCCCGGCGTCTCCCGCTCGGGCGCGACCATCAGCGGCGGCCTCTTCATGGGCTACACCCGCGAGGCGGCGGCCCGTTACTCCTTCCTCCTCGCCATGCCGGCCGTACTGGCCTCGGGCGCCTTCGAGTTGAAGGACGCGGCGGAGGGCGGGCACGTAGCGTGGGGGCCGACGATGTTCGCGACGGTGATCGCGTTCGTCGTCGGATACGCGGTCATCGCCTGGTTCATGAAGTTCATCTCCCACAAGAGCTTCATGCCGTTCGTCTACTACCGCATCGCCCTCGGCATCGTCATCATCGCGCTGGTGACGGCGGGCGCGCTGAGCCCGCACGCGGCGGAGTCCTCGGGCTGAGTCAACTCCCGGGCAGGGCAAGGGCCCACGGCTCGGGCTCGATGCCGACACCGTTGGCGACGTACGCGATGGTGCGGTACCACCCGGCCAGCACAAGGAATTCGAGGGCTTCGGGTTCGTCGAGGTGCTCCCGCAGGCCGGACCAGACCGGGTCGCTCAGCCGTGCACCGTCGTGGAGTTCGTCGACGGCTCGGAGCAGCGCGGACTGGCGGGGCGACCAGGCCGGGTCGTCCGGGGTGCCGGTCGCGGTCAAGGTGATCTGGCGCGGGGTGAGTTGGGCGGCCTCGGCGTACGTCGTCGCATGGACGCCCCACTCGTAGGCGCAGCCGGAGCGGGCGCAGACGCGGGCGATCACGAGTTCGCGGTCGGCGGTGCTCAGGAGGCCGTGGACGAGGAGGCCGGAGCCCAACGCCCGCATGCGGGAAGCGAGTTCGGGGTGGCGTTCGAGGACCTTGAAGAGCATCAGGGGTTCGCGGGTGACGCCGGGTGGCATCCAGCGGTGCAGGGCGCGGTCGGTGTCGGGTGCGTAGGGCCGGGTGACGCCCTCGATGCGCTGATTCGCGCCTGCCGGGTCTTGTTTCATGTCCACCGACTCTTGCGCTTCTGAAATCGAAGCGCAAGGGTGAGGTGCGAAGTCAAGAAGTCGCGCGAGGTCACAAGACGTCGGCACAGGAGGGCAGTTGGAATCCACCCCCACGGAGTCCACACCTGCGGGATCCACGCCCACTCCCGGTCGCCCCGTGCGCGGTTCGGTCACCGGCCGCCCCGTCATGGCCGCGCTCGATCTCCTCGGCCGGCGCTGGACACTCCGCGTGATCTGGGAACTCCACCGGCACGGCGCCCCGATCGGCTTCCGTGACCTGCAACGCCGTTGCGACGACATGTCCTCCAGCGTCCTGTTCACCCGGCTGACCGAGCTGCGCGAGTCGGACATCGCGACGCAAACGCCGGACGGCGCTTGGCAGTTGACCGTGCTCGGCACGGACCTCGTGACCGCGATGGGACCGTTGCTGGAGTGGTCGCGGGTGTGGGCCGAGCGGCGGGGGTGACCAACTCATGGCACCGGGCCGCACCCGGCGCCCTGTTCACCGCGCCCGTGACCAACCCCATACGGTCTGAGTAGCCGTCCGGTAGCGCAGTGTCAGTCCTTGCCCCTAGGCTGTTCGCATGTCCCCCGATTTCGTGGCCCCTGGTTCCGTGCGGTCTGCTTCCGAGGTGAACGAGCAGATCCGGGCACTTTGGCTGCGTGCGGGCGGGTCGCTCTCCACCCAAGAGCGCGAGGAATACGAGCTGTTGGTGGTCGAGTGGGCCGCGGCGATACGGGACGAGGTCATCGCGGCCGCCTGAATCCCCGAACCCACCGGTTCGCCCGGTCTCGCGCCCGCCGGCTCACCGTCCGCCCGACACCCGCACCACCGTCCCCGTCGCGTACGACGCCTCCGGTGACATCAACCAGGCGATCGCGGCGGCGACTTCCTCGGGCTGGCCTGCGCGCCGTAGCGGAATCGACGCCGCCAACCGCTTGGCGCGGTCCGGGTCGCCCGACCTCCCGTGGATCTCCGTCTCGATGACGCCGGGCGCGACCGCGTTGACGCGGATGCCGTCGGGGCCGAGTTCCTTGGCGAGGCCCAGGGTGAGGGTGTCGACGGCGGCCTTCGTCGCGGCGTAGTGGACGTACTCGCCGGGGCTGCCGAGGGTCGCGGCGGCGGACGAGACATTCACGATCACACCGTTGCCCCGGGATGCCATCACCTGCGCGGCGCGGCGTGAACACAGCAGTGTGCCAAGGAGGTTGACCTCGACGACGCGACGCAGGTCGGCGGGGTCGGTGTCCGCGAAGCGGCCGAACGGGCCGGTCACGCCGGCGTTGTTCACCAGGCCGGTGACCGGGCCGAGTTGCTTCTCGGCCACCGTGAAGAGCCGTTCGACGTCCGCCTCGACGGAGGTGTCCCCGGGCACGCATACGGAACGGGCCCCTGTGCGCCGTACGGCCTCAGCGACTTCCTCGGCCGCCGTCGCGTCCCGTAGATAGCCCACGACCACGTCGTGCCCGTCCTCCGCGAGCCGTCGGCAGGTCGCGGCGCCGATCCCCCGGCTGCCCCCGGTGACGACCGTGACAAGACGTTTCATGAGTGCTCCTCACAACGAAAGCCCGACGAAGGACAGCGGAAAACAGCGAAGATCGGCGAAGAACCTTCGAACACCACCGAATGTTCCCCACCTCGTATCCGCGTCCCCCTTGGCGCGACACGCTCCGTAGCCAACACTGAGCCGATGACGCAGCGTGTGGAACTGGCGATTGTGATGGACCGGCTGGCCGTGGACGAAGTGGTCACCGAATACGCGGTGGCGGTGGACGACGGCGACTGGGAGGCGTACCGGAAACTGTTCGCCCCGGACGGGCGTGCCGACTACCGGTCCGCCGGAGGGATCGAGGGGAACGCGGAACAGGTCGCCGGATGGCTCGCGGAGAGCCTGGGACTGTTCTCGATGCGGCAGCACCTGATCGTGAACCGGCGGATCCGCTTCGGTGCCCTGGACCAGCACACCGACGACACCGCCCGCGTCCAGGCCGACTACGTCAATCCGATGCGCTTCGCCAAGGACGGGGAGAGCGATGAGGGCGACCCCTCCACCGCTCCCGACTTCGTGTGCGGCGGGCGGTACTCGTTCGGGCTGCTGCGGACGGACGACGGCTGGCGGCTGACCGAGGTCGTCGTGGAGGAGAAGTGGCGGCGCCTTCCCGAACGGCGCCCGGAAGCCGTGGTCCACTGATACGACCGGTTCGGTGTCCGCCGTCCGGGATGATCGGCCGCGGCACGCACACCGGAGCCACCAGCGGGTAGGGGGTTCGCATGAGGAACTTCGGCGACTGGCTCGTCTCCCCCTGGCGGCGTTCCCTGCTCGCCGCGCTCGCGGGCGCCCTGCCCGTGTTCGCGTTCCCGGCGCCGTCCCTCTGGTGGTTCGCCTACGTCGCGCTCGTCCCCTGGATCCTGCTGACGCGCTCGGCGCCGACCGGGCGGCGGGCGGTCTACGACGGCTGGTTCGGGGGGCTCGGGTTCATGCTGGCCGTGCACAGCTGGCTGGTGCCGAGCCTGAGTGTGTTCATCGTGGTCATCGCGGGGCTGCTCGGCGTGCTGTGGGCGCCGTGGGGCTGGCTGGTCCGCCGCTACCTCGGTGGCGTGCCGTCGCCCCGGCGGGGCGGTGTCGCGCTGCTCGTGCTGCCCTCGGGCTGGCTGATGGTCGAACTCGTCCGGTCCTGGCAGGGGTTGGGCGGCCCCTGGGGGCTGCTCGGCTCCACCCAGTGGCAGGTGGAACCGGCGTTGCGGCTCGCGTCCGTCGGCGGGGTGTGGCTGCTGAGCTTCCTGGTGGTGGCCGTGAACGTCGCGGTCGCCGTGCTGGTCGCGATCCGCGAGGTCCGGGTGCCCGCCGTCGCCGGGCTCCTGGCGACCGCCGCCGCGACCTCCGCCGCCTGGGTGTGGTCGCCGCGTCCCGACGTCGACGGCCACGTGCGGATCGCCGTCGTACAGCCCGGGATCATCACCGGCGAGGACAGCGACGTCCGGCGCTTCGACCGCGAGGAACAGCTGACCCGCCAACTGGCCGGGCAGAACGTGGACTTGATCGCCTGGGGCGAGAGCAGTGTCGGCTTCGACCTCGGCAAGCGCCCCGATCTCGCGCGCCGTATCGCCGCCCTCTCCCAGGAGACCGGCGCCGACATCCTGGTCAACGTGGACGCCCAGCGCTCCGACAAGCCCGGCATCTACAAGAGCTCGATCCTGGTCGGTGCGAAGGGTCTCACCGGCGACCGCTACGACAAGATGCGGCTCGTCCCCTTCGGTGAGTACATCCCGTTCCGCTCGCTGCTCGGCTGGGCCACCTCCGTCGGCAAGGCGGCGGGAGTGGACCGCAGGCACGGCACGGAGCAGGTCGTGATGAACGTGGGGCACGGGCTGCGCGTCGGCCCGCTGATCTGTTTCGAGACCGCGTTCCCCGACATGAGCCGCCATCTCGCCCAGGACGGCGCCGACGTCCTGCTCGCCCAGTCCTCGACCTCGTCGTTCCAGAGCAGCTGGGCCCCCGAACAGCACGCCACCCTCGCCGCCCTGCGCGCCGCCGAGACCGGCCGCCCGGTCGTCCACGCCACCCTGACCGGCGTCTCCGCCGTCTACGGCCCCGGCGGACAGCGCATCGGCTCCTGGCTGGGCACGAACAAGAGCACCACCCAGGTCTACGACGTCCCGCTCGCCCACGGCATCACGCCGTACGTCCGCTACGGCGCCTGGCCGGTCGGCATGGCGCTGCTGGTGCTCGCGGCCATGTGCGCCGGTGAGGGCGCGCAGGCGCTCAGGCTGCGGCGGACCGGTCCGCGACCTCTCGTACCACCCGCTCGCACAGTTCATGAGTCGCCAGCGCGTCCCGGGCGCTGAGCACCTTTCCGGCGCGTACGGCGTCGAGGAACGTGAGGACGGCCTGCTCGATGCCGCGCTGCCGGGCCACCGGGACCCAGTCCCCGCGCCGCCGTACGGTCGGCTGGCCCTTGTGGTCGACGACCTCGGCGAGGTTGAGGACCTGACGCTTGGTGTCCTGGCCGGAGACTTCGAGGATCTCCTCGACCGAGCCGCTGAGCCGGTTCATCACCCCGAGCGCGGTGAAGCCGTCGCCGGAGAGCTGGAGCACGAGGTGGTGCAGCAGTCCGTCCTGGGTACGGGCGCGCACGGTCACGTCCTCGACCGGGCCCGGCACCAGGAACCGCAGGGTGTCCACGATGTGGATGAAGTCGTCCAGGATCATCGCGCGCGGCTCCTCGGGGAGCCCGATCCGGTTCTTCTGCATGAGGATCAGCTCGCGCGGGTGGTCGACGCACTGCGCGTACCCGGGGGCGTAACGGCGGTTGAAGCCGACCGCGAGCGACACGCTCCGCTCCTCCGCGAGCCGCACCAGCCGCTCGGAGTCGGCGAGTTCGTAGGCGAGCGGCTTGTCGACGTACGTCGGTACGCCCGCCTCAAGGAGCCGGGTCACGATCTCGGGGTGCACGGCCGTGGGCGCGTGCACGAACGCGGCGTCGAGGCCCTGCGCGAGGAGCGCGTCGAGGTCCGTGTGCCGCCGGTCCGCCGGGAGGTGCAGGCCGTCGGCGACCCGGGCGAGGGTGGCGGGCGTGCGGGTCTGCAGATGCAGCTCCACCCCGGGCAGTCCGCCGAGAACCGGCAGGTACGCCTTCCGCGCGATGTCACCGAGCCCGATGCAGCCGACCTTCACGGAGTCTCCCTGGCGTTTGACCTGCGATACCTCCCGGAAGCATACGGCGGCTGATAACCGCTGGTGCGGGCGGACGGAGCACGCGAGGATGCGGGGATGACCATCGAACGCAGTGAACCCGGGACGACCGCCGACGAACGCACCATGCTGGAAGGCTGGCTGAAGTACCACCGGGACACCCTCGCCTGGAAGTGCGAGGGGCTGACCGACGAACAGCTGAGGACCGCTTCCGTGGAGCCGTCCAACCTGACGCTCATGGGCCTGGTGCGGCACATGGCCGAGGTGGAGCGGAGCTGGTACCGCCGGGTCATGTCGGACGAGCAGCTCACCCCGATCTACTACAGCGACGAGGACCCGGACGGCGATTTCCACCTCACCGAGGCGGACACCTGGGCCGAGGCGTACGCGACCTGGCAGGCCGAGATCGCGGCGGCGGACGCGGTTGCGGGCCGGTTCACCCTGGACGACGTCTCCCTGGGCAAGCACCGGCGCACCGGCGAGAGCTTCAACCTGCGCTGGATCCACACGCACATGATCGAGGAGTACGCCCGGCACAACGGCCACGCCGACCTGCTCCGTGAGCGCATCGACGGGAACACCGGCGACTGACGCCGACGGCCGACGCCGACGGCTGACGTCACGTCACCCGGAGCGGGCGCGGGCCGTCCGTAAGGGGGCGGAGATCACCCGTGCGGGGCATCATCCGCTCGTCCGCTGTCCCAAACGGGGCCGGAACCAGCAGAGTTGCGCGAATGCATCGAACGACGACCACCGCAACGCTCCTGGTCACCGTGGCTGTCTCGGCCCTCTCCGGCTGTGTGACGGTCCAGCGGCCGGTGGCCCCCGCTCCTCCTGCCGCACCGACCCAAGCGTCGGTGCCGCGCCCGGACGGCAGCGCGGAGCCGCAGGTCGTACAGGCCCCGGCGCGGGAGGCGCTGGAACTGATCAGCCCGTCCCGCCACCCGAAACCCGCCGCACACCCGCCGCACCACGCACCGGCCCCGCCCCCACCGGCGGCCCAGGCACCGGTCCCCCGCTCACACCAGCACCCCCACCCGTATCCCCACCCCCATCCGCACCCGAAGCCGCACCACCCCCGGCAGCCGGGCGCGGACATCCCCGACGTGGTCAAGTCGGTCCCGAAGAACACCCAGGACGTCTGCGCCCTGGGCAAGAAGTACGGCGGCTGGCAGTCGGACAGCCCGCAGTCGATCATCTGCGGCCAGACGTACGGGCGTTGAGGCGAGCGGGACCCCTTGGGGCTGGTGCGACAACGGGACCCTACGGCCGCTGTCTCGGCGGCCCCCAGCTCCCGCCCCCGCCCGCGCCACCGCCCCCGTCGCCCAGCCGCAGCTCCAGGCGCCCGATCGCGGCCCGCACGCCGTTGCCGTAACCGTCGTCGGCGAGGACGGCGCAGGCGCTGCGGGCCCGGCGGATGTGGGTGCGGGCGGCGTCCGGGCGGTCGAGCTTCACGTAGTCGGCGGCGAGGTTGAGATGCAGGGAGGGGTAGAAGGCGCGCACCGCCACCGCGCCCTTCTGACCGGCGTCCCCCGCGTCCCGCCCGTCCGTCAGCTCGTCCGCCGCCGACAACGCCCGTAGATCCCAGGCCAGTTCGTCGGTCGGGTCGTCCTGGGTGTCGGCGAGGTAGTGGGCCAGGGTGCAGCGGTGCAGTGGGTCGCCGTCCTCGCCCAGCTCCGCCCAGAGGCCCAGCAGTCGCTCCCGGGCCTCCTCGCGGTCGCCGCCGTGGTGCAGCATGACGACCTGTCCGATCCGCGTCAGCAGAGCGTCCGGCGCCGCCTGCTCCTGTCGCTCCGCCACCGCGTCCTCCGCACTCGCCAGCCACCTTGGCTGTCCCCGTCGAAGCTAACCGGCGGCACTGACAATCCCCGTCAGGCGGCCCCGGACCGGCCCCGGTGGGGTCAGCCCAGGTTCGGGATGCGCCAGTCGATGGCGGTGTGGCCCTGCTTGGCCACCGCCTCGTCGATCTGGGTGAACGGACGGGAGCCGAAGAACTTCTTGGCCGACAGCGGGGAGGGGTGCGCGCCCTTGACCACCACGTGGCGCTCCTCGTCGATCAGGGGGAGCTTCTTCTGCGCGTAGTTGCCCCAGAGGACGAAGACCGCCGGGTCCGGGCGGTCGGCCACCGCGCGGATCACCGCGTCCGTGAACTTCTCCCAGCCCTTGCCCTTGTGGGAGTTGGCCTCGCCGGAGCGGACCGTGAGCACCGCGTTGAGCAGCAGGACGCCCTGCTGGGCCCACGGCATCAGATAGCCGTTGTCCGGGATCGGGAGGTCCAGCTCCTCCTTCATCTCCTTGTAGATGTTCCGCAGGGAGGGCGGGGTCTTCACGCCGGGGCGGACCGAGAAGCACAGGCCGTGGCCCTGGCCCTCGCCGTGGTACGGGTCCTGACCGAGGATCAGGACCTTCACCTGGTCGTACGGCGTCGCCTCCAGGGCGGCGAAGACCTCCTCGCGCGGCGGGAAGACGGGACCCTTCGCGCGCTCCTCCTCGACGAACTCGGTCAGCTCCTTGAAGTAGGGCTGCTGAAGCTCGTCGCCCAGGACCCCGCGCCAGGACTCGGGGAGCATGGAGATGTCGGTCACGTCAACTTCCTTACCGTGTGCGGCGACTGCGATGCGGAGCGACCGCGCGGTGCGGTCGCCTCCATGCCCAGAACCTACAGGCGGCCACTGACAACGGGTGCCGAAAGCCGGGTCACCAGCTGGTCTTGCGGTACAGCTCCCACATCATCATGATCGTCGACGGGTCGAGGGCCTGCTCCCCGCCGGAGACGTCCTCGCTCGCGGCCACGTACTGCCGGCCCTGCCACAGCGGCAGCAGCCGCGCGTCGTCCACCAGGACCTGCTGGGCGTCCTCGAACTCCTTGACCACGTCGGCCCGGTCGCTCTCCTTGCGGGACTCGGGCAGCAGTACGTCGGTGATCCTGGTCGACGGATAGGGCGTACCGAGCGCGTTCTGCTTCCCCACGAACGGCGCGATGAAGTTGTCGGCGTCGGGGAAGTCCGGGGACCAGCCGCGCCCGAACACCGGGTACTCGCCCTTCTGGTAGCCCGTCACGTACGTCTTCCAGGGGCGGCTCCTCAGGGTGATCGAGAACAGCCCGGAGTCGTCCAACTGCCGCTTGAGTTCCCGGAATTCGAGGGCGGTCTCGGAGCCGTAGCGGTCGGTCGTGTACCAGAGGGTGAGTGGGACGCGCCGGTGGATGCCCGCGTCGGTGAGGAGTTGGCGGGCCTTGGGGACGCTGGGGTCCCCGAAGTCGTCGAAGAAGGCGGTGGTGTGGCCGGTGAGGCCCTTCGGGACCATCGAGTAGAGCGGGTCCACGGTGTCGCGGTAGATCTTGTGGGTGATCGCCCCGCGGTCGACGAGCTGGGCGACGGCCTTGCGGACGGCGAGGTTCCCGGCCCACTTGTCCTTGGGGTTGAACACCAGGTAGTTGATGTCGGTGCCGGAGCCGTCGACCAGTTGCAGGCTCTTGGAGGCGCGCCCCTGGAGGGTGATGATGTCGTCGGCGGCGAGACCCCGGTAGGTGACGTCGATCTGTTTGTCCCGCAGCGCCTTCACCATGGCGCCGGAGTCCTGGAAGTAACGGATCGTCACCGCGCTGTTCTCGCGCCGGGCGAAGCCCTTGTAGCGGCCGTTCTTGACGAGTCGGGCCTGTTTCCCGTCGTCGTACGACTTCAGGGTGTACGGCCCGGAGCCGAAGACCTTGCCGTCCTTGCGCAGGGAGTGCGCGGGGTAGTCGTCGGGGTCGACGATCGACATGGCCGGGGTGGCGAGCACGAACGGGAAGGTGGCATCGGGCTTGTTGAGGTGGAAGACGACCTCGCGGTCGCCCGTCACCTGCACCCGGTCGAGGCTGCCCAGGAGGCCCGCGGGTCCGCCCGGCACATCGATCTGTCTGATGCGGTCGATGGAGTGTTTGACGGCCTGGGCGTCGAGGGTGTCGCCGTCGGCGAACTTCATGCCCGCGCGGAGTTCGCAGCGGTACGCCGTGTTCGAACTGTCCGTGAAATCACAGCTCTTGGCCGCGTCCGGCTCGGGCGTGGTCGCGCCGGACGGGTAGGCGAGCAGCGTCTGGTAGATGTTGCGGAACAGCTCCCAGGAACCGTCCCAGGACGCCGCCGGATCGAGGGTGCTGGGGGCGCTGGTGGTGCCGACGACGATGGGTCCCCGGTCGTCGGAGTTCCCGTCCGAGAACACTCCGCATCCGGCCGCCAGGGATATGGACGCGATCGCCGCGCCCGCCCGCAGGCCTCGGTTCCGGTTGAACACGCGCTCGCTCCTCGATCCGCCGTACCAAGGGTCGGCAGACCGTACCGCAGTTCCGGGGCCCGGAAAGGTGGTTCGGGAGGGGCTGTTGAGCAGCGCTTTTATGACGACGTTGTCATTCGGCTGTGCGTGCTTTATGTCTCGACACGGGCGCCGGTTCCGTCAAGGGAACAGCAAAGAACCGGCGCCCGGGCGGAGTTGGTCAGCCGACTCCGGCGTTCAGGAGGATGCCGCCGTCGACGACGAGGGTCTGGCCGGTGATCCAGTCGGACTGGTCCGAGGTGAGGAACGCGGCGGTGCCGCCGATGTCGGACGGGACGCCGAGCCGGGCCAGCGGGTAGGAGGCGGCGGCCTCCGCCTCGCGGCCCTCGTACAGGGCGGCGGCGAACTTGGTCTTCACGACCGCCGGGGCGATCGAGTTGACCCGCACGCCGGGCGCGAACTCGTGCGCCAGCTGGAGCGTCAGGTTGATCATCGCGGCCTTGCTGACGCCGTACGCGCCGATGAACGGCGAGGCAGAGACGCCGGCGAGGGACGCGATGTTGACGATGGCGCCGCCGTTCTCCTTCTGCCAGGCGTGCCAGGTCTTCTGGGCGAAGCCGAGCGCCGAGATGACGTTGGTCTCGAAGACCTTGCGGGCGACGTTCAGGTCGAGGTCGGCGATCGGGCCGAACACCGGGTTCGTACCGGCGTTGTTGACCAGGTAGTCGACGCGGCCGAAGGCCTCCATCGTGCGCTCGACGACGACGGTCTGGTGGGCCTCGTCGTGGGCCTTGCCGGCGACGCCGATGACGCGCTCGGCGCCGAGGGTCTCGACGGCCTCCTTGAGGGCGTCCTCGCTGCGGCCGGTGATGCAGACCCGGTCACCGCGGGCGAGCAGCGCCTCGGCGACGCCGTAGCCGATGCCGCGGCTGGCGCCGGTGATGACGGCGACCTTGCCGGAGAGTTCGGGGAGTTCAGTCATGGTTCCGTGTTCCCTAGTTGAGCGGTCCGCCGGCGACGTACAGCACCTGGCCGGAGACGAATCCGGCCGCCTCGTTCGTGAAGAAGGCGACGGCGTTGGCGATGTCGTCGGGCTCGCCGACGCGCTGCACCGGGATCTGGGTGGCGGCGGCGGCCTTGAAGTCGTCGAAGCCCATGCCGACGCGGGCTGCGGTGGCCGCGGTCATGTCGGTGGCGATGAAGCCGGGGGCGACCGCGTTGGCCGTGATGCCGAACTTGCCCAGCTCGATGGCGAGGGTCTTGGTGAAGCCCTGGAGACCGGCCTTGGCGGCGGAGTAGTTGGCCTGGCCGCGGTTGCCGAGGGCCGAGGACGAGGAGAGGTTGACGATCCGGCCGAAGCCCGCGTCGACCATGTGCTTCTGGACGGCCTTGGTCATCAGGAACGAGCCGCGCAGGTGCACGCCCAGGACGGTGTCCCAGTCGGAGACGCTCATCTTGAAGAGGAGGTTGTCGCGGAGCACGCCCGCGTTGTTGACGAGGATCGTCGGGGCGCCCAGCTCGGCGACGATGCGCGCGACAGCGGCCTCGACCTGCGCCTCGTCGGAGACGTCGGCGCCGACCGCGAGGGCCTTGCCGCCGGCCGCGGTGATCTTCTCCACGGTGTCCTTGCAGGCGGCCTCGTCGAGGTCGATCACGGCGACCGCACGGCCCTCGGCCGCGAGGCGTACGGCGGTGGCGGCGCCGATGCCCCGCGCCCCGCCGGTGACAATCGCGACCCGCTGCTCAGTGGTGGACATTGCTGGTTCTCCTCGCCCTTGAGAATCTCTCGCCCTTGCGGCCCGCCGGTGAGCGACCGCTTAGTACCTTCGGCCTACGTGACGCTAGAAGCCCTGGCACTCGGTGTCAACGTGCGCGCGGCCGGGTGTGATCCATTACCTCACCAGCAGGTCCAGCAGGCGCTCCGTCTCGGCCGCCGGATCGACGGTGAGACCGGTGTGCACGGGCCCCGGCTGCACCACGGTGGACCGCGGCGCGATCAGCCACCGGAACCGCCGCCCGGCATCGTCGTCCGCCGCCTGCCCGGCCGCCGCACCCCCCGCGCACACACCTTCTACGGCGCCGAGCGCGGCCCTGATTCCGGCCACATCCGCCGCAGGATCGAGAGCGAGCAGCCTCGCCTCGTCCAGATGGGTGCGGGCACCGACGTAGGACTGGGCGCGGCAGTAGACGAGCACGCCTGCATTGATGCACTCGCCGCGCTCGACGCGCGGTACGACCCGGAGGAGGGCGTACTCGAAGACGTCGCGGGTGTTCGCCTCGCTCGGTCGGATGATGTGGCGCTCGGTCACTGGAGTCCCTTGATGCGCTCGTGGACGAAGGGCACGCGCGCGAGGAGGGGTGCCGCGTACGCCTCACGGAGGAGGTCCGGGGTGTCGAAGCCGGGTTCGTCGGTCAGCCAGGCGTCGGGGATCTCGGCGGTGACCTCGGCGAGGAGTTCCCCGGTGACCTTCGGTGCCAGGTCCGCGGCCGCGGTCGCGATGTCCGGGGTGAAGCGGGCGAGGGCGTGGTCGGCGGCGTCGTAGGGGCGGGCCGCGGAAGCCTCCGCGCCGGGCCAGTTGTGGTGCCAGATCATGGTGGCGCCGTGGTCGATGAGCCACAGGTCGCCGTGCCACATCAGCAGGTTGGGGTTGCGCCAGGAGCGGTCGACGTTGTTGACCAGGGCGTCGAACCAGACGATCCGGCCGGCCTCCTCGGGGCTCACCCTGAAGGCGAGCGGGTCGAAGCCGAGCGCGCCGGACAGGAAGTCCATGCCGAGGTTGGCGCCACCGCTGGACTTGAGCAACTCCTGGACCTGCTGGTCGGGTTCGCCGAGGCCGAGCACCGGGTCGAGGTCGAGGGTCACCAGCCGGGGCACCCGGAAGCCGAGCCGACGGGCCAGCTCCCCCACGACGACCTCGGCGACGAGTGTCTTGCGGCCCTGCCCCGCGCCGCTGAACTTCATGACGTACGGCGCGAGGTCGTCGCCCTCGACGAGTCCCGGCAGCGAGCCGCCCTCGCGCAGGGGGGTGATGAAGCGGGTCGCGACGACCTCTTCCAGCATGTTCCCGGGCCATCCGTCTCGTCTGCGGTCCCGGGGTGAGTCCGGGGAGTTTCGGCTGCCCATGGTAGCGGGGGGTGATCACGAGGCGACCGCGTCCTGATCGCGGGGCAGGGGATCAGGTGGTCATGGCCTGGTACACGAGGTTCCGCAACTGGCGGCGCACGGGCGTCCGGTGCTTGCCCCAGGTGACGACCTGGGTGCAGAACACGGCCGTGACGCCGTCGACCGGGTCCACGAAGAAGTGGGTGTTCGCGGCGCCGGACCAGCCGAACTCCCCCTTGTTGCCGAACGAACCCGCGGTCACGGGGTCCGTGACGACGTAGAAGCCGAGCCCGAAGCCGCAGCCGCGGTGCTCGTCGTCGGGGTACCGGCCGAAGGAGTTGATGTCGGCGCCGCCGGGCAGGTGGTTGGCCGTCATGAGCGCGAGCGTGCGAGGGCCGAGCAGCCGCTCGCCGTCCAGTTCGCCGCCGCGTACGAGCATGGCCGCGAACCGGTGATAGTCCGCGAGGGTCGACACCAGTCCGGGAACGCCGCTGCCGGACGGGAACTCCGCGGGTTGGCGGAAGGTGGGCCGCAGTTCCTGGTTCACGGCGAGGCGGCCCGAGTCCGGTTCCGGGCTGTAGATCTCCGCGAGGTCCGGCACGCGCTCGGGCGCGAGCGAGAACGTCGTGTCGGTCATCCCGAGCGGGCCGAGCACGTTCGTCTCCATGAACGTGTCGAGACTCTGGCCGGTGCAGACCTCGATGACCCGGCCCAGCACGTCGACGGCGAGGGAGTAGTTCCACGCGGTGCCCGGTTCGAACAGCAGCGGCAGCGCGCCCACTTCGGCGCACATCTGCTCAAGTGTCGTGCCCGGCAAGGGGAGTACGTCGTGGCCCGCCTGGCGGTACAGCGCGTCGACCGGGTCCATGTGGGCCAGTCCGAGGGTCAACCCGGCGGTGTGTGTGAGGAGTTGGCCCACGGTCACCGGGTGGGCGGCCGGGCGGGTCCGCACACTCGCCGGGGACCCGCCGTCGTACACCCGCAGGTCCGCGAACTCGGGATGTAGTCGCTGACCGGGTCGTCGAGTCCGAGCAGGCCGCGCTCCACGAGCATCATGGCGGCGACGGACGTCACCGGTTTCGTCATGGAGTACAGCCGCCACAACGTCCCGGGCTCGACCGGCAGTCCGAGGTCGAGGTCCCGGAGTCCGCCGCCCGCCGCGTACACGGGTTCTCCGTCGCGGGCGACGACCGCCGACCATCCCGGGATGACCCCGCGCTCCGTCTGCCGCTCGAAGAACTCGGCGATCCGGCCCAGCCGTTCGGCGCTGAAGCCGTACTGCTCCGGGGGCTTGGTGACGCCCAGGCGGTCGGCGAATTCCTGCATGTGTGCCTCCGTGTACGGGAGTTGGGGGCTGCCTGTGTCAGTGGGCGGAGGCGGCCGGGGCGCCGTTGACCCCGGCCGCCGCCAACAGCCGCCGTGTGTAAGGGTGTTGGGCGTCCGCGTAGACGTCCTCGGTCGTGCCCTGCTCCACCACGTCACCGCGGTACAGGACGACGATCCGCTGGGCGAGATGCCGGACGACGGCGAGGTCGTGGGAGATGAACAGGTAGCTGACGCCCGTCTCCCGCTGGAGGTCGCTGAAGAGGTTCAGGATCTGTGCCTGGACCGACAGGTCGAGCGCGCTGACGGGCTCGTCGCACACGATGAGCTTCGGTGCCATCACCAACGCCCGGGCGATCGCGATCCGTTGCCGCTGCCCACCGGAGAACTGCCGCGGATAGCGGTCGGCCGCCTCGGGCGGCAGCCCCACCAGCGCGAGCACCTCCCGTACCCGCTCGTGGACTACGGCCCGTTCGTCACGCGCGTGCACGAGAAGGGGTTCGGCCAGGGTCTGGCCCACCGTCAGGGCCGGGTTGAGCGAGCCGTTGGGGTCCTGGAAGACGGCCTGCACGCTCTTGCTCAGCTCCCTGCGCCGGGCGCCGCGGGCATGGGTGACGTCCTGGCCGTCGAACCGGATCGTGCCCCGCGTGACCGCCGTCAGGCCGAGCACGGCACGGCCCAGGGTGGACTTGCCGGAACCGGACTCCCCGACCAGGGCGACGGTCTCGCCCGGCCGGATGTCCAGGGACACGTCCCGGATGGCCGGGGTGCCCTTGCCGGCGCGGTGGTACGACACCGACAGGTCGCGGATGTCGAGCAGCGGCCGTGCGGTCGTGCTCACGAGGACACCTCCAGCTCTTCGCCCACCAACAGGCAGCGGGCCACGCCCAGTTCGTCGGGCTGAATCAGGACGACCGGCGCCTCGGTGCACCGGTCGACGCGGTCGGGACACCGGTCGGCGAAGTGGCAGCCGACGGGCCACTGCCCCGGGGGCGGCACGGTGCCGGGGATGGTGGGGATGGGCTCGCCGACCGTCGCGAGGCGCGGGTTCGCGGCGAGCAGTTTGCGGGTGTACGGGTGGAGGGGCGCGGTCATGACGCGGTCGGTCGGGCCGGCTTCCACCACCTGGCCCGCGTACATGACCAGGGCGGTGTCGCAGGCCTCGGCGATGACGTCCCAGTCGTGGCTGATGATCAGCAGGGCCATGCCGGTGTCCCGCTGGATGGTGCGCAGCAGTTGGACGATCTCGCGCTGGACGGTGACGTCGAGGGCGGTGGTCGGTTCGTCGGCGACGAGGATGCGCGGGCGTCCCGCCAGGGCGACGGCGATGGAGACGCGCTGTGCCATGCCGCCCGAGATCTGCGAGGGGCGCAGCTTCATCACCCGGTCGGGATCGGGGAGTTGGACCTGGGCGAGCAGTTCACGGACCCGGAGTGTGGCCTCCTTGCGGGAGAGCCGCTCGTGGGTGCGCACCGCCTCGCGCAGCAGGTTGCCGATGGTGAACAGGGGGTCGAGGCCGACCATGGGTTCCTGCGAGATGAAGGCGATGGTGCCGCCGCGCAGGTCCCGCCACCGGGCCACATCGAACGAGGTGACGTCGGTGCCGTCGATCTCGACCGTGCCCGAGGAGATACGGGCTCCGTTCGGCAGCATGCCGAGCAGCGCCAGCCCGGTCATGGACTTGCCGCAGCCGGACTCGCCGACCAGTCCCACCGTGCGGCCCTGCCCCACGGACAGGCTCACGTCACTGATCAGATCGACCGCGCCTTCCTCGGTGTCCGCGGTGACGGTCACCCCGGTGAGCCGTACGACGGGATCCGGCTCGGCGAGCAGCCAGGCGTCGTCGGACACCGGTACCTCAACGGGGGCCGTTGCCTTGGCAGTTGCCTTGCGGCGCCGGGTCGGTGCCGTGTGCGAGACGCCGGACCAGCGCTCGGCGAGCATGTCGCGCAGGCCGTCGCCGAGGACGATCAGCGCGGCGGCCGTGACGGCGACCAGGCCGCCGGTGGGGATGGCCAGCCAGAGGCTCTGGTTCAGGGTCTGGGCGGCGTCGGCCATCATGCCGCCCCAGGACGGGGCGGGTGGCTTCACGCCGAGTCCGATGGAGTTCAGGCCGGCCGCGATGAGCAGGGTGTTCGCGCACGCCAGCGCCGTGTTGACCAGGATCAGGCCGGTGATCCGCGGCAGCACGTGCCGCCGGGCCACGCGCCAGGTGCTGAGGCCGGACACCTGTGCCGCCGCGACGTAGGTCTCCCGGCCGACCGTCAGCGACGCCGAGCGGACGACGCGCATCATGCCGGGGACCGACAGCAGACCGATCACGATCATGGCCGCGGTCATGCTCTGCGAGAACAGGGCCAGCACGATCAGCAGCAGGATGATGCCGGGGATCGACATCACCACGTCGGCCAGTCGCATCAGCACCGCGTCCATACGGCCCCTGCGCAGGCCGATGACCAGGCCCAGGGGGACCGCGATCACCAGCGTGATCGCCACGGCCAGTGCGATGTCCTTGAACGTGTCCGCGCCGCCGTACATCAGCCGCGACAGCACGTCCCGGCCGAGCCGGTCGGTGCCGAGCAGGTGTTTCGCGCTCGGGCCGGACAGCGCGGCCGTGAAGTCCGCCTGTTGGGGTGGGTACGGCGCGAGCCAGCGGGCGCCGAACGACGCGATCAGTTCCAGGACCAGGATCACGGCCGGGATCGCGATGCGGGGCCGGCGCAGGGCGCGGCGGACGCCGGACCCGTGCGGCGGGCGCGCCGGGGTGGCGGCGGGCGGAGCGGGAGCGTTCTCCGGCTGCTGGGGAAGCCCGGGTTTCGTCATCGATGTCTCCTGAGTGCTCATGCGGCGACCGCCTGAGGGTTGAGCCAGCCGATGGCGAGGTCGAGCAGGAGGTTCAGGCCGACGACGATGAGCGTGAAGTACACCGCCACTCCCTGGATGACCGGGATGTCGCCGCTGGACGCGGCCGTGACGGCCGCGCTGCCGAGGCCGGGGAGGCCGAAGAGTTCCTCGATCACCACGGCCGAGCCGAGCAGTCCGATGAGGTTGTTGCCCGCCACGGTCAGGACCGTCACGGAGACATGCCGTAGCGAGTGCTTGAAGAGGATCGACCACTCGCTGACGCCGTTGGCCCGCAGATTCCGTACGAAGTCCCGGCTCAGCACGTCGGCGAACTGCTCACGGGTCTGCTTGGCGATCACCGTGACCAGCGCGAAGGCCAGGGCGGCCACCGGCAGCAGCAGCGAGCGCAGCCAGCCGTCGGCGGACGTCCCGAAGAACACGTAGCCGTTCGCGGGCAGCAGGCCGAACCTGGTGTTGAAGACCCAGATGCCCAGCAGCCCGACCCAGAAGGCGGGGACGGTCATGCCGGCGATGGACGCGGTGTCCGCGGCGATCCGCGTGGTGCGCCCGCCGCGGGCGCCCGCCATGCCCAGCACGATGCCGATCACCAGCGCGAGCAGGGTGGTGGCGATCACCAGGGAGAGCGTCACCCCCAGCCGGGTGTTGAGCGACCCCGCGACCGACTCGTTGCTGCTGATCGACCGGCCGAGGTCACCGTGGACCGCGTCCGTCAGCCAGGCCCAGTAGCGCTCCCAGACCGGCTGGTCGAGGTGGAGGCGGTGCCGCAGCGCGGCGATCGACTGGGGCGAGGCGCTCAGGCCTCCGATGGACTTGGCGGCGTCACCCGGAATGAACAGCTGGAGGAAGAAGGTGAGCGCCGAGACGAAGAGCAGCAGGGGCACAGCCTGCACGATCCGCATTCCGCTGGTTCGCCACATGACGTGGAGCCTTTCTCCGTGGGGTCACTTGGCGGCGTAGAACGACGTCAGGTCGGGCGTGAGATTCGTGGTCGAGAGGTCGACGCCCTTCAGACCGGGCCGTACGTAGACGATCTTTTCCATGGAGACCATCGGGATGGTCCAGGAAAGGTCGGACAGCCGCTGTTCGAACTTCTGCCAGCCCTGCTCCTGAAGCCCGGCGGTCGACGCGGAGGCCGCCTGGCTGTAGAGCGTGTCGAGTTGCTTGTCGCTGACCTTCAGCGGGTTGCCCCAGCTGTACAGCAGGTCGTTTCCCTGGGCGTACGGCGGGGAGATTCCGTCGCCGTAGTCGAACATCATGCCCGCGTACTTCGAGTAGGTGGAGAAGAGTTCGTTCACGTTCGCCGGGACATTGATCTTCACGTTGATCCCGATGTTCGCCATTTCCGCGGCGAAGGCCTCCGCTGCCTGGGACTCTCCGACACCGGTGAGATTCACGGTGATGGGCAGGGTGAAGCCGTTGGGATAACCCGCATCCGCCAACAGCTTCTTCGCCTTGGCGACGTCGTAGGCGTATTTCCCTTCACTGCCCTGGGTATAGCCGCTCGTGCCCGCGAGAACGGGATAGTCCCAGCCCTTCGCGTACGTTCCGTAGAGGGCCTTGGCGATCGAGTCCCGGTTGATTCCGTACATCATGGCCTGCCGTACCCGAAGGTCACCGAGAGCCTTGACCATGGTGCCCGCGCGGTCCTGGATCATCAGCTCCATGATCGAGTAGGGGCTCGAAAGGACCTGGAATCCGGCGGACTTCGCGGATTTCGCGGTCGTGGAGTCGCCGAGCGCGTAGTCGACCTCGCCGGAACGCAGGGCGCTGAGCGTGCTGTTCTCGTCCTTGATGACCTTGACGACGACTTTCTTCCAGTGCACGCGCGACTTGTCGTAGTACGTGGGGTTGGGGACGTAGGTGTAGGTCTGGCCGGATACGGTCTGCGACTTGTCGATCACGTAGGGGCCGGCGCCGTGCGTGGTGGTGCCGAGTTCGCCCGTCTTCTTGAGGCCGATGGGGCTGATGATCTCTCCGGTCGTCGGTCTGGAGAGATAGAGCGGCAGCAGCGGGTCGGACGTCTTCAGGTGAATGCGGAGCTGGAGATCGGAAACGACGTCGATCGCCCCCACGGGGGCCAGGTCCGCCGCGAGTGGGCCACCGGCCTTGGCGTAGTACTGCAGCGAATTCTTCACGCCCGCGGCGGTGAGTGCGGAGCCGTCGTTGAATTTCACGCCGGACCGCAGGGTGATGTCGAAGGTCTTGCTGCCGGAGCCGACGAAGCCCCACTTGGTCGCGAGGGCCGGCGTGTATTTCCCGTCCGGTGCCTGGCGGATCAGCGTGTCGTAGGCCAGCTCGAAGAAGTACTGCTGCGGGTCGGAGGAACCGCCCAGCCCGGGGTTCAGGCTGTTGGGCGCGATGGCCGAGGCGACGGTCAGGACGTTCGGGTCCTGGGCCTTCGCGGTGCCGGACGAAGCGCTGTTTCCGCCACCGCATGCGGTAGTCAGGAACGCCAGCGCGGCGGCACCGGCCGTGAAGGTGAGAGGAAGGCGCGTGCGTGTGAGAGGAAGGCGCGTGCGTGTCATCTGGGACCTCCGGCGTCGAGGCGATAGAGGGGTACGCGGGATTCACCGGAGGTGAGGGGGGAGGCCGCCGTCATGGCGGTTTCTCGGTGGTGTAAGTCCGCGCGATGTCAGGGGACTGCGGGAGAGTCTTCAAGTTCCGCTCGGCCGGCTCTTGTGGAGATCGGCCTGAGCATTGCGTGGGCCCGACGGATACGGTCGGTGCTCTCGCGGCGATATTTCTGCGGCATTTCGGGATCAAGCCGCCTCTGTGCGGCACCCCTGGAATCGAGTGGGCTCATTATTGGGTCCACCGGTCCGGACCCAGAACGACGGGAGTCCGCTGAGCGGACCGCTACGTAAACGAGACCTTCGCGGCGACCGTGAAGCCGGCCGGCGCGAGCCGCCCCCGACGTGCTGCGGCGAGCCGGGACGCGACGGCTTCCTTGAGTATCGCCCCGGGTCGCAGGTGCCTGTACAGGCCTTATGTGCGGCTGACAGCTGAACGACAGGGACGTTTTACGTCTGCCTGATCTCGATCAGGCCAAGCTCTCGACACCGTCTGAACGACGGTCGCCCGCACCTCGTACCCCTTTGCAGACCCACACATGCTTCCCATGGAAGGAACGTCAGCATGACCAGCGAATCGTTCGAACCCGTCACCACGCCGTCCCGTCGCACCGCGTTGGCGGCGGTCGGCGCGGCGGGACTCGCCGTCGCGCTGACCGCGTGCTCGTCCAGCGACGACTCGTCGTCGGACACGTCGAGCTCCTCGGACACCTCGAACTCCACCAGCACGGCCGGCGCGTCCACCGCCCAGGGCGACGCGGGCGGCACCGAGCTCGCGAAGACCTCCGACATCCCCGAGGGCGGCGGCAAGATCTTCGCCAGCCAGGGCGTGGTCGTCACCCAGCCGACGGCGGGCACCTACAAGGCGTTCTCGTCGAAGTGCACCCACCAGGGCTGTGCGGTGAGCAGCATCAGCAGCGGGGCCATCGTCTGCCCGTGCCACGGCAGCGAGTTCTCCGTCACCGACGGCAGCGTCAAGAAGGGCCCGGCCACCCAGGGCCTGCCCGCCGAGCAGATCACCGTCTCCGGGGACTCGATCACCCTGGCGTGACGGTTCACGCCGGCGTGACGATTCGCGCTGGCGTGACGATCAGCCACGACGCGCCCTGCGCGGCCGTTTGAGACAGCCCAGCACCTCGTCCGTGGTCGCGACCGTAGCGACCAATGCGAGGGTGTTGCGGATCATCGCGGGGGTGTAGTCAGCGGGCACCCCCGCGATGGCGTCCCTGGGGACGACGACGGTGTAGCCGCGGTTGACGGCGTCGAACACCGCGTTGGGTATGGCCACGTTGGCCGAGACGCCGGTGACGATCAGTGTGCGGCAGCCGAGATTGCGCAGCAGCGCGTCGACGTCGGTGCCCTGGATCGGCGACAGACCGTGCAGCCGTCGTACGACGAAGTCCTCGTCGGCGACCTCGATCGGGGGCGCCACGCGCACCGCCGTGGTCCCCGACAGCTGCTGCACGGGCAGGCGTTCGGCGGCGCGGAACAGCCGGGCGTTGCGGTTCGCGCCGCGCCCGTCCGGGCGGCGCTCGGCGACGGCGTGGATCACCTGCACCCCGCTCTCGTGCGCGGCGGCGACGAGTCGGGCCACGTTCGCGAGCGCGCCCGACTGGCGTGCGGCGAGGGCGAGTTCGGGCAGCGCGCTGTCCGGTCCGACCACGCCCTGTTGACATTCGACGGTCAGCAGGGCAGTGCTCACCGTGTCGAGGATCTCACTGAGTTGTTCGTGCGACGGCATGGCTCTCCCTTGTCGTCGACGGCCGGGGCGGGCGACAGTAACGAGCATCGCGTGCGGAGGGAAGACGGCCGACGCTCCTGCGCCATCGAGGGCGGCCGCACATTCTGACGCACCGTCAGAAGCGGCTGCCCGCCGCGCGTTCCGTCACCGAAGGGGATCGCATGACCGCCACTCAGCGTCGAGGCCGGAAGATCATGATGACACCCGAGGAACTGGACGAGTTCCTCACCACCGAACGCACCTGCCGCGTCGCGACCCTCTCCGCGGACGGCGCGCCCCATGTGAGCCCCCTCTGGTTCGCCTGGGACGGCACCTCGCTGTGGTTGTACTCGATCACCCGCAGCAAGCGCTGGTCCGACCTGCGCCGCGACCCGCGCGTCGCGGTGGTCATCGACGGCGGCCACGCCTACGACGAGTTGCGCGGCGTCGAACTCTCCGGCACCGCCGAGTTCGTCGGCGAGGCCCCGCGCACGGGCGAGCCCCATCCCGAACTCGTCCCCGTGGAGAAGCTGTTCGCCCAGAAGAACTTCGGGCTGGACGCGATGCCGTACGACGGGCGGCACGCGTGGGTACGACTGACGCCGGACACGCTGGCGTCCTGGGACTTCCGTAAGTTGGGGGCGCTGTAGGGCAGTTGCTCAGCCGACGGTCTCCGCCGCCGCCCGCAGCGCCTCGACCGCCGCGCGGATGGACGGGCGGCGGTCGGCGTCGGCACGCCAGACCACGTAGACGTGTCGGCGGACCCGTTGCTTCAGGGGGACGGTGACGACTCCGGCGGGCATCGGGTTGCGGCCCAGCAGGGGTACGACGCACACGCCCAACCCGGCGGCGACCAGGCCCAGTTGGGTGTGGGTCTCGGCGGCGCGGTGGCCGATGATCGGTTCGATGCCGCGGGAGCGCAGGGTGAACATCAGCCACTCGTGGCAGAACTCGCCCTCGGCCCAGGTGATCCACTCGTCGTCGGCGAACTCCCCGAGGTCCACCTCGTCGCGCCCGGCCAGCGGGTGATCGGCCGGCATCGCCACGTCGGCGGGGTCGTCCAGGATGGGCGCCTTGACCAGGCCGTCGGGCAGGGGCATCGGCTTGTTGTACCAGTCGAGGACGACGGCGAGGTCGAGGTCGCCGCGGACGACGCCGGCGATGCCGTTCTCCGGTTCCTGTTCCGTGGAGCGGACGCGCAGGGCGGGGTGGCGGGCGCGCAGGGCGGCGAGCGCGGTGGGGAACAAGCCGCGGGCGGCGGTCGGGAACGCGGAGATCCTCAACTCGCCGACCACTTGGCCGCGTTGGGCCTCCAGGTCCGCCTGGGCCAGCTCCACCTGGGAGAGGATGCGGCCCGCGTGCTCCGCGAGGAGCCGGCCGGCGTCGGTGAGCCGTACCCCCCGACCGTTCTTGGCGAGGAGCTGCTGCCCCACCTCGCGCTCCAGTTTGGACATCTGCTGCGACACGGCCGAGGTCGTCACATGCAGCCCCTCGGCCGCGCCGCTGACCGAACCGTGCCGGGCGAGGGCGTCCAGGGTGCGCAGGCGCTCCAGGTTCAACATGTAAGCGATACTACGAGATAGCTGGCGCTAAATCTCGCTTGTGCTACGAGGTCTGGGCCAGGATCTTGGTATCCATGAGCACAGTCAGCACCGCCGCGACCGCCGCCCACACAGCCCTGAAGCAGGCCGGGGACACCACCACGCCCCTCCCCCGCCGCGCCCTCGACTGGCGGCTGCGCTTCGGGACGCTCTCCCTCATCTGGGGCTTCAGCTTCCTGCTCATCAAGGTGGGCACGCACGGGTACGCGCCCTTCCACGTCACGTTCGGGCGGCTGCTGTTCGGGACGGTGGTGCTCGCGGCGGCGATGGCGGTGAAGCGGGAGCGGCTGCCGCGCGGTGCGCGCACGTGGGCCCACCTGGCGGTCGCCGCGTTCCTGCTCAACGCCCTGCCGTTCTCGCTCTTCGCCTACGCCGAGCTGACGATCCCGTCCACGCTCGCGGGCATCTGCAACGCGACCTCGCCGCTCTGGGGCATGGCCCTCTCCCTGGTCGCCCTCTCCGAGGACCGCCCGACCCGCCTCCGCGTCGCCGGCCTCGGCCTCGGTTTCCTGGGCGTCCTGACGGTCCTCGGCGCGTGGCAGGGCTTCAGCGGCCTGGACGCGAGGGGCACGGCGATGGCCCTGCTGGCCTCGCTCAGCTATGCGATCGGCTGGATCTACGTCCGCCGCACACTGGCGGGCACCGGCGCGTCGCATCTCTCCCTGACGGGCGCCCAGTTGCTGCTGGCCACAGCCCAACTGGCCGCCATCACCCCGCTGTTCACGTCCGCGCCGACCCACTTCCCCCTCCTCCCTCTCCTGGCGATCGCCGCACTGGGCGCCCTGGGCACGGGTCTCGCCGTCCTCCTCCAGTACGGCCTCGTCGCCGAAGTCGGCCCCACCACCGCCCAGATGGTCACGTACTTCATCCCGGTCATCGCCACGGCGGCGGGCGTCGCGATCCTCGGCGAGTCACTGACCTGGTCGACGCCGGTCGGAGCGGTGATCGTGCTGGCGGGGGCAGCGCTCACGCAGGTGCGGCCGAGAGGTCGTAAGCACCCGTGAAGCGTCAGACGTAGCCCCGAACCGGCGCCGGCCCACTCGCGGAAGCAATCGCCTCCGCCAACGGCCCCGCCTCGTCGGCCGTCAGCGTCGAGACGGTGACGCGGATACCCGGGGGCGCGCTCAGGCGGAAGCGGGCGCCCGGGGCCACGGCCCAGCCGGCGTGGAGGAGGCGGGAGACGGCGCCGGTCTCGTCCGGTACCGGGATCCAGACGTTGAGGCCGCTGGTGCCGTGGGCCGCGACCCCGCGTTCGGCGAGCGCGGCGATCAGCGCGTCGCGGCGGGCGCCGTACGCGGCCGCCACCGCCGGTGTGTCCACCGCGCCGTCGGCCCACAGCCGGGCCACGGCCCGCTGGGTGATGCGGCTGGCCCAGCCCGGGCCCAGCCGTTGGCGGCCGCGGACGCGGTCGAGGGTGACGGCGTCGCCGGTGAGCACGGCGAGGCGCAGGTCGGGGCCGTAGGCCTTGGCGACCGAGCGGACGAAGGCCCAGGTGCGGGTGGTGCCGGCCAGGGGGTGCAGGGGCTGGTCGACGATGCCGTGGCCGTGGTCGTCCTCGATCAGCAGGGTCTCCGGGTGACGGCGGAGCACCGAACGCAGGGCACGCGCGCGCGTGGCGCTCACCACGGCTCCGGTGGGGTTCTGCGCCCGGTCGGTGACGATCAGGGCCCGCGCGCCGGACTCCAGCGCGGCGCGCACGTCGTCGGGGAGCGGTCCTTCGTCGTCGACCCGGACAGGGGTCACGCGCAGCCCCAGCGCGGGTACGAGGTCGAGGAGGCTGCCCCACCCCGGATCTTCTACGGCGACGGTGTCCCCGGGTTTCAGATGGGCGGCGAGGACCCGCTCGATGGCGTCCAGGGAGCCGGAAGCCACGGCCACGGGGCCGGCCGGCACGCCGTCCGCGTCCAGCTCGGCGCGGGCGATGCGGGCCAGCTCCGGTTCGACCGGGTCGTCGCCGTACATGACCGGTTCGCGATCGGCGCGTTCGGCGGCGTAGGTGAACGCCCCTACCAGGGACGGCAGTTGCGCCGGATCCGGGTTGCCGTGGGACACGTCACGCACCCCCGCCGGCACGTCCACCCGGATGTGCTCGCGCCCGGTCGTGGCCGGCTTGGGCCGCACCCGGCTGCCCCGGCGCCCGGCGGTCTCTATGACCCCGCGCTCCCGCAGCGTCCGGTACGCGGCCGCGACCGTGTTCGGGTTCACCCCCAGCTCGACCGCCAACTCCCGCATCGGCGGCAGCAGTTGCCCGGGCTCCAGCTCTCCCGAACCCACCGCGCGCTCGACGTCCGCCGCGATGTCCGCTGCGCGTCGCCCTTCGATCCGATATCCTCCTAGCACAAAGCACACTATGTACTAGTGCAATACAAATGGCAACCGGACGCCGGCCATCACACCCCGGACACCGAGCAGACCAATGGAGAGCACCATGCAGGGGACCGCCTACACACCGACCGACCGGACCGCACCCACCCGCTCCGCGGAACGGGCGTCGTACGACAAGGAGTTGGTGCACGCGATACTCGACCAGGCCTACGTCTGCCACCTCGGCTTCGTGCGGGACGGCGCGCCGGTCGTGCTGCCGACGCTGTACGGGCGGGTCGGCGAGCGGCTGTACGTGCACGGGTCGACGGGCGCGCGCCCGCTGCGGATGACGGGGCAGGCCGACCCGGGGCTGCCGGTCTGTCTGACGGTCACGCACGTCGACGGCCTGGTGCTGGCCCGTTCCGCGTTCCACCACTCGATCAACTACCGCTCCGTGGTGGTGCACGGCATCGCCCACCAGGTGACGGACCCCGAGGAGAAGCGGACGGCGCTGGACGCGCTGGTCGACCACGTCGTGCCGGGCCGGTCGGCGGACTCGCGGCCCGCCAACAAGAAGGAACTCGCCGCCACCATGGTGATCCGCCTCGACCTGGACGAGGTCTCCGCCAAGCTCCGCACCGGCGGCGCGAACGACGACCCCGAGGACCTGGACCTCCCCCACTGGGCCGGAGTGGTCCCGCTCTCCCCCGCCTACGGAGCCCCGCTCCCGAACGACGACCTGGCCCCCGGCACCGAACTCCCCTCCTACCTGGCCGCGTTGTAATGCTCATCCACCCCTGGGACGCGCCGCACGACGACGCCGAGTGGCAACACTGGCTCGCCGCACACGACTTCGGCCAGCTGGCCGTCAACGGCCCTTCCGGCGAACCCCCGTTCGTCCAGCCCCTCCACTTCGCCTACGACCCCGGACGCGGCGAGGCGGTCACCCATCTCGCCCGCCCCAACCCCCTGTTGCGCGCACTGAAGACGGACCCCCAGGTGGTCCTGAGCGTCGTCGACGACTACGTCTACGTCCCCGGCCCCTGGCAGGCGGACCCGGACGGCCCGCCCGAGCACGGTGTGCCGACCAGCTTCTACGCGGCGGTCCAACTCCGGTGCACCGCCCACCTGGTGGACGACCCCGCCGAGACGGCGACCCTGCTCAACCGCCAGGTCGGCCACTTCCAGCCCGAGGGCGGCTCCTCGACGGTCGCCGCGGGCGAGGCGCCGTACGGACGGCTGTTGTCCGGCATCCGGGTCGTACGGCTCGAAGTGACAGGCGTACGGGCGAAGTTCAAGTACGCGAACCATCGCGCGACCGAGGTCCAGGACCGTATCGCGGCGGGGCTCGTGGAGCGGGATGGCCCTCGGGACGCGGTGGCCCGTGAGCATCTGCTACGGCGGCGCGAGGGCTGAGGGACGGACCTTCCGTCACGCCGGGGCTTCTCGGAGACGCCGACGGGTGAGAGACGCAGGTCACTTTCGCCGATGTCACAGGGGGCCGGGCTGTCTCGTCTCGGGGGTGTAGCCAGTGACGAACACAGCCCACGGAGGCACACGATGGACGCACGACTGAACTACCTCTCCAGCCCGATCGCCGGCAAGGCCGCCAAGCAGTTCATGGCGGTGGGCCGGACGCTCAAGGGGTCGGCGCTGCCGGCGCTGACGCAGGAGCTGGTGGCGTTGCGGGTGAGCCAGATCAACGGCTGCGCCATCTGCATCGACATGCACACCAAGGAGGCCGCGGCCGAGGGCGAGACCTCGGTGCGGCTGAACCTGGTCGCGGCCTGGCGGGAGGCCACGGTCTTCACCGAGGCGGAGCGGGCCGCGCTGGAGCTGGCCGAGGAGGGGACCCGGGTCGCGGACGCGGCCGGCGGGGTGAGCGACGAGGTGTGGGCGCACGCCGCCAAGCACTACGACGACGAGCAGCTCACCACGCTCGTCATCCTGGTCTCCTTCATGAACTCGGTGAACCGGCTGAACATCATCACCCGGCAGCCGTGCGCGGGCGACTATGAGCCCGGGCTGTTCGGCTGAGTGGGACAACTACGGGCAGGGGAAGGGGATTCGGCGTGAGCAAGGTCGAGGAGTTCGAGGAGCTGCGGCCACTGCTGTTCTCGATCGCCTATCGGATTCTGGGCAGTGTGGGCGAGGCCGAGGACGCGGTGCAGGAGACCTGGCTGCGGTTCGACGGCACGGCCACCCGGCCCACGTCGGTCAAGTCCTTCCTGTCGGCCACGGTGACGCGGATCGCGATCGATGTGCTGCGTTCCGCCCGGGTACGGCGGGAGGAGTACGTCGGTCCGTGGTTCCCCGAGCCGCTGCTGAGCGACCCCTACCAGGATCCGGCGCGGTCGGTGGAGCTGGCCGACTCGGTGTCGATGGCGGCCCTTCTGCTGCTGGAGCAGCTCAGCCCGCTGGAGCGGGCGGTGTTCGTGCTGCGGGAGGTGTTCGCCTTCGGCTTCGACGAGATCGCCACGACCGTGGGGCGTTCGGAGTCGGCGTGCCGGCAGTTGCTGGTACGGGCGCGGCGGCACATGGCGGACCGGCGTCCCCGGTTCGCCGCGGACCGGCAGGAGCGGGAGGAGCTGGCGACCCGGTTCTTCGACGCGCTGAAGGACGGCGACGTGGGCGGACTGCGTGAACTGCTCGCCGCCGACGTGCAGTTCGTCGGTGACGGCGGCGGGAAGGCCCCGCAGCTGGCCAAGGCCGTCGCCGGGGCGGAGAACGTGGCCCGGGTGCTGGGCACGGTCTTCCCCTGGCTGATCCGCATCGACGTGTCGTACGAACCGCACGAGGTCAACGGCCAGCCCGGCGCGCTCTTCCGCGACCGCGACGGAAGGGTCCTCCACACCCTGGCCCTCGACGTCCTCGACGGCCGGATCCAGACCATCCGCGCCGTGATCAACCCCGACAAGCTCGGCCACATCGGCCCGGTCGCCGACGCGTGGGCCGTCGACCGCGAGCTGCGGCATGCCCGTCGCCGGCCGAGCTGAGGGGCGGTCCGGTGTGGGGGCGCTGGAAGCTGGGGGTAAATCTAACCGCTGCCCGCCCCGGTGACCGGTTAGAAATAACCCCAGCCTGCGGAGGGGGCGGGTGCGGTGAGCGGGTGGCGGGACGGCGGGACGACCTGTCGTACGACGCGCTCAGGCCGTCGTCTCCCGTGTGGCCGGCTCGCGTTCCGGGCCGCCGCCCGCCACCGGGTCGACGGAGCCCTTCGTGGGCGCCGAGGACTGGGCGATGAAGGCGCCCAGCAGGACCACCGCTCCGCCGGCGATCTGCGGTGCGGAGAGGTGTTCGCCGAGGAGGATCCAGGCGAGGACGGTCGCGACGACCGCTTCGAGGCAGGCCACGACGCCCGCGACCTGCGGGGAGAGACGGCGGACGGAGACGACTCCGGTGACGTACGCCAGGACCGTGGCGATCAGGACGATCCAGGCGAGCAGGAGGGCGGCCGGGACCGGGGTGCCGTTCATGTGGGCGTCGCCCGCGAGGATCGACCAGTCCATGGTCCAGGGGCGGGCCACGGCGGTCAGGACGAGGGCGCCGACGAGCAGGCCGTACGCGATCACGCCGAGAGGGTCGGGGGCCGCGTCGCCGGCGTCGCCGCCCTGGTCGGACAGGACGAAGTAGCCGACCTGGCAGCAGGCGGCGGCGAGCGCGAGCAGCAGTCCCACGGCGTCGAAGCTCAGGCCCGCCCACACCTCGACGACACAGGCGAGCCCCCCGGCCGCGAGGACGACACCGAGCGCGGCGGCACGGGTGACCGGCCGCCGCTGCACGAACCGCACCCAGCCGAGTACGAGGGCGGGGGCGAGGTACTCCACGAGCAGGGCGACCCCGACGGGTATGCGGGAGATCGCGGCGAAGTAGCAGGCCTGGACACCGGCCACGGCGAGCAGCCCGAACCCGAGGAGCAGCGCGGGGCGGGTCCGTACGAGCGCGCGGTGCCGTACGGCGAGGGGCAGCATCACGAGGGCCGCGCCGGCGACCCGGAGCCACACCACGTGCAACGGGTCCAGCCCCGCCTCGATCAACGGCTTCGCCGCGACCCCGGATCCCCCGAAGGCCAGCGCGGACCCGAGCGCCAGGCCCAGCCCGACACTCTTACCGCCGCCACCTCCGGCCGCACTGCTCTCAGACGTATGCACGGCCACATGATGACAGGGGACGACAGGAGCGTCACCCCCGTTGACACCTGTCTCACGGCGTGGACCCTCAGCAACCCGTCTCGGCGCCCCTGACGTACTCCCCTGAGCGGCCCTCGATCCAGATCAACACCTCGGGGGATTCGATGCCCGCGCGGTGGAGGACCTCGACCGCACGGGACTCCGGGTCCGCGACGATCGCGGCGAGGAGGTCGATGCCGCACGCCCGGTCGCCGTCGCGGAGTCCGGCGCGCTCACAGGCGTACTCCAGCGCGTCGGCGGCCAGCGGTGACCAGCCCTCCGCCGCGGCGATCACCGGGATCGCGCCGGAGTCCTCGACCGTGCCCTGCCAGCGGAGGCCGTAGCCGATGCTGCGCTGGACGAGATAGCCGAGGAGCCGGGCGATCTGCGGGCCGTCGCCGAAGACGGCGCGTGCCTCGGGGTCGGACTCCAGGAGGCTGTGCAGCAGGTGGGCCGTGTCGATCTGACGGTCCCCGTCCCGCAGGGCCCGGCGGCGCGCACCGGCGACCACCGCTGCCAGCTCTGCACTGAGCCTGGCATCGTTGTCCGCGCGGTGGATTCCTTGCTCGCGGACCGACTGCCTGGGGATCTGGGGTTGCACACCCTTACCCCATCAGTCCCCCGCATTGAGGGCATCCCCGGAGGGTTGCATTTCGGCGTCCCACACAGAGTGGACCCGGGGCGACGGAATCTCCTCCTTACGGATGAGATCACGCCCCTTGACCCCGAGAGGCGCGCGCCCGACCGCCGCGCGCCCCGTGCGCAACCGCGCTGCACCCGGCGTACGTCTTTCGCGGACATGGAGAGCAGGTGCTGGCTGGTGGCATTGCCGGCGGTCGACGGCAGACAGTACGTGTACCGGGTGTACGCCCCGGAGGACGCGCTGCTCGCCGACCTGTTCTGGGACGCGTGGCACTGCCACGACGAGAGCGCCCACCCGCGCGCGTGGGACCTGTTCGACGCGGCCGTCATACGACGGGTGAGCTGAACCCCGCAACTCGGCCCACGCACACAATTCCTGACGGTTCATCAGTATTGAATGTTGCGCGCCCTGCGGCTACGTTCCGCGACACGGTAGCCCGATACGCAGTCCGATACGAAGAGGTGGTCGCATGGCCGAAATCAGCGCGGAGGCACGCATCGAGGCCCCGGCCGAGAAGGTGTGGGCTCAACTCACGGACTGGCCCGCGTACGGCGAGTGGAACGCGACCCACACCAACTTCCCCAAGGGCGGCCCGGACGCGCTCGCGGTGGGCGGGACCTTCCAGGAGAACATGAAGCTGATGGGCTTCCCGGCCGAGGTCGAGTGGACCATCGAGGAGGTCGAACCGGCCCGGGTGTTCGCCATCCGCGGCAAGGGCCCGATGGCCGTCAACGTCGCCACGCGCTACAC
Source organism: Streptomyces sp. N50 (assembly GCF_033335955.1). Taxonomy (GTDB): domain Bacteria; phylum Actinomycetota; class Actinomycetes; order Streptomycetales; family Streptomycetaceae; genus Streptomyces. The sequence continues at coordinate 1,057,221 of NZ_CP137549.1, forward strand.
GCTCACGCCCGACGGCGACGCCACGACGGTCAGGATCGACGGTGAGTTCACGGGGGCGGCGGTGTCGCTGATGGCGGGCAAACTGAAGGACTCGGGTACGGCTGCCCTGAACGAGTCGCTGCGCAAACTGGCCGGGCTGGTGGCCTGAGGAACGCGCCGGGGCACCGCAGGAAAGGGAACGCGCACAGGGAAGGCGCCCCACGGAAGTTCCGTGAGGCGCCTTGGCCTGCCACCTCTTCCGACCCCGAGGACATCAGTCCTCGTCGGCCAGAATCAGGTACAGCTTCTTGCGGGCGTCGTTGATGACGGTCAGCGCCTTCTCGCGCTGCTCCTTGCTGCCGGTCTTCCAGACCTGGCCAAAGGCCTCCATCAGACCGAAGCCGGCCTGGCGGATCTCACTGAGGGCCTCCCAGTCGACCCCGCGGGAAGCCTCTTCCCAAGGGGCGTCCGGGCCCTCTTCGGCCGCGGTACGGCCGGCCTCGGTGAGGGCGAAGAGCTTCTTGCCGCCCTCCGACTCACTGGCGATCAGGCCCTCGTCCTCCAGCAGCTGCAGGGTGGGGTAGACCGAGCCGGGGCTCGGCTTCCACGCGCCGCCGCTGCGCTCGGCGATCTCCTGGATCATCTCGTAGCCGTGCATCGGCCGGTCCTTGAGGAGGGCGAGGATCGACGCGCGCACGTCGCCGCGCCGCGCCCTGCCACCCCTCGGGCCGCCGCGCCCTCGTCCGCCCCAGGGACCGGGACCGAAGCCCGGCCCGAATCCGGGGCCACCGGGACCACCAGGTCCACCGGGCCCGAAGGGACCGAATGCCCCACGCCGCCCGTCAGGGCCACCCCGGCCGCGCCGGGAGGGTCCGTCCTGTCCATGTCCACGCTCGTATCCGTGGGTACGCATCGCAATCACTCCATTCCATCGTTGATCTGTCGCGATGCGTCAACGATATATCGGAACCGTTCGGATGACAACCCCCTTCCGACAGCCCGGTCCGGCAGCCGCCCGGCAGTCCCGTCCGCCTCCTCCCGACGACACCCCCTAGAGTCACCGGCGTGACCGAGCAGCCGCCTTCCTACCTCGCCGCGATCCGGGAGTCGTACGACACCGTCGCCGCCGCCTACGTCCAACTCGTCAAGGAACCGGGCGAGTTGGACCCGGTGTCCCGCGCGATGCCGGCCGCGTTCGCCGAGACCGTGCGGGCGGCCGACCTCGGGCCCGTGGCGGACCTGGGGTGCGGGCCCGGGAAGATCACGGCGTACATGGCGGGCCTCGGGGTGCCTGTCTTCGGCATCGACATCTCCCCCAAGATGATCGAACTGGCCCGCCGGGCCCACCCGGACCTGACCTTCACCGTGGGCTCGATGACCGCGCCGCCGATCGGGGACGGCGAGCTCGGCGGCATCCTGGCCCACTACTCCACCCACCACACACCGCCGGACCAACTCCCCGTCGTCTTCGGCGAGTTCCACCGCATGCTGGCCCCCGGTGGCCACCTGCTGCTGGCCGGCCACGTCGGAGACGACCAACTCCTGCGTCCCACGCAGGCGTACGGCGGCCACCCCGTGTCCTACGAGTCCCACCTGCTCCCGCCGGACCGGATCGCCGGGCTGCTGACACAGGCCGGGCTCACGCTCACCGCGCGCCTGGTCCTGGAACCGGCCGAGGGGGCGAAGCGGACGCACGCCGCCTTCCTGGCCCGGAAACCGGAAGGCCCCTCGGCCGCATAGCCGCCCCCGAATCGGTCCAGTCCCCCCGAATTGGCCTTGGCCCGCGGCTCCGCGCAGCACCTAGCGTCGAGCCATGCGGATTCGAATCGTCGACGCCTTCACCGACCGCCCCTTCGCCGGCAACCCGGCCGGGGTGCTGCTCCTCGACACCTTCGACGCCTTCCCGGCGGACGACCGGCTCCAGAAGATCGCGCTGGAGGTGAATCACGCCGAGACGGCGTTCGCGCACCGGCTGCCCCAAGGCGGGGACGCGGACTGGGCGTTGCGGTGGTTCACGCCGACGACGGAGGTCGCGATGTGCGGGCACGCGACCCTCGCCACGGCCCACGTCCTGCACAGCACCGGCACCCACGAAGGGACCGTGCGGTTCGCCACGCGGAGCGGTGTGCTCGTCGCCACGCCGGCCGGGGACGGGTCGATCACCCTCGACTTCCCGACCGCACCGCTGACCCCCGTCGAGATCCCTGACGGTGTCACCGAGGCTCTGGGCGCCGAGCCGCTGACCGCGTTCGACACCGGCCCGAACATCGGCGACCTCCTCGTCGAACTCGCCGACGAGAAGACCGTCGTAGGACTCGCCCCGGACCTCAAGGCTCTCGGCGCGCACTCGGAACGTGGCATCATCGCCACCGCCCGGGCCCAAGACCCCACCCGGGGTTACGACTTCGTCTCCCGCTGCTTCTTCCCGAACGTCGGGATCGACGAGGACCCGGTCACCGGCAGCGCGCACACCGCGCTGGCTCCCTACTGGTCCGAGCGGCTCGGCGGCACGGTCCTCACCGGGCTGCAGGCCTCGCCCCGCTCCGGGCGCGTCCGTACCGAACTCCGGGGCGACCGGACCCTGTTGACCGGACGCGCGGTCACGGTCATCGACGGCGAGCTGCTCGCCTGATCCTCAACAGGCCTGCCACGCAAGCGACTTACCCGGCCTACGCCGTCGGCAGCCAGCCCACCTTCCCCGCCAGCAGCGCGTAGCCGACGAACGCCCCGATGTCGAGCAGCGAATGCGCCACCACCAGCGGACCCACGCGACCCCAACGCCGGTACAGGTACACGAACACCACGCCCATCACCATGTTGCCGACGAAGCCGCCGATGCCCTGGTAGAGGTGGTAGCTACCGCGCAGCACGGAACTGGCCACCAGCGCGGTGCCCGGCGTCCAGCCCAACTGGCCGAGCCTGCGCAGGAGATAGCCGACGACGATCACTTCTTCGAGGATCGCGTTCTGCATCGCGGAGAGGATCAGGACCGGGTACTTCCACCAGACGTCGGGCAGCGCCTCCGGCACCACCGTGAGGTTGAAGCCGAGGCCGCGGGCGGACAGGTAGAAAGCGATGCCGGTGCTGCCGATGACCGCCGCGATCGCGGCCCCGCGGCCCAGGTCGGGCCAGGGCCGGGTGCGGTCGAAGCCGATCGTGCGCAGGCTCTCGCCCTCCCGCAGGAGGAAGTGCGCGACGAGGGCGACGGGCACGAGCGCCGAGGCGATGCCGAACAGCTGCCAGGCGAGATCCAGCCACGGACGGCCCGGCGCGGCCGAGGCGTTGAGGGTGGCCGCCTGGTCCTTGAGGCCTCCCGGTTTCGTGACCGATCCGACAAAACTGATCAGGGCTGACACACCGCTCGCACCTAGCGAAAGCCCCAGAACGAGCAGTGCCTCGGACCGGAGAATCCGCCGTGTGGGCCGCTCCAGCGGAAAAGATTCGGCCACCTGCCCTGCCTCCACCTGCACACCTGCCTTCAGTTCGGAAATCCCGCCTCATGCCCATCTTCGCCCCGCTAGGGTCTCGAAAGAACTTACGAAGATCGTGCGTGACAGGCCGTTGGGGGGACGGACGCGATTCGGGGTGTACCTCCCCCATGTCTGCCATACGGCCGCATACCGGCACGTGGTTCAACAGGGAGGGGCATCACCGTCATGGGACGTCACAGCTTGCCCGATCAGTACGGGGCGGGCGGCAGCGACCCCCGTCCTCGCGCGCGCCGCCGTACGGTGGCGATCGCCACGGTGCTCGTGCTGACCGTCGCCGGCGGTACCGCCGTGGCGGTACAGAGCGGGCTGCTCTCCTTCGGCTCCTCCTGCCGGAAGGACGCGGTACGGCTGAGAATCGCCGCCTCCCCCGACATGACTCCCGCCCTGCGCGCGGCGGCCGGGCAGGCACGCGACGAGGGCATCACGTCCGACGGGCAGTGTCTGAACATCTCGGTGACCGCCCAGGAGTCGTACAAGTTCGCGGACACCCTCAAGGCGGGCAAACACCCGGACGCACAGGTGTGGGTGCCCGACTCGGAGCTGTGGGTGAACGAGGTCTCGTCGGCCGCCGACAGCGACGCCACGGAGGTGACCCCCGCGGGCAACGTGGCTTCCACGCCGGTCGGGGTGGCGATGGTCCCGGCCGCCGCGAAGTCGCTCGGGTGGCCGCAGAAGACCTACAACTGGCTGGACCTGGCCGGTGCCACCCTCCAGGACGACTCGCTGCGGCTGGGCGCGGCCGACCCGGCGCGCAGCGCGACCGGGCTGCTGGCGCTCACGCAGCTGAGCACGGCCGCCTCCAAGGTCAAGGGCGGGGCCACACAGGCCGCGGCGATGATGAAGACGCTGTCGCAGCGGACCTCGGACACCGACAGCCAGGTCCTGGACACCCTGCCGCGCAACTCGTCCGGCACCGAGCAGGGCAATCCCAAGCGCAACCAGGCGCTGGTCCTCAGCGAGCAGTCGGCGTTCGCGTACAACGCCTCGGCGGACAGCGACGGGAGCCTGGATCTCTTCTACCCGAAGGACGGCTCCCCGCGGCTCGACTACCCGTACAACCTGGTCGACCAGGAACGGCTGACCACGGACCAGAGCCGGGCCGCGATCCGGTTCATGACCTATCTGAGCCAACCCGCGCAGCAGAAGCTCATGGAGAAGTACGGCTTCCGCACGGATGACGACGCCGCGCCGAAGGCCGTGGTCGCGAAGGCCGGTGGCAGCAGTCCGCAGCCGTACGCCGTCGCCGCGCCCGAGCCCGCCTCCGACACGGCGCTCCAAGAGGCCCTGGGCACCTGGACGATCACGGTGCAGAGCGCGCGGATCACCACGGTCGTCGACGCGTCCGGCTCGATGGCGGAGACGGTGCCGGGGACCGGACAGTCGCGGATGGACGTCACGAAGGCCTCGCTGCTCCAGGCACTCGCCACCTTCACGCCCGAGGACGAGATCGGGCTGTGGGAGTTCTCGACCAAGCTCGACGGCGACAAGGACTACCGCGTCCTGGTACCGACGGAACGGCTCGGCGACCACAAGGGCGACGGCACCCAACGGGACGCCCTGTCAGCGGCGTTCGGCTCGCTGAAGCCGGTGCCGAACGGCGCGACCGGGCTCTACGACACCACGCTCGCCGCGTACAAGGCGGCCACGTCCTCTTACGCGAAGGGGAAGTTCAACGCGCTGGTCATCCTGACCGACGGGGTCAACCAGGACCCGGGCAGCATCTCCCGCTCCACGCTCATCAATCAGTTGCGTCAACTCGCCAGCCCTGAACGGCCGGTGCCGCTCATCATGATCGGGGTGGGTCCGGAGGCCGACAAGGAGGAGGCCCGCCAGATCGCCGAGGCTACCGGCGGCTCGGGCCACGAGGTGACGAACCCGGCCCAGATCCAGTCGGTGATCCTCCAGGCCATCGTGGCGGCGGGCGCGTCGGCCAACGCGGGCTGAAACAGATCCAGTTGACCCCACCCGACACCCCACCCCCACACCTCACCCCAGCGGGACCGGCTCCGGCAACCCCACCGGCCACGTGTGGACCGGCTCCCCGAGATGCATCAACTCGCTGTAGCGGCGCGTCGTGGCGGCGAAGGCGGCCTCCCGGGTGAGCCCCTGTTCCAGCGCTCGGTGGAACGTGGCGGACTGCCAGGTCGCGCCGTTCGCCCGACGGCGGCAGCGCTCGTCGATCACGCCCAAGTACAGGTCCCGGTCGGCCGGTTCGACCCCCCACGCGTCCAGACCGGCCTCCGCGAGCGGCAGCAGTTCGTCGCGTACGAGGGCCACCGCGTCGATCTCGGTGGTGCCGCCGAGGCGTCCGCGCCGGGGCCAGAGAAGCCGGGCGTCGATGCCGTGGCGGCACGCGGTGTCGAAGTTGGCGGCGGCCGCTTCGAAGGGCAGCCGGGTCCACACCGGCCGCGACTCCTCGGCGAGCGCGCGGACGACGCCGTAGTAGAACGCGGTGTTGGCGATGACGTCGGTGACCGTGGGTCCGGCCGGCAGGACGCGGTTCTCGACGCGCAGGTGCGGGACGCCGTCGGCGATGCCGTAGACCGGGCGGTTCCAGCGGTACACCGTGCCGTTGTGCAGGACGAGTTCGGCGAGGGTGGGGATGCCGCCCGCGTCGAGGACGTCGAGGGGTTCCTCGTCGTCGTGGATCGGGAGCAGGGGCGGGAAGAAGCGCAGGTTCTCCTCGAAGAGGTCGTAGGCCGAGGTGACCCAGCGCTCGCCGAACCAGGTGCGGGGGCGGACGCCCTGGGCCTGGAGTTCGGGCGGGCGGGTGTCCGTGGCCTGCTGGAAGAGCGGGGGCCGGGACTCGTGCCACAGCTCACGGCCGAACAGGAAGGGCGAGTTGGCACCCACGGCGACCTGGACGGCGGCGACGGCCTGGGCCGCGTTCCACACGTCGGCGAAGCGGTCCGGGGTGACCTGGAGGTGCAACTGCACGGAGGTGCAGGCGGCTTCGGGCGCGATGGAGCCCGAGGTGCAGGTGAGGTGCTCGACGCCCTCGATGTCGAGGACGAAATCCTCGCCGCGGGCCGCCACGATCTGATCGTTGAGCAGGGTGTAGCGGTCGACCGCGGAGAGGTTCGAGGAGACCAGGTCGTCCCGGTCGAGCGTCGGCAGAATGCCGATCATCAGTATTCCCGCGTCGACCTCGCCCGCTTTCCGATGGGCATATGCCAGTGACGTACGGATCTCCTCGGCGAGCCGGTCGAATACCCGGCCCTCCAATCGGTGTGGGGCAATGTTGACTTCCAGATTGAACATGGCGAGTTCTGTTTGGAAATCTCGGCTCGCGATGCGTTCCAGCACCTCGCCATTCAGCATTCTCGGCATGCCGTCGGAACCGACGAGGTTCAGTTCGATCTCCAGCCCCATGAGGTTCTTCGGGCGATCGAACCGCTTCTCGGCCAGCAGCCGCTCCAGCACCGTCAGACAGCGCCGCAGCTTGGCGCGGTAGCGCTGACGGTCGGCGAGCTCGAACGATCCTCCCGAAACGACCTTCTCCCCCACGATGCGTCACCTCCTCGTCCCACTCGTCCCCGGGTCAGGAAGGATGATGCCCAGACCTGGCGATCGATAACGTCCCCGGACCGGCCCGGCGCCCGCTACTCTGGTCGAACGTGACCCGCGGCACATTCACGAGGCATGCGGCAGCGAGCAGTTCCCGCGCTATGAGAACCTCGTGAAAAACGCCGACGAGAATTGGCCGACCCCATCGGTGACATATCCCGAGGTCATCGCCACAGAGCCCGTTCGGAACCTGGATGATTCCCGTGAATCGGTGGCCGAATAGGTCCTTGTTGTTCATACGGGAAACGGTTAGACGAAACATCAGCTGAACGCGTGTCGTATAAACTCCGCGAACAAGGCAGAAGGTTGGCGCCCCGGTCCTGGAACCTGCCGTCTAGGTGACGTGCGGCAGGCCGCACCCATGCTCACGGAACCCGGCCCGGCCTCCCTGACCCCGAGAGCTGACAGCGCCGTCCGCCCCCGCCCCGCCCTCGCGCCATCAGTGCCTGTCGAATGAGAGGCGACCCACCATGCCGCTGCATGTCCCCCCGGCTCCCGCGCCCGCCCTGCGCTCCGTTCTCACGGCACTCGGTTCCCCCACCGCGGTCCGCGAGGCCAAGACGCCGTCCCTGCGCGCTGCTCAGGGACCGGCAACACCCGAACTCCCGCTGCCCCTGCATGTGTTGGACCGCGTGTCCGCGGACGGGACGGCCGTCACCCGGCTGGCCGGATGGCGTTTCCTGATCCGTTGCGGGGACCGCGCGGTCGCCGCGGCCGAGACGATGCTGACCCCCGACGGGTGGGCGTTCTCGCACTTCTTCGAGGGTCCGTACATCGCCTCCACCGAGCGGGCGCTGCGCCAGGCCGAGAACATGAAGGGCGCCTACCAGCCGCGCCTCCTCTCGGTGCCCGGCCTCTACATGCTCACGCTCTGGCTGCACGGCGACCTCACCGAGGACGGCTCCGGCGGCCACCCCGTCGCGTCCGATCTGCTGGTCCCGCTGGCCCCGGCACCGCCCGGCATCGCGGCCCACCGTCCGCACCGGGTCGCCGAGTTGCTGCCGGTGCTGACCCATCGGGTGACTCCGGCGCCGCTGCTCGGTTCCCCCGCCTGACTTTCCCCTCCGGTCACCCTCGTACCCCGTCACCGAATTCCCGGTGGCGGGGTACGATCGCGTTTCCGGCCCTTTCACGCTCGTAACGCTCGTCCGAGCACGAAAAAGCTCGTACGAGCTGGGAATTGGGATGAACCGTCCGCGCGGGTGACGCGTCATGAACCTGTGAGAAGCGGTGCTGCTAAATCCCTGCGGATTGACGTCCATGGGGCAACACTGGGTTCGGACCGACTCAACACCACGGGGGACGGACATGACCACAACAGAGCGAGAGATCCCACCAATGTGCAAGCACCAGCCACCGTGTCCCACAGCCGAATCCGCCGACCGGGAATCCGCCCGCCTCATGGCGTCCCACCCGGAACAGGGCTGGAGCCTGCTGTGCAACGGCGTTCTCCTGTTCGAGGACACCGGTGAGCTCCTGCCCGACGGGCAGATCATCGCCCCGCACCGCCAAGTGGTGACAGCCGCTTGAGCATTTCCCGCGTGAGCATTTCAGGGACATGAGGGGCCGGCCGCACACATGAGGTGCGCACCGGCCCCGACGCATTTCCGGGGTCGGTCACCCCGCGTAGTCGGCCGCTATCGCAGTGCCTCCTGGTAGTCGAACCAGTCGAAGGCAGCCTCCCCCTCAGTCACGTACATGCCGATCACCCGTCCGGTGAATCCCCCCGCCACTTGCGTGGAAAGATAACGTCCGTCCAACTCCGCCAGTTCTACGGCCATTTCGGGACCCTCCACGGAGAACGTGAGGATGTCGGGGGCTCGTGTGTCGGCGTCGGTCGCCGCGATGTCGACGGTCAGGGCGACCGGGCCCGGCGGTACCGCACGCGAGGCGATCCGCTGCCGTACGGGACCGATCCGCGCGACCACGCTCACCGCTCCCCCGGCGACCTCGATGTCGTAGTGATGCGCCTCGTCCATGCGGACGGAGAGGCCTGCGCGGCCGGAGCCGGGGTCGATCCGGACGGACGCGCGGCAGTCTGGGTGCTGTTGGCGGCGACCGAGGAACACCTGACCCCTCTGAGCGTCCAGCGTCAGCCAGCCCGGTCGACGAGTCAGCGACCAGCTGTCGTCCCGCCTGCTGCGCGGGGAGATCCAGGAGTGGGCGAGGGCCGGGGCGTCGAAGTCGTCGCGAACCGGCGGGAGTTGGAAGGGCTGCCAGACCTCCGGTGCCGTGTGCTGTTCCCGTACCGGGCCGACCCGGGGCCAGCCGTCCACCCACTCGACCGGGGTCAGGAACGTCTCACGGCCGAGCACGTGGAAGCCGGGGAACCAGCCCCGGGGCCGGGTGCCGAGCAGCACCATCCACCAGGTGCCGTCGGGTGCGGTGACCAGGTCGGCGTGGCCGGTGCTCTGGATGGGGAGGTCCGTGCTGCGGTGGGTCAGGATCGGGTTGGCGGGGGCCGGTTCGTAGGGGCCGCGCGGCGAGCGGGCGCGGGCGATGGAGACGCTGTGGCCGTGTGCGGTGCCGCCCTCGGCGATCATCAGGTACCACCAGTCGCCGACGCGGTAGAGGTGCGGGGCCTCCGGGTGCTGGAGTCCGGTGCCGGACCAGATCGGGAGCGGGCCCTCCAGGACCTTGCCGGTCGCCGGGTCGATGCGGGACACCGTCACCCCGGCCATGGCACACCAGCAGGTGCCGTCCTCGTCCCAGGCCAGGTCGGGGTCGATGCCGGGGATGTCGACGAGGACCGGGTCCGACCAGGGGCCCTCGGGCCGGTCGGCGGTGACGAGGAAGGTGCCTTTGCCGCGCACGTCGGTGGTGATCAGGTAGAAGCGGCCGTCGTGGTGGCGGAGGGTGGGGGCGTAGATGCCGGCCGAGGCGGGAGTGTCGTCGGGCAGGTCCAACTGCCCTGGCCGGTCAAGGGCGTTGCCGATCTGGCGCCAGTGCACCAGGTCGCGGCTGTGGAAGAGCGGGACCCCCGGGAAGTACTCGAAGCTGGAGCACGCGAGGTAGTAGTCCTCGCCGACCCGGCACACGCTGGGGTCGGGGTGGAAGCCGCCGATGACCGGGTTGTCGTAGGTCCGCATGGGTCTCCGCCCCTCCGTACAGCCCGATCTCGAAAGTTTCGGGCCGCTTGCCGAATCTTACGGAGCGGGACTGTAGGTGGAACCTTCGGCGGGGGCAAGGGCGGGTGCGGGGGCGAGGTGGAGGCTGAGGACCATCGTGAGGCCGCCGCCGGGGGTGTCCTCGGCGCTGAGGGTGCCGCCGAGGGCCTCGGTGAAGCCGCGGGCGACCGCGAGGCCGAGGCCCACTCCGGCGCCGCGCGGGGCGTCGCCGTAGCGCTGGAAGGGCTCGAAGATGCGGTTCTTGGCCTCGTCGGGGACGCCGGGGCCGCGGTCGACGACCCGGATCTCGACGCGGTCGGCGATGGCACTCGCCTTGACCAGTACGGGAGTTCGCTCCGGGCTGTATTTGACCGCGTTCTCGACGATGTTGGCTACGGCTCGTTCCAGCAGGCCCTTGTCGACGGGGACCATGGGCAGGCTTTCGGGGATGTCGAGTTCGACGCTGTCCTCGGGGACCCCGCCCAGCGCCATCGGGATCACCTCGTCGAGGTCCGCCTCGCTGATGATCGGGGTGACCGTGCCGGTCTGGAGGCGGGACATGTCGAGGAGGTTCCCGACGAGGTTGTCGAGGCGGTCGGCGCCGTCCTCGATGCCGGCCAGCAGCTCGGCCTGGTCCTCGTCCGACCATGCGACGTCCTCGGACCGGAGCGAGGAGACGGCCGCCTTGATGCCGGCGAGCGGGGTCCGCAGGTCATGGCTTACGGCGGCCAGGAGCGCCGTGCGGATGCGGTTGCCCTCCGCCAACGCCCTTGCCTGGTCGGCCTCTTCGCGCAGGCGGCGGCGGTCCAGGACCACGGCGGCCTGCGCGGCGAAGGCGGCCAGGACGCGGCGGTCCTCGGCGGGCAGGACCCGGCCGGAGAGGGCGAGGGCCATGTGGTCGCCGACCGGTACGTCGACGTCCGCGTCCTCGGGGTTCTGACAGGGGCGGGGGCCGACACTGCCCGCGCACGTCCAGGGTTCGACGTCGCTCGCGCGCTCCAGCAGGGCGGCGGACTCCATGCCGAAGGTCTCCCGGACCCGTTCCAGGAGGGCTTCGAGGCTGGTCTCACCGCGCAGCACATTGCCCGCGAGGTAGGAGAGGATCTCCGACTCGGCGCGCAGCCGGGCGGCTTGGTGGGTGCGGCGGGCTGCCAAATCCACCACCGACGCGACCGACACCGCCACGGCCACGAAGATCGCGATGGCCACGATGTTCTTGGGGTCGGCGATCGTGAAGGTGTGCACCGGCGGGGTGAAGTACCAGTTCAGCAGCAGCGATCCGACCGCCGCCGAGGCCAGTGCGGGGAAGAGTCCGCCGAGCAGGGCCGCCGCCACCGTCAGGGACAGGTACAGCAACATGTCGTTGGCCAGGCCGACTTCGGGGGCCACACTGCTCAACAGCCAGGTGAGCAGCAGCGGTCCGCCGATTCCGGCCAGCCAGCCCCAGACGATGCGGGCGCGCCCGAGCCGTGTGCCCCGGTTCACGGGCAGTCCGCGTCCCTTGCCCGCCTCGTCGTGGGTGATGAGGTGGACGTCGAGATCGGGGCCGGACTCGCGGGCGACCGTCGAGCCGACGCCGGGCCCGAAGACGTACTGCCAGCCCTTGCGGCGGGAGACGCCGAGGACGATCTGGGTGGCGTTGACCCCGCGCGCGAAGTCCAGCAGGGCTGCCGGGATGTCCTCACCGACGACGTGGTGGAAGGTGCCGCCCAAGTCCTCGACCAGAGTGCGCTGTTGGGCCAGTTCCTTCGGGGAGGCAGAGGTCAGTCCGTCGCTGCGGGAGATGTAGACCGCCAACACCTCACCGCCCGCGCCCTTTTCGGCGAGGCGCGCGGCCCTGCGGATCAGCGTGCGTCCCTCCGGACCACCGGTGAGGCCTACGACGATCCGCTCCCGCGAGCCCCAGATCGCCGAGACGCGGTGTTCGCTGCGGTACTCCTGGAGGTAGGCGTCGACCCGGTCGGCGAGCCAGAGCAGCGCCAACTCCCTTAGGGCCGTGAGGTTTCCGGGCCGGAAGTAGTTGGAGAGGGCCGCGTCGACCTTGTCCGGTTTGTAGATGTTGCCGTGGGCCATCCGGCGCCGTAGCGCGGGCGGTGACATGTCGACCAGCTCGATCTGGTCGGCGCGGCGGACGACCTCGTCCGGGACGGTCTCCTGCTGGCGTACGCCGGTGATGGACTCGACGATGTCGCCCAGGGATTCCAGGTGCTGGATGTTGACGGTCGAGATCACGTCGATGCCTGCCGCCAGCAGCTCCTCGATGTCCTGCCAGCGCTTGGCGTTGCGGGAGCCGGGGATGTTGGTGTGCGGCAGTTCGTCGACGAGGGCGACCTCGGGGTGCCGGGCGAGGACCGCGTCGACGTCCATCTCGGTGAACGTCGTGTCCCGGTAGGCGAGTTCACGGCGCGGGATCTCCTCGAGGCCGTGCAGCATCACCTCGGTGCGCGGTCTGCTGTGGTGTTCCACGAAGGCGACCACGCAGTCGGTGCCCCGCTCGGTCCGCCGGTGGGCCTCGGACAGCATCGCGTACGTCTTGCCGACGCCCGGTGCCGCGCCGAGGTAGATCCGGAGCTTGCCGCGTCCCATGTCATCCTTCGAAGCGGTAGCCCATGCCGGGCTCGGTGATCAGATAGCGGGGGCTCGACGGATCCCCCTCCAACTTCCTTCTCAACTGGGCCATGTAGACCCGGAGATAGTTGGTCTTGTTGCTCTGGGTCACCCCCCACACCTCTTGCAGCAGGTACTTCTGGGTGATCAGGCGGCCGGGGTTGGTGACCAGGATCTCCAGCAGATGCCACTCGGTCGGGGTGAGCCGGATGTCGTGTCCGGCGCGGGTGGCCTTCTTGGCGAGCAGGTCGATGGTGAAGTCGTCGGTGGTGACGAGAGTGGTCGTCGGGGCGAGCGGCACGTCCTCGACACGGCGGACGGCGGCCCGTAGCCGGGCGAGGAGTTCGTCCATGCTGAACGGCTTGGTGATGTAGTCGTCGGCGCCCGCGTCGAGGGCGGCGACCTTCTCGTCGGAGGCCTGCCGGGCCGACAGCACCAGGATCGGGACCCGGGTCCAGCCGCGCAGCGCCCTGATGACGTCGACGCCGTCCATGTCGGGCAGTCCGAGGTCGAGCATCACGACGTCCGGCTGCCGCGCGGCCGCGAGCCGGAGCGCGGTGGCGCCGTCCGGGGCGGCGTCGACGCCGTACTGCCGGGCCTGCATGTTGATCACGAGGGCCCGCACGAGCTGCGGGTCGTCCTCCACCACCAGCACCCGTGTCATGGGGGTGTGCCTTTCGTGTGGTCCCTGGCATGGCGGCGGGAGTCGGCGGCACCGGGATGTCCCCCGGGCCGCCGACTCCCCTGCCGGTCGTGTAACGCCATCAGCTCTTCGTCACAAGGGACTTGAGCGCGATGTTGAGCTCCAGCACGTTCACCGTCGGCTCGCCGATGAAGCCGAGGGTGCGGCTGTCGGTGTGCTCCTTGACCAGTTTCTCCACCTGGCCGACGGAGAGGTGGTTGCGCTCGGCGACCCGGTGGACCTGGAGTTCGGCGTAGGCCGGGGAGATGTCCGGGTCGAGGCCGGAGCCGGAGGAGGTGACCGCGTCGGCCGGTACCTGGGACGGCTTGACCTTGTAGTCGGCCGTGGAGTTGTTCTTCACGACAGCGGCCTTGGCGTCCTCCACCTGCTTGACGAGCACCTTGCTGTCGGCGGCGAGGTTGGTGGCACCGGAGAGGATCAGCTTGTACTGGGTGTTGACCGAGTTCGTGCCCAGGCCGTTGGCAGGGCGTCCCTGGAAGTAGTCCAGGCTGTAGCCCTGTTGGCCGATGAGCGAGGAACCGACGACCTTGCCGTCCGCCTTGATCTCCGAGCCGTTCGCCTTGTTGTTGAACAGCGCCTGGGCCACGCCCGTCACGGCCAGCGGGTAGATGACACCGGTCACCAGGGTCAGCACGAGCAGGGCACGCAGGGCCGCCCAGAGCAACCGGGCTGTGTTGGATACCGAGTTGTTCATGCCGATCAGCCGATTCCGGGGATGAGGGAGATGAGGAGGTCGATGATCTTGATGCCGATGAAGGGGGCGATCAGTCCGCCGATGCCGTAGATCCCGAGGTTGCGGCGGAGCATCTTGTCGGCGCTGACCGGCCGGTACTGCACGCCCCGCAGGGAGAGCGGGACCAGCGCGATGATGACCAGCGCGTTGAAGATGACCGCGGAGAGGATCGCGGAGTCGGGCGAGGCCAGGTGCATGATGTTGAGCTTGTCCAGGCCCGGGTAGACGGCCGCGAACAGTGCCGGGATGATCGCGAAGTACTTCGCGACGTCGTTGGCGATCGAGAACGTCGTCAACGCGCCCCGGGTGATGAGGAGTTGCTTGCCGATCTCGACGATCTCGATGAGCTTGGTCGGGTTCGAGTCGAGGTCGACCATGTTGCCGGCCTCCTTCGCGGCCGACGTGCCGGTGTTCATCGCGACGCCGACGTCCGCCTGGGCCAGCGCGGGCGCGTCGTTCGTGCCGTCACCGGTCATCGCGACCAGCTTGCCGCCGGCCTGCTCCCGCTTGATGAGCGCCATCTTGTCCTCGGGAGTGGCCTCCGCGAGGAAGTCGTCGACGCCCGCTTCTTCGGCGATCGCCTTGGCGGTCAGCGGGTTGTCACCCGTGATCATGACGGTCTTGATGCCCATGCGGCGCAGCTCGTCGAACCGCTCGCGCATGCCCGCCTTGACGACGTCCTTGAGGTGGATGACGCCCAACACCCGTGCGCCGTCGGTGTCTTCGACCGCCACGAGCAGCGGGGTGCCGCCGGCCGCGGAGATCCGGTCGGTGAGCGCACCCGCGTCCTCGGACACCTCGCCGCCCCGCTCCCGGACCCAGGTGACGACCGAACCGGCCGCACCCTTGCGGATCTTGCGCCCGTCGACGTCCACACCCGACATGCGGGTCTGCGCGGTGAACGCGATCCACTCGGCGTGGGCCAACTCGCCCTGGTGGCGCTCCCGCAGACCGTACTTCTCCTTCGCCAGGACGACGATGGAGCGGCCCTCGGGCGTCTCGTCGGCCAGCGAGGAGAGCTGGGCGGCGTCGGCGACCTCGGCCTCGGTGGTGCCGGTGACCGGCACGAACTCGGAGGCCTGGCGGTTGCCGAGGGTGATGGTGCCGGTCTTGTCGAGCAGCAGCGTCGAGACGTCGCCCGCGGCCTCAACTGCCCTGCCGGACATGGCCAGTACGTTCCTCTGCACGAGGCGGTCCATGCCCGCGATGCCGATCGCGGAGAGCAGTGCGCCGATCGTGGTCGGGATCAGACAGACCAGCAGGGCCACCAGCACGATCATCGTGAGGTGGGTGCCCGCGTAGTCCGCGAACGGCGGCAGCGTGGCACAGGCCAGCAGGAAGACGATGGTGAGGGACGCCAACAGGATGTTCAGCGCGATCTCGTTGGGCGTCTTCTGCCGGGCGGCGCCCTCGACCAGGGCGATCATCCGGTCAATGAAGGTCTCGCCGGGCTTGGTCGTGATCTTGATGACGATGCGGTCGGAGAGGACCTTCGTGCCACCGGTGACGGCACTGCGGTCACCGCCGGACTCACGGATGACGGGCGCGGACTCGCCGGTGATGGCCGACTCGTCGACGGACGCGACGCCCTCTACGACGTCTCCGTCGCCGGGGATGATGTCGCCCGCCTCGCACACCACCAGGTCGCCGATGCGCAGTTCGGTGCCGGGGATCTGCTCCTCGGTCGTGCCGGTGAGCCGTCGGGCCACCGTGTCGGTCTTGGCCTTGCGCAGGGTGTCGGCCTGCGCCTTGCCGCGGCCCTCGGCTACGGCCTCCGCCAGGTTGGCGAAGATGACGGTCAGCCACAGCCAGGCGCTGATCGCCCAGCCGAACCAGTCGCCGGGGTCCTTGAAGGAGAAGATCGTGGTCAGCACGGAGCCGATCCACACCACGAACATCACGGGCGACTTGACCATCACCCGCGGGTCGAGCTTGCGGCAGGCGTCGGGCAGGGACTTGATCAGCTGCTTCGGGTCGAACAGGCCCGCGCCGACCCGCCCTTCGTCCTTGTGACCGGTCGGCACATCGCTGTGCGGCGCCCGGGTCGGAGTGGCAGTGGACATCGAGTCCTCTTGGTTTTCTTGGTTGTCTGTCCGGGTGGTCATGACGCCAGCCCCTCGGCCAGCGGTCCCAGCGCCAGCGCCGGGAAGTAGGTCAGACCGGTGATGATGAGGATCGCGCCCACCAACAGGCCGGTGAACAAAGGCTTTTCGGTGCGCAGGGTGCCTGCCGTGACCGGCACCGGCTTCTGCTCGGCGAGCGAACCGGCCAGCGCCAGCACGAACACCATCGGCAGGAAGCGGCCGAGCACCATCGCGAGTCCGGTCATGGTGTTGAACCAGTCGGTGTTCGCGTTCAGCCCTGCGAACGCCGATCCGTTGTTGTTCGCGGCGGAGGTGAAGGCGTACAGCACCTCGGAGAAGCCGTGCGCGCCGGAGTTCAGCATGGAGTGCGGCGGGGTCGGCAGCGCCATGGAGGCGGCCGCGAAGATCAGCACCAGGGCCGGGGTGATCAGGATGTAGCAGGCCGCGAGCTTCATCTCGCGGGTGCCGATCTTCTTGCCCAGGTACTCGGGCGTACGGCCGACCATCAGCCCGGCGATGAACACCGCGATGACCGCCATGATCAGCATTCCGTAGAGGCCGGAGCCGGTACCACCGGGTGCGATCTCGCCCAACTGCATGCCCAGGATGGTGATTCCGCCGCCGAGACCGGTGAACGAGGAGTGGAAGGAGTCCACCGCGCCCGTCGAGGTCAACGTGGTCGACACCGCGAAGATCGAGGAGGCGCCGACGCCGATCCGCTGTTCCTTGCCCTCCATCGCACCGCCCGCGGCCTGCAACGCCGCGCCGTGGTGGGCGAACTCGGTCCACATCATCAGGGCGACGAAGCCGACCCAGATGGTGGCCATGGTGGCGAGGATCGCGTAGCCCTGCTTGATCGAGCCGACCATCACGCCGAAGGTGCGGGTCAGCGCGAACGGGATGACCAGCAGCAGGAAGATCTCGAAGAGGTTGGTGAAGGGCGTCGGGTTCTCGAACGGGTGGGCGGAGTTGGCGTTGAAGTAGCCGCCGCCGTTGGTGCCCAGCTCCTTGATGGCCTCCTGCGAGGCGACCGCGCCGCCGTTCCACTGCTGGTGGCCGCCCATGAACTGACCGACTTCGTGGATCCCGGAGAAGTTCTGGATGGCACCGCACGCGACGAGCACGAGCGCGGCCACGACCGAGAGCGGCACCAGGATGCGGATGACGCCGCGCACCAAGTCGGCCCAGAAGTTCCCGAGTTCACCGGTCCGGGAGCGCGCGAACCCTCGCACGAGAGCCACCGCGACGGCGATACCGACGGCCGCGGAGACGAAGTTCTGCACGGCGAGCCCGGCGGTCTGCACGACGTGACCCATGGTCTGCTCGCCGTAGTACGACTGCCAGTTGGTGTTCGTCACGAACGACACGGCCGTGTTGAACGACTGCGCCGGATTGACGGAGGAGAACCCCAGCGAGCCGGGCAGGATGCCTTGAATCCGCTGAAGCAGATAGAGGAAAAGAACCCCGACCGCCGAGAAGGCGAGCACGCCGCGCAGATACGCCGGCCAGCGCATCTCGGTGTTCGGGTCGGCACCGATGCCCTTGTAGATCCACTTCTCGACGCGCAGGTGCTTGTCGGAGGAGTAGACCCTGGCCATGTAGGTGCCGAGGGGGATGTAGGCGAGCGCCAGCGCCGCTATGAGCGCGATCAGCTGGAGCACACCGGCGAGGACGGGACCCATATCGCTCTCAGAACCTCTCCGGGAAGATCAGGGCGAGGACGAGATAGCCCAGCAGGGCGACGGCCACGACGAGGCCGACGATGTTCTCGGCGGTCACAGCTTCGTCACCCCCTTGGCGACGAGGGCCACCAGCGCGAAGACCGCGATCGTGGTGACGACGAAGGCCAGATCGGCCATCGTGAGCTCCTGGAATGAGGTTCGAATGGAACGGACGCTTAGAGGTAACCGCGCCCGTGACCGGATTCGGCCGCCGTTGACGGGTCCCTTACGGCGACGCATACGCCTTTGACGGGACTCTTACGGCGGAGCCGGGATCCGGCGGGCGGGCGCGGTTCTACGGTGGTGGGGCGCCGGGGCGCGGGCGGTTTTCGGCGGCGGCGGTACCGGGCCGCAGGCGGGTTTCTACGGCGTCAGTGCCGGGCCGCAGGCGGTTTTCTACGGCGGCGGTGCCGGGCCGCGGGCGGTTTTCTACGGCGGCGCCGTACCGCAGGCGCAGGCGCGAGCCCCGCCCCCGGCGGCGAAGCAGGGGCCCGCCTCACATCCCCGCGTCAGAACAGCCGGAACCGCAGCCGGCAGATCACCGCGTCCGTGTCCCGTCGTACGGCGTGGGCGACGACAGCCCCCCGTTGGTTCTGCAGCAGCCGCTGCCACAGCCGTACCGGCTCCACCTCGGCGATCAGGACGGTGACCCGGGTGTCCGGTTCCGTCGCGGACACCTCTCGTACGTAGGCGGCGATCGGGCGGCCCAACGTGCGGCGCTCGCAAGGGAGTTGGACCAGAGGGACGCCGGGGTCCCATTGGGCCCAGGCGCGTTCCAGGGCGTGGAGATGGGCGCGGTCCTCGGGGTCCGGGTAGCAGACGGTGACCGCGCGTACCTCGTCGCCGAGGGAGGCCGCGGCCGTCAGCGCCTCGGAGGTCAGGCGGGACAAGGACGAGACCGGCACGATCACCACCGACCGGTCGCGGTGCGGGGGCTCCGGGATGCGGCCGAGGCCGAGGCGTTCGCCGATGTGCGCGTAGGTGCGGTGCACGGTCTCGAAGGCCGCCACGAGCAGGGGCAGCGTGATCACGATCAGCCAGGCGCCCTCCTCGAACTTGGTCGCGGTGACGACGACGGCCGCGATGCCGGTGAGGAGCGCGCCGAACCCGTTCAGCAGGGCTTTTCCGCGCCGGCCGGGGCCGCGTTCGCCGCGCCAGTGCCGGACCATGCCGACCTGGGCGACCGTGAAGCCGACGAAGACGCCGATCGCGAAGAGCGGCACGAGGGTGTTGGTGTCACCGCCGGAGAACACCAGCAGGGCCGCCGAGACCGCGGCCAGCGCGAGCACGCCGTGCCGGTGCACCTGACGGTCGGCCTTGAGGGCGAAGACGTGCGGGAGGTAGTTGTCGCGGGCCAGCAGCTTCAGCAGCACCGGCAGCCCGCCGAAGGACGTGTTCGCGGACAGGGCGAGCAGGATCATCGTCGCGAACTGGATGACGTAGAAAGCCCAGTTGTGGCCGAGGGAGGCGTCCGCGAGCTGGGCGAGGACGGTGACTCCCTGGACCGGCTGGAGGTGGAAGCGGGAGATCAGCACCGACAGGCCGATCAGCATCACGCCGAGCACCGCGCCGAGGGCGACCTCCGCGCGCTGGGCCCGCTTCACGCGAGGCGTGCGGAAGGAGGGCACGGCGTTGGCGATGGCCTCGACGCCGGTGAGGGCGCTGCAGCCGCTGGCGAAAGCTTTCAGCAGCAGCAAAGTGCCGACGCTCGTCGCGTTGTCGGCGAGCGCGGAGGCGTGCCCGTCGGCGGTCGCGGTGCTCACCGGCGCGGACCGGAACAGGCCGACCGCGATCAGCACGAGGATGGAGCCCACGAAGACGACTGTCGGCACGATGAAGGCGCGGGCCGACTCGACGATCCCGCGCAGGTTCACCGTCGTCACCAGCACGAGCACGGCGAGGCAGAGCCACAGCCGGTCGTCGTACAGTCCCGGAAAGGCCGAGGTCAGAGCGGCGACACCGGCCGTGACGGCGACCGCGACGTTCAGTACGTAGTCCAGCACCAGCGAGGCCGCCGCCACCAGGCTGGTCCGCGCGCCGAGGTGGGTCTTCGCCACGGCGTAGGAGCCGCCGCCGTCCGGGAAGGCCGCGATGACCTGCCGGTACGAGGCGACGAGCACCGCGAGCAGAGCGGCGATGGCGAGCGTGACCGGAAGGGTGAAGCCGAGCCCGTGCGCACCCGCGGCGGCCAGCACGAGGACGATCGCCTCGGGACCGTAGGCCACCGACGCCATGGCGTCCAGGGACAGCGCGGCGAACCCGGCGAGGGCGGTCAGCCGGTGGCGTTCGCCGGTATCCGGGGGCTCCTCGTCGGCGGGCGTCGCGCCCGGCTGGACGGCGAGAACGGTCATGCTGGTGGCTCCTTCACGTACGGACGCGCGGTGACGGGAACGCGCGAGTGCGCTCCAGGTTCTGTCCCGCCGCCGCCGGTTTCCCCTTCTCCTTGCGTCTTCTTCGCGCCGAACACGCGTTCTTTGACGCGAACTTGACGACGGTGTGACCAGGGCAACCGCCCGCCGCCGCTGCGAGGGCGTCAAGAAGCACCGGCCGCCCGTCAGAGTCGCGTCAAGGCCCGGTTTCCGTAGGCCGGGGATCTCTACCGTCGCCCCCATGGAACCGGTGGAGGACCGACGATGGACGCGGGACCTGCGCGACACGCTCCGCTGCGCGGGCGCGCTGCTCGGACTTCTGCTGCTGGTCGACCAGTTGAGCGGCCGGCTCACCCTGTGGCGCGGCGCGCTCTGGCTCACCCTCGCCGTCCTGCTCCTCGTGGTGCTCTACCCGGCCCGGGTCCGCGCGGGCGAGGGCTGGCTGTCCTCACGCGGCCTGCTGCGCGAACGCCGCGTCCGCACGGACCGCCTGGTGTCCGTCCGCTGTCTCGACGGGGTCTCTCAACGACTGCTGCTGCGCGACGAGTTGGGCGGCCGGGTCGAGATCGACCCCGACGTGCTGATCCACAACCCCGACCTGTGGCACCGCGTCTCCGAGGACTCCCGCGAGTCCATGACCTCCGGCTCACTCACCTGCGGCGCGACCGCGCTGCGCCGGGTCGCGGAACGCGTCGAGCGCGAGACCGCGGAGACCGTGTTCAAGGTGTCCGGCCTGGAGTAGCGGCCGCGGTCGAGGCTGACGGGTCCACGCGCTCGGCCAGCGGAAGCGAGACGACCATCGTCAGGCCGCCACCCGGCGTGTCCTCGGGCGTGAGCGTCCCGTTCATCGCCTCCGTGAGGCCCCGCGCGAGGGCGAGACCCAGCCCGAGGCCGGTGGTGTTGTCCGTGTCGCCGAGCCGCTGGAAGGGCTCGAAGAGGCGCTCGCGGCCGGTGGTTGGCAGCCCTGGCCCCCGGTCCACGACCCTCAGCTCCACCCGCCCGCCCAGCGCACTGGCGGTGACCATGACCCGCCGCCCGGCCGGGGTGTGCCGGGCCGCGTTGCCGGCGAGGTTGGCGATCACGCGTTCCAGCAGCGGCGGATCGACGAGCACCGGCGGTATCGACTCCACGTCCCGCAGATCCACGTCGGGCACGTCCGCGAGCGCCATCGGCAGCACCTCCTCCAGGCTCGTCGCCCGCAGGCTCAGCGGCAGGACGCCCGCTTCGAGACGGCTCAAGTCGAGGAGATTCTCCAGCAGTCGGTTGAGCTTGGCCATCGACTCGTCGGCGGTGGCGAGGAGTTCGTCCCGGTCCTCGGCGGAGAACTCGACATCCCGCCCGCGCAACGAGGTCACGGCCGCCCACCCCGCCGCGAGCGGCGTCCGCAGATCGTGTCCCACGGCCCGCAGCAGCGCCGTACGCAGGCGGTCGGCGGCCTTCACCGGCTCGATCTCGGCGGCGGCTTCGGCGAGTTGGGCCCGTTCGACGGCGGAGCCGACGTGCGCGGCGAAGGCGGCCAGGACGCGCCGCTCCGAGGAGGACAGGGTGCGTCCGCGCAGGACGAGGTACGCGCCGGGGCCCGCCGGGACCGTGGTGACTCCGGAGCCGACCTCGTGGTCCGGTGGCTCGTCGACGAGTTCCGCCGAGTCGGTGCCGAAGGTCTCGCGGGTGCGTTCCAGCAGGGCCGGGATCGTCTGGCCGCCGCGCACGATGCTGCCCGCGAGGGAGGACATCGTCTCGGCCTCGGCGGTGGCACGCGCCGAGCGCCGGGACAGTCGTAGCGAACGGTCGACCACGGCGGCGACCGTCGCCGCCACGACCGTGAACACCCCTAGCGCCAAGAGGGCGTTGGGGTCGTCCAGGGTGAACTGGCCGATGGGCGGGATGAACCAGTAGTTGAGCAGCAGCGAGGCCGTGACCGACGCGATGACCGCCGAGGCCACGCCGCCTATGCAGGCCACCCCGACCACGGCGAGGAGGAACAGCAGTGCCTCGCTGGTGAGGTTGACCGTGCCGCGCACCTGGGCGAGACACACGGTGAGCAGCACCGGCAGCACAAGTCCCGCCACGGGCCCGGCGATCAGCCGGGCCGTCGAGAGGGTACGGCGGCGGGACGGCAGCAGGGTGCCGCGTCCGGCCCGCTCGTGGGTGACCCGGTGGACGTCGATGTCACCGCTCAGTTCCGTGACCGTCTCGCCCGTGCCGGGGCCGGTCAGAAATCGCTCGAACCGGCCCCGGCGGCTGGTGCCGAGGACGAGTTGGGTGGCGTTCTCGGTGCGGGCGAAGTCGACCAGGGCGGTGGCGACGCCGTCGCCGACCACCGAGTGGTAGCTGCCGCCGAGGTCCTCGACGAGGCGCCGCTGCCGGGCGAGCGAGGCGTGGGACACCCCGGCGGCGAGTCCGTCGCTGCGGGCCACGTGCACGGCGAGGAGGTCGCCGCCGGCGGACCGGTCGGCGATGCGGGCCGCGCGCCGGATGAGCGTGTCGCCCTCGGGCCCGCCGGTGAGCGCGACGACCACGCGCTCCCGGGTCTCCCACACCCCGCCGATCGCGTGCTCGGCACGGTACGTATGCAGCGCCTCGTCCACCCGGTCGGCGACCCACAGCAGCGCCAACTGCCTCAGGGCGGTGAGGTTTCCGGGCCGGAAGTAGTTGGCGAGGGCCGCGTCGATCTTCTCCGGTGTGTAGATGTTGCCGTGCGCCATGCGCCGCCGCAGTCCCTCGGGCGGCATGTCGATCAGCTCGATCTGCTGGGCCCGGCGTACGACGTCGTCGGGCACCGTCTCGTGCTGCGGCACCCCGGTGATCTTCTCGACGACGTCCTTGAGGGAGGCCAGATGCTGCACGTTGACGGCGGTGACGACGTCGATGCCGGCGGCGAGCAGCACGTCGATGTCCTGCCAGCGCTTGGCGTTGCGGCCGCCGCCGGGGACGTTGCTGTGCGCGAACTCGTCGACGACGGCCACCTCGGGACGGCGCGCGAGCACCGCCGGGAGGTCCATCTCCTCGAAGTACCCACCCCTGTACGCGCATTGGGACCGCGCCACGACCTCCAGGCCGTCGAGCATCGCCTCGGTGCGCGGGCGCCCGTGGCACTCGGCGAACCCCACCACCACATCGGCGCCCCGAGCGGCCCGGCGCCGTGCCTCGTCGAGCATGCGGTAGGTCTTGCCGACACCCGGGGCCGCCCCGAGGTAGACCTTCAGTCGTCCGCGTCGTACGTCGTTCATCGCCTCCCAGACAAGCGCCCCGCGGCGCCGCAGGCGGGCTTCTTGACGCGTCTCTGGCGCCGCCCGCGAGGACGTTGACACTGTCTTGACGGCGCCCGGCCGGGTTAGGGTGAGCGCGGTGTGCCGGGAAGTCTGGTCGGCGGGGAGTCCGCATGGGCTCGTCCAAGACCACAAGGGGACGGCATGCGCGGCGTCGGTACGGTTCTGGCACTCGTGGTACTGGCGACGCTGGTCGCGACGTTCGCCCGCCGCTGGCGGATCCCCGCACCCTCCCTCCTCGTGGTCGCCGGTCTCGCCGTGGCCCTGCTGCCGGGCACCCCGTCGATCGAGATCAGCCCGGACGTGATCGGCCTGGTCGTCCTGCCGCCGCTCCTGTACGCCAGCGCCGAGGACATGTCGTGGCGTGAGCTGAAGGCGGTGTGGAAGCCGGTCGGAATCCTCGCGATCGGCCTGGTCCTCGCGTCGGCTGCGGCTGTGGGCTGGGTGGCTTCGATGGTGACCCCGCTGTCCTGGCAGATGGCGTTCGTGCTCGGCGCGGTCCTGGCCAGCACCGACCCGGTCGCCGTCACCGCACTGGGCCGCCGCCTCGCGCTGCCGCCCCGGATCCAGATGCTCGTCCAGGCGGAGTCCCTGTTCAACGACGCGACCTCACTGGTCCTGTTCCGGGTCGCGGTCACCGTCGCCGTGACCTCGGCGGCGGCCAACTGGGGTGCGGCGGGCGGGGAGTTCGTCGTCCTCGCGGGCGGCGGCACGGTCATCGGAGCGGCCGTGGCGTACGTCGTCACCCTGATCCGGCGGCGCACCGAGGACCCGGTCCTGGAGACGGTGATCTCCCTCGTCACGCCGTACGCGGCCTACGTCCTCGCGGAGGGCGCGCACACCTCCGGCGTAACGTCGGTCGTGGTGGCCGGAGTTGTCCTCGGAGGCCGCGGCGACCGCCTCACCAACGCCCGCATACGGCTCCAACTGCACGCCGTCTACGGCACGGTGGTGTTCCTCCTGGAGAGCGTGGTGTTCTCCCTGATCGGCCTCGCGCTACCGGCCCAGGTACGGGCACTGTCCGACGGCGACCGCGCGTGGCCCCTGTACGCGCTCGCGGTGGCGGGCACCCTGATCGCCGTACGACTGCTGTGGCTGGCGCCGCTGTCGGCGGTGGTGCAGCGCAAGGGCGGGGTGCACAGGGTGAATTGGCGGGTACCGATGGTCCTGACCTGGGCGGGCACCCGGGGCGTCCTCCCGCTGGCGGCGGCCCTGTCGATCCCGGAGGTCACGAAGAGCGGCGCCACCCTGCCCGACCGCCCCCTGGTCCTGGTCCTCACCACGTCGGTCGTGGTCGTCACCCTCGTCGTCCAGGGCTTCACCCTCGCGCCGGTCGTCCGCCGCTCCGGAATCGCCCTGGAACCCGACCACACGGAACGCGAAGAGGCCTCCGCCCGCTGCCGGTTGGCCGACGCGGGCATCCGCCGCCTGGACGAACTGGCCGAGCTGGAAGCGGTCCCGGACGTGGTCCTCGACCGCCTCCGCCGCGGCCTCAACGCCCGCCTCGACGACGCCCGCGACCGCCTCTCCGACAACAACGGCCAAGCGGCGCACGCCGAATCGGCCGACCTGGTCTACCGCCAACTCCGCCGCGACCTGATCGCCGTGGAGACGGTGGAACTGCAGCGCCTCTACGACGACCACGCCATCAGCGACACCACCCGCAGGCGCCTCCAGCGCTCCTTGGACCTGGAGGAGGCGAGGCTGGCGGACGCCTGACCGCTCACCGGAACTCGGCGAACCGCGCCCGCAGCCCGAGGACGGTGAGCGCGGCCGCCGCGAGGAGGGCTCCGAGCGCCGAGGGCAGCAGCTCGCCGACGTCCGAGCGCCCGGCGTCGACGAACCGGTCGAAGTGCCGCTGGTTGATGGCGGTGACGTCGCCCAACGCACCCATCCAGGCCTCGAAGTGGGCGTTGGAGGTACCCCGTTCCCAGCCCATGCAGAACTCCACGGCACCGGACTCGTCCCCCTCCGCGAGCAGCCTGCGGATGGTCCGGTCGTCGCGCTGGTAGACGGCGTACGTCTCGACGGTCCTCTCCGCCGCGCTCCGCTCCCCGGCGAAGGTGATGTTGTCGAGCTCGCGCCGGAACTCACCGGTGAAGCGCAGGACTTGATGGTCGGCCCGGTACTCCCGCCAGGTGGCGGCGAGTTGAGAGTCGTAGGTACCGAGGCTCGCACCCTCCACCCCGTACAACTCCTGGGACTTGGCGAGGAAGGCCCGCGCGTACTGCTCGCGGCGCCGCGGGTCGAGGAGGTACCGGCTCTCGTCGGCGTTGGCGTCGTAGGCGATCGCGCGGGCCCGGGAGAGCGCGACGACGGAGTCGAAGGCGTCACGACGGGCGCCGTGCAGATCCTCCCGGGCGGCGGAGAGCAGTTGAGCACCGAGGACAACAGCGAGGAGGGCGCAGACGGAGGCGGCCAACAGGCTTGCGTTCAGGGTCCGTTGGAACCGCCGGGACAGATACCACTGAAGCGACCCGAGCACGACAAGCAGGAGCACGCCGAGCGCGACCACGGCGAAGAGCTGGGCAGAGAGCGCGGAACTGGCGCTCACGTACTCGGAGTTGAACACAGCGTTGTTGGACGACACCAAGTCCCGTGCCTCGGGCAGCAGTTGCCCCTGAGCCAGATCGGTGGCCCGGCGATAGTCGGCCAGGGCGTCCGCCCGGCCCCCGGCACGACGGTCGTTCTCCAGGGCCCGCCCCACGAGTTCCTGATACTCGGCGAAGGAGTCGGTGAGGGACTCCACGGTCCTCTCGTCGCCCCGGTCCCCCTGGGCGGCGACGGCCAGGGTGCGCAGATCGTGCCCGATCTCGTCCCTGGCATCGCCGTAGAACCCGACCGCCTTCTCGTACGGCGTCCGCAGCCGCCCCTTGCCCGCGTCCCCGTTGGCGAGCAGGAGGTTGGCGACCTGGGCGTCCATGTCGTTGAGGGCGAGTTCGAGGTCGGCGGCGCTGGTGGTACGGGGTGCGTCGCGCCCGGCCACGGCGTTCCAGGTGCCGGAGGCGGAGAGCCCGGCCAGCGTGAGAAGCAGGGCGAGGCCGGTGACGAGCAGAACCGTGACCGCCCGCAGGAGACGCAGCCGGGCGGGCACGCCGGCCCAGTAGCGCCGCCGGGGTCTCTTCGCTGTCGGGGTCGGACCGCGGCTCCCCCCGGCCGGACCGACCGCCGGTCGCACCGACGCCGGCGAGGGCGCCGGTCTCTCGGGCCTCCGCGCCGTACCGGCCGTGATCGTCATGGCGCCTCCCCCTGCCCGTCCCCCACGTCCGCCAGTCTGGAACCGGACCAGACCGGCAACGACGCGCGTTGACGAAGCCCTGACGCACCCCCGCCCGGGATTGACGGCCCCTTGACGGAGCCGCAACTGCCTCACCAGCCAGGGACGTTCGGCACGAGCGCAGACACCCCCCACATCCAACCCCGCTCCACCGGCACCCCCTAGGGGCGCGGGGAACTGCGCGACCAGCCCCAACGCCCCCGCACCCGCCACACACCAGAACCCCCCGAGCTCCAAGGCGCCGAAACACCACCCACCCCCAAGCCCCCACCCCCGTAACGCTGGGTATCCACCACCCCCGCCCACCCCACCCCACCCCCCATACAGCCCAACGCACCCCCAACCAGCCGCATCCCCCCTTTCCTGATGCGCCCCCACCACCGACCCGTCCAGTCTTAACGCAAGATTGACGCCCACAGCCCCCACATCCATGGGCCCACGCGTCACTCTCCGCTTACGCTGGTGCCGCCGTCCGCGTGATGGCCAGAGACCACACGCTGACCCGCACTCCAGGAGCACGCCGATGGCCACGACCGAACACCCTCCCAGTCGTATGCGCGCCTGGATGCTGGAGGGCCTGGCCGACATGGGCAAGGGCAGCCACCAGGTCGCGCAGACCGCACCGGAACCCCAGCAGCACGTCCACCAGGGCCAACGCTGGTGGCGGGTGATGTGCCTGACCGGCGTCGACTACTTCTCCACCCTCGGCTACCAGCCCGGCATCGCGGCCCTCGCCGCCGGCCTGCTCTCCCCCGTCGCGACGATCGTCCTCGTGATCGTCACCCTGGCCGGCGCCCTCCCCGTGTACCGACGCGTCGCCGAGGAGAGCCCGCACGGCGAGGGCTCCATCGCGATGCTGGAGCGCCTGCTGTCGTTCTGGAAGGGCAAGCTGTTCGTCCTGACCCTGCTCGGGTTCGCGGCGACGGACTTCCTGATCACGATCACCCTGTCGGCGGCGGACGCCTCCACCCACCTGGTGGAGAACCCGCACCTGACGAGCATGCTGCACGACAAGCAGATGCTGATCACACTGATCCTGGTCGCCCTGCTCGGCGCGGTGTTCCTCAAGGGGTTCCTGGAGGCGATCGGCGTCGCCGTGTACCTCGTCGCGGCCTATCTCAGCCTCAACGTCGTCGTCGTGATCGTCGGCATGTGGCACGTGGTCACCCACGGACACGTGGTCACCGACTGGAGCAGCGCGCTGACCACCGAGCACGGCAACGTCTTCGCGATGATCGGCGTCTCCCTGCTGGTCTTCCCCAAGCTCGCGCTCGGCCTCTCCGGCTTCGAGACCGGCGTCGCCGTCATGCCGCACGTCGAGGGCGACCCGGACGACACCCACGACAACCCCAAGGGCCGTATCCGCGACACGAAGAAGCTGCTGACGACCGCCGCGCTCATCATGAGCGTGTTCCTGATCGCCACCAGCTTCATCACCACGGTGCTCATCCCGGAGAAGGAGTTCAAGGCGGGCGGCCAGGCCAACGGCCGCGCGCTCGCCTACCTCGCGCACGAGTACCTGGGCAACGCCTTCGGCACGGTCTACGACCTCTCGACCATCGCCATCCTGTGGTTCGCCGGCGCCTCCGCGATGGCCGGCCTCCTCAACCTGATGCCGCGCTACCTCCCCCGCTACGGCATGGCCCCGCACTGGGCCCGCGCGGTCCGCCCGATGGTGATCGTCTTCACGCTGGTCGCGTTCCTGGTCACCTGGATCTTCGACGCCAGCGTCGACGCCCAGGGCGGCGCCTACGCCACCGGCGTCCTGGTCCTGATGTCCTCCGCCGCGATCGCGGTCACCATCGCGGCCCGCCGCGCCCAGCAGCGCAACTGGACCGTCGTCTTCGGCATCGTCTCCGCGGTCCTCCTCTACGTCACCGTCGTGAACGTCATCGAACGCCCCGACGGCGTGAAGATCGGCGCCTGCTTCATCGCCGGCATCATCCTGGTCTCCCTGCTGTCCCGGCTGGCCCGCGCCTTCGAACTCCGTGTGACGAGCGTGCAGTTGGACTCCATGGCGGAACGATTCATCCGTGACATGGCCAGCCGGAAGATCCGCTTCGTCGCCAACGAGCCCGACCGCCGTGACAAGGCCGAGTACCGGGACAAGATCGAGCAGATCCGCAACGACAACGACATCCCCGGCGAGGACTTCGTCTTCGTCGAGGTGACGGTCCTCGACGCCTCCGAGTTCGAGGCGGGTCTGACGGTGCGGGGCGAGGTGCTGCACGGCCGCTACCGCGTCCTGACCCTGGAGTCGTCCTCCGTCCCGAACGCCCTGGCCGCGCTGATGCTCCACGTCCGCGACTCGACGGGCCGCATCCCGCACATGTACTTCGAGTGGACCGAGGGCAACCCCTTCGCCAACTTCCTCCGCTTCTTCCTCTTCGGCCAGGGCGAGGTGGCCCCGGTCACCCGAGAGGTCCTGCGCGAGGCGGAGCCGGACCGCAACCGGCGGCCGCGCGTACACACGGGCTGACCGGCACACCGCGCCCGCGTATGCACACCGGCGACCGTTCGGGACCGCCCGAGCCGGCCTCACCGTAAGAGGCACGACAAAATCCGGCGCCGGTGTGTAAGAGCCCCGTCAGCGGCCCCCGCGGCGCGCCGTCCTCGGCCTACCGTCGGCCTCATGCGGCGCAGCACCCTCCCACCGGACCCGGCCGGCGACCGCCACTGGCGTGGCGACGCCCGGCTGGCGACGGGCTGCGCGCTCGGCTTCCTCGTCATGACCCTGGTGGTCGACGGGGAAGCCGGAACCCTCACCCTGATCCGGGCCCTGCTGTGGTTCGCCCTGTCGGCGACGCTGTTCGTCGTCCTGCTGCCGCACCGCGTCACCGCGGGCCCCGGCTGGCTCACCGTGGACAGCCCGCTGCTGCGGCGCACGGTGCACACCGACGCGCTGACCGTCGTACGGCAGTACGGCGACGTCTCCGCACGCCTGCTCCTGCGGGACACGTACGGACAATGGCTCGAACTGGACCCCCGTGTCCTGGTCGCCAACCCCCTGCTCTGGCACGAGCTGGACACGGGCATGCGGCGCTCCATGGAACGCGGCACACTGCGCCAGGGCACCGACGTCCGGCGTCACCTGGGCCATCTGATAGACGACGAGACCGCCCGGTCGGTCCTCAGGGCGTCGGGGATTTCCTGACCGCGCGCCGCGTCCGGCGGATCAGGACCTTGCCGAAGCCCAGTTGCCCGGCGATCTCTATCCGCAGCTCGGCCGGAGCCCCCGTGTCACCGGGCCCGCGTGTCTTGAGCTTGGCGTAGTTGAGCACCAGGGAGTCGGTGTCCACCACGATGCCCGGCGGCAACAGCAGCCGTAGCGCACCGAGGTGCATGTCGAGGTCGATGCGGAGCGTCGGCTGGGTGATCACCGCCTGGGTGAAGTCGAGGGTCACATCGCCCAGGCGCGACTGGATCTCCAGCCTGCGCGGCACCACCCAGCCGTCACCGCGCCGCGTGGAGCCGCCGTTCTGCTCGATGCGGGCGACGTCCTTCACCTCGACCGGGGTCGCGCCCGCCACCACCGGCAGGTCGGCCGTCAGGATCGCCAGCTCCCCCAGCGTGCGGGCGGTCAGGGCCGCCTCGACGCGCTCGTCGAGCTCCTCGGCGGTCAGCCTGCCGTCGCCGGCCGCGCCGGTCAGCACGTCCACGACGCGGTCCCGGTCCGCATGCGAGGCCCGCAACCCGGTCGTGCCCGTCAGCTCACCCGACATACCCTCACCCCGATCGACGCCCTGACGCTATATCGCGTTATACCCCAGAGCCAACCCCCCGTCCACCGCCTTGCGTTTCTGGCCCTAGGGTGACGCCTATGCAGTCCTACACAATCGGCCAGGCGGCGCGGCTGCTCGGCGTGAGCCCGGACACCGCGCGCCGGTGGGCGGACGCGGGCCGGGTGACGACCCACCGCGACGAGGGCGGCCGTCGCCTCATCGACGGGGTCGATCTCGCCGCGTTCTCGGTCGAGTTGGCGAAGGCGGGCGGTGTCGAGGAGGACCCCTCCTACACCTCGGTGCGCAACGCGTTCCCCGGCATCGTCACCGCGATCAAGCTCGGCGACGTCGCCGCCCAGGTCGAGATCCAGGCCGGCCCGCACCGCCTGGTCTCCCTGCTGACCCGCGAGGCCGTCGAGGAACTCGGCCTGGAGGTCGGCATGGAGGCCACCGCCCGCGTGAAGTCGACGAACGTGCACATCGACCGGGTGTGAGGCGGGCGGTGACCTCCGTCCGTCACCGCGTCACTTGTTGACCGAGTAGGAGTGCGCACCGGTACCCGCCAACGCGCCCCCGTCCACGATCAGATACTCGTCCCGGATCGGCCGCCCCGCGAAGAACGCCTCCAGGATCTCCCGCGTGCCCGCCGCGTACCGCGCCTGCGCCGACAGCGAGGAACCGGAGATGTGCGGGGTCATCCCGTGGTGCGGCATGGTGCGCCACGGGTGGTCCGCCGGAGCGGGCTGCGGGAACCACACGTCACCGGCGTACCCCGCCAACTGCCCACTGCGCAGGGCCCGGTCGACGGCGTCCCGGTCCACGATCTTCGCCCGCGCGGTGTTGATGAGATACGCCCCGCGCTTCATCTGCGCGAGCAGCTTGTCCCCGAACAGCCCCTCGGTCTCGGGGTGCAGCGGCGCGTTGATGGTGACCACGTCGCAGTGCGGCACCATGTCCTCGGCGCTCTCGTGCCAGGTGAGCCCCAACTCCCGCTCCACGTCCTCGGGAAGCCGGTGCCGGTCGGTGTAGTGCAGCTTGACGTCGAAGGGCGCGAGCCGCCGCAGCACCGCGAGCCCGATCCGCCCGGCGGCGACCGTCCCGACGTGCATGCCTTCGAGGTCGTACGAACGGGCCACGCAGTCCGCGATGTTCCAGCCGCCGTCGAGCACGACCTGGTGGGACGGCAGGTAGTTGCGCACGAGGGACAGCGTCATCATCACGACGTGTTCGGCGACGCTGATGCTGTTGCAGTACGTCACCTCGGCGACCGTCACGCCGTGCGAGATCGCCGAGTCGAGGTCGACGTGGTCGGAACCGATGCCGGCGGTGACCGCGAGCTTGAGGTTCTTGGCGGCGGCGATCCGCTCCGCGGTGAGGTACGCGGGCCAGAACGGCTGCGAGATCACGATGTCGGCGTCGACCAGTTCCCGGTCGAAGACCGAGCCCTCGCCGTCCTTGTCGGAGGTGACGACAAGGGTGTGCCCGGCCGCCTCCAGGTAGGCGCGCAGGCCGAGTTCACCGGAGACGCTGCCGAGGAGGTGCCCCGGGGTGAAGTCGACGGCCTCGGGGGTGGGGGTGGTCTGGCCGCCCGGGTAGTGGTCGATCACCGGCAGGTCGTCGCGGGCGTACGAGGTCGGGTATCCGTCGATCGGGTCGTCGTACAGGACACAGAGAACCTTGGCCATGTCGCGGCTCCTCAACTCCGTTGTCGGAAGGTGCACTTCACGATCCTCGGGGTCGATCGCCCTGGTCAAAGCGAACGTTGCTATGTCCAGATAGCCCGCTCCTATCAGCTGCCGCCACCCAGGTACGTGTGCAGCAGCTCGTCGAGCGCGTCCCGCACACCCGCCTCCCTGGCCACCTTCAACAGCGCCTCCGCCAGCACCGATCGGGGCTCACTGCGGGCGACGACCAGTCCGACCCGGGGACCGTGCGCGGGCCCTTTCAGCGGTACGACCCTCATCCCCTCCGGTACGTCGAACATGTGCAGCCACGCATGCGAGATCACGCTGGACCAACGGCCCCCGGGCAGCAGGGTGTAGAGCCCGGCGACGCTGTCCGACTCGATCGCCGGGGAGGCCGTCGCGCCCTCGGCGGCGAAGCACTCGTCGATGATCCGGCGGTTGCGCATCCGCGAGTTGAGCAGGCAGAGGGGAAGCGTGGCCGCCTGGGCCCAACTGGCCTTGGAGACACCGGCGAGTGGCCCGTCGACGGGCGTGAGGAGGACGTACCGCTCCTCGTAGAGCGGGAGGCGGCGGACGTTGCGGAGCGTGTCGTCGTCCAGGTACGTCATCGCCGCGTCCAGCTCGAACTCGGCGAGCCCCTGGGTGATGCCGACGGACGACAGCGACTCCAGGGCGACCCGGGCCCGGGGATGCCGTAGGCAGAACGGGGTGGTGAGGAGGGAGGCGGCGGGCAGCGCGGTCGGCACCACACCCAGCCTCAGCGTGCCGGTCAGTCCACCCCGCAGCGCCGACAACTCCTGGTGCAGAGCGTCCCGTTCGGCCAGGATGCGGTGCGCCCAGGCCAGCACCACCTCGCCCTCCGGTGTCAGCCCCTCGTACCGTCTGCCGCGCCGCACGATCGGCACGTCCAACTCGTGCTCCAGGCGCCGGATCGCGGCCGACAGCGAGGGCTGCGAGACATAGCAGGCGGCCGCCGCACGCGCGAAGTGCCGTTCACGGGCGAGCGCGACGAGATACTCCAGCTGACGCAGCAACATGCCCAACCTCCCCTGACGCGCAGGTTAGGCGCTGCCCGTCCGGCACAACAGGGCCGCCCACAGGTCGAGGCGGTCGTAGAGGCGGGAGAGGTCGCGGCCGGTGAAGTGCTCGATGCGGCCGATGCGGTAGTGCACGGAGTTGACGTGCAGATGCAGCGCCTCCGCCGTCCGCGCCCAGGAACCGTCACAGGCCAGGAACGTCTCCAGCGTCTCCAACAGCACGGCGTTGGACCGCAGTTCACCGAGCACGGTCCGGCTGTAGGCGGTACGGACCTCGGCCGGAACACCGGTGAGCAGCGCGTCGAGCCCCGTGAGCGTCGCGGCATCGGTGAGCGCGGAGCCGCCCGCCGCAGCGGTGCTCCGCGCCGAGGCGAGCGCGTAACGCGCCTCCGCCAACGCCCCGTTGAGCGCCTGAGCGGTGTCGACTGGGGCCCCGGTCCCGCCGTAGAGCGGCACACCGTTCTCGGCGGCGGCGACGAGCGGCCAGACGTCCTGCAACGCCCCGACCTCCACCCCGCCCACGACCGCGAAGGCCGTACCGTCCGCCAGCCGCCCGACAGCGCCCTGCCCCACATGCGCGACGACTTCCGCCAACGCCCCCTCCGCCAGCCCCGCCCGCCGCGCCCCGGTCTCCGCGACAAGCACCCGGTACGGCCCGTCGTCTGGCAACCCACAAGCCCGTAGCGCAGCCACGACAGCCGCACCATCGGCACCCGGCACCGCGAGCAACGCCCCCAACTCATCGGCCGTCTGCCGCTCTTCGGCCCGCGCCCGCACCCGCGCCTCCTGGCAGCGCCCCAGCACCGAGGCCAGCTCATGAACCATGCGCGGCGGCGCGTCGTCGGGGTCGGGAAGGTAGAGATGCCACCGCTCGTACGGCGAGACCCCGTCCGCGTCGACGGGCACGGCCTCCCCCAGCAGTCCGGCCGCCTTCTCCACCGGTATCGCGGAGGCCACCGGCGTCGCCGCGACCGTCCGCCCGGAGGGCGTGAGGACATATGCCACGGCGCGCTCAAGATGCGCGAAGGCGGTCGTCACGATCGCCTCCGGCCCCGCACCCTGCGCGGCCATCCGACTCAGCCGCCCCCGCACGTTCTCCGGCAACGTGTGCCGACGGCTCAACTCGCCCCACCGACCGAGGTACACGGTGTCGGTGATCGCGCGGAACATGATGTGCGCCGGTACGGCGGCCACCGGCACCCCGTGCCGCACACAGGCCTCGACGAGATCGTCCGGCACCGAACCGTGCGTCTCCTCCCCCGCGAGCAGCGCGGCGGCCCCCGCACCACGCAACGCGGACACGAACCGCTCGGCCCGCCCGGGCCCGTCCTCGGCCGACCACCACACGAGCCCACTCAGCACGACCTCGTCCCGCCGCACGAAACGGGCGGGGTCCTCCAGGTCGGTCACGGTCACTCCGCTGATCTCCCGGGCCAGCTGGGCGTCCTCGGCCCACAGCAGGCGCAGGCCGAGGGACTCGTCCTGAAGAAGGTGTTCGACGTGCATGGTTCCGGCTCCTCGCATCTCGCATTCGCCAGGTGAATGCGAGTGATTGCATGGTAAGTGCAAGACCAATCGCCCGAAACGCCTCTTGGTCGATCCTCCAGGATCGCGCCCGGGAACATCGGCGTTTCCGTGCTGTGAACCAGTCGTCCCGACCGCCTCCGCGTTGCTTCACTGGCGGTCATGGACCTGAACACGGTGGCCGAGATCCTCGACGCCCGGCAGCCGACACCCTGGCGGCCGGGCGACGCCTGGCTCGGCGGCGGCACGTATCTCTTCTCCGAGCCGCAACCGCACCTGCGCCGCCTGGTGGACCTGAGCCGCACCGGCTGGACTCCCGTCGAGCTCCATCCGGACGGCTCCCTGGAGCTCGCCGCGACCTGCACGATCGCCCAACTCTCCCGCTTCGCGAAGGAGTTGACGACCACGGCGGCCCCGCTCTTCGAGCAGTGCTGCCGCGCCTTCCTCGCCTCCTTCAAGATCTGGAACATGGCGACGGTCGGCGGCAACCTCTGCAACGCCCTCCCCGCGGGCCCGATGATCTCCCTGACGGCCGCCCTGGACGCCGAGTGCCTCCTCCTGTCCCAGGACGGCCTACGACGCCGGGTCCGCGTCGCCGACTTCGTGACCGGCGCGGGCCGCAAGGACCTCGCCGACGGCGAACTCCTCCGCTCGATCACGGTCCCGGCCCGCGCACTGACCTGCCGTACGGCCTTCCGCCAGGCGTCCCTCTACGGCCTCGGCCGCTCCGGAGTCCTGGTCATCGGCGCCCTGGACCCGCTCGACGGCTCACTCGCGCTCACGATCACCGCGTCGACGGTCCGCCCGTTCCGCCTGTGGTTCCCGCTGCCCCCGACGGCCGAGGAACTGCGCACCGCGATCGCCTCCGCCGTAGCGGACGACGAGTGGTTCGACGACATCCACGGGCTGCCGGAATGGCGGGCGCACATGACGTTCCACTACGCGGAGGAGATCCGCCGGGAGTTGGGAGAGACGGCAGCATGAAGATCGACGTCAACGGCCGGTCCTTCGCCGAGGAACCCCGCCCGGGTCAGTGTCTGCGCACCTACCTCCGCGAACGCGGCTGGTTCGGCGTGAAGAAGGGCTGCGACGCGGGCGACTGCGGCGCCTGCACGGTCCACGTGGACGGCGAGCCCGTACACAGCTGCCTCTACCCGGCGTTCCGCGCCGACGGCCGATCCGTCACGACAGTCGAGGGGTTGGCCGCCGAGGACGGTGAACTCCACCCGGTACAACGGAAGTTCCTGGACGCGCAGGGCTTCCAGTGCGGCTTCTGCACGGCCGGCTTCCTGATGACGACGGCCGCCCTGAACGAGGACCAACTCACCGACCTCCCCAGGGCGTTCAAGGGCAACCTCTGCCGCTGCACCGGCTACCGCGCCATCGAGGACGCGGTACGAGGCGTCTGCCACGCCGAGGCACCGGGCGCGGGCGAGGCGGTGGGCCGCAACCTCCCGGCCCCCGCCGGACCCCAAGTGGTCACCGGCACCGCCCGCTACACCTTCGACATCGACGTCCCCGGCCTGCTCCACATGAAGCTCCTCCGCTCACCGCACGCCCATGCCCGCATCACCGCGATCGACACCACAGCGGCCCTCCAAGTCCCAGGCGTCCAGGCCGTGTTCACCCACTACGACGCCCCGGAACGCCACTTCTCCACGGCCCGCCACGAACACCCCACGGAGGACCCGGACGACACCCGCGTCCTCGACGACACCGTCCGCTACATCGGCCAACGCGTCGCCGCCGTGGTCGCCGACAGCGAGGCCGCCGCCGAGGAGGGCTGCCGCCGCGTCGAGGTGACGTACGAGATCCTGCCGGCGGTCCTCGACCCGGAGGAGGCGATGAGTCCCGGTGCCCCGGTCGTCCACGACAAGGACGCCGCCACGGCCCGCATCTCACGCCCGCAGAACAACGTGGTCGGCGAGGCACACGGCGAGATCGGCAGCGTCGAGGCGGGCTTCGCCGAGGCCGACGCCGTCTACGAGGACACCTACCGCACCCAGCGCGTCCAGCACGCGAGCCTGGAGACGCACGGCGCGGTCGCGTGGTTCGACGAGGACAACAGGCTTACCGTACGCACCAGTTCACAGACCCCGTTCCTCACCCGCCGCGCCCTCTGCGCGCTCTACGACCTCCCCGAGGAACAGGTCCGGGTCGTCGCCGGCCGGGTAGGCGGCGGCTTCGGCGGCAAGCAGGAGATGCTCGTCGAGGACATCGTCGCCCTCGCGGTCCTGCGCCTGCGCCGCCCGGTGAAACTGGAGTACACCCGCGCCGAACAGTTCTACGGCGCGACCACCCGCCACCCCTTCACGATCAACGTGAAGGCAGGCGCCCGCCGCGACGGCCAACTCACCGCACTCCAACTACGAGTTGTCTCCAACACCGGCGCCTACGGCAACCACGGCCCCGCCGTCATGTTCCACAGCGTCGGCGAGTCGATGGCCGTCTACCGCGCCCCGCACAAAAAGGTCGACGCCTTCTCCGTCTACACGCACACCGTCCCGGCGGGCGCCTTCCGGGGCTACGGCCTCGGCCAGGTGATGTTCGCCGTGGAGTCGGCACTCGACGAGCTGGCCCGCCAACTCGACCTGGACCCGCTGGAGTTCAAGGCGAGGAACATCATCGGCCCCGGCGAACCGATGCTCTCCCCCGGCGGCGAGGAGGAGGACCTGCACATCGCGAGCTACGGCCTCGACCAGTGCCTCGCCATCGTCCGCCGCGCGCAGACGGAGCCAGTGACCCAACTCCCCCCGGACGGCTGGCTGGTGGGCGAGGGCACGGCTCTGGCAATGATCGCTACCGGCCCGCCCGGCGGCCACATCGCCGACGCGAAAGCGAGCCTCCTCCCCGACGGCGGCTTCGATCTCGCCGTGGGCACAGCGGAGTTCGGCAACGGCACGACCACGGTCCACCGCCAGATAGCGGCCGGTGAACTCGCCACCACCGTCGACCGCATCACCGTCCGCCAGTCCGACACCGACGTCGTACCGCACGACACGGGCGCCTTCGCCTCCACGGGCACGGTGGTCGCGGGCAAGGCCACCCTCCGCGCCTCCCGCGCCCTCGCCGACCAGCTGCTGGACTTCGCCGCCGCCCACCTCCAACTCCCGCGCGCCGACTGCGCGTTGGCCGAGGAAGCCGTACTGCACCCGGGCGGCCGTCTCACCCTGAAGGAACTGCACGCGGCGGGTGCGGCGGTCGGGGTGGAGTTCAGCGCCGACGGGCACTTCGGCGGGACGCCCCGCTCGGTGGCCTTCAACGCGCAGTGGTTCAGGGTCGCCGTCGACCCTGACACGGGCGAGATCCGCATCCTGCGCAGTGTGCACGCGGCCGACGCGGGCAAGGTGATGAACCCGATGCAGTGCCGGGGACAGGTCGAGGGCGGCGTCGCCCAAGCGCTCGGCGCGACGCTCTTCGAGAACGTACGGATCGACGGGCAAGGTGCCGTGGAGACGGCCGCGTTCCGCCGCTACCGGCTCCCGCAGTACGCGGACGTGCCGCGCACCGAGGTGCACTTCATGGAAACGGCGGACGCCATCGGCCCGTTGGGCGCCAAGTCGATGAGCGAGAGCCCCTTCAACCCGGTCGCGCCCGCCTTCGCCAACGCGCTGCGCGACGCGACGGGCGTCCGCTTCACCGAACTTCCGCTGACCCGAGACCGGGTGTGGCGGGCACTGGATGACTCATCCCGTACCCCCCGTCCACCCGTATCGCCCTGATCCCACTGATGTGCCGAGCCCCGCAACGGTCCTGCGGAAGCACCAGTTGCGGTCCCGCACGGTCCAGCGGGGTGTCATCGATGCTCACGGCGAGCAGAACAGGGGCATGAGCGAAGTCGGGGTCGATCTCGGCCCAGGACAGCAGCGCGTGGTGCCCGTCCGCACCGCTGACCGCGATGAGGAAACGCAGTCGGTCCTTGCGGCGGACGGGGTCGAAGCCGGGGCCGGCCGAGGACAGGACGTCGTAGAGACGAGGGCCTGCGAAGCGGTGCACCTGGGTGCCGCTGGTGGCGCACTCGAAGCTGACCCGGACCTGGTGCAGCGGCCAGCCGGACAGGTCGGGCACGGTCAGCCGGGTGGGCCGGGCGAGGTCCCCCGTCAGGTCGAGCTGCGCGAGCGTCACGAGCCATCACCTCCCGGAATGTGGTACCCGGACGGCACTCCCGTACAAACGCACATGCGCACCCCACAAGCGAACAGTGCAGCTCATGCGATGCGACAGGAGACTTATGCCTTGCAAATGCGGCAGTATCATCGCGGCACGGCCGTTGCGGTCGTCCCAGGGCGCGACAACACCTTTCATGAGCCCCTTTCATGAAGAGACCAGAGGAGTAGAACCGTGATGACCCGTTCCGCGCGTCGGACCCGCCGGACCCTGCAGGTGGCCGGTGCGGGAGCAGCCGCGCTGCTGGCCCTGAGCGCCTGCTCCTCCAGCGACGACTCGTCCTCCTCGAAGTCCAACTCCTCGGCGTCCGCGTCCCCGAAGATGTCCGGCACCGTCACCGTCTTCGCCGCCGCCTCGCTCCAGGAGTCGTTCACGACCCTGGGCAAGGAGTTCGAGAAGGCGAACCCGGGCACCAAGGTCACCTTCAGCTTCGGCGGCAGCGACTCCCTCGCCGCGAGCATCACCGGCGGCGCCCCGGCCGACGTGTTCGCGGCCGCGAGCCCGAAGACCATGGCGATCGTGACGGACAAGGGCGACGGCGTCGGCACACCGGCCACGTTCGTCCGCAACCAGCTGGAGATCGCCACCCTGCCGGGCAACCCCGACAAGGTGACCTCCCTCAAGGACCTCACCAAGTCCAGCCTCAAGGTCGTGCTCTGCGACAAGACGGTGCCGTGCGGCGCGGCGGCCCAAAAGGCGCTCACCGCAAGCAAGTTGAAGCTCACCCCGGTGTCGTACGAGGCGGACGTCAAGAGCGCACTGACGAAGGTGGAGCTGAAGGAGGCCGACGCCGCGGTCGTCTACAAGACCGATGTGCACGCGGCCGGCAGCAAGGTGCAGGGCGTGGAGTTCCCCGAGTCCGCCGACGCCATCAACGACTACCCGATCGTCCTCCTGAAGAACGCGCCCAACGCCGTCGCCGCCAAGGCGTTCATCGCGCTGGTGCAGTCCACCGAGGGCCAGAAGGTGCTGTCCGCGGCGGGCTTCCTCAAGCCGTGACCCAGCCCGACACCTCCGACGCCGCGGCCGAGACCCTCAAGGGCGGTCCGCGGCGTCGCCGTGTCCGGATGACCGGCCGCGGGGTGCCGCTCCCCCTCCTGATCCCCGCACTGGTGGGGCTGGCGTTCCTGCTCCTCCCCCTGATCGCCTTGCTGGTACGGGCCCCGTGGCGTTCCCTCCCGTCCCAGCTGACGAGCACAGAGGTCTGGCAGGCGCTCCAGCTCTCCCTGTTCAGCGCGACCGCGGCGACGGTCGTGAGCCTGGTCCTGGGCGTCCCGCTGGCCTGGGTGCTGGCCCGCACGGAGTTCCCCGGCCGCGGCTTCCTCCGCGCCCTGGTGACACTCCCGCTGGTGCTGCCCCCGGTGGTGGGCGGTGTGGCACTGCTCCTCGCCCTCGGCCGCAACGGTGTCGTAGGCCAGTGGCTGGACTCCTGGTTCGGCATCACGCTCCCCTTCACGACAACGGGTGTCGTAGTGGCGGAGGCCTTCGTCGCGATGCCGTTCCTGGTCATCAGCGTCGAGGGCACCCTGCGCGCCGCGGACCCGCGCTACGAGGAGGCGGCCCAAACCCTCGGCGCCTCCCGCTTCACCGCGTTCCGCCGGGTCACGCTCCCCCTGATCGCCCCGGGTATCGCGGCGGGCGCGGTCCTCGCCTGGGCCCGTGCCCTGGGCGAGTTCGGCGCGACGATCACCTTCGCCGGCAACTTCCCCGGCCGCACCCAAACCATGCCGCTCGCGGTCTACTTGGCCCTCCAGAACGACCCGGAAGCGGCCATCGCCCTGAGCCTGGTCCTCCTCGCCGTGTCGATCGCGGTCCTGGCGGGCCTACGGGACCGCTGGATGACGGCATCATGACGACACCACCGCAACGATGTTGGACGATCCCCTCATGACCGACACCGCCGACGCCGAACTCACCGGCACCCAGGGCCTCGACGCCCACCTCGTCGTGGACCGCGGCACGTTCCGCCTGGACGTAGAGCTGACCGCCGCCCCCGGAGACGTCGTAGCCCTGCTGGGCCCGAACGGCGCCGGCAAGACCACAGCACTCCGCGCCCTGGCCGGCCTGGTCCGCCTGACGGATGGTCATCTACGGCTGGACGGCACGGAGTTGGACCGCACACCACCGGAGTCCCGCCCGGTAGGGGTCGTCTTCCAGGACTACCTCCTGTTCCCCCACCTGACCGCGCTGGACAACGTCGGCTTCGGCCCACGCTGCCAGGGAGCGACGAAGGCGGAGTCCCGTGCCATCGCCACCGAGTGGCTGGACCGCATGGGCCTCGCCGAGCACGCGGCCGCCAAGCCCCGCAGACTCTCCGGCGGCCAGGCCCAACGCGTAGCCGTGGCAAGGGCGTTGGCGACCCGCCCACGCCTGCTCCTCCTCGATGAACCCCTGGCAGCCCTGGACGCCCGCACCCGCCTCGACGTAAGGGCCCAACTCCGCCGCCACCTGGCCGAGTTCGAGGCGGTGGCGGTGCTGGTCACCCACGACCCCCTGGACGCCATGGTGTTGGCCGACCGCCTGGTGGTGATCGAGCAGGGCACGATCGTCCAGGAGGGCACCCCCGCGGACATCGCCCGCCACCCGCGCACGGACTACATCGCCCAACTGGTGGGCCTCAACCTCTACAAGGGCCGGGCAGACGGCCACACGGTGACCCTGGACACAGGCCCCACGATCACGACTACGGAGGACCTCCAGGGCGAGGTGTTCGTAGCGTTCCCACCGAGCGCGGTAACTCTCTTCCGGGACCGCCCGGTTGGCGCCAGCGCCCGCAACCTCTGGCACTGCGAGGTAGCGGGCCTGGAATCCCACGGCGACCAGATCCGGGTGGACCTGACCGGCGAACTCCCCCTGACCGCCGACCTAACGACGGTCGCGGCGGCCGAACTGGACCTACACCAGGGCGCATCGATCTGGGCAACGGTAAAGGCAACCCAGACCCACGCGTATCCGGCCTGAACTAGAGA
Organism: Streptomyces sp. N50; assembly: GCF_033335955.1. Classification (GTDB taxonomy): domain Bacteria; phylum Actinomycetota; class Actinomycetes; order Streptomycetales; family Streptomycetaceae; genus Streptomyces. The sequence continues at coordinate 1,099,232 of NZ_CP137549.1, forward strand.
AGCACGGCTCAGCAGCGCCCCATAGGGGCGCGGGGAACTGCGCGACCAGCCACGACGGCGCAGCAGCCAAAAGACGTCAGTCCTCGTACGCATCCAACGGCGGGCAGGAACAAACCAGGTTCCGGTCCCCAAACGCCTGGTCAATCCTGCGCACCGGCGGCCAGTACTTATCGGCAACGGAAACACCGGCCGGGAAGACAGCCTCCTCACGCGAGTAAGCGTGCCCCCACTCCCCACCCAACGCGGCAGCGGTGTGCGGCGCGTTCCGCAACGGGTTGTCCTCCGCAGGCCACTCCCCCGCCCCGACCTTCTCGATCTCCCCACGAATGGCAATCATCGCCTCGCAGAACCGATCCAGCTCGATCAGATCCTCGGACTCGGTCGGCTCGATCATCAGCGTCCCGGCCACCGGGAACGACATCGTCGGCGCGTGAAAGCCGTAGTCGATGAGCCGCTTCGCGATGTCGTCGACACTGACGCCCGTCGCCTTGCTGATCGGCCGCAGATCGATGATGCACTCGTGCGCGACAAGCCCACCGGGCCCGGTGTAGAGCACGGGGTAGTGCGGTTCGAGCCGCTTGGCGATGTAGTTCGCGCTGAGCACAGCCACCTGCGTGGCCCGCTTCAGCCCCTCGCCACCCATGAGCCGGACGTACGCCCAAGAGATCGGCAGAATCCCGGCGGAACCCCAGGGAGCCGCCGAGATCGGCCCAACTCCCGTCTCCGGCCCGGCCGCAGGCTGCAACGGGTGGTTCGGCAGATACGGCGCCAGATGCGCCCGCACACCCACCGGCCCGACCCCCGGACCCCCACCACCGTGCGGAATGCAGAACGTCTTGTGCAGATTCAGATGCGAGACGTCCCCACCGAAGTGCCCCGGCTTGGCAAGCCCCACAAGGGCGTTGAGGTTGGCCCCGTCGACGTAGACCTGCCCGCCCGCCTCGTGCACCTGCGCGCAGATGTCGGCGACGTGCTCCTCGAACACACCGTGCGTGGACGGGTACGTGATCATCAGCACCGACAGCTCGTCGCGGTACTGCTCGATCTTCGCCCGCAGATCCTCGACGTCGATCTCACCGTCCTCGGCGGTCTTGACGACGACGACCTTCATCCCGGCCATCACAGCGCTCGCGGCATTGGTCCCATGCGCGGACGAGGGGATGAGGCAGACGGTCCGCTGCTCATCGCCATTGGCCCGGTGGTACCCACGCACGGCGAGCAACCCGGCCAACTCGCCCTGCGAACCGGCATTCGGCTGCAACGACACCTTGTCGTACCCGGTGACCTCGGCGAGCCGCTCCTCCAACTCCCGGATGAGCGTGAGGTATCCCTGCGCCTGCTCGGCCGGCGCGAAGGGGTGCAGCTGCCCGAATTCGGGCCAGGTGACCGGCTCCATCTCGGTGGTCGCGTTGAGCTTCATCGTGCAGGAGCCGAGCGGAATCATGCCCCGGTCGAGCGCGTAGTCCCGGTCGGCGAGCCGCCGCAGATACCGCAGCATCGCGGTCTCGGAACGGTGGTCCCGGAAGACAGGGTGCGTGAGATAGGCATCGGTGCGCAGCAACCCGGCGGGCAACGTGTCCTCGGCGGACCCGTCCAACGTCTCAACATCCCCGTCGACCCCGAACGCGGTCCATACGGCGGCCAGTTGGTCCCGCGTGGTGGTCTCGTCACAGGCAATGGACACCTGGTCGGCGTCCACGAGGTACAGGTTGACGCCGTCCTCGCGGGCGGCGGCGACAACCTCGGAGGCCCGCCCCGGAACCCGCACAGTCAGCGTGTCGAAGTAGCCACCGTGCACGACCTCGACGCCACCGCCAGCGAGCCCGGCGGCGAGGATCGTGGCGTACCGGTGCGTCCGCCGCGCGATGCCCTTGAGCCCCTCGGGCCCGTGGTAGACGGCGTACATCCCGGCCATGACCGCAAGAAGCACCTGGGCGGTACAGATGTTGCTGGTGGCCTTCTCCCGGCGGATGTGCTGCTCACGCGTCTGCAGGGCGAGCCGGTAGGCCTTGTGCCCGTCGGCATCCACGGACACGCCCACGAGCCGCCCGGGCAGGCTGCGCGCGAACTTCTCGCGCACGGCCATGTATCCGGCGTGCGGCCCGCCGAAGCCCATCGGCACCCCGAACCGCTGCGTCGTACCGACCGCGATGTCCGCGCCCAGCTCACCCGGCGACTTCAGCAGCGTCAGCGCGAGCAGATCGGCGGCGACGGTGACGAGCGCGCCGAGCGCGTGCGCCTGCTCGATCAGCGGCTTGATGTCGCGTACGGCTCCGGAGGCGCCCGGGTACTGCACGAGCACGCCGTTGATCTCGCGCTCGGCGATCTCGGCCGGGATGCCCTCGCTGAGGTCGGCGACGACGATCTCGACACCGGCCGGCTCGGCGCGGGTCTCGATCACGGCGATGGTCTGCGGCAACGCGTCCGCGTCGACCAGGAAGAGCCCCTTCTTGTTCTTGCCCATGCGCCGCGAGAGCGCCACGGCCTCGGCGGCGGCGGTCCCCTCGTCGAGCAGGGAGGCACCGGAGGTGGGCAGCCCGGTCAGATCAGCAACCATCGTCTGGAAATTGAGAAGCGCTTCGAGCCGCCCCTGGGAGATCTCCGGCTGATACGGCGTGTAGGCCGTGTACCAGGCCGGGTTCTCCATGACGTTGCGCAGGATCACAGGCGGGGTGAAGGTCCCGTAGTACCCGAGCCCGATCATGGAACCGAGAACCTCGTTGCGGTCCGCGAGGGAACGCAGCTCGGCCAGCACCTCGGCCTCGGTACGGGCGCCCGGCAGGTCGAGGGAGTCGGCGTTCTTGATCACATCGGGGACCGCGGCGGCCGTGAGCTCGTCGAGCGAGCCGTAGCCGACCTGCGCGAGCATCTTGGCCCGCGCCTCCTGGTCGGGCCCGATGTGGCGCTGCTCGAACGGGATGCCCTGTTCGAGCTCGGAGAGCGGAATGCGGGGGGCAGTCATTTGGGAGGCCTCCTGGTCGGACACGACCTTCGGGGGACACCACGGCGGTGGGGTGCCCGGACGGCCTCCCCCTCTGTCATCTCAACCTGAGAGCTTCACCGGGCATCCCGAAGGGCACCCGGCTTTCACCGTCGGTGAGAGCGAGAACCGTCGACACCGTCGACGACACCCGCCCTGCTTTCCAGAGTGACCTCGTCCGTGCGGTACGTGAGCCTGAGAGATTCCGGGGAGGATTTGCTCCTTCGGCGCCTCCGGTGAAGTCTGGAGGACTCTCCCGCACGGGGTCAGCAGCCGTTCGCCAGCCTACCAGCGCGCGTTGAAGCCGAGCTTTCGAGTGGCCACCTTCCCCGATGTGCTCTTTTGTAGTGCTTACGGATGAGTTGCGACCAGGAGGAGGGCCCGTGCAGACCGATATCGATCCGCGCAACCTGATCGGCCGCAAGGCGTTCGACCGCACCGGCGCCAAGATCGGCACGATCGACGAGGTCTACCTCGACGACGCGACCGGCGAACCGGAGTGGGCGGCCATACGCACCGGCCTGTTCTCCAGAGACGCCTTCGTCCCCCTGGAGCCCAGCGAACTGATCGAAGGCACCCTGCACATCCCCTTCGACCGCTCCCTGATCAAGGACGCCCCCGACTTCGGAGTGGGCCGCCACCTCTCCCCGGACCAGGAGCTCCAGCTCTACCACCACTACGGCCTCGACGTGGGCCCGCCCCCGTCCCTCCCGGACCACGACTTCGGCAAGCTGGCGGGCTCGGACGACACCTGACCCGGTTCGACGCGCGACTCCTCGCCGGGTCTTCGGGTCTCCGGGGCTGTCGACACGGCGGGCGAGGCATGAGGGTCCGGCGCCGTCGAGTGTGTCGGCACGGTCGGCGAGACGTCGGCAGGCCCCGCGTCCGGTGGCAGCACCTCGGCCTGGGGAACGCCAGGGCCGGGCTCCGCCAACCCCGGCCGCTCGGCCGACCGTTCGCCGGTTCCACGCGCCGCCCACGGCATCGGCGCCAAGTCCTCCACCTCCCGGGTCACCAACGGCAACGGCTCCGCCGGCTCCAGCTCGGGATCATCGGTCCGGAACGTCCGCACCCGCCCCGGCCCCGCATCCTCAGGCGTCTCGAACCGCACCGTGACCCGCCCTAGCCCGCTCCCCTGCACCCACCCGTGCCCGAACCCGGCGTGGCGCACATCGTGCCCGGCGGGCCAGCGCCGCTCCACGGGCACTGCGGGCTCCTCGCCCCCGTCCTCCTCGGTGTGCTCCTCCTCAAGAAGGTCGGGCTCCCCCGCCGCCTGCGCGAACAGGTCCTCCTGCGTGTAGTCGGCGAGCCCGGAAACACCCACCCCGAGCAGCCGTACCCCACCCGTGGTGTCCACGGAGTCCAGCAACCGGGCCGCCGCCTCCCGCACCACCCCTGGATCGTCGGTGGGCCCACGCAGCGTCTCGGACCGGGTCAGCGTCGAGAAGTCGTACCGCCGCACCTTCAGCACGATGGTCCGCCCCGACAGCCCGGCCGCCCGCAGCCGCCGTACACACCGGTCGGCCAGCCGCTGCACCTCCAGGCCCACCCGGATCCGGTCATGGATGTCCACGTCGTACGTGTCCTCGACCGACACCGACTTGGTCTCCCGCTCGGCCACCACTGGCCGCTCGTCGTGCGCCAGCGCCATCGCGTACAGCCCGTGCCCGTGCGCCTTGCCGACCAGCCGGACGAGCTCGTCCTCGCCCGCCTCGGCGATCTCGTCGACCGTGGTGATGCCGGCCCGCCGCAGATGATCACCCGTCGCTGGCCCGACACCAGGCAGCGTGCGCACCGACAACGGCCCCAGCAGCGCCCGCTCGGTCCCCGGCTCGATCATCACCAGCCCGTCGGGCTTGGCCCGCTCGGAGGCGATCTTCGCGATCATCTTGGAGGCGGCCAGGCCCACCGACCCCGTGAGCCCCGTGACCGCCCGTATGTCGGCCCGCAGCCGCGCCCCGGCCAGCTGCGCCGACTCCGCGTCCCAGGCCGCTCCCCCGGCCTCCAGGTCCACGAACGCCTCGTCCAGGCTGAGCGGCTCCACCAGCGGCGACAACGCCCGCAGCAGCCCCATCACCTGCTCGCTGATCGACCGGTAGAACCCGAAGCGCGGCACGAGATACGCGGCGTTCGGAGCGAGCCGCCGCGCCTGGGCCATGGGCATCGCCGAGTTCACCCCGAAGACCCGCGCCTCGTACGACGCGGTCGCCACCACCCCGCGCGGCCCGAGCCCGCCCACGACGACGGCCTTCCCGCGCAGGCTCGGCTTGGATGCCTGCTCCGCCGAGGCGAAGAAGGCATCCATGTCGAGATGCAGGATCGTGGGCGCGGTTCTCACATCTCCGATGCTGCCCTACGCCACTGACAATGCCCCGCTACGGCTCCCGCCGGGCCCTCAGACGGCCCGGTTGCGCCGCCTGGCCAGCTCGTCGGCGGGGTTGGGCCCGACGAGCGTCTCACCGGTGTCGACGCGCTCCCCGTGCAGCTGCGACAGGGCGCTCTCGACATCTCGCCACACGACCCCCACGGCGATCCCGAAGACCCCCTGGCCGCCCTGGAGCAGCGCGTGCACCTCGTCCGGCGACGTGCACTCGTAGACCGTCGCGCCGTCGCTCATGAGCGTCATGCGCTCCAGATCGCGGAAGCCGCACTCCCGCAGGTGCAGGACGGCGCTGCGGATGTTCTGCAGCGACACACCCGTGTCGAGGAACCGCTTGACGATCTTCAGGACGACGACGTCCCGGAAGCTGTAGAGCCGCTGCGTCCCCGACCCGTGTGCGGGCCGCACGCTGGGCTCCACGAGCCCGGTGCGCGCCCAGTAGTCCAGTTGCCGATAGGTGATGCCGGCCGCCGCACAGGCCGTAGGCCCTCGGTAACCGATCTCCTCGGACGCCATGGACGTCGCCCCTCCGCTGCTCGGCACTGCCGCCGGCCGCTGCGGAATGCGATCGGCCGTACTGCCGTGAAGCGGGTACGGACATCTGTCCCCGAAACTGCGTTCCGGGGCACCCCCAGCCGTACCGTCGCCGCTGCTTCTCACGCCGACCTCCGTCCTTGACCTGCCTTCTCGACGGTAGGCAGTCACCAGGGGTGCGTCAACGATCGCCACACTCGGCACGCCGAGTGATAATCACCCAAGGAGTGGTTTCCCGTGTCCCACCGCGGGGAAAGGCTAGCCGAATGCGCTCGCGGAGAGTCGCAGGACGCTCTCACACGCCGGTGGCAAATGCCAGCATTTCCTCGCCGGCCCCCGGTTCACTGGCTGTTGGTGCCGAAGTCCTCGGGCGAGATCTGGTCGAGGAACTCGCGGAACTTCTCCACCTCGTCCTCCTGCTCGTCCGGGATCGCGATGCCCGCGTCGTCGAGCACACCGTCACTGCCGTAGATCGGCGTCCCGGTGCGCAGCGCCAGCGCTATGGCGTCGGACGGGCGGGCGCTCACCTCGACGCCGCTGGCGAAGACCAGCTCCGCGTAGAAGACGCCCTCCCGCAGATCCGTGATGCGCACTTCGGTCAGCTCCTGGCCGACGGCCTCCAGCACGTCCTTGAACAGGTCGTGGGTCAGCGGTCGTGCGGGGGCCATGCCCTGCTGAGCGAAGGCGATCGCCGTCGCCTCCCCGGGCCCGATCCAGATGGGGAGGTAGCGGTCGCCTCCCACTTCACGCAGGAGCACGATCGGTTGGTTGGAGGGCATTTCGACCCGGACACCTACGACATCGAGCTCGTTCACACAGCAACCCTAGGCCGTGCCCGGGACGTTTGGGTAGTCGGGCCGGGAACGGGTGACCGATCAGGCAGCCGCACAGCCGCCCGTCTCAGGGCAGGCGCACGCCCAGCGCGGTCTGCACCAGAGCGGCGTGCAGCTTCACCGTGAGCCCCGCCAGCTCCTTCGTACGGGCCTCCGCGTGGGCCCTGGTCTGCGGATTGCGGTGGCGCTTGAGCGGGGCCACCACCTGGTCGACGAGCCCGGCCTCACGGTCGGCGGCGGCCTTCATGGCGCGCAGATGCCGCGGCTCGATCCCGAACCGTCCAAGTTCGAGGACAAGTCCGGCCACGGTGACGGCTTCCGCGTCGTACACCCCGTCCGGCAGCGGGGCGATGAGTCCGTACGACTCCCACTCGTCGAGCTCCTGCTCGCCGATCCCGGCGGCGGCCATCAGCTCGGCCCGCCCGATCCGGGCCGCCGTGGGCCCCTCCACGGGCTCCAGGACGACCTCGCCGTCCCGCTGACGCCCCACGGTGGGCAGCGGCGCCGCCTCACCGCGCTCCATGGCGTCGAGGTGCTCGCGGATCACCTTGAGCGGCAGATAGTGGTCCCGCTGCATCCTCAGGACATGGCCGAGGCGCTCGACGTCGGCGGGGCTGAACTTGCGGTACCCGGAAGGGGTCCGCTGCGGCTCGATGAGGCCCTCCGACTCCAGGAACCGGATCTTGGAGATGGTGACCTCGGGGAACTCGTCGCGCAGCACGGTCAGCACCGTGCCGATGCTCATCAGCCCAGTGTCCGCGGCGGCGGTACCGTGTCCGGCACCGCCGCTCGGTGTTTGAAGCATGGACCTTCCTGGGGGAATCCCCCGGACCCAGTCCGAGGGAGGGTCAGTAACCCCGCTGGCTCGCGTAGAACACCAGCCGGTACTTGCCGATCTGCACTTCGTCACCGTTGGCCAGCGAGACCTGGTCGATGCGCTCGCGGTTGACGTACGTGCCGTTCAGGCTGCCGACGTCAGCGACCGTGAACGAACCGTCAGGAGAGCGCCGGAACTCCACATGGCGGCGCGAGACCGTCACGTCGTCCAGGAAGATGTCGCTCTGCGGATGACGGCCGGCCGTGGTCAGCTCGCCGTCCAGCAGGAAGCGGCTGCCCGAGTTCGGACCACGTCGCACCACCAGCAGCGCCGAGCCCAACGGCAGGGCGTCGACGGCGGCCTGTGCCTCCGGGGAGAGCGTGGGCATCTGCGTCTGACCGGTCACTTCGGCGTCGTAGGCCTCGAGACCGGAGATGGAGATCGTGGAGGTCGTCTCGGACGGACGCTCCGGGGTCGCGCCGGGGCGCAGCGGAGCACCGCAGTTGGAACAGAAGCGGCTGTTCTCCGCGTTGCGGTTACCGCACCTCGTACACACCAGGGCCGACATAGGGGAAAACCCTCCACCCGTACTTGAGGTTGACGGTTGCCCGAAACCTATGTCGCCGGACTGCGCAGGGTCAACCGACGGCGCGCCCTGGCCACCGACCTGGTCGCGGAACAGCGGGCGCTGGCCTTCTGCGTCCGGTTGTGCGCGGTGGCGAGCGGTCTGGCTGTCGCTGCCCTCTTTCGCACTCTTGCCGAACAACTTCGCAAACAACTTCACGGGCGATTCCCCTTGACCGAAACAGACCCGCCCGTGGGGCAGGACGAACCCTGATTGAACACACCGGTTGACCCGGACATCCTCACAACGTCCGTATCCACCAGACAGTTTCCACCACGCACCACCCAATCGGTGCGTCGACCCCCCGCAACCTCATGCCCTCGCCGGACGATCCCCATGCACCCCCGGTTCACTGGGAGGACGACCGAGCGTAGTCAGGCTGCTTCGCCGCCCGCAAGGCATCCACGACGATCTTGGCCGACCGCCCGACGGTAACGGTGGCCTGCTCCTTCTCGAGAGTCTGCACCACGCCTCCAGGGATGTTGAGCGCCGGTTCGAGATCCTGCGGCTTGCCGATGACCTTGAAACGATAGGGGGCGTTGATCTTGTTCCCGTCGACGCTCACGCTCTTGCCGGAGTCCGTCAGATACGTGTTGGCCACGACCCGTACGTCGTTCACCTGGATCGCCTCCGCGCCAGCCGCGCGCAGCTCCTGGACCGCGTCGAGCAGCATGTCCGCCTCGACCGTTCCCTTCGTGTCGTCGATGGTCATCGTGATGCCGGGTCCCTGCGCGGCCACGGTGCCCGCCAGAATGCCGAGTTGCTTCTCCTTCTCGGCCGTCTGCTTGCGTGCCTCCTCGGCCTGGTCGGAGCTGTTCTCCAGCTCGTCGCGCTGTTTCTGCAGACCCTGCTTCTCGTCTTCAAGACGCTGAGTACGGTCGTCCAGTTCATCGAGAATCCGCACAAGATCTTCCTGCCGTGCCCCACGCAGCGCGCTGTCGCTGTTGCTGTTCGAGGCGACCTGGACGGCCAACCCGAAACCGAGGCCGAACAGCAGCACCGCGACGATGAGTTGGGCCCGGCTCACACGCGGCGGCCACAGCCCCTGCACCAGCCGCTGCCGACCCGTCACGGTGGGCCCGGACTTCTCCTCTGGAATCGACGCCTCCGAGGAAGCAGACGCCTGGACCTCTTCGGGCAGTTCCCTGCGCAGCCTGTGTTCAGGTCGCTCGTCGTCGTTGCTCATCGACCTCACGCCCGGAAGACGTGCCGGCGAATGGCAGCCGCGTTGGAGAAGATCCGGATCCCGAGGACGACCACGACACCCGTGGACAGTTGGGCGCCGACGCCCAACTTGTCGCCCAGGAACACGATCAGGGCGGCCACGACCACGTTCGACAGGAACGACACCACGAAGACCTTGTCGTCGAAGATGCCGTCGAGCATGGCCCGCAGCCCGCCGAAGACCGCGTCGAGCGCCGCGACGACGGCGATCGGCAGATAGGGCTCCACGACCACCGGCACCTCAGGCCGGACCAGGATTCCGGCCACCACTCCCACGATGAGGCCCAGTACGGCGATCACGATGTGCCCTTCTCAGTTCTCGGCTGTGCTGTACGTACGATCACACTCGGCGCGGCGGGCAGCCGGAGATCACTCTCCACGGCGATGGTCGCCCTGATGCCGTAGTTGTCTTCCAGGGCGTGCAGATACAGCCCGTCGGCACCGTTCTGGAACCTGGTGCTCAGCCGTTTGCCGTCCCCCACCGCGAGCACCGTGTAAGGCGGTACCAGTGGCTTGTTGTCGACCAGTATCGCGTCACCCGCGGCCCTGATCGCGGACAGCGCCGTCAGCCGCTGCCCGTTGATGGAGACGGCCTCGGCGCCCGCCGCCCACAGTCCGTTGACGACACGCTGCATATCGCGGTCGCGCACCCGCCCGGTGTCGGAGAAGTCCGCGGTCTCACGCGGGTTGTCGCCCCCGCCGGAACTCGCTTCCTTGGCGTCGTCGACGACGAGTCTCACACCGGGGCCGTGCACCGCGGTGGCACCGGACAGCATGCTCACCAGGTCGGCCTGCCCACTGCCGCCGCTGGTCTTCAGCGCCGCCCGCTGCCGCGCGCTCACGTCGTCCCGGAGCGAGTCGACGGAACCCTCCAGCTTGTCCGCCGAAGTGGTCTCCTTGTCGATACGGTCGATCAGCTCCTGGCGCTCCTTGGCCACCACGGGGGCGGCCACCCGCGCCTGTGCCGCTCCTACGGTCACGACGAGCGCCGCCAGCACCAGGCCGGCGGCGAGCCCGAGCTTCGCCCGGAGTGTCTTCGGCATGCCACTCTCGCCCGCGGCCTTCTTCCGGGCGGCCGCTTCGGCGTAGCCGTCGTCGAGGCTGTGGTCCATGACATTGGTGAGCAGCGACATGGACGCGTCCGGGCGCGCAGGGCGCGTGGGTGTGCTCCGAACGGGGGGCTGCTGCGGCATGCCGCACATCGTCGCACGTGGTGGCCTGTACCTCCGAATGGCCCCACCGGCGTGCCGGACAGGCCCCCTTGGGGACGCATGTCCGGCACGCGCGCGTGCGTGGTGTTTTACCGTCCGGCGCTGTCCACGACCGCCGACCACTCGTCCAACAGGGCCTGCGCGGAGGCGTCGTCGGGCCCTTCGGCCCACAGATGAGTGACCGCCTCGGCGACGTCGGGCAGCACCATCACCCAACGCCCGTCCGTCTCCACGACCCGCACACCGTCCGTCGTATCGACAAAGCGATCTCCGGCCGCTTCCACGACCCGCCGCATCACAAGTCCCTTGACGGCCCAGGGAGTAGCCAGGTCCCGCTTCAGGACGTGCGCCCGCGGAATCCGGGCGTCGATCTGGCTCAGCGTCAACTGCGTCCGCGCCACCAGCCCGATGAGTCGTACGAAGGCTGCGGCGCCGTCGAAGACGCTGCTGAACTCCGGGATGATGAACCCAGCCTTGCCGTCCCCGCCGAAGATGGTCGTCTCGTCACGCCCGACCCTGGTCAGGTCGTCCGGCGAGGTCGTCGTCCACTCGACCTGGGTCCCGTGATACGCCGCCACCTGCTCGGCGATCCTCGTGGTGGTCACCGGCAGCGCCACCCGCCCGCTGCGCCGCTCCGCGGCCACCAGATCGAGCATCACGAGCAGGGCCCGGTCGTCCTCGACGATCCGCCCCTTCTCGTCGACGAGCGAGAGCCGCTCACCGACAGGGTCGAACCGCACCCCGAACGCGGCCCGCGCGGAGGCCACGATCTCGCCGAGCCGCACCAGCCCGGAGCGGCGCGTGTCCGCGGTCTCCGTCGGCCTGGACTCGTCGAGACCGGGATTGATCGTCAGCGAGTCCACACCGAGCTTGCCGAGCAGGCTGGGCAGCACGAGCCCGGCGCTGCCGTTCGACGCGTCCACGACGACCTTCAGACCGGATTCGGCGATCCCGGTCGTGTCGACATTCCTCAACAGCGACCCGGTGTACGAGTCGAAGACGCTGGCCGGGAAGTGCAGGTCCCCGATCTCACCGGGGAACGCGCGCCGGTACTCCTGCCGCGCGAACACCCGGTCCAACTTGCGCTGGCTCCCCTGCGAGAGGTCGGCGCCCTGGCTGTCGAAGAACATGATGTCGACGGAGTCCGGCACACCGGGCGTGGTCCGGATCATGATCCCGCCGGCACTCCCCCGCGCGGTCTGCTGCCGGGCCACGGGCAGTGGAACGTTCTCCAGGTCCCGTACGTCAATCGCGCTCGTCTGCAAGGCGGAGATCACCGCCCGCTTGAGCGCTCGGGCGCCTCGGGAGTGGTCGCGGGCCGTGGTGACCGTGGACCCCTTCTTGAGGGTCGTGGCGTAGGCGCCGGCGAGACGGACGACGAGCTCCGGGGTGATCTCCACGTTCAGGATTCCGGAGACACCGCGTGCGCCGAAGAGATGCGCCTGCCCTCTGTTCTCCCAGATGACCGACGTGTTGACGAAGGCACCGGCTTCGATCGTCTTGAACGGGTAGACCCGCACATTGCCCTGCACGATCGATTCTTCACCGATCAGGCACTCGTCACCGATGACCGCGCCGTCCTCGATCCGGGCCGCGCGCATGATGTCGGTGTTCTTTCCAACGACACAGCCACGAAGATTGCTGTGCTGACCCACGTACACGTTGTCGTGTACGACGGTCCTGTCCAGAAAAGCCCCGGCCTTCACGACGACGTTCGAACCGATGACGGTGTACTCACGGATTTCGGCACCGGCCTCGACCTTGGCGTAGTCACCGATGTACAGCGGCCCGCGAAGAACCGCGTCGGGGTGCACCTCGGCGCCCTCGGCCGCCCATACGCCCGGCGACAGCTCGAAGCCGTCGATCTCGACGTCGACCTTGCCCTCAAGGACATCGGCCTGCGCCTTCACATAGCTCTCGTGGGTACCGACGTCTTCCCAGTAGCCCTCGGCGATAAAGCCGTAGACCGGCTTGCCTTCCTTCATCAGCTGCGGGAAGACATCGCCTGACCAGTCGACGGGAACGTCGGCCTCGACATAGTCGAAGACTTCGGGCTCCATCACATAGATGCCCGTGTTCACCGTGTCGGAGAAGACCTGGCCCCAGGTCGGCTTCTCGAGGAAGCGCTCGACCTTTCCCTCTTCGTCGACGATGGTGATGCCGAATTCCAGCGGATTGGGCACCCGGGTCAGACAGACCGTGACCAGCGCACCCTTTTCCTTGTGGAAATTGATCAGTTCGGTGAGGTCGAAGTCGGTCAGGGCATCACCGGAGATGACGAGGAAGGCATCGTCCTTCAACGCCTCTTCGGCGTTCTTGACGCTTCCGGCGGTACCGAGTGGCTTCTCCTCATTGGCATACGAGAGCTCCATCCCGAGCTCTTCGCCGTCACCGAAGTAGTTCTTGACCAGTGAGGCCAGGAACTGCACGGTGACTACGGTCTCATTGAGCCCATGCCTTTTGAGCAGCCTGAGCACGTGCTCCATGATCGGTCGATTGACCACGGGCAACAGTGGCTTGGGCATGCTTGAGGTCATGGGGCGAAGGCGTGTGCCTTCGCCTCCGGCCATCACGACGGCCTTCATGTCGGAAGCGTCCTCCTCTGCGAGACGACGGTCTAGCCGACTTCACCAGTCCAGATTGTCCCGCACTTTTGCGCAACGGGCCATCGAGCGACTGTTACCGCCCAATCGGCAAGGTCAGTCGGCCATGGCGTCCGCACGCAGCAGGCGGCGGACTTGTACCACGTAGAGGACTCCTGCCCACCAATAGAGCGTTGTACCCCATCCTGCGAACGCCCATCCGAAAATCGCTGCGAGTGACGGAAGCCAACCACTTCCGTCACTGAGCAGCAACAACGGGAACGCGTACATCAGGTTGAACGTGGCAGCCTTGCCCAGGAAGTTCACCTGCAGCGGCGGATAGCCGTGCCGCCTGAGGATGCCCACCACCACCAGCAGGACCAGCTCTCGCGCAAGCAGTACGGCGGTCAACCAGATTGGCAGAATCTCGCGCCAGGTGAGTCCGACCAGAGTCGAGAGAATGTAGAGCCGGTCCGCGGCGGGATCAAGGAGCCGGCCAAGGCTGCTGATCTGGTTCCAGCGCCGCGCGAGCTTGCCGTCCAGGTAGTCGCTGATCCCACTCAGCATCAGCACCAGAAGCGCCCAGCCGTCGCTCTTGGGGCCACCGAACTCGGGCCTGAGGATCAACCACAGGAAGATGGGTACGCCGACCAGGCGCGCCATGCTGAGGATGTTCGGGATGGTGAGCACCCGCTCTGTCTGGACGCGGGTCTCTTGGACCTCCACCCGGGGGCCTCCTGTGGGAAAACGTTCCGACGATGCCCCCTGACCTTACCCCAACGCAAAAAAGCTCTGGCTCTTGGGCTGCATGCCCAAGAGCCAGAGCTCTAAAAGGAGTTCGGCGGCGTCCTACTCTCCCACAGGGTCCCCCCTGCAGTACCATCGGCGCTGTAAGGCTTAGCTTCCGGGTTCGGAATGTAACCGGGCGTTTCCCTCACGCTATGACCACCGAAACACTATGAAACAGACAACCGCACCATCACCGTGACCATGGCAATGGGGTTGTTCGTGGTTTCAGAACCAACACAGTGGACGCGAGCAACTGAGGACAAGCCCTCGGCCTATTAGTACCGGTCACCTCCACCCATTACTGGGCTTCCAGATCCGGCCTATCAACCCAGTCGTCTACTGGGAGCCTTAACCCCTCAAAGGGGGTGGGAACACTCATCTCGAAGCAGGCTTCCCGCTTAGATGCTTTCAGCGGTTATCCCTCCCGAACGTAGCCAACCAGCCATGCCCTTGGCAGAACAACTGGCACACCAGAGGTTCGTCCGTCCCGGTCCTCTCGTACTAGGGACAGCCCTTCTCAATGTTCCTGCGCGCGCAGCGGATAGGGACCGAACTGTCTCACGACGTTCTAAACCCAGCTCGCGTACCGCTTTAATGGGCGAACAGCCCAACCCTTGGGACCGACTCCAGCCCCAGGATGCGACGAGCCGACATCGAGGTGCCAAACCATCCCGTCGATATGGACTCTTGGGGAAGATCAGCCTGTTATCCCCGGGGTACCTTTTATCCGTTGAGCGACGGCGCTTCCACAAGCCACCGCCGGATCACTAGTCCCGACTTTCGTCCCTGCTCGACCCGTCGGTCTCACAGTCAAGCTCCCTTGTGCACTTACACTCAACACCTGATTGCCAACCAGGCTGAGGGAACCTTTGGGCGCCTCCGTTACTCTTTAGGAGGCAACCGCCCCAGTTAAACTACCCATCAGACACTGTCCCTGATCCGGATCACGGACCCAGGTTAGACATCCAGCACGACCAGACTGGTATTTCAACGACGACTCCCCCTGAACTGGCGTCCAGAGTTCACAGTCTCCCAGCTATCCTACACAAGCCGAACCGAACACCAATATCAAACTGTAGTAAAGGTCCCGGGGTCTTTCCGTCCTGCTGCGCGAAACGAGCATCTTTACTCGTAGTGCAATTTCACCGGGCCTATGGTTGAGACAGTCGAGAAGTCGTTACGCCATTCGTGCAGGTCGGAACTTACCCGACAAGGAATTTCGCTACCTTAGGATGGTTATAGTTACCACCGCCGTTTACTGGCGCTTAAGTTCTCAGCTTCGCCACCCCGAAGAGTGACTAACCGGTCCCCTTAACGTTCCAGCACCGGGCAGGCGTCAGTCCGTATACATCGCCTTACGGCTTCGCACGGACCTGTGTTTTTAGTAAACAGTCGCTTCTCGCTGGTCTCTGCGGCCACCCCCAGCTCAAGGAGTAAATCCTCTCACCGGTGATGGCCCCCCTTCTCCCGAAGTTACGGGGGCATTTTGCCGAGTTCCTTAACCATAGTTCACCCGAACGCCTCGGTATTCTCTACCTGACCACCTGAGTCGGTTTAGGGTACGGGCCGCCATGAAACTCGCTAGAGGCTTTTCTCGACAGCATAGGATCATCCACTTCACCACAATCGGCTCGGCATCAGGTCTCAGACTATGTGTGATCCGGATTTGCCTAGACCACGTCCTACACCCTTACCCCGGGACAACCACCGCCCGGGATGGACTACCTTCCTGCGTCACCCCATCACTCACCTACTAACCGCTTGGGCCGGCGGCTCCACCACTTTCCATTCCCCGAAGGGTCCGGAACGGCTTCACGGCCTTAGCATCACGATGCTCGATGTTTGACGCTTCACAGCGGGTACCGGAATATCAACCGGTTATCCATCGACTACGCCTGTCGGCCTCGCCTTAGGTCCCGACTTACCCTGGGCAGATCAGCTTGACCCAGGAACCCTTAGTCAATCGGCGCACACGTTTCTCACGTGTGTATCGCTACTCATGCCTGCATTCTCACTCGTGAACCGTCCACCACTAGCTTCCGCTGCGGCTTCACCCGGCACACGACGCTCCCCTACCCATCCCAGCACCCGTTGGGGCTTAATTGCTGGAATGACACGACTTCGGCGGTACGCTTGAGCCCCGCTACATTGTCGGCGCGGAATCACTAGACCAGTGAGCTATTACGCACTCTTTCAAGGGTGGCTGCTTCTAAGCCAACCTCCTGGTTGTCTCTGCGACTCCACATCCTTTCCCACTTAGCGTACGCTTAGGGGCCTTAGTCGATGCTCTGGGCTGTTTCCCTCTCGACCATGGAGCTTATCCCCCACAGTCTCACTGCCGTGCTCTCACTTACCGGCATTCGGAGTTTGGCTAAGGTCAGTAACCCGGTAGGGCCCATCGCCTATCCAGTGCTCTACCTCCGGCAAGAAACACACGACGCTGCACCTAAATGCATTTCGGGGAGAACCAGCTATCACGGAGTTTGATTGGCCTTTCACCCCTAACCACAGGTCATCCCCCAGGTTTTCAACCCTGGTGGGTTCGGTCCTCCACGAAGTCTTACCTCCGCTTCAACCTGCCCATGGCTAGATCACTCCGCTTCGGGTCTTGAGCGCGCTACTATATCGCCCTGTTCGGACTCGCTTTCGCTACGGCTTCCCCACACGGGTTAACCTCGCAACACACCGCAAACTCGCAGGCTCATTCTTCAAAAGGCACGCAGTCACGACGTTGCATGCAAGCATGCAACGCGACGCTCCCACGGCTTGTAGGCACACGGTTTCAGGTACTATTTCACTCCGCTCCCGCGGTACTTTTCACCATTCCCTCACGGTACTATCCGCTATCGGTCACCAGGGAATATTTAGGCTTAGCGGGTGGTCCCGCCAGATTCACACGGGATTTCTCGGGCCCCGTGCTACTTGGGTGTCTCTCAAACGAGCCGTTGACGTTTCGACTACGGGGGTCTTACCCTCTACGCCGGACCTTTCGCATGTCCTTCGCCTACATCAACGGTTTCTGACTCGTCCTGTCGCCGGCAGACGACAGAAGAGAGATCCCACAACCCCGTATACGCAACCCCTGCCGGGTCTCACACGCATACGGTTTGGCCTCATCCGGTTTCGCTCGCCACTACTCCCGGAATCACGGTTGTTTTCTCTTCCTGCGGGTACTGAGATGTTTCACTTCCCCGCGTTCCCTCCACTTGCCCTATGTGTTCAGGCAAGGGTGACAGCCCATGACGACTGCCGGGTTTCCCCATTCGGAAACCCCCGGATCAAAGCCTGGTTGACGACTCCCCGGGGACTATCGTGGCCTCCCACGTCCTTCATCGGTTCCTGGTGCCAAGGCATCCACCGTGCGCCCTTAAAAACTTGGCCACAGATGCTCGCGTCCACTGTGCAGTTCTCAAACAACGACCAACCACCCGTCACACACCACTCACGCGATGTTTTACCGGGGTCGGCACTGAAGGCAGCTGATAACAGCCGTACCTTCAGACACCCAACAGCGTGCCCGGCATCCCCGTCACTCGTGATCAGCTTTCCACGCTCCGAAGAGCAGTACTTGCAGCCCGAGATGAGCAGCGACACCGAATAATCAACGTTCCACCCTTGAGCAACCAGCACCGGACATTCGCCGATGTACTGGCCTCTGACCAAGTTCCCGAAGGTTCTTGGTAAGAAGTGCTCCTTAGAAAGGAGGTGATCCAGCCGCACCTTCCGGTACGGCTACCTTGTTACGACTTCGTCCCAATCGCCAGTCCCACCTTCGACAGCTCCCTCCCCACAAGGGGGTTGGGCCACCGGCTTCGGGTGTTACCGACTTTCGTGACGTGACGGGCGGTGTGTACAAGGCCCGGGAACGTATTCACCGCAGCAATGCTGATCTGCGATTACTAGCAACTCCGACTTCATGGGGTCGAGTTGCAGACCCCAATCCGAACTGAGACCGGCTTTTTGAGATTCGCTCCACCTCACGGTATCGCAGCTCATTGTACCGGCCATTGTAGCACGTGTGCAGCCCAAGACATAAGGGGCATGATGACTTGACGTCGTCCCCACCTTCCTCCGAGTTGACCCCGGCGGTCTCCTGTGAGTCCCCGTCACCCCGAAGGGCACGCTGGCAACACAGGACAAGGGTTGCGCTCGTTGCGGGACTTAACCCAACATCTCACGACACGAGCTGACGACAGCCATGCACCACCTGTACACCGACCACAAGGGGGGCACTATCTCTAATGCTTTCCGGTGTATGTCAAGCCTTGGTAAGGTTCTTCGCGTTGCGTCGAATTAAGCCACATGCTCCGCTGCTTGTGCGGGCCCCCGTCAATTCCTTTGAGTTTTAGCCTTGCGGCCGTACTCCCCAGGCGGGGAACTTAATGCGTTAGCTGCGGCACCGACGACGTGGAATGTCGCCAACACCTAGTTCCCACCGTTTACGGCGTGGACTACCAGGGTATCTAATCCTGTTCGCTCCCCACGCTTTCGCTCCTCAGCGTCAGTAATGGCCCAGAGATCCGCCTTCGCCACCGGTGTTCCTCCTGATATCTGCGCATTTCACCGCTACACCAGGAATTCCGATCTCCCCTACCACACTCTAGCTAGCCCGTATCGAATGCAGACCCGGGGTTAAGCCCCGGGCTTTCACACCCGACGTGACAAGCCGCCTACGAGCTCTTTACGCCCAATAATTCCGGACAACGCTTGCGCCCTACGTATTACCGCGGCTGCTGGCACGTAGTTAGCCGGCGCTTCTTCTGCAGGTACCGTCACTTGCGCTTCTTCCCTGCTGAAAGAGGTTTACAACCCGAAGGCCGTCATCCCTCACGCGGCGTCGCTGCATCAGGCTTTCGCCCATTGTGCAATATTCCCCACTGCTGCCTCCCGTAGGAGTCTGGGCCGTGTCTCAGTCCCAGTGTGGCCGGTCGCCCTCTCAGGCCGGCTACCCGTCGTCGCCTTGGTGAGCCATTACCTCACCAACAAGCTGATAGGCCGCGGGCTCATCCTGCACCGCCGGAGCTTTTAACCCCCACACATGAGTGCAGGAGTGTTATCCGGTATTAGACCCCGTTTCCAGGGCTTGTCCCAGAGTGCAGGGCAGATTGCCCACGTGTTACTCACCCGTTCGCCACTAATCCCCACCGAAGTGGTTCATCGTTCGACTTGCATGTGTTAAGCACGCCGCCAGCGTTCGTCCTGAGCCAGGATCAAACTCTCCGTGAATGTTTTCCCGTAATCGGGACCACATACACGAGAGCGGAACAGTCAGGCGGAATAAGCCCGACCGTTCACAGCGTCCTCGCTGTATGTTTTCTTCAAAGGAACCTCGCCCCAACCATCCGAAGATGTTTGGAGACGGGGTATCAACATATCTGGCGTTGATTTTTGGCACGCTGTTGAGTTCTCAAGGAACGGACGCTTCCTTTGTACTCACCCTCTCGGGCTTTCCTCCGGGCTTCCCTTCGGTGTTCCAAACTCTATCAGTGTTTTTCCGGCCCCCTGACCACCGTCCTGCAGGCATGCAGAAGGTGACCCCGGGATAGGATCTGACAAGTTGGGTGCTGCCAGGCCAAGCAAAGACGCTTGGTCGCGTCGCTCGGCCTCAAGCAGGAGTACGACTGTACATGCGGCCGTAGAGCAGGTGCAAATCGATTAGAGGTGTGGTCTAGACCACTAATCCGGACCTCTCAGGCGGAACCGGTACTACATATGACATACCCTGCTGCTCAGTGTGCCGTCCGGGACAGATAGTGACGGCCCCATCACATTTCCACCCCTGGGAGGCTTCCCATGACCAGCGTGACGTCCCCTCTCGCAGGACGTGCCATCGGACTGACGGAGGTGCCGGATCCGGTCTTCGCCGGAGCCATGGTCGGCCCCGGCATGGCCATCGACCCCGTACGTGAGCCTTCCGAGGCTGTCTCTCCCGTGGACGGAGTGATCGTCTCCCTCCACCCGCACGCCTTCGTCGTCGTGGACTCTGACGGACACGGTGTGCTCATTCACCTCGGGATCGACACCGTCCAGCTCAATGGCGAGGGCTTCGAGCTGCTCGTCAACAAGGGCGACACCGTGACCCGGGGCCAGAGCGTCGTGCGCTGGAACCCGGCCGCGGTCGAGGCCGCCGGCAAGTCCCCGGTGTGCCCGGTCGTGGCTCTCGAAGCAACGGCCGACGCGCTCTCCGATCTCCGCGAGGACGGCGATGTGAAGGCCGGCGACAGTCTCTTCACCTGGGCGTGACGTCAGTGCCGTCTCAATGACGGCGAGCAGGACAACCACCGCGGCGGCGGGACCCGCCGCACTATCGGAGACGGGTGAGATGGAGACAACGCTGCGAGGCGTCGGTGTGAGCCACGGTGTGGCGATCGGCGAGGTTCGGCACATGGGGACGGCGGTTCTGGAACCGCCTGCCAAGCAGATTCCGGTGGAGGACGCGGAGCGTGAACAGGGGCGCGCCCGCCAAGCCGTGGACGCTGTGGCGGCCGACCTGATGGCGCGCGGCAATCTGGCGGGGGGCGAAGCCCAGGCGGTGCTCGAGGCGCAGGCCATGATGGCCCAGGACCCCGAGCTGATGGCGGACGTGGAACGTCGTATCGCCGTCGGCAGTACCGCGGAGCGGGCCGTCTATGACGCCTTCGCCGCCTACCGTGCTCTGCTGGCCGGTGCCGGTGAGTATCTCGCCGGCCGGGTGGCCGACCTCGATGACGTGCGGAACCGTATCGTCGCCCGGTTGCTCGGGGTGCCGATGCCGGGTGTTCCGGACAGCGACGAGCCGTACGTCCTTATTGCCCGTGACCTCGCGCCTGCTGATACGGCGCTGCTGGACCCGACGCTGGTGCTCGGTTTCGTCACCGAGGAGGGTGGGCCGACGAGTCACAGCGCGATCCTGGCGCGGGCGCTCGGTGTGCCGGCCGTGGTGGCGCTGCCGGGGGCCGGGGAGTTGGCCGAGGGCACGGTCGTCGCCGTGGACGGCAGCACCGGTGAGATCTTCGTGAACCCCAGTGATGAGAAGAAGGAGCAGCTGGAGGCCGCGGCCGCCGCGCGCAAGGCCGCTCTCTCCGCTTCTACGGGTCCTGGTGCCACCTCCGACGGGCACAAGGTGCCGCTGCTGGCCAATGTCGGCGGGCCTGCTGATCTACCGGCCGCGCTGGAGGCGGGGGCCGAGGGTGTGGGGCTCTTCCGTACCGAGTTCCTTTTTCTGGACGACAGCAAGAACGCGCCGTCCGAGGAGAAGCAGGTCGAGGCCTACCGGCAGGTGCTCGAGGCGTTCCCCGAGGGGCGTGTCGTCGTGCGGGTGCTGGACGCGGGCGCGGACAAGCCGCTGGACTTCCTGACGCCAGCCGATGAGCCGAACCCGGCTCTGGGTGTGCGCGGTCTGCGGTCGTTGCTCGACCACCCCGATGTGCTGCGCACTCAGCTGACGGCGCTGGCGAAGGCCGCCGAGGGGCTGCCGGTCTACCTCGAGGTCATGGCGCCGATGGTCGCGGACCGTGCGGACGCGAAGGCGTTCGCGGACGCGTGCCGGGGGGCCGGGCTGCGGGCGAAGTTCGGTGCGATGGTGGAGATTCCGTCGGCCGCGCTGCGGGCGCGCTCGATTCTGCAGGAGGTCGAGTTCCTGTCGCTGGGGACCAACGACCTCGCGCAGTACACCTTCGCCGCCGACCGTCAGGTGGGTGCGGTGTCCCGGCTGCAGGATCCGTGGCAGCCCGCGCTGCTCGACCTGGTCGCGATGTCCGCGGAGGGGGCGAAGGCCGAGGGCAAGAGCTGTGGTGTCTGCGGTGAGGCCGCGTCCGACCCGCTGCTGGCTTGTGTGCTGACCGGTCTGGGGGTCACCTCGCTTTCCATGGGTGCGGCTTCGATTCCTTATGTGCGCTCGACGCTGGCGAAGTACACGCTGGCGCAGTGCGAGCGGGCCGCGCTGGCCGCGCGCGCCGCGGACAGTGCCGAGGAGGCGCGCGCGGCGGCTCAGGCCGTACTGTCCGGCGAATAGGCAAGTGAGCAGCTAGGCAGACGGTCGGGCGGCAAGCCGTCCGTCTGCTGTGATTCAGGGGCGCCCCACCACTGGTGGGGCGCCCCTGTCGTGCTCAGTGGTGGTGTCCTCCCGAGGGCTGCTCCAGGTCTCCGAGGTCGGGCGGCACGCAGTAGTCGACGCCTGATTCCGGGGAGATGAGGTCGCCTGATTCGACGTCGGTGCAGTAGGCGTCGAAGACCTCGCCGGCGGTCAGGGCTTCGAGGCCGTCGCCGCGCAGGCGCCAGCCGTAGATGCAGTCGGGGAGGTCGGGGCTGGTGGTGCGCATGACGAGGCCGCCGGGGCTTCGGGTGGCGAGGCCGAGGGCGAGGATCGTGGTGAATTCGAGGGACTCGGCGTCGTCCAGGTGTGTGGTGCCGTCCTCGTCCTGGTCGGCGTGGAGGACGGAGACGATGGTTTCCGGTGCTCCCGAGACGCTGCAGACGAGGTGTCGGTTGCCGGGTCGGGCTGTGTCGAGGATGCGGACGAGGAGGCCGGAGGCCCGGGTGAAGGCGGCGCGGCCGATGTCCTCGCCGCAGGAGGCGCAGGCGCCGAGGCGGGCGAGGAGTGTGGTCGCGTACTCCCAGGTCGCCTGGCGTACGGCCTCGTCGACCAGGGCCGGGAGGAGGTCGGCCAGTGGCTGGCCTTCGTAGAGCAGGGTGGGGCCGGTCGCGGCGAGTTCGGCGGTGAAGCGGGCGCGGCTCGACGGGTTGTCGGGGTCGAGGCCGCTGCCGGCGCAGAACTCGGCGTATTCCTGGGGGTCGAAGAGGGCCACGCTGGTGTGGCTGCCCTGGAGGGCGCGGCTCCTGAGGAGGGCCTCGACCTGCTGGAGGTAGGCGGTGTGGTCGTCGAAGGTGAAGCTGCGATAGCGCCGCATGACGCTGAAGTCCTGCTCGTCGGTCAGCAGACCGATGGTTCCCGCGATTTCGCGGCGCAGAACGCGTCGCATGGTCTGGTGGTCGGTGTGCGCCATGTTTCCCCCTGTGCGCGGTTGATCAATGCTCACTCACAGTAACCGGCGGCACTGACAACGGCGTCTGAGCGAGCGGTTCGCGGACCAGACGGTGCTGAATCATGCAGGTCAGAGCGATGGCGGCGCCGAAGACGGTCCAGCCGAGGGGGCCGGTGGCGATGGCCGCGGTGACCGCGAGTGGACCGACGCTGCGCTGGGTGGACTGGGCGAGTCCGTGCACGCCGAGGTAGGTGCCCTGTGCGGTGTCGGGTGCGAGGGCGACGGAGAGTTCCCACGAGATGGTCGCGTGCAGCATTTCCGCCATGGTGAAGGCGGCCGCCGAGGCGGTGAGGAGCACGATCGCCGTGACGGTTCCGCCGGTGGCCGAGAGCGCCAGGGTGGCGCCGCCCAGGGCGAAGGCGATGGAGAGCGGTATCAGCAGGTTGCGGGTGGCCGCCGTCGTGGTGGCGAAGCGGGCCAGGGGGACGATGAACGCCACCACCATCACGTTGTTGAGGACCATCAGCAGGGGCGCCAGTCCGTGCGGTGCGTCGCCGGCGTGGGCGATCCAGAGCGGCAGGCCGACCTTGAAGACGGCGTCGTCGAGGAAGAGGACGGTCTCGGTCGCGACGTACGCGAGGTAGGTGCGGTCGCGCCAGGGGTTCGGTGGCTTGCTCGCGGGTGGCGCGTTCTTCGACGTCGCGAGGGTGCGGGTCGGTGACGGGGGTTCACCGCAGCGCAGGGTGAGGGTCGCGACCGCGACGAAGGAGAGGGCGTCGCCGAGGAGGAGCCAGTGGTAGGCGGCGGTTGTGCCGAGAGCGAGGGCGGCCGCGGCGGTGAGACCGCCCAGGGCCCAGCCCGCGTTGGCCGCGGTGCGGCTGATGGCCTGGTAGCGGATGCGGTCCGGACCTGCGACGCGGGTGGCGTAGAGCTTGGTGAGCACGTTGGCGGCGCGGTCCCCGAAGCCGCCGGCGGCCGAGAAGACGATCAGCAGGACGTAGTTGTCCGTGGTGAGCAGGGCGAACGAGGCCAGGGCGCGCAGGAGTTGGAGGGCGACGAGCACGCGGGTGAGCGGGAACCGGTCGGCCAGGCGCCCTCCCAGGGGTGCGCCGGCGATGCCGATGGCTCCGGCGATCGCGGCGAGGGTGCCCACCTGGGCCACGGAGAGATGCGAGACGTAGGTGAAGTACAGGACGGACACGGACGCCCACAGGCCGCTGCCGGTGCGGTCGACGAGGGCGATCGCGAGCATTCTGCGGCCGTCGCGCCCTCCCGGGATGCGTTTCGGCCGTAGGGCTGCGCCGCGCGTCGTAACCACTGCTCCCCCTTGCGTTGAATTATGTATTGATACATAGTGATCGACGTGGCAATACAATATGGGATCAGTGGTACGACGGCCAAGGGGATTGCCGCGTCCGTCGAACGGCGTGTGGCCGAGGGGGTGTTGGGGCCGGGTGCCGCGCTGCCTCCGGTGCGGCGGCTCGCGGACGGGCTCGGGGTGAGTCCGGGGACCGTGGCCACGGCGTACAAGGAGTTGCGGCAGCGGGGCATCGTCGTCACGCGCGGGCGGGGCGGGACGGTGGTGGCGCAGGCTCCCGCGGTGGCGTCGCGGCGGCCGCCCCGGGTCCCGGAAGGCTTGCGGGACTTGGCCGGTGGGCACCCCGATCCGGCGTTCCTGCCGGCCCTGGTACCGCCTTCGCGGCTCTCCCCCGGTGCGCGGTCCCACCGGTCGACGCCACGGCTGGCGCGGTTGGAGGAGACCGTACGGGACTGGCTCCGGCCCGACGGTGTGCCCGTGGAGCACGTGACCTTCGCGCACGGGGCGCTGGATCTGATCGGGCGGCTGCTGTCCGTGGAGCTCCGGCCCGGGGATGCCGTGGCCATGGAGGACCCCGGTTATCACCATCTGCTGGATCTGGTCACGGCGTTGGGGCTGCGGATGGTGCCTGTCGCCGTGGACGACGAGGGCATGCGACCCGATGCCCTGCGCGCGGCGCTGCGCGTGGGTGTGCGCGCCGTGGTGTGCAGTCCCAGGGCGCAGAATCCGTACGGGGGCTGCTTCTCGGCCGCGCGTCGGGACGCGCTCGTCGAGGTGCTCCGGGATGAGCCGGAGGTACTGGTCGTGGAGAACGATCACGCGTCCTCCGTGGCGGCCGCTCCCCTGTGGTCGCTGACGTCCGGTGGGCTGTCGCGTTGGGTGCATGTGCGGACGGTGAGCAAGTTCCTCGGCACCGACCTGCGGTGGGCCGCGGCCGCCTGCGACCCGGTCACGCTGGCGCGGCACGACGGGCGGTTGCTGCTGACGTCCGGCTGGGTCAGCCATCTCCTCCAGGAGACCGTCCACGGGCTGATGACGGACGACGGCACGCGCGCGTTGGTCACGCGCGCGCAGGAGGCGTACGTGCTGCGCCGGGAGACCCTCCGCGAGGAGTTGAGCGGGCGGGGAATCGAGGCGCACGGTGCGAGCGGGATGAACCTCTGGGTGCCCGTGCGGGACGAGTCCGCCGTGGTCAACGGGCTGCGGTCGTACGGCTGGTGGGTCGCCGCGGGGGCGCGGTTCCGGCTGTCGTCCGAGCCGGGCGTACGGATCTCCGTCACCGACCTCGAACGCGCCGACGCGGTGCGGCTGGCCTCGGACTTCGCCGCTGTGCTCGGCGAGGGTGAGTCCGAGGCCACCTATGGAGGGTGATCGTCCTCTACGGGAGGGCGATCAGGAGCGTTTGCGGGCGAGGTCCTCGTAGAAGCTCAGCAGGTCGAGGTTGTCGATGGAGCCCGGGTTGACCGCCTTCTCCAACGGGGTGCCCTGGAGGAGGCGTTTGACGGGTACCTCGATGCGCTTCCCGGTGAGGGTGTGCGGGACGCCGGGCACTTCGATGACCTCGTCGGGTACGTGGCGCGGGGAGAGCTGTTCGCGGATCGTCTGCTTGATGCGGCCCAGGAGGGCGTCGTCGAGGACGGCCCCCGGGGCGAGGTGGACGAAGAGGGGCATCCAGTAGCCGCCGTCGGGCTGTTCGATGCCGATGACGAGGGACTCCTTGATCTCCGGGAGCCGTTCGACCGCTTCGTAGATGTCGGCCGAACCCATGCGCACGCCTTGCCTGTTGAGCGTGGAGTCGGAGCGGCCGTGGATGACGACGGAGCCCCGGGAGGTGACGGTGATCCAGTCGCCGTGGCGCCACACTCCGGGGTACGTGTCGAAGTAACTGTCGTGATAGCGGGTGCCGTCAGGGTCGTTCCAGAAGTAGATCGGCATGGACGGCATGGGGTTGGTGACCACGAGTTCGCCGACCTCGTCGACCAAGGGGTCGCCGTTCGGGTCCCAGGACTGAAGGTCGGTGCCGAGGCCGGGGGCCTGGAGTTCGCCGATGTACACCGGGAGGGTCGGTACGGCTCCCGCGAAACAGGAGCAGACGTCCGTGCCACCGCTGACCGAGGCGATCCACAGGTCGTCGCGGACCTCGTTGTGCAGCCAGCGGAAACCGTCGGGCGGCAACGGTGATCCGGTGGTGGCTACGCACTTCACCTTGGAGAGGTCGAAGTCGCGGGACGGGTGCACGTCGGCCTTGCGGCAGGCCATGACGTAGGCGGCCGACGTGCCGTAGAGGGTTGCTCCGGTGCGTTCGGCGACGCGCCACTGGGCGCCGGTGTCGGGGTACCCGGGGCTGCCGTCGTAGAGGACGATCGTCGTGCCCGTCAGGAGGCCGGAGACCAGGAAGTTCCACATCATCCAGCCGGTGGACGTGTACCAGAAGAAGCGGTCCTCGGGGCCCAGGTCGCAGTGCAGGCCCAGTTGTTTGAGGTGTTCTACGAGGATGCCGCCCTGGGACTGGACGATGGCCTTGGGGAGGCCGGTCGTGCCCGAGGAGTAGAGAACCCACAGGGGGTGCTCGAAGGGGACCTCTTCGAAGACGGGCTCCACGTCGGCCGACGTCAGGGACGACCACTCCAGGGCGCCTTCGGGAGCCTCGGTGCCGAGCAGGGGGATGTGGACGACCGCGCGCAGGGTGGGCAGTTCGCGGCGGAGTTCGGCGACGGCGTCGCGGCGGTCGTGTTCCTTGCCGCCGTAGCGGTAGCCGTCGACGGTGAACAGGACGACCGGTTCGACCTGTTGGAAGCGGTCGAGGACGCTGCGGGCGCCGAAGTCGGGGGCGCAGGACGTCCAGACGGCGCCCACGGCGGCTGTGGCGAGCAGAGCGACGACGGCCTGGGGAATGTTCGGGAGATAGCCGCTGACGCGGTCTCCGGGGCGTACGCCGAGGGAGCGCAACTCGGCGGCCAGGGAGCCGACCTGGCGGCGCAGTTGCGCCCAGGTGACCGGGCTCGGCTCGTGGGTCTCGTCGACGTACAGGAGAGCCGGTTCGTCCGCGCGGGTCGCCGATGCGCGCAGGGCGTGGTCGGCGTAGTTGAGGGTCGCTCCGGGGAACCAGTGGGCGCCGGGCATCGAACGGTCGCCGAGCACGCGCGCGTAGGGGGTCGAGAAGCGGACGTCGAACCACTCGGTGACGGCCTGCCAGAACGTGTCCAGCTCGTCGACGGACCAGCGGTGCAGTGCCGCGTAGCCGCCCTCGGCGGGCGCTCCGTGGTGTTCGGCCGCCCAGGACTGGAACCTGGTGACCTGTGCCTGGGCGATGCGTTCCGGATCTGGCTGCCAGAGCGGCAGGGGGTTCGCGGTCGACATGGGGCGGCTCCCGGGACTGTGCGCGTCGTGTGCGTCGGGTCGCGCACGTGCGGGGGTGTGCGCGTGACGCGGCTGACACGGACGATGCCATGTGATCGACTTCTGCACCAGGGCGGGCTCCACATAGTCCGTGTCGTGAAGATGTGGTCCCACCACGGGTGAACGGCAGTTGAACGACACGGTTATCCGGGGCCTGTAATGGCAGGGTGAGCAGCATGGACGGTCGTGACCTGGTGCGTTCGGTGAAGGTGGTCGGTTCGACGGGGGCGGCGCAGGGTTTGCGTACCGTACGGGCGGCGTGGCGCAGGCGGCGTGCCGACGCCACCGGGCTGCCCTCGCGGGGGGCTGAGCGGGCTCGGGTACCCGGCCCCGTGCGTGAGGCCGAGCCGGGGCCGGGCGGCGGGGTCATCCGGTTCAGCCGCTCGGAGCTGCGCATCACCGTCGCCGTGAACGGGGCCGTCTTCTGGGGCTGGGACGGGGCCGCTCCGGAGCCGTCGTACGCGCTCGACGGGCGGTGTCCCGAGCCGGATCCCCGGGCGGTCCTGGAGCCGGACAAGGACGGCGGCTGGCGGGTCGTGGCGGAGCGGGTGACGGTCGCGGTGTCGCGGCACGGCGCGGTCGAGGTGCGTACGCCCGGAGGTGTGACGCTGCGCCGGGATCTGCCGCCGCGGTGGTGGGAGCCGGTGGGCGGGGGCACGGCGCGCTGGATGCAGCGCTCGGAGGTGGCGGCGGACGCCCGGTTCTTCGGGCTCGGCGGGCGCGCTTCGGGCCCCCGGTTGCGCGACGGGACGTACCGGATGTGGAACACCGACCCCGGGCATGCCTTCACGCCGGACGACGATCCGCTGTACATCACCATGCCGGTGCAGTTGGTGGTCGCCGACGCGGCCACGCATCTGGTGTTCCACGACACCTCCTGGGACGGCACGGTGACGCTGCGGGAGGGCGAGGAGGGCGCCGGTTCCGGACACGACCGGGCCGGGGCGTCCGAGCTGCGGATGGACGGCGGTCCGCTGCGCTGCTGGGTCATGGTCGGCACCCCCGCGCGCGTGCTGCACGCCTGGGCCTCGCTCACCGGTGCTCCCGCGCTGCCGCCGGCCTGGGCACTGGGGCACCATCACGCGCGGTGGGGCTTCGGCAGCGAACAGGAGGTGCGGCGGATCGTCGCCGGATACCAGGAGCACGGTCTGCCGCTGGACGCCGTCCACCTGGACATCGACCACTACGACCAGCGCCAGGTGTTCACCGTCGACCACGAGCACTTCGCGGAACTGCCGGTGCTCGCCGAGGAGTTGCGCCGCGACGGCATCCGTCTGGTGTCGGTCGTCGACCCCGCGGTGAAGGCCGAGCCGGGAAACGCGGTCTACGACAGCGGTACGGCCGAGGACGCCTTCGTACGGGACGCATCGGGGCGGCTGGTGCGGGGAGTCGTATGGCCCGGGGAGTCCGTTTTCCCGGACTTCACGCACGCGCGTGTGCGGGAGTGGTGGGGCGGGCTCTACAAGGAGCGGCTCGCGCAGGGGTTCGCGGGGTTCTGGCACGACATGAACGAACCCACGTCGTTCACCGCCTTCGGGGAGTCGACCTTGCCCCGTTCGGCCCGGCACGACCTGGAGGGGCGGGGCGGTGACCATCGCGAGGCGCACAACGTGTACGCGCTGTGCATGGCCAGGGCCGCCTACGAGGCGCTGCGCGAACTGGCCCCCCAGGAGCGGCCGTTCCTCTTCTCGCGCTCCGGGTGGGCCGGGATGCAGGCCTACGGGGGCACCTGGTCCGGCGATGTCGCCACCGGCTGGCCGGGGCTGCGGGCCTCGCTGTCGCTGGTCATGGGGCTCGGGCTGTGCGGGGTGCCGTACTCGGGTCCGGACGTGGGCGGCTTCGACGGGAGTCCGTCGCCCGAGCTGTATCTGCGCTGGTTCCAACTCGGCGCGTATCTGCCGTTGTTCCGCACCCACGCGAGCCTGCGGGCGGGGCGTCGGGAGCCCTGGGAGTTCGGTGCCGAGGTATTGGAGCACGCGCGCGTGGCGCTCGTCGAACGGCGGCGGCTGCTGCCGTACTTCATGACGCTGGCGCATCTCGCGCGGCGGACCGGGGCGCCGTATGTGCGGCCCCTGTGGTGGGGCGCTCCGGAGGATCGTGCGCTACGGGACTGCGAGGACGCCTTTCTGCTCGGTGACTGCCTCCTGGTGGCGCCGGTCCTCGATCCCGGGTCGGACCGGCGGGCGGTGCAGTTGCCGAGAGGGCGCTGGTACGACACGGAGACGGAGCAGGCCTACGACGGGCCGGCCCAGATTCTCGTCGACGCCCCGTTGTCGCGGATCCCGGTGCTGGCGCGCGCGGGTGCCGTGCTGCCGGTGCGGGGCGCGGACGGCGAGCTGGAGCTGGAGGTGTGGGCGCCCGCCCGGGGGCGGACCGGGGGCGGGCTGGTGGTGCCGGACGCGGGCGACGGCTGGGACGAACCGGAGATCGAGCGGTACGTCGCCCGCTGGGAGGGCCGGCGGGTGGTCGTGGAGCGGGAGTTGGAGGACGGCGTGAGCGCGCCGCCCTACCCGGTGCGGGTGCGGGGGCTGGGTGAGGGCTGACCTCACATGTACCGGCCCTCGAACCAGGCCCTGACGGCCACGGAGTGCAGCGGGAAGGCGAGCTCCTCCGGCCTGCGCAGCAGGTGCCAGCCCTCCGTCTCATCGGTGGCGACGGACTTGGGCAGCCCCTCGACCGGGCGCTCGGGGAGGACCCCGAAGAGCAGGAGATGCCCGTCGGGCGAGCTGATGGCGTCGACGAGCCGTACGTCGCGGCTCGCGGCGTCGATGCCCGTCTCCTCCCTGAGCTCGCGGACGAGAGCCTGCCGCCAGTCCTCGCGGTCGTCGACGTAACCGCCCGGCAGGGCGACGCCTCCGCGCGCGGGGGCGACGGTTCGGGTGATGACGACCAGGGCGGTGCCCTTGGTGTCGTACACGGGCTGGAGTGCGACGGCTACGGGCAGCGGGTTGCGGTACGCGACGGTGCCGCAGGCCGGGCAGGTGCGGGGCCAGCCGGAGACGCCCTCTCCGTAGGGCGATCCGCAGCTCGAACAGTGGCTGTTCGGCCCGGAGTTGGGGACGGAGGCTTGAGTTTCGGACACCCGGCGGACTGTATCCGATCAAGCGGAGGGCGTCTTTCCGGGGGCCGCGCGCATGAACGGGAAACGGCCGGAACCACCCCCGTGGGCCCCGGCCGTCCCTCCCGGTATCACGACGCCGTAAGTGGCTCGATGGTTCACCGAAACGCCCTGCTCATTTTCCGTTGCCCGTGGCACACTTCTGACGTTCCGTCAGATCCAGTGCTGTGGAGGGACGTTGTCGCGGACACGCACACCTGTGGTCACCGATTGGTTCACCGGGGACGGGGACGACTTCCGGCTCCTGGGCACGCGCTGTTCCGCGTGCGCCTCGGTCTTCTTCCCGCGTGAGGACGGCCACTGCCGCAATCCGGCCTGCGGGGGCGGCGAGCTGGCCGAGGTCCCGCTGTCGCGGCGCGGCCGGGTCTGGTCCTACACGGACAGCCGGTACCGGCCACCGTCACCGTATGTGAGCGATCCGGAACTTCCGTGGGAACCGTACGCGTTGATCGCTGTGGAGCTGGAGTCCGAGCGGATCGTGGTGCTGGGACAGGCGGTTCCCGGGATCACCGTCTCCGATCTGACGGTGGGCATGGAGGTGGAGGTCGTCCCCGGTGTGCTCGGCGAGGACGCGGAGACGACCTGGATCACCTGGCACTGGCGGCCCACGGGGGTGACGGCATGACGGCGGACGTGGCGGTGCTCGGCGCGGGCATGCACCCCTGGGGGAAGTGGGGGCGCGGCTTCGTCGAGTACGGGACGGCGGCGGCCCGGGCGGCGCTCGCCGACGCCGGGCTGGAGTGGCGGGACGTCGGCTCGATCGTCGGCGCGGACACCGTGCGTGGCGGATATCCCGGGTATGTGGCGGGCGCGACGTTCGCGAAGGCGCTGGGCTGGCAGGGCGCCCGGGTGGCGAGCGTGTACGCGGCGTGCGCGTCCGGGGCACAGGCGGTCAACGCGGCGCGGGCGCAGATCCTTTCGGGGCTCGCGGACGTGGTCCTGGTCGTGGGCGCCGACGCGGCCCCCAAGGGGTTCTTCCGGCCGGCCGGCGGGGAGCGGCACGACGATCCGGACTGGCTGCGCTTCCGGGTCCTCGGGGCGACGAACCCGACGTACTTCGGGCTGTACGCGCGCCGGCGGATGGCCCTCTACGGGGACACCCCGGAGGATTTCGCCCAGGTCAAGGTGAAGAACGCGGCCCTGGGGGCGCTGAATCCGTACGCGCGCTACCGCAAGCGGGTCTCCGCAGAGGAGGTCGCCGCCTCCGCGGTGGTCTCCGATCCGCTGCGGCTGCTGGACATCTGCGCCACCTCGGACGGCGGGGCCGCCCTGGTCCTGTCCAGCATGGAGTTCGCGCGCCGGCACGGGGCGGCGGACCCGGTGCGGATCCGGGCGGTGTCCACGGTGACGCCGCGCTACCCGAACACGGTGCTGGACCTCCCGGACATCGCCACGGACTCCGCGGCGGCGGTGGCACCCCCGGACGAGACGTTCCGGGCGTCGATCGCACGCGCGGCCTACGAGGAGGCGGGCGTCGGCCCCGAAGAGCTCTCCCTGGCCGAGGTGTACGACCTGTCCACCGCCCTGGAGTTGCAGTGGTACGAGGATCTGGGGCTGTGCGGCGAGGGCGAGGGCGCCAAGCTGCTCCGAGAAGGCGCGACGGCCCTGGGCGGGCGCATACCGGTGAACGCGAGCGGTGGACTGGCCTCCTTCGGGGAGGCGGTTCCCGCTCAGGCGATCGCCCAGGTCTGCGAGTTGACATGGCAGTTGCGAGGCGACGCGGGTGACCGACAGGTCGCGGGGGCGCGGGTGGGGCTCACCGCGAACCAGGGGCTGTTCGGGCACGGGTCGGCGGTGCTCGCCGTGCGGTGACCGACGGCGGCCGCGCACACGGTGTGATCAGGCCGCAAGGCTGCGTGAACGTCTTATGAACTGAGCCTGGGCGTACGCCGGTGGCGTCATCATGCTGCCGTGCGCTCCTCGACGGACACTCTCCGCTTCGCCTTCCAGCCGGTGGTCAATCTGACCACCGGCGGTGTCGCGGGCCTGGAGATCCTCCTCCGGCCGGAGACCGGGGACATCCTGGCCGAGGCCCGCCGCGACCCCGAACTCGACGGCAGGCTGGCCGTGTTGGCGGTCCGCGCCGCCGCGCGCAAGGAGACGCTGCTCCCGCTGCACATCAACGTCTTCGCCGGCACCCTCGCCGACCTCGGTGGGCTCACCCCGCTGCACAGCGCGGTGCGCGAGGCGGGGCGGCTCCCCTGGGAAGTGACGATCGACATCGTCCCGCCGTACACGCACGTGCCCCAACGGGCTCTCCTGGAGGCGGTGTCCGAGCTGCGCGGCCAGGGGTTCCGGATCTGCGCGGACGGCGTCGGCGACGGTGACGTACCCCTGCGGCTGCTCACGGACCTCGCGCCCGACCTGGTGAAGCTCGACGCGTCGCTGCTGGAGCGGCCGGCCGCGGTGCGGGCGATGCGGACCCTGTGCGAGCAGTTGGGCGCCCTGCTGTCCGTGGAGGGCGTCGAGACCGAGACGCAGTGCGCGACCGCGCGGTCGGCCGGGGCGCAGTTGGCGCAGGGCGAGCTGTTCGCGCCGCCGACGCGGATCCCCGCGGCGGACGTATACGTTCCGCCCCGCGCCCCCGGACTCGCGACGACACCGCCGTCGGGGCCCTGGGTGCGGGAGTTCGTACGGCCGGCCGCGCTGCTGCCCGACACCGCGTCCGCCGGCCAGGTGCGGGCGCTGCTGACGGGCTCGCCGGACGTGTCCGGGGTGGTGCTCGTGGACCGGGACGGGGTGCCGGTCCGCTCGGTGCACCGGTCGCGTTTCCTGCTGTCGATGTCGGGGCGCTACGGCCACGCCCTGTACGCCGACCGGCCCGCCGCCAAGCTCGGCGACGTGCCGCGGACGGTCGGCGTCGACGCGACCGCGTGGGAGGTCCTGGACGTCGTCGCGGTCGGCGACGCGGACCGTACGTCGGACGATGTGGCGGTGGTCGACCGCTACGGGCGGTGCGTCGGCGTCGTACGACTCGCGGATCTGGTGCGGGCGCTGGCCGAGACGCGCGTCGAGGAGGCGGCCGGGCTCAATCCGCTGACCAGGCTGCCCGGTTCGGACGCGATCACCGGTGAGGTGGACCGGCGGATCGCGGACGGGCGGACGTTCGCGCTGAGTTGGCTGGATGTCGACCACTTCAAGCAGGTCAACGACGGGGCCGGTTTCGCGGCGGGCGACGAGCTGATCCGCGCGGTCGGGCGGGCGCTGCAGCAGGCGGCGACAGCGCACACGCGCGTGGGGCACATCGGCGGGGACGACTTCCTGGTGCTCACCGATCCGGAGGGGCTGAATCCGCTGGCCGCCGCCGTGCTCGACGTGCCCTGGGAGGCGGGCGGCAGGGCCGTGACGCTGTCCTTGGCCACCGTGCTGTGCGTGCCGGGCAGTGTGGCCGACCACCGGCAGGCGGCCGCGTGTCTGGCGCCGCTGAAGAAGGCGGCGAAGGCGCTGGACGGCACGAGCTGGGTCCTGGGCCGGGCGGAGCGGGGCGAGTACGAGATCCTGCGCGGATCGCATGTGACGCCCGCACAGGCCCCCCGCACGGCGGCGGAGTCCCCCGGGCGCTGAGCGCGGCCCGGAGGCGGCCTACGGGGCTTGAGAGGCCGTCAGGGCGGGTGTCACCGTTGCCGTCCGCGACCTTGACGCTCCACAGGCACCGGTGAACACTTCCCGGTGTCGGTCGACATCGCCGTACATTCTCGGCGTACCAGGCACTGCGCCGCGCGGGCTCCGCCTGCGCTCAGGCCCACTCCCACGGGCGATTCGACTGCGACGGCACGCTCGTCACGGACGCCGGGCGGGGCTCGGGACCCTCCCTGCCTTCGGCTGAAGTCGCCAAGGGAACCGCACCCTGCACGGAGGACCGGGGCCGACCGTCCCGGGCGAGGGCCTAGGAGCCGCCATGAGCAATGGAGACATATTCCTCGGTGAGGTCATCGGCACCGCGATCCTGATCCTCTTCGGCGCCGGCGTGGTCGCCGCCGTCGTACTGAACTACTCCAAGGCACAGAACTCCGGCTGGATCGTCATCGCGTTCGGCTGGGGCTTCGGCGTGATGGCCGGGGCGTACACCGCGGCGCCGCTGTCCGGCGGGCAGCTCAACCCGGCGGTCACGATCGGCATCGCCATCGACACCGGGAAGTGGGACAAGGTACCGCTCTACATCGCGGGGCAGATGGTCGGCGCCATGCTCGGCGCGGTGCTGTGCTGGCTCGTCTACTACGCGCAGTTCCAGGCCAACGCCGAGGAGGAGATGGCGCAGCCCACGCTCGGGATCTTCTCGACCACGCCCACGATCCGCAATGTCGTGGCGAACCTGATGACGGAGATCATCGCGACGATCGCGCTGGTCCTGCCGATCCTCGCCTTCGGGCTCACCAAGGGACTCGGTACGTCCGGCACGGCGGTGCTGGTCGTGTCCTTCCTGGTGGTCGGCATCGGTCTGTCGCTGGGCGGTCCCACCGGGTACGCCATCAACCCTGCGCGTGACCTGGGCCCGCGCATCGTCCACGCGCTGCTCCCGATCCCGAACAAGGGCACCTCGGACTGGGGTTACGCGTGGATCCCGGTGGTGGGACCGCTGATCGGCGGGGCCCTCGCCGGAGTCATCTTCAACGCAGCCTTCTGACAACGGTCTTCCTAAAGCAGCCCTCCGAAGGACCGGAGCAGTCCTCCGGAGGATCCGAAGGACACGACAAAGGGGTCGTCATGACGGACAGGTTCGTCGCCGCAATCGACCAGGGCACCACCTCAAGCCGCTGCATCGTCTTCAACCAGGACGGCGCGATCGTCGCCGTCGACCAGCGCGAGCACCGCCAGATCTTCCCCAAGCCGGGCTGGGTGGAGCACGACGCCACCGAGATCTGGTCCAAGGTGCAGGCGGTGGTCGCCGGGGCGATCGCCAAGGCGGGACTGCGCGCCGACCAGCTCAGCGCGCTCGGCATCACCAACCAGCGTGAGACGACGGTCCTTTGGGACCGCTCCACCGGCAAACCCGTGCACAACGCGATCGTGTGGCAGGACACCCGCACCGCGGCCCTCTGCAAGCAACTGGGCGGCTCGGACGGGCCCGACCGCTTCCGTGAACAGACCGGACTGCCGCTCGCCAGCTACTTCTCCGGCCCCAA
The DNA here is from genome assembly GCF_033335955.1 of Streptomyces sp. N50. Taxonomy (GTDB): domain Bacteria; phylum Actinomycetota; class Actinomycetes; order Streptomycetales; family Streptomycetaceae; genus Streptomyces. The sequence goes on from NZ_CP137549.1 coordinate 1,135,128, forward strand.
GGCGGCCTGGCTGCTCGACAACGTGCCCGGCCTCAGGGACCGCGCCGAACGCGGCGAGATCGCCTTCGGAACGATCGACTCCTGGCTGATCTGGAACCTCACCGGCGGCACCGACGGCGGCAAACACGTCACCGACGTGACCAACGCCGGGCGCACCATGCTGATGAACCTGGAGACCCTCCAGTGGGACCCGTCCATCCTCTCCGCGATGAACGTCCCCGAGGCGATCCTCCCCGAGATCAAGTCCTCCGCCGAGGTCTACGGCACCGCGGTCGGCCAACTCGCGGGCGTGCCCGTCGCGTCGGCCCTGGGCGACCAGCAGGCCGCCGTGTTCGGGCAGGCCTGCTACGACGTGGGCAACGCGAAGAACACCTACGGCACGGGCAGCTTCCTGCTGCTCAACACCGGGAACCGGCCCGTCCCTTCGAAGAACGGGCTGCTGACGACCATGGGCTACAAGATCGGCGGCGAGGCACCGGTCTACTGCCTGGAGGGATCGATCGCCATAACGGGCGCGCTCGTCCAGTGGTTCCGCGACCAGCTCGGCATCATCCGCAACGCCGACGAGATCGAGACCCTCGCCGCGAGCGTGGACGACAACGGCGGCGCGTACATCGTGCCCGCGTTCTCCGGCCTGTTCGCCCCCTACTGGCGCTCCGACGCGCGCGGAGTCGTCACCGGGCTGACCCGGTACGTCACGAAGGCGCACCTCGCGCGCGCGGTGCTGGAGGCGACGAGCTGGCAGACGCGCGAGGTCGTGGACGCCATGTTCCAGGACTCCGGGGTGCAGATCACCACTCTGAAGGTGGACGGCGGCATGACCAAGAACAACCTCCTGATGCAGCACCAGGCGGACGTCCTCGGCGTACCGGTGATCCGGCCCAAGGTCTCCGAGACGACCTGCCTGGGCGCCGCCTACGCGGCCGGGCTCGCCACCGGGGTGTGGAACGACCTGGACGAGCTCAAGGCGCACTGGCAGAAGGACGTCGAGTGGACGCCGTCCATGGAGTCGTCGGTGCGGGACCGCGAGTACCACAACTGGCGCAAGGCGGTGGAGAAGAGCTTCGGCTGGGAGGAGGACGGCGACAACTAGGCACACGCGCGTGGGTCGTTCACGAAGCACACGCGCGTGCGTGTCGTTCCGCGAGCTGCGGCCCGTACCCCGGTCGGCGGGGGTACGGGTCGCGCCCGTGCCTCAACTGGTGACGCTCTGGCGGCGCTTCGCGCCGTAGGCCATCGCGTGCTGGACGACCTCGATGAGGACCTCCTTGACCGACGCGCGGTCGCGGGCGTCGCAGAGCATGAGGGGGACGTCCTCGTCGAGGTCCAGGGCCTGGCGTACGGCGTCCACGGGGTAACGGTCCGAGCCCTCGAAGCAGTTGACGCCGACGACGAAGGGTATGGAGCGCCGCTCGAAGTAGTCGAGGGCGGCGAAGCAGTCCTCCAGGCGGCGGGTGTCGGCGAGCACCACGGCGCCGAGCGAGCCCTCGGAGAGCTCGTCCCACATGAACCAGAACCGCTCCTGGCCCGGCGTACCGAAGAGGTACAGCACCAGGTCGTCCCGCAGGGTGATGCGGCCGAAGTCCATGGCCACGGTGGTGGTGTGCTTGCCCTCCACCCCACTGGTGTCGTCGACCGGGCGCCCCGCCTCGGTGAGCAGTTCCTCCGTGCGCAGCGGCCTGATCTCGCTGACCGCGCCGACGAGGGTGGTCTTGCCCACGCCGAAACCGCCGGCCACCAGGATCTTGAGCGTGACGGGCTCGACCGGAGGCTTGCCTCGCTCAGTACGCCCGAAGATCATCGGTCTTTTCTCCTGCTTGATGAGGTAGGGGTGCGGTGGCTCGCGCCGCTCACAGGGCCCGGAGGCCGGAGATCACGTCGCGCAGAATACTCTCGTCCACCAGTTCGGCCGGGGGTACGGGACGTGACACATGGACGAGTTCGCCGTCCACGAGATCGCCGATGAGGACCCGTATCACCCCGATGGGCAGGTCGAGTTCGGCGGCGAGTTCGGCGACCGACTGCGGGGCGTCACGGCAGAGACCGACGATGTCCACGTGCTCCGGGGACAGCGTCTGGTCCGCTTCCGAGTCGTCCTCGTGGGACTCCGCGATCACCACCGCGATGAGGTCGAGGCGGTGCTGGGCCGCACTGGTGGTGCGGCCGCGCGTCATCGCGTACGGCCTGACGACCGGTCCGGCCTCGTCGTCGAACCAGTGGCTTCTTCCCTGACCGTCTCCGCTCATGTCACTCCACTACCCGCCGGAGGACACGTCGGTGCGCGGAGCGGCCCCCAGATGCACACCGACCCGCTTCACGAGCAGTGTCATCTCGTAGGCGACCTGCCCGACGTCCGAGTCGGCGTCCGCGAGGACGGCGAGGCAGCTGCCGTCGCCCGCGGCCGTCACGAACAGGAAGGCCTCGTCGAGTTCGACGACCGTCTGCCGCACGCTGCCCGCCTCGAAGTGGCGGCCGACGCCCTTGGCGAGGCTGTGGAAGCCGGAGGCCACGGCGGCCAGGTGTTCGCTGTCCTCGCGGGTCAGGTCCTGGGACACGCCGGTGGCGAGGCCGTCGCCGGAGAGCACGATGGCCTTGCGGATGCTGGCGACGCGCTCGACGAGGTCGTCGAGGAGCCAGTTCAGCCCGCGCTGGTCGGTGCTGTGGCCGGTCGCCTTCGGTGCGGTCATCGACCGTCCCCCTTAGTTCCTTGTGCTGTGCCGCCTCGGGCGTCGTCGCCCTCGGCGTTCTCCTCGCGGCCGCGCTGCCAGCCGCGCTGGAGCGAGGCCATGCGGCTGCGCACCTCGTCGGCGTCGCGCTCGGCGACCTCCGCCGGGCTCGCGGTGCGCCGCTCGGGGTCCTGTTTCAGCTGCGGGGCCAGATTGGCCTGACGTACGCGTCTGGGCAACGCTCCGGTGCTCGGCGGGGTGTCGGAGTCCGGTGCGCCGGTCGCGAGTTCGGCCCGCCGGGTGCGCCTGGGGAGCGCGGGGGTCTCGGGCGGTTCGCCGATTCCGCGTCCCGGGGAGGCGGGGGGCTGCGCGGAGTCGGCACGCCCCCCAGGGACGTCGGTACGGCGCCGTAGCGGCGTGTCACCACGACGTCGGGCCGGGAGCGGTGCGGGGCCGTCCGCTTCCGGTCCGCCCAGGCTCGGGGCCGTGGCGGGGCCGTCGAAATCGGCCTCTACGGAGTCACCCGTCCCGCGTCGGGAGCGCTGCTCGACGACCGGGCGTCCATGGGAGCTGACCAGCTTGGGCGTACGGCGTCGGGGCAGCGGAAGCGGCTCGCTGCGATGCCCGTCCGCATCCGCCTCGGAGACCTGTTGATGCGCGTCTACGGGGCGCACGGGGGCGAGGTCGTCCCGGTGGGTGGAGGCGCGGCGGGGGCGGAAGATCCCGCCGCGCTCGCCGTCCTCGTCGTCGAGCCCGTTCGGGAAGCCTTGGAGGGCGTCCAGGTCGACGGGGGCTTCCAGTTCGACCGGTCCGTCCAGGAGCGCGGGCGGCAGGCCGGGCAGCTTCGCCGGCATCTGGGAGAGCGCGGAGCGGCGGCTCTCCTCCAGCTCGGCCTCCTTCGACGGCCGGGGCCGGTCGAGGCGGAAGCCGATGCCGTTGGTGTCCGGGATCTCGTCGCTCAGCAGGGCGTCCGGGATGAACACGACGGCGGTGGTGCCGCCGTACGGCGAGGGCTGGAGCGAGACGCGGACGTTCTGCCGCTGGGCGAGCCGGCTGACCACGAACAGGCCGAGGCGGTCGGTGTCGGAGAGTTCGAACTCCGGTGTCTCGGCGAGCCGCAGATTGGCGTCCAGGAGTGCCTCGGCCGCCATGCCGAGGCCGCGGTCGTTGATCTCCAGGGTGAAGCCGTTGGCGACCCGCTCCCCCAGGACCTGGACCGCGGTGTGCGGCGGGGAGAACACCGTGGCGTTCTCCAGGAGTTCGGCCACCAGGTGGGTCAGGTCCGCGACGGCCGGGCCGGTGACGGCGATGCGCGGCAGCCTGCGGACCTCGATGCGCTCGTAGTCCTCGACCTCGGCGACGGCCGCGCGGACGATGTCCATGAGCTGGACCGGTTTGCGCCACTGCCGGGACGGGGCGGCCCCGGAGAGGATCACCAAACCCTCGGCGTGACGGCGCATACGGGTCGTCAGGTGGTCGAGGCGGAACAGGTCGGCGAGTTCGTCGGTGTCCTCGGTCCTGCGCTCCATGGTGTCGAGCAGGGTGAGCTGCTTGTGCAGCAGGACCTGGCTGCGGCGGGCGAGGTTGACGAAGACCTCGGAGACACCGGAGCGCAACTCGGCCTGCTTGACGGCGGCCTCGACTGCCGCGCGCTGCAAGGTGTTCAGGGCCTGGCCGACGTCGCCTATCTCGTTCCGGTCGTACTCCAGGCGCGGGACCTCGGTCTCCACGTCGACCACTTCGCCGACGGACAGGCGGCGCATCACGCTGGGCAGCCGGACGCCGGACGCCTCGTGGGCGTCCAGGCGCAGTTGACGCAGGTCGCGGATGAGGCCGCGGCCGATGCGCACCGACAAAAAGAGCGAGAACAGGAGGGCGATCAGCCCCAGGACGCCGGCGACGGCCGCCTTGAGGATGACCCTCATCGCGACCGGGCGGACACGGTCCTGGTAGCGGTCGTTGGCCTGGTCGTCGAGGGTGCCGAGCTTGGCCAGCACCGCGCCGGCCGCGGTGTTCCAGGTCTGCGCGGTGACGTTGCGGGGCATGCCGGACGTGGTGGAGGCGGCGGCCTGTTCGGCCACGCGCAGCGGGGCGCTGGCCGCGTTCTTCCAGAAGCGTTCGAAGTGGCCGCGCTCCGCGGAGGGCAGCAGCGGCAGGTTGACGTCGTACATCAGGGTGCGCTGGGCGACCAGGTCGGAGACGTCGCGGGTCTCGTCCCTGGTGAGCTTGCCGACGACCAGGGAGGAGCCGAGCAGGGCGTCCTCACGGGAGAGGAACTCCCGCGCGCGGGCGAGGTTCACGAGGGCGCGGTACTGCTTGTCCATCTCGACGTTGTCGACGACATGGAGGTTGGACAGCAGCACATAGCACGGGTCGACCAGGTGGTTGTAGAGACCGAGGGCCTGAGCGCGGTCGACGGTGCCGTCGTCGACGCTGCGCCGCAGCGACTGGAGCCCGTCGAACGCGTCGAGGACGGCGGCGACACGGCTGTCGGTGGCCTGCCCCATCGCGTCGCGCACGTCCGGGTTGTCGGCGTTCTTGCGGATCTTGGCGACGGCCGCGTCGGTCGCGGCGCGGCTGCGCCTGAGATCGGTGGGCCCGTCGGCGGCGCGCGGGTCGGCGAGATAGACGAGCGACTGCCGGCGTTCCTGCTGGATGACCCGGACGGTGTCCTCGGTGGGATAGCCGATCTTCTCGACGACCGACGACACGTTGAACAGGTCCCCGGCCGCCCGGCCGGTGAGGACCGTGGCGAACGCCCAGATCGCGGTCAGGGACACGAGCGGCACGAGAAGGAGCGCCACGATCTTCCGGCGGATGGACTTCCCGCGAAAGCGCATGGCCTCCCCCAGCTGGACCCCCGCCGGCCGGGGGTACACATGTACGTCAACAAACGGCGCGAGCCTACTACTGACACAGAGGTAACTCGAAGAGCTGTCCGGAGCGTGAACTTCCGCAACAGCGACCGGACATGGGGAGTTGTCGGGTCATTGCGGGAGATTGCCGCCCCGATATCCCCGGGATCACCACACCCCGTCCGATCGGTTCACTTGGCCAGTTGGCCGGAATTTTTCGTCCGTTGGGAATCTTCGTGGCATGTTGTTCGTCTTTCTCTACGGGACATGGGGGCGGAACCGGCCACACGAGCCGCATCCGCAACCGTGCGGCGTAAAACAGCGCAAGCCGGGCACCCACTGGGGAGACGGAGTCTTCGGGCTCCGGGGCGAGTGGTGTACCGGCGGTGGGGAGGACACGTTGATGGGCACGGCGGAGCGGCAAGAGGCGCTTGAGGACGGCGTGGCGGCGCGGTCGACGGCGCAGCGGCGCCGTGAGGCACCGGATCGCGACATGGCGGCAGACGGTGGTACGACGACGGGGTTCGACGAGCCGCGTCCGCCTCGCGCGACAGACCAACAGCAGGAGTACTACCGGCCGTTGTGGATCGAGGAGCCCGCGCGTCGGCGCCGGCTGCCCGATCCGGTGCGTACGGCGGCCGTGCGGGCGGTGATCATCATCGCGGTGACGCTGATCCAGGCGACGGTTGCCTTCCTGTGCACGATGGCCGGGTCCTGGCTGGCGTTCCCGATGGTGATCAGCAGCGTGGTGAGCACGGTGGTGGCCACCTGGGGCGCCCTGGACGTGTGGGTGACCCGCCAGATGTGGAACCAGCGCAACGGCGTGGTCTCGGAGCCCAGCAGCACCGCGAGGGCCCTCCGCCGCGAGCGGCGTCGGGCCCAGCGTCAGGCGCGGTCCAGCGAGCGTGCCCAGGAGCGGATAGCCCGCAAGAGCGGCGCCGGGCAGCTGTCCCACTCCTGAGGCTCGCCTGCGGGCAGTTCGCTACGGAGCGGTCGGCGCCGGGCGCTTGAACATCCGGGTCGCCGTGATCTCGCTGTGGACCGACTCGCCCTCTCCGGCGGGGGCCTGCTGCGGCAGTCCCGGCCGGAGGTGCTCCTCCACGCTGATGTACTTGAGGCCCGCCCTCAGGTCGGCGTCGTTGCGCAGCCGGATGACCAGCGGGAACTCGGCCAGTGCCGTGGTGTCGAACAGGCCGGTGGTGTACAGGAGTTGGACCCCGAGCGCGTCGGACACGGCGCGCTGAAGCTCCAGCAGATACGTCGCGTTGGCCCGCCCGATGGGGTTGTCGAGGAAGAGCGTGCCGGCGTGCCGGTGCTTGTCGCGGCCCCGGTCGTTCGAGCGCAGCGCGGCCATCGTGCAGTACAGGGCGATGGCCGCGGTGAGCAGCTGGCCGCCGGAGAAGACGTCGCCCATCTGCCCGACGGGCACCCGCTCGGCGCGCAGGACGGCGTCCGGCTTGAGGATCTCGACGGCGACGCCCTTGGGCTCAAGGGCGGCCCCGACTCCCCGGAGCAGCAGGGACATTCCGTCGCGCCGCATGTCGGAGTTCTTCTTCACCGCGGCCCGGGTCGCCTCGTCGACGACCACACCGAGCCGCTCGGTGAGCGTGGCCTGGTCGGGCTCCTCGAAGCGGATCCGCAGGAACTCCTGGCCGGACCACTCCCCGAGCCCCTCCGGCAGCCGGGACAGCCGCTGCGCGGACCGCAGGGTCGCCAGCGCCGACTCGACGAGCCCGCGGAGCCGGTCCACGATCGAGTCGCGGTTGCGCTCCAATTGCGCCAACTCGTCGGTGAGGACCCGGAGTCGGGGCGCGAAGGCGTCGGCCCACTTCTGCGCGTGCTCGGGCAGCGCGGACGCGGGCAGCTCGCGGATCTGCTGCCGCGCAGGGGTCCGTACCTGCTCGTAGCGCGTGGAGTTGGCGTGCCGCACGAGTACATCGCTCGCCTCGCGTACGGCGCCCTCGGCGGCGGACAGGTCGGCGGCGCAGCCGCGCAGCGAGCGGCGGGCCTCGGCGGCGGAGTGCCGGGCCTCCTCCACGCTGCCGGGGTACGGCTCGGGCTCCTCCTGCTCCTCGTCCGAGGAGTGCTCGCGCATCAGGTCCCGGAGCATCGCGGCGGTCTCGTCGAAACCGCCGGCCCCGTCCTCGGCGGCGCGGTGGGCGTCGAGGAGTTCGGCGTGCGCCTCGCGGGCCTGGCCCAACGCGTCGGTGCGGGAGCCGAGTTCGGCGGTCGCGGTGCGCAGCAGGGCCTGGGCGTGCTCGGCGTCGCGCGGGACGAGTTCCTCGGCCAGCTCGGTGTGCGCCTCGCCGTCCTCGGGCGCGTGCCGCTCGGCCTCGCCGCGCAGCCGCCCGAGCTGCTCGCTCGCGGTCGACACCCGGGTCTCCAGCAGCTGCACCAGCTCTTCGGCACGTGCCGCGGCGGCCTGCCGGGACGGCCCGTCGGAGCCGTCGGGTGACTCCAGCAACTGCGCCGCGCGCGTACGGACCTTGTTGCTGAGCCGGTCCAACTCCGCGATCGCCGCACTCTCGTCGCTCTCCGCCCGCGCCTGCTCGGCCCGTAGGTCCGCACCGACGCCGACCTTCTCGTAGAGCTGCGAAGCGGCCCGATAAGCCTCCCTTAGAGCGGCCAGCGCGGGCTTGGGGGCGTCCGGGTCGTCTTCCGGTACATCGTCGGGGGCGCCCGCGATCTCGGAGCGCTCGGCGCGCAGCGCACGGGCCGTACGGCGGGCGTCGTCGGCGGCACGCTGGGCGGCGCGGCGGTCCTCGTCGGCGGCGCGGGCGCGCTCCAGACAGGACTGGGCGCGGGCCTCCGACTCGGCTGCCTCGTCGGCGAGTTCACGGAGTTTGACCTGCCAGCCGGCGCGTTCGCGCAGCCGGAACGCGAGTCCGGCGAGGGCGTCGGCGGCGCGCCGGGCCTTCTGCGCGGCCTCCTGTCGCTCGTCACGCACCTGGGCTGCCTCGGCGGCGACCTCATCCGCCTCCGCCCGCACGGTCCGCGCCTCGGCGAGCTCGGCCTCGGCCTCCTCGGCGAACGCGCGCGTGTCCCGCGCGGCCTGCGCCAGTTCGACCAGCCGCCCGCTCGGACAGCCGGTGCGCCAGGACGCGAGCCGCGCCGCCAGCTCCCGGTCCTTGCCGAGGCGCGCGGCGAGCGTACGGATCTCCTCGTCCCGCTGCCCCGCCCGCGCGCGCAGCGCCTGCCGCTCCTCGTCGGCGGCGTGCTCGTCGTGCATGGCCGGGTTCGGCGGTACGAGGAAGACGTCGCTGCTCTGCGCGTCGGGCGCCGGGGTCGGAGCGAGCAGGGCGGCGGCCGTACCGACCGCTACGGCGGAACGGGGCAGCAGGGCCGCGTCGTTGAGGGCCTCACGGGCACGCGCGTGCGTGTCCGGGTCGGTGATGATCACGCCGTCGACCAGCTCGGGCCGGGCGGCGAGCACGCGCGCGTGGTCGGTGGGGTCGACGGCCTGGGCGAGATAGCGCCACCCGGGCAGCGCGGGGATGCCGTGCTCGCCGAGGTACTCCACGGTGGCCAGCACGTCCGGGCCTGGCGGCAGCAGCCCGCCGTCACCGAGCGCCCCGAGGATCCGGGAGTCGTCGGCGGCGGCGGTGCGCAGGTCGAAGAGGTTCCGCTCGGCGGAGGAGACCCCGTCGTCGAGCAGCTCGCGCAACTCGTCGGCGAAACGGTCGAGTTCCTCGGGGGTGAGGGGGCCGTCAGCGAGAGGACGGGCGGGCTTGGCGGCCGAGGTGGCGGAACGGCCGCTTCCTGCACCGCCGTTGGCCGAAGCGCCGGTGCGTGCGTCCGACTCGTCACCGGCGTCGCCCTCAGCACCGCGCCCGGCACGGCCTACGGCCCCGTCGCCCGCGCGCTCACCACCCGCACCACGCGGCACCGGCACACCACCGCTACCGCCCGCGGCACCGGCGGCGGGCAGGCTGAGCAGCTCCGCCAGCCGTTCCTCCCCCGCCAACCCCTCGGCGAGGCGCCGTTCAGCGTCATAGGTCCGCTCGGCGGCGGTCGCCGCGTCGGAGGCGCGGGCCGCCGTCAACTCCGCGCGGGACTCGGCGGAAGCGGCCTCACGCGCGTGCTCGGAGGCCTTGCGGGATGCCTCGCGTGCGGTGTCCCAGGAGGCCACGGCGGTCTTCTCGGCGTCGCTCGCGGCGAGGGCCGCACGGGCCGGATCGGCGTCGGGGGCGCTGTCGTCGAGCCAGCCGGCGCGCACCGCCTCGGCGGTCTCCTGCTCGACCTCGGACAGGCGCTGACGCAGATGCCCGACCTCGCTGCGGGCGCGCTGCGCCTCGGTGGCGGCGGAGGTAGCGTCCCGGTGCGAGGTCTCGCCGACCTCCTGGAGCGCGGCGGACCGCTCCTCGCCCTCGTTGGCGAGGTTCTCGGCGCTCTCGGCGGCCGAGTGCAGGGCCCGTACGAGATCAACGGCGGCCTTGGCGCGGGCGGCGAGCGCCGGTGCGGCGTCCCGTTCGGCCTCGCGGATGGCGACGGCAACGCGCGCGGAGCGGTCGGCGGCGGCGCGGTGCCGCAGTACCGCCTCGGCGGCCTGCCAGGCGGCGTGCAGGGTGCGGGCGTCGGCCAGTTCGCGCTTCTGCGCGGCGGCGGACTTCTCCATGGTGGCGAGCGCCAACGAGGCGTGCCGGTAAGCGAGTTCGGCGGCGATCAGCGCGCTGCGCTCCCGCGCCCCCTCGGCGTGCGTGACGGCGTACGCGGCGGCGGTGACCCGCTGGGCGAGGTCGGCGGCCCGCACCCGCTCCTGAGCGCCCCGCGCGGACAGCCGCCGGGCCAGCGTGCGCGTACGGCGCTCGGCACCCGCGTGGATGTCACGCGCGCGTGCCCGCGCCTCGGCGGCCTCGACGATCCGGCCGAGCAGATCCACGGAACCAGCTGTGAAGTCCCGCTCGGCGATCAGCTCGGCCCGCCGCCCCAGCTTGTTGCCGAAGCCGCCGACCAGGTCGGCGAGCCCGTCGGTGTCCCGGGTGTCGGTGACCGCGCGGAGCAGCAGGTCGGTGAAGTCGGAGTCCTTCTTGACCGCGAAGAGACCGGCGGCCTCGCCCTCGTCGGCGTTCATCTCCCGCTGGTAGCGGAAGAGTTCGGGGTCGAGGCCGAGGTCGCCGAGGTGCTCGATCCAGCGGTCGTGGATCTCCTCCCAGTGCACTTCGAGGTGCGGATACGCCTTGCCCGCCTCGGTGAGGGCGTCCCGGAAGCCCTTCATGGTGCGCCGCCGGCCCTGCGCGCCGGACGCGCCCTCGACGGGCGGTCGCACGGAAGTGGCCTCGGCGACGGGGAGGTTGTCCAGGCTGAGCCCCGGCCCGGGCCGGAACGAGTACCAGGCCTCGGCGAACTTCCGCGGGTCGTTGGAGACTTGGCGCCCCCGCCACTCGCTGACCTTGCCGACCACTACGCACTCGCCGGTCAGCGTGTGCTGCCACTCCAAGGCGACATGGCCGCAGTCGTCCGCGAGGAGGAACTTGCGCAGCACACCGGAGCTCGCGCCGCCCAGCGTGTTGCGGTGACCCGGCAGCATCACGGAGAAGATCAGCTTGAGCAGGACGGACTTGCCGCCGCCGTTCTCCAGGAAGAGCACACCGGCGGGCGCGGGGCGGCGCGGCGGCCCGACGGGCTCGTCCTCGAAGAACTCCGCCTGGGTGGGCGCGGGGTCGGGCACGGGCTGGCCCACGCCTCGCAGGTCAAGCACGGTGTCGGCGTAGCGCGCACCGGCGGGCCCGATGGAGTAGAGGCGGACCCGGGACAGCTCGTACATGGCGGACTCTCGTCGTAAGTCTTCGGCAGGTGGGGGGAGTTGAGAAAACCTCAGGAACTGAGGGATCTCAGGAGTGGAACGGCAGCCCGGCGTCGGCCACCAGCTCCAGGTCCTCGGTGTCCTCGGCGGGCATCAGGCTCGCGGTGCCGTCGGTGACCGGGACGACGCCCAGCTCCAACAGCTCGGCCATGGCGGCACTTCCGGCCATGTCACGCACCTGGAGCTGATAGCGGGCGGTCGTGCGATAGGTCCCGCCGTTGTCGTCACCGGTGCGCTGCAGGAATCCGGAGTCGGTGAGGAAGGCTGCGGCCTTGCCGACGATGCCGGTGGTCGAACCGGCCAGTCTCCGGGCGTCCTTGGTCGCTCCGGTGGCACTGCGTCTCACCCAGATCCGCCAGGCGGCCTCCAGACCGGGCGCATCGGTGGCCGGGTCGGTGTTCATGCCCTGCTCGTCGGCCCGCTCCTCCAGCCGCCGACAGGCCTGCCGCACAAAGGCGTCGACCCCGTTGACCGTGACCCGCCCGATGTACCCGTCGTCGGCCAGATCCTCGGGCCGCGGAAACGCCATCGCGGCAACGGCGAGATGGGCCAGCCCATGCAGGAACCGATCCCCGGAGTCGGCAGCCGTACGACGCGCGTAGTCCCCCATCCGCACGGCGAACACCGAGTCCTCGGCGGCGGTCACGGCCATCCCCGCGCGCGGAGACACCTCCAGAACGACCAGCCCGAGCCCGGCGGCAACGGCGTCGGCGAGCCGGGCGAACGGCGGATCTTCGCGATATCGGCGGAGCAGTTCCGCGTACTCCTGATCCCGCGCGGGTTGCAGTTTGGGCTGCAACCCAAAGGCAACAAGCCGAGCGGCGTCGGCAGCATCGGCAGGCGTGACCGCAGCACTCACCGCCGAGGCAGCAGCCTCCGGCTCACTCCATTCGCCCTGCTCACTCACGACGACAACTCCTTGAACTTGATAACGGGGGTGGCACCAGGCGCCCCTTCAGGGGCGCGGGGAACTGCGCGACCAGCCACAGCGAGCCCGCACCCGAACAACGACACAACCCTCACGCCGCCTCACTCCGCCCCGCAGCCATCCCCACCGTGTCCAAAAGGGCCATCCCCACGATCAGATCGGCCCCACCGAACTCCGGATCGTCCAGCTCAACCCCGTCATCCACGGCGAACAACAACTTCGGCTCCCCCTGCCGATAAGCCGTACCAACAGGCGGACTGGCCGCATGCACAGCCAACAAAGCCACCAGATAAGGAAGTTCGGGATCCCGCCGCCGCGCGTCAGCCAGCAACCCCGACAACCGCCGAGGCGCATCCGCAGGCAGATCGAGCAACTCCATGGCCGCAGCCAGCTGCTCCTCACTGAACCGACTGTCGTCCGGCGTGGCGATGAGATCCGGCTCAGGCATCTCCGCCCCGAGATGCTCCCGCTCAGCAGGCGGCGTCAGCAGTATGTCGACAAGATCCCCCACCCGGACGGAGACCGGCGTACGCAACCCGGTCCCCCGAGCGAAGAACGCGTCGGTGACCCGGATCGCCTGCTCCAACGGCAACGGCAGAACGGGCGAAACGAGATGCCCGTAGAGGTCGATCCCCGAGGTGGTCATGGGGGTCGCGAAGGCCTGCCGATCCTGCTCCGCACGGAACAGCGGCCCGGCCTCCAGAAGACGCGACTGAAGCTGTGTGTGCCGCCGGATGCAGTCCTTGACGATGTCGACCAACTCGGCCGCCCGCCGCTTCTGTTCGGCGTCCTCGGACTCGTCACGGGCCTTGCGGATATTGGTCAGGATCGCGTTCTCGTGCCGATACCGGTCAGCGACGTGATCCAGGGCCTCGGCGATCATGTCCGGCACGGAGTTGAGCCAGTCCACCGCACGGACGTTGCGCCGCGTGGCGTCCAGCGCGCGCCGGAGCGTCTCCGAGTACTGCACGGTCCGGTACCGGGCCTGCTCCGCGGCGAGCTGCGCGTCGGCGAGCCGCCCCCGGCTGATCAGCACCTCAAGCTTCACCTCGGCGGCGATCTGCGCACTGGTGACGTCGGTGTCGAGGGCGCCCACGAGGACGTTGACAGCCTCGTCGGTCGTACGGAGGTACACGCTGCCCCCGTAGCCGGGAACCTCCTCGATCAGCTTGAAGTCGTAGTCGCGGCGCACATACGTGCCGTCCTGCGCGAACGTGCCGTAGACCGTGCGGAAGCCGCGGTCGACGCTGCCGACGTTGATCAGGTTCTCCAGGACCCAGCGGGCCACGCGCTCGTGCTCGGTGACGGGGCGCTGCGGGGCCTGGGCGGCGATGCGCGGGATGAGCCTGGCCACTATCTGGTCGTGGTCGGCACCCGTGTCGAAGTCCATGTTCAGGGTGACCAGGTCGATGGCGGCGAGGGCCACCTCGGCCATGCCGTAGACCGAGTACTCGCCGGCCAGGTTGGCCTTGCGTACGTCGAGGTCGTGCAGCGGCGCGGTGCACGCGAGCGCGCGCAGTCGCCGCGCCAGTCCCTCGTCGGCGGCCGGGCCCGGGGCGGGGCGCGGCCCCGCGCTGAACTGGGGCGGAACGCTGTCCGTCGATGCAGGCGAAGTCACGGTGCACAGACTAGGTCCTCGGTCTGACAACGACCCAAACGACGCAGAAGCGACTACCGCCTCAGCCGTGTGTGCGAGGCGGCCGAACGCCGTGCCGTCGTCAGTCGACCGCCGTGCCGTCCTCGCCCACCCGGTTCCGGTACGCGTCGACGACCCGTTCGAGCGAGTCGTCGAGGTAGACCGCGAGCAGTTTCTCGGCCTCGGCGGCGTCGTTCGCCTGGAGGGCCTGGAGGATCAGGCGGTTGCGCTGGAGGTACGGCTCGTGGAGCGCCTTCGGGTCGTCCACGAGGTGGAAGGCGAGCCGGAGTTCGGCGAAGACGCTGCGCATCAGCTCGCCGGTGCGGGCACTGCCGGCGAGGGCGACGAGTTCCCGGTGGAAGTGGATGTTGGCCGTACCCACGCCTTTCCAGTCATTCTCGACGGACGCCAACTGCCCTTCCGTAACAGCCGCGGCGAGCTGTTCGAGGGCGTACGGCGGCTCGCCCAGTCCGCGGACGACGGCGCACTCGACGAGGCGGCGCGTGCGGTAGATGTCCTCGACGTCCTCGACGCTCAGGACCCGGACGAAGACGCCCCGGTTCAACTCGTGGACGAGCAGGCGCTCATGGGTGAGCAGCCGGAACGCCTCGCGGAGTGTGTTGCGGGACACACCGAGCGCCCCGCCGATGCTGTCCTCCGAGAGCCGCGTGCCCGGCGGGAAATAGCCCTCCGCGATACGGCTCCTGAGGATGTCCGAGACGCGTTCCGCGGTGCTCGTACGGCCCAGGAGGGCGCGGTCGTCTGCCAGTCCCGTCAGCTGCTCTGCCATGCCCGGAATTCAACCGCAGATACAAGAACGAAACAACATGGGTATTGAAGGATCGTTCAACGATCCTCTACCTTTCTCTGCATGGCGCCACCGCTCACCCCGGCGCCCCCGCCTCCCGCACGGCACTGCTCACTCCCAGCACCCTCCGTCCTCCCTCTGCGAGGTGCCCATGAGCACGACCCCTCCACCTCAGGCCCTGAACACCGGAACACAGCCCGGCGCGGACGAACTGGCCGCCGACGACGGTGCGTTGGCCTGGCTGCGCGCGCTCGGTCCGAACGGCCGCCGCGCCTTCGCCGGCGCGTTCGGCGGCTACGCCCTGGACTCCTACGACTACTTCACGCTGCCGCTGAGCATGGTCGCGCTGGCCGCGTACTTCGGCCTGGACAGCGGCCAGACCGGCCTGTTCACCACGGTCACGCTGGTCGTCTCCGCGGTCGGCGGCGCCGTGGCGGGCGTCTTCGCCGACCGGGTGGGCCGCGTCAAGGCCCTGATGATCACGGTGATCACCTACGCCGTCTTCACCGTGGCCTGCGGCTTCGCGCCCAACTACGAGACCCTGCTGGTGTTCCGGGCCCTCCAGGGGCTCGGTTTCGGCGGCGAGTGGGCGGTCGGCGCGATCCTGGTCGCCGAGTACGCGAGCGCGAAGCACCGCGGCCGTACGCTCGGCGCCGTCCAGAGCTCCTGGGCGGTGGGCTGGGCGCTGGCCGCGGTGGTCTACACGCTGGTCTTCTCGTTCCTCGGCGACGACCTGGCCTGGCGGGTGATGTTCTGGACCGGCGCGCTGCCCGCGCTTCTGGTGCTCTGGGTGCGGCGCCGGGTGCACGACGCTCCGGAGGCGACGGCCGTACGCGAGCAGAACCCCCAGAAGGGCTCGTTCGTGGCGATCTTCAAGCCCGGTACGGCCGAGTCCCCGGGTCTGCTGCGCACGACGGTCTTCGCGGGCCTGCTCTCGACCGGCGTCCAGGGCGGCTACTACACCCTCGCCACCTGGGTGCCGACGTACCTCAAGACGGAGCGCGGTCTGTCGGTCGTCGGCACCGGCGGCTATCTGACCTTCCTGATCTCCGGCGCGTTCCTGGGCTACCTGACCGGCGGCTACCTCACCGACGTGCTGGGCCGTAAGCGCAACATCTGGCTCTTCGCGCTGCTCTCTGCGGTCTGCATCCTGGCGTACACGCACATCCCCAGCGGCGCCAACACCCTTCTCCTGGTGCTCGGTTTCCCGCTCGGGTTCTGCATGTCGGCGATCTTCAGCGGCTTCGGCTCGTACCTGAGCGAGCTGTATCCGACGGCGGTGCGCGGCGCGGGGCAGGGCTTCACGTACAACACCGGCCGCGCGGTGGGCGCCGTCTTCCCGACCCTGGTGGGCTTCCTGGCCGACAGTTGGGGTGTGGGCGGAGCGCTCGTCTTCGGGGCCATCGGTTACGGCATCGCGGCGCTGGCGCTCCTGGGGCTGCCGGAGACGCGTGGAAAGGAACTGGCGTGAACCGCACGGAGGACCGTCCCCTGACCCTCGTCGACGAGCACGCGCACGCGTGGAGCCCACGTTCTGCCCGGGCCCGCTTCCGGGCCGGGCTGACGGGTCCCACGGCCGGGGTCGCGGCGGGCCACACCCAGGTCAACCTGATCTCGGTGCCCGCCGACTGGGCCTACGACATGCTCCTGTTCTGCCAGCGCAACCCGAAGCCCTGCCCGGTGCTCGACGTCACGGACGCCGGCTCCTGGAAGACGGTTCTCGCGGACGGCGCGGACCTGCGCACCGATCTGCCGCGCTATCGGGTGTGGCGGGACGGCCAGTTGGCCGACGAGCCGACGGACGTACGGGCCTACTGGCGCGACGACCTGGTGTCGTTCCTGATCGGCTGCAGCTTCACCTTCGAGTGGTCGCTGAGCGAGGCGGGCGTCCCGATCCGGCACATCGAGCAGGGCCGCAACGTCCCGATGTACGTGACCGGGCGCCCGTGTCGCCCCGCGGGGCGGCTGCACGGCCCGATGGTGGTGTCCATGCGCCCGGTGCCGCCTGAGCACCTGGCGACGGCGATCCGGGAGACCGCGCTGCTCCCGGCGGTGCACGGCAGCCCCGTACACTGCGGCGATCCTTCGGGGCTCGGCATCGCGGACCTCGGCCGGCCGGACTTCGGTGATCCGGTGGACGCCGCGCCGGACGACATCCCGGTGTTCTGGGCCTGCGGAGTGACCCCGCAGGCCGCGGTGATGGCCTCCCGCCCGCCGTTCGCCATCACCCACGCGCCGGGCCAGATGCTCGTCACCGACGCCCGCGACGAGCAGTACCGCGTCGCCTGACCCGTCGCCCGACCAGGAGAGATGATGATCGATCTGAACGCCGACCTCGGCGAGGGCTTCGGCCGCTGGCATCTCACCGACGACGAACAGCTGTTGTCCGTCGTCACCAGCGCCAACGTGGCCTGCGGTTTCCACGCCGGGGACCCGGTCACCATGCGGCGGGTGTGCGAGCTGGCGGCCGAGCGCGGGGTACGGGTCGGCGCGCAGGTGTCCTACCGGGACCTGGCGGGGTTCGGGCGGCGCGCGATGGACGTGCCGTCCGCCGAGTTGGCGGCCGAAGTGGCGTACCAGATCGGCGCCTTGGAGGTGTTCGCCCGCGCGGCGGGCACGCGCGTGTCCTACGTCAAGCCGCACGGGGCGCTCTACAACCGGATCGTGCACGACCCGGAGCAGGCCGCCGCGGTGATCGAGGGCGTTCTCCTGGCCAACGCCCCGCTGCCCGTGCTCGGGCTGCCCGGCTCGGTCGTGCTCGACCTGGCCGCGAAGGCCGGGCTGCCTGCCGTCACGGAGGCGTTCGCGGACCGCGCCTACACCGACGAGGGCACCCTCGTGCCGCGCGGCAGGGACGGCTCGGTGGTCACCGACCCCGACGCCGTCGTGGAGCGCTCGCTGAGCCTGGCCCGCTCCGGGACGGTCGACGCGCTCTCCGGGGCCCGCATCGAGGTACGGGCCCGCTCCCTGTGCCTGCACGGGGACACGCCCGGGGCGGTCGACCTGGCCCGCAGGGTCCGCGCGCGGCTCCTGGAGTCGGGTGTCCGGGTGGAGGCGTTCGCATGAGGGCCCTGCCCGTCGGCGACAGCGCGCTGCTCGTCGAGGTCGCCTCCGGGGAGGAGGCCCAGGCCGTCCACGCGGAGCTGCTGCGCCGCCGCGCGGAGGGCCTGCTCAGCGTCCGCGAGATCATCCCGGCCGCCCGCACGGTCCTCCTCGACGGCCTCACCGACCCGGCCCGCCTGGCCTCCGAACTCACGACCTCCGACGTACCCCCCGCTCCCCCACGCGCGCGTGAGGTGATCGAACTCCCGGTGCGCTACGACGGCCCCGACCTCGCCGATGTCGCCGCGCTGTGGAACGTCCCCGAGCGGGAGGTGGCCCGCATCCACGCGGCCACCGAGTTCCGCGTCGCCTTCTGCGGGTTCGCCCCCGGCTTCGGCTACCTCACCGGCCTCCCGGCCCGCTACGACGTCCCGCGCCGGGCCACCCCGCGCACGGCCGTCCACGCCGGTGCCGTGGGCCTGGCGGGCCCGTACACCGGCGTGTATCCCCGTGCGTCGCCCGGCGGTTGGCAGTTGATCGGCACGACGGACGCGGTCCTGTGGGACACCGCCCGCGAGCCGGCCGCGCTGCTGTCGCCGGGCACGCGCGTGCGCTTCGTCCCGGTGGCGGACGTATGACGGACCGTGCGGTCGCCGTCGTACGAGCCGGAGCGCTGACCACGGTGCAGGACCTGGGACGGCCCGGATACGCGCACCTGGGGGTGCCGCGTTCCGGAGCGCTCGACGGTCCGGCGGCGGCCCTCGTCAACCGGCTGGTCGGCAATCCACCCGAAGCGGCCGTCCTGGAGACGACCCTCAACGGCTGTGCCGTACGGCCTCGTTCAACGATCCTCGTGGCGGTCGGCGGCGCCCCCTGCCCGGTCACGGTGGACGGACGGCCCGCCGCCTGGGGAGCTCCCGTGCACGTGCCCGCCGGAGCGCTCCTCGACATCGGAACGGCCGTCTCCGGAGTGCGGTCCTACGTCGCCTTCGCCGGCGGGGTCGGGGTCGAGCCGGTGCTCGGCAGCCGTTCCACGGACCTGCTGTCCGGGCTCGGTCCGGCGCCGCTCACGAACGGCGCCATACTGCCGCTGGGTTCCCCGATGAGCCGCCACGCGTGCGTGGACTTCGCCCCGCAGCCGCGTCCCCCGGTCGAACTCGTGCTGCGGGTGACCCTGGGGCCCCGCGACGACTGGTTCACACCGGAGGCCGTCCGCACGTTCACGTCCCGCGTGTACCGGGTGTCCTCGGCCAGCAACCGCATCGGGCTGCGCACCGAGGGGCCCGCCCTGGAGCGGGCCCTTACCGGTGAACTCCCCAGCGAGGGCATGGTCCTCGGTGCCGTCCAGGTGCCCCCGGACGGCCGCCCGGTGGTGTTCCTCGCCGACCATCCGACCACCGGCGGCTACCCGGTGATCGCCGTCGTCCGCCCCGCGGACCTCCCGGCGGCCGCGCAGGCGGTGCCCGGAACCCCGGTCCGTTTCGTGGCCGTACGGCGCCGCTGAAGCCCTCTAGGCGGCGTCCGGTTGCTCCTGCTGCACCGACAGCGAGGCCAGCGCCATCGACACGGCGTGGGACGCGCTCAGGTCGAGGCGCGCGCTGGTGCCCCGCGCGCGGTGCCGCATCTCGTCGGCGGCCAGCCTCAGGAGCTGCGGCAGCAGGTCGGTGCAGCGGCGAGCCACCCACCCCGTGCCCGCGGTCGCCAGCCACAGCAGGCTGGCCGACCTGGTGGGCACCGGGAACTCGGGCTCGGGCGAGGGCGCGACCCCCGAGGCCACGCCCTCCTCGGTGAGCAACGCGTGGAAGCGCAGCGCCAGTTGGCGGTGTCCCAGCTCGCTGGGGTGCAGCCGGTCCGCGCTCCAGATCTCGCGGCCCATGATCCACTCGCCCTCGGCCGCGTGCAGGTGCACCGCCCCGTAGCGCTCGGAGAGGGCGTGCACCACAGTGTTGACGGCCCGTTGGCGCCGGGCGAGCGGGCGGGCCAGTGCGCCCGGGAGCCCGAGCATCGCGCCCGGGTCGGGCAGACAGGCCGTCAGGAGGGTCGCGCCCCGCGCCGTGAAGGCGGCGTAGACCTCGTCGAGGCGGGCGGCCACGGCCTGGATGTCGAAGGTGCAGCGCAGGGTGTCGTTGACGCCTATGACGACGGACACGATGTCCGGGTTCAGGGCGAGCCCGGCCGGGGTCTGCCGTTCCAGCACGTCCCGCGTCTGCGCGCCACTCACCGCGAGGTTCGTGAACTCCACGGATTCCTCGGGCTGTTCGGCCAGCCCGCCGGCGAGCAGGGCGGCCCAGCCGCGCCATGCCTCGCCGACAGGATCGCCCACGCCCTCGGTGAGCGAGTCACCGAGGGCGACGAAACGGACCGTTCTCATGCCACGCCTCCGGGCACGAACCGCCGGACCGGAACATCCGCGTCGTGGGCCGCGAGGAACGCGTCGACCGCCGTGTGCCAGCCGAAACACTCGGCACGCGCGCGTGCGATCTCGCGACGCTCCATCTCGGGGCGTTCGAGGAGCATGTCCACGGCGTCCGCGAAGGCCCGCCCGTTGTCCGCGGCCGTGGCGCCGGCGGAGCCGATCACCTCGGGGAGTGCGGACGAGGCGCTGGCCACTACGGGCGTGCCGCAGGCCATGGCCTCCAGCGCGGCGAGCCCGAAGGTCTCGGCGGGCCCGGGTGCCAGGCACACGTCGGCGGAGGCCTGGAGCGCGCCGAGCAGCCGCCGGTCGGAGACATGTCCGAGGAAGGTGACCGGCAACCCGCGCTCCCGCGCCCGCTGTTCGAGCCGGGCCCGCAGCGGCCCGTCCCCGGCGACCACGAGGACCGCCCGCCGCCCGCGCCGTACCAGCGCCTCCAGGGCGTCGAGCGCCGTGCCGGGCTTCTTCTCCACGGAGAGCCTGGTGCAGGTCACCAGCAGAACCTGGTCCACGCGCGCGTACTCCGCGCGCACCACCGGGTCCCGCAGCGCCGGGCTGCGCCCCACGAGGTCGACGCCCAGCGGAGCGCGTACGACATTGCGGGCGCCGATGCGGACGAACTCCCGCTCGGCGAACTCCGTGGTGCACACCACGCGCGCGTAGGTGTGCGCCGTACGGACGTTGAGGGCGTCGGCGGTGCGCCGGGACATGTTCTCCGACAGGCCCCAGGTGCGCAGGACCCCGTCGGCGGTCTCGTGGGACACCATCACGGCGGGGATCCGGGCCCGCCTGGCCCACTTGCCGGTCCAGCGCAGGGTCGTACGGTCGGAGACCTCCAGGCGGTCCGGGGCGAGTTGTTCCAGGAGGGTGGCCACGCGCCGCTTGTCGGCGAGGACGCGGTAGCCGCCGGTTCCGGGGAGCAGCGGCCCGGGCAGGGTGATGACCCTGCCCTGCTCGGTCTCGCGGTCGGTGTGGCGCTCGCCGGGCACGATGAGGATCGGGTCGTGCCCGGCCTCCTTGAAGCCCTTGCCCAGCTCGCGCAGGGCGGTGCGCAGCCCCCCGGAGGAGGGGGCCACGAAGTTGGCGAGGCGGACGATCCGCAGCGCGGCGGTGTTCATGCCGCGACCACCACCTTGCGGGCGGCGAGGACGTCGCCGTAGTGCGCGATCAGCTGGTCGCCGACGGCCGCCCAGGTGCGGCCCTCGACCATGGCCCGCGCGGCGGTGCCGTACTCGGCGCGCAGAGCGGGATCGGCGGCCAGGGTCCGCACGGCGTCCGTGACGGCGGCCTCGTCGCGCGGCGGGAAGAGGAACCCGGTGCGGCCGTGGGCGACCAGGTCGAGCGGGCCGCCGGCGGCGGGCGCGACGACGGGGACGCCGCTGGCCATGGCTTCCTGGACGGTCTGACAGAAGGTCTCAAAAGGTCCGGTGTGCACGAATATGTCCAACGACGCGAAGATACGGGCGAGCTCATGGCCGGTACGCCGACCGAGGAAGACCGCGCCCGGCAGCGCCTCGTCGAGGTGCGGCCGGCTGGGTCCGTCGCCGACGACCACGACACGGACGCCCGGGAGGCCGCAGGTGCCGGCGAGGAGTTCGATCTGCTTCTCGGGGGCGAGCCGGCCGACGTAGCCGACGAGCAGTTCGCCGTTCGGGGCGAGTTCGCGGCGCAGCGCGTCGTCCCGGTACTCGGGGCGGAAACGCTCGGTGTCGACGCCGCGGGGCCAGAGGCGGACCCGGGGCACTCCATGTGCCTCCAGGTCGCCCAGAGCCGCGCTGGAGGGCGCGAGGGTGCGGTCGGCGGCGGCGTGCACGGAGCGGATGCGCCGCCAGGCGGTGGCCTCGCCCGCGCCGACGTACGTACGGGCGTATCCGGCGAGGTCGGTCTGGTAGACGGCGACGGCGGGGATGCCGAGCCGCGCCGCGGCGGCCATGCCGCGGACGCCGAGGATGAAGGGGCTGGCCAGGTGCACGATGTCGGCGCGGTGTTCGGTGATGGCCGCGGCGACGCGTCGGCTGGGGAGGGCGACGCGGACCTGGGGGTAGCCGGGGAGCGGTAGGGAGGGGACACGGATGACGGGGCACGGCGACTCTGCGTCGGGCCCGGGACCGGCCGAGGTGGCCGGCGCGACGACGAGCGGATGATGACCGCGATCCACGAGGTGCCGGGCGGTCTGGAGCGCGCAGTGGGCCACGCCGTTCACATCGGGGGGAAAGGATTCGGTCACGATGACGACACGCATACCCGTGTTCTCGCCGCGCTGGACGTGCCCGCGTCAACGTGGATCTATGCGAACGGTGAACGTCCCATGAGCGTTGCGCTGCACACCCGAGCAGGTCAGACGGCGTCCATGCGCGTCTGACCCGCGGGTCATCCCACGTTCACACTGCGGGGGCGTCGGGCCCGATCCGGCTCCGTACGGCCGTCTGGACCTCTGCTTCCTCGGCCGGGTCGGCGGCGAGCCTGCGGAGCTGCTCCACGACGCGGGCGTCGGCGGTCTCGGCGTGCCGGGCGGCGATCTCGCGGGTGGTCTCCTCGCAGTCCCAGAGGCACTCGACGGCGAAGCCGGTGGGGTAGGAGGGGTCGGTCGCGGCCAGGGCGCGGGCGGCCCGGCCGCGCAGATGGGACGAGGCGGTCTCGCGGTACACATGGCGCAGGACGGGGGCGGCGCAGGCGATGCCGAGGCGTCCGGCGCCGTCGACGAGGGTCCACAGGGTGGGGGCGTCGGGTCCTTCGCCCATGACGGCCTCCCTGAGGGCGCCGAGGACGAGGTCGCTGTCCTGGGCTCCGCCCCGGCAGGCGAGCATCCGGCCGGCGGCGGCGCCGAGCGGGTCGGGGCGGCGGGCCCAGCCGCGGGCGCGGTCCACGGCGGCGACGGACCGCATCCGTTCGAAGGCGTCCACGGCGGCTTCCACGACGGGTGCCGGGCCGGTGGCCACCGCGCGTTCGATGAGCGGGAGGGCCTCGGGATCGTTGCTGTCGGCGAGATAGCGCAGGGCGGTGCAGCGGGCGCCCTCGCCGCCGTCCTTGGCGGCCTCGACGATCTCGGGCCGGTCCTCGGGGCCCGCGACGGCGGTGAGGCAGCGGGCGGCGGGGACGTGCAGCGCGGCTCCGCGTTCGAGGCCTTGTTGGGCCCATTCGAACACCGCTTGCACGCTCCACCCCGGACGGGGCCCGGTAGGTCGCATCTGGCGTTGCCAGAGGTCGAAGCAGCCGGCTTCCTGAGCGGCACGCACGCGCGTGCCGATCGATTCGCGTGGGTCCTCGGCCCACAGCCGCCAGGGCCGGGGTTCGAAGGCGTCGCGCACGGCGGTGGCCAGTTCGGCCTCGCCCTCGGGATCGGCCGGGAACCGCGCCAGCACGGGGGCGGCGAGGGCACGCAGGCCCGCGTCGTCGTCCCTGAGCGCCAGTTCGTCGAGCGCCCAGGCCCAATTGGTCCCGGAGGCCGCGTACCGGCGCAGCAGGACGAGCGCGTCCCGCCTGCCGTAGGAGGCGAGGTGCCCGAGGACGGCGAGCGCGAGGCCCGTGCGGGACTCCTCGGTGTCGAGGACGTCCTCGGTGTCGAAGAGGTGCGCCTCCACGGCGTCCAGGTCGCCGCCCAGATCGAGGTACAGACGGGCGTAGTACAGGGAGCGGTTCTCCACCTGCCAGTCGTGGCGGGGGTCGCGCAGCACACAGTGGTTCAGTGCCGCGAGTGCCTCGGCACGGGGTGCGGTGAGCGCGTGCAGTGTGCCGTCGCCGCGGCCCCGCTGAAGCAGGCCGAGCAGCGTACCGCTGGGCGCTATGACCGGATCGAACATGGGAAACAGCCTCACATCAAGCGTCGACGCAACCGGGGGACGTGCACTACCTGGCCGCGTGACAACACGTCGGGGCGCCCGCCGTTTCCTGCTTGCTGTAGACCATTTTCCTCTGCCTCTCGTAGGTGGCCCATGCGGGCCGCAACTACGGCCCGCGCGGTGCGGCAACACCTGCCCAGCCATCGCGTCCGTAAATCACGACGTCATGATGACCCGGCAGTTCTCGATGCCGCGACCGAAATTTCGGGCGGCGCCGTGCTGCCTTCCCCCGTTTTCCCCCGTTTTCCTTGTCGTACCTGGTCAGCGGGCCCGTCTTCGCTGCCGACGGACCGGGTGTCAGTGCGCGCCGAACAGCTCCAGCAGCTCGGCCTTGGCGAACATCCGGGCCGTGTCGACCGCCGACGGGGTGCCCGCGGCCGGATCGGCACCGGCTCCAAGGAGGACCTCGATCACCTCTTGCTCGCCCTTGAAGACGGCTCCGGCGAGCGGGGTCTGGCCCCGGTCGTTGATCCGGTCGGCCTCGGCGCCGCGCGCCAGCAGGGCCCGTACGGCGTCGGCGTGCCCGTGGTAGGCGGCGAGCATCACCAGGGAGTCGCCGCGGTCATTGGTGAGGTTGGCCGGAACGCCCGCGTCCACGTACGCGACCAGCGCCTCGGTCCCGCCCTGGCGGGCCAGATCGAAGATCTTGGTCGCGAACTCCACGACCTCGGGGTCGGGGGCTTCACTCATCGGCCTGACCGCCTCTCACTAGTACGGGTGAATCGCCAGCGTACTGGCTCCACAGACACATGACCGGCCCCCTCCGAGGCAAAGATCACCACTGGGCCCGACACAGGTGAAACCCCTGCTCAGACGGCCCGAATACGCTCCGCCATCCGAGGGAAATTCGCCGAAATTCACCCACTTGCACCTTTTATCGTATGGATACATCCTGTGATCCTGGAACAACTCATGGTGACTGTCCCCACGAACCAGGAGAGCTCAAATGATCCTGTCCATGTCAGGCGTCGTCCTTCTCGGCATCATCGTCTTCCTCTTCTTCAAGAAGGACGGACTCAAGGCCTCCCACGCCATTGTGGCCGCGCTCTTCGGCTTCTACATGGCCAGCACGGCCATCGCGCCGAGCATCAAGGCCGGCGGCGAGAGCCTGGCGAGCCTCCTCGGCGGCATCAAGTTCTGACGCAACCACCCGTACGGACCTTCAGGAGACAGCAGTGGCCCGGCGCCCCCTCCCCCGCATCCTGAGCAACGGCACCGCCCAGATCGCCCGGAGCCGGGAGCTGGCCCGGACGGCGGCCGACAGCGCCACCGATGTCCTCCACCCAGTGATCACGATCACCAAGGGTCTGCGCCGGCTGGCATCCGCCGGCCGGCGCAGATGGGCCGAGACCCCCAAGGACAAGCGCGGGCCGCTGCTTTTCCTGGTGGCCTCGGTGATCCTGGTCGTGGCCCTGGTCCCGTACGGCCCGCTGCTCGCCGCCATCACCCTGATGGCGGCGGCGGCATGGCAGGGCCGGGACCGCACCCCGCCGGCGCCCGAAGGGCCCGACGAGTCCCAGACCCAGCGCCTCCAGTCCCTCTACGAGGCGCTGGTGCCCTACTTCTCGGCCGCCGAGGACCCGGCTCCCCTGTTCGCCCACGGCGGAGACTGGGAGAAGGCCTTCCCCGCCTACGAGTTCGACGGCGCGGGCCGGATCTCCCATCTGGTCGTCCGCTATCCGGCGTACTTCACCGACGGCGAGGCCGACTCCCGCGCGCGGATCGAGCAGCTGCTCACCGCGAAGTCCGGCCGCGGCCGTGAGTACCACTTCGCGTGGGACGAGGAGGGCAACCAGCTGACCATCGGCGTCCTCGCCCCGCTCCCCACCGACATCGCCGCCCAGCGCTTCGTGACCGCCCCCGGCGAGACCGTCCTGGGCTTCACCGACCCGACCCAGGTCCACCGCACGCTCCCCCTCACCCACGGCGAGGAACAGCGCGACGTCCCGCCGGTCGTCTGGCGCACCGGCATCCGCTCCACCGAGCCGAACCTCCTGGTCATGGGCCAGCCCGGCAGCGGCACGTCCACCCTGCTGCGCTCGATCGCCCTCCAGGCACTCCAGTACGGCGACGTCCTGATCGTCGAGGGCGGCGGCACCGGCGAGTACGCGTGCCTCACCGGCCGGGACGGCGTCCTCGCGGTCGAGTGCGGTCTGGCCGGCGCGCTGGCCAGCCTGGAATGGGCCGCCCACGAGACGGAACGCCGGCTGATCGCGGCCAACCGCGCCCGTCAGTCGGGCGACCCGGCACCGGACGACACCAGGCGCCCCCTGTGGATCATCCTGGACCGCCCGAGTGCCTTCGCCCACGTGGCGACGGCCGACGGCTACAAGGACCCCCAGTCCCTGCTTCAGGTCCCCCTCCGACACGGCCGCGCGGCCAACGTCACGGTGGTGGTGGCCGAGCAGTTCGACGGCGCGGACACCCTCAGCGACGCCGTACGACAGCAGACACGCGCGCGTGTCGTCCTCGGCCCCGCCACCGCCGCCCAGCTGGAGGCGGTCCTGGGCGCTCCCGCGCACACCACGCCGATCGCCCAGGTGCCCCCGGGCCGCGGCTACGCCCGCCTCGGCAGCGGCCCGGTGCACCGCCTCCAGGTCCCGGCGACCCCGGACCCGTACGACGACGCGACGAACGACGCCCACCGCCAGGCGGTCCTGGCCCTGCTCCCGCCGCGCACGACACCGGCGGACGCGGAGGAGACGGTGGCGACGGAAGCGGTGGTCGAGGCCGCGGTGGCGGAGACTTCGTAGGAGCCCGGTTCCGGTGCGGGCGGCGGGGAGTCGCCCGCACCCACCCCGGATACCTCGCTACGCCACGAACGTGCGCGGCGAATCGCCACCCCCGGTGACCCCGTTCTCCACCAGCCGGGCCGCCGCGGCCAGTCGCACCGCCGCCTCCTCGGCCACCGCGCCGCCGACGGTGAACGGCAGCCGCACATATCCCTCGAAGGCCCCGTCGACACCGAAGCGCGGCCCGGACGGAACCCGCAGGCCCACCCGCTCCCCCATCTCGGCGAGCCGTGAGCCCGACAGTCCGCCGGTGCGCACCCAGAGCGTGAGCCCGCCCTTGGGCACCTCGAACTCCCAGTCGGGCAGCTCCCGTCGTACCGCCGCCACCAGCGCGTCCCGGTTCTCGCGGGCCTGAGAGCGCCGGATGTCCACGGCCTGTTCCCAACCGCCGGTGCTGAACAGCCAGTTGACGGCGAGCTGTTCCAGCACGGGGGTGCCGAGGTCGGCGTAGGCGCGGGCGGCGACCAGGCTGCGGATGATGTCGGGGGCCGCGCGGACCCAGCCGATGCGCATGCCCGCCCAGAAGGCCTTGCTGGCGGAGCCGACCGTGATCACCGTCGAGCCCGCCGGGTCGAAGCCGCAGACGGGGCGCGGCATGTCGACGTCGTCGTCCAGCCACAGCTCGGTCATCGTCTCGTCGGCGACGAGCACAGTGCCTGCCGAGCGGGCCGCGTCCACGAGTTGGCGCCGCTGGTCGTCGCCGGCGAGGGCGCCGGTCGGGTTGTGGAAGTCGGCGACGACGTACGCGAGCCGGGGCGCGGCGTCGCGCAGCACCTGCCGCCAGCGGTCCATGTCCCAGCCGGAGAGCCCGTCGGCCATCGCCACGGGGACCAGCCGCGCGCCCGCCTCGCGCATCAGCTGAAGGATGTTGGCGTAGGAGGGCGACTCGACGGCGACCCGCTCGCCGCGCCCCGCGAAGAGGTGGCAGATGGCGTCGATGGCGCCCATCGCGCCGGTCGTCACCATGATCTGCTCGGGCATGGTCGGGATCCCGCGCAGGGTGTACCGCTCGGCGATCATCGCGCGCAGCGCGGGCAGCCCGGCCGGGTAGTCCCCGTGCGTGTGGGCGTACGGCGGCAGCTCCTCCAGGGCCCCCTGCACGGCCCGCGTGAGCCACGGCTCGGGCGCGGGCAGCGAGGCACACCCGAGGTCGATCACCGAACCGAGCGCCTCCGGGGGCAACGGCTCCAGCCCGCGCGCGGGGAGCGGGTTTCCGGCCGGTACGGCGGTCCAACTCCCGGCCCCGCGCCGGGACTCCAGGAATCCCTCGGTGCGCAGCGCCTCGTAGGCGGCGGCGACGGTGGTGCGGCTGACGGACAGCGCGAGCGCCAACTCCCGCTCGGCGGGCAGCCGCGCGGCCACCGGGACGCGCCCCTCCAGCACGAGCAGCCTGATGCCGTCCGCGAGGGCGCGATAGGCGGGCGGTCGGCGGGTGCCAGGCCCCGCCGGCCGGTCCTGCTGGGAGTTGAGCAGCCGGGCCAGCTGCGCGGCGCCCATCGCCGAGGTCCACTGCGCCATGGAAACCAGTCCACCTTCCCGGAATTGGCCATGGATGCCATTCGTTCTCAAGCCACAGAGTGTCATGCGTCAGGCCACTACGACCACCAGGGAGCCTTCTTTGTCCACGCGGAACCGTCTCGGCCGACGGTTGGCCCAGCTCTACGTCGGACTCGCGCTCTACGGCGCCAGCTCGGCGCTCCTGGTGGTCTCGGGCCTGGGCCTGGAGCCCTGGAACGTGCTGCATCAGGGCCTCGCCGAACTCACCGGCCTGACGATCGGCGTCGTCTCGATCATCGTGGGCGCGGCGGTGCTGCTCCTGTGGATCCCGCTGCGCCAGCGCCCGGGCCTGGGCACGGTCTCCAACGTGTTCGTGGTCGGCCTGGCCATGGACGGCACCCTCGCGCTGGTGCCCGACGCGCACGGCCTGGCCGTACGTATTCCGCTGCTGCTGGCGGGCATCGTCCTCAACGGGGCCGCCACCGGCCTCTACATCTCCGCGCGCTTCGGACCGGGTCCGCGCGACGGACTGATGACCGGGCTGCACCGGCTCACGGGCCGGTCGATCCGGCTGATCCGGACGGCGATCGAGCTCGCGGTCGTGGCCACTGGTTTCGCGCTCGGCGGCACCGTCGGCATCGGCACCCTGCTGTACGCCCTGGCGATCGGCCCGCTGGCCCAGCTGTTCCTGCGCGTGTTCGCCGCCCCGCCGGCATCCGGCGGCAGCACGGTCGTAGCCACCGGGTCACCGGAACGGGCCATACTGCCCCGGTGACCACGCTCATACGTCATCCGTACCTCGACCACCCCGGCCCGATCCCCTTCGCCCACCGGGGCGGGGCGGCGGACGGCCTGGAGAACACCGTGTTCCAGTTCCGCCGCGCGGTGGAGCTGGGCTACCGGTACATCGAGACCGACGTCCACGCCACGGCGGACGGAAAGCTCGTCGCCTTCCACGACGAGACCCTGGACCGGGTCACCGACGGCGCCGGGCGGATCGCGGACCTGTTCTGGTCGGACGTGAGCCACGCGCGCGTGGCAGGCAAGGAACCGGTGCCCCTCTTCGAGGAGCTGCTGGAGACCTTCCCCGAGGTGCGCTGGAACGTCGACATCAAGGCGGAGCCGGCACTCCGCCCCCTCCTGGACCTCCTGGAGCGCACCGACTCCTGGAACCGCGTCCTCGTCGGCTCCTTCTCCGAGAAGCGCGTGGTCCGCGCCCAGCACCTGGCAGGGCCGCGCCTGGCCACGTCGTTCGGCACGCGCGGGGTGCTGAATCTGCGGCTGCGGTCCTGGGGAGCGCCGCTCCCGGTGCGCCGCTCGGCGGTCGCCGCACAGGTGCCCGAGGAGCAGTCGGGCGTCCCTGTGGTTGACCGGCGCTTCGTGCAGGCCGCACACGCGCGTGGAGTGCAGGTCCACGTGTGGACCATCAACGAGGCCGATCGCATGCACCGGCTCCTGGACCTGGGAGTCGATGGCATCATGACCGATCACATCGACACACTGCGCGAGGTCATGGTGGAGCGGGGCGTCTGGGCCTGAGCCCCCCGGGGCGACGCGTTCACGGGGAAGCGAGGGCACGGGTGGGTACCGACACCCTGCGGTCACAGCCGGCCGACGAGGCCGCCGAACGGCGGCGCGAACAGCGCGGCTGGTACTTCTACGACTGGGCCTGCTCCGTCTACTCGACGAGTGTGCTCACCGTGTTCCTGGGCCCGTATCTGACCTCGGTCGCGAAGTCCGCCGCGGACCCGGACGGCTTCGTGCATCCCCTGGGGATACCGGTCCGGGCGGGCTCCTTCTTCGCCTACAGCGTCTCCGCGTCGGTCATCGTGTCGATCCTGGTCATGCCCCTGGCGGGCGCCGCGGCCGACCGCACAGGCCGCAAGAAGCCCCTCCTGGCACTCGCCGCCTATGTGGGCGCGGCCGCCACCACGGGCCTGTTCTTCCTGGACGGCGACCGGTATCTGCTCGGCGGCTTCCTGCTGATCGTCGCCAACTCCTCGGTGGCCGTCTCGATGGTCGTCTACAACTCCTACCTTCCGCAGATCGCCCCTCCGGAGGAGCGCGACGCGGTCTCCTCCCGGGGCTGGGCCTTCGGCTACGCGGCGGGCTCCCTGGTCCTCGTCCTGAACCTGATCCTGTTCACCGCCCACGACTCCTTCGGCCTCTCCGAGTCGATGGCCGTCCGCATCTGTCTCGCCTCGGCGGGCATCTGGTGGGGCGCCTTCACCCTCGTACCGCTGAAACGGCTGCGCGACCGCGGCCGTGCGCCGTCCGAGGCGCCGACGGTGCAGGGCTGGCGGCAGCTCGCGGCGACCGTCCGGGACATGCGCGGCAAACCGCTCACGCTGTCCTTCCTGTTCGCCTATCTGATCTACAACGACGGCATTCAGACGGTGATCTCCCAGGCGTCCGTGTACGGATCCGAGGAGCTGGGCCTGAGTCAGTCCACGCTCATCACGGCCGTCCTGATGGTCCAGGTGCTCGCGGTGGCGGGCGCGCTCGGCATGGGGCGACTCGCCCGGACGTACGGGGCCAAGCGGACGATTCTCGGCTCCCTGATCGCGTGGACGGTGACGCTGGCCGCCGGGTACTTCCTGCCCGCCGGCGCGCCCGTCTGGTTCTTCGTGCTGGCCGCCGGGATCGGCCTGGTCCTGGGCGGCAGCCAGGCGCTGTCCCGGTCCCTGTTCTCCCATCTGGTGCCGCCCGGGAAAGAGGCCGAGTACTTCTCGGCGTACGAGATGAGCGATCGGGGCATGAGCTGGCTGGGACCCCTTCTGTTCGGGGTGACCTACCAGCTGACCGGAAGTTATCGGGACGCGATCATCTCCCTGGTGGTCTTCTTCGTGGTGGGATTCGTGCTGCTCGCGCGGGTTCCCGTGGCGCGGGCGATCAGCGACGCGGGCAATCCTCTTCCCGAGAGGATTTAGCGCTGGAGGCGAAAGGGCGGTAGTGTACGCGTTTGGCCTGCCTGGCGTACCGTTACTGCGCGTCAAAGATGACGAATCGCTAGGTGACATCTGCTAGTAGATGTGACAAACCGGGCGCTGGTGGGTACAACAAGGGGCGGCTACGACGGCGACGCATGACCCCGTACGGGAATCTTTACCGCCGACCGGACGTTGACCGGATGACGACGACAGCGACACCTGTCCTGTGGGCGACAAGCCCGGGAGGCACGATTCATGAGTGAGCGAGCTCTTCGCGGCACGCGCCTCGTGGTGACCAGCTACGAGACGGACCGCGGTATCGACCTGGCACCCCGCCAGGCCGTGGAGTACGCATGCGAGAAGGGACATCGCTTTGAGATGCCCTTCTCGGTCGAGGCGGAGATCCCGCCGGAGTGGGAGTGCAAGGTCTGCGGGGCCCAGGCACTCCTGGTCGACGGCGACGGCCCTGAGGAAAAGAAGGCCAAGCCCGCGCGTACCCACTGGGACATGCTGATGGAGCGGCGCACCCGCGAGGAACTCGAAGAGGTCCTCGAGGAGCGTCTTGCCGTTCTCCGTTCCGGCGCGATGAACATCGCGGTTCACCCGAGGGACAGCCGCAAGTCGGCCTAGTCCTGGAGGTGCGGAGCGGTTCTACCGCACAAGCACGAAGCAAGTAAGCGCGGGCGCCGTACGAATCTGTACGGCGCCCGCGCTTTTGCCTGTCCGCGACCGGGTCAGCGGGTGAGCGGCGGACGCGGGCCCTGCGGGGTCTCGCTGCCGGGCTCGTCCCGGATGACCTCGCCCTGGACGACCTTGCCGTCCGGGCGGTGCATACGGGCCTGCTGGAAGGCGTCTCCAAGGGTGCCGGGGGTGGCCCTGCCGAGCTTCCGCTCGACCACGCGCTCCGCGTAGCGCGCCAGCGCCTTCTGGACCGGCGGGATCAGCAGGAGCAGGCCCAGGGCGTCCGAGATCAGCCCGGGGATCATCAGCAGCAGGCCGCCCAGCATCATCAGGCCGCTGCCACCGCCACTGGCCGGGGCGGTGCCCTGCTGCACGGCCTGGCTCAGGTTCTGGAAGGCCCGGCGGCCCGCCCGCTTGATCACCACGGCCCCGAGCACGAACCCGGCGAGCAGCAGCAGGAAGACCGTAAGGCCGCTCGACGCGCCCGCGACCACCGTCAGCAGCCAGATCTCCAGCACCAGCCACACGGCGATGCCCAACGGCAGGAACGTACGCAGCCGGGAACGCGGAGGCCGGGCGGCGGAGGAAGGGGTGGGTGCGCCAGTCGTCATACGTCCAGTGTGCCTGGGCCCGGCTCAGTGCGGGATAAGCGGACGATCAACGAGGCCTGTGAAGTCGCGGGGCTACGGCTGTGAAGGCTTTCTCCCGGGGTTCGCGCGGCCGCGGAGCTTGCCGACGCGCTCGCCCACGCCCCAGGTGGTGACCCGCCACAGGGCCTCGACGAGGATGTCGCGGCTCATCTTGGAGTCGCCGAGTTCGCGCTCCACGAAGGTGATGGGGACCTCGACGACGTGGTAGCCGGCCCGAACGGCGCGGCGGGCCAGGTCGACCTGGAAGCAGTAGCCCTGGGAGGCCACGTCGTCCAGGCCGAGGCCTTCGAGGGTCTCGCGGCGGAAGGCGCGGTAGCCGCCGGTGATGTCGCGCAGCGGCAGGTCGAGCGCCACGCGCGAGTAGAGGCTGCCGCCGCGCGAGATGAACTCGCGGGACTTCGGCCAGTTCACCACCCGGCCGCCGGGTACCCAGCGGGAGCCGAGCACCAGGTCCGCGCCCTTGAGCGCGGTGAGCAGCCGGGGCAGCTCCTCGGGCTGGTGGGAGCCGTCGGCGTCCATCTCGATGAGGACGCCGTAGCCGTTGTCCATGCCCCAGTGGAAGCCCGCCAGGTAGGCGGCGCCGAGGCCTTCCTTGCCCTTGCGGTGCAGCACCTGGACCTGTTCGTCCTCGGCCGCCAGCTCGTCGGCCAGCTTGCCGGTGCCGTCGGGGCTGTTGTCGTCCGCCACGAGGACATGAGCCTCGGGGACCGACTGCCGCACCCGACGGACGATGGACTTGATGTTCTCCGCCTCGTTGTAGGTCGGGATGATCACCAAGGCCGTGCCGAGCGGGCCGAACTTCCGCCCCTGGGCCTGTGCCGCGAGGGCTCCGTCGCCGTCGTTCACTGCTGCCCCTTCATGTCCGTACGCAGGCGTCCACCATAGTGGCCGCGGCCTGGGATGACGTGCCACGCCGTTCGTACGGTGGTGTCGATTCGACAAGAACGGGGTAAGGATGCCCGTTTTGGCACCCGCCTACTGCGGATGGGGGCCCGGCGCCCTTCGGGCCGACCTGGGACCCGCCGGCTGCGGGTCGACCAAGGCCGTTGTCTACTGGACGTCCGGGCCCCACCCGGGTCACACCAGCCGACCGGCCGGAACGTTCCCTCGCCGTGGCGCGGGCGCTGAGCCTGGCTCCCAGTGACGGTGCCCGGTGCGGCACCGACCCTGACCCAGCGGCGCTTCGACGAGTGCTCGGAGGTTCCCCGGTCGGGCGTCCGGTGGTGGACTCGGACGAACCTACCGGCCCCCTGCGCCCGCCTGTCAACAGCCGTTTGACCTGGCCTTTCTCCCACAACCGGCTGGTCAGGGCAGAGGATGCGCAGGTCGCGCGACGACGCGGCGGCCGTGGATCGGGGGCGCGCCACCCCGGGAGATCACTCGCCCGGCCGTACGAACACCGTCCGTCCGCCCACGACGGTGCGCAGACAGACGGGAAGGTCGCGGCCCGGTGTCAGGTCGGGCAGTCCGGGTGTGCCGGAGCGCGGGTCGGTCGACCAGCGCGCGACCCGGTCGTCGGGCGCCTGCACGACCAGGGCGTCGGTCCGCCAGACGGCGTAGTCGGCGGGCGCGCCCGGCACCAGAACACCCGCGTCGTCCCGTCCTACGGCCCGCCAGCCGCCCCGCGTATGCGCGGTGAACGCGGCCCGCACCGAGACGCGATGTTCAGCCGTCCGGTGGAACGCGGCGGCGCGGATCGTGCCCCACGGGTCGATCGGGGTGACCGGGCTGTCGGAGCCGAAGGCGAGCGGCACCCCGGCCCGCAGCAGGGCCGCGAAGGGGTTCAGGGCACGCGCCCGCTCCACACCGAGCCGCTGGGCGTACATGCCCTCCTCGCCGCCCCACAGCGCGTCGAAGGCGGGCTGCACGGAAGCGGTCAGCCCCAGCTCGGCGAAGGCCGCGATGGTCTCCGGGGTGAGCATCTCGGCGTGCTCGACCCGGTGACGGGCGGCGCGGACGCGGCCCAGGCCGACCTTCTCCGCGGCCTTCCGGACGCCGTCGACCACGGCGGTCACCGCGGCGTCCCCGATGGCGTGGAAGCCCGCCTGGAGGCCCGCCTCGGTGCAGGCGGCGACATGGGCGGCGACGGCGTCCACGTCGAGGTACGCGAGACCGGTGTGCCCGGCGTCGGTGTACGGCTCGTGCAGACACGCGGTGTGCGACCCGAGAGCGCCGTCGACGAAGAGGTCCCCCGCCGCTCCTACGGCGCCCAGTTCCCGCGCCTTCTCGACGTCCTGCTCGGCCCAGTAGCCGACGACGCGCGGCCCGAGCTCCTCGGCGGCGAGGCGCAGCAGGCCCGTGAAGTCGTCCTCGGAGGAGATCTCGGGTCCGGCGCACTCATGGACCGAACCGACACCCAGGGAGGCGGCGTGGGCCAGGGCGGTCCGCTGCGCCTCGACGCGCTGCTCCGGCGTGATGGCGGCGAGCGCGGTGGCGCGTACGGCGTGGTGGGCGTCGGCGGTGAGGGGGCCGTCCGGCGCTTCGAAACCGGGGACGAGGTCGAGCAGGGCCGTGGTGACGACGGCGGAGTGGACGTCGATGCGGGAGAGGTAGAGCGGGCGTCCGCCGGTCGCCGTGTCGAGTTCGGCGCGGGTCGGCGGACGGCCCCCGGGCCAGCGGGCGGCGTCCCAGCCGTGGCCGAGCAGGACGCGGTCGGCCGGGCGGGCGGCGGCGAAGTCCCGGACGAGGGACAGGGCCGCCTCCAGGGAGGGCGCGTCGGACAGGTCGAGGCCGGTGAGCGCGAGGCCGGTGGCCGTCGTGTGGACGTGTGCGTCGGTGAACGCCGGGGTGACCAGCGCGCCGTCCAGGTCGACCACCTCGTCGACGCCGTCCGCGAAGGCGTCGGCGGCGCCCTCGGAGCCGACCCAGGCGACCTGGCCGCGCTCCACGACCATCGCGGTCGCGAACGGGTCGGCGGGACTGTGGACTTCGCCGCGGCGGAGCAGGACGGTCGACGGCTCGGGGGTGCGCTCACTCATGGGGAACAGTCTCGCGCCTCGCCGGCGCCGCCCCGAACGCAGGTCGGTCAGATGCGGGGCGGGCGGGCCTCGTACGGCGTCGAGAGCACCACCGTGGTCCGGGTCGAGACGCCGGCCAGGCCGCGCAGCCGGGCCAGCAGCTCCTCCAGTTCGTGCGGGGTGGAGACCCGCACCTTGAGGATGTAGTTCTCGTCGCCCGCGACGCTGTGGCAGGCCTCGATCTCGGGGACGTCGGAGAGGCGGTCCGCGATGTCGTCGGGGGCGCTGGGGTCGAACGGTTTCACCGAGATGAAGGCGGTCATGGGCAGGCCCACCGCCTCCGGGTCGACGACCGCGGCATACCCGCGGATGACACCCCGCTGCTCCAGCCGGCGCACCCGCTGGTGCACGGCCGACGTGGACAGGCCCGTGGCCTTGCCCAGGTCTGTGTAGCTCATCCGCCCGTCCTTGACGAGCAGCTGCACGATTTGTCGGTCCAGCTCCTCCATGACGCAAGAACCTACAGTGCGGCTGATCTCCTCCGATACCTCGGCGGCGCAGGTCATACCCGGTTCGTGATGTGGCGGAGAGCGACCCGTGTGGCGGCCGGGGACAAATCCACCGCCTCGGGCATCTGCGAGCGGCATGTGACGAACGCCACAGGCCCCGGACGGTCTCCGTGATGGTCTCGTGATTACCGCGGAGACGGGACGGGAAGTGCTTGCTGTGGTCGAGGCCGCAGCGCCTTCACGGCCCAGCCCAGTAGGGGGAGAACCCATGCAGAGTCTTAAGCGCCCTGGACGCACCGCGCCCAAGCGGCCGCAGCTCGTCGTCGAGCCCGAGCCGGAGGGCGTCGAATCCGAGGATTTCGACGCCGACGAGCTCGACGCGTACGACACCTTCGAGATGTACCGGGTGATCTGCCCGGACTGCGTGCAGCCCATCGCGCTCCTCGAGGACGAGGAGGTCCTGCCGGAGCACGCGCTGTGCGCCTCGCCGTGGAACCCGTTCGGGCTGACGGTCTGCGCCGGTACGGGCCGTGAGGCCGCCGACGCCCGGTCCGCCGACGAGTCCGCGGAGCTCCAGGAGCAGGACACCGCGCTGCTGTTGACGCTCCCTCAGGGCCTCGACTGGCGGACGCAGCCGTTCTCGCACGTCGGCGGTCCGAGCTCGCGCCCGATGCGGGTGCCCGTCATGCGCCGCGCCGCCTGAGCGCTCCCGCTCAACCCCAGTAGCTGCCCTGCACCATGGCCCGCAGGCTGCCGTGGTGCAGGATCAGTGTGTCCGGGTCCGCCGGGACGGCCACTTCGCCGAAGTGCACCTGGCGGTAGGCGATACGGAGCATCACGATCGCGTGCCGCAGGGCCGCGTACAGGGTGTAGAAGTCCATGTCGCGCGGGGTGTGGCCGGTGAGTTCGGCGTACCGCGCCTCCACCCGGTCCCGGCGGAAGAACTCCGGCAGGCCCACCTGGCCGAAGGCGACCGTCAGGTCCTGGAAGAAGCGGTGCAGATAGACGGTCCAGCCGAGGTCCACCTCGCGCGGGGCCGGGGCCGCCATCTCCCAGTCGAGGACGGCGACGGGGTCGAACCCGTCGTAGACGACGTTCCCGATGCGCGCGTCGCCCCAGTTGAGGACCGGTTCGCCGGGGTCGGCAGGCCAGAGTTCCGTGAGCCGGTCGAAGGCGCTCTCGATGAGGGGTGAGCGGGCGACACCGTCAACCACCCACTCGTAGTACGCCCGTTGGGATGCGACGTGCCGGGTCAGGGCGCCACCCTCCCCCGGAAGGGTGAGGAACTCAGCCTCGGACAGCGGGACTTGGTCATGCAGACGGGCGATGAGTCCGACCGAGCGGGCCTCCAGGTGTTCACGCTCCGCGTCGGTCGCCGCGTGCAGCCAATTGCCCTCGTACGTATAGGGCATGACGTCCGGCGGCACCCGCCCCTCGGCACGCTCCATGACGAAGAACGGCGCGCCGAGCGGGCCCGGGTCCTCCTCCAGCCAACGTACTTCGGGTACCGGCAGATCGGTCCGCTCGGCGACCAGCCGCATCGTGCGGAACTGGCGCGGCATGTCGTAGACCGGGAAGACGGTGTACGCCGCCGGGTCCGCCGCGAGCCTCAACGCACAGGCCTGGAGCGGTGGTTCGGGGTGTTCGATGTCGAAGAGCAGGGTCTCGCTGGACATACCGTTCGACCCGGGAACCCTGACGTCGACAACCTTGGCGCCGGGCAGCCGAGTGCCGAGCCAGGCGGTGAGTCGCTGGGCGAGTTCCTCGGGGTCACGGGTGGTGGTACGGGGCCGGGGTGCGGTCGCCATGTCTCAACTCCCTTGCGGTACGGCCGAGTCGAAGCCGGTAACGCCGACAGGCACGGTGCCGGAAAGGCGGGATTCACACCGCACCGTCGAACGACAGGCGAGTTCCCCCGGGGCACGGATGATCGTGCGCGAGCGCGGTGCCGTCGCCATGTCTCAACCCCCCTGCGGTGCAACCGCGTCGCAGCCGGAAAACCCGACGAACGCGGCGCCGGAAAAACAGGACTCACACCACACCGTCGAACGACAGGCAAGCCCCTCCGGGGCACAGGTGGTCGTGCGCGGGCGCGGTGCCGTCGCCATGTCTCAACTCCCCTACGGCGCAACCGAGTCGAAGCCGGTGAAGCCGCTCGGGTCGTGGCGGCCGAAGGAGCCGTGCTCGAAGATGCCGTGGCCCAGCCGGCCGTCGAGGCGGAAGCGGGCCGCGTGGTCGGTGACGCCGTAGGCGGCGAGCGGGGTGGGTTGGGTGAGGTCGTAGGTGCGGGCGTCGGTCCACGCTCGGCCGCGCCACGTGCCGTGTTGCCAGTCGTCGGCGGGTGGGTAACCGGCGCCGATCGCCAGGGGTGAGGAGGTCAGGATCTCGACGTCGAGCTGCTGGGGTTTGCGGGCGTCGCCGAGGTGGATCAGGGCGCGCTCGGGGTGGCGGGTGCCGGGGCGGTAGGTGATCTCGGGCCGGGGCCAGCCGAGTTGGCGGTCTCGGTGGCCGGGGCGGACGACGGTCGCCTCGTTCAGGGTGCGGTAGCCGTCGGCGTCCTCCTGGACGATGACCATCAGGAAGCGGTCCTCGAAGCGGACCGGGCACCAGATCCAGTGGAAGCCCTCGGTGGGGTGGTCCTCGGCGAGCCGGCCGCCCTCCTCACCCGGGATCGGCCGCACACCCCAACTCCGGTCACGGGTACCGGTCCAGCCGCCCGCGGAGACCCGGAACTCCTCGCCGCCCGCGCGGATCACGCCCTCCACACCGCCCGCCTGCACGAAGCGGCGCCCTTCGAGGGTGAGCCGGTCGCCGCGGTACTGGACGTGGTGGGGTTCCCAGAGGGCGGGGAATTCCGCTGTCCAAGTGAGCTCGTACGAGAGGGAGTTGTCCTCGCAGCAGAGGCGGAGGCGGTGCAGGGGTTCCTCGACCTCGATGCGCAGGGGGCCCACGGCGAGGTGCGTGCGGTCGTCGCCGAGGGCGTCCGAGGCGCGGACCGCGTGGAGTCGGTCTCCGGTGCGGAGGGTCGCGTAGGCGTCGATCACCCCGACGTTGGGGTAGACGCCGAGGCCGAGGATGAGCAGGGCGCGGCCCTCGTGGTCGAACACGTGGAAGATGCAGCGGTCGTAGGCGTTCCGGTCGCCGGTCGCGACGTGCTTCATCGACAGCGGGACCTGGTGCACGGGGTACTCGTCGAGAGGCACGGGACGGTCGTCTGCCACGGCTAACCTCCCCTGGGGACAGTGGAGGTGACGGTACGTCAGGTCGGGTGCGGTCGCCATAGCCGTGACCTGTACGCCGGTGAACTCACGCTCGAATAGCCGGGCCGGTGACTTGTCGACATGTCATTCCGTTGCCTTGGTATGACCGCCACCTACGCGTCGGCCGAGCGTCAGCGCCGGATCTTCGTCCCCGCACCCGCAGGATCGGTTCCGCCGGCGCCGCCGCAGCCCCAGGATCCGCCCATCTACCGTGACCTGATGCGGAGTTGGGCCGACCGGGGCCGCACCCTGCCGGGGCGTCACGACCCGGAGTGGGCGCGGCTGGCGGCGCCGCCGACGCGGTCTGCCCGGTGGGTCAGGTCGGAGGGGATCGACGGCGCCTGATCGGGGGCGACGGGATCCTCCTGCACGGGGTTGTTCAGTCCTGAGAGGCAGGCAACCCGCGGCTCGGACCGCAGCCCGTGTGCCACGCTCCCCCGCGTCGTCGACCTCCGTGCCGAGCAGTCCGAAGCGGGTGTGGCACGGGAGCCGGGCGCCGTATCTGCCGCCGTGCCCTCCGGACAGACCCCCCGCGTCAGCCGGTCCGGTGGACTTCCGGACCCGCCAAGTGGCGGGCGATGACCATCCGTTGGATCTGGTTCGTGCCCTCGACGATCTGCAGGACCTTGGCCTCGCGCATGAAGCGCTCGACCGGGAAGTCCGCGGTGTAGCCATAGCCGCCGAGGACCTGGACGGCGTCGATGGTGGCCTTCATCGCGGTGTCGGTGCAGTGGAGTTTGGCCATGGCCGCCTGCTTGGCGAACGGGCGGCCCGCGTCGCGCAGCCGGGCCGCCGCGAGGTACAGGGCGCGGCCCGCCTCGATCTGGGTGGCCATGTCGGCGAGCATGAAGCGCAGGCCCTGGAAGTCGGAGATCGGGCGCCCGAACTGCTGCCGGCCGCTCGCGTAGGCCACCGCCTCGTCAAGTGCCGCCTGGGCCAGGCCGATCGCGCAGGCCGCGATGCCGAGCCGGCCGGAGTCCAGCGCGGACAGGGCGATCGCGAAGCCCTGGCCCTCCTCGCCGAGGCGGCGCTCGTCGGGGACCCGGACGCCGTCGAAGTGGACCTGGGCGGTGGGCGAGCCCTTCATGCCCATCTTCTTCTCCGGTGCCGCGCCGGTCAGGCCGGCCGCGTCGCCGGGCACCAGGAAGGCGCTGATCCCGCGCGCGCCCTCCTCGCCGGTGCGGGCCATGACCGTGTAGAAGTCGGCGATGCCGCCGTGCGTGATCCAGGCCTTGGTGCCGTCGATCACCCAGTCCTCGCCGTCGCGCACCGCTTTCGTGCGCAGGGAGGCCGCGTCGGAGCCGGAGGAGGGTTCGGAGAGGCAGTAGGCGCCGAGCAGGCCGCCGCCGAGCATCGCGGGCAGGTGCTCGACCTGCTGCTGCTTGGTGCCGTAGTTGGCCAGCGCGTGGCAGGAGAGGGAGTGGACGCTGACGCCGAGGCCGACCGTCAGGCGGGCCGCCGCGAGCTCTTCGAGGACCTGGAGGTAGACCTCGTACGGCTGGTCGCCGCCGCCGTACTCGGAGTCGTACGGGAGGCCGAGCAGCCCCGAGCGGGAGAGGAGGGTGAAGATCTCGCGCGGGAAGTGTCCGGCGTCCTCTTCCTCGGCCGCCCTCGGGGCGATCTCTCGCTGCGCGATGTCACGGGCCAGCGAGATCAGATCCCGGGCCTCGTCCGTGGGCAGTTGCCGGTCCACCGGCTGCGGGGCTCGGTCGGGCATGGCGACGCTCTCCTCCCTGTCGGGCACATCGGCGGGCGTACGCCTGGGGTCGAGGCGACGTCGCCGGGTACCGCACGGATGCGGCCGCTGCTCCTACTCCCGGGTCTCGGAAGCGGCTGACCAGCGGCTCTGCGCTGTGAGTATGCCCGATCGGAGGTCTCGCGTCACCAGTTAACGACCGCTTACTTCAAGAATAGCCCGGTCGTCCGGAACAGGGCGAAACCGGGAATTCAGACGTCCCTGCGGGCGGGCGTCGGCGCCGGGTGGGCGGGGTCCAGCTCCTCGATGGCGCGGAGGGTGCCGCCGAGGGTCTTCACGAGGATTTCGCGCATCGTCTCGCGGGAAAGGTCGGAGGTGCTGATCCACTCGAGGGTCGCGCCCTCGACGCTGCACACCCAGCCGAACAGGCCCATGCGGGCGATCCGGGAGATGTCGGTACGGCCGTACGCCCCGTCGGCGATGGTCGCGACGATCGCCGCGCGCACCCCGTCGCGGATGGCGTGCACCTCGGTGTCGAAGCCGACGCCGCCGCTCACGATCGTGCGGTACGCGGCCTGGTTGTGCTCGGCCCAGCGCAGATAGCTGTCCATCGTCCGCTGTACGCGGTCCAGTTGGGGCAGTTCGAGACCGCTCGCCGCGAAGGTCACCAGGTCGGCGACGGAGTCGTTGATGATCGCCAGGTAGTAGCCGCGCTTGGACTGGAAGTAGTAGTAGATCAGCCCCTTGGCGACATGCGCCTGCCGCGCGATGTCGTCCATGGACAGCGCGTCGTAGGACGTGTCGGCGAACAACTTCCGGCCGATGGTGATGAGTTCGGCGCGGCGCGCCAAGGAACGCTCGGTACCGCGGGCCCTGGGACGTGGGACGTCACGCTGCTGACTGATTTCCAATTTCGACTCTGGCTCTCCAACTGGGCTGGGTCAACCGCAGTATGGCAGGTCGCGAATGTGTCAGGTCACAGCAGGCCGATTTGGGTCACAAGCATCGCGATCACCACGACAAGGGTCCAGCCCACGATGTGCTCGACGATCTTCGGACCGTCGGCCTTGGGGCCGCCGGTACGGCTACGGGTGCGGGCGGCGCTGGCTGAGTGTGCGGTCATGGTGGCTCGCAGAGGTCGGATGTGCGATGGACTCCCCGTTTCGTCCACCTTGCCATCCCTGTCGGGTTTTGCGCCGGAGACCTTGGTCACAGGGACCTCGGCCTCCGGCACGGGGTCAGTGCACGCCCACCGCCGCGAGGGCCTTGCGCTGGCGGGCGGTCGGGTGCGCGGGGAAGTAGAGGTAGCAGACGCCGCCGGTGCCGGAGGAGAGCTTGCCGGAGGCGTTGTACCGCTTGGTGCGCAGCCAGATGTTCTCCCACTCGCGCCGGTTGTAGACGCGGCGGACGGCCGGATCGTCGGCCGAGTTGGGGTCGTTGGCGATCACGTCGCCGTCGGCGGTGAAGCCGATCACGGTCATCAGGTGGCCGGAGGTGCCGTAGCCCGCGCCGGTCAGTTCGCTGCTGAGGAAGGACTGGGACGTTATGGCCGGGATGCCCGCCGCGATCAGTGTCTCCAGGTCGCCGAGCGAGCCGAGCCGGGTGACCACGCCCTGGAGGTCCTTGTACGTGGCCGCGTAGGCGGCGTTG
Organism: Streptomyces sp. N50; assembly: GCF_033335955.1. GTDB lineage: Bacteria > Actinomycetota > Actinomycetes > Streptomycetales > Streptomycetaceae > Streptomyces. The sequence continues at coordinate 1,177,740 of NZ_CP137549.1, forward strand.
AACGGCCAGTTGCCGCAGCCCTGGTACTGGTAGTCGTAGGTGAAGCGGGCCGCGTTGTCGACCTGCGGGTCGGCGTAGGTCGGGTCGACCCAGGCGAGCTGCTCCCGGGTGAGGCGGCCGCCCCAGTACTCGATGATCATCTGCGAGGAGGTGGGGCTGCACCAGGCCTCGCCGCCGTTGTCGTACTCGGGGTACTGGCCGACGTGGATCTCCTGCGAGTAGCGCGGGACGATCAACTCCTGGGCCAGTCCCGGAGTCGAGGCCGGGACCGTGAAGCGGTCCGGGACGTCGGAGCCCATCGCGCCGAGCCGCCAGACAGTGGGGGTGAGCTTGGTGCCGGGCTTGCGGTAGAGGGTCAGGCGGAGTCGGTACGACGCGAGGCGCAGGCCTGTCGTGGCGTCGTCGATCGCGAAGGTGTCCGTCCAGATCGTGGACTTGCCGTCCGTCTGGTCGTCGACGGAGGTCCGCTTGATGTCCTGGTCGCCGGCCGCCCAGCGGCCCATCACGTACCAGGGGGTGTCCGTGCCGTCGGAGTACGTGCCGTGCAGCTCGATCTGGATCCAGGTGCCGGCCGGGGTGTCCGCGTTCCAGGACGCGATGGTCTCCGTCGCGGGGACGGAGAGCTTGTGGACGGGGGACGTCCAGGTCGCGTACTCCCAGTTGGCGGTCTTGCCGGTGTGCGGGTCCGTGTAGTCGACGCGGCCGGCGGCGGCGCCGATCGCGAGGCCCGGGCGGGAGCCCGCGACGGCGCGGGTGCCCTGGGCGGCGCCGCGGCGCCAGTCGGCGTAGGTGGTCCAGGCGTGGTTGTCGACCGTCGGGGTGCCCTCGCGGGGCCGCGCGTCGAGGAGGGTCGGCGCCCGGTCGGAGTCGGCGGCGTCGGTGGCGGTCGCGGTGTCGGCGACCGCCGGGCCCGTGCCGGCGACCACCGCGGCGGCGACCGCGGCGGCCAGGACGGTTCTGCGGGACGGCTGTTCGGCTCTGCTCATGGGCGGAAGACCCCCGGGTGTTCCGTGTCGGGACAGATCCAGTCGGGACAGATCCAATGGACGACTGTGCGCCCACTATGAACACACACGGCACCGCGCTGCCAGCACTTCGAACCTCGCCACACCCACCAATATTGGTATCGACCAGTGGTATGAGCTGGGGCCGGAGGGACCGCTCCCTACACTGTCCCGGTGACCTGCGGCATCACGCTCCCCACGACCTCCCGGGACCAGCCATGCACGACCTCGCCCACCGCCTGAGCCGGCTGCCCCCGTCCTGCGGCCCGGTCCGGCTCGTCGGTGTCGACGGGCACGCGGGATCCGGGAAGTCCACGTTCGCCGGACGGCTGGCCGAGGCTCTGGGCGGCGCCCCCGTCCTGCACCTGGACGACCTCGCCACCCACGACAAACTGTTCGGCTGGACCGGCCGGCTGCTGAGCCAGGTGATCGAACCGCTCGGCCGCGGCGAGAGTGCCCACTACACCCCCTACGACTGGCACGCCCGCCGCTTCACCGCGCCCTGCGCGCTGCCGCCCGCGCCCGTGGTCCTCGTCGAGGGCGTCGGCGCCGGACGCCGTGCGGTGCGCCCGTTCCTCGCGGGACTGCTGTGGATGGAACTGCCCCGGGAGGAGTCCTGGGCACGGGGTCGGCAGCGGGACGGAACGGAGCAGCGGGACTTCTGGGACGGATGGGTCGAGGCGGAACACGAACACTTCGCCAAAGACCCTTCGCGCCCCCACGCGGACTTCCTGGTACGGCAGTTGGGGAAGGGGTACGAGGTGCTCACGGGGCCCTCCGGGACGATTGGACCGGACCATGAGGTCACCCACGGTGATGGACCGCCCGCAGTGTGCTGAACTTGTGAAGACCCTTCCGCCCGAACTTGCTTGAGTGCCTCAACTCGGCTTGACCCAGGGGCCGTACAGGTCTTACGTTCTGAATGTGCGGCCGGTTCGAAGCCGCCCAGAGTCGCGAAGCCCCCGGTTGTTCCCCCGTGATCGGGGGCTTCGTTCTGCTCCCAGCACGTTTTCCGGCCGCTACGAGCCGTGATTTGCTCACCCTGGGTCACCGTCCTGAGTGCGCCCCATCTGCTCCCACCTCGTCAAACGGCCTGTGCGGCACCCTTCGATGGGCGACTGCCCCGCAGGTACGATGCCCAGGGTGCGACCGACGGACGGCTGCTTCGCGCACCACGGCAACTCCCGTCCGCGGCACAGCGGTTCGACCCAGACTGCCGACGGGCGCCGGCCCGGCGGTGAATCAACGGGGGCACGGTTTGTGGGGGGACGTGATGGACTTCGGCACGCAGGGCCCCGAGGCCCCGGCCGACCTCGCGTGGCTGCGAGGCGTGGACGCCTACACGATGGGCGCTTATCCGCAGGCGGAGGAGGAGTTCCGCACCGCGGTACGGATGGATCCCGGGATGGCCGACGGCTGGCTGGGACTGCACGCGCTGCGCGTCGACACGACGACCGCGCTGCTGCGGATGTACCGGCACCGGGAACGCTTCGGGGAACAGCGCACCAGGCACCGCCGTACGCTCAACTCCTGGTACTGGCTGGGCTGGTGGGTGCAGCCCGTGCTGGAGAGCCCGCGTGATCTGCTGCTCGCGCACGCCTCGCACTGGCTGGACGGCCGCCATGTGCCGGAGCTGGACCGGGCGTTGGCGGGACTGCCGCCGGTCGACACCGACCACCAGGTCCGCTTCCTGCACGCGTGCCGCGCCTATCTGGTCAAGGACTGGGAGCAGCTGGTCCGGCACACGGACCCGCTGATCAACGATCAACTCCTGGGCATAGAGGCCGGGTTGTTCGGCGGGATGGCCCGGGTCCGGCTGGAGATGTACGGCCAGGCCGAGCCGCTCCTCTCCTCCGCGCTGATGCGCTGCCGCAGCGAACAGCCCCAGCGCAAGGAGCTGCGGTACTGGCTGGCGCGGGCCCACGAGGGCACCGGGCGAAGCGCCGCCGCGCTCCCCCTGTACCGGGCGGTGCACCGCGTCGACCCCGCGTTCATGGACACCTCGGCGCGGCTCGCCGCGATCACCGACTCCGACGGGTACGACGGCTCCGAGGACGTGACCGACCTCGCGGCGATCACGCTCTCCGGCGGGCAGGACACGCTGGAGGGGCCGGACGGGCTCGATCCGCTGTTCGGCGCGGAGGGGCGGGATCTGAAGCTGTCGGAGCCCGGTCTGCCACCGACCGGGCCGCTGCCCGCCGCGGGTGACTCGGTGCGGGAGAAGACCGCGAATCCGGTACTTCCGCTGCCCACGGGTCCCACCGACCCCGTCTTACTGGAGGAGGCGCTCAACGAACTGGAGCGCATGGTGGGTCTTGAGCCGGTAAAGCGCCAAGTCAAGGCGCTGTCGGCCCAGTTGAACATGGCGCGGCTGCGGGCGGGACAGGGCCTGCCGGTCCAGCCGCCGAAACGGCACTTCGTCTTCTCCGGGCCCTCGGGCACCGGCAAGACCACCGTGGCCCGCATTCTCGGGCGGGTCTTCTACGCCCTCGGGCTGCTCGGCGGGGACCATCTCGTCGAGGCGCAGCGGGCCGACCTGGTCGGTGAGTACCTGGGTCAAACGGCCGTGAAGGCCAACGAGTTGATCGATTCCGCGATCGGTGGCGTCCTCTTCGTCGATGAGGCGTACTCGCTCTCCAACTCCGGTTACGGCAAGGGCGACGCGTACGGCGACGAGGCCTTGCAAGTGCTGTTGAAGCGGGCCGAGGACAACCGCGACCACCTCGTGGTGATCCTGGCGGGCTATCCCGAGGGGATGGACCGGCTGCTCGCCGCGAACCCCGGGTTGTCGTCCCGCTTCACGACGCGCGTCGACTTTCCTTCGTACCGGCCGCTCGAACTCACCTCCATCGGCGAGGTGTTGGCGGCGGAGAACGGTGACGTGTGGGACGAGGAGGCGTTGGACGAGCTGCGGTCGATCGCCGGGCATGTGGTCGACCAGGGGTGGATCGACGAGCTGGGGAACGGGCGGTTCCTGCGCACGCTGTACGAGAAGAGCTGCGCGTACCGGGATCTGCGGTTGTCGGTGTATCCCGGGATGTTGTCGCGGGACGACCTGTCGACGTTGCGGCTGCCGGATCTGATGCAGGCGTATGGAGAGGTGTTGTCGGGGCGGGGGCCGGGTCCTGCCGGGATGTGAGGGGGACGCGGGAGTTCGGTCGGATCTGTCGTATCGCGGCTGCGGCGCCGTGGGCGGCTGGTCGCGCAGTTCCCCGCGCCCCTTGGGTGGGCGCGGGGAACCGGTGTCTATAAGGCGACGTCCGCTTCAGTCCTCGGGCTTCATCCGCTCGCGAGTGCGGGCCTAGGCCGGCCCCCGCCCGGTCTCACACCGTGAACTCCCGTATCACCGTGTTCCGGAACACCGCACTGCCGCCGATCGTAAAGAGCGCGAGCCCGGTGTCCAGCAGGTACGGAAACACCTGGCTGGTGTGCACATAGCGGCCGTCGTCGACGAACATCTCCACCGATGTGCGGTCCACCAGGATGCGCAGCTTCACCGTGCCGGCGGACGGGTCGAACGGGGTGTGGCTCTCCTGGTAGTTGCCGGAGGTGTCGGCGTTCACCGTGTTGCGTCGGTTGAGGAAGGCGTAGTCGGTGTAGACGCCGGCGTCGATGTGTCTGCCGCCGCTGGGTGAGCGCCTCAACTGGAGGCCCGCGCCGGTGAGTTGGGACCAGGTGAGCTCGGTCGTCACCTCGTAGGAGATGCCGGTGTAGTCGAGCACCTTCGTGCCGTCCACGGTCACGTCGCCCAGGTTCACCGTGCGGGAGACATACGCGTCGAGGCCGGCGACGGGCTGGGAGGCGAGGTAGTAGGTGCCGTCGGACGCCTTCTCCAGGGTGATCTCGCGGACGACGGAGTCGGTGCCGTTGAAGCCGTCGCAGTCGATGGTGGGGGTGGTGTCGGCGTAGTCCCAGTTGTTCACCCAGCCGAGCGCGTACCGGGCGGCCGGGTCCACCGCGCCGCTCGTGTCCCGCTTCTCGAAGGTGACGCCGGCGTACCAGTCCCAGCCGTGGTCGAGCCACTGCGGGTCACTCGTGTCAGCGGTGAACGCGCTGCCGTCGAAGGAACCCGTCCAGTAGGCGTACGTGTTGGGCAGCCCCGAGCTCTTGCCGTTGGCGCTCACGCCGAGCACCCATTTCACGGTGCCGTCGGCGGCAGTGATGCGGAACAGGTCGGGGCACTCCAGGACGCCGATGCCGCTGTGGATGAAACCGCCCACGTACGTCCAGGACTTGAGGTCGTCGGAGTGGTAGAAGCCGACCTTGTCGTTCTCGGCGAGGGCCATCACCCAGCGGCCCCGGTCCTCGTCGCGGATCACCTTGGGGTCGCGGAAGTCGGCGACGCCGGGGTTGGGCAGGACAGGGGCGGTCCCGTGGTTGGTGAAGGTGAGACCGCCGTCGGTCGAGTAGTAGAGGAACTGCGCCTGGGAGTCGGTGCCGTCGCCGGGGGACATCGTGACGATGACGACGACCGCGCCCGCGCCGAATCCGGCGGTGTTGCCGGTGTCGACCACCGCCGAACCCGACCAGAGATCACCGTTGGACGTGGTGTTCTTGGGTGCGGCGACCCCGCGGTCGGTGAAGGAGACCAGGTCCTTGGTGGTGGCCAGGCGCCACGCGGTGCCTACGACGCCGGTGAAGTAGTCGGCGTTGTAGAGGTAGTAGTAGTGGTACTCGCCGTCGATCCAGACGGGCCGCTGCGGGTCGTTCTTCCACTGGTCGGGGACCGTGAAGTGGTACGTGGCGCGGTAACTCGCCCCGCTCGCTGTGGAGTTGGTACTACCCGCGGCCGTGGCCGTGCCGCTGGACAGCAGCGCGGCGGCGGTGCCCGCCGCCGATCCCGCGAACAGTGATCTCCTGGATATCCCCTGGGTTCCGGGCATGACGCATCGTTCCTCTCATGGCGGCTCCTGCGAACGAGGACTGTAGACCTAACTCGATAAAGGTCAAGAGTCCTAACCCGTTAAAGGTCAAGCCTTCCCGACCCTTGACAGGCCCGCCGCCCGGTTCCCATCATCTGGGCATCACCCCTGAACTAACACGAGTTAGGCCCGTTGATGACTGACTCGCACCTCCCCCGCCGCACGCTGCTGCGGTACGGCGCGTACGGGGCCGGAGCAGCCGCTCTGGCCGGTACCGCCGCGAGCTGGGACCGGCTCACGGGAGCCGACATCCCCGGCCGTGACGACGGCTCCCTCGTCGTCGCCACCCTCGGCTCCGCCTTCGACCCGGCCACCGTCGACGCCCTCACCAAGGGCTTCCACCGGATCCACCCCGGCATCCCGCTGCGGGTGAACGCCGTACAAGCCGTCGACTGGTCGGACTTCTTCGCGAAGATCCTCACCCAGATCGCCGCCGGCACCGCCCCCGATCTGGTGTATGTGGCCACCGAGGGCGTGCAGTTGTTCGCCCAGAAGCTCGGCGTGGCCCTGGACCGCTGGGTGCGGCGGGACGCGGCGGAGCTGCGCGAGTACTTCGCCGACGTCCACCCCTCGCTGGTGGAGTCGATGATGTACGAGGGCAACCTCTACCAGCTGCCCATGGAGTTCAACGCCGCCGACATGTACCTCAACAAGCAGGTGCTGAAGCGGGCGGGCGCGGAGTTCCCGGCGGCCGACTGGAACCGCGACGACTTCACCGCGCTGCTACGGCAGTTGAAGCGTTCCGGCGGCTCGCACTTCACGCCGTACTTCTGGACCAACCGCCTGTGGGGCGGCGTCGTGCCCTGGCTCTTCGCGAACGGCACGAACCTGCTCAAGGAGTCGAAGGCGCCCGGCGGCTCCTGGCTGTGGGACAGCTTCTATCCGGCCGCCGACCGGAAGGGGCGCGGTGGCGGCTTCCGCTGGAGCACCCCGCAGGCCACCACCGACCGGGTCGAGGAGGCGTACGACTACATCGCCTCCCTCGTCCAGGACGATCTGTGCACCCGGCCCGAGGGCGGCAACGGCAACAACCTGGTCGGTGTGTTCTCCACCGGCCACGTCGGCGTCACCCCGGCGGGCGGCTTCTGGGCGGGCGGCCTCCAACTGGCCGGCATGCGGGCCGCCGACTACGACGTGCAGTACTTCCCGCGCTGGCGCACCCAGCGCCACCAGTTCGGCGCGGCGGGCTACGCGCTGCTGCGCACCTCGAAGAAGCAGGAAGCCGCCTGGGAGTTCATCAAGTACGCGGCCCGCAAGGACACCATGACCCGGCTCTTCAAGAGCAACCAGACCACCCCGGCCCGGCGTTCGATGCTGAACGCCGCCCGCTACACCGCGAGCGGCCCGGCGCACTGGCAGGTCTTCTACGACACCCTCGACCGGTTCCCCGACACCGGCCCGATCCCCGCGCCACCGCAGGTCGCGGAGGTGACCGACGTCCTGCTCAAGTACACCGGCACCGCGCTGGCCTCGCCGCGTGCGGTGGGTCCCGCGCTGCGCCGGATGCAGGGCGACCTGGAGCAGGCCATGGAGCGTGCGGTATGACGAACACTCAGGTCCCGAACTCCCAGGCTCCTGCGGTGAGTTCACGGCCCGCCACACCACCGGCCGCCGCCGTACGGCCGTCCGTCCGCGACCGCGGCGCCCGGTTGCTGGCCGCGCTGTTCCTGGCGCCCACGGTCGTCGGCATCGTCGTCTTCACGGTCGTGCCGATCGTCGGGTCCGTCGTGCTGAGCCTGTTCCACTGGAACGTGATCGACCCGCCCCACTTCGTCGGCGGCGCCAACTACCGCACCACCTTCACGGATTCGACCGTCCTGGTCTCCTTCCGCAACACGCTCCTCTTCATGGTCCTCGCGGTCGCGCTGCAACTGCTGATCGCGCTGTCGCTGGCACTCGCGCTCAACGGGCGGATGCCGGTCTGGCTGCGGTCGGTGTTCCGTTCGGCGTTCTTCTTCCCGCTGGTGCTGTCCGCCGCGTCCATCTCGGTGGTGATGAAGTACCTGTTCAACCAGGACTTCGGGGTGGTGAACTGGCTGATCGGCCTGGTCGGCATCGCGCCCGTGCCCTGGCTGACCTCGGAGCACGCGGCGATGGCCACGGTGGTCCTGGTCTACGTCTGGCAGCAGTTCGGTTTCTCGTTCCTGCTGTTCATCGGCGGTCTGAACAACATCCCCAAGGAGATCCACGAGGCCGCCGCCCTCGACGGCGCGACCGGCCTGCGCAAGCACCTCGGCATCACGCTGCCGCTGCTGTCGCCGACGCTGCTCGTCGCGACGGTGGTCGGCGTCATCAACGCCCTGCAGGTCTTCGAACAGCCCTACGTCCTCACCGACGGCGGACCCGGCGACGCCACCCGCACCGTGGTGATGGTGATCTACGAGCGGGCCTTCGAGCAGCTCGACTTCGGCGAGGCGTCCGCGGTGGGCGTGCTGCTCTTCGCCGTGATCATGGCGGTCACCGCCCTCCAGTTCCGGCTCAGCCGGCGTTTCGTCCACTACCAGTGAGCCGGTGAGCCGCATGAGCGCCATGAGCCAAGCAACCCCGACCCCCCTGAAATCGACCCCGACCCCGACCCCGACCCTGAGCCGCGTCCGCTACTCACTCGCCCCCTGGACCCGGATCGCCGCACTGACCGTGTGCGCCCTGCTGACGCTGGGCCCGGTCATCTGGACCGTCGCCACCTCGCTGCGCACTCCGGCCGAGTCCTTCGACCTGCCCCCGCAGATCATCCCGACGCACCCGACGACCGCGGCCTACCACGGGGTCTTCCAGCAGATCGACGTGTGGCTGCTCGCCCTGAACTCCACACTGGTGACGGCACTGATCGCCGTCGGCCAGATGATCACGGCGGGCCTGGCCGGATACGCCTTCGCACGCCTGGAGTTCCGTTTCAAGAGGCCGCTCTTCGGCCTGGTCCTGGCGACCATGATGGTGCCGTTGCAGGTCACCATCGTGCCGGTGTTCCTGGTGCTGAAGACGATGGGCCTCACCGACACGCTCCTCGGCCTGATCATCCCGGCCTTCCCGACCGCCTTCGGCACCTTCCTGATGCGCCAGTACTTCCTCGGTATGCCGAAGGACCTGGGCGAGGCGGCCATGCTGGACGGCGCGGGGACCTGGCGGATCTTCCGTTCGGTGTACGCGCCGCTGGCCACGCCCGGCCTGGCGATCGTCGGCGTGCTCGCCTTCAACTACCACTGGAACGAGTTCTTCCGCCCGCTGATCCTGGAGACCTCCAGCCAGAACTACACGCTTCCGCTGGGTCTGGTCTCCCTCCAGGGCAACCTCGGCACCGGGTCGATCTCGGTGGTCCTCGCCGGAGTCGTGCTCTCGATGCTCCCCGCCGTCGCCGTGTTCGCCGTCGGCCAGCGCCCTCTCCGCGAGGGCATCACCTCCGCAGGAGTCAACCGTTGAGCAATGACCCCAACGCGCCGCGTTTCAGGGTCCGTCCGCCCGCCAACTGGATCAACGACCCGAACGGGCCGTTCCGTTGGCGGGACCGCTACCACCTCTTCTACCAGCACAACCCCGACGCCCCGGTGCACGCGAACGTCCACTGGGGTCATGCCTCCAGCACCGACCTCGCGCACTGGGAGCACCACCCGATCGCCCTCACCCCGACACCCGGCGGCCCCGACGAGGCGGGCTGCTGGTCGGGCTGCGTGACGGACGATGCCGGCACACCGACCGCCGTGTACACGGGAGTTGACCATTCCCACGCCGGACTCGGCACCATCTGCCTGGCGCGGGCGGCGGACCCGGACGACGACCGGCTGAACGAGTGGAAGCCGCTGCCGACGCCGGTGGTGACCGGACCACCACCGGGACTGGACGTGGTGATGTTCCGCGACCCGTTCATCTTCCGCCACGGGGACCGGCGCTGGGCCCTGGTCGGCGCCGGGCACGCCGACGGCACGCCGTCGGTCCTGCTCTACGACTGCGACGACCTGACCGAGTGGCGGTTCGCCGGTGTGCTGCTGGACGGCAACGACCCTGTAGCCGCAGCGGTGTTCGGCGACAAGTCGGTGGGCTGGGAGTGCCCGCACCTGTACCGGACGGCGGGCGGCGACCACGTCCTTCTGGTGTCCCTGTGGGACGGAGACCCCTGCTCCACCGCATACCTGACGGGCCGTCTACAGGCGGCCAGCCAGGGCGAGTTGAGGTTCGTGCCGCGCACCGGCGGCCGACTCGACCAGGGCCGGGACTTCTACGCCCCCGCCGTGCTCCAGGAGCCGGACCGCGCACTGCTGTGGGGCTGGTCGTGGGAGGCCCGCCCGCAGGAGGAGGTGGACCGGGCCGGCTGGGCAGGCGTACTCACCGCACCCCGCGTGGTCGACGTCCACCCCGACGGTTCGCTACGGGTGAGTCCGGCCCCGGAGCTCCAACTGCTGCGCCCCGCCGAGCCGTTCGTGACCGCGCCGGGCCGGGTCCCGCTTCCCCACGCGTACGACCTGACGGTCACCGCACGCGAACCGACCACGGTGAGCCTGCTCCGGGACGCGGCAGGCCGGGAGCTGACCGTCCGCGCGGACCCCGCCGCGGGGACCGTCGTCCTCGACCGGAGCACCTGGCCCCGGACCGGCAGGGAGGGCTCCGCCCCGATCACCGTGCACGTACCGAAGGCGCCGGAACTCACCCTCCGGCTGCTCGTCGACGGCTCCCTCCTCGAACTCTTCGTAGGGGACCGTGCCATGATCACCGAGCGCGTCTACCGGCGCCCCGACGACACCGCCGAGCTGGTCGTCGACGAACCGGGCGCCCGGGTCACGGGGTGGGCACAGGCCCCAGGGAGGCATGGCTGACCGAACCGACAGGCCAGACGCCGCACGGTCACGGGTGGCGCCTGGCCGGCCCCTACGGCATCCCGGAGCAGCCGAGCCGGCACCCCACCTACGACAGGCCGGGCACCCGCGTCACTCGATAGGCACCGGACCCACCGACGCCCGGCTGACCACAGGCAGGCGAGACGCCGCACAGTCACGGGTGGCGCGAGGCCGGCTCCGACAACACTCAGAAGCAGCCGAGTCACCGCAGCACCTACGACAGGCCGGGCACCCGCGTCACCCAGTAGGCGCCAACTCACCGACGCCCGGCTGACCAGACCGGCAGGCCAGACGCCGCACAGTCACAGGCAGCGCCTGGCCGGCTCCGAGAGCACCCAGAAGCCACCGAGCCACCGCCCCACCTACGACGGACCCGGCACCCGCGTCACCCGGTAGGCGCCGGACCCACCGACGCCCGGCTGACCACAGGGCAGGCCAGGCGCCGCACGGTCGCGGGCGGGGTGGGGCCGGCTTCGATGGCGTCCAGGAGCAGTCGGGCCGCTGTCTCCCCCATCGCGCGGTGTGGCAGCGCGATGGAGGTGAGCGGTGGGGTGAGGAACGCGGCCATGTGCTCCTGGTCGTCGTAGCCGACCACCGACAGATCGGCGGGTACGTCGATCCCGAGCCGGGTCGCGGCGTGCAGGACGCCCGCCGCGACCCGGTCGTTGTAGCACAGGACGCCGGTGGGGCGACGACCCGGCTCGGCGCCGTCGAGCAGGCGCAGCGCGCCCGCGTATCCCGCGGAGATCTCCCCGCCGCCGCGCACGATCCACTCCGTGGGCACGGTGACGCCCTCGGCGCGCAGCGCGTCCCGGAAGCCGCGGGTGCGTTCCGCCGAGGCGATGTCGTCCAGGCCGCCGATCACGGCGAGCCGGCGGTGGCCCTCGGCGAGCAGCAGCCGGGCCGCGGTACGGCCACCGGCACGCTCGGCGGGGACGACGGCGGGCAGCGAGTCGTCCTCGGGCAGGCAGTTGGCCAGCACGGAGTGGGTGCGGTGCAGGCCCTCGGGGACGCGGACCCGGCGCAGTGACATGGCCGCGTAGATGATGCCGTCCACGCGCCGGTTGAGCAGTTCCGCGACGGCCGCGTCCTCCTTGGCCGGGTCACCGCCGGAGTCCACGGTGAGGACGAGATGGTCGCTGTCCCAGGCGGTCTCCATGGCCCCGCGCAGCAGCCGGCCGGCGAAGGGCGAGGACGCGATCTCGTCGGTGACCAGCCCGATCACGGCCGTACGGCGACTGCGCAGCCCGCGGGCCACCGGGTCGGGGCGGTAGCCCAGCTGGGCCGCGGCCTGCCGGATGCGTTCCTGGGTGGCGGGCGAGAGGTTGCCGTCGGCTCGGCCGTTGAACACGAAGGACACCGCGGTGTGGGACACACCGGCGATCCGGGCGACGTCCCGTGACGTCGGGCGCCCGGTGCCCGTGTTCCCGCTCTCCTCGGCACCGCCCACGCCGTCCGCCGCCCTCGCCCAGCCCGTCCTGTCGATCACCGCCCACCCTATCCGCGGGGAGCGCCGAGGCACACAGGAGATGCCCAGGGCGGGAACCCTGTTCGGCCGGCCCGGCCGAGTGATCGACAAGCGGCTGACGTCCCGGTTCTCAGCCAGGCACCGCCTGCTTGAGTTCCGCCGTCCGTGGCGGTGCCGGTGCCGGTACCTCCCGGTGGGCCGGGTCCGTCACCTCGCCCACCAGGAGTTCCAGGACGTCCTCCAGGGCGACCAGGCCGAGCACCTTGCCGGAGCCGTCGGCGACCTGGGCCAGGTGGGTCGCCGCCCGGCGCATCACCGTCAGGGCGTCGTCCAGGGGGAGTTCGGCCCGCAGCGTCGTCATGGGGCGCCAGATCTGCTGCGGCACCGCCCGCTCGGACTCCTCCAGGTCCAGGACGTCCTTGACGTGGAGGTAGCCCATGAAGGCGCCGGTCTCCGCCGCGATGGGGAAGCGGGAGTAGCCGGTGCGGGCGGTCAGCGCGACGATCTCGCCCGGGGTGACCGAGGGACTGACCGTCACCAGGTCCTCTCGGCGGAGGAGTACGTCCGTCACCGGGCGGGAGCCCAACTCCAGCGCGTCCTCCAGGCGTTCCTGCTCCTCGGGGTCGAGGAGACCGGCCTGGCCCGAGTCCTCCACGAGGCGGTTGAGCTGTTCGCTGGTGAAGACGGCCTCGACCTCGTCCTTGGGCTCGACGTGGAAGAGGCGCAGGATGGCCTGGGCGACGGCGCCGAGGGCGATGGTGATCGGCTTGCAGACCCGGGCGAAGGCGACCAGGCCGGGGCTGAGCCACATCGCGGCCTTCTCCGGCGCGGCCATCGCGAGATTCTTCGGGACCATCTCGCCGATGACGAGGTGGAAGAAGACCACGGCCGCCAACGCGAGGATGTAGCCGAGGGGGTGGATCATGCCCTCGGGCAGACGCATCCACTCGAAGACCGGCTCCAGGACGTGCGCGACCGTCGGCTCTGCCACCGCGCCGAGCGTCAACGAGCAGACCGTGATGCCGAATTGGGCCGCCGCCATCATCTGCGGCAGCCGCTCCAGGCCGTAGAGGACCTGGCGGGCGCGGGCCGTGCCGAGGGGTTCGATCTGGCTGCGGCGGACGGAGACGAGGGCGAACTCGGCGCCGACGAAGAAGCCGTTGGCGAGCACCAGCAGGACGGCGAAGAGGAGTTGGAGGACGGTCATCGGGCCGCCTCCATGACGTTCACCGGGGCAACCGTGCGGACCAGCCGGACTCGCTCGGCGCGGTAGTGGCCCACCTGGCGGACCGACAGGCGCCAGCCGGGGAGTTCGGCCTTGTCGCCGGGGGCCGGGATGCGGCCGAGGAGGTCGGCGACCAGTCCGGCCACCGTCTCGTACGGACCCTCGGGCACGTCGAGGCCTATGCGCTGGAGGATGTCGACCCGGCAGCTGCCGTCGGCGTCCCAGGCGGGCTTGCCGTCCTCCGGTGGCGCGGCGGCGAGTTCGGGGACGTCCTGGCCGTCGTGCTCGTCGCGGACCTCGCCGACGAGTTCCTCGACGATGTCCTCCAGGGTGACCACCCCGGCCGTACCGCCGTATTCGTCGACGACGACGGCGATCGGCTGCTCACTGCGCAGCCGGGCCAACAACGGTTGCACGGGCAGGGTCTCGGGGACCAGGAGCGGGGACTTGGCGATGGTGGTGACGGAGGTGCGCAGCCGGTCGTGCGCGGGCACGGCCAGCGCGTCCTTGAGGTGGACCATGCCGACGATCTCGTCGATCTTCTCGCGGTAGACGGGGAAGCGGGACAGACCCGTGGCGCGGGTCAGGTTGACCACGTCCTCGGCGGTCGCCGACGACTGGAGCGCGCTGACCTTCACGCGCGGGGTCATGACGTGCTGCGCGGTCAACTCGCCCAGCGACAGCGTCCGTACGAAGAGATCGGCGGTGTCCTGCTCCAGCGTGCCGGCCTGCGCCGAGTGCCGGGCCAGGGAGACGAGCTCACCGGGGGTGCGGGCCGAGGCCAGCTCCTCGGTGGGCTCGACGCCGAGTGCGCGGACGAGCTTGTTGGCGACGGTGTTCAGCGCGGCGATCACCGGGCGGAACAGGCGGGCGAAAGCGTGCTGTGGCGCGGCGACGAAGCGTGCGACCTGGAGGGGCCGCGACACCGCCCAGTTCTTGGGCACGAGTTCGCCGATCACCATCTGCACGGCGGAGGCCAGCAGCATGCCGACGACCACGGCGACGCCGGAGACGGCGCCCTCGGGGATGCCGATCGCGCTGAACGGGCCGTGCAGCAGCTCCGCGAGGGCCGGTTCGGCGAGCATGCCGACGACCAGGGAGGTGATGGTGATGCCGAGCTGGGTGCCGGAGAGCTGGAAGGACAGCTCCTTGAGCGACTCGACGACCGTGGCGGCCCGTCGGTCGCCCTCGGCGGCGGCCTTCTCGGCCTCGGGACGCTCCACGGTGACGAGTCCGAACTCGGCCGCGACGAAGAATCCGTTGGCCAGAATCAGCAGCATCGCCGCTCCGAGGAGCAACAAGGGGATGGTCATGCCGCCGCCTCGATATGTCGGGAGGGGGCGGCGCAGGTACTACAGGACGATCCGTCCATCGCTGGAGGGAGTCACTCCTCGGGTCGCAGGGTGCCTCTGAAGACAGGGGGGAACATCGGTGGCGGAGGCGGGAACGAAAAACGCCACCGACAACAGATTAATCAAGACATGGCCCTCTACGGCAGATCCCTCAGCGACCGGTCCTCGGCGAGCGCCCGCAGAGTGCGCGCGTCGGCGATGGCATGCGCCTTGGCGATACCGGGCTGGATGCCGAGCACGGGCAGGCTGGTGCCGTCGCTGAGGTCGATGAACACCCAGGGGTCGCCGGGCCGAAGGTTCACCTGGAGGATCTCGGCCCACGCCAGCCGGCGCCTGCTCACGATGTTCACGACGGTGACGCCGGACTCGTCGGCGACGACCTTCACCCGGGCGAGCATGGCCAGTACGGCGAAGAGGAGGGCACCGGTGAAGACGAAGCTGAGCTTCTCCCCCGGGGTGAGCTGCTCCAGGAGCATCGCGACGGTCGTGATGACGACGAAGATCGCGATGCCCGCGGTGAGCAGCACGGCACGGGTGCGGCCCGGCCGGAACGTGACCGGCAGGGCGGGCAGTTGAGACATGGTCGGCGTGTTCCTCAGAGACGGCAGGCGTGGATGGCCGTCGTCAGGATGGCCCGGGCGCCGATGTCGTACAGGTCGTCCATGATCCGCTGCGCCTCCTTGGCGGGGACCATCGCACGGACGGCGACCCAGCCCTCGTTGTGCAGCGGGGAGACGGTCGGGGACTCCAGGCCGGGGGTGAGGGCGACGGCCTTCTCCAGCTGCTCGACCCGGCAGTCGTAGTCCATCATCACGTACGTCCGGGCGACCAGCACGCCCTGGAGGCGGCGCAGGAACTGCTGGACCTTGGGCTCGGCGATGTCGTCGGTCTCGGCGCCGGTGCGGCGGATGACAACGGCCTCGGACTTCATGATCGGGTCGCCGAAGACCTCAAGTCCCGCGTTGCGCAAGGACGTTCCGGTCTCGACGACGTCCGCGATGACCTCGGCGACACCGAGTTCGATGGCGGTCTCGACGGCGCCGTCGAGGTGGACGACGGAGGCGTCGACGCCGTTGTCCGAGAGGTACTTGGCGACGATGCCCTCGTACGAGGTGGCGACCGTCTTGCCCTTGAGGTCCGCGAGGGTGTTCGCGGCGCCGGGCTTGGAGGCGAAGCGGAACGTGGAGCGGGCGAAGCCGAGCGGGAGGATCGGCTCGGCGCTCGCGCCGGAGTCGATCAGCAGGTCGCGGCCGGTGATGCCGATGTCGAGGCGGCCGGAGGAGACGTAGATCGCGATGTCGCGCGGGCGGAGGTAGAAGAACTCCACCTCGTTGACCGGGTCGACGATCCGCAGTTCCTTGGACTCCCGGCGCTGCTGGTAGCCGGCCTCATGCAGCATGTCCGCCGCAGGTCCTGACAGGGAACCCTTGTTGGGGACGGCGATGCGCAGCATGAGGTCGGCTTCCTTCGCGTGAAAAGGGGTGAAGTGTCTGAAAAGGGTTTTACAGGTGGGCGTAGACGTCGTCCAGCGAGATTCCGCGGGCGACCATCATCACCTGGACGTGGTAGAGCAGCTGCGAGATCTCCTCGGCGGCCGCCTCCTTGCCCTCGTACTCGGCGGCCATCCAGACCTCGGCGGCCTCTTCTACGACCTTCTTGCCGATGGCATGGACGCCCTTGCCGACCAGCTCTGCGGTGCGGGAAGTGGCGGGGTCGCCGGTGGCGGCCTTCTGCTGGAGCTCGGTGAAGAGCTCCTCGAACGTCTTATTGGACATGGTGCTGCCCACCCTATTGCAAACAATCGTGGGCTTAACGCCACGGTTCAGATACTGAGCGGAGCGTGGCGGCCGTCGCGACGGCCGCCGTCACCGCCTCGTGCCCCTTGTCCTCGTTCGAGCCCTCCAGACCGGCCCGGTCGAGAGCCTGCTCCTCGGTGTCGCAGGTCAGCACGCCCATGCCGACGGGGACGCCGGTCTCGACGGAGACCTGGGTGAGACCCTGGACGACGCCCTGGCACACGTACTCGAAGTGCGGGGTGCCGCCGCGGATGACGACGCCGAGGGCGACGATCGCGTCGTAGCCCCGGCCCGCCAACACCTTTGCCACGACCGGGAGTTCCCAGCTGCCGGGGACCCGGAGCAGGGTCGGCTCGTCGATCCCCAGGTCGTGCAGGGCGCGCAGGGCGCCGTCCACCAGACCGTCCATCACCTTTTCGTGCCACTGCGCCGCGATGACGGCGACCCGCAGGTCTCCGACGTTGCGTACGGACAGTTCGGGTGCGCCCTTGCCGCTCACGTTCTCTTGTCTCCTAGAAGTGCGATTGCGCGGTTACTGGTTGCCGCAGGTGGACACGGGGGCCGCGTCCAGCCAGGGCAGGTCGTGCCCCATCCGGTCCCGCTTGGTGCGCAGGTAGCGGAGATTGTGCTCGCCCGCGGTCACGGGCATCGGCTCCCGGCCGGTGACCTTGAGGCCGTGCCGGACGAGCGCGTCGGTCTTGTCGGGGTTGTTGGTCATCAGGCGCAGGCTGTGGACGCCGAGGTCCTCCAGGATCTGCGCGCCGGCGCCGTAGTCCCGGGCGTCGGCGGGCAGGCCGAGTTCCAGGTTGGCGTCGAGGGTGTCGCGGCCGCGCTCCTGGAGTTCGTACGCCCGGAGCTTGGACAGGAGGCCGATACCGCGTCCCTCGTGGCCGCGCAGGTAGACCACCACTCCCCTGCCCTCCTCCTGGATGCGCTCCAGGGAGGCCTCCAGCTGGGGACCGCAGTCGCAGCGCAGGGAGTGGAAGACGTCGCCGGTGAGGCACTCGGAGTGGACGCGGACGAGGACGTCCTCGCCGTCGCCGATCTCGCCGTGGACGAGGGCTACGTGCTCGACGCCGTCGACGGTGGAGCGGTAGCCGTAGGCCGTGAACTGGCCGTGGCGGGTGGGGAGTTGGACCTCGGCCTCGCGGCGGACGGTGGGCTCGGCGGCCTGGCGGTAGGTGATCAGGTCCTCGATGGAGATGATCGTGAGGCCGTGTTTGCGGGCGAAGGGGATCAGTTCGGGGAGGCGGAGCATACGGCCGTCCTCGCCCGCGATCTCGACGATCGCGCCGGCCGGGCGCAGGCCCGCGAGGCGGGCGAGGTCGACGGCGGCCTCGGTGTGGCCGTTGCGCGTCAGCACACCGCCGTCCCTGGCACGCAGCGGGAAGATGTGGCCGGGGCGGACGAGGTCGTCGGCCTGGGCGCTGCCGCTCGCCAGGACCTGGAGCGTGGTCGCGCGGTCGGAGGCCGAGATGCCGGTGGTCACACCGTGAACCGGCGCGGCGTCCACGGACACGGTGAACGCGGTCTTCATCGACTCGGTGTTGTCCTCGACCATCTGCGGGAGCCGGAGCCGGTCCAGCTCGTCGCCCTCCATGGGGGCGCAGATCAGGCCGCGGCACTCGCTCATCATGAACGCGATGATCTCGGGGGTGGCCTTCTCGGCGGCGATGACGAGGTCGCCCTCGTTCTCGCGGTCCTCGTCGTCCACGACCACGACGGGGCGGCCCGCCGCGATGTCGGCGATGGCCTGCTCGACCGGGTCGAGCGAGAAGTCCTCGAAACCGTCAGTGCTGTACAGGATCGGTGCCGCTGTCATGCCGGCGCTCCTTCCAGGACGGGCTGCGGGGTCGTGCGGGAGCGCAGCCACCAGTCGCGCATGCCCCACAGGACGAGTGCGCCGTAGATGACGTAGACGAAGCCGGAGAACGCGAAGCCGTTGGCGAAGTTGAGGGGGACGCCGACGAGGTCGACGAGGAGCCAGGCGAACCAGAACTCGACCATGCCGCGGGCCTGGGCGTACATCGCGACGACGGTGCCGACGAAGATGTAGGCGTCGGGCCACGGGTCCCAGGAGAGCGAGGGGTACGCCTTGAAGAGGGCGGCCACGGCTACGGTCCCTACGGCGGCGGAGCCGGCCAGGATCGCGCGTTCGCGCCAGGTGGCGAAGCGGGGGGTGATGTGGCCGTCGGCCGTGCCGCCCTTGCCGCGGTTCCACTGCCACCAGCCGTAGACCGCGACGACCATGACGACGACCTGCTTGCCGGCGCTGCCGGAGAGGTGGGCGGTGGCGAACGCGGCGAAGAGGATCACGCCGGAGACGAACTGGGTGGGCCAGCTCCAGATGGACCGCCGCCAGCCGAAGGCGAGGCCGATCAGTCCGATGACGTTGCCGATCATGTCCGACCACTTGATGTGCTGGCCGAACAGGACGAAGGCCTCGGAGTTGAGCCAGTTCACGGGGTCACCTCGCGGTCGCCCATGAGCCGCTCGACGTACTTGGCGATGACGTCCACTTCGAGGTTGACCGGGTCGCCGGGCTGCTTGAGGCCGAGCGTGGTCAGGTCGAGGGTGGTGGGGATGAGGCTGACGGTGAAGTAGTCCGGGCCCGCGTCGACGACGGTGAGGCTGATGCCGTCGACGGTGATGGAGCCCTTCTCGACGACGTAGCGCGTGAGGTCGGCCGGGAGCGAGATCTTGACGATCTCCCAGTTCTCGGACGGCTTGCGCTCCAGCACCGCGCCGGTGCCGTCGACGTGGCCCTGCACGATGTGTCCGCCGAGGCGGGCGCCGAGGGCCATGGGGCGTTCGAGGTTGACGCGGGAGCCTACGGCGAGGACGCCGAGGCTGGAGCGGTTCAGGGTCTCGGCCATGACGTCGGCGGTGAACTCGTCACCCTCGTGCTCGACGACGGTGAGACAGACGCCGTTCACGGCGATGGAGTCGCCGTGCTTCGCGCCCTCGGTGACGATGGGGCCGCGCAGACGAAAGCGGGAGGCGTCGTCGAGACTCTCGACGGCGGTGACCTCACCCAGCTCTTCGACGATTCCGGTGAACACTTCCCGGGTCCTCCTGCCTCATAGGGCACGGACTCCGGGGCCTGTCGAAGACGACAGAATGAAACGGAACGGAAGCACCGGGAACGACGCCGGACAGAACCCACCCACGCAGGACGAGCCGATACGGCGGCGCGCACGAATGCCCGCCCGCCGCGCACTGCCTCCCATCCGGACTTTAACCGTCGGTCCAGGAATTCCACCTGGTCAACCGGCCGCTGAACTACACGGACGGGTCGCGGACTATAACCGCCGGTTCGGACTTTCACCGACCCCGGAGTGCGCTGCTTCTGGTACACGGCCAGTGTGCCACGCCCGGCAAGGGTCCATCCAGGCGAAGGGTGTGGGCTGGCTCACAGACAGTGCCGCTGGACTTCTCAAGCGGCCCCTACCTGCTGGATCATCTGGTCTAGTCCTTTTCGGATCTCCGGAGGGGACACCCCTGGACCGGTCCGGCGGTGGTGACGACGGCCCTTGCCCACCGCCGGGCCACTCAGGCCAGGTGCGACCGCGCAACCGGCCGACTATCCGAACAGCTCGCCCTGCGCACCGTCCTGTGCCGTCAGCAGCGCCCCGCGCAGCACGGCGGCGCCCCCGAGGACACTTGGCCGCACCTCGGCGGGCAACGGGCACATCCGGACGATCCGCTCCGCGACCCGCACGGCGAGTACGTCACCGCCCGCCTGCCCGACCTCACCGCCGAGGACCACACACCCGGGGTCCAGCAGCGCGACGACCGAAGCGACACCGAGGGCCAGACGGTCGGCGAGGGCGTCCAGGAACCGGGCGGCGGAAGGGGTGTTGGGGGCGGAGACCCTGTCGGGAGCGCCATCCGCGCCTCCCCCGGCACCCGACTCGCCCCCACCCACCCCCGCGACCGCACGCCGCACGACCTCCGCCGCACCGCCCCCCTCGACACCTTCAGCCCCCAACACCCCACACTCCCGCGCCAGTTCAAGCACCGCCCCCGCCCCCGCCAGCGAGTGGAAACCCCCTTCACAGTCGGTCGACGACGGGAGCCCCCGCGTCCCCGGCACCGGGAGGAAACCGAGCTCGCCCGCACCCCCCGACGCACCCCTGCGCAACGCCCCGTCCAACACCACCGCCGCACCGATCCCCATGCCCAGCCACAGCAGCACGAACGTGTCCCGGTCGTGGGCCGCGCCGTCACGCTGTTCGGCCAGCGCCGCGAGGTTGGTCTCGTTCTCGACGACGATGCGGGTGTCGGGGAGGCGTTCGTGGAGGGCGGCGACCAGGCGGCGGTGCCAGGCGGGGAGGCCTGTGGTGTCGCGGAGTTCGCCGGTGGCCGGGGCGATGAGGCCGGGGGCGCCGACGCACACCGTGTGGAGGTGTTCCGCGCCCGCCTCCTTCGCCGCCCGTTCCACCAGCGCCACGGCCTGCTCGACCGCCGGGCCCGTGCCCGAGCCGCCGTCGATCGGTACCGAGGCCTCCGCGAGCACCCGGCCCACCAGGTCGGAGACGAGCACGGAGACGCCCTCCAGCCGGACGTCCAGCGCTGCCAGGTAGGCGCGGTCGCCGACGATGCCGTACAACCGGGCGTTCGGACCGCGCCGTTGCTCCCCGGACTCACCGACCATCTCGATCAGCCCGGAGGCCGTGAGGCGTTCGACGAGGTCGGCGACGGTCGGCCGGGAGAGACCGGTGAGCTGCTTCAACTGCCCTGCCGTCAGCGGGCCTTCGCGCTGGAGCAGACGCAGGGCGAGCCGGTCGTTGATGGCCCGGGCGGTGCTCGGGGATGCGGGCATGCCGGGAATCCTCCCAGATCGAGGGGGTGCGGCGGGCGGCCGGTATTTCGCTATCTATCAGGCAGGGTTCCTGATAGTTTACCCGGCGCGAGCGGGACGAGAACGCGCGAGCACGAACTTTGACGGCGGCAGTCGGCGGGGACTTGACCAGCAGGAGGGGCGGGACAATGAGCGAAGTGGTCTACGACCGACACGAGGTGAAGCGTGCCCGGTACGCCGTGGCGGCCGTCTTCGCCGTGCACGGCGCGGTCACCGGCTCGTTCGCGACCCGCGTGCCGTGGATCCAGGAGCACGCGCACGTCGCCGCCGGCTGCCTCGGATTCGCCCTGGCCTTCGGGGCGTTCGGCGCCTCGTGCTCGATGCCGCTGGCCGGCTGGATCACCCACCGCTTCGGCAGCCGCACGGCCCTGCGCGGGCTGATCGCCATGTGGACGATGTCCCTGATCCTGCCGTCGCTGGCGCCGAACCTGGTCACGCTCTGCCTGGCGATGTTCACGTACGGCGCGAGCGCGGGCATGGCCGACGTCGCGATGAACGCGCTCGGCGTCGAGATCGAGCGACTCCTCGACAAGTCGATCATGTCGAGTCTGCACGGCATGTGGAGCGCGGGTGCCCTGATCGGTTCGGCGGGCGGCACGCTCGCCGCGCACCTCGGCTCGGACGCCCGCGTGCACCACCTCATCGCCGCCGTGATCCTCACCGCGCTCGGCGTGACCGCCTGCCACTGGGTGCTCGACATCCCCCCGGGCGTCGAGGAGGAAGCACCGCCGCGGTTCACGCTGCCGCCCAAGTCCGCGCTGCTCATCGGCGCGGTGGGCTTCTGCGCGGTGTTCGCTGAGGGGG